>JAXLYP010000027.1:0-168076 GCA_046351395.1 Polyangiaceae bacterium
ACCCCTTCGACGCGACTTCACGATGCGCGTGCCCGAACACCACGAGCTCCGTGTCCGTCGACTCGGCGATCGCGACGCCCGCACGCGTGAGCCGCTCGCTCACCGCGCCGCCATAGCGATCGTGCCCGAGCGCCCAGCTCGTCCCCATCACCGCGGCGCCGGCGCCGACGAGCGCGACCGCCGCTCGACGGTGCCGCGTGGCCGCCAGGACGGCGCCCGTCGTGAGCGCCACCGTCGCGGCGACGCGGTCGAGGTAGAGCCGCCGAAACGTGTCGGCGAAGCTCTTCATCGTGGGGGTGCTGGCGTGCTCACGGAGGCGCGCGATGAGATCCGCCTCCACGCCCACGGACTCCGCGAACGCTCGCTCGCGCTCGGTGCCGACGGTCACCTCGTTCGCGTCGTCGTAGAACCGGCCGCTCCGCCCGAGCGCGCGGAACGCCGTTCGAAAGTAGCGGTAGACGACGTAGGGCCCGCGACGGCCATACCACGTGAACGCGGACACGAAGAGCTTCAACGGCGTCGCGTCGTTCGCGTTGAGGTACCGGAGCGCGCCCGTCGGCGCGATGAACTCCTCCACGAACTGCACGCCGAGGGAGCGCACGCAGGGAAAGAGGGGGTGCGACAGCGCGTTGTCCGGATCGTAGAGGTGACCGTGCTCGAGGTGGAGCCCATCGCCCCGCACGAACCACGGTGAGACGCGCACCCGATCGCGCGCGTCCCCGCGCAGCGACAGCGCGTCCAGCACGATGGCGCGCGCCTCGGGCTCGCCGATCGGCGCGTCGTGGTTGCCCGCGACCCACCACAGCTCGCCCCCGCGGTCGACGTGCTCCCCCAGCGCGGGGATCAGCGGCGAAGCGGCGAGCGCGTGGCGGAGCGCGACGAGCGGCGACTCACCAGGAAAGTCGGCGGACAGATCGAACAAGTCCCCGGCGATCGCGAGGCGCGAGCCCGGGTGCTCGCGCACGAGGCGCGTCAGATCGCTCGAGGTCGCCGCGGATCCGTCGCGCACGAGGTGCAGGTCGCCGACGGCGAGGGTGGGCCGCATCGAGCGGCTGATGGCTAGTAGCGCCGCGACGAGATGTCGATAAGCTTTCCGGCTCGATGCGCTTCTCCTCGCTACGCGGCGCTCGCCGCTTCACGCGATCGGCGATCTTCGCCGCCCTCGTCGGCCTCTCGAGCGGGTTCGGGACCGCGCCCCTCTCGGCAACCGCGGCGCCCACCGAGAGCTACGCCGAGGTCGAGCGCCTCGTCTCGCACGGCGACTACCAGGAGGCGATCGCGGCGCTCACCGCGGCCGGACCGAAGGACGACCAAGGTCGCCTCCTGCTCGCCGAGTGCTGGTTGCGCGTCGGCAAGTACGCCGAAGCGGCCGAGCTCGCGAAGAAGATCTCGGAGAAGGCGTACGCGAACGAAGCGATCACGGTCCGCGCGGAAGCCCAGTTCACCATGGGGAAACGCGACGAGGCGGTCACGACGCTGAGCGCGCTCGATGGTGACGACGACGCGCACCGCGCTCACCTGATGCTCGGGGAGTTCTTGATCCGAATGGGCAAACAGGCCGAGGCGTCGAGCCCCACCGGTCCGCTCACGAAGATCGTCGATGCGTACAACGCGCGGCCCCCGCGCATCACGTCGTCCGACGCCGAAGCCCTCACGCGGGGCGCGCGGGCACCTCCGCTACCCCGAGGACGCGAACCTCGCCTATCAGCAGGCGGACAAGGCGGGCGGCAAGGCCCGCCTCGAAACGCTCCTCGATCGAGCGGAGCTCTTCCTCGACAAGTACGATCCCGGCAAGGCCGGGGCGGCGGTGCTGGCCGCCGCGAAGATCGCTCCCGGGGATCCCCGTGTGCGCGTCGCCCTCGCTCGCGTGAAGCTCGAAGACGCGATGGACTTCGACGCGGCGGAGTCCGAGATCGCGAAGGCGCTCGAGGTCAACCCGAACCTCGCCTCCGCGTACTTCGTCCGGGCCGGGCTCGCGCTGCGCGACCTCGACACGGACGCGGCCGACAAGGCGGTCGACGCCGGGCTCGCCACGAACCCCAAGGATCTCGAGCTCCTCTCGATGAAGGCGACGATCCGGTTCCTCGCGGACGATCCGGCCGGGTTCGAGAAGTACAAGAAGCAGGTCTTCGAGCTGGATCCCGAGTTCTCGACGTTCTTCCTGATCCTCGCGGAGTACGCGGAGTGGGAGCACCGCTACGAGGACATCGTCCGCTTCATGGAGGAGGCGACGACGATCGACAAGGAGGACGCGAAGGCGTGGGCCGAGCTCGGTTTGAACCGCATCCGTGGCGGGAAGGAGGAGCAGGGCCTCGAGGCGCTGAAGAAGGCGTGGAGCATGGACGAGTACAACGTCCGCGTCTTCAACACGCTGAACCTCTACGACGACAGCATCGCGAACGACTACACGACCGTCGACGGGACGACGTTCCGGATCCGGTACTCGAAGCAAGAGAAGCCCATCCTCGAGCGCTACGTCCCGAAGATGCTCGACGAGGCGTGGGGCTCGATGGTGAGCCGCTACAAGTTCACGCCCGAGAAGCCCGTCCAGGTCGAGCTCTACGCGGACGGCGAGCACTTCAGCGTCCGCACGAGCGGCCTACCGAACGTCGGCATTCAGGGGGTGTGCTTCGGGCACACGCTCGCGCTCCTCAGCCCGGCCGCCGCGCCCTTCAACTGGGGGAACGTGCTCTGGCACGAGCTCGGGCACGTGTTCGCGATCCAGCTCTCGAAGAACCACGTGCCTCGCTGGTTCACCGAGGGGCTGAGCGAGTACGAGACGATCGTGCGGCGCCCGGAGTGGCAGCGCGAGGAGGACCCAGCGCTCTTCTCGGGGCTGAAGCGCGGAAAGATCCCAGCCGTCGCGTCGTTCAACCGCGCCTTCACGCACGTCGACAGCGTCCAGGACGTCACGATGGCGTACTACGCCGCAAGCCAGATCATCGTCTTCATCGCGGACAAGTACGGGTTCGACAAAGTCGTCGCGATGCTCCCGCTCTGGGGCAAGGGCGAGCGCACGCCGGACGTCGTCCAGCACGCGCTCGGCATCAGCGCGTCCGAGCTCGACAAACAGTACCGCGCGTGGCTCGAGACGAAGCTCGCGCGTTACTCGTCCGAGTACGTGTTCGATCAGCACGCCCCTCCCCTCGAGGACGCCGAGGCCGCGCTGAAGGACGGTGGCGCGACGCCGCGCGAGGAGGTCGAGGTCGCGCTCGGTCTCTTGCGCGACGGCAAGACTCCGGAGGCCACGGCAGCGCTCAACGAGGCGCTCCGGATGGATCCGAAGTTCCCCGACGCAAACTACGTGTTCGGGCAGCTCGCGCTCGAGGACGAAAAGTTCGCGGACGCGCAGAAGTACTTCGAGAAGCTCGTGGCGGACGGCTACGACGGGTTCTCGATCCAGATGAAGCTCGTCCAGGTCGCCGGCGCGAAGGACGACGACGAGGGGGCGCGCAAACACCTCGAGGCTGCGTCCAAGTTCGACCCTTCGCAGAGCGAGCCGGTCGCGATGCTCGAGCTGCTCGACGAGAAGCACGGAGACAGCCCCGGGGCGATGGACATGCTCCGCAAGTACACGCTGCTCGAGCAGCACGATCGCGAGGCGTGGGGAAAGCTCCTCGAGGGGCTCGTCTCGCGCGGGCAGTGGACGGAGGGCGCGAAGGTCGGGGAGAGCGCGATCTTCGTCGACGTCGCAAACCCCGAGATCCATCGGCTCTACGCGCGCTGCCTCGCGCGCCTCGGGCGGTTCATCTCGGCGATCTACGAGTACAACAGCGCCATCATCGCGGGCGCCGATCCCGAGATGCAGATCGAGATCTACACGGAGCTCATCAAGGGCTACGAGAAGCTCGGCGAGAAGGCGATGGCCGACAAAGCGAAGGGATACCTCAAGCTCGCGGAGAAGCACGCGAAGCAGAGCAAGGACAGCCCGAAGCCAGGCTCGACCGCTCCGGTCGAGTGAGCCGAGCGGCGCTCGGGGAGCTACTCGTCCTCTGGCTCGGCCTTGTCCCCGCGGAGGCCGAGCGCCTTGCACTTCTTGTAGAGGTGGCTCCGCTCGAGCCCGAGCGCGCGCGCGGTGGCGGCCATTTGGCCGGTGTGATGGGCGAGCGCCTGCTCCAAGATCGTCCGCTCCGCCTCGTCCGCGAGGACCTTGAACGGGACCCCGGGTCGGTAGAGGTTGCCTTGAGGGGCACCGGCTTCGCCGACGGACGTCTTCACGTCGTCCTGATCGATGGTGTCGTCCGGCGAGAGGATGACGAGCCGCTCGATCACGTTCCGGAGCTCACGCACGTTCCCTGGGAAGCTGTGCGCGCTCAGGGCGACGAGCGCGGCGTCCGTGAACCGCATCCCAGCGCGATCGTTCGCGGCGGCGAGGATCGTCAAGAAGTGCTGGGAGAGCTGCCGGATGTCCTCGCGCCGAGCCCGCAGCGGGGGGAGCGCGAGCGGCAAGACGTTCAAGCGGTCGAAGAGATCCGCCCGGAACTTCTCGGTGTTGGCGAGCGCCTCGAGGTCGCGGTTCGTCGCCGCCACCACGCGAACGTCGACCTTCAGGGTCTCGCTCCCACCGACGCGCTCGATCTCGCGCTCCTGAAGGACGCGCAGGAGCTTCGCCTGCATCGGGAGCGGCATGTCCCCGATCTCGTCGAGGAACAGCGTGCCGCCGCTCGCCCGCTCGAATTTCCCGCGGCGCTGCTTGGTGGCACCCGTGAACGCCCCCGCCTCGTGCCCGAAGAGCTCGCTCTCGAACAGCTCCGTCGGAATGGCGGCGCAGTTCATCTTCTCGAGCGGCCCCTTGGCGCGCTTCGACGCGACGTGGATGGCGCGCGCCACGAGCTCCTTCCCCGTGCCGCGCTCCCCCGTCACGAGGACGGTCGCGCTCGATTTCGCGGCGCGGGCGATTTGCTCCCGGAGCGACTGCATCGCCCGGCTGTCCCCGATGAGCTCGCTCAGCTTGCCCGTCTGCGTGCCGAGCTCGGCCGCCTCGGCCTCCGCGCGCTGCAGACGGAGGGCGTTGTCGATGACGAGGAGCAGGCGATCGGTGGAGACCGGCTTCTCCAGGAAATCGAACGCGCCGAGCCGCGTCGCTCGGACGGCCGCGTCGACCGTCGCGTGGCCGCTCATCATGACGACCGGGATGTCCGACCCGGCGCCTCGGATCTTCTGGAGGAGGTTCACACCGTCCCCATCCGGGAGCGCGACGTCGAAGAGCGCGAGGTCGAACGCGACCTTCGCGAGCTTCTCCTCCGCGACGCGAACGCCGCCCGCCACGTCGACCGTGTATCCCTCGAGCGAGAGCGCCTTTTGAAGGGTCGTCAGGATGGAACGCTCGTCGTCGACGACGAGCACATGTCCGCGAGGCATGGGTTTGATTCAGCTTTCTGCCGCGCATCCGCGGCGTCCCTCAAGGCCCTCGTTCGAGGCCTACGTACAGAACCCCTGGGCCGCTCGTCGTTCGTCCCGACCCCAACGGAGGCACGCCCTCGTACGCCGGGGGATTCCCCAGGTCGGCACGGCTGCCCTCGGACAGAAGGGTCGCTGCGGCTGCGACGAAGGAGCCGAAAGGGCCCGCGCCGGGCGCCTCGATCGCAGGTATCCACGGACCATCCGCGACCCACGATACGGTGGCTCATCCCTCGGCGGAACTGTTGGGTGGCGGGCCGACTATGATAGCGTGTTGAGCAATGTATCCGGACCTCCCGCCGGCGGCGGAAGGCGAGCTCGGGCAAACCCCGTTCGCGCACCTCATGGTGTATGCGCTGGACAAGCGCATCACGGGGGAGCTGTTCCTCGCGGAGGTCAACGAGGACGGCGCCGACGGGCCGTGCCACGTGATGCGGTTCGAGGCGGGTGTGCCGACCAAGATCAAGGTCGGCGACACGTTCGCGCGCCTCGGCGAGCTCCTGATCGAGGGGGGTCACGTCAAACAAGACGCGCTCGAGGGCGCCCTCGCGATCGGTGGGGGCCTGCTCGGCGACATGCTGATCTTGGGGGGAGCCGTCGAGTCGACCGTCGTCGAGGAGGCGCTCGTGAGGCAGTTCGAGCGCAGGATCGCACGGTTCTTCGCGTTGTCGCCGGCGACGCGCTTCAAGTACTTCGACAAGGCGGAGACGCTCGTCCACTGGGGCGGCGAGCCCTCGCGCCAGGATCCGTTTCGCCTCTTGTGGCTGGGCGTTCAGGCGCACGGAGAGTGCTCCACCCTCATGGGGCCGACGCTCGACCTCCTTCGAGACGCCCCGCTCGCGATCCACCCGCGCGCCCCGCACGCCCGTTTCGGGTTCGACGGCGGAGCCCTCGACGTGGTGGACGTGCTCACGATCGAACCGACCCCCTACGAAGAGATCCTGAAGCTCGAAACCGCGCCCCCCGAGCTGGTTCAAAAGGTCATCTACGCGCTGATGATCACCAAACAGCTGGATCTCGGGAAGGGCGGCCTTCCCATCGGCGTCGAAGATCGCCCAGCGACGGTCGCGAAGGTCCAACTCCAAAAGACGATGACCCGGCGTGGGGCCGCGATCGACGCCCCGGCCGAGGACCGGACGCCGATTCGACCGATCACGATTCGGCGAGGGTCCCAGGGCACGTTCGAGGTGATCCCACGGGAAGAGGATCTCGCTCCCTCGAGCACGAACAGCGAAGCCGAGGCGCCGTCGCAGGCGCCCGCGACCGCAGCGCCGCGGAGTCCGCGGCGCGAGTCAGAGGCTCAGGATGCGCCACCGAGCAGCAATCCAAAGGCGGAGGCGTCCGCTGGAGCCGAAGAGCGCGCCCCGCGGCGCGACAGCGGGAGAATCCAGCTCACGCCCCCTCCCGTTCCCGAAGCTCGCGCGTCGCGCCCCGACAGCGGGCGCATCGATCTGAAGCCGGTGCCCGCTGCACCCGCATCGGCACCCGCACCCGCCTCGGATCCGGGGAGGTCTTCGTCGCCGCCCTCCGAGGCACGAAGCTCGTCCCCCGATCTCGGCCCGAAGAAGGACACGCCGTTCCGCATCCCGTCCCCGAAAGGGTCGGCTTCGAAGGCGTCCCCTCCCCCGTCGTCCGCCGCGCCGATTTCGCCGCCCGTCGAGAAAGAGGAGCCCTCGCAGCAGCGGCTGATCGCAGAGGCCGTACGTGGGATGCCGCTCGCCTCGCTGATCAAGCTCGCGCTCGATCGGCTCGACGAGAAGGATTCGAAGGGAGCCCTCGAGGTCTGCAAGATCGCGCGTGAGGCGGATCCCAACAACAACGACGTGCGCGCGATCGCCATCTGGGCGGCCTCGCAGCGCCCGAGCGCGGATCTGAAGCTCTTCACGATCGAGCTGGACGAAGCGATCCAGGAGAAGGACAGCTCGCTCGCGCGGATCGTTCGTGGCGTGCTCCGCAGGCGCCTCGGCGAGGACCGCGGCGCCGTCGCGGATCTTCGCCGCGCCGTGGAGCTCGACCCGACGAGCGAGAGGGCGAAGCGAGAGCTCGCGCAGCTCGAGCGGGTCACGAGCGAAGCGGCGAACACGGGGATCATCAAGCGGCTGTTTCGGCGCTGACGGGCGGCGAGCGGCGCCTTCCTGCGCCTCTGGGTGTCTCTCTCCGAGACGAACGACCGCGTGGCGCGCTCGCGCGGGCGAGGCGTCGCTGGCGACGGCGCGAGTTCGAACGGCCGGCGTGTCGACGAACTGCTTCGATTGATTGCCACGATTGTTATGCGCCCCGGCTTTGGCGATCTCGCTCGCGGTGTGTCATGATCGACAGGCCCATGGGGAACGAGATCAACGGCCGGGCGAGCAAGCGAGCGATCATGAAGCGGCGCGCGGCGCGCCAGTTCAACGACATGCTGCTCGGATCCACCACGAGCGCGCTCGACGGCCGGACGGCCAAGCGCCGCGCCCGGATCCTCGCGGAGCTCAAGGCGGGGGCCTCGCGCGCCGCGAAGAAGCCGCTCAAACCAATCGACGTTCTGCTGCGCGTTCAATCCTTGATCGATCTCGGGGAACCGCTCGCCTCCATCAAGAAGGCGATCGGCACCGTGAAGAGCGCACCGCGAACGGCGGAGCTGGAGCAGGGCCTCCGGTCGCTGCACGAGGCGTACGGGTTCTCCCCGGACGCGTACGCGTTCGTCGGGATCGACGAGGCGACGCTCCGCAGGGCGGGGATCCGCGGCCCCGCGCCCCGGAAAGGCGCGTCGGGCGCGGGCGCGACGCGGCCGCTGCACAAGACGACGCCCCAGAAGGCCTCGCTCCGCCGAGCTTCGCTCCCCAAGACGGCACGACCTCGGAGCGCATCCGCTGGTCGCGCGGCTTGACCGGCCCGAGCCTCGAAAGTACGTCTTCGGCGTGGGCCTCGCGTCGAAGCGTTCGCACCGGAGAATCGCCGCTGGCCTCGGCCCAGCCGCGCTTGGTGTTCGCGCTCCTCGGCGCTGGGGATTGGGGGAACCCGCCGCGGACCTCGTGCTCGCGCCCCCGGAGGAGCGCGCAGCCTGCGCCGCCCCTCGACGGGGCGATGGTCGTCGCCCGCGTCGGCAGCGAGGTCGTGACGGCGGCGGATCTCGAGCGCCGGCTCCGCGCGCTGCCCCCGTACTCGCTCAAGGACTACGGGTCCTCGCCGCGCGAGATCCGAAAGAACTTCCTCGACCGCGTCATGGTGCGGGAGATCGTCCTCACGCTCGGCGCGATCGACGCGGGGTTCGAGAAGCACCCCGAGATCTCCGATCGAACGCGCAGCATCCTGCGGACGTCCGTGATCGATCAGGTGAAGGAGCAGGTGCTCGCCGAGCCGGTGACGGACGAGGCGGTGCGCGCATACTACGATGCGAACAAGGACAAGTTCGTCGCGCCCAAGCGGATCGCGGTCTGGCGCATCCTCGTCGGGAGCGAGGCCGAGGCGCGCGAGATCATCGGTGAGATGAAGCAGGGGGCCACGCTCGACGTGAAGAAGTGGGGGCAGCTCGCACGCGACAAGTCGCTCGACAAGATGACCGCCATGAAGTCCGGGAACATCGGCTTCCTGAACCCGGACGGGACGACCGCGCAGCCCGAGCTGAAGTACGACCCCGGGATATACGATCGAGCGGACAAAGTGCAGGACGGCGAGCTCGTCGACGAGCCGGTGAAGGAGGGCGAGCAGTGGGCCGTCGTCTGGCGGAAGCAGGCGATGAAAGCCGTCTCGAGATCCATCGAGCTCGAGTCGAGCACGATCCGCTCCGCCATCCTCGACGAGAAGGTTCGTAAGCTGATGAACGATCTCCTGTCGAAGCTGCGTTCGGAGCACGTCCCCGAGGTGCACCCCGAGTTGGTCGATACGCTGACGGTCTCGGACACGGGCGAGGTGGAGCGGGTCAGCAGGCCCGGCGTCTTGCCGCGACCGAAGCGCGTCGTCGAGACGACACCGATCGAGACGCCGATTGGTCCTCGCTGAGTCCTCGTCGCGGACCACGCCAGGACGACATTCGGCTCTCGCGAAGCGATCGGCGCTCACGCACGTCGCCTGAAAGCGCCGCGTGGCTGGAGGGACCGAGTCTGAAGGGAGCTCCTGCGGCGCGCTCGCCTTGAAAGCGAAAGCCGGCTTGGGCACCCTAGGCGAGTGAGAGCACAGGAAGCCGGCTCGGGCGCACGTCCCCTCCTCGTCGCGTTCCTCCTCGCGGCTCTCCTCGCCGTCGTCGGGCGCGCCGCAGAGGCGCAGCCCGCGCCGGTCCCGCCCAAGCCTCCGTTCGGCGCACCCGCGAAGCCGGCGCCTCAGCCGCCCGCATCCGCGTCGGCCGCCGCGGTCGGCTCCAGCTCTGCCGCCGCTCCCGTCGCGGCTTCGGCGCCCGCCGCGCCGAGCGAGATCCCCGCCGCGCCTCCGACCGTCGCCACCGCGGCACCGCCCCCACCCGTCGTGACGCTGCCGCCTCCGCCCGTCGCGACGATCCCGCTCGCGCCGACGACGACCGCGAGCGCGGCGCCGATCCCCTCGGCGTCGATCACCGAAGCGAAGGCGGCGGAGCCCGTCAACGCGGCCGTCATGCTGCACGACACGAACGTCGTCACGCTCCACCTCGCCTACCGCGGGGAGAGCGCGGAGCAGCGCGCGAAGGCGGCGTCGAAGGCGCTCGAGGAGGCCGCCGACGACGCGAAGCCCGAGGACGTCCGCACGGAGCCCGCGCTCGACGCGGACGGGACGACGGTGGAGGTGGTCTACGTGGGCAAGGCGCCCATCCTGCGCCTCACGAAGGACGATGCGGCCGCGTCGAACGCGCCGCTCACCGAGTACGCCGACGCCGTCGCGCAGTCGCTGCGCAAGGCGATCAAGGCGGAGAAGGAGCGCTCGGCGCTCGCGAGCAAGATCTTCTCGATCTCCCTCGTCGTGCTGCTCTTCGTCGCGATGATCTTCTTGGTCCGGAAGATCGGAGATCTCGCGCAGCGCGCGAACGTTTGGATCGAAGAGCACCCCGAACGTATCCCAGCGATCCGAGTGCGCTCCCTCGAGGTCGTCCACCCCGTCACGCTCCGCGGAGGCATCACCGTCGCGTTGAGCGGTGGCAAGTGGGTCGCGCAGATCGGGATCGTCTACCTCTGGGTCATCGTCGCGCTCTCGATGTTCGAATCGACGCGGAAGTACACGTCGCGGCTCACGGGGTTCATCGTCGAGCCCTTCGGGGCGATGATGTCCCGCGTCGCGAACACGCTCCCGCTCTTTTTGGTGGGCGCGATCGCGGTCATCGCCGTCGCGATCCTCCTCCGCGTCGTGCAGCTGTTCTTCGAGAGCGTCTCGAACGGGCAGACGACGGTGAGCTGGCTGCCCGCGGATCTCGCGAAGCCGACGAGCATCCTCGCGCGCGTCGGCATCGTCCTCGTCGGGCTCATCTTCGCCGCGCCCCTGATCACGGGGAACGTGGAGGGTGCGCTCCCGCGGGTCGGTCTCGTCGCGATGTGCGCGATGGGGGTCGCCGCGGTCCCCCTCGCCGCGACGGCCATCCTCGGGGTCGTCGTGGTCTATGGTCGGAGGCTGAAGCTCGGCGAGTTCATCGAGCTCGACGGGAGGGAGGGGAAGCTCGCGAAGCTCGGTTTCCTCGACGTGACGGTGCGCGGGGACGACGGCGTGGAGACGAGGATCCCCCACCTCCTCTGGTTGATCCGCTCGACGCGGGTGATGGGCCCCACGCCGCGCACCGCGGTGCGCGTGAGCTTCGCGCGCGAGCTCTACGGCCCCGAGCTCCGCGAGCGCCTCATGGCCGGGCTCACCGAGATCGGCGCGGAGCCCCAGGTCGAGGTCGTCGCCATCGAGACCGCGTCCGTCACGCTCGCGCTCTCGGTGCGAGCGAGCGAGAGCGTGAAGGCCCGCCTGCACGACTTCGTGCTCGAGGCGACACGCTGGGCGAAGCCGCCGATCACTCCGACCGGTGGTTCGGCGCGACCGGGATGAGGGCGGGGAGCGGCAGGTCCACGCGCCACCCCCCGTCCTGAGAGACGCAGGGGATCTCGGCGACCTCCGACGGATCTGCGCCGACGATGGTGACGAGCGCGCGCGATCCCACGATCTTCGACTTGAACTCGTGGGGCTTGAAGCGCTCGAGGTAGCTCTGCGGTGCGATCATCTCCTCCGGGCGGATGTTCTTGCCGCTCGCATCCCGGTACCGTTTGGCGCGCTCCGCGAGGTTCTCTTGGTTCGACTTCGAGAGCAGCTCGTACGCCATCTTCGCGGCGGTAGGATCCGGGCCCGTCCTCCCGATGCGCTCTGTGAACTCGCGGACCGCGCCCTCCGGCGTCGCGTCGACGCGCTTGCGCGAGCACCCGAGCGCTGCGAGCGCGAGCGTGATCGCGAGGACGCGCGCGCCTCTCACGGGGCGCGCCCGATCGGCTTCATGCCCATCACGTCGCGGACCTCGCGCAGGGTCTCGCCGGCCCGCTTGCGGCACGCGTCGGTGCCCGCGGCGAGCTTCTCGCGGACCCGATCGGGCGCGGCCCGGAGCTCGGCGGCGCGCGTGCGGATTGGCACGAGCTCGTTCTCGAGCGACTCGGCGAGCATCTTCTTGCAATCGCCGCAGCCGATGGCCGCGGAACGACAGTCCCGGTCGACGCCCGCGACGCGCTCCGGAGACGAGACCGCGGTGTGCATCGTGTAGATGTTGCACACCTCGGGGCGCCCCGGGATCTCGCGCGTCGTGCGCTGCGGGTCCGTGAACGCGCCCTTCAGCTTCTTCCAGATCGCCTTCTCGTCCTCGAGGAGGCCGATCGCGTTGTTGCGGCTCTTCGACATCTTGTCGTTCCCGTCGGTGCCCTTGATGCGGAGCGTGAGCGGGTGCGGCTTCGGCTCGGGGAAGACGTCCTTACCGAAGCGGTGATTGAAGTGCCGCGCCGTGTCCCGCGCGAACTCGAGGTGCTGCACCTGATCGGCGCCCACCGGGACGAGCGTCGCCTTGTAGACGAGGATGTCCGCGGCCATGAGGATGGGGTACGTGAAGAGCCCTGCGTTCACGCTCTCCTTGTGCTGCTCGCCCTTCTCCTTGAACTGGGTCATGCGGCCGAGCTCACCCATCGGTGCGACGCAGGAGAGGTACCACGCGAGCTCGGTGTGCTCCCGCACCTCGCTCTGGACCATCACCGTCACGCGCTCGTCGAGCCCCGCGGCGAGGTACGCGAGCGCCGTGTCGAACACGCGCCGCTCCAGCTCCTTCGGCTCGTAGGGCACGGTGAACGCGTGCGCGTCCACGACACCGAAGATGCACTCGTGCTGCCCGGTCTTGGAGAGAGCGACCCACTGCTTGAGCGCGCCGAGGTAATTGCCCAGGTGAAGCTCGCCCGTCGGCTGCATGCCGCTGAAGATGACCGCCACGGCAAACCGCCTAGCGCGAGGCTCGAGGGGCTACAAATGAAACGCTCATCCGAGGAACGACGGAGCGAGCGCCCCCGACTGACGGAGCGCCTCGTAGAGGACGATGGACACGGCGTTCGCGAGGTTCAGGGATCGGACCGCGCCTATCGTCGGAATGCCCCACGTCGTCGACGGGAAGCGCTCGAGCAGCTCCGGCGCGAGGCCCACGCTCTCCTTCCCGAAGACGAGCGCGTCGCCCGGGCGGAGCGGAGCGTCGAGGTAGCTCTGGGTGGCGGTGGCCGAGAACAAGTGGATCGCTCCACCACTGCTCGCGTGCGCGTGCTCGAAATGGTCGAACGTCGCGTGCTGTCGGAGCGTGACGAGGTGCCAGTAGTCGAGGCCCGCGCGTCGCACCGCGTGCTCGTCGATTTGGAAGCCGAGCTTGCCCACGAGGTGCAGCTCGCTCGCGGTCGCGGCGGCGAGCCTCGCGATGTTGCCCGTGTTCGGAGGGATCTCGGGCTCCACGAGCACGACGTGAAAGGGCCGCGTCGCGCCCTTCGACCGGAGCCGAGGCCCGCCGCTCACGCGCCCCACCTCGAGAGCGCGTCCGCGGCCGCGCGCTGCTCCGCGGCCTTCTTCGACGCGCCTGCACCCCGCCCACACACTTCGGACTCGACCAGGACCTCGACGTTGAAGACACGGGCGTGATCCGGGCCCTCCGAGCCGACGAGCCGGTAGGTCGGCGTCGATCGCCCGGCGGCCTGAACGCGCTCCTGAAACTGGCTCTTCGAATCTCGCACGGAGCGGGGGGACGCGAGCCCAGCGTCGAGGATCGCGTGCACCGCGGCGCGCGTTCCCTCGAGCCCCCGCTCGAGATAGAGCGCGCCGACGAGCGCCTCGACCGCGTCGGCGAGGACCGCGTCGCGCTCGCGCTCTTTGGACGCTGCAGCTCCGCGTCCAAGGCGGAGGCGGGGACCGAGGTCGATCGAGCGCGCGAACGCGGCGAGCGGCTCCGTGCTCACGACGTGCGCGCGCAGCTGGGAGAGCTCCCCTTCACGAGCGTCCGGGTACCTCCGCATGAGCTCCTCGCTGACGAGCAACGCGAGGACCGCGTCCCCGAGGAACTCGAGCCGGTTGTAGTCGGCGTCGACGTCCGCGCTGGCGCCCTGCTCGTTCGCGTGGCTCGGGTGAGTCAGCGCGCGCACCCCGAACGCGAGGGCCTCGAGCGGTCCGAAGACGTCCTCCAGGGACTTGGGCATGGGAGCGGCCCTCCTCGACCTCAGGGCGTGTAGAGCGCGTCGGTCGCGCGCGCCATCTCGAGGTCGAGCGAGCTGATCCCTCCCGCGTCGTGGGTCGACCATCGGGCGACCACCCGACGCCACCCGATCAGGAGATCCGGGTGGTGGTCCCGCTTCTCCGCGGCCATCGCGACGGAGACGGCGAACGCCACCCCCGCGCCGTAGCTCCCGAACGTGTACGTCCGCTCGAGCGCGCCGTTCGAGCGGGCGTGCCCCGGGCATTCGTCAAGAAACTTGTCGATCTCGGCATCGCTGCACTGGGTCGGCGACATGCTCCCTCTTTACTCCGGGAACCTCCGCCCGGCTTCCGGTGTCGACGCGATCGATGGGCTATGCTCTCGCCTCGATGCGCGGTCTGGTCGCCTGCCCTTTTTGCAGGGAAATGTTCGAGCCGGGGGAGGCCAGCGCATGCCCCGTCTGTGGGGTGAAGCTCGAGCGCATCGAGAAGCTGCCCAAACCCAAGCACCTCGAGGAGCCCCTCGAGCCTCTCCCGCCGGACGAGGAGACGCTCCCCTGGCTCTACTGGAGGCGGGGCCGGGGTCCGCTCTTGGCCGTGTCCGTCATCGGGATCATCTCGTTCATGCTCCCCTGGATCCATGAACAGGCGCCGGAGCACATGACCCGCTCGGGGCTCGATCTCGCGCGCAATTTGAACTGGATGTGGGCGCCGCTCATCGCTTGGATCGTGATGATCCCGCTCGTCGCGTCGCGACGGAGCATCTTTCGCATGCGGGGCGCCCGCGTCGCCGTCGGCTTCCTCGCGGCCATCGGCCTCGTCACGTCGATCGTGCGCGTGCTCACGCAGCCGAAGTCGTCCGGGCTGATCCTCGTGAAGATCGACTGGGGCGCGGGCCTGTACCTGAACGCCGCCGCCGCCCTCGTCGCGCTCGGCCTGGCGTGGTCCTTCGGGGGGCGCATCGACGTGCTGACGACGAAGCAGCACCGCCGCGGCGACGAGACGCTCCACTGAGGCTCACCGCGGGGGGCGCGCCGTGGATCGGCCCTGCTATACCTCTCGTCGATGGGCGGCCTCGTAGGATCCCTCCTCGCGGACCGGTTCCGCGTCGTCCGGCGGCTCGGGGCCGGCGGCATGGGCGAGGTGTTCGAGGCGATCGACGAGCGCGCGGACACTCCCGTCGCGGTGAAGCGCCTCTTTCCCGCGTTCGCGGGCGAGCCGGAGCTCGTCGAGCGGTTCGAGCGCGAGGCGCGCGCGGTGGCCAAGCTCTCGCACCCGCACGTCGTGAAGCTCGTGGACGTCGTCCGGCCCGACGCGGAGCCGCCGCTCATCGTCATGGAGCTCTTGCGTGGGGACACGCTGCGGACGCTGATCCGCGACAGCGGCCCGCTCCCGATCGGTCGAGCCGTGAGGCTCGCGCTCCAGGTGCTCGACGCGCTCGACGCGACCCACGAAGCCGGATTCGTCCACCGCGACATCAAGCCCGACAACGTCTTCGTCGCGCACGCCGCCAAGGGCGGAGACATGGTCAAGTTGCTTGACTTCGGCGTCGCGAAGGCGGTCGAGGATCGGCTGGAGGCCTCCCTCACGGAGAAGGGCGCGCTGGTCGGGACGCTCGCGTTCATGGCTCCGGAGCAGGCCCGTGGAGAGGACGTCGACGCGCGAGCCGATCTGTTCGGCGTCGGGGCGATCCTCTACTTCGCCGTCTCGGGGCGCAAACCACGCGAAGCCAAGGGGAGCGCGGCGCTGCTCGACGCGGCGCTCAACGACGCGATTCCCTCGCTCGCCTCGCGGGACGAGGGCATCCCAGCCGCGTTCGCCGAGGTGGTCGCGCGCGCCCTCTCCGCCGAGCCGCGCGACAGGTTCTCGAGCGCGGAGGAGATGATCGCCGCGCTCGAGCCGTTCGTCGCGCTGACGTACGTCTCGGACAATCCCGCGGACGGGGCGGCCGCGCAGTCGCCTCGAAAGCGAAGGCGACGCACGGAGGAGGAAGCCGCGACCATCCAGGCGGCGAAGGCGCTCCTCGCGGCGGAGACGATGGCGTCGCCCCGAGCGACGACCGCCATCCGGCATCGCCGTTCGTTGCTGCTCGCCATCTCGGGCGTTGGACTGTGCGGCGCGGTGTACTTCTTCGTCTCGCGCGAGGGCCCGGCTCGTGTCCCCACGAGTGAGACCGCGGAGCCGTCGCCACCGCGTGCCGCCGATCTCCCCGTCGACGCCCGGACGGCGCAGCTGAAGCGGCGGCTCATCGCGGCCCTGAAAGCGCGCGATCCCGGCGCGTGCCTCGAGGCGTTCGCCGCGCTCGAAGACGCGAACAAGGCGGAGGCGGACACCGTGCGGCAGCTCGGCGCGGCCTGCACGATGCTCGCCGGGGACTGCGAGACCGGCCGCGCGCGCTTCAAGGAGGTCGCGCGCTCGAAGACCGCGGCGCGCGCGTCCGACGCGGTGGAGCTGCAGAGCGAGCGGATGGCGGCCGCGAACTGCCCGCGCGATCAGCTCACCCCGACCGAGCTCGCGCTCGCGCTCAAGCAGGATCTCGCGAACGCAGTCGCTCCGGAGGCGAAGCTCGAGGGTGCGCGAGCGCTCGCCCGAGCGGTCACGGCGCTCCCCGCCGACGCGCACTTTCGCGGGGAGTGCATCGACATGCTCGCCGCGACGATCGCCGAGCTCGCCGGCGCATCCCGCTGCGCGGACGCCCGCGCTGTGGCTCAAGAGATCTCGGACATCGAAGGCCCTCGAATGAAGCGCGCGCGGGACGCGCTCGCGACGTGCACCGTCCCGAACGATCCGAGAGCGAGCGCCGACCGCAACCCGAGCGGCTCCAACGCGACGAGTGGCTCCAACACGACGAGCGGCTCCAACACGACGACCGCTCGAGCTCCCAAGACGCGCCCCTGATTGGCTCGACCCGTCCCACGGAGGGCGGCGCCGATCTATGGCTCAAGTCGAGCTCAGGCGGGCTGTGCGCGCTTGCCCGAGCGCTCATGCTCGGCTTTGAGCTCCGCGTCGAGCTCTCCAAGGAGCTCCTTCGCGCGCTTCGATAGGCTCTTCGGTACGTCGATCTGGACGACGAGGTGCAGGCTCCCACGCCCGCGACCGTCGATGCGGGGCATGCCCTTGCTGCGCGTCGAGATCACTTCGCCGGGTTGAGTGCCGGCGGGGATCGCGACGCGCACCGTCGTCTCGTCGGGGAGAGGAACGTCCACGTTCGTCCCGAGCGCCGCGTCCGCGAAGGAGACCTTCGCCCTCGTGATGAGGTCCAGCCCATCCCGCTCGAACGCGGGGTCGGACGTGAGCTCGATCTCCACGAACAGATCGCCAGGTGGTCCCCCCATCGTCCCCGGCATGCCCTGCTGAGGCACGCGGAGGCGCTGCCCGTGGTCGATCCCGGCGGGGAAACTCACCACGACTTTGCGCGACTTCTCGACCTGTCCGTGGCCGCTGCACACTTCACACGGAGACTTCACGACCGAGCCCGCGCCCCCGCAGTCGTGGCAGGTCTGCGTGAACATGACGAAGCCGCGCGACGTCGAGACCTGGCCGGAGCCGCCGCACGTTCCGCAGGGCTTTCGCTTCGTCCCAGCCTTCGCGCCGCTCCCCTCGCACGCTTCGCACGGGGACGGAGTACGGAGGGGGACCTCGCGCTTGCAGCCGACGAACGCTTCCTTGAGCGTGATTCGCTGCTGGACTCGCAGATCCTGACCGCGGGACGGGCCACCCCGCGCCGCGCGCCGACCACCGCCCCCACCGAAGAACTCGGAGAAGATGTCTTGGAAGTGGGAGAAGATGTCTCCCCCGGAGAAGTCGACGCCTCCGCCCTCGAGCCCAGCGTGGCCGAACTGGTCGTAGCGGGCGCGCTTCTGGTCGTCCGACAGGACGGAGAACGCCTCGCTCGCTTCCTTGAAGCGCCCCTCCGCGGCCGCGTCTCCCGGGTTTACATCGGGGTGGTTCTTCCGCGCCGCCTGCTTGTAGGCCTTCCGAAGTTCCTCGGCGGAGGCTTCGCGGGGCACGCCGAGCACCTCGTAGAAGCAGCGTTTCTTACCGGCAGTGCCGGTCGCGGGATCACTCATGACGACGACCTCGTAGTGGACCGTCTACGAGAAGCCCCGAGACCATAATTCGCTGCCCCTAAGAGTCAACGGCCGCGACACCACTCGGGCGTCACGGCCGTCGGCCTGGAGCAGAAGTCCGGGTCAGTGCCCGCGCCGCTGGAACGCCGGGGTGTCCCAGTCCGTGTCCGTGGGCGGCACGAAGCTCGTTCGCTCGCGGGGCTCGCGCGCGGAGTGCGGCGCCGCGAACTGCGAGGTGAGCTCGCGGGCGGGGGCTCGCCGAGTCTGCGGGGGAGGAGGCGGAGGCGGCGGGGGCACGTCTTCGAAGCGCTCGGACTGGAGCGGGAGGGCGTGGCTCGGCACCGAGGGGCGCATGTTGGGGTTGCGGCTCTGGACGGACGGCTGGCTCGACGGGGTGCGCTGCTCGAACGAGGTGCCGAGCGTCGTGCGAACCGTCTGCGCGGGGACGACCCCGGGCTCGATGCCGGCGACCTGATCGAAGCCCGTCGCGATGACGGTGACCTTCATCATGTCGCCCATGTTCTCGTCCACGGCGGCGCCGAAGATGATGTTCGCGTCCTCGTGGGCCTGCTCCTGGATGTAGCTCGCGGCCTCCTCGATCTCCTTCATCTTCATGTCGAGGCCGCCCACGATGTTGATGAGCACGCCGGTCGCCCCCTCGACGGAGAGGTTGTCGAGGAGAGGTGAGTTGACCGCCGTCTCCGCGGCGAGGCGGGCGCGGCCCTGCCCCTTCGCGCAGCCCGTCCCCATGAGGGCGCGGCCCATGTTGCTCATCACGGTCTTCACGTCCGCGAAGTCCACGTTGACGAGCCCGCTCTGGGTGATGAGGTCGCTGATTCCCTTGATCGCTTGGTAGAGGACCTCGTCCGCCTTGCGGAACGCTTCGACGAACGAGAGCTCTTCGTCCCCGAGCGTGAGGAGCTTCTGGTTCGGGATCGTGACGAGCGTGTCGACGTGCTCCGCGAGCATGGCGAGGCCCGCGTCCGCGCGGCGGAGGCGCTGCTTGCCCTCGAAGAAGAACGGCTTGGTGACGACGCCCACGGTCAGGCAGCCCTCTTCGCGCGCGAGCTGCGCGATGATCGGCGCCGCGCCGGTGCCCGTGCCGCCGCCCATCCCCGCGGTCACGAAGACCATGTCCGCGCCCGCGAGCATCTCCTTGAGGCGCGTCACGTCCTCGAGGGCTGCCTTGCGGCCCTTCTCGGGATCCGCGCCGGCGCCCAGGCCGCGCGTGACGCTCGCGCCGATGTGCATCTTGTGGGGAGCGAGGCTCTGGCTCAGGGCCTGCGCGTCGGTGTTGACCGTGATGAACTCGACCCCCTCCAGGCCAAAGTTGATCATGGTGTTCACGGCGTTGCCGCCCGAACCGCCGCACCCGATGACCTTGATCCGCGCGTCGTAGCCGCTCTGATCGTCCGCGAACTCGATCGAAAAACTCATGGACTGGACCCTCCCGGGGTTCTCTCGCTGTGCCACTGCCTCTTCACGAGCACGTTCGCGGTCGGGCGCCTCTCCCTCGCGCGGCGATCTCGTGAAGCCATTCACATCGTGGGGCGATGTGAACCAAGACAATCAATGCGCACGGTTCGTCGTGCGCTCTTCAGAAAACAATGCAACGAACGCTTGCTTCAAAGCGGATTCCCCGAGGGGGCATCATGCCTAGAATGCAGCTCTAAGCCAATTCCAAAAGCGACCAGGTTTCTTGATTTGAGGAGCCGCTTCGGCCTCCTCGTCTCGCTCGGCGAGCCTCTCGCGCGACGGGTCGCGCCGCACGGGCCTGACGAGCTCAGTCTCCAAATCGCGGTCGCGCGAGTGCGCGAGCGCGTTGGCTCCGAACTGCACGAGCCCGACGCCGGTCGCGTACTGCGGCCCCGCGACGAGCTGGCTCAGCCCGCGAACACCGACGGGAGTGCCCATCCGGACGGGCATCCCCAGGATCTCCTCGGCGAACTCCGTCATCCCCTCGAGGAGGACGCCGCCGCCCGTGAGGACGACGCCCGCCGAGAGCTGCTCGAGCAGCCCGGTGTCCTCGATGCGCTTGCGCACGACGGCGAAGATCTCCTCGACCCTCGGCTCGATGATGTCCGAGAGGACGCGCCGCGGGACGCGTCGGGGCATGTGCCCGCCCACCCCGGGGACCTCGATCTCCTCGTCCTCACCGACCATGCGGCCGAGCGCGCACCCGAAATTGCGTTTGAGGCGCTCAGCTTCCCCCATTGGTGTGCGGAGGCCCGCGGCCACGTCCGCCGTCACGTTCATGCCGCCCGCCGGGATGACGCTCGCGTGGGCGATCCCGCCGTCCACCATCAGGAGCAGGTCCGTCGTGCCGCCGCCGATGTCGACGACCGCGACGCCGATCTCCTTCTCGTCCTCGGACACGACCGCCTCGGCGCTCGCGAGCGAGGCGAGGACCACGTCCGCCACCGAGAGGTCGCAGCGCTCGGCGCAGCGGACGACGTTCTGCACGCACGTCGTCGCGGCGGTGATGAGGTTCACCTTCACGCCCAGGCGGACGCCGCTCATCCCGACCGGGTCACGGATGCCGTCGAGGTTGTCGACGGTGAACTCGCGCGGGAGCGCGTGGAGGATCTGGCGGTCCGCGTCGACGGGGATCGCGCGCGCGCCCTCGAGGACGCGGTCGACGTCGACGCGGCTGACCTCGCCGCCGTTGATCGCCGCGACGCCGTCGGACGAGTGGCACCGGACGTGGCTCCCGCCGACGCTCGCGTACACGGTGCGGATCTCGACCCCCGCGATCGACTGCGCGGCGTCGATGGCGTCCGCGATGGATCGGACGGTCCAATCGATGTTCGAGACGACCCCCTTGCGAAGTCCGCGGCAGGGGATGTTGCCGGCGCCGAGGATGTTGATGCCGTCCGCGTCGACCTCGCCGACGACGGCGCAGATCTTCGTGGTGCCGATGTCGAGACCGACGACGATCTCCGACATCTCACTGGGCTTTCCATCCCGGCTCTTCATCGCGGCGTTGCCTCTTCGGTCAGGACCGTCCGCTCGACCGGCATGGCGAGCGAGGACGAGGCGTGACGCTGCCAGAAGCCCCCGAACCGGTACAACTTTCCGGCCGCTCGCATTCGCTGCGCGCGCTCTCGTGCTCCGCGCTCGATCCCCCGAGATCGTCCGGATAGCCGCGGCCGAGTCGCCTCGTGCTCCACAAAAGAACCGCGAATGAAGGGAGTGCGCTCGTTCGCGTCGGGTCGGGTGGCCCCATCGCCCGAACCGGCATCACCGGCCAGCGCCTTCCCCGTGGAGCGCGTCTCCCCCGCCCTCATTTCATCCTCACGACGACGCGGTCGGAGTTGCCGTCGTCGTCCAAGAAGATGACGGACGCGTTGCTCTTCCGCTTTTGAATCTCCGCGAGGACGCGGTCCGCCTGCTCCAATTTGCCTTTGAAGGGCGGGTTACCGAGGTGGATCGAGATCCCTTCGCGACCGACGACGAGCTCGCTCGTGCCGTCGATCTCGAGGTGCACCTCTTGAATCGGGTAGCGCTTGACGATGTTCGTCTTGTTGGCCTCGTCGATGATGTCGAGCGCGCGCCGCACCAGCAGGGTGAGCCCGTCGCGATCCTTCAGCGCGGTCTCCGCCTTGATGCCCGTGACCACGGGGAGGTCGTACACGTCCTCAGGGGCGAGCTCCTTGAACACCTCCCCCTCCTGCGTGGCGAGGTAGAGCTTGTCCTCGAGCGCGACGAGGACGGCCGGCTGACGCTCGACGATCTTGATCGAGATCGTGTTCGGGAGCTTCCGCGTCACCGTCGCTTCGGCGACGTACGGCTCCTTCTCGATCAGCTTCTTCGCCTGATCCAAGTCGACGGAGAACACGTTCTGCCCGACCGCGACGTTGCCGGCCTTCGCGATGGACTCCGGGGTCAGCTTGCCGGCGCCCTCCACGGTGATGGTCTTCACGTTGAAGCGCGGGCTCTTCGTGATGTACGCCTTGGCTCCCCACGCGGCGCCGACGGACGCCGCGATCACGAGGACGATCGCGACGAGGATGCGCGTGCCGGTCCACGCGGACGAGAGCGCCTTGCGGATCCGCCCCGGCGCCTTCGGGGTCTTCGGTCCTGCCGGCGGAGGCGGCACGGAGCGGACCACCGACGGAGGCTGCGGCGACTCCGATGCGCGCGGTGGCGGCGTCGCGTCCCGCTTCGGCTCGGGGCGCGCGCGCTCCTCCGGCCTCGGCTCGAGGCGACGATTGGAGGGCAGCGGCGCGGGGCCGCGGCCCGTCGAAGCCGGCCCTTTCGAGAAGGGGCCCTTCACGTCGCCCCCTCCGGAGGTCGCTGATCGAGGAGGTTCTTCAGCGCGCCCAGCGACTGGTTCACGTCGCCCGCGCCGAGCGCGATCACGATGTCCCCTTCCCGCGAGATCTTCTCGAGGAACTCCGGCAAAGCGGCCTTGTCCCCCACGTAGTGCGCGTGGTGATGGCCGTGCTCTCGAACGGACTGCACGAGCCGCTCCGCCGTCACGCCCGGGATCGGAGCCTCACCCGCCGCGTAGATGTCGGTGATGACCAGGACGTCCGCCTGGTTGAAGGCGAGGCTGAACTCGTTGAACAGATCGCGCGTGCGCGAGTAGCGGTGCGGCTGGAACGCGACGACGACGCGGTGCTGCTCGCCCGGGTACGCGCGTCGCGCGGCCTCGAGCGTCGCGCGGATCTCCGCGGGGTGATGGCCGTAGTCGTCGACCAACGTGCGCCCCTTCGCTTGCCCGACGATGCTGAACCGGCGCGCGACTCCGCCGAACGTCGAGAGAGCCTGCTTGGTCACGTCGAGGGGGACCTCGAGCTCGTCCGCGACCGCGATCGTCGCGAGGCAGTTGAGGACGTTGTGCGCGCCGGGCATCTTCACCGTGAAGCCGCCGAGCGGCTCGCCGCGCCGGTACGCGTTGAAGCTCGTCTCGAGGCCGCGGAACTGGACGCCGCGCGCGGAGTAGTCCGACTGCGGGTTCGTGCCGTAGGTCACGTAGCGCCGCTGCACGCGCGGCAGCAGATCCTGGACGTGAGGGTGATCGAGGCAGAGCACGGCGAGGCCGTAGAACGGGACGCGCGCGACGAACTCGATGAACGCGTCCTTCAGCTTCTCGTGGCTGCCGTAGTGGTCGAGGTGCTCCGCGTCGATGTTCGTGACGACGGCGACCGTCGGGGAGAGCCGGAGGAACGAGCCATCGCTCTCGTCGGCCTCGGCGACCAGCAGATCCCCCGCGCCCAGCCGAGCGTTCGAGCCGAGCGCCGCCATCTTCCCGCCGACGACCACCGTCGGATCGAGCCCGGCCGCGCGCAGCACCGTCGCGACCAGCGAGGTCGTCGTCGTCTTGCCGTGCGACCCGGCGATCGCGACGCCGTACTTGAGGCGCATGAGCTCCGCGAGCATCTCCGCGCGCGTGATGACGGGGGTACCGAGCGCGCGAGCCTCCGTGAGCTCGGGGTTCGTGGGCTTGATCGCGCCCGAGTAGACGACGACGTCCGCCCCCGCGACGTTCTCGGCCCGGTGGCCGACGTCGATCCGCACGCCGATGCCCGTGAGTCGCTGCGTCGTGCCGGACTCCCGCAGATCCGAGCCCGAGACGTCGAACGAGAGGGAGCGGAGGATCTCGGCGAGGCCGCTCATGCCTACCCCACCGACCCCGACGAAGTGAACGTGCCGAACGCGACCGCGAAACATCAAACGCGCCTTTCTCGCGCGAGCGCGAGCAAATCCTCGGCGATGTCTCGCGCCGCGCGAGGCCGCCCGAGCGCGGCAGCCGCGCTCGCCATCGCCACGCGGCGCGCTGGATCGCGGCCGAGCGTGACGAGCTGGTCCGAGAGGGTCGCCGGATCGGCGGAGCGCTGCTCGATCGCGACGGCCGCGCCAGCGCGCTCCAAGCTCCGCGCGTTCGCGAGCTGGTGCTGATCGGCGGCGAACGGGAACGGGACGAGCACGCTCGCGCGCCCGATGGCGCAGAGCTCCGCGAGCGAGGACGCTCCCGCGCGCTGCAGCACGACGTCCGCCCGTGAGATCTGACCCGCGACGTCGTCGATGAAGTCGTCGACGCGCACCGGCGCCTTGGAAACCGCGATCGGCTTCGGCGTGTAACCGAGGTTCACGTAGGCCGCCTTGACCTCGTCCATTCGACCGCGCCCGGTCTGGTGAACGATCGTCGCGTGGGGGATCTTCTCGACGACGCGCGCGAACGTCTCGGGGAGCGTCTTGTTGAAGTGGTCGGCGCCCTGGCTCCCTCCGAGGACCAGGATGCGGAACCGATCCGGGGCGGGCTCGTACGGCGCCCGCGCGAACGCGCTGCGCAGCGGGACACCGAACGCGCGCCCCTTCTCCTTCGAGAACTTGCGGTCCAGCTCCCCGAACGCGGTGTACGCCCGGCGCACGAACGGCGCGAGCAGGCGGTTCGAAAGACCCAGCACGCCGTTCGGTTCGAGCAACGTCACGGGGACACCCGCGAGGCGCGCGGCGAGCGAGATCGGTCCGGCCGCGTAGCCACCGACCGAGAGGACGACGTCCGGGCGACGCTTCGCGACGAGCCGACGAGCCTCGGGGAGGACCGCAAACGCGCGGGCGACGCCGCGCGCGAAGCCGCGCACGCCACCTCCGCGCAGCGGCGCGACATCGAGGAGCTCGAGGTCGCCGCGCGCGGCAGGGATCGCCTTCGCTTCGAGCCCCTTCGCTGTGCCGACGTAGAACACGGACGCGTCGCGATCGGCGGCGCGCACGGCCTCGCCGACCGCGAGCATCGGGTAGACGTGACCGCCCGTGCCACCACCTGCGATGAGGACGCAGATGGGGCTCCGCCCCATCGACCCCGCGGAAGAAGGAGTCGGACAGAGAGGCAGAGGTTCGCTCCGCTTCGCTACGCTCACCATCCGGCCGCCCCCTCGTCGGCGGACGCGAGCACCACACCCGACGCGCTGGGGAGGTCGTGCTTCTTCTCGACGGGCTTCGGCTCCTCCTCGAGGGTGCGCCGCGGTCGAGAGATGGAGAGGAGGACGCCGACGGCGGCGGCGTTCACCATGAGGGACGAGCCGCCGTAGCTGATGAGCGGAAGGGTGAGACCCTTCGTAGGAAGGATCGCCATCGCGACGCACAAGTTCGTGAGCGCCTGCACGCCGAAGAGCGTCGCGATGCCGAACGCGAGGTAGCTGCCGTAATCGTCCGCAGCGCGGAGCGCGACCTTCACGCTGCGCGAGACGATGACGAGGTACGCGGCGACGAGCCCGAGGATCCCGACGAACCCGAGCTCTTCACCGATGATGGCGCTGATGAAGTCGGTGTGAGCTTCGGGCAGGTACAGCACTTGGAGGCCCTTGCCGAGGCCGAGCCCCCAAGTGCCGCCCGACCCGAAGCTCATCACCGACTGGAATGGCTGGTACGCGATTCCATCGCGATGCGACTCCATGTCGATCCAGGACACATAGCGCGCATAGCGATAGTTCGAGAACCGGACCGCCGCGACGGCGCCGAGGCCCAGCAACATCGTGAAGGCCGCGATGTACGGGACCTTGGCGCCCGCGACGAACATCATCGTGAACGTAAGGAAGAGAAGAACGACAGCGCTGCCGAAGTCTGGCTGCTTCAGACACAGCAGCATGAGAATGCCTGCGACGAAGAGGTGAGGAAGGAAACCGACCGCGAAGGATTTGATCTTCTCGGCCTTCTTGGTGAGCGAATAGGCGAGCCAGAAGACGATCCCGAGCTTCGCGAGCTCGGCGGGTTGGATGTGGATGGGCCCGAGTGAGAGCCAGCGGTTCGCGTTGCCTGCGCGGTGACCGAGGCCGACGACCGTGGCCACGAGCAGACCGATGACGACCACGAGGATGGGGTACGTGAGCGGCTTGAGCTTGCGATAGTCGATGCGGCTCATGACCCACATCGCGAAGAGCGCGAGGATCGCGTAGACCCCCTGCCGCTTCAGGAAGAACTGAGCGTCGTGGTACTTCGTCGCCGCCTCGACGGTGCTCGAGCTGTAGACCATCACCACGCCGAAGCCGATCAGCGCGATCGCGACGCCCGCGAGCACGGAGTCGACCGGGCCGTCGGGGCTCGACTTGATCCACTTCGCGATCGGCTTGGGGAGAATCGTCGGCTCGGGCTTCTTCTCCTCGGCGTGCCGGTTCACGGCGCGGTTCTGCGGCAGCTTCTTGGAGCCGGACGGCGGCGCGTCGGAGGGCTTGGGGGCCTTCCTGCCGAACACGTTGGAGAGTCTCGAAGAGATGAAGTTCATGTTCAGCGCAGCTTCATCGAGGCGAGGGACACGAGGGCGAGGAGGATCGAGATGATCCAGAAGCGAACGATGATCTTGGGCTCCGGCCAGCCCTTCTTCTCGTAGTGGTGGTGGATCGGAGCCATCAGGAAGATGCGCTTGCCCGTGAGGCGGAAGCTCACGACCTGCGTGATCACGCTCAGCGTCTCGATGAAGAAGATCCCCCCGAGGAGCACGCTGAGGAGCTCGTTCTTCGTGAAGATCGCGAGCATCCCGAGGCCGCCGCCGAGCGCGAGGGAGCCGACGTCGCCCATGAAGACTTGGGCGGGGTACGTGTTGTACCAAAGGAACCCTATGCCCGCGCCGATCACCGAGCCGCAGTAGACCGACAGCTCACCGGCCGAGCGAATCGGTGGGATATCCAAGTATCCGGCCAGCGAGAAGCGCGCGATCGTCGCCCCGGCCACGTACGTCCAAATGAGGTACGTGCCCGCGTTGATCATGACGGGACCGATCGCGAGCCCGTCGAGTCCGTCGGTGAGGTTCACCGCGTTCGACGTCGCGACGACGACGAACACCGCGAACGGCACGTAGGCCCACACGGGGAGCTCGATCGGCACCTTCGAGAACGCGACGAACGGCAGCGCGAGGCGCGTGCGGATCTGGTTCCAGTCGAGGGGCATCTGCTCGGGGCGCAGGAACGTGTACGAGACCGCCGCGCCGCCGATGAGCGTCTGCCCCAGGAGCTTGTACCGACCGGGGAGCCCGCCCGTGTTCTTGCGCTTGATCTTGAGGTAGTCGTCCAGGTAGCCGATGACGCCGTACCCGGCGGTCACCGCCGTCGTCGCGAGGACGAATGGGTTTCGGAGATCCGCCCACAGCACGGTGGGCACGAGCAGGCTTAGGAGGATGAGCGCGCCGCCCATCGTCGGCGTGCCCGCCTTGATCCGGTGTGTCTCGGGCCCCTCTTTGCGGACGACCTGGCCGATCTGCTTCCGCTTCAGCTCGCGGATGAACCACGGCGCGAGCACGAACGTGATCAGCATCGCCGTGATCGTCGCCATGATCGTCCGGAACGGGATGTACCGGAGGACGTTGAGCCAGCGGAGCCAGCCGTAGTGCAGCTTCAACGGGTAGAAGAGCTCGTAGATCACGCTGCCCCTCCCCTTCCGCGCCGCATCGCGAGCGCAGCACGCCCCACCACGCGATCGTCGAACGCGGACGTGACGGCCCCGATGATCTGGTAGGGCTCGTGGCCCTTCCCGGCGATCAACACGACGTCACCGGGGGACGCGTCGAGGACGGCCGTTTGGATGGCGCGCTCGCGGTCGAGCTCCACGGTGAAGCGTGCGCCCTCTCGCTCGAGACCGGGGACGATCTGCGCCGCGATCGCGCGGGGGTCTTCGCTCCGCGGGTTGTCGTTCGTGACGATCCCGAGATCGGCGCCGCGGCCCACCGCCGCCCCCATGAGCGGGCGCTTCCCGGGGTCTCGATCCCCGCCGCAGCCGAACACGCAGAGGACGCGGCCTCGCGTCATCGCACGGACGCTCTTCAGCGCGCGCTCGAGCGCGTCCGGGGTGTGCGCGTAGTCGACGACGACGATTACGTCGTCGACGCCGGGCTCGTCGCAGCGCTCGAGTCGGCCCGGCACCTGGAACGACGTCGAGAGCGCGGCGCCGATCGCGTCCCGGTCGATCTCGAGCAGCCAAGCGATGGAGATCGCGCAGAGGAGGTTCTCAACGTTGTGCTCGCCGACGAGCGACGAAGCGACCTCGACGAGGCCGGAGGGCGTGCGCGCCGTCAGCCGGATGCCCGCCGAGGAGAGATCGACGCGCTCCGCGGCGACCTCGACCACGCTCGGACTGACGCGCGGCTTCGCCGAGTAGCGAGCCTTGCGCAAGCCGTACGCGAGGCGCTTTCCGAGCTCGACGCCGAAGGCATCATCCTCGTTGATCGCCGCGGAGGACGGCCCGAGATCGATGAAGAGGCGCGCCTTCGCGTCCGCGTAGCTCGCCATGTCGCCGTGGTAGTCGAGGTGGTCCTGCGTCAGGTTCGTGAGGGCGGCGACGCGGAAGCGCACAGCGTCCGCGCGTGCGGCCGCGAGCGCGATGCTCGAGACCTCCATGACGAGGTGGGTCGCCCCGCGCGCCTTCATCGTCGCGGCGATGCGCGCGAGCTCGTCCGCCTCGGGGCTCGTGTGCTTCGCCTCGGCGAACCAACCCTCGAACTCGTGGCCCAGCGTCCCGACGATCCCGCACCGGCCGGCGCCCGCCTGGATGCACTTCGCGACGAGCCGCGACGTCGTCGTCTTGCCGTTCGTTCCCGTGATGCCGACCACGTCGAGCCCGAACGTCGGGTGCCCGTAGACCGCCGCCGCCGCGTACGCGAGCGCGCGAGGCACGTCGTCCGCGTGGATCACCGGGACGGGGAACACGCCGCTCGCAGGATCGGCAGAGGATCGGAGGATCGCCGCGGCGCCCCTTCGAACCGCGTCCTCGATGAACGTCGATCCGTCGAACCGCTGCCCCGGCCGCGCGACGAAGAGATCGCCGGGCTCCACCGCGCGCGAGTCGTGATGCACACCGGTGACGCGCACCGACGCGCCCTCCCCGGCGAGGTGCGCCCCAGGGATCTCGCGCACGAGATCGGCGAGCGAGATCCCCATCGGGGCGCTTTCGCTGCGGGCGGGCGGGAGGGCACGTTCCATGGTCATCACGTGGGTGGCTCGAGGACCAACGAGACCGTGGCGCCCCGCTGAACGATGCTGCTCGCGGGGGGATCTTGGTGGAGGACGAGCCCGCTCCCATCGACGGACGGCGTCAGTCCGGCGTCGACGAGCGCTCGGATCGCCTCTCGCACGGGGTAGCCCGAGAGGTCGGGGACGAGCGCCTCCGTGGGCTTCGGCTTGCGCGCGGGCGGCTTGGCCGGCGCGTCCGGCTGGGGAGCGCTGGGCACACCCTTCACCTCGTCGACGGCGCGGTAGGCTTCGGCCGCGGGGTCGAGGCCCTTCGCAGCCTCCGCGAGATCCGCGAGCTTCGGGGGCTGCGCGCCCGTCGGCGTCACGCCGAGGTAAGCGAGCGCCATCTCCGCGACGCGGCGGAACACCGGCGCTGCGACCGATCCACCGGCGTAGGTACCGGCCATCGGCTCGTCGATGGCGACGACGATCGCGAGGCGGGGCTTCTCCGCCGGTACGAAGCCGACGAAAGACGCGATGTAGTGGGTGTCCGTGTACTTCCCGGTCTCCGGATCGATCTTCTGGGCGGTCGCCGTCTTTCCAGCGACGCGGAAGCCGGGGATGTTCGCCTCGACGCCGGTGCCGTCGCCTTCGGTGACGCTGACGAGCATCTCGCTCATGAGCTTCGCGACCGATGGCGAGACCGCGGCGCGCCGCACGTGGGTCGTGGGCGTCTCGAGCGTCGCCCCGGTCGAGTCCGTGACGCGCGAGATGATCATCGGCTCGAGCAGTCGTCCCCGGTTCGCGATCGCGGATACCGCGGACGCGAGCTGCATCGTGGTGACGCCGATGCCCTGACCGAACGCCGCCGACGCGAGCTCCACCTGCACCCACGGCCGGTTGCGCGGTCGGAGCACGCCCGTCGACTGTCCCGGCAGCGGGAGCCCGGGCGACTCACCGAAACCGAAGCGGCGGTATCCCTCGTAGAGGCGCTCTTGCCCGAGGCCGAGCGCGACCTTCGCGGCGCCGATGTTGGACGAGTACTGCAGGACCTGCGTGGGCGAGAGCCACTTGTGGATGTGCGTGTCGTGGATGACGACGTTGTCGATCGGCATCCGCCCGTCCTCGCAGTAGATCGGCTCGGTCGCGCTGATCGCCTTGTTCGCGAACGCGGTCGCGAACGTGAAGATCTTCATCGTCGAGCCCGGCTCGTATCGATCGACGACCGCCCTGTTCCGTCGGTCGGCCGGATCCGCGGCGCCGTAGTCGTTCGGGTTGTAGCCAGGGCCGCTCGCCATCGCGAGGATCTCGCCCGTGTTCGGGTCCATCACCACGATGGACCCGCCGTGCGCTTCGTACGTCTTCAGCGCGGCGGCGAGCTCGCGCTCCGCCTCGTATTGGATGGCCTTGTCGATCGTGAGGTAGACGTTGTGCCCCGCGAGGGCCTGCTCGTCCTGCCCTTCGCTGAAGATGAGTCGACCGGAGCGGTCGCGCAGGCCGTGCACCTCCGCCGGCTTCCCCTTGAGCTGCTCGTTGAGCGAGAGCTCGAGGCCCTCGCGGCCGTCCCCGTCCGGCGAGACGAACCCGAGGAGCGGGCCCGCGAGCTCACGGTTCGGGTAGAACCTGCGGCCCTCCCCCTCGAGCGTGATCCCGCGGATCGGATAGCGCTGGTCCGGGTCCATGAGCGCCTTCACGGCCGTGACCTCCTCCTCGGAGACGCGGCGCTTCAACCACGCGAACCGGCGCTTGCGGGTGAGCTTGTCCTTCACGTCCTCGACTGGAAGGTGGAGCGCCGCCGCGATCCGCTCGGAGTACTGGTCGATCTTCTGCGGGAGGTACTGCTCGTCGATGCCGCGAAGCATCTCGACCGCGTCCACGGAGAAGCTCGGAACCTCGACGCTCTCGGCGAGGGGCGTCCCGTTCCGGTCGTAGATCGTGCCCCGCTTCGGCTCGATGTGGAGGCGCCGCTGCCGCTGCCGCTCCGCCATCTCGAGCCACTTGGCGCCGTCCTGGTTCTGGATGCGATCGGCGCCAGAGACCACGAAGCCCAGGCCGAGCCCCATGATCCCGCACACGATCCCCATCCGGATCTTGATCCACTTCGCGCGCTCGGGGTCGAGGTTCTTCATGGCGGCCCCGACACGGCGTTCGACTCTTCATTTCCGTTCGGCGCGGGGTCGCGCGAGGGCGCGACGTCCTTGAGGACGATCACGCGCTCCGGCGGCGGCGGCGTCATCCCGAGCAGCGAGCGACCGACCATCTCGACCCGCTCGGGCGTGCGGTAGCTCGCCGCCTCGAGCGACAGCACGCGCTTGACCTCGCGGAGGCGAGCCTGCTCTTTTCGGGCGACACCGAGTTTGTAGCCGACCTGCACGCTGCGGCTCCGGAGCCCGAGGTGCAGGATGAACGCGACCACGGTGGCGACGATCGCGAGCGTCCACAGGGCGATGAAGGGGCGCTGCTTCACGCGAGCACCTCGTCGTCCTCGTCCTCGTTCTCGTCGCCCCGGCTCTCGGTGACGGCCTCGGACGGGCCGAGGAGCCGCGCCGCCCTGAGCTTCGCGCTGCGCGCGCGGGGGTTGTCGCTCACCTCGCGCGTGCTGGGCACGACGGGCTTCTTGTAGATCCTCGCCCAGACGGCGCGATCGAGGAGCGCCCGCTTCACGATGCGGTCCTCGAGCGAGTGGAAGGCGATGATGGCGACGACGCCCCCCTGCCTCAGGATCCCCGGGCAAGCGGCCATCAGCGCCGAGAGCTCCTCGAGCTCCTCGTTCACCGCGATCCGGAGCGCCTGGAACGTCTTGGTCGAGGGGTCGACGCCTCCGACGCGCGCCGGTCCGACCGCCCGCACGACGGCGCGCCGGAGATCGGTGGTCGTGTGGAGCTCCCCGTTCGCGAGCGCCTGCTTGATGCACCGAGCTACGCGGCGGCTCCGCCGCTCGTCGCCGAGGCGGTAAATCACGTTCGCGAGCTCGTCGTCGTCGAGCCGCTCGATCAGCTCGAGCGCGGTCTCCCCCGCGGACCCGTCCATCCGCATGTCGAGGGGCCCCTCGTGGCGGAAGCTCATGCCGCGATCCGCCTCGTCGAGCTGCATCGAGCTCACCCCGACGTCCGCGAGGACCCCGTCCACGCCTTCCGGCGCGAGCTCACGCGCGATCACCGCGATCTCGGAGAACCGGCCCGCGACCCCGACGAAGCGGTCCCCGAACCGCGCGAGGCGGCGCCTCGCGATCGTCAGCGCGACGGGGTCCCGGTCGATCCCGATCACGCGCGTCCCTGGGGTCTCGAGGATCGCCTCCGAGTGGCCCCCCGCCCCGAGCGTCGCGTCGATGAACGTCGCCCCGGGGCGAGGTGCGAGCGCGGCCAGCGACTCCGCGACGAGGACGGAGACGTGGGGGTGCGCAGGCATCGGAGGGGGCGGAGCGCTTGGCATTTTCACGACGTTGACAACGTTCACGGCACGTCCCGGGAGGCCATCAGAGCCCCAGCTTTCCCATCGCCGCGCGAAGATCCTTGAGCTCGAGCGCGCTCTTCTGCTTCGCGAGCGCGGCCCACGCCTCCTGCGACCACAGCTCCGCGCGCGGGCCGTGTCCGAGCCAAAGGACGGACTTCTCGAGCTTCGCGTGCGCGCGGAGGTTCGGCGGGATGAGGATGCGCCCCTGCTTGTCGAGGTCGCACTCGATCGCGGCCGACACGTAGAACCGGCGGAAGTCGATCACCTCCGGCTCGAACGAGTTCATCTTGTCGAGCTTGGCCTCGAGCTCCTCCCACGCCTTCAGCGGGTAGACGTCGAGGCAGGGGTCCCCGAGGGCCGGCGTCACGACCAAGCGGATGTCTCCGGCCGGCGCGAGCACGTCGCGAAAGCGGACGGGGAGGCTGGTGCGCCCCTTGTCGTCGATCGCGTGCTCGAAGTGGCCTCTGAACATGGTCGGTCAGCTCGTCGCTGGGCGGGCGTGACAGCGTTTGCCACTTTCTCCCACTAGCCGGGCCCACGCTACGGAGGGGTCCCAGATCTGTCAACAGAACGGGCCGTTTTGTGGTGGGTCCTGGACGCATGTGATACCGGAGCGTCCGTATCCAGTTCCTCAAGCGTTGGCCAAATTCTCTGCAGTTCCCCAACGCGCACCGGGCCCGCAAGGCGGAGTGGCAGAAAGTGGGTCCCGGCGACCATGGAACGCCCCGTAGACCGACCTCAACGCTCTTGACACGAGGTTGGGGAGGCAAGTCACCGTTGCGACGGGACCGCTATTGCGACCCGATTGATGAGGACGGTGCGCACGACCGTACGCGCCGCGTCGCCGCCGCTCGTCCACGACGCTCGCCCTGGACGGATCGCGCGCGCGGACGGCGGCTAGCGAACGAACGTCGGAGCGCGCGGCAGGCGCGCCGTCACGCTGCGGTCCACCGGAAGGTGACGGATCACCGGCCCGAGGGGCGCGGCCGCTACTGCTTGCTGAAGCTGAACGGGATCACGGTGTGCGACTCACCGTCCGCCGGTGGGAAGTGCCAGCCCGCGATGCTCCCCTGGACGCAGCTCGCGAGCGTGGGAAATCCACCGCCACCAGACGTGCTCACCGACGTCACGCTGCCCGACGGGCCGATCGTGACCGACGCGGTCACCTTCGCGCTCTTGGTCTTGCCGTCGCTCGCCTCGTACGCCGGATCCCAGCAGCGCCTCGAGATCGTGGGCTTGTTGCGGTTCACGACGCCCTCGATCTCGCCTGCGGACAGGTTTCCCTTGCCCCCGCTCGACGTCGCGTCGCTCGTCGCCTTCGGTCCGGGTGTTTGCCCCGTGTCGAACCCGCTCAAGTCGGGGTCGTCTCCCGTGCCACTGCTCCCGGGCTTCGCGCTCTTCGCCGTCGACGGGCTCGTGCCTGGCGGGCGGTAGTTGGGGTTGCCCGGGACGACTTGGGGGTTGCCGCTCGCATCCGTCGTCGGGGTGGACGGATCGCCCGGGTTCGCGGTCCCGCTGCCGTTGTTGTCGGGGCCGGGACCACCCGGCCGCGCCACTCCAGGCGTCCCCGCGGTCGGGGTGGCCGACGCGTTTTGATAGACGACCTGCGTTTCCGATTTGCGGAAGAACAGCGCCCACGCGGCGACGCCACCGAACGCGGCGCACATCGCGATGAAGGCCCACGCCATGGGGTGGATGCCCTTCTTCGTCGGGCGCGGGGGGATGCTGTCCGATCCAGCGTACGCTTGGGGCCGGAGCGGCATCACGGAGGGGCTCAACCCGCCGGAGTCGCTCATCGGGATGAGGCCCGCCGAGGCTCCGTTCGAAGTCTTTGCCGCCGCCGCCTGAGGCGCCGCGAACGGATCGCTCATCACGCCGACGGGCGCGACGCTCGGTCGGAACGGATCGGCCACGGCGAGCGGCGCGTCGCCCGCAGCCGCCGTTGCGGCGACCGCGGGGTTCGAAGGAGACTCCACCGGCGGGGTCGGCGCCGTGCCGTTTTGCGCTCCGTTCGAGTGCGAGGCGGGCACCGAGTTCGCGATCATCCCGGCCGCCGGGGAGGTGGTGAGCGGGACCGTCGCGCTCATGGGTTTCGCCGGGGTCGGCGTCGCCGGCCGCTTGCGCGCCTCGTCGACGAGCGCGAGCAGCACGGGGAACAGCTTGAGCGGCTGCCACTCGTCGAAGCCTTCGCGCCAGACGAGCGACTCTCCGTCGACCGAGCCCGCCGCGGCCTTCTCCTTGATGACGGAGAGGCGAACGGGCCCGAGGGGAACGCCGCCCACGCCGACGTACCAATCCTCGGTCTGCGACGAATCCGGGCTCGACGCCGGTGGTGGCGTGGAGACGGCGCGGGAGAAGCCTCCGGACAGACTCGAGGTGCTCGCCGGTGGAGCGACCGACGCAGGTCGCGCCCCAGGCCCGCCCGGGCGTGGTGCGGCCGGAGCCTGCGCCGTCGACTGCATGCCGAGCGCACCCCCCAGCGCCCCAGGACGCACGGACGCGCGTGCGGGGGGAACGATCCGCGGCGCGCTCGGCGCGCGCGGGGCCGACACCGACCCGCCGACCGCGGGCCCCGCGCCGGTGTTCCGCAGGAAGAGCGGCGACGGACGGACGACCGTGGCCGAGTCATCGTCGGGAGCGCTGCGCCCGAACGAGTGCTGGGCTGAGTCCTTGGGCTCGAGCTCCGGCGCCGAGGCGGATGCGCCCGCGGGCGGAGTCACGGCGGTGTGCACGCCGGTCAACAGCAGCTCCGCGCCCGTGAGCTCGCCCGCGGGGCTCGCCGGGTTGCCCCGCGAGACGGAGCTCTCCGTCACCGACGAGCTCACCTGGATCATGTGGCCGCACCGTCGACACTTCATGCGAAGCGTCTTGCCGGCGACCTTCTCGTCACCGATCTGGTACTTGGCTTTGCAGTTCTCGCAGACGAACTTCATCGAGGGCTCGAGGACTCAAGGTTAGACGATTGTGAGTGGATCGGCCACGCTTCCACCGAGGCGTCTTCCAAGAAAAGAAGTCCGAGCGGACAAAAAAGACGGACGGGTGAACGTTGCCCCCCGCGCTCGGGACGTTCAGGGGCGCCGAGCGGTGGCTCAGAGCAGGCCGACGAGGTGCTCCTTGATGGTCTTCCGCGTGTCCTCGTCCGGGGCGATGTGGAGCGCCCGCTGCCAAGCCTCAACCGCCTTGTTCTTGAAACCCGCTTGCTGATACAAAATGGCAAGGTTCTTCACGGACGCGAAGTGCTTCCCCTGGATCTCCACGGCGCGCTCGAGCTGCTGGATGGCGTCGTAGACCTGGCCTCGCTTTCCGTAGAGCAGACCGAGGTGGAAGCGGAGGCGGTACGCGAGAGGATCCACCTTCGTCCCCTGGACGAGGAGCTCGGTCGCGCGCTCGAGGTCGCCCGCGCGATACGCCGCGACGCCGTCGTTCAAGAGCTGCTCCGCCTCCGCGCTGATCCGCTCGGCGTCGACCGGTTGCTTCCGCGCCTTGAGCGCCTGCTCGACCGCGGCGAGGACGTCGGCGACGCGGAAGGGCTTCTCGATGTACGCGTCGACGCCGTAGTTCGTCTTCACGTCCTCCGCGATGCGCCAACCGCGATAGACGGCGGAGACCATGATGATGGGGACGTGCGCGAAGCGCGTCGACCCGCGGATCCGTCGGGCGATGTCGAACCCGTGGATCTCGGGGAGCATCGCGTCGAGGATCACGAGGTCCGGGGCCTCCACCTTGAGCGCTTGCAGCGCCGTGCGGCCCCGATCCGCCTCGACGACGGCGTACCCGCTCTCCTCGAGCACGCGGCGCAGGAGCTTCCGAATTTCGAGCTCGTCGTCGACGACGAGGAGCTTCTTCTTTCCCGCCGTCGCTTCGGGCTTCGGCGGCGGCTCCTTCGGAAACTCCGCGACCACGGAGAGCTCGCGCGCGACGTCCCCGAAGTCGGCCTCGCTGACCTCGGTGTCGATGTGCTTGCTCATCTTGTCGTCGATGACGACCTGGGTCGGCACCGCGGCGAGCGTCGTCGAGGAAGGGCGGAACCGGCGTTCGCGCCCCGCGAGGCCCGCGGCCTGAGTCCGATCGGCGGGGTCGCCGATGGGATCGGACGACCTCGAGGTCGGCTTCATCGACGGCGGCTGGAGCTTCGCGGCGGCGGGCGGTGGTGGCGGTGGTGGTCGGGGTGCGGGGCGCGGGACGGGAGGGGGCCCCGACCTCTGCGGGGGCGCCGCGACCGCGGGCGCCGGCGGGGTCGCGACCGGAGCTTCCGCGGGAGCGCGCACGATGCCGACGCGCGCCAACACGTCCGCCGGGCAGTCCGCGCCAGCGTAGTACTGTTCGTTCCGCTCCTTCAGATCATAGGCGTCCCGGATCACGCGGAGCAGGGCGCGCTCGAGCGCGATGTACGCGAAGATCCGCTTACCCGTGACGAACTCGAGCTCCTCGAGGGCCTTCTTGTCCTCGGGGTTCGCCATCGCGCAGAAGATCCTGTCCTCCCGCTCGAGCACGGGCAGGAGCTTGTGTCGGAGCGCGATCTCGCGAGGCAACACGTTGAGGTCCGACAGCTTGATGCAGACCTGATTCAGATCGATTCCAGGCACACCGCGCTGCGTGGAGAGCGCCTTCAGCGCCTCGAGCTCCGTCAGCGCGCCCGTCTCGATGAGTCGGCTCGCGATCGGGAGGGGACTGTCTTGCGCGAGCGCGGTCTCCAGGGCAGCCGGGGAGACGGCTTGCTGCTCGATCAGGATGCGACCGATGGTCTTCTTGTCTGGGTCGCTCATCGCCGGGGTGCGAGCGGATCGTAGCCGGGGTCACGCCGCGAGCGAAGGGGTCAGTCAATCCGCTGCGCCAGCGCGCGCCCACCGCGCCTCGAAGCGATCGAACGCACCCGCGGCGATGGCCTCGCGGGCCTCGCGCACGAGCTGGCCGTAGACGAACAGGTTGTGCTCCGAGAAGAGGCGCAGCACGAGCAGCTCGTTCGCGAAGAAGAGGTGACGGAGGTACGCGCGCGAATAGCCCGCGCGGCACGTGGCGCACGCGCACTCCGGGTCCAACGGGCCGAGGTCGTCCTTGTACCGAGCCTGTTTGATGACCACCCGCCCCGACCGGAGGAGCGCCTGTCCGTTGCGCGCGTTTCGCGTCGGCAGGACGCAATCGAACATGTCGACCCCGGCCTTGATCCCGATGACGAGATCGCGCGGCGTGCCCACTCCCATGAGGTAGCGCGGCCGCTCGGGGTCGACCCGATGAGCGACCTCCGCGAGCGCCTCGTGCATGCGCGGGATGGGCTCCCCGACGGAGAACCCACCGAGCGCCAGGCCGTCGAACGGGAGCTCCGCGAGCTCCGCCGCGTGCCGCAGGCGCAGCTCGACGTCGCACCCGCCCTGGATGATCCCGAAGAGCGCCTGGTCGGGGCGCTTCGCGGAGAGGCACCGTCGCGCCCAGCGCGTCGTGCGCGCGCACGCCTGCTCGACGACGTCCCTCGCGCTGTCGCCGGGCGGGCACACGTCGAGCTGCATCGCGATGTCCGCGCCGATCAAGCCTTGCACGCGCATCGCCTCCTCGGGGGAGAGGTGCTTCTTCGCGCCGTCGAGGTGCGAGCGGAACGTGAACCCGTCCTCGCTCACGCTGCGGTTCTCGGCGAGCGAGAACGCCTGGAACCCTCCCGAGTCGGTCAGCATCGCGTGCGGCCAGAGCGAGAACCGGTGGAGCCCCCCCGCGGCGGCGATCGCCTCGGCGCCCGGGCGAAGCCAGAGGTGGTACGTGTTTCCGAGGACGATCTTCGCGCCCGTCCCCGCGACCTCGAACGGCGAGAGCGTCTTCACGGACCCTTGCGTCCCGACGGGCATGAACGTCGGCGTCGGGACCACACCGTGCGGGGTCGTGAGCTCTCCGGTGCGCGCGCACCCGTCGCTTCCGGTGACGCGAAACGAGAACCCGGGAGTCGAGGGGATCATGCGGCGCGGGAGCGAAGGAGCATGGCGTCTCCGTACGAGAAGAAGCGATACCGCGCGGCCACCGCGTGGCGGTACGCGTCGCGCACCCGAGCGGCCCCGCCGAACGCGGAAACGAGCGCGAGCAGCGTGGACTTCGGCAGGTGAAAATTCGTGAACAGCGCGTCCACGACGCCCCAGCGGTATCCCGGCTGGATCAGCAGTCGAGTCTCGCCCGACGTGGCCCGGACGAGGTTCGGAGCGTCCGGATCGCGCGCGGACTCGAGCGCGCGAACAACCGTGGTCCCGATCGCGACGACCGGGGCGTTGCGCGTTCGGGCGGCGCGCACGGCGCGCTCGACGTCCTCCCCCCCGACGAACGCCTCGGCGTGCATGCGGTGCTGATCCAGGTCGTCCGCGACGACGGGCTCGAACGTCCCGAGGCCGACGTGGAGCGTCACGCGCGCGAGCTCGACGTCCCGTGCCCGGAGCCGGTCGACGAGCCCGGGCGTGAAATGAAGCCCCGCGGTCGGGGCCGCCACCGCCCCGGGAGCCGCCGCGAAGATCGTCTGGTAGCGCCGCCGATCGTCCTCGTCATCCGCCCGGTCGACGTACGGCCGGAGCAGCACCGCCCCTCGCGATCGATCGCGTCGTCCACGGGCGAGCCATCGGTCGTCGCCAGCTCGACGACCAAGTGCTTGCCACCGATCTCTGCGACGGTCGCTCTCAGATCGCCGCCGATCTCGACGACAGCCCCAGGACGAAGCGGCTTCGACGCGCGGCCGAGAGCCTCGAAGCGAGCGGCGCGCTCGGTCCCCCCGAGCCTGCGAAGGAGAAAAATCTCGGCGCGACCTCCCGTGCCCTGCTTCTGCCCGAGCAGCCGCGCCGGGACGACGCGCGTGTCGTTCACGACGAGGAGCGCCCCGGCGGGGAGCAGCTCCGGGAGATCGGCCACGCGGCGGTCGAGCAGCTCGCCCGGATCGACGACGAGCAGGCGGCTCCCGTCGCGCTCGCTCGCGGGCCGCTGGGCGATCAGCTCGGGAGGCAGATCGTAGTCGAGCTCGGCGACGCGCACGCGGCCTCGAATACCACGGCCACGCGTCCGCCGCTCAAGCGGGGCGCTGCTCGACGGCCATGGTCTTGTCGCGCAGGTAGCTCGCGAGCTCCGCCATCGAGTACGGCTTGGGGACGAACCCGATCGCGCCGGAGTTCGCCCGATCCAGCTGATTCCGCGAGAGGTGATACGCGCTCGAGAGGACGACCTGAACGGCCGGAAACATCCGGGTGATCTGCCGAGCGACCTCGAGCCCGTTGAGCCCCGGCATCATCAGATCCACGAGGACGAGGTCCACCTTCAGACCGCGGCCGAGCATCTCGAGCGCCTCGAGCCCGCTGCATGCCTGCTCGGTCTCGAACCCCTCGATCTTGAGGCCCAGCGCGAGCGTGCGCCGGAGGGCATGTTCGTCGTCCACGATCAGTACGCGGGGAACCACGCGCGGGGATCCTGCAAAGGCGTGGCCACCGCCCCGGTGTCGCAGATTGCCCCCGTAAGAGCGCGACCAAGTGGCTGCCGCCGTGCGACGGTGAACTGGCGTCCGCCGCGTCCCTTTCAAGAATGCAATCGTCGGGCGGGGCGGCCGTTCAGCTCACCGGGTACGTGATCCCGAGGCGCGTCATCTTCCGCCAGAGCGTGGTCGCGCTGATCCCGAGGGCGTCGGCTGCACGCTCGCGGCTCCCATCGCTGTCTCGGAGGGCGCCCTCGATCGCTTGCCGCTCGGCCGTGTCGACCACGTCCGCGAGCGTGCGGCCTCCGGACGACGCGGGCCGCGGAGGCGTGTGCGTCGTCGGCAGCATGTCGTCCGCCCCGATCGTCCCTCCGCCCGAGAGCGCGACCGCCTGCTCGACCATGTTCTCGAGCTCGCGGATGTTCCCCGGGAAGTCGTAGTTGACCAGGGCCTCCATCATGCCGTCGGCGGCGCGCGCGCGGACGTTCATCTTCTTGTTGTACTTCTCGAGGAAGAAGCTGAAGAGGATCGGGATGTCCTCGCGGCGCTCGCGCAGCGGCGGGAGCACGAACCGCGCGACGTTCAAGCGATAGTAGAGGTCCTGCCGGAAGCGCTTCTCCGCCACGGCGGTGAGGAGCTCCTGGTTCGTCGCCGCGATGATCCGCACGTCGACGCGGATGGGCTTGTTCTCGCCGACGCGCCGCACCTCGTTCTCCTGGATCGCGCGGAGGAGCTTCGCCTGGAACGCGGGCGGGGTCTCCGTGATCTCGTCGAAGAAGAACGTCCCCCCGTCCGCCTCCTCGAAGAGACCCTTGCGGGCGGCGACCGCGCCCGTGAACGAGCCGCGGGCGTGGCCGAACAGCTCGCTCTCGAGGAGCGTCTCGCTGATCGCGGCGCAGTTGACGGGCACGTAGGGCCGATCGGCGCGCTTCGAGTTCGCGTGGATCGCCTTCGCCACGAGCTCCTTGCCCGTGCCGCTCTCGCCCTGGATCAGCACCGTCGCATCCGTGGGCGCGACCTTCACGATGCGGCCGAGGACGTCCCGGATCGCCTGAGACCGGCCGACGATGTTCTCGAACTTGTAGCGCTCCTTGAACTCCGTCGCGAAGAGCTGCACCTGGCCCGCGAGGCGGCGCTGATCGATGGCGCGCCCCACTTTCACGAGGAGCTCCTGCTCCGTGAACGGCTTCTGGATGTAGTCGTACGCGCCGAGCTTGATCGCTTCTACCGCGCTCTCGATCGTGCCGTACGCGGTCATCACGATGACCTCGGTGTTCGCGGCGGACTCCTTGACGGAGCGCAGCACGCTGATGCCGTCGTGCGACCCCATCCGCAGATCCGTGAGCACGAGGTCGTACGCGCCCCGCGCGCCCATGTCTCCGCCCTGGGCGCCGTCCGCCGCCTCATCGACCTCGTAGCCCGCTCCGCGAAGCATGATCGCGAGCGTCGTGCGCATGTTGCGCTGGTCGTCGACGACGAGGATTTTGGCCATCGCGCCCCCCTCCGAGCCCTGGCTCAGCCGAGCTGCTGGGCGAGGTAGTTCTGTTCGCCGAGGCGCTCGACGAGGCCGAGCTGCGTCTCGATCCAGTCGATGTGCTCCTCCTCCGCAGCGAGGATGCTGACGAGGAGCTCTTCGCTCGTGCGATCCCGGTGATCACGGCACGTCGCGATCCCGTCCTTCAGGCGGACGAGCGCGTGGTGCTCGAGCTCGAGATCGCTCTTCAGCTGCTCGACCACCGATTGCCCGATGTGGAGCTTATCGAGGCGCTGCAGGTTCGGGAGCCCCTCGAGGAACAGGATCCGCGAGATGATCGCGTCCGCGTGCTTCATCTCGTCGATCGACTCGGCGCGGATCTTCGCGGCGAGGGCTTTGAAGCCCCAGTTGTCGCACATGCGGCCGTGCAAGAAATACTGGTTGATCGCGACGAGCTCGCCAGCGAGGACCTCGTTCAGGACTTCGATGACTTCCTTCGCGCCCTTCATGGTGCCGCGAGGGTCCGACCACACGCCGGGGCCGTCAAGCAAAGGTTCACATCGAGATCGAACGCAGGGCCGATCGCTACGCGGCGCTCGCTGGCGGAGCCTCCTCCGAGGAAGCCTGGCCGTACTCGACCGTCAGGTGACGCTTCCCGTCGTTGATGCGGTGGCACGCGCGCGCGGTGAACTGCCCGCGCGCCGCCATCTCGACGATCTCATCCACGCAGCTCCCGCAGCCCGTTCCGGCGCGCGTCGCGTTCATGATCGCCTGGGCCGTGGTGTTCCCGTCCCGGATCGCGTCGCGGATCTCCTGGTCGGTGACCGCGTGACAAAGACAGACGTACATGCGTGAAGTTGAATATAGCTTTCAACATCAACTTGGGAAAGCGGTTTTTCCCCGGAGCGCGTGAGACCCACCTTTTTTCGCGGTCTCGCAGCGGCCCCGAGGAGAGGGCCGCCGCAAGAACCCGTGTCAGGCCTCCCCGACGCGCCGCTCACATCGAGAGGCCGCCGTCCACGTCGATGGTGCGCCCGTTGAAGTACTCGCACTCGATGACGAACCGAACCGCGAGCCAGATGTCCTCGGGGACGCCGATGCGGCCGACGGGGATCATCCCGACGAGCGCGTCCCGCGCCTTCTGGTTCATGCCCTGGGTCATCGGCGTCTCCACCATGCCCGGGGCGATCGCTCCCACGCGGATCCCGAACTTCGCGAACTCGTGGGACCAGGTCTTCGTGTTCGTCGCGAGCGCGGCCTTCGCCGCGGAGTAGTTCGATTGACCGCGGTTCCCGTGGCGCGCGATCGAGCTCATGTTGACGATCACGCCCTTCTGGTTCGTCTCCACCATCTTGGCGACGACGTCGCGCACCATCAGCGTCGCGCCGGTGAGGTTCACGTCGATCACGCGCTGCCACTGCTCCTTGTCGAGCTTCGTGACCGCCCCCGTCTCCTTGTCCTTCTTCACCAGGAGCCCGTCGCGGAGGATGCCCGCGTTGTTGATGAGACCGTTGATCGGGCCGATCGCGTCGGACGAGAACGCGATGAAGCTCGCGATATCCGCCTCGTCCGCGACGTCGAGCTTGCGGACGACGAGCTTGCCCTTCTTGCCCTTGCACTCCTCCGCGAGCGCGGCGAGCCCGCCCTCGTTGACGTCGCCCGCGGCGACGGAGCCGCCCGCTTCGACGATCCGCTTCGCGAAATGCGCTCCGAGGCCCTGAGCCCCACCCGTGACGATGATCTTGGCTTGGTCGAGTTCCATGGCGGCGTCTTCACGTCGGGCGGTCGCGGAATCAAGATGAGCGCGCCGCAGGCGCTCGTTTCCGGTCGCTGCGCGCACTTCGAGCGATCGCGTGACGCCGCCGCACCCGCGCGTGCCGCACCGGGCTCGGCCCGTGTACGTTCCTCTCATGCGAACGAGCTGGAATCGGGGAGCCATGGTGGGGTTCGTGATGATCACTGGCTGCGGCGCCGCCGAGCCCACGCCGACGCCCGCCGCGGCGGAGTCGTCCACCCCGGCGAGCGGTACGGATCACCAGAAGCTGCACGAAGCGCTCGTCGCCGCGCACAAGAAGGCGGTCGACGTCTGCTTCGGCGGGTTCGGCAAGGGGGCGCCGTACGCCGCGGAGCTCACGATCGCGTCGGGCGCCGTCTCGGGGGCCGCGTTCTCCCCGCTCAACAAGAAGTTCACGGAGATCCCGACCGACTGCCTCGACAAGACGTTCAAGGCGATGCCCATGGCCGGGGAGACCGGGACATTCAGCGTCGAGTTCGCCGTGAAGAACGAGGCGTGCAGCGTGCCCACGTGCGAGAAGGACGACCTCAAATGCACGTTCGAGCGCGACATCGCGTGCAGCGTCGTCCTGAAGTGAGCCTCAGGCGTGATCCTTGAGGAGCTCCCCGAGCGAAGCGAGGGCTCGCGTGTGGAGGCGGCTCACGCGGCTCTTCGAGATCTTGAGGCCCTCGGCCATCTCGTCGAAGCGCTCGCCCCGAAAGTAGTGCCCCTCGATCAAAGCACGCTCGCGCGCGGGCAAGTGCGTGAGCGCCGCCGTGAGCGCCGCGCGTGCGCGCGCCCGGATGAGATCGTTCTCCGGCGTGTCGCTCTCCTCTGCCTCGTCCGAGGCGGTCAAGCCGACGAACACCGCGCCCGCCTGCGCCGCGAGCGCCTCGCGGAACGCGCTCAGGTGATCCTCCTCGGTCGGCGGGGGCGGGGGCTCGCTGATGGGCGCCGCGGTGACCTCCTCGAGGAGCAGCATCGCCCGCGCGCGCCGTCGCACGCCCGCCGCGCGCACGTGCGTGTCGCGCCGCGCGAAGTCGAGCATCGCCCGGACCTTCCGCATCGCGTGCAGCGCGAACGGAGCAGGCGCGGGATCGTGGTCTTCGCGGCGAGGACGAGCGCCTTTTCTCGACCGACACGACTCCTCTTCGACCGCGTTCCGCCCCAGCTGCCGCGCGAGCTGTCGCGCGTGGTAGATCACGATCTCCATGTTGTTCGCGACGAGCAGCGCGGCGTCGCGCACCTCGCCGTCGTCTTGCAGGCCAGTCCTGGCGCTCGGTGGCTGGAACAACTCCGCTCCTCGGGCGCTTGACGCCTCGGTGCTCTCCTCGATGGTGCAGGAACAGCGCGCCGCGGTCGCGCAGTGAGCCGGGCGGGCTCGGCCGAGCTGCTCGCGCATGAAGCCGAGGTCATCCTCGCTGAGCAGGCGCCGGTACGGCGCGAGCGCGCGATCGATCTCCGCATCGAAAAAGCTGACGTCGATCCCCGCGGGCAAGGCGTCGCGCTCGGTCATCGAACGATCTTACTTTCCCGAGAGCCGAGGTGGCACCTTCCGAGTGCTGGGGTCCACCCCGCGCGCGGTCCCCCGCTCCGTTGCGGTTCGGATGTCGACGCTCCGCCTCGCGAGGAGGCGCCGGATCACCGCTTCGACGGCGCCTTCGGCGGCTGCTGAGCGCTCACGGTCGGCGGCGCGGAGGCCGCGTTGAGGCAGACGTCGAACTCGGTGATCGTCGTAGCGCGCATCGCGCAGTTCAGCGACTCCTGGGGCGCGAACGTGCCGACGTTCACCTCGCGGCAGTTCTTGATCCAGGGGTCCGCGAGCTCCTTGGCCGCCTTCGCGATGGTGTCCTCGGCGATCTGAACCTGCTCCGGCGTGAGGCCAGGCTTCATGGTCTTGCGGAGGTCGGACGCGTGGAGGTCGTGGTACTTGCGCCCCATCTCCTCGCAATCATTGGGGGTGAACTCATGATCCGTCGCCACGGGCTCATTCGTCCGGGCCGGCGACGCAGCGGCGGTGGCGCTGACCGCCGGTTCGGTCGACGACGTGGAGCCCGCAGGGCTCGGAGAGACCGTGCCCGACGCGCAGCCCGTCACGATCACGAACGACACCGGGACCCACCAAAGAGAGACGCTCATTTTCGAGCGATAGGATGATCAGTCGCGGGGTCGTAGTAAAGCGCGTTCGAGAAAGTGGTCCGGATGGCGCTCTCCGGACATGATTCGCGCGTGCGACTCCCCTTCGCGAAAGCCACGCTCCTCGCCGGCGCGCTCGCCGCTTGCGGCAACAAGCCCTCCGGCTCGGAGCCGAGCACCACTCCACCCCCCCCGCCGCCCGCATCGAGCGACAAGACGGCAGCGGCGTCCTCCTCAGCTCCGGGCGCCCCGGCCGCCGCGGCTTCGAGTGCGGGGGCGACGGCACCCGCCGGCACAGCCCCCGTCGCGAGCGCGGAGCCCGCGGCGCGAACGGCGCCCGAGGGCATGGTCGCGATCCCCGCTGGCTTCTATCTGATGGGCGGCAACGGTCTCGACGACAAGCCCGAGCACGAGGTCGCGATCGCGGCGTTCTACGCCGACAAGATGGAGGTCACGATGGCCTCCTACGAGAAGTGCGTCACCGCCGGCAAATGCGAGCAGCTGAAGGACGACAACCCCTTCTGCAACATCAAGCTCAAGGACCACGACAAACACCCGGCGAACTGCATGACGTTCGGCATGGCGGAGGCGTACTGCAGCTTCGTGGGCTCGCGCCTGCCGACGGAGCGCGAGTGGGAGTACCTCGCGAAGGGCGGGTCGAAGCAGCAGCTCTACTCGTGGGGCGACAACGATCCGACGGACAAGATCGCCTGCTACATGCATCCCGGCGGGAGCTGCGAGGTGGGCCAGTTTCCCCCTGGTGCGTTCGGTCTCTACGACGTCAGCGGCAACGTGAACGAGTGGACGTCGAGCTGGTACGCGCCCTACTCCGAGGGCGAGGCGACGAAGGGGTTTCGGAAGGTGTATCGAGGCGGCAGCTGGAGCCGGCGCTTCCCGAAGTGGTTGCGGTCGGAGCTCCGGAACCACTTCAAGCTGGACGAGGAGGGCGCGCACCTCGGCGTGCGCTGCGCGCGTTCCATCACGCCCCTCGAGTGCCCGACGGACGCAGCGGAGAAGGACGGCGTGTGCGTGAGGACCAGCGGGACGCCCATGGATCCGCAGGCCCTCCTCGAGGCGCGCATGGCGCGCCTCGAGGGCGGCGGGGGCAACGGCACCGCGACGCCCGCCGGATCGAACTCGAGCGCGGCGACGGACTCGCCGCCGAGCAAGTGGGGCGACACACCCGTCAAGATCCGCTCCGCCGAGTTCGACGACGACTGCAAGAAACACTATCAGGGCAAGCCGAGCGGCTACACCTTCAGGGGCGGGAGCTTCGCGGCTCGTGAGCCCGTGGTCGCTTCGTCCGGGTGCGTCAAGCGCGACATTGGCGCGGGTTGGACGAGTGTGTGCTGCCCGGGCTGATGTTGTACTAGGCTGCTCCCGGCATGAGCCGGTACGAGATACGCGCTCTCCTTCCCGGGGATGAGGAGCAGCTCTACCGCGTCGCGAAGCATCTCAACTCCGTCAACCTGCCCGCCGATCGCGCGCGGATCGAGGAGATCGTCGACCTCAGCTTCCGGAGCTTCACCGGCGCGCTGAAGAACAAAAGCGAGCGCGAGTACGTGTTCGTGATGATCGATCGCGAGCGCACCGGGGACGAGCCCTCGATCGTCGGCACGTCCATGATCATCTCGCAGCTCGGTCGGCGCGGGGCCCCGTACATCTACTTCGACGTCCTGACCGAGGAGAAGTACTCCGCGACGATCGACAAGCACTTCGATCACCGAGTGCTGCGCATCGGCTACTCCTACGACGGTCCCACCGAGATCGGCGGCCTGGTGATGGATCCGGCGTACCGAACGGCGCCCGAACGTCTCGGCTCGCTCATCTCGTACGTTCGGTTCCTCTACATCTCGCTGCACCGCGACCTCTTCAAGGACGAGGTGATCGCGGAGCTCCTACCGCCGCTCGAGCCCGACGGGACGAGCCACCTCTGGGAGGCGCTCGGTCGGAAGTTCACCGACATGAGCTACGCGGAGGCCGACGTCCTTTCGAAGAAGAACAAGGAGTTCATCAAGGGCCTGTTCCCCGAGGGCGTCGTCTACGCGAGCCTCCTCCCGCGTGACGCGCAAGACGTGATCGGCAAGGTGGGGGCCCAGACGCGCGGGGTCGAGAAGATGCTTCGGCGCATCGGCTTCCGGTACGCGGACCGCGTGGATCCGTTCGACGGAGGACCGCACTTCTTCGCCCCGACGGACGAGATCCAGCCCGTGCGCGACACGCGGCGCGCGAAGGTGGTCGCGCGCCTCGCGGACAGCGACCTCGCGGGCCCGGACGGACACGCCCCCCGCGTGGTGCGAGGGTTGATCGCCGTCGAGTACGACGGCGCTCCGTTCTTCCGCGCCACCCCGGGGTACGCGCGCCTCGACAAGGACGGCGTCGCGCTCGGCGACGCGACCATGGATCACCTCGAACTGACCGAAGGGCGCGACGTCGCCGTCCTTCCCCTCCCCTGACCTACGCATGAACGAGAACAACAAGAGAGTCGTCATGAGCGGCGCGAGCGGCCCGCTCGGTGAGGCGATCGCGGACGCGCTCCGCGCCAAGGGCTATCGAATCACCACGCTCGTGCGCCGCGACCCGAAGCACGCGGACGAAATCCGCTGGGACCCGTCGGCCCCCCAGATGGACGGCGCGCCGCTCGAGGGCGCGGCCGGCATCATCCACCTCTCGGGGGAGAACGTCGCGGAGGGTCGCTGGTCGGACGAAAAGAAGAGGCGGATCATCGACAGCCGCGTGCAGTCCACCTCCCTGCTCGCGAAGACGATCGCGGGTCTCTCCGCAAAGCCGGGCGCGTTCCTCTCCGCCTCCGCCATCGGGTACTACGGATCCGCGCGCGGAGACGACGAGCTCACCGAGTCGAGCTCGAACGGAGACGATTTCCTCGCGGACGTGTGCGCGCGGTGGGAGCGCGCTTCGGAGGGCGCGGGAGTGCGGACCGTGAACCTTCGCTTCGGCTTGGTGCTGACCCGGAACGGTGGGGCTCTCGGGAAGCTGCTTCCGCTCTTCAAGCGCGGCCTCGGGGGGCGAGTCGGGAGCGGCAAGCAGGTGATGAGCTGGATCAGCGGCAAGGACGCCGCGGCCGCCGTCGTGCACGCGCTCGAGACCCCGACGCTGTCCGGCCCCGTGAACGTGGTCGCGCCTCGCCCCGTCACGAACCAAGAGTTCACGGAGAAGCTCGCGAAGGCCCTTGGAAAGGGCACCGCGCTCCCCGTCCCTGCGTTCGTGCTGAAGGTCGCCTACGGGCAAATGGGCGTCGAGACCGTCCTCGCGAGCCAGCGCGTCGTCCCGCAGAAGCTCCTCGACAGCGGGTTCGAGTTCACGCACGACCGTCTGCTCGCCGCCCTGCGCGACGAGCTGGAGGTCACGGCGCCCAGCAGCCAGTAGTCGGCGCTTTCGGCGAGCGACATGACCGACGAACGGGTCGCGATCGGCTGGGACGTGAGGTTCGACGCGAAGGGTGTCATCGCGGACCATCTCGCGCTGCTCGAGCCCTTGCTGCGAGCGTGGTGCGGCGGCGACCCGGCCTCTTGGATCCGCTGGTACGAAGGCGCGTGCATCGGCTGGTGCTACCGGCCGAGCGACGACTTCTTCGTCGCGGTGGAACACAACTCGGCCTACGGGAAATCCCCGCACGCCTCGGATCGGTTTCCGTATGGCGTCGGCTGCGTCGATCTCCACCGACGCCTCTCGCCCGACGTGCACCGCGCCCGCGTTCTCGCGACGCTAGAGCTCTTGTGGTCCCACGGCATCCCGACCTGCTGCACCTCGGATTGGACCGAAGAGCTTCCCTACGCGGGCGGTGAGGACGGTCCCATCCCCTGGCCCACGTAGTCGGCGCTGGCTCAGGGATTGTTCACCGTCGCCGCAGGATGACAGCGCGGCGTCTTCAAACCCGCTCGGAACCGCGCGGTTCCGAGCGTGGTGAGATCCACGTCGACGTTCGGCCGCTCCGCGTAGGACGACACGATCTGGCTCGGAGCCACCGACCCGTTCGCCTTGGGCGTGACGTCGAAGTCGACGAACGGGATGTCGAAGACGCTCTTCTCCATCGAGTAAACCTCGAGCCAACTCCCTCCACCATCCTCGAAGCTCGCCGGGACCGCGGCGACGGCGCGCGGAAACAGGATGCCGCCGACGTAGACCTCCGTCGCGTCGCACGCGCGCTTCACGCGCATGTCGAACCAGTCCGCGGAGCCGCTCGCCTCGGCGCGCGTCACGGTGACGTCGAAGCAGCCGACGCCGAGCGGGACGTCGAGCCGGACGCTGACGAACGGCCCTTCGGCGTCGCTCGCGAGCGACACCGCGCCCTCCCCCTTGCGCACGTTGGCGAGGTCCATCGTGCCGAAGCGCGAGAAGATCGCCCGCGCCCCGGACGCGTCGGTCTGGAGGCCGAAGTACTGGCCGATGCCGTCGATGGGGAAATCGTAGAGCTGGTAGTACATCCCGGACGCGCGCCCGGGATCGTTGTTGAAGCACACGCGCTGCGCGATCGACGAGATCCCGGACACGCCGAACGTGAAGTTCGCGTACCCCATGCCGCCGTAGGGCTGGCCCGTGAACGTGGCCGCGGGGGGCGTGCAGCACGTGTTGCCGACCTTGCACTGGTTGTTGTTGCAGCCCGTGCCGGCGACGCAGCAAACGCCGCAGTCGACGGGACAGTTCGCGCACGTCTCGGCCGGGTTGGCCGAGTCGTCGCACACCGCGTCCCCGCAGCCGGACATCGGCGGCGTCGGCAGGCAGGACATGCCCGCGCCCGTCGTGGAGCCGACGCTCTCACTCGACGAGGTCGTCCCCCCGCCCGTGCCAGTGGTCGATGCCACGAACGAGTATTCGTCCCCCAAGATCAGGTGACAGCCAGCGAGCGTGAAGGCGAGGAGCAGTGCGGCGAGCGCGCGCATCTCCTCGTCAGCGTAGCCCAGGCCACGCCGACGGGCCGACTACACGGCGCGCATGACTCAGTTCTTGTCGCTCTCGCTCGTCTTTCGCCGAGTAGGGGCCGCTGCCGGCTCGCTCTTGTCGCGCTCGTCCGTCTCCGCTCGCGCTCGTGACGAGACGCCATTGCCGTTGAGCTTCTTGCCCTCGGGCTTGGGCTCCTCGGCGGGTGGGTCGTCTTCTTTCGCTGTCGCCTTCGGCTCCGCCGCCTCGGCCTTTGGAGGGATCTTGTCGTTGCGAAGCGCCGCCTGCACCTCGGCTACGCGCGCCTGGACGCGCGGCGCCCCGCTCTTCGGGTTGATCTCGTCCGCGGCGATCTTCCCGTCCTTCATCGAGACGATCCGCGGGAGCCTGCACGCGAACTCGACGTCGTGCGTGACGACCACGATCGTCGTCCCGTGCTTCTTGTTGATGTCGAAGAAGAGCGCTTGCATCGAGTCGCTCGTCGACGAGTCCAGGTTGCCCGTCGGCTCGTCGGCGAGGATGAGGCGCGGCGAGAGCACGAGCGCCCGGGCGAGCGCCACGCGCTGCTGCTCTCCACCGGAGAGCTCGCCCGGGCGGTGCGTCGCGCGGTGATCCAGCCCGACCTCCTTCAGCAGGCTCGTGGCCGGCCCGATCATGTCCCGGCGGCTGCGGCCCTGAATGAGCCCCGGCATCATCACGTTCTCGAGCGCCGTGAACTCCGGGAGGAGGTGGTGGAACTGGAAGACGAACCCGATCGCTCGGTTCCGGATCGCCGCGAGCTTCGACCCCGAAAGACCCGTGAGCTCGTCCTTGCCGAGCCGGATCTTGCCCTTCGTCGGGATGTCGAGCGTGCCGATGCAGTGGAGCAGCGTGCTCTTGCCCGCGCCGCTTGAGCCCACGATGGAGAGCAGCTCGCCCTCCTCGATCTTCATGTCGATCCCGCGCAACACCTCGAGCGGTCGCCCCATGTGGACGAACGTCTTGTGGAGGTTCTCGACGACGACCAGCTCAGCCACGGCGCACGCTCCGATGTTTCGACCAGCCGATGACCGCGCCCGGTGGATCGAACGAGAGGTTGTCAGTCGGTCCTTCGGCCCTCGCTTCAATCATGACGGAGACCTTCCACCGGGTGGGAGCGCGACGCAGCGAGCGCCGGATAGACCGTGCTCAACGTGCAGATCAACATGGAGGCGAGCGCGACCAGCCCGTAGTCCTTGAGGTCGACGTTCACGGGCAGCCGATCGATGTAATACACCTCGGGGTTCAGCCGGACGCCAAACCATTTCAGCCCCGTGCACGTCGAGAGCGCGACCATCACGCCGAACACCGTCCCGATCGCGCCGATGATGATGCCCTCGAGCATGAAAATCCGCATGATCGCGCCGTCCGAGGCGCCGAGCGCCTTCAGGATGGCGATCTGTTTGCCCTTCTCCGTGACCATCAGGAGCAGGGTGCAGATGATGCAGAAGCTCGCGACCGCGATCGCGATCGACAGGATGACGAACGTCGCGACCCGCTCCAGCTTGAGCGCGCTGAAGAGGTTCTTGTTCATCTCCTTCCAGTCCCGCGTCCGGAGCGCCGGCATGGGCGCGGCTCCCTCTGGGCGCTCACGCGCAGCGGCTAGCTTCACGGCCGCGTCGACGCTCGGGGAGTCCTCGGCGACGCGCTCCGCGTCCGTCACGCGCAGATCGATCTCCGAGATCTTGTTCTCCTTCGCGAGGTCGAAGAACTCCTGCGCCACCTTGAGATCGATGTACGCGTGGCTCGCGTCGTACTCGTACATCCCGCTGTAGAAGATCGCGGCGACGCGGAACCGTCGCGTCCGCGGCATGACCCCCATCGGCCCGAGGTCGCCCTGCGGGGAGAGGAGCGTGACCTCCTCCCCGACACACACGTGGAGCGACTTCGCGAGCTCACGGCCCAGGATGATCGCGGGACGGAGGGGGAGCGGGTTCTTGAGGATGTCCCGGACCTCCGGGGCTACCGCAGGGTCGACGAAATGCGTCTCCGGTGGCTTCAGGATGGGGCGCCCATCCGAGCCCTTGCAGATCACGGTGTTGTCGGGGAGATCGATCAGGCGCTCCGGCTCGAGGAAGAAGTTCCAATCGCCGACGCCACCGTTCTCGTCTTTGATGTTCTCCGGAAGATCGATCACCGACCCGATCGTCGTGGGATCGATGCCGCGCACGAGGACGCCCGCCGTGTTCGCCGAGGACGATCCCATCGCGTCGCCCGCGACGACGGGCGTCGCGTGACCGCCGCGCTTCTCGATCGAGTCCTTCACGATGTGGAGCGTGTCCTCCCAATCGGGCATCCCGGTCGACTTCGGAGCGTCGATGACGATGTGAGCGTTGTTGTTGAGGATCTTGCGCTTCAGGTCGGCACCGAAGCCCCCCATGATGCTCGTCACCGAGCAGAGCGCGCACGAGCTCAGGCTCACGCCGAGGATCGACAGGACGCTGATCACCGTGAGAAACCCGCTCTTCGTGGCGCGCACGTGGCGCGCCCCGACGAACGGAACGAAGCCCCGACGCTCGAGCAGATCGAGCCCGAGGGGGAGCGCGCGCGAAAGGACGAAGAGCAGGAAGACCACGCCCACGCCGAGCGCGGAGTACCGCACGAACTCGCGCGCGAGGTTGAACGCACCACCCGCCGATTGTGGGATGAGGAGCGCGAGCGCGGCGAGCACGCCGAACCCGAGCCCGAAGAGCGTCCCCGCGCCCGCGACGACCGTCTGCGCGCGCGTCCGCTGGACGGATCGACCTCCCGCGGGCGAGCGCTTCGGGAGGAGCGGCCACGCGAGCCACAGCGTCAGCAGCGCGACGACGGCGAGGAACGCGATGAGGCGCGGATCGACCTTCACTTCGGCGACGCCGCCTCCGGCCGGAGGAGCGGGAACAGCACCACGTCACGGATCGACGGCTCACCCGTGAGGAGCATCGTGAGGCGATCGACGCCCATGCCGAACCCCGCGGTGGGCGGCATGCCGTGCTCGAGCGCGCAGATGTAGTCCTCGTCGTAGTCCATGGTCTCGTCCGCGCCTCGCGCCTTCTTCTCGGTCTGCGCGCGGAAGCGCTCGGCTTGATCGTCCGGGTCGTTCAACTCTGAGAACGCGTTGCATATTTCACGTCCGTCGACGAACAGCTCGAATCGGTCGGTGAGCGTGGGATCGGAGTCCTTCTTGCGGGCGAGCGGGGACACCTCCGTCGGGTAGTCGACGACGAAGACGGGCACGCTCTTCGTGCCGTCCGCGCTCCGGTAGTCGGCGGTGAGGAACGGCTCGGCGAGGTACTCGTAGGCCGCGAATAGACGCTCGCCGGCGTTCTCGCATTTGGTGACGCCCTTCTTGAAGTTCGCCCAGTCGATGACCCGGCCCTTCTCCTTCGCGGACTTCGCCCACTCCTTGATCGGCGCGTCCGCGCCGGTGATGTGCTCCGCCACGTCCGCCGGGACGCCGGCCTTCTCCGCGGCCCGCGCGACGAGCACGCTCATCGGTACACGCTCGAACCGCTCGAACGAGAACTGGCGCGCGGCGACCCAGCCCGCGTGGGCCTCGGGCATCCAGCCGGCGAGGCGCGCGTCGACGTCCCGGAAGAGCTGCTCGGTCTGATCCATGAGCGTCTCGTACGTCGCGTACGCCTGGTAGTACTCGAGCATCGTGAACTCGGGGTTGTGCCGCGTGCTGATCCCCTCGTTGCGGTAGCAGCGCGCGAGCTCGTAGACGCGCTCGAACCCACCGACGACGAGCCGCTTCAGGTACAGCTCCGGCGCGATCCGCAGGAACAGGTGCAGGTCGAGCGCGTTGTGATGGGTCTCGAACGGCTTCGCGAGCGCCCCGCCGACGAGGCGGCTCATCGTCGGCGTCTCCACCTCGATGAACTCGCGCGCGTCGAACCACTCGCGGATCGCGCGGACGATGAACGTGCGCGCGCGGAAGACCTGCGCCTTGTCGGGGTTCGCGACGAGGTCGACGTACCGCATGCGGTAGCGGGCCTCGACGTCCCTCATCCCCGTCTTCGTGGGGAGGGGCCGGTGCGCCTTGGTGAGGAGGCGCAGACGATCCGGGCTCAAGCTGAGCTCGCCCTTGTCCGTCGACATCGAGAGGCCCTCGGCCTCCACGAAGTCACCGAGATCGAGATCCTCGAGCGCGCGCATCCCCTCGCCGAGCACCGGGAGCGACGGATCCGCGTCGTCCGGGCGCTTCGCCTGGCAGTAGAGCTGGAGCTCCGTCGCGGAGGCTTTGCCTCCTTGGCGGAGCTTGATGAACGCGCCTCCACCGAACGAGCGCAGGAAGATGATCCGACCCGCGACGCGGAACCGCTTCGCGCGAGCTGCGACCTTCGCCTTGTCGAACCGCTCTTTCTCTCCGCGCGCGTCCGCGTGGTGGGCCCGTACGTCCGCCAAGTGAGAGAGCGGGATCTCCGCGGACACGCCCTTCAGGATGTCGTTCGCGAACGGGTTCTCCCCGCGCTCGCGCACCGCGGCGGTCTTCGCCTTGCGCGCCGCGATGAGCGCGGCCTCGCTCGACTCGCCGTCCTTCGAGGCGTTCTTCTCTTTGCCCTGGCTCACGCGTCGTCCTCCTCGCGGCCGCCCTTCTTCAGGGTGCCTCCCGCTGCGGCCATCAAGTAGCTCTCGATGAAGCCATCGATCTTTCCGTCGAGCACGCCGTCGACGTCCCCCTCGTCTTTGCCCGTGCGCGCGTCCTTCACGAGCCGGTAGGGGGCGAGCACGTAGTTGCGGATCTGGCTGCCGAAGTTGATGGCGCTCTTCGTTGCCTGGTAGGCCTGCGCGTCCGCCTCGCGCTTCTGGAGCTCCATCTCGTAGAGGCGGGCTTTCAAGACCTTCATCGCCATCGCGCGGTTCTGGTGCTGGCTGCGCTCCGCGCGGCAGACGATGTTGAGGCCCGTCGGCAGGTGCCGGAGGCGCACGGCGGTCTCGACCTTGTTCACGTTCTGCCCGCCCTTGCCGCCGGCGCGCATCGTCGTGATCTCGATGTCCTTCTCGTTCACGACGATGTCGATGTCGTCGTCCACGTCGGGCGTGACCTCGACCGCGGCGAACGCCGTTTGCCGCGTGTGATCGGCGTTGAACGGGCTCATGCGGACGAGGCGGTGCACGCCGACCTCGCTCCGGAGGTAGCCGTACGCGTTTTCCCCCTCGACGGTGAAAGCGACCGCGTCGATGCCGGCCTCGTCCCCCTCTTGAAAATCGATGATCTCCGTCTTGAAGCCGCGCCGCTCGCACCAGCGGAGGTACATCCGCATCAGCATCGACGCCCAGTCCTTCGCGTCCGTGCCGCCCGCGCCCGGGTGGATGCTGAGGATCGCGTTCGACTTGTCCGCAGGCCCCGAGAGCATGCGCTCGAGCTCGGCGCGCCGGAGGCGCGCATCGATCGCCGCGGCTTGGTTCGCGGCGTCCTCGATGACGGACGCGTCCCCCTCGGCCTCTCCGAGCGCGAGGTACTCGTCGAGGTCGGCGAGCTCCTTGCCGAGCTTCTCGGCGAGCTCGAGCTTCTGCTCGACCTGGGATCGCTTGCGCAGCGACTTCTGCGCGTTTTCGCTGTCGTTCCAGAACCCCGGCGCGAGCGTCGCCTGGTTCAGATCTTCGAGCATCCGCGACAGGCGCGGGACGTCAAAGATGCCCCCTTAGCGCCTCAAAGCGCCTTTGAAGATCCGCGATCTTGTTCTTCGTCTCGCTGAGCATGGCTCTCCTCTATTCGATCTTCGACGAGCGCAAAAGCTCTCCGCGGTGAAGAGAGACGCGGCTCGAGCCCCGGACAGGGGCGCCCGACGATCGCTTCGACGAGGCATCGACTCCGAGGCTGACGCGCGACTCCGAGGCTGACGCGCGGCGCGCGCGCTCGGAGTTCAGCTCGCAGTTCAGCGGTAGGGGTTCTTGAAGTTGAGATCGTCGGTCGAGGACGGCGCCGGCGTCGCGGTGGGGGTCGTCGTCGGCGCCGAGCTCGGCCCAGCGTGGGGCGGACGAACGAGCGGGCCGGGCGCGGGCTTGGCGACCTCCACGGTCGAGGAGGCGACGGGTGCGCTCGACTCCACGGGGGGCGCCGGCGACGCGCTCGCGAGCGCGCTGGCCGCGGGTTTCGCGGGTGCCGCGGTGACGGTCGGCGCCGCGGCGCTCGTCGAGACCTGCGCGGCGGACGCTTGCTCGGGGCGCGAGGGCGGCGGCTTGAGGAGCAGCCAGACGATGAGGCCCGCGGCCCCGAGGAGCGCGACGATCCCGAGGAGGAGCGGGGCGCGGCTCTTCCGAGGCGCACCCAACGCGGGGTGGAGGGGCGCGGTCGCGTCCACCGCGAGCGGTCCCCCCGCGGGGAGCGTCATCGAGGCGTTGGTGAGGCTCGAAGACGCGCCGGTCGAGTGACCGTCCTGCATCCCCGATGCGACAGTACCCAACGCGATGGTGTCCCCGATGCCGTCCCGTGCCCCCTCGAGCGGGATCGGGACGCTCGGGGGGAACGCGGGCTCCGGGTTCACCGAAACGGGCGGCGCGGGCGGCGCGAGGACCGTGTTCGCGAGCGCGGCGTACGACACGTCCCCCACGCCCTGGAGGGTCGAGCCGTCCCTCTCGCCGCGGCGCAGAGCGCCGTTGCCCGCGTGCTGATCGGACTCCGCCTTCGCGGCCGGGAGCAGATCCGCGGCGAACAATCCTCGTGCGGTCTTCACCGACGGGATCACCACGGCGCGCGGCTCACCCGGGGGGTGATCGCTCGGCTTCATCACCGTCACCGCGTCATCGCCGTCGTCGCGCTCGCTGCCGAGCGCTGCGAGGCTCGGGACGCTCTTCGGTGGGCGCGGCGCGCCCTCGGACTCCGCGCTCGGCCCCTGTCCGACCAGCGTCCGTTGGCTCGGCTTCGCGGCGGGGACCTTGCGCTGCGCTCCGTTGACGCCGTTCGGCCGCGCCTTCGAGATGGAGGAGGACGAGGACTCGAGCGCGAAGCGCATGGTGACGTCCGCGAGGGGCGGCTGCAGCGCGCCAGGCGTTCCCGGCTCGATCTCGGTGACCGGGAGCTCCCCCGAGTCCCGGACGTGGGCGGGAGCGCGCCCCTGGAGCGAGAGGTTCCCCGTGATCGAGACGTCCGAGAGCTCAGAGTCCGAGTTGAGACGCGGACGCCGCTGCGAGCGCGGTGGCATCGATATCTTCGCGTGCCCCGAGTCCGTCTGGGCGAGCCACGCGCGCACGCTCTCGCGCTGCGCGCCGATCTCCTGCCCGAGGATCGCTTGCACGTACGCCTTCACGTCTCGCGCCGAGGCGATGCCGGGCTCGGGACCGCCCTTCGCCGCCGCGATCGCGGCTTGCTCGAGCGCGTCCGCCATGTCCGCGGCGTTCTGGAAGCGCTTCGACGCCTCGCGATCCAGCGCGCGCAGGACGACGCCGTCGAACGCCTTCGGCACGTCCGAGTTCACGGAGCTCGGCGCGCGGATCGGGTCGACGAGGATGCGGCTCAGCGTCGCGGCCTCGGTGTCGGCCTTGAACAGGCGGCGCCCCACGAGGCACTCCCACGTGATGATGCCCGCGGCGAAGAGATCCGTCCTCCGATCGAGCTCGTCCCCACGAGTCTGCTCGGGCGCCATGTACGCGAGCTTGCCCTTCAGCTTGCCGCTCCCGGTGGACGTGAGGCGCGCCGTCGCGCGCGCGACGCCGAAGTCCGTGATGCGCGAGCTCCCGTCGACGCCGACGAGCACGTTCTGAGGCGACACGTCGCGGTGGACGAGGCCGAGGAGCTGACCACGATCGTCGCAGAGGTCGTGAGCTGCGTGGAGACCGGCGAGCGTGTCGAGCAGCATCCGCATCAGGATGGGGCGCGGAACCATCTTCCCGCCGGACATGCTGCGCGCGACGATCTTCGAGAGCGTGTCGCCCTCGACGTACTCCATCACGATGTAGTAGCCGGCGTCCGTGACCCCGACCTCGAGGATCGGCACGACGTTCGGGTGATGGATGAGCGCGGCGAGGCGGGCCTCGTCGAGGAACATCTCGACGAACTCCTCCTCGTTCGCGAGGTGCGGGTGCAGGCGCTTGATCGCGACGAACCGCTGGAACCCACCCACGCCCCCTAGCCTGGCGAGGAACACGGTCGCCATGCCCCCGGTCGCGATCTCGCCGATCAGCTCGTAGCGATCGAGCTTTCGTCGCGGGTCGGAGGGATCGAGGAGCTTGACCTTGGCCATGACAGTTCAACGAACCTCGGGCGCGGCCTAGAAGCGCACGCCCGCGCTCACCAACGCGCCTTCACCCACCGCAGCAGCCGAACCCTCGGATGCGGCCGAATCACTAGCACCGAGGGGGTCGACCCACAACCACGGGTCCGCGAACGAGAACGCGCCCTGGGAGCGGCGGATCGCGTCCTTCTTCTGCTCCGCGGTCGGCGCCTCCGTCGTCTGATCCTTGGGCTTACCCTTCCAGTTCGTCACGATCGCGAGGATGACGGTGGTCGCGCCGAGGCCCGCCGTGACCCCGATGAGGACGTTCGTGCGGAGCTCGTGCGCGAGTCCGTCTTGATACGCCGGGCACTCCTCACCCTGCCCTTTGCATTGCGCTCGTACCGTGTCCGGGCCCGGGTTGTTCAACGTGTCGACGCCGCTCCAGATCGTGGTCGCGCCGAGGCCCACGGTCGCCACGAGACCCACGACGAACGGCGCCGGATGAATGCCGAACGGCTTCTTCGGCGGATCCGTCGGTTCGACGCCGGAGCCGGTGCTCGGCGGCGGATCCTCGATGGGAGGCGCACCTCCGGTGCCCGTCGGCGTCGCCCCGCCGCCCGTCGTGGTGTTGGCGGGGCCGCCCCCTTGCCCCGTCGACGTCGACTTCGGAGGTTCGAATCGGATCGACGTGGACTCCCCCGCGACGGCCTTCACGTACTGCTCCTTCGCGGAGATCCCGCCGAAGAAGCTCGCGCCCACGCTCACCTTGTTGCCCGGCTCGAGGTAGACGGTCCACCGCGTCGCCGGTTCGCCGTGCACGATGTGAGCGTCCGCGGCGACGATGCACGGGGACACGCAGCTGATCTTCACCTCCTCGAGCTTCGGCTTCGACTTCGCGAGCGTGTCGTTCGCGAGCTTCACGATCGCCGCGTCGCTCGGATAGAGGTCGAGCGCGAGCGCCGACAGCGAAGCCGCGCGCGAGAGTTGCCCCGCCTCGCTTCGCGCGCGAATCGCGAGCGAGAGCGACTGCGCGCTCGGGACAGCCTCGTCCGCAGCCTCGAACCGCTGCGCGGCCTCCTCGAACTTCTTGTCGGCGTACGCGCGCGTGCCCGCCTCGAACGAGTCCCCGGCAGCCTTGAGCTTCGCCGGATCGGGACCCGCGCTGGCGAGGGTCGGCATCAGGGCGAGCGCGGCGACGAACGCCCACCTCGCGACCGGCCGTCCTCTTCTTGGATTCATCGACCCTGATCCTTTCAAGAGCAGGGCCGTCCGTCAATTTCGTTCGGGGCTCCTTTTCTTGGAGGTTCCGCCCCGTGCGCCTTCGGCGCGGCTTCTCGTCTCCCCGCCCCCCTCGGCCAGAACGCTTTCGGCGCCAAAACGGGCGATCAGGCCATCTCGAGGAAGAGGCGATCGGGGTCTTCGAGGAAGCCGATGATGTCGTAAGCGAACGCCGCGCCGACGTGTCCGTCGATGATCCGGTGATCGAACGAGAGGGAAAGGAGCATCACGTTCCCGACGACGATCTGCCCGTTCTTGACGACGGGCTTCTCTTTCATCTGGTGGATGCCCAGGATTCCCACTTCGGGGTGGTTCAGGATCGGCGTCGCGAACAGACCTCCCTGCGAGCCGAGCGACGTGATCGTGAACGTCGAGCCGCCGAGATCCTCCGCCTTGACCTTGCCGGCCTTGGCGTCCGCGGCGAGCCGCGCGATCTCACGCGCCACGTCGAGGACGCTCTTCCGATCCGCGTCGCGCACGACGGGGACGATGAGGCCCGCGTCCGTCGCGGCGGCGATCCCGATGTGGGGCCGCTTGCGCACGACGATCTCGTTCGTCGCCTCGTCGAACGCCGAGTTCAGCGTCGGGTGCCGCTTCAGCGCAGCCACGACGGCCTTCACGAAGAACGGGAGGAACGTGAGCTTCACGCCCTGCTTCTCCGCGGCGGGCTTGAGCCGCTCGCGGAGCGCCTGGAGGGCCGTGACCTCGCACTCCTCGACGAACGTGAAGTGCGCCGCCGAGTGCTTCGACCGCGCCATGCCCTCGAAGATTCGCTTCCGGACGCCGCGCAGGGGGACGCGCTCGTCCTCTTCGGTCGAGGCGACCGCGGCGCGGGGCGCCGGCGGGGGCGCGGTGCGGGGCTCGCTCACCGGCACCACTGAAGACGCCAGCGGGGACGCGATCGACGCTGGGGGCGCTTCGACCCCCGGCGCAGCACCTCCCCGCGTGCGCTCCACGTCCGTCTTCGTCACGCGCCCCGCGGGGCCCGACGGCTCGACGTGACGGAGATCGACGCCGAGATCGCGCGCGAGCTTTCGGGTCGCCGGGGTCGCGAGCGGCTTCTCGTTGAAGTACGCGCGCGGCGCGCCGACGGCGTGCGCGCCGTTCAGCTTCGGCGCGGGCGCGGAGAGGTTCATCCCCGGTAGGTCCTCTTTGATGTCCCCCACCGCCGTCGCCGCAGGGCCATCGCCCTTCTTCGGCGCCGCCGCTGCTGGCGCCGGCTCCGGCGCAGCCGCCCCGCCCAGGTCGAAGACGACGAGCACGCTGTGGACCGGGATCACCGCGCCGACGGCGCCCCTCGTCTCGCGGATCGTCCCGCTCTTCGGCGACGTGATCGTCACCGTCGCCTTGTCGGTCATCACCTCGACCATCGGCTGATCCTCGCGGACCGCCTCGCCCGGGGCGACGAGCCACTTCACGATCTCGCCCTCAGTGACGCCCTCGCCGATGTCGGGCAGCTTGAACTCGTAGGTGCTCATCAGTACCTCGCCGTCGAGAGCAGCGCTGGCAGGATGCGGTGCGAGAGCGGGAGGTACTCGTTCTCGAGCGTGTACGGGAACGGCGTGTCGAAGCCCGTGACGCGCAAGGGCGGCGCCTCGAGGTGGAGGAACGCCTTCTCGTTCACCAGCGCGACGATCTCCGCGCCGAGCCCGCAGCTCTTCGGCGCCTCGTGCACGACGACGACGCGGCCCGTCTTCTTCACGCTCTCGATGATCGTGTCGATGTCGAGCGGCCAGAGCGTCCGGAGATCGATCACCTCCGCGCTCACGCCCTCCGCGGCGGCCTTGTGGGCCGCGTCGAGCGCCTCGTACAGCATCGCGCCCCACACGACGACGGTCACGTGCTCACCCGGTCGGACGACGTTCGCCTTGCCGAGCGGTACGGTGTAGTCGCCCTCCGGCACGTCCCCCTTGGCGGCGCGGTACACGCGCTTCGGCTCGAAGAAGAGGACGGGATCGGGGTCGCGGATGCTCGAGAGCAGGAGGCCCTTCGCGTCCGCCGGCGTCGCCGGGCAGACGACCTTGAGGCCCGCGACGTGGATGAACTGACTCTCGGGGGACTGCGAGTGGTAGTGGCCACCGCGGATGCCGCCGCCGACGGGCGTCCGGATCACGCACTTCGCGGAGTACTCCCCGCCCGAGCGGTAGCGGTACTTCGCGAGCTCGCTGACGATCTGATCGTACGCGGGGAAGATGAAGTCCCCGAACTGGATCTCCGGGACTGGCACGAGCCCGTAGAGCGCCATTCCGATCGCCGTGCCGATGATGCCCCCCTCCGAGAGGGGCGTGTCGATCACGCGATCGTCGCCGAACTCGTCGTAGAGCCCCTGCGTGACGCGGAAGACGCCGCCGACCTTGCCGATGTCCTCACCGAGCAGCACCACGCGCGGGTCGCGCTTCATCTCGAAGCGAAGACCATCGTTGATGGCCTGGACCATGTTCATCTGTGTCATCGGGAGAGCTCCGGGAGATGTGTCGGGCAGTCAGCAGGGAACGATCGCCGGTCTGAGCAGGGTCGAAACGCTTCAGTCGAACGCTGAGGCCGGGAGGTGTCGGAGGGGGCGCTAGCCCCTCTGACCAGGGGAGGAGCGAGCTTGCGAGCGGCCCGGAGGGTCCTCCCTCCGGAACCGAGCGAGCTTGCGAGCGAGGCTGAATAATCAGTGCTTCTTGGCGCGGGGTCCGCGGAGCAGCTCGTCTCTCTGCTCCTCGAGGTGCCACGGCATCGTCGCGAACACCTCTTCGAACAGAGACTCGAGGGGCGGCGCGGCCGTCGCCTCGGAGACCTGGATGGCGGCGCGGAGCTCGGCGTCCACCTCCGCCTCGATGGCCTTGTCCTCGTCCGCGCTCATGCCGCACGTGAGCGTCACGTAGCGCTTGAGGCGCGCGATGGGGTCGAGCGCTTTCCACGGATCGAGCCACGCCTCGGGCCGATACGCCTTGGGATCGTCGCTCGTGGAGTGGCCGCTGATGCGATAGGTGAGCGCCTCGATCAGCGTCGGTCCCTCGCCGCGCGCGGCGCGCGCGACCGCCTCGCGGGTGACCTTGATGACGGCGAAGATGTCATTGCCGTCGCACCGAACGCCGGGCATGCCGTACGCGATCGCCTTCTCCGCGAACGTGCGGCTCGCGGTCTGCCGCTCCGTCGGGACGCTGATCGCCCAGCCGTTGTTGCGGCAGAAGAGCACGCACGGCGTCTTGAACACGCCCGCGAAGTTCATCGCGTTGTGGAACTCGCTCGAGCTCGTCGCGCCCTCGCCCATGTAGGCGATGGTGACGACGTCGTCCTTCTTCATCTTCGCGGCCCACGCGAAGCCCACGGCCTGCGTGATCTGCGTGCCGATCGGCGAGCTGATCGACGTGACCTTCGCCTTCCGGAAGCAGTAGTGGTCCGGCATCTGTCGCCCCTTCGCGGGGTCGTTCGCGTTGCCGAACATGTTGTCGACGTAGCGCTGGAGCGGCATCCCGCGCCAGAGCGCGCCGCCGAACTCGCGGTAGCACGGGAACATCCAGTCGTTCTCACGGAGCGCGAACGCGCTGCCGAGGATCGACGCCTCCTCGCCGAGCGAGCCGATGTGGAACCCGATGCGGCCCTGGCGCTGCAGCGTGACGAGGCGATCGTCGAGCACGCGCACGCGCACCATCGCGCGGTAGAGCGCGAGCGCGTCCGCCGGGCTGACCCCCGGATCGGTGCGGGGGTCGAGCGTCCCGTCGTCCCGAAGGACTCGGACGACGTCATCCGCCTGAGCGTCCCGCGGGTGGCGCGCGACCGACACAGTTGCTCCCGCCTGCGGACGCTCCCCCGCCGCCCCGCGCTCGTCCGCCGCAGCCAAATCCGAGTGCGATCGACTCGCGCCGTTGCCGATTCCGTGGGTGGTGCTCATTGCGGCGCGGACCCTACCGAAACGCGCCCGGGGCGCAAAGCCGAACCATCTGTACCGGTGCTCACGACGAGCCTCTGCGTTGACGCGGCGTGTCGCATCGCGCGCGAAACCCGAGCGATACGAGCACCGCGCGCGCCCTCCATCGCGGGTCGCTTCCTGCACCACGAGCCACCCCGCGCGGCGGAGCGGGTGTCCGGCGCGCGGGGCCCATCGAGGGAGGGGGCGGAGCCCCCGCGAGGGTCGTCGGGCGCGGCCTCGACGGCCTACGCCACCTACTCGCCCAAAGCCGTCTTCGCTTCGCGGATGGCGGTCTCGACGTCCGCCTCGGACCGGTTGAACGCCTTCGCGAGCTGCACCATCGCGTCGCGCTCGACGTCGCTCACGCCGCCCGAGATGTGTCCGATCAGCGCGGAGACGCGGAGCACCTCGAGCTGGTGCTCGGGCTTCTGGATCGTCGCCGCGACGCACAGGATGCGCTTCTCCACGCCGTCTTCAGCGAGCTGCTCGCCCAGATCCGCGAGGAGCGCCGCGAGCTGCCCGGGGTTGATCTGCTGCTTCGTCGCGTTGAGCACGACCGCCTCGAACGCGCGCTTCTCGTCGTCGTCGAACACACCGTCCGCGTTCGCGACGAGGAACGCGCCCTCCACCAGAGCCTCGAAGAGAGCCGCGGCCGCGGGATCGAACCCCGTCGGAGGCGTGGAGTCCTCCATCGCCGGACGCGTCCCGTAGAGCTCGCCCGCGGACGTGAGAATCGAGGATTTCACACCGGGGGATGCAGGTCGCGCGATGCCTTGCGCGATCCTGTCGAGGAGCTTCTCGTCGACGAGGGACATGGTGACAGGGTTTTGCGAGAACGCCCCATCCGTCAAGCATGGAATGTTCTGGCGCATCGAAAACCCGCGGAGACGGAGCGGTCGCGACCGTCACCGCTCGCACGGAAAGCACCGCTCGCGGAGCTCTCTCGAGTGCGAAACGGGCGCAGCGCGAGGGCGCGCGCCCCGACTCCGACGCAGCGGGAGAAGCGATGACGGGGGCGCGGGCGTCGATCGACGCGCTCGGCCCCTTTTTCGACACCCTGCTAAGCTCACGCCCGATGCGCGCCGCGGCGAGGCTCACGAACGGAGCCGTTCCACGATGACTCGACAGGGAGGAGGGATCTCCCACGGCGGCGCGAGCGGTCTTCGGTTCGAGGTGTTGGCGGAGATCGCCGTCGGCACGACGGCGCGCATCGATCTGTGCCGCCTGGCCCCGCCCCCGCAGGGGCGCGGCGCGCTCCTCGTCGCGGTGAAGCGCCTCCTCCCGGAGATCGCCGCCGACTCGTCCGTCGCGAGCCGCTTCCTCGACGAAGTCTGGATGACCGCGGCGCTGCGGCACCCGAACGTCGTCTCCGTCGTGGGCTGGGGGACGGATCAGGACGGCGCCTACCTCGCGTGCGAGCTCGTGCAGGGCGTGTCGCTCGCGCGTCTCGTGAAGACCGTAATCGACACGCGCGAGGAGTTCCCGGAGCGACTGGTCGTGTACATCGGCGCATCCATCGCGCGCGGCCTCGCGGCGGCGCACGAGCTCGTCACGGATCGCGGCGAGCCGCTCAACCTCGTCCACCGCGATCTGGGGCCGCAGAACATCCTCATCGGCTTCAACGGGGACGTGAAGATCGGCGACTTCGGCCTCGCGCACGCGAAGAACCGCGTGACGAACACGACGAGCGCGCTCCCCTCGCGAAACATCGCGCACCTCTCGCCCGAGGAGCTGCGCGGAGAGGCCGTCCATCAGCGCGCGGATCTCTACGGGCTCGGCGCCATCCTCTTCGAGCTCCTCGCGGGCAAGGCGCCGTTCGCGGGCAAAGACGAGCTCGACACCATCCGCAACATCCTCGGGAACCCCTCGCCCGATCCGCTGCGCGTCCGCCCCAAGATCGACAAGTCCCTCGCTCAGCTCGTGCGCCAGTGCCTCGACAAAGATCCGCGCGCCCGCCCGGAGAGCGCGCGAGAGATCGCGGGGCGCCTCGACGGGTGGCTCGTCGCCCACGGCTACCGCGACGACAACGCCGAGGCGCTCGCGCGCTTCGTGCGGCGAAACGCGATGCGGCAGATGCGGTGGTTCGAGCGGATCATCGCGGGGCGCGAGGGCGCCCCCGCGGACGTGGCGCGCGAGCGGACGCCGAACCCACCACCGCCGATGCAGGCCGCCGTGGACCGCGCGCCGTCCCCGCGCGACAGCCGCGACACGGAGACGACCGCGGTCGAGCAGCGGAGGAAGGTCGAGCTCCCGCAGAAGAAGGGCCGCGACAGCGTCGCGACGATGGCCGCCGTGCGGCCCCGCCGACCGGAGCGGATCGAGCCTCAAGTCCCCCGGCTGAGCGCGCCCGAGAACGACGACGAGGAGGAGGGAGAGAACGTCCCCACGGTGGCGGTGCGACGAGCCGACGTGATGAAGGCGCTCGCCCACAAGGCGGGTCCGCCCACGCTCCCGTCGACGACCGCGAGCCCCAGCAAGTCGCCCCCGCCGCTGCCCAGTCGCAAGGTCGCCTCACCCGATCGACCGACCGCGCACGATCGGCCCGCGCCGCCTCCTCCACCCGCGCCGCCACCGCCCGCTCCGCCGCCCCCGATGCCCCCGCTCCCCCGCGGGGAGCCCACGCCTCCACCGCGATCGATGCCGCGGATCGACGTGCCGCGCGCGTACAACGAGGAGGCGGACTCGATCGATCTCATCCCCGACGATCCCTCCACCGATGGACCGCAGCACACGGCGGTCTTGCCGATCGAGAGCGTGCTCGAGCCCACGTCGCTGCCGCCCCTCGTCCCCGCGCCGGCGTCGCGTAGCGAGCTCCCGCGCATGAGCGTGTCACCCACGCCGCCCGTGCGCCCGCCCATGCCGAGCGTCGAGTCGGCGACGATGACCCTGCCGAACCAGCTGCTCGCGCCCGAGTACATCGCGCACCAGGTCGAGCGGCTCCGCGGGCTCGCGCTCAAGAAGACGATGGATGCGCAGCACGCGCGCGAAGAGGCGAACGCGGCGATCGCCGAGGCCGAGGAGGCCGAGGCGGAGGCGCGCAAAGCGGACACCGCGGTGAACATGGCGCTCGAAGCGCTCCACATGGCGAAGGCCGATCAGACGTCCAAGGCCGCGCAGCGGCTCGAGGAGGCGCTCAGCTTGATCGACGGTCCCGCGTCGATGGAGTGAGCTTACTGCGTGCGCCGCATCTTCCTCTGGAGCGTGCGGCGATCGATGCCGAGCATCTTCGCCGCCGTCGCGACCACGCCCCCCGCGTCGTTGAGGGCCTTCTCGATCGTCTCGCGCTCGAGCTCGTCCAGCCGGTAGGTCGCCTTGCCCGCGTCCGGACTGCGCTTGCTCGAGGGCGCGGCGCGCTCCGCGCACGCGCGCGCCTCCTCGAGCAGCCGATCCGCGTCCACCGGCTTCGTGAGGAGGGTGTCCGCGCCCTCGCGCATCGCGGCGACCGTGAGCGGGATATCGCCGAAGCCCGTGATCATCACGATCACCGCGTCGGGCTGGAGCGCGCGCACCTTCGCGATCGCTTGAAGGCCGTCCGTCTCCGGCATGCGGAAGTCGATCGCGACGAGATCGATGGGCGCGTCCTCCAGGATGTGGAGCGCCTCCGACACCGTGGCCGCGGTGAGCGCGCGCAGGCCGCGGCGCCGCAGCGCGCCCTGGAGCGCGACCCGAAAGCCATCGTCGTCGTCGATGAGGAGCGCGGAGCCGATCTTCCGCATGGCGTCGCGAAGGCTACGACGAGTCGAGCTCGATCGACACCGAGACCCGCGCCCCCCCACCTTTCACCGACTGGACGCGGAGCACCGAGCCCATCTGCTTCGCCAGCATGCCGCTCACGTACAGGCCGAGCCCCATGCCGCCCCGCTTGGTCGTCTGGAAGGGCTCGCCCAGGCGGGCGAGGATCTCCGGCTCGAACCCCGGCCCGCGGTCCTCGATGCGGATCTCCGCCCGCCCGTCGACGCGCTCCACCGCGACCGTGATGCGCCGGGTGCGCCCGAGGACGCTCACCTCGGTGGCGTTCCGCAGGATGTTCACGAGCACCTGAACCAGCGCACGCTTCATCACGAGCGCGTGGACCGGCTCGCCCAGCTCGAACCTCCGCTCGCCGGCGAACCCCAACCGATCGAGCTCCTCCCGCGCGAGATCGCCCACGAACTGCGTGAGCTCCACGCGCTCCACGACCTGATCCGGCCCCACGTGTCCCCGCACGAGCCCGATGATCGCGTTCGCGCGCTCCGCCTCTCGCGCGATCGCCGAGACGAGCTGGCCGCGCTCCTCCTCGCTCATCTCCCCGCCGTACCGCTCGAGGTCCTTGATCGACAACAAGATGGTCGCGAGCGGCGTGTTGAGCTCGTGCGACATCGAGCCGACGAGGCGCCCCAGCACCGCGAGCTTCTCGTTCCGGCTCGACTCCGCGCGCAGCCGGTCGAGCCGGCGCGCGTACACCGCGAAGAACGCTCCGAGCAGCGCGGCCATGGACGTGAGCGCGACGACGATCGCGACGAGCGTCTCCCTCGGCGGGAGCGGGGGGAGCGGCGGAGCGAAGCAGAGGATGACCGTCGCGACGATCGCCAACCCCGTCACCCCGAGCGTCGCGCGCGGCGTCGAGAGCAGACCGCTCAGCGCGATTTGGAAGACCAAGAAGCTCGCGAACGGGTTCGACACGCCGCCAGCGAACCACAGCATGAGCGTGAGGAGCGCCACGTCCAGCGCCAGCTGCGCCTCCACGAACCGCCGCCCACTCGGGCGCTCGTGCGCCGTCGTGGTGCGCGCTGCGCGTCCCCCTTCCCGCGCGAGGAGCGCCATCCACCCGAGGTTCGTTCCGCCGATCGCGAGGAGCACCGCGAACATCCCGCGGATGCCGAGGCCATCCACGAGCTGATCCGCCGTGAAGATCGTCGCGCCCATGCCCGCCACGGCGACCCAGCGGAGCCACACGAGCCACCGATCGGCGGGGTCGTCCGCGGCGAGGCCCCCCGCCACCACGACGGGCGCGGTGCGCGAGAGCGCCTCCGCGCCGCGCCCCGCATCGGAGGGCCTATCGAGCTCGGGGGGATCTCCCGAGTCCGTCAATCAAGGAGCAGGTGCAGGCTTGGACGACGGCGCGGCCGAGGCCTTCGCCGAGGGCGCGGCCGAGGGGGCAGCCGACGGTGCGGCAGACGGAGCTGCCGAAGGTTCGGCGCTCGGGGCGCCGGACGCGAACGCCGAAGCCGTGGGCGCCGCGGTCTCCGACGTCGCCGGGGTGGCCGACACCACGGGCGGCGCCGACGCCGCGGCGCTCGCCGAGGGCGACCCGACGGCCGCCGATGCACCGGGGGCCGCAGACGCCGCGGGGGCCGCCGAGGCCTCCGCGGTCGCGCTCGGGTTCATGTTCACTCGTTGCCCGTCGATCGCCCCGAACCGCGCGCGATACTCCGTGTCGAACATCGTGAACGACACGAACACGAGGAGGAACACCACGCTCGAACCGAAAACCACCGAATGGAACTTGTGGTCCGCGTAGAGATGCATGAACAGCGCGGCCACCGTCACCGCCTTGATCGTCGCGATGAACAGCGCGATGACCAAGTTGACCGTGCTGCCGAGGTTCACGTAGCTCACGCCGACCGTGACGGCGGTCAGCATCAACAACGCGCCGAACGTCTTCAGATAGACGGGGAGCGGTGTGACGTGCGGGACGTGATCCGGTCCGCCGTGCGCGTGGTGCCCGCCGTGAGCGGCATGTCCGTGTGCTTGTGACACTGTCGTATTCCCTTCAGAGCGGCGTTCAGCCCACGAGGTAGAGCAGCGGGAACAGATAGATCCAGATCAAGTCGACGAGATGCCAATAGAGGCCCACGCCCTCGACCGGTGCGTAGAAGCGGCTCGAGAAGTCGCCACGGATGTTGCGCAGGAGGATCCACATGATGAGCCCCATGCCGATGACGACGTGGAGGCCGTGGACGCCGGTCATCACGAAGTAGATCGAGAAGAACACGTTCGCGTGGGCCGTCTTGAACCCCTGCGCGGAGAACGCGACGCCCGGCAGCAGGCCGTCGTGGATCTTGTGCGAGTACTCCATGAACTTGATCACGAGGAACGCCCCGGCGCACGCGAGCGTGATCAGGAGCATCCACGTGCAGAGCTTCTTGTTCGTCGTCTGGGCGGCGCGCACGGCGAGCGCCATCGTCAAGCTGGAGCTGATCAGGACGACCGTGTTCGTCGCGCCCATCACCTTGTCGAGGTGGTGGTGCGCCTCGACGAACGAGTCGAAGTACCAGCTCCGGAAGATGAAGAACGCGCAGAACAATCCACCGAAGAACAGCACTTCGGTGACGAGGAACAGCCAGATGCCCAGGCGTCCCGCGTCGAACTGCGTGTCCGCCTTGTCGAAATGATGGGCGGTGTGGAACTGAGGGGACTTCTCGCCGTGTTCGACGTCGGCGGTGGCTGCGCTGCTGCTCATGAGGTGTGCCCTTCGTCCGTTCTCAGTGCTTGGCGGTGCCGGTGCTGGGGAATTCGTACGGCCCGTGCGTGACGACCGGCGTGCGGTGGAAGTTCTCGGTCGGCGGCGGCGACGAGGTCTTCCACTCGAGCGTCAACCCGCCCCACGGGTTCGGCCCCGAGCGCTCACCGAACTTCAGCGAGGCCATGAGGTTCGCGAACGCGAGGAAGAGACCCGCGCCGAGGACCCACGAGCCATACGTGGAGAACGCGTGCAGCGGTTGGAACTGGTCGAGGTAGCTCCAGTAGCGCCGTGGCATACCGCGCGAGCCCAGGAAGAACTGGGTGAAGAACGTCATGTTGAAGCCGATGAACACGGTCACGCACGCGATCGCGCCCACCCGCTCGTTGTAGAGGCGCCCCGTGATCTTCGGCCACCAATGGTGCATTCCACCGATGAACGCGACCACCGTCCCGCCCACCATCACGTAGTGGAAGTGAGCGACGACGAAGTACGTGTCCTGCAGGTGGAGATCGGTGCTCAACATGCCGAGGAACAAGCCCGTCAATCCGCCGATGGTGAACAGAAAGAGGAACGCCATCGCGTAGAGCATCGGCGTCTTGTAGCTCACCGAACCGCCCCACATCGTGCTCGTCCAGTTGAACACCTTGATGCCCGAGGGCACGGCGACCACGAACGTGATGAACGAGAATACCGTCGCGGCGAGGCGGCTCTGGCCGCTCGTGAACATGTGGTGACCCCACACGAGGAACCCGACCATCGCGATGGCGACGCTCGAGAACGCGATCGCCTTGTAGCCGAAGATGCGGCGGTGGCAGTGCACCGCGATGATGTCGCTGATGATCCCCATGCCCGGGAGGATCATGATGTAGACGGCCGGGTGGCTGTAGAACCAGAAGAAGTGCTGGTACAGCACCGGGTCGCCGCCGAGCTTCGGGTCGAAGATGCCGATGTGGAAGGCGCGCTCGAAGATGAGGAGAATGAGCGTGATCGCGAGGACCGGCGTCGCGAGGATCTGGATGAGGCTCGTCGCGTACGTCGCCCAGAGGACCAGCGGCAAGCGGTACCAGGTGATCCCCGGCGCGCGCAGCTTGTGCAGCGTCACGATGAAGTTCAGCCCCGTCAGGATCGAGGAGAACCCGAGGATGAACGCGCCGAACGTGACCGCGATGACCGCCGTCGGGCTCACCGTCGACGAGTAGGGCACGTAGAACGTCCAGCCCGTGTCGAGGCCCGTCGTCAGGACGGCGGAGATCGTGAACGCCGCGCCGGCCCAGTAGAGATACAGACTGAGGAGGTTCAGCTTCGGGAACGCGACGTCCTTCGCGCCGATCATCACCGGCAAGATGAAGTTGAACAGGCCGCCGGGGATGCCGGGGATGATGAAGAGGAACACCATCATCGCGCCGTGCAGCGTGAACACTTGGTTGTACGCCGCGGGCCCCATCAGGTCTTTGCCCGGGTGCAGCAGCTCGAGCCGCAGCACCAGGGCGAGCACCCCCGCGATGATGAACATCGTGATGGTGCTGACGAGGTACATGACCCCGATCCGCTTGTGGTCGACGGTCGTCAACCACGAGAGGACGCCCTTCTCGGCGTTGAGGTAGTTCTTCCCTGAGCCGCCCGAGGGAGCGTGGACGATGTCCTCGGCTGTAATTGCGCGTGCCATTGATGAGCTCCTCTTACTGCTGCTTCAGGAAGGCGATGATGCCCTCGATGTCCTTCTCTTTGAGCTGGCCAGCGAAGGAGGGCATCGAGTGGGGGAAGGTGGCGACGACCTGGCTCTGAGGCTCGAGGATGCTCTTCCGGACGTACGCCTCGTCGACCGTGATCGTCGAGCCGTCCTCGAGCTTCTCCTCGCGCCCCCAAACCCCCTTGAACGTGGGACCCGTGTTCGGCGACCCGTCCGTCGAGTGGCAGACGGCGCACTTCGCCTTGTACTTCTTTTCACCCCGGACCTCCGGCGCCATCGGGTGCGCAGGGTCGTCGAAGTCGTTGGCATAGAACTCGTCGAACTTGGCCGCATCCATCACGTGGACGATGTTGAACATCTGGCTGTGGCCGTCGCCGCAGTACTCGGCGCACTCGACGGCGGTGTCCCCCACCTGCGTCGCCGTGAACCAGAGCGACGAGTACATCCCCGGGACCACGTCCTGCTTCACGCGAAACTCGGGAACGTAGAACGAGTGGATGACGTCCGCGGACGTCATCACGAGCTTGACCGGACGGTCGACCGGGACGAAGAGCTCGTCCGTCGACGACCCGTTCGGGTAGCTGAAGCTCCAGTTCCACATCTGTCCGGTGACGCGGATCTCGAACGCCCCGTTCGGCGCGGTCTGCGAGTTCGCGTACCCCTTCAGCCCGAGATAGAAGAGCCAAACGAGGAGCAGCGACGGGATCGTCGACCAGACGATCTCGAGGCGGAAGTTGTGGTCCACGGGGCTCGTGCGGTCATCGTCGCGCTTCCGCTTGTACTTGATCGCGAAGTAGATCATCGCGCCGACGACGATGATGAAGAAGCCGATGCAGATCGCGAGCGTGATGTAATACGCCTCGTCGACCTCTTTCGCGAACGTGCTCGACTGTCTCGGAAGCCAGAACGAGTCGATATTGATCGAGGGCTTCGGAGTGTCTGCGGCTGCAGCTGCGGTATCGCTCATGGTGAACTCGTGCCGCCCGAGCCATGCGGCTCCGGTGCGAAGGTGGAGGCCGGGGCCAGGCTGGGTGTTTCTGCGTGTCGCTTGCGGTCGTGCCGGCGGAGCCGGACGAGGAGGATGGTCACGGCGAGGACGGTGATCCCAGCGCCGAGCTTCATGATGTTCATGACGGCGGGCACGTACTTGCCGTGCTTCGCGTCGTAGGTGAAGCAGTAAAGGAGGACGCTCTTGATCGGGGAGTGCCAGGTCTCTTTGTCCGCGTCGACGATCGCCCGATCCACCTCGCCGGGCGCGAACTCGATGCCCGTGAGGGCCTGGCTGAGCTTGCCCTTCGGGGTCACGACGAAGATCCCCGATGCGTGCGCGTACTGCTGCGTCTCCTCCACCCATTTGTAGCGGAAGCCCACGGCGTCCGCGATCCGCCGGACCTGATCCTCCTTGCCCGTCGCGAACTCGAACCACGCGACATCGGACTCGGCGGGCGGTAGATCGGCGACGTAGTTGGAGCGCTTGTCCCGCGCGACGCGCGTCGTGTCCTTGGGGTCGAAGCTGACGACGAGGACGCGATAGTCGGCGCCCGGGCGCTTGACCATCCCACGGATGGCCTTCGTCATCCCGTTCAGGACCATCGAGCAGAGCATCGGGCAGCGGTAATACGCGAGGACCAGGATCAGCGGTTTGTCCGCGTCCATGTACTCGCCGAGGATGAACGACCGGCCGTCCGAGCCGATGAGCTCGGCGTCGCGCGGAAGCTCGGCGCCCGGCTTGTCCTCGATGCCGACCTCTTCGAGCTCCGTCGGCAACTGATTGAAGCTCTGATCCTGAGGGAGCGGCCGCGGGGCCACGCCCTGTGCGAGCGCGTCCCGCCCGAGCACCCCCAGCGCGAACGCCAACGCGACGACGCACGCGCGCGACCACGCGGCGGTGGCCGCGTGCTTCGTGCGATCAGAGCGTCGTCGGTAGAACGTCATGGCGCGTTGGAAAAGGCCGCGTTGGAAAAGGCCGCGTTGGAAAAGGCCGCGTTGGAAAAGGCCGCGTTGGAAAAGGCCAAGTGGAGACGGGCTCGAGAGGGTCAGATGCCCGCGGGGTACGGAGAGTCGGGCTGAGCGGGCTTCGGCGGTTGCGGCTGCGGCTGCGGCTTCGGCTGCGGTTGCATCGTCGGGGGCTGCGGCTGCGGCTGCGGGTTCGGCTTCGGGTTGGGCTGCGGCGTCGGGTTGGGCGCCTGCCCCGGATCCTTCTTCTCGTCGGGCTTCGCGGGGTCCTTCTTCTCGTCGGGCTTCGCAGGATCCTCGAGCTTCGGCTTCTTCGTCACGCGGACGGCGAGCCGGCGGTTCTTCTCTTTGTTCTCCGGAGTGTCATTGGGGGCGACCGGATGCTCGGGGCCATAGCCCTCCGACTTCAGCCGCTCCTTCTTGATTCCACGCTCGACGAGCGCCTTCACGACCGCCTCGGCTCGCTCGCCCGAGATCTTCTTGTTGGTCGCGGCGTCCCCGGTGTTGTCCGTGTAGCCACCGATCTTGAGCTCGAGATCCGGGTACGCGGTGAGGATCGCGGCGATGTCGTCGAGCTGCTCCTTCGACTCGGGCGACGGCGTCGATTTGCCGGTCTCGAACGTGACCTTGTCGAAGTTGAACCAAGTCTCCTTGTCGACCTTCGCGTCCTTGTCCTCGATGAACTTGACGAGCTGCTCCTGCGTGCTGTTCGGGTCGAAGTGGATGCGCGCTCCGCCAGGGAGCTCCTTCTCGGGACGCGGCGGCGGCGGCGGCGGCTCGGCCGGCTTGGGCGGCGGAGGCGGTGCAGGGGCCTCCGTGTTGATCGGCCGCGCCTTGTAGTTCGCGACCACGAGCTCCTTCGCCTTGTCGACCGGGATCCTCACAATCCCCTTCTTCTCGTCGACCCACTGGTACTTCGTGAGGCGATCCTGCTCGGTCTTCTCGAGCTGCGTGCGGAGCGGCGAGACCGGGACCTCGACCTTCTCGTGGTACTCCTTGTCGAAGACGGCGGTGTAGTACTCCTTCGTCCCGACGACGACCACCACGACCGCGATCGCGATCACGACGAACGCCGTCGTGATGAACTTCATCTTCGGCGTGTCGCGCTCCGGCGGAGGCTCCGGACCGCTGTCATCCATCGGAGGCGGCTCCGAAGCGCCGCGCTCGTCGTGACGCTCGAGCTCGGTGGGGCTCGCGCCGACGGACTCGTCCTCGTCCTCGTCCTCCGACTCGTCGCTCTCGTCTTCGGACTCTTCGTCCTCCGACTCGTCCGCTTCGTCCGACTCTTCCTCTTCGGATTCGTCGTCGGACGACTCCTCTTCGGACTCGTCCTCGTCGCGTTCCTCTTCGGCCGTGGGGCGCTTCTTCTTATCCTCGTCGCTCATCAGAGGTTCTCCGCCTTGAGGGCTTCAGCGGTGTACGGGTCCTTCAGCGGGTACGCGGGATCGCCGAGCACGCGGTACGAGACCCACGCCATCGCGAGACCGACCGGCGCCAACAACCCGCCGAGGTCGATCCACGAGAACGCGAACTTCGAGTGCTCTTCGCCCTTCGTGAGGTTCGGCATCACCATCCAGTACACGTCGACGACGTGCATCACGATGATGATCGCCGCGCCGAGCGCGAGGAGGTTCGTTCGCTTCGCCGTGCGCGAGAGCAGCAGGAGGAACGGGACGACGAAGTGCCCGAAGAGCAGCGAGAGGGAGACGACGTCCCAACCGCCCTGCCACCGCACCCGATAGAAGATCGTCTCCTCGGGGATGTTCGCGTAGAAAATCAGGATGAACTGGGAGAACCCGATGTACGCCCAAAAGATCACGAACCCGAAGAGGAACTTGCCGACGTCGTGCTGGTGCTCGACCGTGAGGAGGTCGCCGCCGACGTTGTGCTGGCGGTAGCGCACGACGACGATCGCGAGCACCGCGAGCGCCGTGATGATGGAGCCCGCGAAGATGTACACGCCGAAGATCGTCGAGTACCAGTGCGGGCTCAGGCTCATCACCCAGTCGAACCCAGCGAACGTGATCGACAGGCCGAGGAGGGCCGTCGCCGGCGCCGCGAACGTCTGGAGGCGCGTCGAGTGCTTCCGGTCCCCCGTGAGATCCTGATCACGCGAGTTCTTGTAGAAGAAGTGCGCCAGCGCCGCCCAAACGAGGAGGAAGACCGCCGCACGCGTGAAGAAGAAGCCCTTGTTGAGGTAGGCCGACTTCGCCTTCACCAGAGTGTCCTCGAGCGCCTCCGGCCCCATCCACTTGTTCCAGATCGTCGGCGCGAGCGCCACGAGCGGGATGAACAACGCGGGTAGCGCGGTCGCGCCCTGGCTGATCCACTCGAGCGTCCGTCGCGGTGCGACCGACCAGCTCGACTTCGTCAGGTGCTGGATGACAACGAAGAAGAGCGCCCCGACCGAGATCGTCATCGTGACGATGAAGCCGACCAGGTAGCTGTAGCCGAAGCGCTCTTTGTTCGTGAGGAAGCCGCCCACGCCGAGCGCGACGCCGAGCGCCGCGACGACATAGCTCAACATCGCGAACCGCTTGGCGAGCGCGGGAGGCAGGAGTCCGTTGCCCTTCGGGACACGCTTCGGGGTACTCACTTCGTCTCGCTTTCTGCGGGCTCGAACTTCTGCCCTGAGAACTTGCTCGCCGCAGCGTGCTGGCTCTGCTGGAGGACGCGGAACCACGCGACGATCGCCCAGCGATCGCGCTCCGGGATCTGCGATGCGTACGACGGCATCCGCCCCGCGCCGAGCGAGATGGTCTGGAACACTTTGCCGTCCGGGTACTTGTCCGCCTGGAGCTCGGGCTTCTCCGCGAAGTTCGGGAGATTGCCGAACTCGTTGGGCGCGCGTTGGGACACGAGCCCGTGGCCGGAGCCCGACTTGTCGTGGCACGGCGCGCAGTAGATGTTGAACCGCTCTTCACCGCGATCGAGGAGCTGCGCGGTCACCTCGACCGGCATCCGGTCGAGGGGGTTCCCGGCCGTATCGACGCCCTTGTAGATCGCGTCGCTCTCCTTGAGGAACGCGTCGTCCGTGTGGAGGCGGCTCCGCCCACGGGCGATCGAGTGCGGATCCGGCAGTCGATTCGCGCGACCGTCCGCGAACAGCTTGCTCTCCGACTGCGCGCCGCGGTGCTGCTGCCACTGCATGTCGGGGATGAGGTGGAACGGCGGCTCTTCGCTCTTACCGCCGCGGCAGCCAAAGAGCGCCGCGCCCGCGACACACGCCGTGAGTGCGATGTGGAGCTTCTTCATGAGTACAGCTCCTCGACCTGCTGAGCGCCGAGCTTCTCGAGGAACGCGCGCGTCTTCTGCGCGTCGAACTTCGGGTCCTTCGCCTCGATGCAGAGGAAGAACGCGTCGTCCGTCGTCCGCGTGAACGACTTGTGCGTCATCGTCGGGTGGAAGAACGTGGGGAGCTTGGAGATGACCCACAGACCGAAGAAGCAGGTCAGCGCCGAGAACAGGATGGTCAGCTCGAAGTAGATGGGGATGTAGATCTGGTAGCTGAACGGCAGCTTGCCGCTGATGTTCAGCGGATAGTCCCAGTTGCAGTAGTAGGTCAGCGCCACCGCGGTCGCGAGGCCCGTGGCTCCACCGGCCAACACGAAGAACGGGAGGCGCGTGGGCTTGAGGCCCATCGCCTTCTCGAGGCCGTGCACGGGGAACGGGGTCTGCGCGTCGAACGCCTTGTAGCCCGCGTCCCGCACCTCTTCGCACGCGTGGTAGAGCGCGGCCGGCTTCTCGAAGAAGCCCATCAGACCGTAGAGCTCACCGCGCTCGTGCGTGTCGGAGGACTCCTCCTCCTCATCGTGCTCGTGATCGTGACTCACGGCCGACCTCCCTTCTTGTCCTTGCCAGCGTCGTCCGCGTCGTCGTCGTCGTCGTCGTCCGAGTCGTCGTCGTCGGAGTCCTCCGATTCGTCCGCCTCGTCGCTCGACGCTTCGTCGTCCGCGTCGTCATTGTCTGCTTCATCGTCCGCGTGGTCGTGATCGTGATCGCCGTGATCGTGGTCGTGATCGCCGTGATCGTGGTCGTGATCGCCATGATCGTGGGCGTGATCGCCGTGCTCATGGTCGCCGTGGTCGTGGGCCGGGTGCGGATCCGCAGCGGGGGTGACCGCCTTGACCTCACCGAGCGCGATGACCGGCAGGAACTTGCAGAACAGCAGGAACATCGTGAGGAACAGGCCGAAGGTCCCGACGAAGAGCGAGATGTCCCAGATGCTCGGGTGGAAGTACGTCCAGCTCGAGGGGATGTAGTCGCGGTGGAGGCTCGTCACGATGATGACGAACCGCTCGAACCACATGCCGATGTTCACGACGATGCTGAGGACGAACATCGCCGGGATGCTCGTGCGCACCTTCTTGAACCAGAAGAGCTGCGGCAGGCCGACGTTGCAGATGACCATCGACCAGTAGGCCCACTTGTACGGGCCGAACGCGCGGTTCAGGAACGCGTACGACTCGTACGGGTTGCCGGAGTACCACGCGATGAAGAACTCCATCGCGTACGCGTATCCAACCATGGATCCCGTCGCGAGGATGATCTTGCACATGTTCTCGAGGTGGCGCTTAGTGATGATGTGCTCGAGCCCGAGGAGCTTTCGAGCGAGCACCATCAGCGTGATGACCATCCCGAAGCCGGAGAAGATGGCGCCGGCGACGAAGTACGGTGGGAAGATCGTCGTGTGCCAGCCGGGGATGACGCTCGTCGCGAAGTCGAACGACACGACCGTGTGCACCGAGAGCACGAGCGGCGTCGAGATGCCGGCGAAGATCAGGTACGCCTTCTCGTAGTGCAGCCACTGGCGGTGCGAGCCGCGCCAGCCGAGCGAGAGCACGCCGTACACGTAGTACGCGAGCTTCGTCTTCGCCCGATCGCGGATGGTCGCGAGGTCGGGGACCAGGCCGACGTACCAGAAGAGGACCGACACCGTCGCGTACGTCGAGACGGCGAACACGTCCCAGAGCAGGGGGCTCTTGAAGTTCGGCCACATGCTCATCTGGTTCGGGACCGGGAACACCCAGTACAGGAACCAGACGCGTCCGACGTGGAACGCGGGGTAGATGCCCGCGGCCATGACGGCGAAGATCGTCATCGCCTCCGCGGCGCGGTTGATCGCCGTCCTCCACTTCTGTCGGAACAGGAAGAGGATGGCGCTGATCAGCGTGCCTGCGTGACCGATACCGATCCAGAAGACGAACCCGGTGATGTCCCAGGCCCAGAAGACCGTGTTGTCGAGGCCCCAGACGCCGACGCCCGTCGACACGAGCTTCACGAGCGAGGCGACCATCACGAGGAGGATGCTCGCCGCTGCGATGAGGCCGATCGTCCACTTCGGCGTGGGCTTCGCCTCGACGATCTTGGAGACGTCGTCGCTGAGGCCGTGGAAATCTCGGTTACCGAGGACGAGCGTCGCCCGCGTGCCCGGCGTGTCGCCCGGGACGATCGGCTCGCCCTTGCCCGCTGTCAGGGCTGAGCTGGTCATGGCTTCTTCTCCGGACCCTTGTGGGAATCGGTGCTGCGAGGCTCGCTCTTGTCCTGCTTCTCACCGCCATGCGACTCGGCGGCCTTCGGCTTCGGTGGCTCGAGCTCCTCGTTCGGGTTCCGGATCTTCGCGAGGTAGTTCACGCGCGGTCGCACGTTGATCTCCTCGAGCATCTGGAACTTGCGGCTGTACGCGGCGGTCTGTGCCACGGCCGACGCGGGATCGTTGAGATCGCCGAACGTGATCGCGCCCGTCGGGCACGCCTGCTGGCACGCGCTGAGGAGCTCGTCGCGCACGTACTTCACGCGCGCCTTCTCCCGAGCCTTGTCGTCCACGTCCTTCAGGTTGTCGCTGAAGCGCTTCGACGCGATCTTCGCCTCTTGGACGCGCTGGACGCAGAACGAACACTTCTCCATGACGCCGCGAGAGCGGACGGTCACGTCCGGGTTCAGCTGGAGCTTCAGCGTCTCCGGGATCGACTTCGTGTAGTGGAAGAAGTTGAACCGGCGGACCTTGAACGGGCAGTTGTTGCCGCAGTACTTCGTCCCGATGCACCGGTTGTAGGTCATCTCGTTGATGCCCTCCGGGCTGTGCGTCGTCGCCGCGACGGGGCAGACCTGCTCGCACGGCGCGTTCTCGCAGTGCTGGCAGAGCATCGGCATGATGGCGACGTGGACCTCGTCCTCGCTCTCGCTCGGACCGCCCTCCTTCTCCTTGCCCGCGAAGTACCGGTCGATGCGGATCCAGTGCATCTCGCGTGACTTGTGCACCCCCTCCGCGCCCACGACGGAGATGTTGTTCTCCGCGACGCACGCCGTGAGGCACGCCGTGCAGCCCGTGCACGTCGTGAGGTCGATCGTCATCCCCCACTGGTGCCCGACCTTGTAGTTCCACGGCATCTCCTCGCCGTAGATGTTCTCGATGTCGTGCTTCTCCTCGGCCGGGATGACGAGGTCCTTCGCGTAGCTCGGGTCCTCCTTGTACTCCTTGACCGTCTGCTCGCGGATCAGCGGGCGGCCCTCCATCATGAAGTGGCCTTGAGTCACGGCGAGGGTCACCGCGCCGCTCGCCTTCGTGACCGAGCCCGTCGCGATGTCCCACGTCGCGCCCTTGCGGATCGGGCCGACGTCCACGCCGACGCCCTTGCACACGCTACCCGCGAACTTGCGGCCCTGACCGACATACACGGTGCAGGACTCGTCCGCGTGGCCGTACGTCACCGCGACGGGCAGCTCTACCGACGCGTCCCCGACCTGCACTTTCACCAGGTCGCCGTCGACGACGCCGAGCTTCTTCGCGGTCGCCGCGGAGAGGGCGGCGACGTTCGTCCACGTGGTCTTGTGGATCGGATCGGGGGTCTCCTGGAGCCACCCGTTGTTCGCATATCGCCCGTCGTACGCGTGCGCGCACGGCGCGAACACGATCTCGAAGCCCTCTGCCGGGGCCTGGGCGAAGCTCGTCGCGATGTTGGTCTTGTTGAGCACCGGGATGGTGTCCCACCCCGGCGGCGACGCCTGGACGACGCCCTCGAAGAGAGCTCGGCGCCAGCGCTTCTCGAGATCGAACGCCGCTGGAGCGGCAGGTGCCCCCTCCCCGTTCACCGCGGCCGGCAGCGGGGAGACCGGGGTCACCATGCGATCGATCGTGCGGCGCGTGAGCTCGTAGGCGCCGAGCACCCCGCCCACCAACCGGTGGAGGATCTCCGCGTCCGTCTTGCCGTCGTACATCGGCGAGATGAGCGGCTGCGTGATGGCGATCGTGCCGTCCTCGCTGACCGCGTCGCCCCACGTCTCGAGCTCGTGCGCCCGCGGGATGTGCCACGTCGCGAGCGCGCTCGTCTCGTCCACGTGCGAGGAGAGGTGGATGGTGGTCTTCACCTTCCCCATCACCTCCGCGAAGTTCAGATCCGCGGGCGCGGTGAACACGGGGTTCCCGCCGAGGATTACGAGCGTGGAGATCTGTCCTGCGCGCGCCGCGTCGCAGAGCTTCTTGAGCGCGTTGTTCGTCTCCTCGGTCTTGTCGAAGGAGCGCTTGTACGCGACGGCGTTGCTGCCGAGCGCGTGGTTGATCGCCATCCCGAGCGCGTGCGCCGGGGGGAACTGACGGCGCCCCACGACGACGAGGCCGCCGGCGCGGGCGCTCGCGAGATCCTTCGCGGCCGCTGCGACCCACTTCTTCTCCGCCTCGGTGAGCTGCCCCGCCGCGCCGAGCTGGGCGTCGATGGGGACGTTGAGCTTCGCGAGCTCCGCCGCGAGCGCGCGCATCAAGATCGTCATCCGGCGCGCTTGCGTGCGGAGCCGGTGATCGCACGCGTTGCTCGTGATCGTCGGGCACGGCTCCGCGACGTACACGCGGCTCATGTTGCCCTTCTCGACGCTCCGGTTCTTCGCGAACCCCGCGGCGGCCTTGAGCGGGCTCCCCTCGTGCCCGAGGAAGTCTGCGTCGAACGAGACGATGACGCTCGCCTTGCCCACGTCGAGCACGGTGTCGAGCATCTCCGCGGCCTGCGGATCGTCGTTGAACGCGAGCTTCGAGGCGACGCGCGCGTTCGCGCGCCCGAACGGCTCGTGCTTGACGAGCGGCAGGAACTCCGCCTCCGCGCCCGTGCCCTTGAGGGGCGCCGCGGGGAGGGCGGACGCGAGCTCGAGCAGCGCATGGAGCGTCGTGAACGAGCGGTGCTCGCCGACGAGGATCGCGACGCCCTTGCCCTTGTTCGCGAGGATCTCCTTCGAGACCTGCGAGAGCGCGGCCATCGCCTCGTCCATCGACACCTCGACGCCGGCCTTGCGCGGGCTCTTGCTGCGGTCCGGGTCGTACAGGTTGAGGACGTGCCCCTGGATGAAGCTGCTCGTGGCTCCGCGCGGAGTCTCGGGGTGCTTCGGGTTGCCCTCGATCTTCGTGGGGCGCCCGTCGTTGCTCTCGACGACGAGGCCGATCGCGGTGCCGTAGAACGGCATGCTCGTCGCGAAGAACTCCGGACGGCCGGGGAGCGTGTCCTCCGGCTGGTGGCTGAAGGGGAGGATCTTCTCCTCGGGGCGCCGGCACGCGGCGAGCCCGGCCAGCGCCATCGAGGCGCCCATCAGCGTCATGAACGTTCGCCGATCGACGCCCGGTGGCGGTTCGTCCGGGCGGTCGTACGCGAACTCGCGCGCCTTCGCCTCGAACACCGCGGGATCGCCGTCGCGCTCCGCGGTCGTTAGCCAGTAGTGGCGACCCTGGGGATCGGCCTTTTGTACGAGCGGAAGACGCTTCATCGGTGGCACCCGGAGCAATTCGTCGGGGGGTTCGGCTTGCGGAGGTTCGCCGGGCGGGTCATCGGCTTGCCCGTCGCCTCGGCCTGCTCGACCAGGCCCATCTTCGTGATGTCCTTCGGGTCACGCAGGTTCGGCCCGGGATCGCGGTGGCACTCGAGGCACCATCCCATCGTGAGCGGCTTGACCTGCGAGACGGTCACCATCTGGTCGATCCGTCCGTGGCAGCTCTCGCAGCCCACGCCCGCGTTGAGGTGCGCGCTGTGATCGAAGTACGCAAAGTCTGGGAGGTTGTGGACCTGCGTCCACGCGACCGGCTGGTCGCTCGCCCAGCTGTCCCGGAGCGGCTGCAGCGCGACGCTGTCCGTCTTCACCTTCGCGTGGCAGTTCATGCACGTCTGCGTCGGTGGGACGGCGGCGAACGCGCCTTGCTCCACGGACCAGTGGCAGTAGCGACAGTCCATGCCCATGTCGCCGGCGTGGAGCTTGTGGCTGTAGGGGACGGGCTGCTTCGGCGTGTATCCGACCGAGAAATGCTTGTCGGTGCCGTAGTACCAGAAGCCCGCAACCACCGCGGTCCCCAACGGTCCGAGGCCGAAGAAGATCCCTATTGGGAGCACCTTGTTCGACCACTTCGGGAATAGAAAGCGGCTCATTCCATGTTCCTGATTTGCGCCCGCGGCTGTCGTAGAGAAGAGGCGCGTCGCTTCGAAACGACGGACCTTTTCGATCGCGAGTTGTGGGGCAAAACGGGCCCCGCGGGCAAGATGGCAAACTGCCGCGAGCGCGGCAGGTTGCCGCAGGGCCCGCACCCGAGAGCCTTTCTACCGAGTGGCCGTGTCACCGACCGAGGCCCCACCCGACTCCCGAGCGCGGTGGAGTTCCGCTGAGAAACCTCCCTTTTGTGGGCAGCGAGGAGATGCCGGCGCGCGCTCCATCCCCGCGGCCAGGGCTTCGCGGTGGGCGCGCGGCGAGCGCCCCAAAAGGCCGAGGCCCCGATCGCGTTGACGATCGAGGCCTCGGGGTTCTGGTTTGGGTTTCGGGTGGAGCGATCAGGCGCCGCAGTACACGGACCACTCGGGCGGGATCTGGCGGGTGCCGTCCCCGTCCAGGTGGAGGGGCTCGACCGGCAGCACGGTGGGTCGCACCGGCTTTCGGAGGAGCTTCATCGAGGCCTGCTCGGGGGTGCGGTTCCTCTTCTTGTGATTGCACGGCCGGCAGGCGGTCACGATGTTCTCCCACGACGTCCGCCCGCCGGCGACGCGCGGCACGACGTGGTCGAAGGAGAGCTCCGAGCGTGTCTTCTTGAGACCGCAGTACTGACAGGCGAAGCCGTCCCGCGCGAACACGTTCGCGCGCGAGAACTTCACGCCCCTGCGCACGCCCACGACGTGGCGACGCAGCCGGACGACGGCGGGCATCGGCACCGAGATCGACGGCGATGCGACGGACTCGGCGTACGCCTCGAGGACGTCGACCTTACCGAGGTACCAGAGGGTGATGGCCTCCTGCCAAGGGAGGATCCGTTGCGGGAGCATCCAGGAGTTGAGGAGCAGGGTGAAGCTCATGGGAACGACCTCGTCGATCGTGGTGCATTGCGCTCCGATCGTCGAGCGCGAAGCCAAAACCGATCGGCGATTCAGAGGACGTGGCGCTCGATCCGAAGCTGACTCGTGCTGGTGACCCAGGCACCTGCTGTTACACTCGCGTCGAAAGAGGGTGTGGTGGCGGACGACGTGTTCGGCGTCGCGGGGACGACGCAGGCGAAGCATTTTCGTGTCGAGAAGGCCGTGGCCGAGGGCGGATTCGCCGTCGTCTACCGGGCCCATCACGACATCTTCCGCGCGCCCGTCGCCCTCAAGTGCCTGAAGGTCCCCGCGACGCTCAGCGAGGACCAAAAGAAGGTCTTCCTCGAGAAATTTCGAGAGGAGGCGGAGCTCCTCTTTCGGCTCTCCGCCGTGATTCAGCCCGTCGTGCGCCCGCTCCAGGTGGGGATGTTGGAGCTGCCCCACCGGTTCGTGCCGTTCCTCGCGCTCGAGTGGCTCGAGGGGGAGTCCCTCGACGAGATGCGGACGAAGCGCGCCGAGCGCGGGGAGCCGCCGCTCGGGCTCCACAAACTCGTGAAGCTCCTCGCGCCCATCGCGCACGCGCTCGACCAAGCGCACCGCCTCCCGGGACCGAGCGGGCCCGTCGTCGTCGTCCATTGCGACATCAAGCCCGACAACCTGTTCCTCTCCACGACCGGAGGGGTGCAGACGATGAAGATCCTCGACTTCGGGATCGCGCGCGTGAAGAGCGCGACGTCGCGCATGGCCGGGAAGATGACGTCCGCGGCGGAGATCACCGCCTTCACGCCGCAGTATGGCGCGCCGGAGCAGTGGGCCCCGGAGACGTACGGCCAGACGGGCCCCTGGACGGACGTCTACAGCCTCGCGATCTCCATGGTGGACATGATCGCGGGGCGCCCGCCCATCGACGGCTCGATCGCCGCGATGATGTACGCCGTCATGAACCCGAACGCCCGACCGACGCCGCGGTCGGTCGGCGTGACGGTGGCCGACGCCGTCGAGCGATGCTTCGAGCGCGCGCTCGCCGTGGAGCCCGCGAAGCGAACCCCGACCGTCGCCGAGTTTTGGCGTGAGCTCGAGGGCGCGCTCCACGTGCGATCGTCTTTCGTGACGATCGATCCCCGAAAGGACGGGGAGTCGGAGCCTCCCCCGCCGCTCGATCTGCCACCGCTCGGTGCGTCCCTGAGCGCGGCGGCTCCGGGCTCCGGCGAATGGGTTCCGCCGCTCGAGCTCCCCTCCACCGCGCCGCGCGCGAAGCCCGCAGCGCCCGCGGTGCGCGTCGTGGATCCGGTGGATCTCGAGGCCGAGCAGCTCTCCATGGCCCTCCAGCTCGCGCCTCCGTCGAGGCGCGCTCCTCCCCCCTCGCGGCGAGAGTCCCCACCTCCCTCCCCCGCCGCGCTGCATGCGCTCCAGGGAGCCCGCGAGGCGACGGCGCGACCGCTCATGGAGAAGCTCTCCACGCCGATCAAGCTCGCCGTGCTGGCGATGGTGATCATGATCGCCGACCAGATCTATTTCCGCACGACCGGGGCGCAGTTCGCGGTCGGCCCGGCGCGCGCCTATTGGATCGCGGCGCCCCTCGTCGGACTCGCGGCGATCGTCGCGTTCGTCCGGCTCATGTCGAGCGACTGACGAAAACTTGGCCCCGGCGCGCGTTCGAGGTCATGCGCCGACTGTGAGAAGGAACCTCGCTGCGTTCACCCTAGGCTCTCTCCTCGCGCTCGGCCCCCTCGGGACGGGGTGCGGCGAGGGCGCGTCCCCCGATGGCCCCGCGAGGATCGGTGCCACCGGGTCCGCCACCAAGCCCGGATCGACCGGCTCACCGCAGCCCGGGACATCCGGGAGCGGCGTGGTGCCGGGCGGCTCGGCACAGCCCACCCCCTCGGGGACGCCGAAGACCGCGGACGAGGCGTCGAAGAAGCACAACGTGATCCTCATCACGCTCGACGCGGTGCGCGCGGACATGCCGTGGCAAGGGTACAAACGCGAGATCGCGCCTAACCTCACGAAGCTCGCGAAGACGGCCACCGTGTACAGACACGCGTACGCGGTCTCGAGCTACACCGCGAAGTCGATGGGCGCCCTCTTCTCGGGGAAGTACCCGAGCACCCTCTATCGGGACGGCGCGTTCTTCACCCACTACAGCAAGGCGAATGTCTGGTTCACCGAGGTGCTCCGAGGCGCCGGGGTCCACACGCTCGGCGTCACCGCGCACAAGTACTTCGACCAAGGACACAACATCGGCCAAGGCTTCGAGGTGTGGCGCCTGCCGGAGGATCTGAAGTTCGATCCGGAGACGGATCAGAACATCACGAGCCCCGACATGACGAAGATCGGCACGGAGATCCTCGGGGATCCGAAGAACACGGACGGTCACTTCTTCGCGTGGCTCCACTACGGAGACCCCCACGACAAGTACAAGCTCCACCCCGAAGCCCCCAAATACGGGAGCACCGGGCGAGATCTCTACGACAACGAGATCTACTTCACGGACATGTGGATCCAGAAGCTCCTCGACTTCTGCCAGACCCAGCCGTGGTGGAAGGACACGGTCGTGATCGTCAGCGCCGATCACGGCGAGGCCTTCGGCGAGCACAAACAGTATTTCCACGCGTTCGCGCTCTGGGAGCACCTGGTGCGCGTCCCGCTCCTCGTCGCGGGCCCCGGCATCGACGCGCGCGAGGTCGATCTCCGGCGCTCCCACATCGATCTCGCGCCCACGATCCTCGAGCTCCTCGGCGTGCCCGTCCCGAGCGAAATGGACGGTAAGAGCCTCGTGCCCGAGCTGTTCGGGAAGGAGGCGCCTGCGAACCGCGAGCCCATCCTTTGCGACCTGCCCGCCGACAAATACAACCCCGCGACCCGCGTCATCGAGATCGGGGACTACAAACTCATCGAGGATCCCGGGCCGAAGTACCACCTCTACAACGTGACCGACGATCCAGGGGAGCTGAAGGACCTCGCCGAGGATCCGAAGAGCAAGCAGAAGTTCGACGAGATGAAGACCGCGTTCGACGCCGCCTGGTCCAAGCATCCACTCGTGACGCCGTTCGGTGGACAGAAGCTGATCGGGGGCGGCAAGGCGGACGGACCGAAGGGACCCGCAGGTTGGGGAGACAATCCCGACGCGGACGGCCCCGGCAAGCCCGGCAAGCCCGAGCCGTGAGCGTCCGCCGAGGCGCGGCGATCAACGGAGAAGGAGCGCCATGACCTCCTGGATCGAGGAGGGGCCGACGGCGGCGAGCGAGTCCGCGACGACGTTCGAAGGGAACACGGAGTCGATGCTGATCTGGTCGCCCGCTCGCTCGATCGTCATGTTCTCGAGGATCGGCTGAGCGGGCTTGATCGGGGATGTGGCGATGCTCTTCTTCAGTTGGTCGAGGGAGGCGCGCATCGCCTGAATGACGGCCGCCGGATCCTTCGCGAACTGCTCGCGATCCCGGTCGGGCGGCTTCATGAGAAAGTGCAGGCGGAAGGTCTGGTTCGCCTGCGTGAGACCGCCATAGGTGTCCGCCGTTTGGAGCCAGCCGACGTACGAGCTCGCCTCGTCGAAACCGTGACTCCCCGCGCCGAGCATGATCCCGTCCGCGAGCGCGTCCGCCTTCGCTCCCACGAGCGCGACGTCCCCGAGGATGGCGACCGAGGCCTGGTCGCCCGCGAGGACGTAGGTGACGTCCGCGCGCTGCTCGCGCCTCGCCTCCAATCCCCCCGATGCGAAGAGGGCGACGAACGCGTCCGCGAGATCGGTGCGGAGCTCGCTCGGGTCGAGCCGAATCGCGGCGATCGGCCCCCCCTTCAACAGACAAAAGGCGATCTCCCTCACGGCGCCGATGGAAGGCCGCGCCTCCGGCTCCGCTGTGGCGTTGCCCCCGCGAGCCATCGGCTTCCCCCGCACGGTTCGGAGCATCGCGTCCATCATCGATTCGAGCGCCGCGGCGCCCGTCCGTCCGAGGAGCGCCTCGACGTGGACGTACGCCCGGCTCTCGCAGTCGCCAGGGAGCGCACGGAACAACGAGCCCTCGCTGACGCGCGGCGCGCGCACGACCGCACCGGTATGCGCCGCCGTGGCCTTCGCCGTGACCATCGGAGCGACGTCCACCGGGACCGGTGGCTCGGTGGCCCCGCCACAGCCCAGGGACGAGAGCACGAGCGCGAGCGGGGCGAGGTCCAGGCGATTCATCCAATCGAAGTGTAGGTGGAAGGCGCCAGATCGTCCCGTCCGCATGGCCAGAGCGCGTGCCTTTTTCGGGAACGCGCGTCGCGCGGGCACGCGGCGTCACGACGTGCGATCCTCGGGCGATGAAGAGACTCCTTGGCTTGCTGATCACCCTGTCCGCCGCGACCGCGACCGCGACCGCGAGCTGCGGCGACGTCACCGTCGCGACCACGAGCTCGGGATCCAGCACCAGCAGCAACCCGTGCTATCCCGACAGCTGCACGGGTCCCAGCAGCACCGCGAGCGGGCCACGACGAGCGGCGGGACGACCGGGAGCGGGGGCGGCGTGGCCTGCGGCGGGATCGCCGGAGCCACGTGTCCCGCGGACGAGTTCTGTGACTACGCGAGCGACGACTGCGGCGGCGGCGACGGACAAGGGACGTGCAAGCCCCGCCCCGTCGGGTGCGACGACTCCTACGTCCCCGCGTGCGCGTGCAACGGCATGGTCTACGCGAACACCTGCGACGCAAACGCCGCGGGCTTCGATCGATCGAACAACGGCGGGTGCCCCCCTCCCATGGAGCGCTTCCCCTGCGGCTGGACGTTCTGCACGTTCGACAGCTACTGCGAGCGCTCGACGTCGGACATTGGCGGGTTCCCGGACGGATACGCCTGCAAGCTCCTCCCCGCTGGCTGCGCGAACGGAGCGACGTGCGCGTGCCTCGCGACGGAGCCCTGCGGGTCCCTCTGCGAGGCGGACGCGGCGGGGCACCTCGAGCTCACGTGCCCAGGGGGCTGATCTCCGCCGACCGAGCCCCGTGGCGGCCGCCTATTGGGTGAACCGGTCGCGCTGAATCCAGAGCTCGTACGGCTGACAGTCGGTCGCCTTTGCGGTGGTGCGCGCCGGGCACGTGGGCTGCTGCCCGCTCGTGAGCACCGAGCCCTTCGAGGTGACGAGCTCCCCATCCGCGCCGCGATAGGTGATCTCGGCGGTCGCCGACTCGAACTGCGACAGGGCGATCGGGTCGACGTGGTGGACGGTTTGGTAGCCGCACTGCTGGACGGTCGCGACGCACGCGTCCGAGCACTCCTCGTGCGTGTCCCAATAGCACTCGTCGACACACTGGGTCTCCGTGACGGTCTGGCAGACGGGCTCGCAGACCGTGGTGCAGTCGTCCGTACACACGGTGTCCGTCCAGCAGCCCGAGTCGTCGCACGTCGTCACGTCCTCGCAGGTCTGGACGCAGTCGTCCCAACACTCGTCCCAGCACTCGTCGTACGTCACGTCCTGACAGACGGGCGTGCAGATCTGTTCGTCGACGAGGGTGCACGTCGTCTCCCAATCCGTGCAGACGTCCTCGCAGACCCAGACGTCCTCGTCCCACTCGTGGGCGACCACGAAGTCGTCGTCGAGGATTCGAAAGTTCCCCTTCTCGTCGGTGCGAATGCCCGTGATCGCGGAGTCGTCGTCCTCGCCGTACTCCCGAACGATCTCGGCGCCGTCCGCGACGATCCGGAGGCGATACGCCTCGATTTGCGCCCCGGCGACGGGGTTTCCCGCGTCGTCGACGACCTCACCGACCGCGATGAGCTGCGGCGCGCGCGTGGTCGTCGGCGGCTCCTTCGGGCGGCACCCCGCGGTGACGCCGATCACGAGCGGGAGAAGAAAAAGGGAGAGTCGAGCGCGCCGCACGGCCCAAGTGTCTCACCATCGGCCGCCGCGCGCCAAGGGCAGGGCAGGAAACCCCCGCACGCCGGGAGCTCGGTTCCGGTTGGCCGAGCTCAGTTACACGTGGCCGAGCACGCGTTCGCGCAGGTCGTACACGCGCACTGCGCGACGGGCGCACCCACGGGGTGCTGCGTCGTGCACATGTCGAGGCAGCCCGGCGTGGAGCACGCCATCGCGCACTGGCCCCATGCGGCGCACTCCTGTGCGTTCGCTTGGAAGCACTGCTGGAGCTCCGACTGACAGCCCATACCGCTCTGGACGCACTGGCCGCAGGTCTGCGTGGTGCCCGTCCCCGTCGACATGGAGCCCGTCGTCGAGGACCCTTGGCACGCCTGGTAGCACTCGTAGAACGCGCCCGACGGGGGGTTCATGAACGCCTGGTAGACGTCCATGCAGCCGATGCTGGGATCGGTCACGCACTGCGCCGCGCACTGGCCCTGCGGCTGGCTGCAATCCAGATACATCTGACACTGGGCCAGCGGGATCATGCACTGCGTGCTGAGCTTGTCGCACGCCGCCGCGCAGTCCGGCATCCCGGTGCCGGTCGATCCGACGGACGAGACGGCGGCGGTCGTCCCCGCCTGCGACGTCGTCGCGGACGTGTTGCCGGTCGCGGTCGCGTTCGTCGCGCTCGTCGCCTTCGACGACGAAGTCCCCGCGCCCCCCGTGCCGATCTGCACGACCTCCGTGTCGCAGGCGGCGAACAACAGCCCCGAAACCACCAAGAAAGCTTGTGCACCGCGCATGACGACCTCCGAGGGCGCGCAGTCTACGCCGCGAGGCGCGAGCGCGACCAGAACTCATTGTCGAGCACACCAGCGCAAATGTCAGCCGCCGACGCGCGCGCTCCGCGACGACCGTCAGCGGGTCGCGGGTCGGGAAATCGGACCTAGCGTGGCCTTCGCGGCCTTGACGTAGGCGGAGGGCGCGAGGAGGACCTGCGTGCCGCGCACGCCCGCGGACACGCTCACGACGTCGTGGAGCTCGATCTCCTCGTCCACGAACACCGGGTAGTCCTTCTTCGCGCCGAACACCGTGACGCCCCCGCGGACGTACCCCGTGAGCGGCTGCACCTCCTTGAGCGGGACGAGCTCGACCTTTCGATCCTTCGTGAGCTTCGCGAGCGCCTTCGGGTCGAGCTCGGTCCCCGCGGCCACGACGGCGAAGCCGAGGCCGTGCTTGTCGCCCCGAAAGAGGAGCGTCTTCCACACTTGCTCCACGGGCAGGCCGACCTTCCGCGCGACGGTCTCGGCGCTCAAGTCGTCCTCGTCCACCTCGTAGGCCCGGAGCTCGAAGTGGACGCCGAGGTCGGTGAGGATGCGCGTCGCGTTCGTCTTCTGCGGGACGGGCGCGGTCACGGACGAACGGGGTTCACGCGCGCCTCACGAGCGAGGCGGCGGGGACGAGGTCTCCCTTCGGGTGCTCGTCGCGCACGCGCTCGGCCGCGCGGCGGGCGGCGGCGATGCGATCCTCGAGCGCGGCGGCGACGTCCGCCGTGGGGTCGCCCGCGAGCGAGCGGAGGAAGACCTCCGCCGCCTTGTAGCTCGAGCGCACGAGCGGCCCCGCGGCGCAGTACAAGAAGCCCATCGAGAGCGCCTCTCGCTCGTACATCGCGAACGTGTCCGGGGGGACGAAGCGCAGGACCTCGTGGTGCTTCGGCGACGGGCGGAGGTACTGCCCGAGCGTGACGATGGCCACGCCCGCGCGCCTGAGATCCCGCAGCGTCTCGAGGACCTCGTCGTCCGTCTCGCCGAGGCCGACCATGATCGAGCTCTTCGTGAGCATGGGGCGCCGCGCGGCGTCCGCATCGAACGACCGCGCGATGGTGGCCGCCTGCTCGAGCACCCGGAGCGATTGATCGTAGCTCGAGCGCACGTCCCGGACGGTGCGCGTGAGGCGACGCACGGTCTCGACGTTGTGCGCGAACACGTCCGGGTTGCCGTCCGCGCACGCGGCGATCGCGTCCGCCTGGCCGCGAAAATCCCCGACGAGCGTCTCGATCAGCATGTCCCCCCGCAGCTCGCGGAGGCGCGTCACCGTGCGGGCGACGTGATCGGCGCCGCCGTCGAGCAGATCGTCCCGGTTCACCATCGTGAGGACGACGTAGTTGAGGCCGACCTTCGCGATCGCACGCGCGACGTGCTCGGGCTCGCGCGTGTCCACCGCGCCGCGCGGGTCCCCGGTCGTCACCGCGCAGAAGCGGCAGCCCCGCGTGCAGACGTCGCCGAGGAGCATCACCGTCATCGTGCCCTCGCGCCAGCACTCGCCGACGTTGGGGCAGCGGGCCTCCTCGCACACCGTGTAGAGATCGTTGTCCCGGAGCGTCTTCTTGAGCTCGTGGTAGCGATCACCGCCCGGGGCGCGTACGCGCAACCACTCCGGCTTCGGCGCGAATCGAGGTTCCATGCGTGACTCCGTCGAGCGCTATAGCACCGCGGCGCGCCGACCGCGCGGGGAGGCATTTCCCGTCTTCGAATCACCCGCCGCTCGACGTAGTGTCCGCGATCGTCCTCGAGGAGATCGCACGCGAATGAAAATCCAGACGGCCGGAGTCGGTGTCGCCCTCGTGGCGGCGATGGTGGGGGCGGGCTGCTCCAGCGCGACGGGTCCGAGTACGCGACCGACCAGCGGGCCCGCCGCGTCCTCGAGCTCCGGGGTCCTCGCCTCCGCGAGCGCGTCCGGTTCCCCGGACGCCGGACCGCCCCCGAACGCCAACGTCAGCGCGCTCGGCTTCGCGCTGCGCTCGCAGCAGAACCTCGAGCTCTTCCAGGTCGACGACGCCGTCTACGCGATCGCCCAGCAGTTCTATCAGCCCCAGGTTTACCGGGTCGACGACTCGTCCGTCGCGGAGCAGCCCGACCTGTTCAAGACGCTCAAGGTGACGATCGAGCCGAGCACTCCGAACGAGCGCCACTTCCGCGTCGTGTCGATGAGCGGCACCACCTCGGAGCTCGACATCGCCTACAACGAACCCGGCGAGCGCGGCGGGACGACGCGCGACGCCCACCTCCGCAAGGCCGCCTGGAAGAGCGACGCCGACTATCCGTACAACGGGGATTGCTGGGGCGGACGGTGCACCCCGCTCGCCACGGGGGTCAACCTCATCGTCGGGGAGGAGAACGTGTTCGAGCTGATCGCGCCGGCCTTCATGATGCCCAAGCCCAAGGGGTGGGTGCCGGTCGCCACGAAAGCCGGCGCCGCCCCCGGCTGCGCGACGAGGATGGGCACCTACCATTGGATCGGCGTCGTCGGCGATCGCGTGATCGGCATCGGCAAGGAGTGCACGGGGAAGGACGCCGAGGCGAACGCCTTCTCCATCGAGATGTGGAAGAAGGGCTCGGCCACGAGCACGTTCACCGAGCTGCCCGGCAAGCGAACGTTCTCCGTGCCCATCAACATCGAGGTCCGCGAGACCCCGGGCGGGTTCCTCATCGCGGCGAGCGGCGACGAGAGCTTCCCTGCCCCCTTCATCGCTCGCTTCGATGGCAAGGCGTGGACCGATCTGTCGCCGGGAGGGGGGACCGGGTTGCTGCAGTACCTGGAGTTCGGACCGAAGCGCCAGGCCTACGCGATGCTCGGCGACGTCGGCTTCCGGCGAGACGGGGAGCAATGGACGAAGATCACCTTCCCCGCGCGGGTCGATGGACAGTCCATCGCGGAGCGGTACGAGTACGCGCCGGACGGCGCGCTCTGGGCGGTGATCGACGGGCGGCTCTACCGCGTCGCGACGGATGGGACGCGCATGGAACCCGTCGTCCTGCCGAGCTCGGGCGACGCGGCGACGGGCGGCGAGCTCACGGCGGTCGACGTGCGATTCACCCCGAACGGGGACGCGGTCGTCTCCGCGGAGGACGCGAACGCGCACTACCTGCTCCTGCCGACGAAGCGCGCGCCCGCGAAGCCCATCGTCGCGCCGGAGCCCAAGAACAAGGTCGCCTTCGGGGACGTGACCCCCGCGAACGCGAGCTGCACGAAGCCGTTCGTCGTCCTCTACGGGATGACGAAAGTGGCGCCCGACGACTACGACTTTCCCCTCACGCGCAAGGCATTGAAGGGAAAGCTGCAATACAAGGACACCCGCTTCTGGGTCACGCGAGACGCGGGGCAGCGCTTCCTCATCGCCCGCGTAGCGACGGTGCAGCTCGGCCGGGATCTCGTGAAGGACATCTCCGCGAGCGTGAAGGACTCGAAGCCGCAGCTCTTGTGCGGTGATCCCGCGGAGACGATCCGCGAGCTCAAGATCGACCTCGCGACCGGGGACGTGGTGAAGTGAGGGCTCCGAGCGCCTCGCCGTGCCCGCCTCCGCCGCTGGTCTTCGCCCTCCTCGTGTGCGGCTGCGCCAGCGCACCTTCGCACGGGGAACCGACCCCGCGCGGGTCGGCCGTCGTCGCGGCCGCCTTTGGGAGCGCGCCGTCCGGCGCGTCGACGGGCGCCACGCCTCCGCCCGCACGCGAGGGGAAGCTCGTCATCGCGACCGTGCCGAACATCTCCGACATCGACGAGATCGCGCCTGGGGCGAAGTGTGATTTCTCACGGCCCTACCGCGGCAAGATCGGAGACACGGCCGTGAGCTTGGTGCTCCGCCCCGACCCGAAGGACGGCTCCATCGTCGCTGGCTCGTCGCACTACGACCGGGAGGGCGAAAGCATCGCGGTCCGGGGCAAGGCCGATCGGTCCAGTTTCACGCTCGACGAGAGCCCCGGAGGGACGTTCTCCGGGGCGTGCGATCCCGCGACCGGAGTCCTGAGCGGGACGTTCACCCTCGGCAAGACGACCACGCCCTTCACGTTGAACCCCGTTCCGAGCGACTGGCCCGGCCTCTACACGGTCACCAAGTCGGCGAGCGCCGAATCCCACGACCCCGAGTGCCTCGCCATCGCGAAGCCGAACGAGCCCGTCCCTACCTCCGGTTGGGGGGTCTGCCCTCCCACGGATCCGAAGAAGCGAAAGGAGTTCTACAAGGACGCGCCCGACTCCAGCTGCTCGATCACGGACAGCAGCCTTCGCGTGTTCGGGATGAGCGACAAGGCGGTCGAGAAGAAGGTGAACGCGACGCTCGCGCTCACGCCGTTCGACAGCGAGATCAAGACCATCACCGCCTGCCGCTCCACGCCGATGAACGACTCGTCCCTCGCGTTCGTCGTCCGGCTCGGCGGAGGCCTCCTGGTCGTCGACGCGTTCCACTCCACGTACAGCGGCGGGGCTCACCCCATGAACAGCAAGGCGGGAGCGACGACGATCGATCTCGCGACGGGAGACACCGTCCGCCTGGAGGACGCCGTGAGCGATCTCGGCAAGCTCAAGAGCGTCGCCGCCCGATGCGTCGCCCTCTACAACGTCGTCCAGGGGGACATCACGGAGGCGCCGCTCCCGGACGAGCTCCCCGAAGCGAAATGCGGGAGCGATGGGGGCATGGGGTTCTTCCTGTGGGGGTGCACGGAGAACCCGCGTCCATCCCTCGCGATCGTCCCCGAAGGGATCGTCATCGCACAATCGGGCAACCCCCATGTAAGCTCGGTGATGGACGGCTGGGGGCCCGTGATCCCCTGGTCCGTGCTCCTCCGCGATGGCGTGCTGCCGCAAGAGTCTCCCATCGCTCGCGTGTGGAAGGGCGTCGCGCCGGCGAAGCCCGACGACCTGCCCTGCACGGCTGCCTACGAAGGGCACACGTGGCGAACTTGGCGCGCCGAATGACGGCCCTGGACACGCTCGCGTCCACGTCATTTCGTTCATGGCCGCGAGCCCCCGGGCGTGCTTGATCGAGGTGCGTGGCGACACGAACGACCGCCTCGCTCTTTCTTTGTCTCCCTCTCTTCGCCTGCGGCGCCCGCACGACGCTCCACGATCATGGAGCGGGGCGCGGCGACGGCGGCAGCGGCGGTGCGGGCACGTCCACCAGCGCGGGCACGGGGATGCAGGTGGATCCCTGCGAGCAGCCCCTCGGTCGCACCGTCCTCGCGACGCTCCCGCCGGGGCCTTTCGCAGACAATCCCGAGCACACCGACATCCACTCGGCGCAGGTCTTCGCAGGGACGCTCTACCTCGCGAACTTCGGGTCCGTGTACTCCCTGCCGGTGTGCGGCGGCGGCGGCGTGACGCTCCTCTTTTCCAACCCCGACGGCGGCCTCGAGCCGAACGTGCCGGACTACTTCTTCGGTTCGATCGGCGCGATGGCGATCAACGAGTTCGGCATCTATTGGTGGGCGAACTACGGCAGCGACGGAGAGAACCCGCACCTCTGGCGCACGACGCTGGACGGCGCTTCGACCAAGGAGGTGCCGACGACGTTCGCTTACCCCGCCATGGTCGCGGGTCCTGGCGGCGTGTGGCTCGTGGATCCGGCGGTACGTCGCATCGAGCCGGACGACACCATCCAATACTTGGGCTCCGCCGCGCCCCTCCACTACGTGTCCCTGCCCGCGTTCGACGCGAAGAACGTGTATTTCTCGGGCGCGATCGAGGATCCCATCGGCCCGCTGTTCCGGATCCCGCAGGCCGGCGGGGATCTCGTCGTCTCCGCACCCCAGCCGTGGATCAGCGAGATCGTGAGCGACGGGACGACGCTCTATGGGCTCCGCCCCGGGAATCCGAGCGCGATCGTGCGGATCGACACGGACGGCACACAGAACGTCATCGCCGATGGCCAACCGTGGGCGGCGGACGAGCTCCACCTCGTCGGCTCCACGTTGATCTTCCGGGATTGCGGCGCGATCTGGGCGGTCGAACCGACGTCCGGCGCGGTCACCCTCGCCCATGGGGAACCCAAGTGCTACCCGCCCGACCCCGGTGACGACCCCATCTACGACGCGGAGCCGAAGACGTCCGTCATCGCGACCGACGCGCACGCGTTCTACACCTTCGAGGGGAACCAAGTCGTGCGGGTGCGCCTGGAGTAGGGAGCGGCGCGCTGTGCCGTCTCGCCGCGGGGGTGAGGCGAGGCGACACCACGCGCTTTCCACCCGCCGAGGCCGAGGTCGGCGGTATCGTCCCCGCGTGGGAACGTTCACCGTCGAGGATCTGGAACGCTTGGTCGAGCACGGCTGTCCCGAGTGCTCGAGCAAGCAGTTGGAGTTCCAGTCGTACGTCGCCGAGGTCCGGCCCATCCAGGGCGGTGAGCCCGTGGGAAAGCCCAGTGGGCCCACGACGGAGACGACTTCGTCGCGGGGGTGTTCGAGGCCACCTGCGTCGCGTGCGATCGCACGCATTTCACGTCGTCCCTTTGTCCGCGATGCGGATCGACGGATGGGCTCGAGCGCGCGCTGACGCAAGAGAACGCGTTCCCGATGCTCGAGCAGTGCCCGCGGTGTGGCACCACCGACCTCTCGTATTTCGCGTTCGTGCCCGCGGAGACGCGTGCGGAGGGGAAGCTCCGCGCGAAGGCGCGGACCGACTGTGCGCCCGACGATCCGGGGTTTCACGGGTTCCGCATCGACTGTCGAGCCTGCGGTCCGATCGCCCAACCCGACCGCGGCTGCGCGCTCTGCGGGAGCTGATCGAATCGACGCGCGCCCCGACACCGAGGCGCGGATCGAGACCACGGCACGCGCGATGCTCTTCGTGCTCCGAGAGGAGAAGACGATGCTGCGCGGTTCGCTCGCCCTTGTTCCGTTCACGCTCGGGCTCGTGGGTGCCGCGTGCGCGCCCATGCAGCCGCGGCCGGCGCGCTCCGAGGAGCCCTGCCGAGACGTGGTCCAGATGCCGTGTCTGTCCGGCGCGGAGTGCGTCGACGGCGAGGACGGCCGATGCAAGATCTGCAAGTGTCGTCCGCCCCCCGGCTTCGAGCCCTACCCCGCCGCGTCCGTGACGATCGACGACACGCCGCGCTCGCGCGTCGAGTCCCCCGCGCTCGCGCGCTGAACGGCAGCCCCTCGCGAGCGGAGACCTTCGGCTCCAGCGTCGACGCGATCGCTCGCGCCGCGGAGGGGTCGCTCGGAGCCTCGCCGTCCTCCCACGTGCAAACGTCGGAGATCCATGTCGGAGCGGCTCTGTGCCCGAGCGGCACGTCGCGCGACGTGCGCCTTCGAAATCACGGGACGGGTGTGCCTTGCCGATGAGCCCGAGAGCCCCCAAGGTGTCGGCCCATGAAGACCTTCACCCTTCTTTCGCTCTGTTCGGTCGTCGCGATCGGCGCCGCGGCGTGCACGACGGAGACGACCGATCCACCGGTGACCCCGCCGCTGCTCGATCCGCCCGCCGCGGGCGAGGGCGTGCAGTTCACGATGACGACGCGCATCGACGCGGGCACCGAAGCGGAGCACTGCAAGTTCGTGAAGGCGCCGCCCGAGGGGCTCCTCATCAATCGCGACAAGGTGCGTTTCACGGCCGGGAGTCACCACTTCCTGCTCTACCTCACGCCGTACACCGATATCCCGACGAAGAACGAGCGCGGCGAGGCGGTGGACACGAGCAAGGTCTTCGACTGCAGCGACGGCGCGACCAACGGCTGGCGCGTCACGAGCCTGATCGGGGGATCGCAAAACGCGACGGGTGAATCGATCGTGGACTTCCCGCCGGACGTCGCGATGACGGTCCCCGGCAATGCCGTGCTGCTGATGAACGCGCACTACGTGAACGCGTCCCCCGAGCCGGTCGACCCCGAGGTGCGGATCAACCTCTACACCATCCCCGAGAGCCAGAAGAAGCACGAGGGTGGGCTCCTGTTCTGGTACGACATCTTCATCAAGGCGTTGGCGAACGGCGCCGGGCGCGCCGAGATGCGCTGCGCGCTCCCCGACGACATCACGATCACCAACGCGCAATCCCACATGCACCGGCGGGGCATCGGCTATGCGGCAGAGCTCACCGATCCCACGGGCACCGCGTCGATGATCTACGAGAGCGACGACTGGGAGGGGGTGCTCGTGAAGTCCTTCGATCAGGGTCTATCGGTGAAGGGCGGGAGCAAGATCCGGTTCCATTGCGACTACCAGAACCCGAACGACCACACGATTTACCAAGGCCCGCGCTCGACGGACGAGATGTGCATGTTCATCGCCTCGTACTATCCGGCGACGAACACGACCTCCCTCTGCTCCTCCGATCCCAAGGATCCGGTCGGCTCGAACTACCTCGGCGCGGAGTGGTTCGGGCAGGGCACGAAGTCGTGCGCACAGACACTCGCGTGCGTCGCGAAGATCCCCTCGAGCCCCGATTTCTTCACGTTCCTCCACGGGCTCACGGACTGCGTGATGGACTCCGATCCGGCGAAGAGCAAGTTCGTCAGCGACGGTGTCCGCTGCTTGCTGACGCACGCCGATCCGCAGACCGAGTGCACGGCCGAGATCGACGCCTGCGCCGCGAACTGAGAGGCCGCTCGTGACGGCGAGGGCGCGCGCCTCGCGCCCTCGACCCTTCAGTAGCAACCACCGCCCTGCGCGCACGCGAAGACCGCTACGGCGAGGAGCAAACCGACGGCGGTGGTCTTCACGCCGATCGAATAGCGAAGGTGGAGCCGCGTGTCGTACGTCGACCAGCTCGGCTCGACCGACGCGTAGACGCCGAGCGCGCCGTGGAGGCTCAGCCCGGCCTCTCCATAGACGCCCACGCGGTTCCGCTCGTCGTGCGCGGTCGGCACGACGACCATCGGACCGACGGCCGCGTCCAACATCAGGAACGGGTAGCCGGGGCCGAACCACCAGCGGCTCCGCAGCCCGAGCACGAGGTCGACGGACGCGTCGCGGTTCGGATCGTTGAACGAGTCCGTCGCGAGCACGTCGAGCACGGGGCCGAGGTGCAGCGTGGGGAGGGTCGGCGTCTGGAAGAAATACCCCGCCTCGACCCCGAACCTCGGCTCGAACGTGCGGCCATTCGAAACCGCGGAGAGGGTCGCGTCGAGCGTGACGGTCTGCTTGCAGCCCGGGCTCGGGAACACGAGGCCGATCCCCACGTCCTTGCCGATCACGCACGGCAGCTTGTCCGGTTCGTCCGCTCGCGCGGCGCGGGTGGAGAGGAGCGCGACGCCTGCTGCCGCGATCGCGGTGCGCTTCGGTATCCGCATAAGGAAGTGCGGTTAGCCTAGCAGTGTCAGGCCGCGGCGCCCGCGGCGAGCCGCGCTTCGACGACCCGCAGGATCGCGCCGAGCGCGCGGGCGTCCGACGCGCGGAACGCCCGCTCGGTGCGGCCGATCTCGATCATCGCGGCGATGCGCGCGCCGACGAACACGGGCGCCATCGCGACGCCGATCACCTCGCCCGCGCTCCCGCCGAGGCGCGACGCGGCGACGTGGAACGCGTGGTGCTCGCGCGCGTCACCGACGGCGAGGAGGCGCGCGCGGGCGGCCTTCGCGAGCTCGTCGCGCTCGAGCACGGGCGCGCCGATCCGCCCGGCGGCCCCGGTCCCCCAGGCGATTCGCGTCACGGGCGTCGCGCGGTCCGGCTCGAACCGGTGGACGAAGCCGAACTCCGCGCCGAGCCGCTGGGCGGCGACGCGAAGTCCGAGCGCGAGCGTCTCCTTCGGGTCGTCCGAGAGCCGTAGGAGGGCCTCTTCGGCGAGGCTACGGGTCGCCCCGAGGCGCTTCGACCGCTCGAACGCGGTCTCGTCGAGGAGACGGACCTCGCGCAGCTCGCCGAGTCGACGCCACGCGGCGCGCGCGCGGGGGCGGGCGTGCACGCTGCGCGAGAGGCCGTGCCGCGCGTGCTCCACGAGGTGCTCCGTGCTCAGCGGGCCGGCGGTGCGTCCTCCCTCGGAGACGAGCCAGAGCGGCGGCGCGACGGGCCGAGCGCCCATCGGGACCCAGGTTCGGGGAGGAGGCACCATGATCGAATTGTTCGGGTGGGCCGCGCTCGCGGCCAAGTTCCGGACAGTGCCGGGTTCCTTGTGTACCCTCCGGCTTCTCCACGCACCCGATGAGCGACGCGACGAACCATCCAACCACGCCAGAACGAGCGCCCGAAGCGCGGGCGATGATCGTGGGGATCCCGCGGGAGATCGGCGCGGGCGAGCGGCGCGTCGCGGCGACGCCGGAGACGACGAAGCGGCTCCTCAAGCTCGGCTTCGAGGTGAAGGTCGAGACGGGCGCGGGCGAGCTCGCCGCGTTCCAAGACAGCGATTTCGTCGCGGCGGGCGCGACGATCGAGGAGACGCCCGAGGCGCTCTGGCAGGGGTCGGACGTCGTCCTCAAGGTGCGCCCGCCGACGCTCGACGAGGTCGCGCTGCTGCGCGAGGGCGCGACGCTCATCTCGTTCATCTGGCCGCGGAAGAACCCCGAGCTCCTCGCCGCGCTGACCGCGCGCCGCGCGACCGCGCTCGGCATGGATCTCGTCCCGCGCATCACGCGCGCGCAGAAAATGGACGCGCTCTCGTCGATGGCGAACATCGCCGGGTACCGCGCGGTCATCGAGGCGGCGAGCTTCTTCGGTCGGTTCTTCACGGGGCAGATCACGGCCGCGGGGCAGGTGCCGCCCGCGCGCGTGCTCGTGATCGGCGCGGGAGTCGCCGGCCTCGCGGCGATCGGCGCGGCGCGCAGCCTCGGCGCGATCGTGCGCGCGTTCGACACGCGACCGGGCGTGAAGGAGCAGGTGGAGAGCATGGGCGCCGAGTTCCTCGACCTCGACTTCGAGGAGGAGGGCGGCGGCGAGGGCGGCTACGCGCGGGAGATGAGCCCCGCGTTCATCGCCGCGGAGATGGCCTTGTTCGCGGCCGAGACGCGCGAAGCCGACATCGTCATCACGACGGCGCTCATCCCCGGTAAGCCGGCGCCGATCCTCATCACGACCGACATGGTCGAGGCGATGAAGAAGGGCTCCGTCATCGTGGATCTCGCCGCGGAGAACGGCGGGAACTGCGCCGTGACGCAGCCCGAGAAGGTCGTCACCCACCGAGGGATCACGGTGATCGGCTTCGTCGACCTCCCGAGCCGCCTCGCCCCGACGGCGAGCCAGCTCTACGGCACGAACCTCTGCCACATGCTCGCGGACATGGGCGGCGGAAAGAACTTCCACGTCGACCTGGACGACGAGGTCATCCGAGGCTCCCTCGTGGTGCACCAGGGCGAGGTGTGCTGGCCGCCGCCGCCGCCACCCCAGCGAGACAAGGACAAGGAGGCGCCCGTGCCGTCCCGCCGGTCGAGCCAGCGGCCCGGTCCTCCGTCGACCAAGCCCGTGGCGACCAAGGCTCACAAGCCCAGCGCGGGACACGGAGCGACCGCCGCGGGGGGGAAGCCGACCGCCTGGCCCCTCGTCGCCGGCGCCGTCCTCATCGCGCTCGCGAGCCGCTTCGCGCCGACCGAGTTCGTCGGTCACCTCACGGTGTTCGTCCTCTCCTGTTTTGTGGGCTGGCAGGTCGTGTGGAGCGTGACGCCCGCGCTCCACACCCCGCTCATGAGCGTGACGAACGCGATCAGCGGGATCATCCTGGTCGGCGGGATGCTCCACGTGTCGGGCTCGGTCACCTCGCCCGCGACCCTCCTCGGCGCGATCGCGCTGCTCCTCGCGACCATCAACGTCGCGGGCGGCTTCCTCGTCACGCAGCGCATGCTGAAGATGTTCTCGCGCTCGAGCTCGACCGACGATTCGCCGAGCGGAGGGGACGCTTGAGCTGGCTGTTCGGCTCGGGGCCCGGCCTGTCGACGGGGCTGTACCTCGTCGCGGCGATGCTGTTCATCCAGTCCCTCGGCGGGCTCTCGCAGCAGACGAGCGCGCGGCGAGGGAACCTCTACGGCGTCGCCGGGATGCTGCTCGCGATCGGGGTGACGATCGCGAACCTCTCGAGCGGATACGCGGTCGCGGCGGGCGCGCTCGCGGTCGGCACGGTCGTGGGCGCCGCGCTCGCCCAGCGCGTCGCGATGACGAGCATGCCCGAGCTCGTCGCCGTGCTGCACTCGTTCGTCGGGCTCGCGGCGGTGTTCGTCGGCTTCGCGAGCTACCTCGCGCCCGGTGACGTGCCCGCGAGCGGCCGAACGCTCCACCTCGTCGAGACGTTCATCGGGGTGCTGGTCGGCGCGGTGACGTTCACCGGATCGCTCGTCGCGTTCGGCAAGCTGCGCGGCTCCATCGGATCGAAGCCGTTCATGATCCCGGCCCGTCACGCGGTGAACGCGCTCGCGCTCGCGAGCTGCCTCGGGCTCCTCGCGCCGTTCATCCTCGCGGCGGGCACGAGCGGTCTGTGGGCGCTCGCCGCGATGACGGGGATCTCGTCGCTCCTCGGGGCGCACCTCGTCATGGCGATCGGCGGCGCGGACATGCCCGTCGTCGTCAGCGTGTTGAACAGCTACTCGGGCTGGGCCGCGGCGGCGGCGGGCTTCATGCTCGGCAACGATCTCCTGATCACGACGGGCGCGCTCGTCGGATCGAGCGGGCTCATCCTCAGCATCATCATGTGCCGCGCGATGAACCGTTCCATCGTGAGCGTGATCTTCGGCGGCTTCGGCGCGGCGGAGGGGGCCGCGCCCGCGCCGAGCGCGACGCCGAAGGGGGAGACGGTCGCGATCGACGCGGCCGAGGTGTCGAAGCTCCTCGCCGAGGCGAAGTCGATCGTCGTCGTCCCCGGCTACGGCATGGCCGTCGCGAAGGCGCAGCACCCGCTCTACGAGATCGCGCAGCGCCTTCGGAAGCGCGGAAAGACCGTGCGGTTCGCGATTCACCCGGTCGCTGGGCGTCTCCCGGGTCACATGAACGTGCTGCTCGCGGAGGCCCGAGTCCCGTACGACGTCGTCCTCGAGATGGACGAGGTGAACCCCGATCTCGCAGAGACGGACGTCGTGCTCGTCGTCGGAGCGAACGACATCGTGAACCCGAGCGCGCTCGACGATCCGTCGAGCCCCATCTACGGCATGCCGGTGCTCGAGGTCTGGAGGTCGAAGCGCGTCGTCGTCACGAAGCGCGGGATGGCCGCTGGCTACGCGGGGATCGAGAACCCGCTCTTCTTCCACGAGTCCTGCCGCATGCTGTTCGGGGACGCGAAGAAGTCGATGGATGCGATCCTCGCTGCGCTCCCAGATCGCTGAGCCCAACGCGCGCTGGAGCCCCGATCATGTCGAAACGCCCACGTACGCCCCTGATTTCGGGTAGACCCGCGCGGCGTCGCCGCTCCGCTCCTCGGAGGACGAGGCCTCGAGCTCGGGCGCATTCGTTCGGGTTGCCGTGAGATCCACTCTGGATGTGTCAGGATCGCGCGCGCTGATTTGAGAGCCCAAGTTCGATGAACGTCCCCCTCCTCGTCTCGCTCGCCCCGCTGATCCTCGTCTACGGCTGCGGGAGCAGCCAGAGCACGTCGCCCAAGAACACGCGCCCGACGGGTGTGGACGACACCCAGGTCGCGCTCGACCAGGCGAGCGCCGAGCTCGCGGACAGCGCGGCGCCGCCCGCGTCGAGCGGCGTCGAGAGGGATCCGGGCGCGCCCATGGGCGCCCCGAACGTCTGCGACGAGAGGTTCTCGAACGATCGCGTGATCACGCCCGACTCGGACAGCGCGAACCGACGCGCGCCGACGCCGGAGGACGCGATCCGCGAGGGCCTCACGTGCTACGTCGCGATGCGCGACACGCACTCGAGCTGGTGCTGCAAGCGCTGACGGTCACTTCGAGACGCGCAGCGCGACGACGTGCACGATCGTCGCGAGCGTGATCAGCGACGCCGTGATGACGTGAGTGCGGCGCTTGGACGGTCGGTCGCGCAGCTTGGGCTCGCGGAGCCGGAGGCCCACGCCCACGTGCGCGAACAGCAGAAAGAACCCGGCCGCGCCGGGCGCGAACGCGACGGCGCCCGCGTCGATCGCGCTCTCGGAGCCGAGGGCGCCGAGGACGGCGAGCGTGTGGACCAGCGCGATCGCCGCGACGCCGAGACCCATCGCGACGTGGAGCGAGATCGGCCTCGACCCCGGGACGGCGCGCTTGCCCGCGCGCAACCGGTAGGCGAGCGGGACGAGCCCCGCGAGGAGGATGCACCCCGCCGCGATCCAGCCGATCCAGAGCGCCAACGCGGCCTCCTCAGGTCCTCGGCCGGAACTGGATCGGGATCTCGACGTGGGTCTCCACGCCGCCCTGCGGCGGCCGGAACTTCGCCTTCTGGACGACGGCCATCGCGCACGACACGACGACCGCCGAGAGGCCGACGTTCTCCTTGATCGAGACGGTCTTCACCTCCCCCGTCGGGAGGAGCACGACGTCGAACCGGACGGTCCCGCCCGCCTTCGGATCCGCGACGAGCGCGTCGTCGAAGCAGACCTTGAACGACGGCTGGAGCTTCGTCACGACCTCCGCGGGTTCGCCTGGATCCGGGGGCGCGACCGGCGCCGCGCTGGTTTGAGCAGGAGGTGCCGTGGGCGCGAGGGTCATCGCCGGGCGCGCGGAAGCGGTGGTGTTCATCCCGATCACGCCCGGCGGCGTGTCCTGCCCGTAGAGGCCGGGGGCGGTCGGGCGTGGGAACGGAGGCGCCACAGCGCCGTCGGCCTCGACCGCGGGGCCGCTGCACCCCGCAGCGAGGAAGAGGAGGGCGAGGACTGGGCGGGCGCGCGGCGACATGGAGTGACCGGAGCTTAGCGCACCGTGCGCTCGGGCATGCGCGTGCGCGCCTCGTGCGGCGTCGTCCCGGTCCACCTGCGGAACGCGCGGTAGAACGCGGCCTTGTCCGCGTAGCCGAGGAGCGCGCCGACCTCCGCGATCGACAGGCCGGCGCGGAGCCACGCGTGGGAGAGGCGCGTACGCTCGCCCTCGACGATCGAACCGAACGCCTCCCCTTCTTCGGCGAGGCGCCGCTGCAACGTGCGTGCGGGGACACCGAGGGCGTCCGCCACCGTCACGAGGGAGGCGTCCCCGAGGATCGTCCCGCGCGCGGTCGCGGCTCGGACGCGATCGCGAAACGAGGCCCCGGGGTGGATCCCGATGGTGAGGAGCGCCGCCTCCGGCATCGGCGCGTCGAGCGCGGACGCGCCGAGCAGGACGGAGGAGCGGCCCGCCCCCCACGTGACCGGAGCGCCGAGCACGCCCTCGAGCGCGGCCCTTCGCGGGGTTGCATCGTAGGCGAGCGTCACGCCGAGGGGCGGCGCGTCCGGCGAGACGAACCGAGACGCGAGCCCGATCTCGACGAGCGCGCACTCCGTCACGATCTCGTGCGCGCGGCGATGCGCGGAGCCGGGCGGCGCGGGCGCGAAGAAGATCCGATCGCGCTCGCGGCGGAAGCGATCGCCGTCGCCCCAGAGCGACTGCACGGCGAACGCGCGGTCGAACCCCGCGCGAAGCGTGGGCGCGGCGAGCATGACGAGCCCGGCCGCGTCGTAGGTCTCGAGGTCCCGCGTGAACGCGAGCTCCACGCCGAGCGTCGCGACGTCGGGGCCGAGCGCGCCGTCCAACGCCTCGACGAACGCGTCGCTCGCGGAGACCTCGATCCGCGCGTCCGGATCTCCGAGCGCGGCCGGGTCGATGCCCGAGGCGCGCGCGAGCCTGTCCGCGCCCAGGCCCTTCTTCTGCGCGAGCGCGTGGACACGCTTCACCATCCGCGCGGAGACGGTGCGGGGCTCGGCTCGGCTCGATCTGGCGTGAATGGACACTCGTCTCGGATCCCCGCGGGCGCTCTAACAGGAACATGCGCCAGTTGCGACTCGTGTTCGGTGCCTGGTGGGCGACCCTTCTCCGGCGCCTCCGGAAGGGCCCTCGGCGTCCTGGATGGGGCTTCGTCTTCGAGTTCGTGATCGAGCTCCTCCGACGGGACTGGCAGGAGCTCCGCGCGTGGGACGCGCCGTCGGTTCGGAGGGAGCTCTCGCGGAAGCCGATGCCGAAATCCGCGACGAAGCGGGTGCGCCGGGCGGAGCTCGATCTCGACGGCGTGCGCGCGGTCGACGTCACGCCGCCGGAGCTCCGAACGGACGTCGTGATCCTGTACCTCCACGGAGGCTCGTATCTCTTCGGGTCCCCCGAGACGCACGCGGACGTCGCGGCTCGCCACGCGATCGCGGCGGGCGCCCGCGTCGTCGTCCCGGAGTATCGTCTCGCGCCCGAGCACCCCTACCCGGCCGCCCTGGACGACGCGGCGCGCGCCTTCGCCGCCCTCGTGCGCTCGGGCGTCCCGCCGGAGCGCGTCGCGATCGTGGGGGAGTCCGCGGGCGGAGGGCTCACGGTCCTCCTCGCGCTTCGCCTCGCGGCCGCGGGGACACCGCCGCGCGCGATCGCCGCGCTCTCCCCCTGGATGGATCTGTCCGCGTCAAAGCCGTCCACCGAGACCCAGGACGACGACTACGGCGACCGCGACATGCTCCTCGCGCATGCGCGGCAGTTCGCCTCCGCCCTCCCGCTCGATGATCCCCGCGTGTCGCCGCTCTTCGCAGATCTCGCGGGCCTCCCGCGCACCCTCGTGCAGGTGGGCACCGCCGAGCGCCTCCTCGACGAGGCGACCGCGTTCGCCGAGCGCGCGAAGTCCGCAGGGGTCGATGCGACGCTCGACCTGCTCCCCGAGATGCCGCACGCGCCACACCTCCTCGCCGAGTGGTGCGGTGAGGGTCAGCGCGCGATCGAGCGCGCCGCCCGCTTCCTCACTTCTTCGGACTCCGCGAGATGACGGCGCGCACGGTCGCGAGATCCGCCGCGCCGATCTCGCGCGTCGCGACGAGCACGACGACGTAGATGACGACGAGCGCGGCCGCCTCGAGCGGCGCGAAGAACCTGCCGAGGAACGGCATCACGGAGCCGACACCGACCATCGCCGCGACGCCCAGCCCGACGCGGATGGGCGTGAGCACCGGGACCACGCCGCCCGCGAACTTCTTGAGGACGATCAACGCGACCACGAGCGTCACGCTGAGGCCGATGAGCGTCGCGAACGCGGACGCGACCATCATCGGGCCACCGAACACGGCGGCCGGCGTCAGCGCGACCGACGCGACGACGACGAGACCGACCCCGAGCGCGGTGAGACCGGCGGACCACATCTCGCGGCGCAGGCTCGTGAGCACCGTCGTCGTCACGCCGAGGAGCGCGAAGAGAGCCATCGCCGCCGCGTGGAACGGCTGCGCCTTGCTCCCGAGCTCGGCGATCTGCGGGTCGGCGAAGGCGAAACGAAGGAGCCCATAGGGCAAGCCCATGACGACTCCCGCGAGGAGCCCGACGAGGAGGACCGCGAGGCGCATCCCTGTGCGCGTGTAGCGGGCGATCGCCACGTGATCCCGATCCACGTTCGCCTTCGCGAGCATCGGGAACAGCACGAACGTGACGCTCATCAGGAGCTGGTAGGGCAGGAACGAGAACAACTGGAACGCGCGGTACGAGCCAACGAAGGCCTGCGTGATCCGCGTCGCCTCCCCGAGGAGACGCCCTTTTTGGCCGACGAAGCGGCTGAAGAGGAGGAAGTCGACCTGGAGCAGGACGTTGAGCGAGACGAGGCCGACCGCCAACGGTCCGATGAAGCGGGCGTAGGACGCCACGCGCGGCGCGGTGCCGCCCGGCGCCCCGAGGCCAGCGCGCCACGCGGAGATCGGGAGGATCAGCATCGCCGCGCTGGTGAAGCCGATCGCCCCGCCGAGCACGCCGTCGAAGTGCATGACCTTCGTCGCGATCAGGATGCCCGCGACGGTCGTGGCGAAGCGGAGCCCGCCGTAGAAGATGTCGAGCCCGGCCTGATCGATGAAGCGGCGTCGCCCGTTGAGCCAGCCCACGATCGGCGCGTAGAGCCCATAGAGGAGGACGACGAGGCCGACCAGGCGGAGCGACGGGGCGATGTTCGGCGCCGCGAGCAGATCCGCGAGGACGCCCCCGAGCGACGCGAACCCGGTCGCGAGGACGATCGCGACGACGAGGTGGTAGCCGAGGACCCGCCGGTAGGCGCGCGGAGCCTCCTCGTCCGTCGCCGACGCGACAGTACGGGAAACCCCTTGGATCGAGAGCGCGACGACGACGTTGTTCACGATGCCCACCACCGCGAGCACCTGCGAAATCGAGCCGTATCCATCCGTCCCGAGGACGGCGGGCAGCACGAGCTGCTGAGCGAACCCGAAGGCGATGAACGACAGCTTCGCGACGGCGATCGCGAGCCCGCCGCGCCCCGCGTTCTTCGTCACGTTCTCGGGCGGCCTCGCCGGCGCCACGTCCGCCACCGCCGTCATCGGGGCACCGATGTCATGATCCGCGCCGCGAGGCAAAGGAACCGGCGTCCGATAGGATCCGGGGCGATGCACACCTGTCCGACGTGCGGCGGCGTCTTCCAGGCGAGCGGGGCGTGCCCGCGCGACAACGTGTTGCTCTTCGAGTCCCCGCGCGACCCGCTCGTCGGCCGCGTGCTGGGGGAGCGGTACCGCATCCTCGATCGGATCGGCGAGGGTGGGATGGGCGCCGTGTACCGCGCCGCCCACACGCGCATCGCGTCCACGTTCGCGGTCAAGGTCGTGTGGGGCGAGTACGCGTTCGACGAGGAGATGCAGCAACGCTTCCTGCGCGAGGCGGAGACCGCGAGCTGCCTCTCGCACCGATCCATCGTGCGCGTGACCGACTTCGGCACCGACGGCGTCGTCCTCATCTACCTCGTGATGGACTACCTCGAGGGTCCGTCTCTCCGGGACGTGCTCATGCGCGAGACGCGCCTCGAGTGGCGCCGCGCGCTCCGCATCGCCGCGCGCATCGCTCGGGGCCTCGCGCACGCGCACGGGCGCGGCGTCGTCCACCGGGATCTCAAGCCGGACAACATCCTCCTCGTCTCCGAGGACGAGGAGGAGGACATCGTGAAGCTGCTCGATTTCGGGATCGCGGTGTCCGCGAACGACACGCGCAAGCTCACGCGCGCCGGCATGGTCGTCGGCACGCCGAACTACATGGCGCCCGAGCAGCTCCGCGCGCAGGCCGTCGACGGGCGCACGGATCTCTACGCGCTCGGCTGCATGCTGTTCGAGATGCTCGCCGGGCAGTGCCCGTTCGACGCGAAGGCGCCCGAAGAGATCGCGATGGGTCACGCGCTCAAGCCCCCGCCCTCGCTCGCTCCGGCGCTCGCGGAGCGCGGCGCCCCGCGGGAGCTCGACGCGCTCGTGCAACGCCTCCTCGCGAAGAAGCCCGACGATCGATTCGCGTCCGCGAAGGAGCTCATCAAGGCGCTGCAGGGGTTCGATCTCGAGGGGCAGCGCAGCTACATCGAGTCCGCGCCGACGTCGCGGGTCCCGCTGAAGAGCCTGCTCCCGCCCTCGCAGGGGCCGGTCGCGCCCGCGATCGTGGGCGCGCTGGAGGCGACGATCCTGCGCGGCGCGCCCATGTACAACGCCGGTGACCACGCTGGGTGCGCCTCCGTGTACTCCGACTCCGCGCGCGACATCGCGAGCAAGTTCGCCGAGCACGTCGCCGTGAGCGCGCGGCTCGAGGCGGCGCTCGCGCGCGCCGCGATCCGCACCAACCCGACGGACGCCGCGTGGGACCTGCGCAACGCGTTCGACGATCTCATCTTCGCGCGCCCGAGCGTGGTCGAGGGCGATGCCCTGTCCGTCGCGATCGCGGCCTACGCGGCGATCGCCGCGCGGCGCGAGACGGAGGGCCGGTTCGACCTGCTCGGCGACTACCAGGTGATGTTCGCGCGCGCCCTCGCGGCGCGCCTCCGCGCGGTCGGCGGCTTCGAGGACGCCGCGCGCCGCCTCGAGGGCGCCGCCGAGCGCGGCGCGAGGGCGGGCGGCGGAGAGTCCGCGCTTCGGCAGATCGAACCCGTGATTTGGGCGCTCCGCTCCTCGAAGAGCTTCGACCCGTCGGAGGCAGCGGCCGCGAGCCTGAGGACCCCAGCGATCACGCTCCCGAGCGGGCCTCCGTCGGTCGCGCCCGCCTCGCGAGCCTCACTACCGCCCGTCTCCGCCGAGGTCCGCGAGCGCATCACGCGCGCGATCCGGGTCGGCGCGCCGCTCTACAACGGGGGTGATGTGGCGGCGTGCGCGCGGGTCTATCGTGAGGCCGCGGCGCAGATGGTCGCCGATCTCGAGCGCGATCCGTCCGGTCGGGCGCACGCCGAGCACCTGCGCCAGGCGCTCCTCGCGGCCGCACAGCAGCCACCGAGCCAGGCCGCGTGGGCCCTCCGCTTCGCGTTCGACTCGATGCTCGCGACATGACGGGCGGCGGTGGAGGCTTTCGGGACGGTCCGCCCGCGCCGAACGACTCGCGGCGTGAGCTCACCCCCGACATGCGGCTCGACGCGGACCACGCGGGCCGCTTCCTCCGGCTCTTCGGGTCGATCTGGATGGCGGTCGGGGCGCTCGTCGCCGTGACGTTCGGGATCGTCGCGATGATCGCGATGCAGGGGAACGCCTGGGCGCGCCTCGGCGCGTTCCTCCTCGCCGCCTCGTTCTTCCTGGTCGGCTTCGGCACGCACGCCATCGGGGGTTGGATGCGACGGCGGGTGCTCGACGTGTTCGAGCGAGGGACCGAGGTCCGCGCGACGATCACCGCCGTCGTGCTCGACCGGCGCGTCCGCATGAACCAGCGACACCCGTGGCGCGTGCACTACCAGTACGAAGCCGAGGGCCGGGTTCGGAGCGGCGTGGCGACGTTCTGGACGGATCAGCGGCCCGAGGCCGAGGTCGGAGACGAGGTCAGCGCGCTCTATGTTCCGGGATCCGCGTCCCGCAGCGTGCTCTGGTCCCGGCTCAGCGTCGCGACCAAGGGGAGCCCAGCGGCGACCACCGAGCGTCGGGTCCGGGTCGAACCCTCCGCACTGCCGGTGCGCGAGGAATCCAGCGGCGCGCCGGATCGCGAGCTCCGGGACGAGCTTGCGTCCGACTCCGCGAGCGGGACGGCTGACCCTGCAAAGATTGCGATGGAGCGGGACGACCCTGACACCGATGCCAAGGGGTCGCTCAGAGGGTCGGCCGAGTAGTTCCTCGCGCATCCCGTCAGACGGACGACGCGCCCGCCAATTTGGCGAAAACACCCCGTGCGCACAGATTTTCGCGGCCAGAACGGCGATGGGCTCGAGGGCCTGGCACGGCCTCTGCTTTATTCCCCGCCGTCGCTTGGCTTGATTGAACTTCAGCTTCCTTAATGGTCGCTTCCTTCAGCTCGCTTCCCTCTTTCTTCACGGCTTACTTTCGACGCTTCTGAAGGAGCTTCCTTCGCATCTTTGCTTCTCGCGTGGTTCCGGCCGCGCAGCTTGACCTTGCTTGCCTGAGCTGCTTGCTTCGACTTACTCGCGCTCCTCCCAGGGCGTGCTTCCGGCAGCAGACTGCACCTTCTAAATTCGACACTCACGTCGGCCAACGATGGGTGACAGGGCGCGTACCCTCCCGGGTTCGCGCCATGTTGCTTTTGTGGATCCGGCTGCGCGGGTGGGCGCGCCGAACCCATTCGTGTCGATGCGCTGGGACCGGAGCGCTACGGCGCGGAGACAGCGTCGCTCGATCCGCGGTCGGCATCCGCTCGGGCGGCAGGGGCGACAGCGGAGTCAGCGCCGGGATTTGAAGAACCGCTGCAGGATCTCCCGACAGGGCTCCTCGAGGACACCGCTGACGACCTCGAACCGGTGGTTGAGCCGGGGATCGCGGCCGATCGCGAAGAGGGTGTCGACCGCGCCCGCCTTCGCGTCCCGGCAGCCGTAGACGACGCGATCGACGCGTGCGTTGACGAGCGCGCCGGCGCACATCGGGCAGGGCTCGAGGGTCACGTAGAGCGTGGTCCCAGTCAGCCGCCAGTGGCCCAACGCGGCCCCCGCTGCCCGGAGAACCTCGATCTCGGCGTGCGCCGTCGCGTCCCACGCGATCTCCCGCCGATTCCGGCCCCGCGCGAGGACGACGCCGTGGTGCGCGCTCGTTTGCCGGACGAGCACGGCGCCCACCGGGACCTCCCCCTCGCCGGCCGCGATCTCCGCCTCGATCAGCGCCTGCTCCATGAAGCGAGCGTGGTTCACCGAGGGATCCGCTCTGCCGATGCCGACAACGATGGTTGGCGCGTCCAGGAAGATTCGAACTTCCGACCCCAGGCTTCGTAGGCCTGTGCTCTATCCAGCTGAGCTATGGACGCAAGGAACGCGAGAGGCGCGTCTCGTATGCGCTCGCGACCGACGCGTCAAGCAGGAGATCCTGAAACGCGTTTCGAAGAAAGCAGGAAGGGCATCGCCGCAGCGAGGAAAGCCTGGGGCGCGTCGACGTGGGCGAAGTGCGAAGCCTCCTCGAGCCAGACCATCTCCGCGGTGGGGAGGAGCGCGGAGAGGCGCCGGCCGACGACGGACGGGACCATCACGTCCCGCTTCGCGTAGACGAGCATCAGCGGGATCGGGAACACACCGCGGAGATCCCGGAGCGCGGCCTCGAACGACCGCATGTGGCGCGCGGCGAGCGTCTCGTGGAGGAAATGGTGGAGGGCGCGCGCGCCTCCCGGGGCGACGAGAGGCCGCGCGTACTCGCGGTGCTCCTCGCGCGATTTGAGCGTCTCGTCGAAGTAGTGCACGTTCTCGTGAACCCACTTCTCCGGGTTCCGCCGGATGAGCCAGTCGAGGATCGACGGCGCGCGCGGGACGACGGTGAGCGCGGCCTCGAGCGCGAACATCCGCGCCGTCGGCAGGCCGGGGCTGTGGAGGTTCACGAGGCGCGAGACGGCGCGCGGATCCCGCATCGCGAGGCGCATCATCAAATACCCGCCCATCGAGTTGCCGATGCACGGCGCGCCACGGATCCCGAGCGCGTCGATGATCTCGCCGATCGAGACGGCGACGGCGTCCGGATCGTAGCTCGCGTCTGCCATCGTCGATCGCCCCGCCCCGACGAGATCCGGGGCGTAGACGGTGAACCGCTCCGCGAGCGGGGCGAGCACATAGCGAAACGAGTAGCTCGTCGTCATCAGCCCGTGCACGAGCAGCAGCGGGGGCCCCGACCCCAGCACGCGGACGTGCACGTCCACGCGGCCGAACGGCTTCGAATCGATGGCGAGCGTGCGCGCCTCCGATCCGAAATACGGGTGCGGCACGCGCGGTCGATCCGGGACCTCGGCGAACGGCAGCTGCTCGAAGGGCTTCATCGGGGCGGTGGACGGCGGGGTGGCGCGCGCACGAGCGCGAGCAAATCAGAGAGCGCTGGGCGCGTCGACGCTCGCGTGCGCGGATCGGATCGGAGCGCGCTATCACGGACGAATTCCGTGCGCGCGCCGAACGCGCTCGACTGAGCCGCGGCTCCGACCGCGGAATGCCCTCGTCCCGATCGCGAGCGGGCGAGGCTCGAGCGCGCGGGCGAAGCGGCCCCGTCGAGGGGGAGATCGATTGATGCGTCGGCAAAGACGTGGACCTCGCTCTCGACCGTGCGCGTGGACGCGGCGCCCGCCCCCGCGTGAGCGTCATCGACTCGTCAGCCGCTCGACGGCCGACGAGGCTCGGCGAGCTCCGCCAGCCGGCCGCGCATCCCGAGCTTCTCGTAGATCGCGCGCGCTCGCTCGCGCTGGACGTCGGCCTCCACCCGCGCGCCGCGGAGATCGAGGACGGAGGCCAAGTCCACGAGGCAATCCGCGAGCTCGTTCTGCTCCTGCGTCCCCTCGAGGGTGACCGCCGCGCGCTCGAGCAGGCGAACCGCGCGCTCGAGGCCGGCATCGTCGCCGCCCATCGCAGCGATGAGCCCCTCGGCCCGCCGCGCCATGCCCTCGTTGACGGTGAGGCCGATGCGCACCGACGTCTCGAGCGCGATCTCCGCGTGCGCGGCGGCTTCGTGCGGCTCCCCGCGCGCGACGTGCACCATCGCCCTCCCCCACTCCGCCTCTGCGACGATGAACTGGACGCCGATCCGGCGCCCGATCGCGATGGCCCGGTCGAGCGCGTCCTCGGCGGCGTCGTACGCGCGCTGCTCGAGGAGGATGCGCCCCAGGTTCGCCCACGCGTTCGCGTGCGCGGTGGCGGCTCCCGAGGTCCGCTCGAGCGCGCGCTCCGCGGCGGCGCGCGCGTCGTCGAGATCCCCGAGGAGCCGGAGGTTGATGGAGATGTTGCTCCAGTGCTTGCCGGTGGACGCACCATCCCCGAGGCGCTCCGCGAGCTCGGCGGCGCGCGTGTAGTGATCGATCGCTTTGCGGAAATGCCCGCTCGAGCCGAACGCGATCCCGAGCGTGTTCTCCGCGCGCGCGAGCAGCGCCTCGTCGCGCGCCTCGACGGCGGCGGCGTGCGCGCGCTCGGCGTGCCGGAAGAGAGCCTGTTCGTTGCCGCGGAGGTAGGCGACGTAGCCCAGCCCCACGTGCGCGACCCCGAGCACGGCGGGGTCTCTCACCGATTCGCCGAGCGCCGCGGCCGTGTCCAGCAGCGCCGCGGCCTCGTCGAGGCGGCCGAGCGAGGCCCACATGGCGCCGAGCCTCGAGGCCGCGCGCCCGCGCACGCGCGCGCCCTCGGTCGACTCGAGGCCCGCTCCCGTCGCGACGAACGACCAGGCGAGGTCCGCGCTCTGCTCCGCCTCGCGCACGAGTCCGCGCGCCTCGAACCCGTCGACGGCCGAGAGCGCCTCCTCCGCCGCCACGATGGGCGCGCCGCCGAGGTGGAAGTGGCTCGCGCGGATCGCGGCGTCCTCGGCCGTATCACGTGCGCCGGGCTCCCGCGCCTCCGCGAGCGATGCGCGCGCGATCGCGAGGTGGAGCGCCGCGCGCTCCTGCGCCTCGAGCGACGCGTAGCAACGCTCGCGGAGCTTGTCGTGCGCGAGGAGCCACGCGCCGGGCGACGCCTCGATCGCGATGCCCCGGACGACGAGCTCGTGCAGATCCGCCGCGAGCTCCCAGGAGCGCGCGCGCGTCGCGCCGACGACGCTCGCGAGGAGGCTCAGCCCCGCCGGGCGCCCCACGGTCGCGAGGACGCCCGTGAGCCGTCGCGCGCGCGGACCGAGCGCCCCGAGGCGCGCCTCCGCGATCCGCTCCGCGCGCGTCAGGGTCGCGGACTCGAGCAAGTCGACGACGCGGCTCTCGCTCGCGAGCGACCAGCGCCCCCGCCCCTCGCGCACGAGCGATCCGTCCTCGACGGCCGCGCGGATCGTCTCGGCGAGCGTGAACGGGTTCCCCTGCGCCGCGCGCGCCACCCGATCGAGCGTCCGCTCGACGCCCGCGGCGACCCGGCCGCCCCCGGATCCGAGCATGCCGAGCGCGAGCTCGCGCATCGCCCCCGCGTCGAGCGGGTGGAGATCGAGCACGTGCACGTGCGGGAGCAGCGCGGCGCGCTCGTCGCCGGAGGCGGATGCGGGCGTGAGCCGGAGCTGGTGGAGCCACGCGGGCTCCTCCTCCGCGCGGTACGACACGACGACGAGCAGCCGCCGTCCCCACGCGAGCGGATGCGCGGCGAGCGAACAGACGAACGCGGCGGTCGCCGGATCGGCCCACTGGGCGTCGTCGAGGACGAGGACGACGCGCTGGTCCGTCGCGACCCGGAGCACCGTCCGGACGAGCGCCCCGGCGAGCGCGCCGATCCACGCGTCCGGGCGAGGGAGCGGCGCCGACGTCATCGGATCGACGAGGCCCGCGAGATCCGCCTGGTAGAGGGCGAGCAGGCCCGCGCCGTCGTCGAGCCAGGTCTTCACGGCGTCGGCGTGCCCGGTCTTCGCGTGATCGCCGAGCCACTCGAGCAGCGGCCGCAGGCTCTCGAGGAGCGGCGCCGCGCCGTCCCCCGCGCCGAGCTGCGGCGAGGCGATGCCCGCGGCGACGACCGCGTCGACCGGCACGCGCGCGAGGCACTCCGAGAGGAGCCGCGACTTGCCCACGCCGCTCTCGCCGCGTACGAGGACGATGGCCGTCTCTCCCTCGATCGCCGCGTCGACGCGCGCCTCGAGAGACGCCTCGTGCGCAGCCCGACCCACGCAAGCCGACCCGTAGACGTAGGGGCGAGGCGCGGGCTCGCCCGGCTCGGGGGGCGGGGCGAGCTCGAGCGACGCGAACACCTCGACCACGTCCTCCGCGTAGGCGAGGCGCTTCTCTCGATCCTTCTCGAGGAGCGCGAGGACGAGCTCGTCCAGGAACATGGGCACGCCCGCGACGAGCGACGAAAGGCGCGGCGGCGGCTCGTGGACATGCTGCGACAGGAGCCCGACCAGATCGTCCGCGACGAACGGGGGCTGCCCCGCGACCACGTGGTGGATGAGCGCGCCGAGCGCGTAGAGATCCGCGCGCGGGTCGAGCAGCCGGTTCCCGATCTGCTCGGGAGACATGTAGTACGGCGTCCCGGACGCGCCGCGATCCGTGCTGACGCGCTCGCGGCCGCGCCCGAACCGGAACCGCGCGAGCCCGAAGTCGACCAGGACGGGCCGATCGTCCTCGACGAGGAGGATGTTCTCCGGCTTGAGATCGCGGTGCACGATCCCTTCGCCGTGGAGGTACGCGAGGGCGCGCGCGAGCCGCACGATCACGCGCGCGATCCGCTCCATGCGCTCCGCGCTCCAGGGGATCGCGAGCCGGGTCGGCGCGAAGCGATCACTCGGCGGACTCGCGTCGGCGCGAGCGCGCGCGAGCTCGGGTGTGATCAGCGTCCCATAGGGCCCCTGCGGACCGCTCAGCGGCTCCGGGAGGATCAGCGCCTGCGCGAGGTCCTCCCCTTCGAGCAGCTCCATCGCGAGGTACGGTGCGCCGCCCTCGACGCCGTGCGCGACGATGGGGACGATGCCCGGATGAGAGAGGCGCGCGAGCGCCGCGGTCTCCGCGCGGAGGCTCTCGAGCTGCGCGTGGTCCTCGACGATCGCGGTCTTCAGGGCGACCATGCGCCCCGTGACCGTGTCGCGCGCGCGGTGGACCGATCCCATCGCGCCGCCGCCGAGCCTCGAGACGACCTCGAACCGCAAGGGTCAGATCCAGCCGCGCGCGGCGAGCCGATCGCGTGCCGCGCGAGTGTCGAGGTCGAGCGCGTCGAAGCCCGGCAGGACGACGGTTCGAAGGCCGTGGCGATAGATGTCCGCGGCGCGCGCGCGCCCGACGTAGCCGTGTTGGTCGAGCTCCGGGTCGTCCGCTTCGGGGTGGCTCACCGCGTCGTCGAACACGAACGCCACGTGGCTCTCGAGGATGCCGGGGAGCTCGTCGGCCACGGCGCCCGCGAGCCCGTCTCGACACGCAGCCGCGAGGTAGGCCCAACCCACGCGGCCGTGATCGACCTCGTCCTCGAGGAGAGAGAGCACCACCGCGCGGCCGAGCGGGTGGGTCGCGACTTCGAGCATCTCCGTGAAGTACACGCCCGTCATCGTCTCGCTCACGCAGCACGTCTCCACGATGCGGAGGAGCAGCGCGCGCGCCGACGCCTCGGTCGGCCGACCTCGGAGCGGCGCGTCCGGCTCGGGCGCGCCCCGCATCGCCGTCGGGAGCGGCGCGCCGAGGTGCTTCTCCACCACGCGCCGACAAACGTCCGCGTGGGGCACCTCGTCCGTCGCGGCGCGCGTCAAGAGCGCGAGCGTCGCCGGCTCGCAGCCATGCGCAGCGGCCTCGTACGAGAGGCGCGCGAACCCACCGACGGCGAGGTGCTCCTGCTCGCGCCGCCACGTCCATGCGTGCACGAGCTTCGCGCGGCGCGCGTCGGAGAGGGGCGCGACGTCCGCGTCCCACGGGATGTCGCGTCGCGATCCGTCCCGAAGCGACGAGAGCTCGAGCGAGTCCCGCGGCGGCAAGGGGTGCACCGCCTCAGCTGCCGACGGGCGGGTTCGGCGGAGGGGGGCCCTCGCGCGGTGGCTCGACGGTGGCGGGTGTCTTCATTGGGCTCGTGGGCGCCGCCGTCGGCGTGGCGGTCGACGAGTTCACGGGCGGCTCGACGATCGGCGGGCCCTCCGGACGAACGGTCTCGCCCGAGCAACCCATCACGGACGGCGCCGCACCGGCGAGTGCGATGCCACCGAGCACCAGAACGCGGAAGAGTCGGTCGTCCCTCACGCCGAGCAGCATAGACGAAGACACGCACCGAGCGGCGCGCGTCCTCGGCCTCGGGCGACGGCCCGACACCGCGTTCCCTGCCCCTCTGGACGCCGCGGCCTCGTCGGGCGCGCACCTACGGTCAAGCTCGAGCGGATCGGACGGGGCCCGAAGGAGTTTGCCGCACTACACTTCGACCGATGAATCGCTCGGCGATCGCGGCAGGTGCGTCCCTGGCGTTGCTCGCTGCCGTCGCTTTCGGCGTGACCACGCCGCTGCTCGATCGGGCCGGGAAGGGCCTGGGCTCGTTCACGATCGCGGCGCTCCTCTACGCCGGGGCCGCGCTGTCGGCCGCTGCGCTGCGCCTCACGGTGCGAGCCTCGGGTGCACCGCTGAGGCGCGCGCACCTGATACGGCTCGCGATGGTCGCCGTGTTCGGCGCCGCCCTCGCCCCTACGCTGCTCGCGTGGGGTCTGCGTCGAACGGGTCCGACCACGGCCTCGCTGCTTCTCAACCTGGAAGCGGTTTTCACCGTCCTTCTCGCGCGCGCGATCTACCGTGAGCCACTCGGTCGGCGCGTCCTCGGCGGACTCACGCTCATCGCTCTTGGCGGCGTCGCGCTCACGCTCGACGCCGCGCGCGCGGCGAGCTGGGACGCGCTCGGCGCGCTGGCCGTGGGCGGCGCGACGCTCGCGTGGGCGGTCGACAACACGCTCACCCGAGCGCTCGCGAACCACGACCCCGTCGTCGTCGTGGCCGGAAAGGGCGCACTCGGCGCGCTCCTCACCGCCGGCGCGGCCATGTGGATGCGCGAGCCCTTCCCCGATCTTCGCCCCGCAGCGGAGCTGCTCCTGCTAGGCGCGACTGGGTACGGGCTCAGCCTGCGGCTGTATCTCTTGGCGCAGCGTCACATCGGCGCCGCGCGCACGGGGTCGATCTTCGCCATCGGACCGTTCGTCGGCGCGGTGCTCGGGTTCGCGCTGGGGGATCGCACGGTCGGATGGGGCGCGCTCGCGGCAGCCGGCTTGATCGCCGTCGGCGTCGGCCTGCACGTGACCGAGCGGCACAGCCATCGTCACCGCCACTCGGCGCTCACTCACGACCATGCCCACCGCCACGACGACGGGCATCACGACCACGACCACGACCCTCCTATCGAGGGCGAGCACGCGCACGCGCATTCGCACGGAGAGCACGAGCACGAGCACGAGCACGGTCCCGATCTGCACCACGACCACGCCCACGCGTGATCCTCGCCCAGTCCCCTGCCCGCGCGGTCGACGCGCTCGGGCACTCCCGAGCGCGTGCGTCGGCGATCAAACTCCCCTCGGCTTCATGATGCGCAGGACGGGGGTCCCGCTCGAGCCCGTGGGGAGGGGGAAGAACACGCGATGGCTCGCCGGGTCGACGGCCACGCTGTGCGCGTGATCGTCCGGGTGCTCACGGTCGATCGGGGCGAGCCCCGCCGCGCTGAGGTCGAACACCGTGAGGTCCCCGCTCTCGGCGGCGACGTAGAGCCACCCGAGCTCCGGATCGAGGGCCAGCACGTCCGGCCCGAGGCCCACCTTCGCCGTCACCACCTCGTGCGCGCCGTCGAGGTCGACGCGCGCGAGCACGGCGTTCACCTCGCACGCCACGAGCGCGGTGGCGCCCTTGGAATCGAGACGGAGACCGTGCGCGCCCGCGCACCCCGGCAGCTCGATCTGCTTCTGCGTCCGCTTCGTCCTCGGGTCGATCGAGACGAGCCGGTCCACGCCGGTCGCCTGCGGCGCGGCCACCCAGAAGACTCCCCGCGTCGCGTCGAAGACGACGTTGCCCGTCTCGGCGCCGACCTTGAGTTGCACGCGCGCGCCGCCCCCGGCATCCGCGATCAGCGAGACCGCGCCATCTCCCTGGTCGGACACGAGAACGACGCGTTCGATCGGATCCCACGCCACGCCATCGGGTGAAGCGCCCGTGCGCACGCGAGCGATCTCCGTCAGCGCGAGCGCGTCGAAGACGACGAGCTGGTTCGGAGAGCTCGTGACGAAGATGCGCCCCACGTCCGCGGCCACGGCGATCCCCCGCGCGCTGGGAAGGTTCGGCAGCACCTTGACCACGGCGCCGTCGCTGAGGGCGACGACGATCACGGAGGCGTCGCTCATGTGGGCGATGACGAGGTGGCCGTTCACGCGATCGACGTCCTGATAGTCGAACCGGTTCGCCGCCCCGGGCAGCGCGACGTCGGCGACCAACGACAGCGGGAGACTCGCGCCTGCCCCTCCAACGGCGCCTCCGCGCGGCGGCGCCGAGCCCAGCGAGGCGCTCGACGCCGAGGCGCTGGACGCCGAGGGGGCCCGCCTCGGAGGGGCCGCGTCGGCGCTGCACCCGATCAGCGCGAGCCCCACGAAGAAGCTCTGCGCGACGAACCGCGCGACCGCGAGCACTCGAGTCATCGGCTCGGGCTCGCCCAAGTTCTTCCGCGCAGCGGAGTCGCGCCCATGCCGGAGACGCTCGGGCGGTCCTCACCGCGCGGCAACCGTTCTTTCGCGCGCGCGTCACGCGACTCGACGGGATCGGGCACGCGGCGAGGAGGGCTGGGATGCGCGCGTGCCTGTCGGTTTGCACGACGCGGGCCGAGGGTCGTCGACGCTGGGTCTCGCGGCCCCCGCCGGCGAGGACGAAGGTCAGGAGGGATCAACCGGGCTCGGCGTGGGGGAGCGGATCCAGGACGAGCACGGGGTGCTCGCCCTCGAGGAAAGCCTCGTCCTCCTTCGGCGCGCGGAACACGCCCAGCGCGCCATCGGGCAGCTGGACGACGTCCCCGATCGAGAACACGGCGCGCGACTCGATCATGTGGACGACCATCTCGGTCATCGCGCGGAACGTCGCGAGCCCTTCTTCGTGGCCATCCGTCAGTCGGGCGAGATCGGGGACGCCGAAGTTCACGCCGCCGTGCGTCCGCATCCAGACGCCGGCGTGGCGCAGCCCCAAGTTCGGCAGGTCGGGCGGGAGCGCGAGCTCGTATTTCGCGAACCCCATGAAGAGGAGGAGCGGCGAGAGGCCCTCGATCAGCGGGATCACGTCCGCTGGCGCGGCCATGAACGCCCCCGCGGGGAGCACGGTCCGCGCGTCGAGGTGGACGAGGAACGTCGCGCCGAGGCGGGCGAACGCGGCGGCGAGGATCGCGACCGCGCGGAACTGATCGAGCGTTCGAGGCACGAGTCCTTCGACCGGGACGTGCTCGATCACGACGAAGCAGGTGTGCGCGCGCGCCGCCGCCTTCTCCTCCGGATCGAGGTGCGCGAGCTGGAGCGCGGGCTCGAGCACGAGCTCGGGGATCGCCTCCCCGACGGCGCGGAACCGCATGTGGAAGTCGCCGAACGTCGCGTCCGCGATGCGCGTCTCGAGGTCCATCTCGATCTTCGCCGCCTCGAGCGCGGGATCGAACTCCGCGAGGATGGCCGCGAGGCGCGCGAGATCGATCTCGACGCGCCGATCGAAGAGCAAATGCAGACGCGCAGCCACTACTTCGCGAGCGGCAGGTGGCCGGCCTTCGAGACGCCAGCGAAGAAGTCGTTGCCCTTGTCGTCCACCACGATGAACGCGGGGAAGTCTTCGACCTCGATCGAGTGGACGGCCTCCATCCCGAGCTCGGGGTACTCGAGCACGCTCACCTTCTTGATGCAGTCCTTCGCGAGGCGCGCCGCCGGGCCGCCGATCGATCCGAGGTAGAACCCGCCGTGCTTCTTGCACGCCGCCGTGACCGCGGCGGAGCGGTTGCCCTTCGCGAGCATCACGAAGCTCCCGCCGTTCGCCTGGAAGAGATCGACGTACGAGTCCATGCGCCCCGCGGTCGTGGGCCCGAACGAGCCGGACGCGTACCCCTCCGGCGTCTTCGCCGGGCCCGCGTAGTAGACCATGCGCTCCTTCATGTACTCGGGGAGGCCCTCGCCCCGATCGATCCGCTCCTTCAGCTTCGCGTGCGCGATGTCGCGCGCGACGACGAGCGTGCCCGTCAGGCTGAGGCGCGTCTTCACGGGGTACCTCGAGAGGAGCGCGCGGATCTCGCTCATGGGTCGGTTCAGGTCGACCCGCACCACCTCTCCGCCGAGGGACGCCTCGTCCACGTCCGGCAGGAAGCGCGCGGGGTTCGTCTCGAGCTGCTCGAGGAAGATCCCGTCCTCCGTGATCTTCGCGAGCGCCTGGCGATCCGCGGAGCAGCTCACCGCGATCCCGACGGGGCACGACGCGCCGTGCCTCGGCAGGCGGATCACGCGCACGTCGTGGCAGAAGTACTTCCCGCCGAACTGCGCGCCGATCCCGTTCTTCCGCGTCAGCTCCAGGATCGCGCCCTCGAGCGCCTCGTCGCGGAACGCGCGGCCGTGCGCGTTGCCCTCGCGCGGGAGGCGATCGAGGTACCGCGCGGACGCGAGCTTCGCGACCTTCAGCGTGTACTCCGCGCTGAACCCGCCGACGACGACCGCGAGGTGGTACGGCGGGCACGCGGCCGTCCCGAGCGAGCGCGTCTTCTCGTCCACCCACGCGAGGAGGCTCTCCGGGTTCAGGAGCGCCTTCGTCTCCTGGTAGAGGTAGCTCTTGTTCGCCGAGCCCCCGCCCTTCGCCATGAAGAGGAACTTGTAGGCCTCCGCGTCCGCGGCAGCCGAGTTCGCGAAGATCTCGATCTGCGCGGGGAGGTTCGTGGTCGTGTTCACCTCCTTGTACATGTCGATCGGCGCGAGCTGCGAGTAGCGCAGGTTGCTCGTGCGGTACGTGTCATAGATACCGCGGGCGATCGCGGCCTCGTCTCCCCCGCCCGTGAAGACGCGCCCGCCCTTCTTGCCCATCACGATCGCGGTGCCGGTGTCCTGGCACCCAGGGAGCACGTAGCCGGCCGCGATGTTCGCGTTCTTCAGGAGCTCGAGCGCCACGATGCGATCGTTCGGAGACGCCTCGGGGTCCCTGAGGATGTTCGAGAGCTGCTCGAGGTGCCCCGGCCGGAGGAGGTGCGCGATGTCCCGCATCGCCTCCGCAGCGAGGAGCGTCAGCGCCTCCGGTTCGACGCGCAAGAACCGCTGCCCCGCGGCGTCGAACGTCGAGACGTAGTCCTTCGTGATGTGTCGGTAGGGCGTCTCGTCAGGCCCGATCAGCTCGAGCACGTCCTGGTAGAAGAACTCCGTCGCCATCGCTCCTCTCTACCACCATCCGCGGCCGCGCCGCCCGAGAGACGCGCGGCCGAGAGACGCGCCCCGCGCTCGCGAGGCGCGCGCACCCGGCGGGCGGAGCCGAGGCCCTGCGCGGGCAGCGACCAGGGCTCAGCCGCTGACTTGGTGCTTCTTGAAGCCCTTCTGGCCTTCTTTGGGCGGCGTGAAGTTCGTCTTCTTGCCGTTCCCGTTCGCGCTCTTGTGGCCCTCGCTGATCTGCGACGGCTTCGGTAGCCCGTGGGCCTTCTGCATCTTCGCGAACATCTGGCTGCAGTTCCGGCACGGCGCGCGCGGGCGATCGTTGTCGGCTTGCATCGTGTCGATCTTCATCTCCGAGAGCGCATTCTGGAGGCGCGCCTTGCCCTCCGGCGTGTCGTCGAACGGGCCGTGCTTCGCCTCGTACTTGTAGAGGTAGTCCGAGATCGCGCGCGGCTCCGCGCACGCTGCGGGGTGGCGGTCCCCGTTGCGCGCCTTCTCGAGGCGCTCGTTCGGGTTGACGAACGGCTTCACCACGGGGTGCAGCTCGTCGTACGCCTTCTCGGAGTTCTTCGTCTTGCCGTTCTCGTCCGGCGTCGACGCGGAGAAGCCCTTGCCCTCGACGCCGCCGCCCGTGACGACGCACTTCATCCCCTCGAGGCCGTCCGGATCGAACATCTCGAACGGGCTCTGGTTCGCGTACGTGAACGGGCGCGGCCCGCCCTCCATGCCGAGGGGCTCCGGGCTCATGTATCGCCCCGTCGCCGGGTCGAAGTAGCGGTACCGGTTGTAGTGCAAGCCCGTCTCCGGGTCGAACCAGTGCCCCGCGAAGCGCGCGTTCGTCTGATCCGCCGCGAGCGGCTTCTCGGGCTCGCCGAACGCGCTGAGGGCGAGCTCCTCGACGATCGACCCCGACGCATCGACGAAGATCTCGGGCGCGTAGCGCTCGTCGAGGAGCGCGAAGCGCCACGCCTTCGGATCCGCCTTCTCGCCGCGCCGCTCGGCGAAGAGCTCGTACGTCTTCGGGACGTGGGCGTACGTCCGCTCCTCGATGACCGGATCGCCCTTTCGCTCCGCCTTGCGGCGGAGCTCGTGGACGAGCTCGTCCCCCGACCAGACGAACCGCGTCTCGGTGATCCGACCGCTCGAGGACTTCACGCGCTTCGCCACGCGCCGCGCGAGCGCGTCGTAGACGAACGTGATCTGCGTGCCGTCCGGCGCCTTCACGTGCGAGAGGTTGCTCGCTCCGTCCCACTCGTAGAGCCAGCGCTGCGCTCGGTCGCCGAGCCGCCGCTTCTCGATGAGGCGGTGGTGCTTGTCGTATTTGTACTCCCAGCCGTCGTGCTCGACGATGCGCCCGCCCGCGGCGAACTTCGCGCCCTTCCCGTCGTCGGCGGCGCCCGCGCCGTCCTGCTTGAAGATCTCCGCGCGCGCGAACGAGGGGATGCGCTCGACGAGCGCGTTCACGGGGTCGTACCGGAACTCGACGGTCCCGCGATCGCGGTCCCGCGTGCGGAGGATGAACCCGTCGTTCCGTCGCACGTAGGTCTGCTCGACGTTCGCGCGCGGGGACGGCAGCGAGAGCCCCTCGGCGGCGGCCTCCGCCATCGCGCGCGACGCGGCGGCGCTGAAGACGCGCCGGTCGGTGATGAACCCGAGCTTGTCGCGGGAGAGGCGGACCTCCGCGCCGTCCGGGAGGCGCCGCCCCTTCTCCAAGCCGTCGAGGCCGTACTCGATGCTCGAGGAGACGCCGTCGAGCGTGATCGACGTCGCCTGCCCCATGACGTCGTACTGGAAGGAGCGCGCGTGACCGAGGGTCGTGCGGATCTCCGTCGCGTCTCCGCGGACGCTGAAGGTCCGATCGATCGCGTGCTCCTCGTCCGCGTACTTCTGGCTCTCGCGGATCATGTTGCCGCGGCGGTCGTACTCGAACGAGCACGTCACCTTGTTGTTCGCCGCCTTCACGAGGCGGCCGACGGCGTCGTATTCGAACGACTCGACGACGTCGTCGTCGAAGTTGCGCGACACGATGCGGCCCGCGGGGTCGTACTCGATCGAGGTCGTGTGGTACCCGCTCTTCAGCTGGGTGAGCTCGCCGACGGAGTCGACCTTGTACGCGAGGCGTCGGCCGTCGAACGTGATCTCCTCGACGATGCGCCCCGCCGGGCTCCGGATGAACCGGTGCTCCTCGCCCTTCTCGTTGATCACGCGGACCATGTCGCACTCGCGGTCGTACCGGAAGCGCGCGGTCGTCCCGTCGGGGCGGCCGACGGCGTAGACCTCTTTGTAGCCGCCCCAATGGAGCGTGAACGTCGAGCCGCTCTCGTACGTGATGCGGGTCATGTTCCCGTCGTTGTCGTACGCGAACGTGCGCGCGGACCCGTCGGGGTACGTGATCTCGATCATGCGGCTCATCGGGTCGTACGTGACGCGCGTCTCGCCGCCGAGCTCGTCGAACGTGCGGGTGACGCGGCCGAGGAAGTCGTACTCGATGTGCCGCGTGCCGCCGTTCGGCTCGCGGACGGAGACGCGGTTGCAATGCGCGTCGTACGTCATCATCGTGGACGCGCCGTCCGGCAGGATCGCGCGCGTGAGGTTGCCGCGCGCGTCGTACTCGTACTGGAGGAGCGGGCCCTCGTCGTCCGACGCGAGGACGACGTCCCCCTGCTGGTTCGACTCGTAGCGGAGCGTGTGCCCCAGGGCGTTCGTCACGAGGGCGAGCGCGCCGCGCTCGTCGTACGCGTACTGCATCACCTCGCCGAGCGGGTTCGTCGCCTTGCGGACGCGGCCGAAGCGGTCTCGCTCCCACGTCCACTCGCTGCCGCGCGCGTCCTTGTACCCGATGACGCGCCCCCAATCGTCGTACTTGTTCGTGTGCGCGCCGCCGCCGTAGATCGCTTTGTCGAACTTGCCCTGCGAGTTCGCGACGTAGCGCTTCGCGTCCCGGGAGTTCACGACCTCGATGTAGTCGCCATCGCGGTGGATCTTCACGTGCAGCACGCCCTTCGCGCGCGTGCCGTCCGCGAGCTTGTCGCTCGTCCCCTCGTCGAGGATCGCGTCCGTCTCGTTGCCCCGCGTGACCCAGGTCTCGACGCAGCGGTAGCGCTTGTCGTACGCGTAGTGCGTCGTCCGTCCGCCGGGCGTCGTCTCCTCGACGAGGTGGTGATCCTTGTAGACGTACCGGTGGCTCGCGCCCGTCGCGTCCCACACGCGGACGAGGTCGCCCGCGTCGTCGTACTCGTATTGATGGAAGCGGTAGCTGCTCGACGTGTGCGGGTTCCTCACGGAGAAGCCGCTGATGCGCCCGCTCGGCGCGCGCTCGACGACGATCTCGCGCGCGACGGAGTCGGTGATGCGCTCGAGGCGGCCGCGCGCGTCCCCCGTCACGGGCACGTAGTGGAGCTCGATCGCGTTGCCGTAGGCGTCCGCGACGCGCGTGAGCTGGAACACGTCCGACCCGGGGACGATCTCTTTGAAGTAGCGCGTCGGCCCCTCGTGCTCCCGGATCCGGTACACGCCCTCGATGCGATCGAGCAGCCCGTGGTCGAGCGTCGTCACCGCGTCCGCCGCCGGGATGGGCAGGTCGACCTTCGTGCCGTCCGCGCCGAGGATGGAGAGGTGGTTGCGAGCGACCTGGATTTCCCACCCGAGCGAGTGCGACCAACCGTGCCCGAGCCCGCGATCGCGGTCCGCCGCGGCGGACGTGTACGTGCGCTCGATGCGCAGCGGCAGCGGCCCCGAGAGCGCGAGATCCGTCTTCGCGATCGTGAAGACGCGCCCCGTGATCGCGTCCACGGGGTCGCCCGCGGTCACCGATCCGGCGCTGCCGTGCTCGGGGTTCGGGCACCCGCCGCCCGATCCAGCGCCGCACGACGTCGCGCCTTTGCCGTCTCCGTCGAAGCCGTCCCCCGTGCCGCCCCCCGTCCCCGGGCCGTTCGTGCTGCCATCGCCGGGACCATCCCCGCCGCTTCCGCCCGTCCCGCCACCGCCCGCAGCAGTGGCCATCGTGGGGCACATGCCGGGGATCGGGACCATGTTCGGGGCGGGCGCTGTCCGCGGCATGAGGAGCTCCTGGGTCCGGGCGAGCCGAACGCTGAAGGGGTCGACGGGCCGCTCAATGATTGCGGAGGTGAGGCGCGGCGGCAACCCGTGAGATCCAACGAGCGCCGTTCGCGCGGCGCCGGTTCCAGCGGCGAACGCTGCGCGCAGGAACGCGGCGGGTCTCGCTACTTTCCGAACCGCCCGTAGATCGACTTCTTCACCGCGGGCGCCGCCTGGCGCGCCGTCGCGATGGTGGGCGGCGCGGCGGGCGCCGCGAAAGGCCGCGATGGTGGGGGCTCGTCGGCCTTGCGCCAGGCGACGCGCGTCGGGACGACCTGCGGCGGGGGCGGGGCGGGCGGCGCGCGCGGCGCCGTGGGCTCCTCGGTGATCGGGTCGACGATGCCGGCGGCGGCGGCGATGCTGGGGGCCGCTGGAGCGGCGGGAGGCACGGTGAGGTCGAGCGTCTGGTCGAAGAGGGGGTTCGCGGGGACGAACGGGCCGCGGCGCGCGTTCGGCGGATCGTCGGCGGTGACCTCGTCCTCGCCCGTATCCCAGGGGGCGCCCGGGATCGCCGCGGGCGGAGCCGTGTCGAGGCGCGCCGGGCGCGGCCCTCCGACACGGGGGAACGGCAGCGATCTCGCGTCGACCGCCCCCTCCATGACGACGGTCGTGATGAGCGACGCGCCCGCCGGCGGAGCCCCTTCGAGCACGAGGGTGGCGGGCGCGGGGTCGTTCTGTGAGCCGTCCTCCATGACGAGCGTGCCGTGTTCGCCGCGGGGAGGCACGGCGAGCGGGGCCGTCGGCGAGTCGGGGAACACGAACGGGACATCCGGGCGCTCGACCCCGGCCGCGAACTGCGCGCCTTCGAGCGAGCGCTCGTCCGGGAGCGCGAGCGACCCTCGATACACGATGGACGCGCGCTCGCTGTCACCGTCGACGAGCAACGTGTCGGGGACGAGGTCGAGCCGAGTCGCGGCTTGCCCGGCGAAGCGACAGAGCGCGGCCGCGCGCAGCTCGGGCAGCTGCGCCGCGAAGCGCGGCCTCCCCCGGAGGAGCCCCTCGAGGAACAACGTCTCGCCTCCCGCGAGGCGAGCGATCTGCTGATCGGCGAGCGCCACTTGGAACGCGTCGTCGATGCCGGGGGGCAAGTCCGGGATGGGCGCTTGGAACACGTGCCGGATCCCCCGGAGCAGCGGGTCTGCGCGTGCGCCACATCCACGACGTGGGACCGAACCCGGCGGGCTCCCCCGACGAAGACGCGTTGAGCACGCTCGGCGTGTCGACGCCGAACGGGTTCCGATCTTCCGTCGGACCGCCGAGGGCGTTCTCGAACACGATCGGCACGTCGTTGAACCCCTCGCCGATCACGCGGAGCGTCTTGTCGACGAGCGGACGTCCGTCGCGAAAGAGCGCGAGGCGAACGGCGAGCTCGTTGGCCGGGTGAGCCGTGTGTGCGCTGCCCACGAAGCAGACGTCCGCGCGCGCCTTGAGCGGCGCGGTGTCCGTCGGCTCGCGGACGCTGCGATTGGCGTTCCCGCGGTAATGCAGCTCGCTGAAGCGAACGGGCACGGGGTCCGCCGGCTCCATCGTGTTGCGACCGAGCGCGAACGTGCTCTTCACGACGATCGTCGCCCTGAGCACGCCCGCCCGTCGCCACGGCACGAGCGCCGTCGCGACGCGCCCAATCGCTGCAACCGAGGTCAAAGTATTCCCCTCGCTCGCCGGCTCGCTCGGTTCCGGAGGGCTCCGCCCTCCGGGCCGCTCTCCTCGCTGGCGCTCCGTTCGCTCCTCCCGCGGTCAGAGGGGCTGCCGCCCCCTCCGACACCTCCCTGTTCCTTGGAAGGGCGTCGTGTTTGGGGCGCTCGGTTCCGGAGGGCTCTCCCTAATGTGGGCCTCGCTCGCAGGCTCGCTCGGTTCCGAAGGGCCTGCCCTCCGGGCCGCTCTCTCCGCTGGCGCTCCGTTCGCTCCTCCCGGGTCGGGAGGGGGCTCGCGCCCCTCCGACACCTCCCCTTGTTGCTTGGGCGCTTCTTCCCTTGTCGGCCCCGCTCGCGGGCTCGCTCGGTTCCGGAGGGGTTCTCGCGTCCTCATGGGAGGGCGCTCATGACTGGGTGGGCTCTTTGCTCAGGCGGCGATCGCCGAGCTCGATGACGATGCCAGAGGCGGTCTTGATTCGGTTCAGGGTGTGGCTGGTGGCGTCGACGGGGAGCGGGTGACGGGGTTGGGCGCGGCGCCGACGATGATGGGACGGTCGGGGTCGCCGTCGATGAAGGCGAGGAGCACCTCGATGCCGGGCTTGAGCGGGAAGTGCATGCCGTAGTCGGGGCCGGTGTGAGGCTGCGCCATACGGATCCAGCGGGAGGCGAGCTTTCCGCTCGAGTCGGCGGTGTCGTGCAGGAGCTTCACGATGTACCGACCCTCCGTGTCGAGCTGGGCGTACTGGTGCACGCCGCGCGTGGCGTCGTCGACGATGCCGCTCACCACGCCGTGGATCTTCGGGCGCGCGGTTCGGCGCGCGGGGCGGAACGTTCGATCCGCGGGGATGGCGCGGAACGAGAGCGTGTACGCCTCGGCGGCGCGCTCGTGCGCGATCTGTTGGAAGCGGTGGTGGACCTCGGTGACGACGAGATCGAGATCGCCCTGGACCCGGTGGCCCGTGACGCTGACGCGCGTCGCTGGGGCGAGCGTGGGCACCGTGGCGACGGCGCGGTAAACGAGCGTCGACGCGTGACGCTCCTCGGCGCGGATCTTCGCGAGCTCCTTGCCCTCCTCCTGGGTCTTGTGGTGCGTGCCGTACTCCACGACGCCGCCCCCGTAGCCACTCGGGATCTTCTCCTCCGCGGAGAGATCCAGCAGGGGTCGGCGGTAGTTGTAGTCCTGGACGACGTACGTCGCAGGGGCGAGGCGGTGCTCCACCGCGAGGTCGCGCACGCGCACGCGATCCCCGCGCGCCTCGAACGCGAGCTCGCGCGGCTCGTGGACGTCGAACGCGCCGTTCGAATCCGTGAGGACCATCACGTCCGCGCCCTTGTCCGCGTCGAACGCGAACGAGAACGAGATGCCCTCGTGCTCGAGCAAGCGCGACACGAACGCGAGGTCGCTCTCCTTGTACTGCGTGACGAACTCCTTCTTCGGGTACGTCTTCGCGAGGCGGAGGACGAGCGCGTCGCCGAGGCCACAGAGCTCGAGCTTCTCCGCGACGATCTCGGGGATGGATCGATCGAGGTAGACCTCCTGGGACTCGACGAACGTGAGCCGGAACGCGCGCGGCGAGACGACGAGAAGGAACGTGCGCGTCTGCCCCTCGGCGTCCGAGAGCTCGTCGAGCGCGGAGACCATGCCGTGCACGCGCCGCTGCTCGACGCCCGCATCCGTGAACACGACGTCGACCTCCGAGCCGACGACCGCCCCGGGATCGAAGCTCGCGGCGGCGTCCACGTGCACCGTGAGCTCGAACTCGAAGAGGCGTGAGATCCACTCGCGACCCTCGAGGCGCGAGACGCGCACTCCGTCGCCCGCGCCCTCGATCCTCACGCTGCGCGACTCGTCGACCATGCGACGTATTGTCGGTGGCTCCGAGGTGACGTCAAGGAGGCGTGGACGACCCCGAGCGAGGCGTGCACCATGCGTCGATGCCGACGCACGACGGTGCCCCAACGGACGATTCGCTCGAGCATCACCACGTGCCCGGGAAGCCGGTGCTCGTGACGACGCAAGACGAGCAGAAGTATCTGCTCCTCAAGGTCCCCGACTTCGCGACCGACATCGCGGGGGACCCGAGCGATCCCAACTCGCCGCATCGCAGCCGCTACGGCGAGCCGATGACGTCGTACCTGCGGCTCGGCGCGGCGTCGCTCGATCGCGAGCCCGGCGACGAGCTCGTCCCGTACGCGTTCATGGCCGGTCCCGCGGGGACGGTGTCGACGTACGACGGCGATCCGAGCGAGTTCTGGGACGACCCCGACGCGCTCAAGAAGTACACGGCGTTCATCGACGACGAGCGCAACCGCGGCCTCGGCAACGTGGAGCCCACGGGCGCGGGTGGGCACGGCATGACGATCGAGCAGCGCCGCCGACTGCACAGCGATCACCTGATGGCGCGCGGGGGATGGCGCGATCACTCCGACGGCAACCGGATCACGACGACCTACGGCGACAAGGTCGAGGTCATCCGGGGCAACTACAAGCTCGTCGTCCTCGGCCGGCAGGACGACGGAGGAAACGCGATCGGTCACGACATGACCGGCAATCACCTGCAGGACTATGCGCAGGCGACGATGCCGGGCGCGTCCGTCACGGTCGAGTGGATCCAGAACGGCTATGTCCCTCCCGCGCCCGTCCCGCTCGTCGACGCGAAGTGCTCCGACCCCGCGCACCCCACGGCGCCGCCCGCACCCACCGCCGACACCGAGCGCTACACCGGCGGCGCGTGGCTCCTCATCAACTCGACGGAGCGCGTCTACCAATACAGCCGCAACGCCGGGAACTTCCGCGAGCAGATCTGGGGGGACATCAACGAGACGTACATCGGGTCGGAGAACCCCGAGCGCGTCGGCACGACGCCGTGCGCGGGCTACCTCGGTCACCCCGTGACCGACGGCGCGACCCACCAGATCGGCGAGCCGACGGTGAAGCCCGAGTTCGTCGATCGCGTGCGCCCGTCGTCGATCGGCCTGCCGCGAGGCAACCCCATCATCATCGAGAAGACCTGGGCCTCGAGGATCGAGGGCTACACGGGGAGCCCCGCGTGGCGCATCCCGAGCATCCACGAAGAGACGTGGGCCGTGAGCGTGAAGAGCGTCACGGACGTGAACGGCAGCGTCGAAGAGAAGAGCCACATCGTCGGGCCCGTCACGTCGACGAGCGTGCACGTCGGGAACACGTCCGAGACGACGACCACGACGGGCAACACCGTGTCGACGACGACGATCAACGGGAACGTCCTCGAGACCACGACGAACGTCGGCACCGTCACCGAGATCTCGACCATCGGCGGGGTGAAGACGTCCGTCGAGACGCTCGCCGACGTGCACGAGTTCTCGACCGCCGGGCTGAAGACGGACGTGTCCCTCTCCGTCGGCTCGGCGGAGGTCTCCATCACCGGCATCGCCGCGGAGGTCGGGATCACGGGCGGCAAGCTCGCGGTGGACGTGACCGGCGCGATCGCGGAGATCACGGTCGCGCTCGCGAAGCTCACCGCCGAGGTGAACATCATCTACCTCGAGCTCTACACCGGCATCCACTACACCTTCGAGGCGTCGAAGGGCGCGAAGTACACGCCGGACGGCGAAGAGGTCGCGATCACGAAGAAGACGACCACCGGCACGAACAACGTCACGTGCGTCTCCTACAAGATCAACTGATCCCATGCGCGTGAAGGCCGAATCCGTCGATGGTGCGCGCTCCGCGGCGCTGCTCGTCGCGCCCGTCCTCACCTCGCGGCGGCCTCCCCAGCCCGACCTCGCGATCGTCGTGAAAGGGTCCTACCGGATCGTGCCCGACGGAGTGCTCGAGCCCATCGAGGAGATCGTCGAGGGGCACCCGCTCCGCGGAGAGATCCTCGAGGACGAGGACGACGAGCTCTCCCCCGCGATCTACGGAGGAGATCTCGCGGAGCTGAAGCTCCAGGGCGAGCTCCTCGTCTCCGGGCACGCCTACGCGCCCGGCGCAAAGCCCGTGACCGAGCTGCCCATTCAGGTGCGCCTCGGTCCCCTCAGCAAGTCGCTCCGCGTGGTGGGCCAGCGCGTCTGGACGTCGGGGCTCCTGAGGTCGCACTCGGATCCGCTCCCGTTCGCGAAGATGGCGCTCACGTGGGCGAACGCGTTCGGGGGCCCGGGGTACGACGACAACCCCGCGGGCCGCGGGATCGCGGACGGCGAGCTCCCGACGATCGAGAGCGCGAGCGAGCCCCTCGCGAGCCGCTCCGATCGCCCGAGGCCCGCGAGCCTCGGCCCCATCAGCTCGCGTTGGCGCGCGCGCGCTTCGAAGGTGGGAAAGGAGTACGGCGCGAAATGGAAGGCCGAGCGCAAGCCCTTCCGCTCCGAGGATTTCGACTGGACCCACTTCCAGTCCGCCCCCGCGGATCAGCGCGTCGAGGGCTTCTTCTCGGGCGACGAAGAGCTCACGCTCACGAACCTGCACCCCACGATCCCCGTGCTGTCGACGCGCCTGCCGAGCCGCCGCGTCCGCGCCTTCGTGAAGGACTCCCCCGCGCCGGGCGCGAGCGCCGGGGCCTCGATTCGAGAGGCCGCGATGCGCCTCGACACCGTGTTCGTCGACACCGATCGCGCGCTCGTCGCGCTCACGTGGCGCGGTCACGTGAACGTGCGCGAGACCGATCTCGCGGACGTCGTCACGCTCTTCGTCGTCGACGAGCCCATGTCGCAGCCGCCGCGCCCCGCGGCGGACTACCACGCGCGGATCGCGGCCTTCGAGGCGGATCCCGCGGGCCTCCGCGAGGCGGTGCCGCCCGAGCTCCGCGACGCGTTCTTCGGCGAGGTGAAGCGCGAGGGGACGCCCGACGCGAACCCCGTGGTCGCGCTGCTCGACAAGAAGCTCGGCGCGTCGATGGGCGAGCATCGGCCCGCCATCAAGAAGGGCCTCGACGAGGCGCTCGCGCACGAGGGCGTCCGCGAGAAGGCGATCGAGGCGCTCACCAAGATCGACGAGGCCGAAGGCGATCAGCCGCCGTTCCCGCCCGCGCGCAAGGCCGGCACCTTCCCCGAGATGCACCTCCCGCGGGCCATGCGGCGCGTGCAGGACCAGGCGAAGGAGATCCGCGCCCGCATCGAGGCGGCGTCCCCTCCGGGGGCGGCACCGACCGAGAAGTCGACGCTCTCTCCCGCGCAGCAGCGGCAGCTCGAGGCGCTCGAGGCGGTGCCCCACGACCCGAAGTGGAGGACGTTCGATCCCGAGTACACCCCACCCGACGGGCCGATCTCGACGGAGGAGCCCGGCCCCGGCCGCGACCTCCGCGAGCAGGACCTCACGGGCCGCGATCTCGAGGGCGCCGATCTCTCGGGGGCGGATCTCCGCCAAGCGGTGCTCACCCGCGCGAACCTCCGCGGCGCGAACCTCCGCGGCGCGAACCTCCGCGGCGCGATCCTGTTCCGCGCGGATCTCACCGGCGCGGATCTGCGCGGCGCGAACCTCACGCGCACGAACGCCGTCCGCGCTGTCCTCGTCGGCGCCGATCTCTCGAAGGCGGCGGTGGAGCAGGTCTTCTTCGAACGAGCGGATCTCTCGCGCGCGAAGCTCCTCGGCGTCCGCGGAGAGTACGCGATGTTCATGGAAGCGAACCTCTCCGGTGCGGATCTCTCCGAGGCTTGGCTGCCCCACGCGGACTTCACCGCGAGCCGGCTCGACGGCGCGAAGCTCTGTCGCGCGACGCTCTCGAAGTCCGCGTTCGCGGACGCCTCGGCGGCGAGCGTCGACCTCCGGGACGCCGAGGCGCACGGATCCGGCTTCGGGCGCGCGAACCTCGAGCGCGCGCGGCTCTCTGGCCTCCGGGCCGAGAAGGCGTTCTTCATGGGCGCGAAGCTCGACCACGCGGACGCGCGGCTCGGCGTGTTCGTCGGGAGCCACTTCACGGAGGCGAGCGCGAAGCACGCGAACTTCTACGGCGCGAACCTGCGCGAGACCCGGTTCTATCGGGCCGCGCTCGACGACGCGCGCTTCGATCGCGCGAACCTCTTCGCGATCGACCTCTGCAAGGCGCGCCTCGATCGCGCCCGCTTCGTGGGCGCGAGCCTGTACGACGCCCGCCTCCTCGGCGCGGCGGGCAAAGACGCCGACTTCACCGACGCGATCCTGCATCGCTCGACCCTGGTGCGCGGATGACCCCGGACGAGTTCTGCGCGAAGGCGCGCGCGGGCGAGCGGATGGACGCGATCCCGATCCAGGGGATCGATCTCGCGGGGCGCGATCTCGCCGGCGCGGATCTCTCCGGGGTGAAGCTCGCGCTCGTGGATCTCCGCGGCGCCAACCTCGCGGGCGCGAACCTCGCGGGCGCGGGCCTCGTCCAGTGCGACCTCGCGGGCGCGAACCTCGCGGGCGCCCATCTCGGAGGTTCGATCGCGGGCCTCTCGAACTTCTCCGGCGCGGACCTGACCGGGGCGCGCCTCGTCGAGTGCAAATGGATGGGCTGCGATCTGACGGGCGCCACGCTCCGCAACGCGGACGCGGAGCGCGGCGCGCTCGCTCGCTCCCGCGGCGCGGGGGCCGACTTCGGCGGGGCGAACCTCACGGAGGCGCGGCTCGACGGCTCGACGCTCGACCTCGCCCGCTTCGACGGGGCGACGTGCGACCGGGCGACGCTCTCCATCGGCCGCTTCGTCCGCGCGTCGTTCGAGGGCGCCTCGCTCGCGCGCACGATCTTCGTGGGCGCCGATCTCCGAGGCGCGAAGCTCGCCGGCGCGAAGGTGGACGCGTGCGCGTTCGCGCGGGCCGATCTGCGTGGCGCGGAGCTCCCGAAGACCCTCGCGCGCTGCCGGTTCGATCAGGCGCGCCTGTCGGCGCGCGACCCCGCGCCCGAGGAAGCCTCGTTCGCGAACCTCCACGCGGGCGACGCCCCGGACGTGGACGTCCCGGCGCGCGCGTCCCTCGCGGGCGCGGATCTGCGCGCCGCGAGCCTCACGGGCGTGTGCCTCGCGGACGCGGATCTCTCGGGGGCGAACCTCGAGTTCGCGCTGCTCGTCGGCTGCGATCTCGCGGGCGCCTCCGTGCGCGGCGCGCGCCTCGCGCGCACGATCCTCTCGGGCGCGGATCTCCGCGGCGTGGATCTGTCCGGGGCCGATCTCGACATGACCACGCTGAGCGGCGCGAACCTCGCCGGGGTGAAGCTCGAAGGCGCGCGCCTCGAGATGACGAACCTTTCGAACGCCGATCTCACGGGCGCCGATCTCACCGCCGCGAGGCTCCGCTGCGCGGACGTCACCGGCGCGAAGCTCGACGGGGTCGTGCTCACGCGCGCGAACCTCGAGCGCGTCGACTTCATCGAGATCGACGCGCGCGCGCTCCCGCTGAAGGGCCTGCGCCTCGTGCGCTGTTCCTTCAAGCGGAGCGATCTCTCGGGCATGGACCTCCGCGGTGCGGACCTCGACACCGCGGATTTCACCGAGGCGAACCTCGGATCCGCGCGCCTCTCCGGGTGCCGCCTCGGCCCCGCGAACTTCAGCGGCGCGAAGCTCGAGCGCGCCGATCTCTCCGACGTGTCCGGCAAGGGCGCGTTCTTCGGCGGCGCGAAGCTCGGCGGCGCGAAGCTCACGGGCGCGGCCCTCCGGAAGGCAACGTTCATCGACGCGGACGCGCGGACCGCGGATTTCTCGGGCGCCGATCTCCGCGAGTCGCAGCTCATGAAGATGAACGCGTCGAGCGCGAACTTCGCCGGAGCGCGCATGGATTTCGCGGACGCGTCGCACGCGGATCTCTCGAACGCGGATCTCTCGAGGGCGAGCCTCTTCACCGCCACGTTCCACCACGTGAAGGACGACGGCGCCGTCTACCACGGCGCGAACACGCGCGCGCTCAAGCGCACGGACGTCGAGCGGCTCGAGGCGGAGGCGTGGATGCCCCCGCCTCGACCGGACGACGCGTGACGCCGACCCACCCCACGGAGGACCCATGACCGTCACCGCCCTCTTCACCGAAGCCCCCACCGACCTCTCCGAGCGCGCGCGACGCGCGGTGTCGGTCGGGCCCGCCGTGATCACGCGCGCCACGCCGGGGGCCCTCGCGGCGCAGCGCGCGGGCGCCCGCGAGGTCGACGCGGCGCTCGCGGTGGCATTCACGTACGAGCCCGCCGTCGGGGACGAGGTGCTCCTCATCGAGGACGGCGAGGGCAAGGCCTGGGTCATCGGCGTGCTGCGATCCACGGGGCGCGGCGTCGTCTCGTTCCCCGGGGATCTGTCGGTGCGCGCGGAGAACGGGAAGCTCACGCTGAGCGGGGATCGCGGCGTCGCCATCGAGTCGCCCGACGTCGAGATCCGGGCGAGCAAGCTCCGCACGTTCGCGGGCGCGGTGCTCCAGCACGTCGAGTCGCTGAGCCAGCGCGTGCGCGAGCTCTACACGCTCCACGCGGGCAACGCGCAGACGATCGTCGAGGAGACCGCGCTCACGCAGGCACGGCGCGCGAAGATCGTCACGGAGGAGAACGTGTCGATCAACGGCCGCGAGATCCACCTGGGCTGATCATGCTGAGCGCCTCCACCCGCACGAGCGGCCAAGCGATCGCGGCCCCGGACACTTGCCTGACGCCGACGGGCACGGGCGCCGACGCGCCCATCCCGTACGTGAACACGGCGAGCCACTCGCAGGCTGTCGCGTTCTCGACGACCGTCATGATCGAGAACGGCAACGCGCTCACCCAGGCGTCCTCCGTTCCGTCGACGTCCGGGGACGAGGCCGGGACCGATCACCCGGTCACGCGCCAAGAGGCGCGGTACACGATGGGCAACCCCGTCGTCTTCATCGAGCAGATGCCCGCGATCACGCTGACGTCCCTCTCCACCGGCAACGCGATGAACGCATCGTCCGGAGCGGTCGCGAGCCCGAGCGCGGCGACGGTGTATTTCACGAAGGCCGGGGAGCGAGCGCCCGGCGCGCCCCTGTCGATGCGCGATCTCCGCGCGCTCGGCGCCATCGCGCGCGGAGGCGAGGACGCCGTGTCGTGGGACGGCGAGACGCTGCGCGTCGCCGTGTTCACGAGCGACGTGGGCGCGCTCGTCCACCGCGCGCTCTCCGGACTCCCCGTGGACCGGCTCCTCCAGATCGACCTCCGCGGGAACCCCGGCGGGGACCTCGATGCGGCGCTCGATCTCGCGAGCGCGTTCGTCGGAGAGGGGCACGTCCTAGGGACCCTCGTCGACGCCGACGGCGACGCCACCGAGCGGCGCTCTCGGGGACCCGCGCTCTACGTGAACCCGCTCGAGCTCATCGTGGATCACACCACCGCGTCCGCCGCCGAGGTCTTCGTCTCGGCCCTCGTCGCGCTCGGTCGCGCGCGCGTGATCGGCGGGCCGACCTACGGCAAGTCGATCGTCCAGCGGGTCGTCGCGGGCGCGGACGGGCTCGCGCGCTACGAGACCATCGCGATGTGGACCGACCGGTAGACGCGCGGCGAACTCCTCCTCGAACCGCTTCGCAGCGGATTTCGGAGGAGGACCGCCGCCGAGCGGAGCCTTCGGCGCGTTCATCGAATTCCCGAGCGCGCCGACGGCGCGCGATCTGCCGCGGCTCCGTCCGCGGAAGTCAATGAGCGCGCCGAAGGCGCTCGATTTCGCCGCGGCTCCGGCCGCGGAATTCAATGAGCGCGCCGAAGGCGCTCGATTCCGCCGCGGCTCCGGCCGCGGAATTCAATGAGCGCGCCGAAGGCGCTCGATTCCGCCGCGGCTCCGGCCGCGGATTGTGCAGCGAAGTCGCTCAACGTCATCTTGACCGAGCGGCCCGAGGGCTGGGAGCCTCGGTGTCGGTGGCGGATCCCGCACTGCCGACGACCGACTCCCCCGAGCCGCCGCCTCGTCGAAGCGCGGCGATCCCGGCGGTCACGCGATCGCCGTTCCTCGCGTTCACGCTGCCTTGGCAGCGCGACGCGGGCCGCGACGTGCGCGCGGTCATCGTGAAGGGGACGTTCGATCTCGTGCCCGGAGGGCCGGCGACGCTCCGCCGCGAGGGCGACGTCCCGAGCGGCGACGTACAGAGCTCGGACCACCCCGAGAGCACGCTGCTCTACCCGTCCGACTTCGCGATCTTCAAGCCGCGCGCGGACGTACTCCTCGTGGGGCACGCGTACGCTCCGCGCGCTGGCGCGACGATCGCGGAGGTGGGGTTTCGGTTCGGGCCGAAGAGCGGTGCCTCGGCGCGAAAGGGCTTCGCGCGGCGCCTCGCGGTCTTCGGGGATCGGCGCTGGCAGCGCGCGCTCGTCCGCGTGAGCCCGGGCGCTCCATCCGCCTTCAAGTCGATCCCGATGCTCTACGAGAACGCGTACGGCGGGCCCGGGCACGCGCGGAACCCCGTCGGCCTCGGACGCGCCGACGACCGACTGCCGAACCTCGAGCTCGTCGACGAGATCATCGGCTCACCGGACGACGCGCCCGATCCCGCGTGCTTCGCGGGGGTTCCGCCGTCTTGGTTTGCACGGCGCGCGAGGCTCGGCACCTACGACGCCGCGTGGCAGAGCGCGCGCTGGCCGTATTTCCCGGCGGACTTCGATTGGAGCTACTTCCAGTCCGCTCCCGCGTCGCAGCAGCTCGAATCGATCGCCGGGGACGAGGCGTTCGAGATCGTCGGGATGCACCCCACGCTTCCGGTCCTCGGTGGATCGCTCGGCGGCGTCGCCCCCCGGTGCTTCGCGCAGCGCTCGCGCGCCGGCGGCGGGGCGTTCCAGGAGATCCTTCTCCGCATCGACACCGTCGTGTTCGACCCCGACGCGATGAAGATCAACGTCGTCTGGCGCGGCCTGTTGGACGTTCGCGACGACGACGCGTCCTGCGTCGCCGGGCTCTTCGTCCTCCAGCACGACCTCGCCGCCGAGCCCCTCGGGCTCGAGGCCGCGCGCGCGCTCCACCGCGCGGAGCTCGCCCCGGTCCCGCCCATCGTCGATGATCCTGACGAGCCCGACGCGCCTCGCGAGACGATCTTGTCCCTCGAGGAGGCACGCCTCCGCGCGCGCCTCGACGCCGGCGGGATCCCCAAGGCGAGCGGCGCGCCCATCGCGGAGCCGGCCCCGCCCCCGCCGACCGAGACCGCCGCGCCCGCGGATCACGCGCACCCGCGTCGCGTCGATCTGCTCCGGCGCCTCCGCGAGAACGAGCCCCTCGCCTCGCTCGATCTCTCGGGGCTGGATCTCGCCGACGTCGACTTCAGCGGCCGCAGCCTCACGGGCGCGAACCTCATCGGCGCGCGCCTTTGTCGCGCGCGCTTCCTGGGGAGCGCGCTCACGGGCGCGAACCTCGGCGGAGCGGATCTCACGGACGCGGTGCTCGAGGGGGCGGACCTGTCGGGCGCGGATCTCACCGCGGTCCTCCTCGAGGGCGCGAGCCTCGATCGAGCGAAGCTCGGTCTCACCGTGCTCGAGGGCGCGAGGGGCGCTCGCGCGAGCTTCCGCGGCGCGGAGGGGCTCCGCGCGAGCTTCGCGGGCGGAGCGTGGACGGGCGCGCGCTTCGACGGCGCGAAGCTTCCGTTCGCGGACTTCACCGCCGCGAACCTCGATGGTGCGGTGCTCGACGGCGCGACCCTCCCGGACGTTCGCCTCTACGGCGCGCGAGGCCCCCGCGCGTCCCTCCGTCGGTGCGACCTCAAAGGCGCGCGCGCCGACGAGGCGTTCTTCCCGGAGGGCGCGTTCGACGAGGCGGACGCGACGCGCTCGATCTGGGACTCCGCGGGCCTCGAGGGCGCGAGCTTCCGACAGGCGAAGCTCGAGGCCGCGAGCTTCTGCCGAGCGAGCTGTGACGACGCGATCTTCACCTCCGCCGATCTCCGCGCCGGGCGCCTCGCCCGAACGAAGCTTCGACGCGCGGAGATGCAGAAGGCGAACCTCATGGAGGCGCTCCTCGAGAGCGCCGACCTCGACGGCGCGGACCTCCGTGGAGCGAACCTCCACGGCGCGGAGACGTGGAAGGCGAACGTGCGCGGGGCGAAGCTCGAGCTCGCGATCCTGACCCAGTGCAAGCTCGGAGGGGCGACGTGATCCTCCGGACGCGCGCGGAGTTCGAGGCGCATCGCCGCTCGGGCGCGCCGTTCGCGGGCGTCGAGATCGAGGGCGTCGACCTCGCCGATCTCGCGGCGAATGGCGCGGACTTCAGCGAGAGCGTATGGCGCGCGTGCTCCCTCGTCGGCGCGCGGCTCCGAGGCGCGCAGCTCCGCGGCGCGAAGCTCGGAGGCCTCGACTTCCGAGGGGCAGACCTCACCAGCGCCGATCTCTCGGGCTCGGTCCTCGCGCGCGCGACGTTCGAGCACGCCGAGCTCTCCCGCGCGAACCTCTCGAGTTCGAACCTCGAGGACGCGAGCCTCTCCTTCGCGCTCCTCACGGACGCGATCCTCCGCGGCGCGAGCCTCGCGCGAGCGTCGTTCGCGGGCGCGGTCATGGCCCGCGCCGTCCTCGCCGGGGCGCATTTCTCCCTGCAGGATCTCTCCGCGCTCGATCTGAACGGCGCGGACCTGAGCGCGGCGAGGCTCGACCAATGCGCCCTCGCGCGCACCGACCTGGGCGGCGCGAACCTGCGCGGCGCGGAGCTCGAGGGGTGCGTCCTCGAGGGGACGAACCTCGAGCGCGCCGACCTCTCGGGCGCCGTGTTCAGAGGCTCGACGCTGTTCCTCACGCGGCTCGTGGGCGCGAACCTCGACGGCGCGGATCTGCGCGAGAGCCGGCTCGAGCGCGTGAACCTGAGCCACGCGGATCTTCGCCGGACGTCGCTCCGCGGCGCGCCCATCGTCCAGTCGCTCCTCGAGGGCGTGAAGGCGGCCGGCGTCGACTGGACGGCGTGCGATCTCACGAACTCGATGCTCCTCGACGCCAACTTGGACGGCGCCCGACTCGAGGGCGCGATCGCGGTGCAGACGAGCTTCGAGCGCGCGAGCCTGCGCGGCGCGAAGCTCCCTCGCCTCTCCGGGGCGCGCGCGAACCTGAGCGAGGCGAAGCTCGACGAGGCGGACCTGCGAGACGCGACGTTCGACGACGCGAGCTTCGACGCGGCCTCGCTCCGGAAGGCGCGCGCCGACAAGGCGCGCTTCTCGACCGCGCGCTTCCGTCGTGCGGATCTCTCCGGAGCGGCGCTCGGCGGGGCGGATCTGTCGTGGACGGATCTCTCGTGGGCGCGCCTCGACGCGAGCGATCTGCAGGGCGCGAACCTCGAGGGAGCGAATTTGCACCGCACGAGCCGAGAGGGAGCCGCCATGAAGGGCGCGCGCCTCGCTGGCGTCCGAGAGACCGATCCGGAGCGCGCGCGCGCCGAGGACTTCGCGAGGTAGCGACGATGACCCATCCCCTGGTGCAGCTCGAGATCGACGGCCTCGACCCGGACGCGCTCCGCGTGAGCGAGCTTCGCGGCCGCGAAGCCATCTCGGAGCTCTTCTCGTTCGACTTGGTCGCGGTGACGGCGACCCCGGACGCGATCGACGCCGAGGCCATCGCGGCGGCCTCCGCGACGCTCGTCTTCTCGCGGGACGGCGTCGAGACTCGGCGCATCCACGGGATGATCACGCTCGTCCGCGAGGACCTCGACGCGGAGCCCTCGCACGCCACCTACCGGCTGAAGTTCGGCCCTCGCGCGTTCCGGCTCACGATGATCGAGACGCTCGACATCTACCTCGATAAGTCCGTCCCCGAGATCATCGCCCACAAGCTCGAGCTCGTCGGGCTCTCCCCGAGGCGCGACTTCGAGATGCGCCTCGACGAGAGCCGCTACCCGGCCCGGGAGTTCGTGGTGCAGTACCGGGAGACGGACATCGCGTTCATCTCGCGCATCACGGAGCACCTCGGGATCAGCTTCTTCTTCGAGCACAAGGACGGGCGCGACGTGCTCGTGTTCGCGGACGCGAACGCCGCGTTCCCCCCCATCGGGGGCGGCGGGAAGGCGCACTTCCGGGGCCGGGGCGAGCGCCGCGAGGTCTACGCGCTCGAGCGGACGACGCGCCTCATCCCGACGACGTACGTCGTGCGCGACTACAACTACCGCAAGCCGCAGCTCGACCTCACCGCCGCGGCCGAGGCGCCGGACGGGTTTGGCGGTGGCATCGTGGAGTACGGGGCGCATTTCAAGACGCCCGACGAGGGGGAGCGGATCGCGACCGTGCGCGCCGAGGAGCAGCGCTGCACCCGGCGCGTGCTCGTCGGCGAGAGCGACGTCGCCGCGCTCGCCGCCGGCGCGAAGGTCCACCTCGAGGGGCACGCGCGCGGAGACCTTCACCTCCTCCTCCTCGAGGTGACGCACACGCTCCACCAGACCGCGCTCGGCGCGGCGCGCGATGGCGAGGCCGGGTACCACAACACGTTCCGCGCGATCCCTGCGGACGTCCCGTTCCGCCCCGCGCGCGTCACGCCCAAGCCGCGGGTGCACGGCATGCTGACCGGCGTGATCGACGCCGCGCAGCGCGGCAAGTACGCCGAGATCGACGAGGAGGGGCGCTACCGCGTGCGCTTTCTCTACGACACCGCGCACACCCCAGAGGGTCGCGCGTCGCGCCCGCTCCGGATGATGCAGCCCCACACCGGCGAGGGCTACGGGATGCACTTCCCGCTGCGCCCCGGCGTGGAGGTCTTGATCACGTGCGTCGACGGCGATCCGGACCGCCCGATCATCGCTGGCACCGTGCCGAACGCGTTCACCACGAGCCCGGTCACGGCGAACAACGCGCCGCGGAACATCGTCCGCACGGGCGGCGGGAACGAGCTCAACATCGACGACAGTGAGGGCTCCGAGCGCATCAAGCTCACGACGCCCCACTCGGACACGACGTTCCAGCTCGGCGCGCCGAACTCCCCCGAGGTCGGCGCAGCGCTCGAGACCCGAGGCGCGGTCTCGACGGTCGCGGGGAACAGCGTGAACGCCTTCACCACGCTGAAGTCGACCCTGTCGCTGCTCAAGGACTTCCGGAGCTCGGGGAGCATCTACTCGGTCGCGGAGCCCCCCGACTGGGCGGCCAAGGTCGGCAAGGCGGGCGCGCTCATCGGCGGCGTCCTCGGGGCCACGTCCGCCGGGCTCGAGGTCGTCCTCGCGGCGAGGGATCTCTCGCTGAAGCAGGTCGCGACGTTCAAGGTCGCCGCCGAGTCGAAGCTCGCGAAGGCGCAGGAGCAGGCCGATCGCGCGCTCACGGACTTCGAGGCGGCCGAGAAGGCGATGGCGCTCCCGAAGCCGAGCGACCCGCCGCTCGCCGAGCCTTCGCCCGATCCGAAGCAGCGCCTCGCGGACGCCGACAAGGCCTCGGACGACGCGGACGCCACCGCCGCCGCAGCCGCAGACGCGCTCATCGCGGCGGAGGAGGCGTACGACGAACTGATCCGCAAGAACGAGGGAGGACCGACGAACGCGACGATCGAACGCGCGGCGAAGGCCAAGGCCGACGCGGAGAAGGCCGCGCAGGCAGCCGCGCAGGCGGCGAAGGAGGCGCGGGACAAGTTCGACCGCACCCGGCTCGAGGTGCACACGAGCAACCCCGAGCTCCGGGCCGCGCTGACCGCGTACAGCGCCGCGCGCGATCGCGTGACCCAGACGAGCGGCGCGCTCGCGGCGCAAAAGCGCGCCATGTCCTACGCGAAGAAGGTCAACCTCGACGCGACCTACCACGCGACGGAGAGCACGACGGCGCAAGCGATCGGGCACGTGAAGCAGCTCCTCGCGGACGCGAAGATGGGCGTCGAGATCCTCTTCAGCGTCGCGATGGCCGCGTACACGTTCGTCAAGTTCCTCAGGGAGCGGCAGCTCGAGGACACGGCGCAGGAGAAGGCGACGGAGAAGGTCGTCGCCGCGCTCCCCAAGGGGACGTTCGTCCCCAGCGACTTCTGGAACAGGCCCGCGCCCGCGAGCCTCCTCGCGAAGCTCATGCGGAAGGGGCGGAGCCAGCACGTGGTCGGCTCGTCCGACACGACGCGCGTGTACGGCGAACAGCACGTGTTCGTGCACGGCGGATCGGCGGCCCTCGCCGCCGACGCGACGGCGCTCGTCGCGGGGAAGAACATCAGCATCGCCGCCACGGACCAGGGGGAGATCGCGGCGCCCAAGGGCGTCGCCGTGACGAGCCGCGACGGCCTCGCCGAGACGCTCGGGAAGAAGGTCCTCGTGACGGCGACGACCAACACGGCGCGCGGCTCGGATCCGTCGAAAGACGGTGATGTGCGGATCGTGGCCGAGACGAAGCTCGAGCTCGAGGCCGCGAAAGAGGGCGTCTCCGTGGTGGCGCGCAAGGGCGACATCGCGTTCACGGCGAACCTCGACGCGGGTCAGAAAGTCTCGGCCGCAGCGAAGGAGGTCAGCCTCGCGGGGGAGGACAAGGCGGACGCGCTCGCCGGGATGTTCGGCCTCCGGGCGACGCCCACGGCGGCGACGATCGGCAACACCTCGTGGCAGCTGAAGGTCGCCGACAAGAACGTCGAGCTCGGGACAGCAGGGAGCGCGCAGCTCACGATCACGGACTCCGCGGCGCAGCTCGTCGGCGACACGAAGCTCACGCTCGGCGCGACGGACGTGTCCATCGCGGCCGACCGGGTGGCGTTCGGCTCCGCCGTCATCTCGAGCGACGACCTGACGGTCCGAGGGATGGGCGTGAGCGTCGAGCTCGTAATCCTCAAGGGGAAGATCAAAGCGGCGCAAATGCTCGCGGAGACCGCGAAGTCGATCGCCGAGACGCAGGCCAACCTCACCCGCACGAAGGATGCGGCGGACCTCAAGACGAAGATGCTCGTGGACGACGCCGAGCGCCAGCGCGAAGCGGTCGAGGTGGCGGTCAACAAGGCGACTCAATGGACGCCGATCGCGGACAACTGGGTGCAGAAGTGACCTGCCCTGCTCCAACCGAACGACCCGAGGAAACAGGAGTGAACGACGTGCCCCTCTCCGATCGAGCCCCCGCCCCCGAGCCTCGCAGCGCCGGCGTCCACCGCGTCTCCGTTCGCCGGCGCGCGCCCGAGGACCAGGCGGAGCTCCTCCTGCCGGATGGATCGTCCGCGGCCGTCGTCGACGACGCGCTCGAGGTCCGCGATCCCATCGGCCGGGTGCTCGTGCGCTACTCGAACGGGACCGCCGAGATCGCGGCGCCGCAGGGGGACCTCGTGCTCGCGGCGCCGCGCGGGCGCGTCGTTCTCCGATCGGGGACGGACATCGAGCTCGAGGCCGCGGGCGATCTCCGCCAGCGCGCAGGCGCCGCGCTGAGCGTCACGGCGCCGCGCGTCTCCGTGGACGCGAGCGAGGCGAGCGCGGTCGTGAAGGGGCCGTTGTCGGTGCTCGCGCAGCGGATCGCGACGTCCGCCGAGGTGCTGTCCCAGAGCGCGGAGCGCTTCGAGCTCGACGCCACGCGGCTCGTCGAGAAGACGCGGAACGCCTTTCGCGACACCGCGGAGCTCGCGCAGACGCGCGTCGGGCGCGCGCGAACGATCGTCGGGGACGTGTACGCCCTGTTCTCGAGGCGCACCACGATGGTGTCGAACGAGGACACCAGCATCGACGGCAGCAAGATCCTCCTCGGATGACCCCCACCTCGATCGGAGCGCGCCGATGCCCGGGATCTTGATGCCATGCTCGTCGAAGCTCGCCGGCACGGTCGCGGCCATGCCGGACGTGTGCCTCACGCCCCAGCCGCCCCCGCCCCCGCGTCCGCCCGCGCCCATCCCGTACCCGAACTCGGCGCAGATGGCGTGCGCGGTCGGCGCGGTGTTCCAGGTGCTCATCATGAACAAGGAGACGGTCGCCGAGGGCGCGCAGATCCCGAGCAGCACGGGCGACGAGCCGGGCGTCGTCGGCGGCGTGGTCTCGCGGATCAACCGGGGCCCCGCGGCGCCGAAGCTGTTCAGCACGAAGGTCTACGCGGGCGGGCGAAAGGTGGTCTTCTTGACGTCGGTCGTGGCGTGCAACGGGCCGAACGCGAACATGCCCATGGGCGCGCAAGTCGCGCCTTCGCAGGGCAAGGTGTTCGTGGGGCTCTGAAGGGAGGCGTGGCGTGAAGCTCGATCTCGAAGTGCTCTCCGCGGGCCGCGTCGCGGTCGGCGCGCGGGCGTGGGGTCACCGCGGGCGGGCGCGCGTGACCGTCGTCGTGAAGGCGAGCTTTCGCCTCGCGCCCGAGCGCCCGCTCGAGCTCACGGCGCCCACGCCGCTCGTCGAGCGCGAGGTGCCGCGGACCGAGAACCCGGTGACGAGCGTGCGGCGCGCGGCGGAGACCGCGCTCTACCTTCGGCGGGCCGAGATCCTGCTCGACGCGGTCGCGTTCGCGCCCGAGGGCGCGGAGGTGACGCAGGCGAAGGCGCGCGTGGCGCTCGCGCGCGGTCGGAACCTGCTCCTCAGCAAGGAGCTCCTCGTCGTCGGCGACCGCAAGGCGGGCGGCGACCCACGCCCAGCCCCGTTTCGCGAGCTGCCGATCACCTACGAGCGCGCGTTCGGGGGGCTCGGACACCCGGAGAACCCCGCCGGCGTGGGCTTCGAGCCGCGCGCCGGGGGCGCGATGCCGAACATCCTCGCGAGCGAAGGCGCGCGCGTCGAGCCGTTCGGCTTCGGACCCATTTCCACCACATGGCCACGGCGCCGCGCGAAGCGGGGCGCCATGGATCGCAAGCGCGTCGACGAGGCGCCGTGGGCCGAGCTGCCGGACGCGTTCGACGACACGTACTTCCACTCCGCGCCGCTCGACCAGCAGCTCGACGACCTCGCCGCGGGGGATCTGCTCCTCCTCGCGGGGATGAACCGAGAATTCCCCGCGCTCCGCGTCGCGCTCCCGGCGCTGCGCGCCGCCGCGATCGCCGAGATCCCGAGCGGACAGCGCGCGTCGATCGCGATGCGGCTCGACACGTTGTTCGTCGAGCCGCACCTCCTGCGCGCGGACCTGATCTTTCGAGGTGTGCTCGAGGTCGGCCTCGTGGATCTCCAGAGCCTCCGGATCGCGGGCGCCCTCGAGGAGCCCGGCCAGCCGTTTCGGTTCCCCGATCTCGCGCGCCTTCGGGAGGGAGCGAAGCGCATCGCGTGGAGCGACGCGGACGACGCGGCCGCGGGCGCGGCGCTGAACCACGCCCACGGATCGACGTTCGTCCTGCACTCGGCGCCGAGCGGGAGCGCGCTGCCCTTCACGTCGAGCCCGCCCCCGAGCGGCCCCGGGACCGCGTCCGACGCGCCGTCCGCGCCTGGCACGACCAGCTCGGCCCCGCCGCCCGGCGGCGCGACGGGGCGACGCTCGTCGACGCGCATGCCCGCGATCCGCCCCGCGGCGCTCGTCTCGAGCCAGGTGGTCCCGGTGACGCCCGCGATCAAATCGACGCTCGCAATCGAGGACCCCGAACCGGCGCCACCGCGGCGCGCGCTTTCGTCGCCCGCGCCGGGGACGCCGTCCGCGCCCGCACCTCCCGCGCAGTCGGCGCCGCCGCCCGCGGAGCCCGCGATCCCGAGGGCGCCCGCGCCCGCGCCTTGGGACGTCAACGAACCCATCCCCGCGGCTCCCACGCCCGCCCCTCCGCCGCGCCCCATCTTGCCGCAGGGCCCCGATCGCAAGGCGCAGCTCTACCGCAAGTTCAAGGCCTGAGCGGACGCCTTCGGGGCCCCACGAAGACGCTCCACGGCGTCAGCCGTAGGGCTTCCAGTAGGTCAGCGTGACGGGGCGCCAGACGACGAGTCGATCGTCGGTGGGCGGCGCGCTCCGAAGCATCGCGGAGATGGGGCCGTCCTCGGAGACGACGAACACGACGACGCCCGCGCGCGCGGCGCACAGCGCGGCCGCGGAGTTGTGGCGCGTCCCGAGCTTGGCGAGAGGTGAGCCGTCGGAGCGCGTGGCGTCCCCGTCGCGCGCGCGCACGACAGGCAGGGCCGTGATCGGGGGCGCCACGAGGCGCGCGCCGAACGCGAGCACCGACAGATCGGAGCCGAGGACGAGCGCGCCGTCGATGGTCGCGAGATCCGCGACGAACGAGGTCACCTCGTCGAACACGGTCGCGCGGTGGTCCACCGCGCGGAGCGCCTCCTGTTCGATCGGTCGAGGTGGCGCGCTGGGCGGGCCCTCCGCGTCGGAGGGAGGGCCGACCGCGTCCCGCAGCGTCGGCGAAGGGCGCGCGAGCGGGTAGCCACCGCGCACGAGATCGAGCGCGTCGTCCGCGCCCACCACGACGATCCCGCCCACGCCGCGATCCGTGAGGTTTCGCACGACCCGGCGGAGGGCGCGCGTGTAGAGGCGCGCGTCGAGCCCGTGCTCGGCGGCCATGTCATCGAGCCGCGCGCGGACGAGCCCGCCGTCGAACACGAGCACGGGCTCGGCGGCGATGACGGAGCCCTTCGCGAGCTCCATCGCGTACGCGTCGCCGACGAACGCTTGAAGGTGACCCGGCGCCGTCGCGCGGAGGACGAGGCAATCCCAGATCAGCGTGCGCGCCCTCCCCGTCCGGATGACGCCGAGGATCTCGAGGGCGCCCGCGGGACCGCCCACCGCGATGACGCTCCGCCAAGGATCCGCTGCCTGCGCGAGCTTCGCGACCGCGTCGACGGTGAGAGGCACCGGGGAGGCGAGCTCGAGCGGCGCCCACAGATCCGGCCCGCCGTGCTCCGTGTAGAGCTTCTCGCGACCCACGTACGCGAGCGCGAAGCGGAGCTCCACGCCCTCCTCGCGCTCGAGGCTCGCGTAGAACGCCGTCAGCACGAGCTCGCGGAGCGCCTCCGACGTCGGCCGCGGGGACGTGTCCGCGCCGAGCATCGCGTCGAGCCGCTTCGCGAAGTCGCCGGGCGAGTCCATGGCGCATGGTACGCGGAGAGCTCCGCGGCGCGAACGATCGGCGCCGCTTCGATCGCGTGCGCGCGACGCGGCCCTCGGTCGACTCCTTCACCTCGTCCGAAGTTCAGCCGGTATCAGCGCCGCTCCGGGCCGACGCCCGCAGCGAAGACCGGCGCTGATGCCGGCCGATCGGGCCGTCGTAGACTCGACTCCCCCTCCTTGTCTCCGCCCGGCGGTACCAAGGGCGCGTCCGGAAATAACTGGCGCATTCGGCCGACGCTGCATTCCCGCGGCCGGCGTTACTCCTCCTCAAAATAGCCCCACTATTCCTCGTCGCGCCTTGGCCGCGGGGCGCATCGTCGCCCTCGATGCAGCCACTTATTTCCGGACGCGCCCTTATTTCCGGACGCGCCCTAACGCGCGCTCGCGGCCTTCGGGAGGAGCAAGCCGGGCGAGCTGATCCGAGCGGGGGCCTTGAGGAACGCGCTCACCATCTCGCGCAGCCCGCGCGGGCGCGTCTTCGGCTTGATGCTCGGATGGGCCTGCGGCCGATCGAGGAAGTGGAGGAGCGCGGGCACGAACTGCGCGACGCTCTCGCGGTGCGGGTAGTGCCCCGCGCGCTCGAACCTTCGAACCGTGATGCCCTCGAGGAACGTGGACGCGTCCTTCACGTGCGAGACCGGGATGACTCGATCGCGATCGCCCCAAAACACGGCGATCGGGGGCAACTTGGGGAGCTCGTGCGCGTGATCGAGGAAGTGGGGGCGCTGCCCGCCCAACCCGACGGACGCGCTCAGCGTGCGCGACAGCGCCCGCGCGGTGCCCGCGCGATCGTTCAGCCGGCCGAGCGTCGCCCGGTCGGGCTTCTTGAACTCACCTCCGAGGATGCGCATCCCGAGGCGCGTTCCTCGATCCATGAAGGGCTGCCCGATCCGCTCGACCGCACCCGTCGCCGCCGCGAGCCGGAGCAGCCACGCGACCTCGCGACCGAGCCCGCCGGAGGCGACGAGCCCGAGCCGGCGCACGTGCGGTAGCTCCGTCTCACCCATGACGCCGAGGCGGTGCAGCTCGATGAGGAGGCGCTGCGCGACCCCGCCGCCGAGGGAGTGGCCCACGAGATCGATCTCGCGGAGGCCCGTCGCGCGGAGCCAGGCCGCGATCGTGCGCGCGTACCAGCGGATCGAGTACGTGGCGTCGGGGCGGGAAGAGCGGCCGTGCCCGGGCAGATCCGGCATCAGCACGCGGCGCGTGCGCCCGAGCGTCGGCGCGACGAGATCCCACGTGTGGTTCGAGTCGCTGAGGCCGTGGAGCAGCACGAGCGGGGGCGTGCCCGCCGACTCCACGCCGCGGGGGCCGACCTCGAGCCACGAGATATCGCAGTCGCCCACGGTGCGGATGTGGCGCTCCATCGTCGACTCTTCGATCTCATTTCTCGCTCGCGGCGCGCAAACTTTTTGAGCGGGCCTCGGCGCGCAAGGAACAGACTGATTGGTCGTGGTTGGCGCTTCGGGGAGTCTTCCGTAGACTCACCGAGCTTGCGGGAGGTGCCATGGGAGCTGCCGATCCACGAAGAAGACTCCGGCTCATGAACGAAGTGCTGCCGGATCCGACGCAGAACCGCGTCGCCCGCAGCCCGAACGCGGCTGGCGCGAGCCGCGTGGGAGGCCCGCGCGACCGGACGATGAACCACATGCAGGCGCTCCTCGCGGCGACGACGGCCGCCACGGTCGTCGGCTGCGGAGCGAAGGACGAGCCGAGGCCCGACCCCGGCGTCACCGGGACGGGCACGGCGGCGACGAGCGCGGCGACGCCGGGGCGCGCCGAGCCTCACCCAGAAGGACCCGACGCCGCCCGCGAGCGCGTCCGCTGCGCCCTCCGCTGTCGCGTCGGCGGACGCGTCCGCCGCGCCCTCCTCCTCCGCCGTCGTGTCGAACCCGCCCGCGAGCGCGCACACCGCGACGCCGTACGTCCCGCCGACGCCGCCGACCCGCACGCCGTACATCGTCGTCGATCCGGTTCCGCCGCCTTACCGCAATGGCAAGAGCGGCCCGAACCACCCCTGATCTCGAGGAGCACACCATGGCACGCGTTTCATTGGTCGGTCCGGAGATCGAGGAGAACCTCAGCCTCCGCTACATCGCGTCCTCTCTCGCGGTCGCGGGGCACGAGAGCGACATCGTCCCGTTCAACCAGCCGCTCGACTTCAACTACGCGATCGAGCGCGTGCTCCAGTACGAGCCCGTCGTCGTGGGCGTGTCGCTCGCGTTCCAGTGGCGCGCGAACGACTTCCTCGCGTTCGCCGTCGCGCTCCGAGAGAAGGGGTTCAAGGGCCACATCACGATGGGCGGCCACTTCGCGACGTTCGCGGCGAAGGACATCATGCTCGACTTCCCAGAGATCTCCTCGATCTGCCGACAAGAGGCGGAGGAGACGATGGTGGCGCTCACGAACGCGGTCGTCGCGAACGGCCCGCTCGAGGGCATCCCCGGGCTCGCGCTGCACGGCGAGGACGGGGACGTGATCATGACCGCCCACCCGGCGCTCCCGGACATCCACAAGCTCCCGCGGCCGGACCGGCGCGGCGTCCCGGCGATGTGCTTCGGGCACGGGATCTCCCCGCTCGTGTCGAGCCGCGGGTGCTACGCGAACTGCAGCTTCTGTTGCATCGCCGCGTGGCACGAGCAGTCCCTGCCCGGCAAGCGCTACCGGATCCGCGAAGTGGAGGACGTCGCGGACGAGATGGTCGCGATGACGAAGGAGCGCAACATCGACATCTTCGTCTTCCACGACGACAACTTCTTCGTGCCCGGGCACAAGCGGAACTTCGAGCGCTTCAGCGCGCTCGCCGACGCGCTCGAGAAGAGGGGCATCGGGAGGTTCGCGACCGTCGTGAAGGCGCGACCGACGGACGTCGATCCCAAGGTGTTCGACGTGCTGAAGAACCGCCTCCACTGCATCCGCGCGTACATCGGGATCGAGACCGACGCGGACGCCGGCCTCGAGACGCTGCGGCGCTGGTCGCCCGCGAAGCAGAACAAGAAGTCGATCGACCTCGTGCGGAAGCTCGACCTCTACACGTGCTTCAACATCCTCCTCTTCGATCCCGACACGACGATCGAGGACATCGAGACGAACATCGCGTTCTTCCGCTACGCCTCCGAGTTCCCCTCGAACTTCGGGCGCGTGGAGCTCTACGCGGGCACGCCGCTCCTCCACCGCATGCAGCAGGAGGGGCGCACGCGCGGCGACTACATGCAGTGGGACTACGACCTGAGCTCTCCCGCGATGGAGCGCGTGTTCTCCCTCACGATGGACGCGTTCCACGAGCGCAACTTCGGGAACAACGCGCTCGCGAACCGGATCATGGGCACGCGGTTCGACGTCGAGGTCGCGCGCCACTTCCACCCGGAGGTCACGAAGCCGGAGTGGGTCGAGGAGGGCAAGCGGCTCTCGTCGATCCTCTCGATCGACGGCGCGGACGGGCTCCAGAAGATCGTGGATTTCGTGCGGCGGGACGCGCCGCGCTCGGAGGAGCGAGACTTCGTGAAGGAGGTCGCCGAGGGGCTCCGCGCGACGGAGGACAGCATCCGCGGACGCGCGAAGGCGCTCGCGCGCGAGCTGCGGGACGCGATCGGTCAGGGCGAGCCCCTCACCGAGATCGGCGACGTGGTCGCGACGCCGCTCCAACAAGCACGGCAGGTGCAGTTCTCCGCGGCTGCGACCTCGTAGGGGCTGATGAGCGAGGCCCCGCCGGTCGATATCACGGTCGTCGCGTCGCCGCGCGTCGCCCCAGCGGCGCCGCTCTCGACGGGCGCCGTGGTGTGGCGCTACCGCGGGGTGGTCCGCGCGACGATCGTCGCGAAGTGCACGTTCGACATGATGAACGGGCAGCCGATGCGGCTGCGCGCACCCGACGAGGTCGCGCACGGCGACAAGCACCTCGGCAACAACGCCCTCAGGAGCGTCCAGGAGGCGAGCGACCTCATCCCGTACCGACCGCACGCGGACGTCACGCTCGTCGGGCACGCGTACGCGCTGGGCAACACGCCGACCTACTCCGCGACGGTGCGGCTCGCGCTCTACCGCGACCAGAAGATCATCGAGAAGGCGGTCAACGTCTTCGGCGACCGCGACGCGAACGGCGCGGTCCGCGCGTTCCAGCGGATGCCGCTTCAGCCGGAGCACGCGCTCGCGACCCCCGACAACCCGATCGGATCGGCGCGCCCGAACCTGGTCGATCCGAACGACCCGAACCACTCGGCGTTCTTCTCGCCGATCTCGCGCTACTGGCAGCCGCGCGCGAGGCTCCTCCGTGGAGGCCGCCCTCCGCCGACGGACGCGCTGGTGGACCTGCCCGATGCGTTCGATTGGACGTACTTCCAATCGGCGCCCGCCGATCAGCAGGTGAGCTATCTCCGGGGTGACGAGTGGCTCGTCCTCGACGGCGTCCATCCGTCCGTCCACCGCTTGAAGACGCAGCTCCCGGGGTCGCGCGTCCGGGCGCGCGTCTTCGGACTCGCCCCACAGCACCACCCCGGCCACGGGCCGATGGCGCAGCTCGCACCGCTCGAGCTCGTCGCCGACACGCTCGCGATCGACGCCGACCGCATGTGCACGACCCTCTGCTACCGGGGCAGCATCGCGCTCGAGAACGAGCGCGCGGCGAGCGCGCTCAAGGTGTACCTCGCGCTCGAGCTCGGCGCCGACGACGCGCGCTTCCCGAGCGCCGACGAGGTCCCGCCGCCCCGCGCGAGCGCGCCCGTGAAGACCGCAGCGCCGCAGCGGCTCGGCGAGACGCTGCCGTCGTCCAACGACGCGCCCGTGTCGTCCGCGAGCCTCCCATTCATCCGGAGCGGCCCCTCGTCCGGTCTCCCGAGCAGCTCGAGGCGGATGGGCGTCCCAGTCGTCGCGACCGACGACGAGGCGGAGGAGCTCGGTGGCACCGAGGTGCTGCGGAGCGCCGACGTCGCCCGCGCCATCGCCGCTCGCGCGACGCCGTTCGGCGCAGCCGCGACCCCCCCAGCCGGAGCCCCACGCCCCTTCGATCCCCCGGCATCCGGCCCCCCGAGCTTCGGCGCGGCTCCGCCGCGCAACCCCCCGATGAGCGCGCCCGAGGCGCTCCTTCATGGCGCGGCTCCGCCGGCTCCACCGCGCCATTTCAACGTCCCGTCTTTGTCTCACGCGGACGATGAGATCGAGGGCACCCACCTGCTCGGAGCGACGGCGGGGCCGCTCGTGAGCGAGGACTCGCAGACCCACGACACGCTCACCGAGCCCCGGAACGTGCTGGATCGCGCGCGCGCGGTGACGGGTCCCCACCACCCGCCCCAGCCGAGCTCCGCCCCCGCGCCGAACATCCCATTTCCCGAGCGCGCCGACGGCGCTCGATTCGGCCGCGGCTCCGACCACGGAATGCAAGCGCCGGCGTTCGGTCCACGACCCGCGGGCCCGACACCCGTGCAACCGTCGTCGAGGCCGCCGCAACCCGCGCCGCCGCGGCCGCCACCTCCACAGCCTCCCCCGCCGCAACTCGCTTCCCTTCCTCCGCAGCCTCCACCTCCACAGCCTCCACCTCCACAGCCTCCACCTCCACAGCCTCCGCCCCCGCAGCCTCCGCCCCCGCAGCCTCCACCTCCGCAGCTGCCGCCTCCGCAGCCTGTTGCACCGGTGGGCATCCCTGCGCCGCTCGACCTCACGAGCGCGCAGCGAGCCGCCGCTGCGATCGAGATGGCCGAGGCGGAGTTCGGAGGGACGATGGACCTCAGCGAGGCGCAGATGCGGCTTCTGATGAACCAGAAGTCGGCGCCGTTCGTCCCCGCCGATCCGAACGCTCCGCCCCCTCCGCGCTCGCTCTCGCCCTCCATCGCGGACGACGACACCGGGGATGGGCGCACCTCGTTGATCTCGGTCGACGCGCTGCTCGCGACGAAGACGACGCTTCCGTTCGCGAAGAACTTGCGGGAGGACATGGCGAAAGCGCTCCAGGATTCCGCTCCCCCACCGCTTCCGCCGCCCCCGCCGCCGCGGACGCCGTCCACGCCGCCTTCGCACTTTCCGCGGGTCAGTGCGACGCGGCCGCCCGAGACGGGCCCGGTCGCGTCCACGCTCCAGCCGTCGACTCCGTTCACGCGCGTCGACGCGCAACCCTCGGCGGGGATCGCGGCGCCGCCTGTCGTCGCGCCTCCCGCCCTGGTCCCGGCTCCACCCGTCGCAGCTGCTCCGCCGCCCCTCGCGACTCCGCCCGCCGCCCCGCCCCTCGTCGCTCCTCCCTCCGCTCCGCCGGTCGCTCAGCCCTCGCCGCCCGCTCCTGCGTCTGCTCGGGCCTCGACGGACGACGGGTCATCCCCGCCCGCCGCGCCCGCAGAGATCGAGAAGCCCGCGATGATGCCCGCGATCCCGTCCGCTCCCGAGGGACCGCCCGAGACGGAGGCGCGCAAGGCGCTGCGGGCGCGGCTCTCCAAGCCCGGCAACTTCGACGGCGAAGACTTCAGCGGAGGCGACCTCTCCGACCTCGATTTCGCGGGCCGATCGCTCGCGCGTTGCAACCTGAAGAACGCGAAGCTCGTGGGCACGAACCTCCGGGGGACGATGCTGACGGGCGCGGATCTCACGGGCGCGGATCTGACGCGCGCCGTCCTCGTGCGAGCCGCGCTCGACGGGGCGTACCTCGGCGGAGCGATCTTCGAGGACGCCGACTTCTCGGACGCGACCCTGTCGGCCGCGCGCGCCGAGAAGGTGAAGTTCTCGCGCGCCCGCGGACCGCGCGCGAACCTGAAGGGCGCGGATCTCACGGGCGCCGACCTAAGGCACGGTGGGTTCACGAGCGCCGCGTTCGACAACGCGATCCTGAAGGACGCGCAGGGCGACCAGGGCACGTTCGAGGGCGCGAGCTTCGTCCACACGGATCTCTCCTCCGCGTCGTTCCGGCGAGCGAAGCTCACCGGCGCGAACCTCTCCCACGCGAACCTCGCCTCGACCGACTTCCGACATGCGAACCTGGAGCGTGCGAACGTCCACGCGACGAACCGCGCCACCGCGAAGCTCCTCGGCGCGAACACGAAGGGCCTGGTCGAGAGCGCGCCAGGAGCTTCCGGCGCGGCAGACAAGGCGCGCCGCTGACCGCGAAACGCTGGGGTCAGCGCACCCATTTGGAGCTGGGCTGGGTTGACCACCCGGTCGCCATCGGCGACCCTGCGGCTCCGGTCGAGGCAGGGGCCTCGCCCGACGAGAAAGCGAGTCCTCGATGCACCTCGACAACGTCACCCTCACGTTCAAGGACAGCGGCGTCACGGGCTTCCAGGTGCACGAGATCGAGAGCCACGACGAGGTCAACAAGATCTCCGAGATCCGCCTCGAGGTGAGCCACACGCACGCGGATCTCGACCTCACGACGCTCGTGAGCGAGGCCGTCGAGATCGAGGTGAGGGACGAGCACTGGGTGAAGAAGCGCGCCGGCATCGTCCGCCGCGTTCGCCAGCTGACCGCGCACCCGCAGGGCGCCTCCCTCTACGAGCTCATCATCGTCCCGCCGCTGTGGCTCACAACGCGGCGCCGGGACAACCGGATCTTCCAGGATTGCAACGCGAAGGACGTCGTCACCCAGGTGCTCGAGGGGTACGGCGGCCGCATCCCCGCGCCGAACTTCTACGGCGTCGAGCCGCCGAAGCGCGAGTACCGCGTCCAGTACGACGAGACGGACCACGACTTCATCTTCCGCGTCTGCGCGGAGGAAGGGATCGCGACGTACTTCGAGGACGAGTTCGACTTCTCGTTCAACATGATCTCCGGGCTCGGCATGAACATGGTGAGCCGCGACGCCGTAGATTTCATCCCGCCGTCGGGCCCCGGGCAGAACACCATCCAGAAGCCGCACGTGCTCAAGGTGGCCATCACCTCGGACATCCAGACGAGCAAGGCGACGGTCCGCGACTACGACTTCAAGAAGCCGAAGTACATCCTCACGAAGAACAAGTCGACGAGCGACACGCTGTTCTCGAAGGAGGCGGACCTCGAGCACTACGAGTTCACGAACAACAAGTTCACGACGGAGCACGAGCAGCACGGCGAGTTCTTCGCGACGCAGTACCTCGAGGAGGATCGAGGCACGCGCCGCACGCTCGAGTGCCAGACGAACTTCTACCTCGCCGCGGGCACCGCGTTCACGCTCCAGCACCACCCGCGCGCGGACGTGAACGGCGAGCTCCGCGTCATCAAATCGCACTTCCACATGGTCCACCCGACCGGCGGCGCGCTCCGCCGGTCCTACACGCTCACGTGCATCCCCGGGGACGCGCCGTTCAACCCGCCCCGCATGCCCAAGCCGCGCATCTACGGGACGCACCTCGCGGTGGTGATCGGGGAGACGGAGGGGTCGGCGGACATCGACATCGACCAGTACGGGCGCGTGAAGGTGGGCTTCCACTGGGATCGCCGCGACATGGCGACCGGCAACCCCTCGCGCTTCGTGCGTGTCTCGCAGGGCTGGGCGGGCGCGGGCTTCGGCATGGTGCTCCACCCGCGCGTCGGCCACGAGGTGATCGTCGCGTACATCGACGGCGATCCGGACGAACCGATCATCGTGGGCCGCCTGCACAACGAGGTGAACAAGACGCCGCTCGCGCTCCCCGCGAAGAAGTCCCAGTCGACGTGGCGCAGCCAGTCCACGCCGTCCGGGGACGGGCACAACGAGATCATGATGGAGGACCAGGCGGGCGAGGAGCTCCTCGAGTTCCACGCGCAGCGGAACAACCTCTTCCACGTGAACGCCCAGCAGGACATCTTCGTCGGCGCGAAGCGCAACGACCACGTCGTCAAGGACGTGGACGAGAAGTACGACACGAAGCGCGACATCACGATCGGCGCGGGCGGCCAGACCCTCACGATCAAGGGGACCGGCCACAAGGAGCGCATCACGGGGAAGTGGGACATCGAGGTCAGCGACATCTGGCACTCGAAGACCCACGACTGGGATCACCACTCCCCGAAGGTCAATTGGGACGTCGAGACGCACGTCAACATCACGACGCCGACGATCCGCGTGAAGGAGAACACGTTCTTCGACTGCACGACGAAGCACTTCCACCAGCACGAGGGGCTCACGTCGCACTTTCACACGAAGGAGTTCAAGGTCGAGGAGAACCTCCTCTCCGAGTTCTCGACGAAGCAGTTCACGGTCGAGGCCGAGACGCAGATCAAGCTCCACGCGCCGAGCCTCGACATCCACGGGCACCAGACGCTGTACTTCCACCCCCACGTCGAGCACTTGAACGGCAACGAGGCCGTCGCCGGCGTGAACAAGGGCGAGGTCTGGGCCATCTTGAGCGTGTACGCGGGTCTCCTCCAGGAGGGCGCGATCCTCAAGAACGCGTGGGTCGCGTTCGACTACCACAACGGCGTCATGCACGGTCACACGGACGCGGCGCACACGCACACGACCGCCGCGAAGTCGACGACCGCCGCGGCCGAGGTTAAGCAGGGCGCCGTGAAGAACGAGACGCACGCCGGCTCGAACCACAGCTAGCCAGCTCTCCATGAAGGTCGCCAAGCCGATCAAGATCGCGATCCTCCACCGCGTCGTGGAAGTCCGGCGGAAGCCCATATTCCACGTCGCGGCGATGATCGGGGCGCCGATGGAGAACACGCGCGCGCTCTTCGACGAGATGGCGTTCTGGGGGATCGTCCAGAAGGAGCTCGGCGAGATCGGCGTCGTCGACGAGGGGACGTCGAAGCCGTGCGGAGAGATGCTCGTCGCCGGGAGCTTCCACGCGCCGGGCGGGAAGGAGCTCACCGCGTCGTACGCGCGGGCGAGCGTCGGCAGCATCGACAAGCGCGTCGCGGTCGTGGGCGACCGTTACTGGAACGGGAACACGCCCACCGAGCCGATCCCGTTCACGACGATGCCCATCACCTGGGCGCGCGCGTTCGGGGGGCCGAAGTGGGAGCGCAACATGCACGGCAAGGGCGCGGAGCCCATCGACGTGAACGGGGTGATGCTCCAGCCCCTGCCGAACATCGAACACTACGGCGCGCTCATCCGCTCGCCCAACGAGCGCCCGGAGCCCACGGGGTTTGGTTCGCTCGACCTGACGTTCATCCAGCGCCGAAAGCGCGCGGGGACGTTCGACAAGGCCTGGTTCGACGAGCACTACCCCGGCGTCGCGCCGGACATGGATCCGAACTTCTACAACCTCGCGCTCCCCGATCAGTGGGCGAAGGGGTTCTTCCGGGGCGACGAGCGGTTCTTCGTCGAGAACATGCACCCGCTCCACCCGAGGCTCGAGGGCTCGCTGCCGTCGCTCGTGGTGCGCGCGTTCGCCGCGTTCAGCGACGATCCGAGGTACTCGGGGGGCGCGAACACGACACCAACGGCGCCGCGCGTCCTCTCGGAGATCCCCATGCGGTGCGACACGGTGTGGATGTTCCCGGGCTCCGCCGCCGTCTTCGTCGGCTTCCACGGCTCCGTCCCGGTGGCGACGGACGACGCGGGGGACGTCACGGATCTGGTCGTCGCGTGCGAGGAGCTCGGCGCGCAGGGCAAGCCCATCCCCCACTACGAGGCCGCGCTGATGCGGCGCTACGACAAGGACAAGGGATCCCTGCACGGCTTGTCGGACAGCGATCTCATGCCTCCCCGAGAGACCGGGGTCTCGCCGACGATCGACACGGGGGACATCGGCCGCTGGGTGAAGGCGGAGCGCTACGCGAGCAAGAACGCCCGGCGCGGGTACGAGCGGCGCGTGATCGAGGCGCGGAAGAGGCTCGAGTCCGTCGGCCTCGACGCGAGCGCGCTGCCGCTGCCACCCCCGGACGAGGATCCGCCGGACGATCCGGATCAGCTCGCCGCGTACATCGAGCGAGTCCAGCGAGAGAGCCAGGAGCAAGCGGAGAAGGCGAAGAAGTCGTTCGACGAGAACCGCGAGAAGATGCTCGGGCGCGCGCGCGAGGTCTTCAAACAGAACGGGATGGACTTCGATCAGCTCCTCCAGAAGGGGAAGGAAGAGGGCGGCGGTCCGCCGAAGTTCACCGCGGAGGCGCACCTCGAGAAGATCCGCGCCGCGTGCCAGCGCGGTCGTGCCGCGGGCTACCCGTGCGAGGAGCTCGAGGCGCAGCTCGAGGATCCCGCGTTCCGCTCCGCGCTCGAGCAGCAGGAGGAGGGGATGCGCGAGATGTACCGGCAGAGCGCGCACAACCGCCCGATGATCGCGGCGGCGATGGATCCGGACGCGAAGGCCCGGACGCGCTTGCTCGTGGAGATGGCGCTCGAGCAGGGCGAGAGCCTCGCGCGCCGCGACTTCACCGGCGCCGACTTCTCGGGGATGACGCTGAAGGGCGCCGACTTCAGCGAGTGCTTCATGGAGTCGGTCGACCTCTCGAACGCCGACCTGACGGGTGCGAAGCTCGATCGCGCCGTGCTCGCGAATGGCAACCTCGCGGAGGCGAAGTTCAAGGGCGCATCGCTCACGGGCGCGAACCTCGGCGCCGCGCGCGCGGCGGAGGCCGTGTTCGACGACGCGGATCTCTCGAACGCCATCCTCGGGGACGCGGACATCCGCGGCGCGTGCTTCGCGAACGCGGATCTCTCGGGCGTGGGCTGGCACGGCACGAAGCTCGGCGACAACGACTTCTCCGGCGTGAAGGCCGCGCTCAGCATCTTCATCAAGGTGAAGTTCCCCGGGTGCCACTTCCCCGGCGCGGATCTCACGCGCGCGAGCTTCATCGACTGCTCGCTCGACGACGCGAACTTCGAGGGCGCGAACCTGTTCAAGACCTGCTTCATGAGCTCGAAGGGCGAGCGCGTGAACTTCCGAAAGACGCAGTTCAAGAGCGGCGTGATCATGCTCGAGAGCGAGTTCCCGCACGCAGACTTCACGGAGGCGGTCGTCGAGAAGGCGTGCCTCCGCAAGACGACGCTCACGAAGGCGCGCGCGGGTGGTGCGAGCTTCGCGGGATCGGATCTGTCGGAGTGCGATCTCGAGGGCGCGCACCTCGATCGCGCGGTGTTCACGAAGGCGCTCCTCATCCGCACGCGCCTCGACGGCGCGAGCCTCCGAGGCGCGAACCTGACGGACGCCCTGCTCTCGAAGGCGCGCATCGCGCGCGCCGACTTCACCGGCGCGAACCTGAACCGGGCGGATCTCTCGCGCGTCGTCGGGGACCCGAAGACGACGTTCGAGGAGGCGATCGTCGCGCACGTGCGGCACCTCCCGAAGGCGGACCCGCCGGAGAAGAAGCCCGATCCGACGGGTAGGGACGCGTGATGGACAAGGCCGATCTCTTCGACCGGATCCAGCACGGCATCCCGATCATGAACGAGGATCTGTCGTCCTGGGATCTCTCGGGCGCCGATCTGTCTGGAGGGATCTTCGACTCCGTGCGCTTCGGGATGCTGAAGGGCGCGCTCGTGAGGGAGTGCTCGTTCACGCGCTCCGATCTCCGGGAGTGCGACTTCAGCGAGGCCGACCTCCACCTCACCGTGATGCACCGATGCGAGCTCGACGAGGCGCGCTTCGATCGGGCGAAGCTCATCGGCACGAAGATGATCGAGTGCGTCGCCGAGGGCGCGTCCTTCCAGGATCTCGATGGCCCCCTCGTGACGTTCATCAAGACCTCGCTGAGCCGCGCGAGGTTCGACCGCGCGAACCTCGATCGGGGCAACCTCATCGAGGTGGAGTGCGATGGGGCGAGCTTCGCGGGTGCGAACCTCATCAAGGTGATGATGTCCCAGAGCGATCTGCGGACGGCGGACATCGGCGGCGCGAACCTCACGCTCACGACGCTCACGGAGTCGAAGCTCGGCGCGAAGTCGTTCAAGGGCGTGACGGTGTTCCGCACGCAGTTCATGAGCTGCGACCTCGTGGGCGCGAGCTTCGAGGGCGTCGACTGCACCCAGTGCAACTTCTTCAAGGCCGATCTCAGCGAGTCCACGTTCGAGAAGGCCGAGGCGCTGACGGCGTACTTCGGCGAGGCCCACCTCAGCCGCGCGAACTTCAAGGGCGGGAACTTCCGGCAGGCGGTGTTCGAGAAGGCGACGGCGAGCAAGACGGACTTCTCGGGGTCCGTGTTCGAGGAGTGCTCGATGGGGGACATCGTGGCGCCGGGCGCGCGGTTCGTGAACGCGAACGTGCGGTACGCGGACTTCTCGCGCGCGGATCTCTCGGGCGCGGACTTCACGGGCGCGAGCTTGTTCCGCGCGAAGATGCACCGCGCGAAGCGGGACGGAGCTACGATCCCCCGCGGCACGGGTTGGCTCGGGGACGACGAGGAGCTCGCGAAGATCGAGGATTGGAAGCCGAAGCACGGCGAGATCGAAGCGGGCGGCGGTGAGGGCGGCGACTAGGAGGTCGGGATGAGCGTTGCGAAGAAGCTTGCGGTGACGGGGACCTTCATGGAGTCCGGGAGCGTGGAGCGCGTCGAAGGCGCGACGATCGAGGTCGCGCTGCCCTCCGGGCGCTTCCAGGCGGCGCGGGCGAAGAGCTGCCTCGTGGAGCCGGATCGCGGGGATCGCGTGCTCTGCGCGATCGAGGCGGATCGGGTCTTCGTGCTCGCGGTCCTCGAGGGCCAACCGAACACCGTCGTCGCCGCGGACGGAGATCTGTCGCTCGTCTCGCGCTCGGGGCGCGCGAGCATCACGTCGCCGAAGGGCGTGGACGTGGAGACCGGCGGGGAGGTTCTCCTCGCGGGCCGCGAGATCCACGCGCGCGCGCGGCACGGCACGGTGGCGATCGAGGAGCTCGGCTTCTTCGGCAAGCTCGTGCAGGCGGAGGTGGGCAAGATCGCGCTCGTCGCGAACGAGGTCGACTCGTTCATGACGCGCATGACCCAGCGGGCGAAGCGCGTGTTCCGCGTCATCGACGAGATCGATCAGACGCGCGCGAACACGATCGACATGCGAGCGGAGACGGTGCTCGGTCTGCGCGGGGAGAACGCGATCGTCTCCGCTCGGGTCATCACGAAGCTCGACGCGGAGCAGGTCCACATCGGCTGACGCTGGCTCGTCGGAGAGGAGTCCCCCATGCTCGCCAAGAACATGACCCCAGGCATGTGCCTCGCCTTCCCGGACGTGTGCCTCACGCCCGCGCCGCCGGCGCCCGCGCCCGTCCCCATCCCGTACCCGAACATGGGCGTCGAGCCGACGGACTCGTCGTTCGTGCCGAACGTGATGATGACGTTCACGCCCGCGCACAACATGGGCACCGAACCGGTGCAGACGAACGGAGACAACGCGGGCGTCGCGATGGGCGTCGCCTCGGGGACGGTCATGGGGCCCGCGCGCACCGTGACCGCCGCGTTCACCGTCATCGTCGGGGGATGCCGCTCGCGCGCCTCACGAGCATGACCATCCAGAACAGCACGAACGCTCCGGGCGCGAGATCGTGCCGAGCGTGACGAACGTCCTCGTCCTCGCGCCGTAACCCCACGCGCCCGGCGCCGCCGGCGGCCCACCCAGCGCCTCCCGTTCGCGGCGGGCCGATGAACGACGAACGCGAAGGCCTTCGGGAGAGGACCTTCGCGTTCGTTCGTGTCGTCTCGCGTCCGCGAGCGCGTTACTGCGGCGGCTCCCCCGGGGGCTGCATCGGGATGTTGTTCGGCGTCACGCAGGACGAGAGGTCGAACAGGATGAACTCGAGCGCCTTCTCCTGCGGCGAGAGATCCTGCTCGGCGCAGCCGCCAGGCGTCGTGTTCTGGTTGTCGTAGTCGTTGGCCGCGGCGCCGACGTGCATGTCGCTGTAGACGACGCGTCCACATTGCTTCTCGGGCTCCACGCCGAGCGGCGTGTCGAAGGAGAAGTCCTGGGTCGGCCCGTCCTCCGCCACGATCCAGGGCTGCGAGATCGTGTTCGTCGCCGCGACGTCCGCGTTGTGGCGCGCCGCCTGGATCGGGAGCTTGTTGTTGTTGTCGAGCGCGCTGACGTTCTTCAGCCAGTCTTGGAGCGCCTGCCCACGGGCGAACGGCATCCCCGCCCAGTCCGTCGTGACGACGTTCGCCTGGATGTTGCCGATGTCGTTGCTCCCGGTCACCCAGCTCGCGAGGTTCTTGTCTCCGAACGGGCCCGTGTTGAACCACGCGTAGTGGAAGTGCGAGGCGAACACGCGCCCGCCCGCCGCCGCGTAGTCGAACAGGACTTGCTGGTTCATGTTGGACGTCTCGTCGCCCTCACAGGAGAGCACGACGATGTCGTACTTCATGATGTCCTCGGCCTTGTCCCAGAGCGCGTCGTTCGAGTCGGGCGCGCCCGGGCTCGTGTCCGGGCCGCCAGCGCCGTGGAAGATGTGGATGTGCCCGGCCCCTCCCGCGCCCGGACCGTACTCCGACTTGTCGATGCCGATGCGCGAGAGCAGGCACTCGAGCGTGTCCGCGCCCCCGGTGGAGACCGCGATCTGCGGGATGTCGCCCTCGGTGCCGTTCTTCGGAAGCGTGAGCTTCTGCTGCACCGTCGTGTCTCCGCACTGCGTGACCTCGGGGATGACGAACTGCCGGCGCCACTTGCCGACCTGGATCACGAGCGGGATGTCCTTGCCGTCCGGCGCGTCGAGGATCGTGAAGTTGCCCTGGGCGTCGGTCACGGCGGCGGCGATCGGATCGCCCGTGTAGAGATCGGCGCACGAGTCGCACGACGCGCCCTGCGTGAAGGGCTGCGGCGTCGAGTTCGGGACGTACGCGACGACGCCGTAGAGCGGGTTCTTGCCCGCGGGGTCGTAGATCGTTCCCTTGATCGTCGTGTGCCCGCCGCCGGTGCACTGGTGGATCTGGCACTGCAAGCCGACGCACGGCGTGCCGGAGCTCGCGCTCACGTCGCTGAAGCCGTTGCTCGTGCTCGCGTTGCTCGTGCTGCTGCCCTTCCCGCCCGTCCCGGTCGTCGCGGAGAGTGTGCCGTCGAGCGAGTCGTCGGAGCAGCTGGCGACCGTGACGAGCGCGCCGAGCAGCCCAAGCGACGCGACACCAGCAAGCAGTCGTTTCTTCATGGGGAATCTCCTGATCCCCAGGATAGGTCATTCCGAGGGTGATGCCGCGCGAGAAACGATCCGGAAGACGCCGCTCGGTCCGGCCCACCCAGCCTTCATGGCCGGTTCGCCTCGGGTCCACCGCCGGACCGCCGCGCCTATTTCGTGTAGTCCGCCTTGGCTTTCTCCTGGACCCCCTTGTCCTTGTGGCGCACGAACTTGGCGAGGATCGCTTTGCTCCTCCGGACCGCGTCCGGGCCGCCGTTTCGGCCCGTCGTCCCGACCGCCCAGAGCGCCGTTCCGAGCGTGCTCGCGTCGAGATCCGCCGCCTCGGTGATCCGCTCGAGCACGGCGAGCGCGCGCTCGCACTGGGACTTCGAGCCGTTGACCTTCCCGCCCACCACCCCGTGGGTCCAGCACTGGTGATAAGCGCTCTCGACGAGGCCGCTCGAGGCCTTCGGCCCGTCGGCTCTCTTGGCGAGCGCGTCGAGCGCGGCGTCGCTGTACGCGCCCCCGCACTCGGCGAGAGAGTCCGCGGCGGCGGCGAGGGTCTCGTCGTCCCCCGTCGCGAGCGCCTCCTTCGCGAAGTCGCACACCCTCGCGCGATCGCCCTCGCTCAGCGCGGAGCCCGCCGCGAGCGCGGCGGACGGCGCGATCGCGGCGCTCGCGCGGACGCCGCGATCCTCCGACTTCAACGCGGCGCGGAGATCATCGAGCGCGTCGACGCCCCCGTACGCGAGGTAGTAGCTCCACATCTTGCGCGCGACGGACTTGTCGACCGTCGAGCCCGTGAGGAGAGCCGTGAGTTCGGCGCGCGCGCCCGCGAGGAGCATCACGGCCGCGCCCCCTCGGGCGAAGTAGGCGCTCATCCCGCCGCCGATCGCGGGGAGGAGCTTCGCGACGCGGTCGGCGGCCTCCGGCGTCGCGTTCTTCTTCAGGAACCCGAGATCGCTCGGGAGTCGGTTGAACGTGTGCACGGCGGCCGCGAAGAGGCGCTTGTCCTTCGCGCCCTCGCCGAGCGCGAGGTACGCGGCGGTGGCGTAGAGCGCGTCCGGCGACTTCTCTTGGATGTACCGCGCGAGCGCCTCGTCCTCGCGGCTCCTGCACGCGCGCACCGACGCGCGCGCCTCGTCGACGTCGCACCCCGAGGCGATCGCCTTCACGAGCTTCACGACCTCGACGTCCGGCGTGAACGGGCGCGACCGCTGCCCCTCGGGCGCGGCGGACGACGCGGCCTCCGCGCTGCTCGCGGCGCTGACAGCCGCCGTCGACGCGCTCGCGTCCCCGCTCGTCGACCCCGCGCCCGAGGCGGCCGGGTCGCAGCCAGCGAGCAGCGCGAGGGCGGTGACGAGCCACGCGCGACACGCCGGGGTCCTCGATCCGCTCCGTCCGGGAGGCATGCTCCACGCGGTAGACGCCCGCGCCCCGGGGCCGTCAAGCCTGTCGCGGTTCCTTGTGCCGACCTCCGCCATGGACCTATCGTGCGGACCGAATGAGCGACGACAACGACGAGAAAAAGTCCTTCGACATCTTCGAGCTCATCGCAGCGATCACCCTCGGGCTCGGCGCCATCGGCGGCGCCTGGGCGGGCTTCCAGAGCGGCCTCTGGGGCGGCAACCAGGCGACGAGCTACGCCGACGCCGCGAACACGATGAGCGAGATGTCCGCGCTCGTCACCGAGGCGGCGACGAAGGCGAACGAAGCGACGATGACCTACAACCGCGACGCCGACATCGACATCCAAGTGAAGCGTCTGCTTTTCGAAGGAAAGAAGAGCACCGATCCGGAGGCGCTGAAGCGGGACGTCTACCTCGCGAAATACCTCTACGTGTCGCAGCTCAGCGACCCGGCGAAGAAGTACATGAAGCTGCCGATGACCGACGACGTCGACGAGGTCACCGACGATCAACTCCTCGCCGCCGCCAACACGACCAGCCTCGACGAAAAGTACTACGAGGAGCTCGACAACGACTCCGACGCCGCGTACGCGAGCGCCGCCGAGTCCCTCGCCAAGGCGAAGAAGACGTTCTACGACGGGCAGATGGCGAACTACCAAGGGGACAAGTTCGCTCTCACCGGCGTGCTCTACACGCTGTGCCTCTTCCTC
>JAXLYP010000028.1:0-166242 GCA_046351395.1 Polyangiaceae bacterium
TCTCGACTGGGCGCGATCGACGCCTACGACCCCGCGGGAGAGCTCCTTTGGTCGCGTCCGTACGCCTCCGTCGGTGAGGTGATCGACTGCCCCGAAGACACCGCGTGCGCGTCCGTCGTCGTCGATCACGACGCGCTGCTCGTCCGGGTCGACGCGGAGGGACGCGAGCGCTGGGCCGTGCCGCTCGGCGCGGACGAGCGGTCGAGCATCGTGGCGACGCGCGGAACCGTCGCGGTCCTCGATTGCAAGTCGGGCGAGGTCACCCTCCACGCGGCCTCCACGGGAGGGACCTCGTCGACGTCGAAGCTCGACTATGCGTCCGTTGGAGACGGCAAGCCGACGATCGCCGCCTGTCGCCTCACCACGGAAGGCGCCATCGCCATCGAGCCCGGTGAGACCATCGTCGCCTTCGACGGAACGGGCAGGCTGCGCGCTCGGTTTCCAGTGTCGGTGAATTACGGCGCCGAGATCGTCTACCTCGAGGATGGGACGTTCGCCGTGAACGGCGCTGCCGAGGTGGTCGACGTCGACCTTCGAGCGTTCACGGCGACCCGGCGCCGACGCTTGGGCTCCTACATCCGCTCGATCGCGGCCGTCGGATCGAGCGCGCCGCGGAGCCTCTACGTGCTCGAGGACCGGCGGCTCTCTCGCGTCGAGTCGAACGGCGCGATCGCGTGGACCGTCCCGAGCCCCTTCGGGTACGGCGAGCTCGCGATCGGCGAAGACGGCTGCGCCGCGATCATCGAGCGAGGGGGAGGTATCGCCGTGTTCGACGCGACGGGCACGCCTCGCTGGGCCTACGCCGGAGCCGACCCCACGGGCGGGCCGCTCGTCGTTCGGGCCGATCGACCCACGTGGGCGGTCCCGCTCGCGGCGGGGGAGCTCGTCTCCATAGACACGATCGCGGACGTGACCCTCGCCTCGCCCAACCCTACGCGGCGCCTCTTCGGGCGCGGGGACGCGCTCTGGGCGCTCAAGTCTTCGCGTGACCCGCTCTCCCTTCGACCGCCTCCAGGCAACCCGGACGCCGCGATCGTGAACTTTCGAGTGCCCCTCATGCACCTGGTCGATGGCGCGTGGATCGACAGCCCACCCCTCTCGCTCGAGGTCAGCGGCTTCGACGTCCACCTCTCGTGGGGCTCGGCGGCGCTCGACGAGGACGGAACGCCCTGGATCGCGGCAAAGTGCGAAATCCCTGAGATAAGCTACGGCGGGTACCAGCTCGCGCCGCCGGCTGCGACGAACATCATCGGCCAGAACAAGCTCTGGCACCTCGTCGACGGTGCGTGGCTCGACGTCACGAGCGAAATCCCCGCTCGAGCGAACGCCGCCTATTGGACGCTCACCTCCGACGCCCCGTTCGCGCTGTGTCCCCAGAATGTCTTGCCTCCGATACAGACACTCGCGGCGTGCGTCGCGCGAACGAACGGAAAGTGGCTTCCGCTCGAGGTGACCTCGCCCGCGCCGGACGAGTCGCTCGCCGGTCTATGGAACGTCGGCGCGGAGCGCTGGCTCGCGACCTCGGCGCGCCTCTCCCGCGCGGAGGGGAGCGCGCCGGGGGGAACCCTCGCGCCGTTCGACGTGGCCGAGGGCTCGCCGCGCGGAGTCGACGCGCTGTGGGGCGCGAGCGAGTCGTCGGTCTGGGCGTCCGCCGATGGGCGGCTCTGGCGCTGGGACGGCGCGACATTCCGCTGGTCCCTCGCTCCCACCCACGACGAGATCCACGAGCTGACCGGCAGCGCAGACGACGACGTCTGGGCGCGTACGGTGAACCAGCTGTTGCACTTCGATGGCCGGACCTGGCGCCACGTAGCGGTGCCGCACGACGCGTTCTACGCGAGCGCCATTCGAAGCGCAGGTCGCGACGCGATCTGGGCCGCGAGCGAGCGCGGGCTGTTCCGCGTGCGCGACGCCCGTTGACGCCGCGTTCGCATCGTCGCCCGGTTCGTCCTCTGCGAGAGTCGACGTGCGTTCTGGGCTCACTCCCCCTTCCGCATCGTGGCGATCGGCTTGCCAGGTCACGTCCCCGCACGACCGTGTCGTAGTGATGCCTCTTGGCGGCTTGGGCAAAGCCGAGCAACTCAAAATCAGGCACGCTGATCTAGGATTGCGCGGCTTGCTGAGGGTCGCCGTCTACTACGTCGCTGCTGTCGTCGCGCTCGCCGTCTTCGGGTGCGAGGTCTGTCCGCTCATCCATTCGCTCGGTCGGTTCGCGGTTGGGACCGTGTTCGCGGCGTGCTTCGCGCTCGCGTTCGCGCTCCGCTGGCCGCTCGAGCGCGCGCTCGTGTCGCGCGCGCCGGTGCTCCTCCGTCCCATGCGCCAGTTCAAGCTCGACTTCGGGCTGTTCATCGGAGTCGGCGTCGCCCTCACGCTCTACGACCGCGTCGTCTACGGCTTCTACTTGGGAAGCGGTCTCCGGGCGACGCTCGGCTGCGCGACGATTGGGCTCTTCTGCGGCCTCGATACGCTGCTCGCCCGAGAGCGCGACGTGGTGCGCGAGGTGACCGAGGCGACGCAGCGTGCGCGCACGTCCCGCCCCGCGAGCCGCGGACCGACGCGCGAGGTCAGGCCGTTCTCGATGACACGCCGGTTCGCGATGGTCGCGCTGTCGCTCCTCTTGCTCGTCACCGTGGACCTCTTGCTCCTCGCGATGCAGGACCTTCGCAAGCTCGCGGAGGCGCCGAGCGTCGCCTTCATGCAGCGGGAGATCGCCATCCAGAGCGGCGTGACGCTCCTCGTGCTCTTCGCCCTGACGTTGAACCTCGTCGTCGCGTACGCGAGGAACCTGCGCCTCTTCCTCGAGAGTCAGCGCAAGGTGCTGGAGGGCGTCGCGAAGGGCGATCTCGAGGGAGCCGTCCCGGTCGCGAGCGAGGACGAGTTCGCCGTCATCGCGGAGCACACGAACGACATGATCGGGGGGCTCCGCGAGCGCGCGCAGATCAAGGAGGTGTTCGGCAAGCTCGTGAGCCCGGGCATCGCGCAGCGCCTGCTCGAAGATCGCGCGTCGCTCGAGCTCGGCGGCGTGAGGCGCCGGGTGGCGGTCGCGTTCTCGGACATTCGAGGCTTCACGAGCTGGGCGGAGACCGCGCCGCCGGAGACCGTCGTGCGCGAGCTCAACGCGTATTTCACCGAGATGGTCGAGATCGTCCACGCGCATGGCGGGGTCGTCGACAAGTTCATCGGGGACGGCATGATGGCGGTGTTCGGCGTCGACGCCCCGGAGACGGCAGCGAACTGTGCGGTCGATGCGGCGATCGCCATGCTCGCGGCGGTCGAGCGGTTGAACACGCGGCTCAGTCAGCCCATCGCGATCGGCGTGGGGCTGCACCTCGGGGACGTCGTCGCGGGGACGATCGGCGCGCCGGATCGGCTCGAGTACACGTTCGTCGGGGACACGGTGAACACCGCAGCGCGGATCGAGAGCATGACGAAGGAGCTCGGCGCGCCGCTCCTCGTCTCGCGCACAATCCACGACGCGCTGACGCCCGAGCGCCGAGCGTGGACCTGGAAGCCCTTCGGCGAGCAAGCGCTGAAGGGCAAGATCGAGAGCGTGTACCTCTTTGGCCTTACCACCGGATTGGACGAGCGTCTTGGAGCGCGCCCATGAGGTTCGGTCCGTGACACGCGTCGAGCGGAGCCCCCGGGAGTGGCCGCGCGTCGTGATCGTCGGCGCGGGAATGTCCGGGATCGCGATGGGGAAGCGCCTCCGCGCCGCGGGCGTGGACTTCGCCCTCTACGAGAAGGCAGCGCGCCTCGGCGGGACGTGGCGGGAGAACACGTACCCGGGCCTGACGTGCGACGTGCCGGCCCACTACTACGCTTACCGCGACGAGCCGAACGCGGACTGGACGAGTGTATTCGCGCCGGGCGGCGAGATTCAGGCGTACCTCGAGCGCGTCGCCGCGAAACACGATCTGCTCCGGAGCATCCAGTTCGGGACGGAGATCGTCTCGGGCGTGTTCGAGGGTGGACATTGGCGGTTGCGGACAGCGGACGGCGCCTCGATCGAGGCGGACGTGCTCGTCTGCGCGACGGGCGTCCTCCACCAGCCGCGGACGCCGGCGATCCCGGGCCTCGAGACCTTCGCGGGGAAGGCGTTCCACAGCGCGCGCTGGGATCCGTCCGCGACGACGCGGGGCGCGCGCGTCGGCGTCCTCGGCAGCGGATCGACGGGCGTGCAGATCACCGTCGCGCTCGCTCCGGAGGCCGGGCACCTCACGCTCTTCCAGCGGACGCCACAGTGGGTGATCGCCCTGCCGAACGTTCCCTTCCCGGCGCTCTTTCGGCTCGCCCAGCGCACCGTCCCCGGGCTCGATCGCGCGCTCTACGCGGTGTCGTCCGCGGCGTTCGACGCGCTCGGGCGCGCGCCCATCGAGCCGGGCTTGCCGCGCGAACTCATCGGATGGCTCGTGCGTCGCGCGCTCGCGAGCGTGCGCGATCCCGAGCTCCGCGAGAAGCTCACGCCGAAGGACGTGCCGATGTGCAAGCGCCTCATCAACTCCTCGGGCTTCTACGGCGCCGTCCAGCGTGACAACGTCTCCGTCGTCACCGCGGAGGTCGCGCGCGCGTGCCCGGAGGGGATCGTCACCGCCGACGGACAGCTCCACCCGCTGGACGTGCTCGTGCTCGCGACCGGGTTCCACGCGCACGCATACATGCGACCCATGTCCCTGACCGGCCCGGACGGCAAGACGCTCGCGGCCGCGTGGGAGAAGGGCCCGCGCGCGCACAACACGACGATGGTGCCCGGCCTGCCGAACCTCTTCGCGCTCATGGGCCCCAACAGCCCGATCGGCAACGCGTCCCTCGTCCCGATCGCCGAGGCCCAAGCAGACTATGTCGTCTCATGGCTCGACCGAATGCGCGACCGTGGCATCGCCGAGGTGGAGCCGACCGAGGCTGCGACGGACGGCTTCTACGAGGAGGTCAAGGGCGCCATGAACGGAACGGTCTGGGTCACTGGCTGCGATAGCTGGTACCTCACCGAGGAGCGGACGCCCGTGCTCTGGCCGTGGACGCTCGAGCGATTCCGGGAGCGCCTCGGGCGGATCGTCGCGTCGGAGTTCATCGAACGAGCGCTCCCGACCGACGGACGCAGCTCCGCGGCGGTGTCACCGTGAAACCCATGGGGCTCCTCCCACGCAGGCTCTGCGAGCAGCGCTGACTGGATCCGTCGCGCCCCGTGTGAAGCTTCACCGCTCCGCGGGCGAAGCGGGGCGGAGTCGTAGCTGGCGCGTTTTCGCGATCGGTTGGCGTGCAGCCGCGGCGCGACCAGGACCATGCAGCTCGCCCATGTCGACCACCCATTGCCCCTCCACGGGGCTCTTCGCCCGCCTGACGATCAGGCATCTCCTCGCGCTCGCGGTGCTCGTCTGTGGTTCCAGCCTCGGAGTTGGAACTGGCTGCGGGGGGACGTATGCGGACAAGTGCTCGCTCGCCTGCGCGCCCCCTGCCGATGGCCCGTGCGCAGCAGAAGACACCGCCGCATGTGAGGACGCGTGCGAAGCCGCAACGGAAGGACTGTCCGTGGAATGCGCTCAATGCGTCGTCGAGCAGTCGGGTTGGTCCGGCACCCAGTGCGATAGCCAGGGCTGCGCGTATTTCTTCGGCCCGGACAGCGGTGGGCCCGCCGGCTGTGATCCATGCACGAGCGCCGACGAACACTGCACGAAGTTCAAGCTGGCGAAAACCACCGACTCGGACTGCAAGGCGGTCTGTGGTGCCGGCGGGTAGGGCCCGCTCGGAGCACGACCGCTCGCCCCCAAAGGCCGGTGCGATGCGCCGAGGCGATGCTGCTCCGCTTCGATTGCGTGCGGCTCCGAGTGGACGGGAGCTTTCAGTCATCGCGGCCCGTCCTGAGCGTGCGCGGGGCCATGGGATGGCGGCCCGAACCACGCCGCGAGCGCCGCGTGGAGGCCGCGATCGGTGCCGTCGCCCACCCAAGCGACGTGGCCGTCCGGGCGAACGAGCGCGGCGCTCGGCGCGCTGACGGCGCCGATGACGGGCAGCTCCCAGGCGCCTTCGTAGCGAGCGTCGACGCGCGTGACGCGATCGGCCCAGCGCGAGACGTCGAGCGTCGCTGGATCGCCGAGGTTCACGAGCGCGCCACGCGCTTCGTGGAGCAGACTGAAGACGCGCCGAGGGCCGGTCGCCGTGACGAGCTCGAGATCGGGCACGCGGCGGCCGAGGAGCGGGTGACCCTCGCCGAGGTCGTAGCGAATATCGAGCCCGGACAGCATCCCCGCGTATCGCTTGCGTGGCTCGGACAAGGGGAGCAGCTCGGACAATGTCTCCCGCAGCGCGTTCGTCCGGTCGTCCCCGCGGCTCAGCGCCGTCTGCGCGAGCGTGCTCTTCAGCACGCGCGCCCCGACGGGGTGACGCTCGGCGTGGTACGTATCGAGCAGACAATCGGGCGCGAGCCCGCGCGCGACGAGCGCGAGCTTCCAGCCGAGGTTCACCGCGTCCTGCACGCCCGTATTGAGGCCCTGTCCGCCCGCGGGCGAGTGCACGTGCGCCGCGTCGCCCGCGAGGAGCACGCGCCGGTCGCGGTACGCGGCCGCCTGGCGCGCGGCGTCCGTGAAGCGCGAGATGCGCGTCGGGTCGTGCACGCCGAAGTGCGTCCCATAGACCGCGACGAGCGCCCGCTCGAGGTCCTCCAGCGTGGGCGCGTCGCTCTCCGCGACGTACGGCTCGTTGAGCACGACGCGGACGCGACCGGCGTCGTCGAGCTTCGAGATGCCGTTCACGCCCCGCGCGTCACGCCGCATTCCGATCGCGGGCTCGTCGGACATCGTGGCCTCGGCGATGAGGTAGCTGAGGGACGGATCCCAGCCCACGAACGGGATGTTCGCGCCCTTGCGGACCACGCTGCGCCCGCCGTCACACCCGACGAGGTGACTCGCTCGGAGCGCGCGGCCGTCCGACAGGTGCACCGTGACGCCGCCATCGTCCTGCGCGAACCCCGCGACGTCGACGCCGCGGTGGATCCGCACGCCGAGCTCCGACACCCAATCCGCGAGGACGCGCTCGATCTCTGGCTGCGCGAGCGCGAGGCCGTACGGGTGGCGCGTCGGGAAGTCGGAGATGTCGAGCGGGATCATCGCCAACCCGACGATCTGCATGATCTTGCCTCGGGAGAGGAAGCGCTCGGCGACGCCCCGCTGATCGAGCACCTCGATCGTCCGCGCATGGAAGCCCCCGGCGCGCGCGCTCTCGAGCTCCTGACCCGTGCGACGCTCGATCACTTCGACGTCCACGCGCGCGAGCGCGAGCTCGGCCGCCAACATCAGCCCCGTAGGCCCCGCACCCGCGACGAGGATTGGATGGTTCGTCATGTCGTCCACTCTGCGGCACGACCCGGGGCTTGCGGCAAGTCCGTGCCTCTGGCATAGGGTGGAAGTGGAGAGAGGAGGGGATCGCCCTCTTCGTCCCGAGAGAGCGCGCGCTCCCGCGCCCACCCGACTTTTTTTCGCGCGGCTATCCGTGTTGCGGCTCGGTCGGCGCTCATTGGGACACGGTTCGATCGCCGCACCGTTCGTTGGCCGGTTCGGCGGCTCGTCCGCCGATACGCGCGGCTCGTCGGCCGGTTGCGCGGCTCGTCCGCCGGTGCGGGCGGCTCATCCGTCGCCATCGGATGCGCGGTGGAACACTGCCTGCAACGGGCGGTGGAGGAGATCGGGAAGAGGGGCCGCCGAGGGCCGAAGCGAGCGCGAGTGGGCGCGCATGGCGCGCGCGCATCGAGCTCGTATCGACCGGTCGGAGGAACGTCTCTACCCTGGAACGAATGGGGACCTACTACGTCAACGAGGCCGTATTCAACCTCCCGGACAGGGGGTTCGTCGACCGCACGCTTCATCGGCTCGAGTCCGCGCTGCCCGGCGAGGATCCGCTTCGGGTCGAGGTTCGCCGCGTACCGATGGAGCCTGGCAAGAGCCTGCGCCGGCACGTCGAGGAGGAGATCGAAAAGACGAAGCTCAAGGTGAGCGGCTTCACGCTCGCCGAGTTGACCGAGGTGACGATCGCGGGCGCGCCAGCGATCGTGCTTCGCGCGCGCCTGCGCGCGCGGGACACCGTGCACGTGCAGCTCCAGGCGCACGTGGCGCTTGGGGAGACGTGGATCGCGCTCGTGGTGAGCGGCCCGTCCGCCGAGCTCGCGCTCGTCGACGGGACGTTCGATCGCGTCCTCCAGAGCCTCGAGTGGAGGTGAACGAAGATGACGAACTACTACATGAACGAGGCCGTCTTCGATCTGCCCGACCGGCCATTCGAGGACAAGACGATCCATGGGTGGGACGCGAAGCTCCCCGGAGGACACACGCTGGGCGTGCTCGTCCACCGCCGCGAGATCGCGCCGGGGCAGCACCTCCGGCAGCTCATGGACGAGAACATCGCGCTGAACCACAAGCGCCTCAGCTTCTTCCAGGTGCTCGAGCAGCTCGAGGCGTCCATCGGGGGCGCGCCCGGGCGCATCCTGAAGACGAGCTGGCGCAGCGAGCGGGGGCCCTCTTTGCAGCTCCAAGCGCACGTCCTCTTCGAGGGCAAATGGATGATCTTCGCCGTGACGGCGCCGCTCGATCAGCGCGCCGTGTGCGAGGAGACGTTCGAGAGCCTCCTATCGTCGCTCGCGTGGCGGACCGATTGAGCGGTCGAGGATCCGTCCTTTCGCTCGATGTGAAGTTTTTTTACATCCCGTGAAAGGCCTCGCCAAACGCCGCCATTCAGCGCGGGAACCGTGTAGAGACGCAGCGTGGAACGGGGGTTGCTCTGCCAGTCGGCATGACCCACCGCACGCGAACCATCACCGCCGCCATCACGTTCACCCTCGGAGCGCTCGCCGGGTGCGCGCCGCTCGGTCCCGGGGAGGAGGACGACGACAGCTCCGACTTCGACGCCGCGCTCGCGGGCGACTCCATCGCGGAGCTCGCCATGCAGAACCTCGGCGGCAAAGCGTGCGGCACGAACTCGAAGGGCGGGAAGGGGTTCTACTCGAGCTGCAACGGCAACGGAGGGCAGCCCGAGTATTGGTGCTCCGACTTCGCGAAGTGGGTCTGGGCCCAGGCGGGCGCGAAGGTGGACGGGCTGACGGCCGCCGCGGGCACGTTCTACTGCTACGGACAGAACCACGGCACGCTCTCGAACACGCCCCACGTCGGCGACGCGGTCGTGTTCAACTACCAGGGGAATTGCTGGGCGGATCACGTCGCCCTCGTGACGAAGGTCAACCCGGACGGGACCATCGAGACCACGAGCGGCGATTGGAACGGCGAGAGCGGGAGCCAGGCGCACTTCGCCGCCACCGCGAGCGTCGTCCAGAACAAGCCCGCCTTTCCCGGCGTGGTCGGATCCACCCCAGGCGCCATCGGCATGACGATCAGCGGGTTCATTTCGCCCTCCGGTCTCCCGTCGGCTGCGCCCCCGCCGCCCCCTCCACCGCCGGAGGGCAACCAGGCGTTCCTCTATCCCAACCAGCAGCACTTCGTGCACCGCGGCGCGAACGGCAACATTCGCCACCACTTTTGGGACGCGAACGTGAACGCCGTGACGACAGACAATTGGGGCACCGCGGCGGGGCAGCCGGTCTCGTTCGTCCACGGCACGTCACAGCACGTGTTCGCGCGGAAGCAGGACGGCTCGCTCGGACATTGGTTCTGGGATCCGGTGAACGGCTCGCGCTCGGACAATTGGGCCCCGGGCGCGGGGCTCGCGGGCGATCCCGCGGCGACGACCATCGGGGACTTCCAGGCGGTGTGGGCCGTGGACGGCGGCGGCAAGCTCCAGCACTGGTTCTGGGGTCCGAAGACGAACGGCGTGCAGCACGACACGTGGGGCTCGGGCGTCACCGGGCGGCCCAGCGTGTTCGTGACCGCGACCGGAGATCAGCACGCGTTCGCGCGCGGCACGGGCGGAGCGCTCGAGCATTGGTGGTGGTCCGCGAGCGGCGGGATTCAGCACGACACGTGGGGTTCGGGGCTCGCGGGCGATCCCTCGACCCTCGTGATCGGAGACTTCCAGGACGCGTGGGCCGTCGACATGGCGGGCAAGCTTCAGCATTGGTACTGGGGCCCCAAGACGAACGGCGTGCAGCACGATACGTGGGGCTCGGGCGTGAAGGGACGGCCCGCCGTGTTCGTCACCAAGAACGGCGAGCAGCACGCGTTCGTCCGAGGCACGAACGGCACGCTGGAGCACTGGTGGTGGATGCCGAACGGAGGCGGCATCCTGCACGACACGTGGGGCTCGGGGATCACCGAGGACCCGACGGCGATCGTGATCGGTGACCAGCAGCACGTGTGGGCGCTCGACGCCGCGGGCCACGCGCAGCACTGGTTCTGGGATCCCGCGAAGAACGTCGTGAGCCACGACGACTGGGGAATGTGATCACGGCCGCGCTCGCGACGGCGGCGCGCGCAGATCGCGGCGCGCGCAGGGTACCGAGGCGCGCGTCGTGGTACCGTCGTGCGTAGATCGTGTCGACGTCCAAGCGCCGAGAGACCGGAGACGGGGATCGCACCTTCGAACTCGCCACCATCCCGGGTGACGAAGCGGCCCGACCGATGGTCAGCCTGCTGTGGGAGGGCGGAGCGGCGACGCTCCCTCTCCCCGATCGCGATCCCTGCCTCATCGGCCGCGGCGCGGACGCCGACATCGTGATCGACTCGCGCTCCATTTCACGCCGCCACGCGCGCCTCTTCCAGAAGGGAGGCTTCGCGATCGAGGATCTCGGGAGCGCGAACGGCACGCGCGTCGGCGGCCGGCGGCTCGAGAGCGGCGAGAGGGCGCGCTTCGAGCTCAACGAGCCGGTGATGGTGGGCGGCACGGTCCTCGTGCTTCGCGCCGGAGCGATGGGTGTCGCTCCCATGGCTGCGACCGAGCCGCGCGCGGCGGCGCTCACACCTCCCGCCGCGGGGGGCAAGGGCCGGCGGCGGGACGCAGACACCGCGCAGACCGCGTCGTCCCCGATGGACGAGATCGACAAGATGATCTCGCTCGTCGCGCCGACCGAGCTCTCCGTCCTCCTCCTCGGGGAGACGGGCGCGGGGAAGGGCTATTTCGCGCGCATCATCCACGATCGCTCGCGCCGGTCGGCGGGCCCGTTCCTGCATCTGAACTGCGCTGCGCTGCCCGAGAACCTGCTCGAGAGCGAGCTCTTCGGGTACGAGCGGGGCGCGTTCTCCGGGGCTCAGCAGGCGAAGCCCGGGCTGCTCGAGAGCGCGGAGCGAGGCACGGTGTTCCTCGACGAGGTCGGCGATCTACCGGCCGCGGTTCAGGCGAAGGTGCTCGTCGCGATCGAGCGCCGCGAGGTGCTGCGGCTCGGCGCGCTGAAGGCGAAGCCGATCGACGTGCGCTTCGTCTCCGCGACCAACCGGCCGACGGACGCGCAAGGGATCGCGGGGCTGCGGCCCGACCTTTATTTCCGCCTCGCGGGGCTCCCGATCCACCTGCCCCCGCTCCGCGCGCGCGCCGCGGAGATCCCCGCGCTCGCGGGCGCGTTCTTGCGCGCCGCGGCCGAGCGGGCGGGCCGCGCGGCGCCCGCGATCTCCCCGGGAGCCGTGGCCGCTCTGGTCTCGCACCCGTGGCCCGGCAACGTGCGCGAGCTCGCCGCGGTGATCGATCGCGCGCTCCTCTTCTGCGGCGACACGCTGCTCGCCGAGCATCTGCACCTCGCGCCCCCCGCCGCGGCGGCGCGTCCCGCGCAGGACGCGGCCCCGCCTTCGAGCCGCGACCGCGCCGCGCCGCGCCCGGAGGGGCCGCGCGAGATGCGCCCCCTCGCGGCGGAGTACGAGGAGATCGAGCGCCGTCGCATCGTCGAGGCGCTCGAGGCGTGCGGGGCGAACCAGTCGCGCGCCGCGGAGCTCCTCGGCATCTCGCGGCGCACGCTCATCACCCGGATGATCGAGTTCGGCCTCCCCCGCCCTCGGAAGGGTTGAGGCGATCGTCGATCTCGGTGCGCTCGAGATCCTCGGGCTCCGCGCCCGGCGCGATCGACGGCTCGGCCCGGGGCGCTCGGTCGAGCTGGTTCGTCGTCGAGTCCTCGCGGAACGGCGTGACCTCGCGCGTCTCGGCGTCCTCCGCGGATCGCGCGTGCGCGACGCGATCGGCGATCCAGAGGGGGCTCGGCGCGCCCGCGAGGAGGATGAACTCCCCCGCGAGCTCCTCCACGGATCGGAACCGGAGGAGCGGATCGCCGGCGAACGCGCGGCCAAAGAACCGTTCGAGCGCGAGCGAGTTCGGCGCGTTCGGCGGGATGGCGCGCCTCGCGCCGAGCACGATCTGCTTCGCGATGTCGGGGCCGTTCCGGCCGACGAACGGCATCTCCCCCGTGACGAGCGTGAACGCGACGACCGCGAGCGCCCACGCGTCGACGCGCTCGTCGAGCCGATGGCCGCGGATCTGCTCCGGGCTCATGTACGAGGGGGACCCGAGCGCGACGTTCGCGCCGGTCAGGATGTCCTTGTTCTCGGCCCACTTCGCGATCCCGAAGTCGATGAGCTTCGCGACGATCTCGCCCCCGACGTTCACCGATCCAGGAGAGGCGGCGACGGCGGTGCGCGCGAGGAAGATGTTCGCGGGCTTCACGTCTCGGTGGATGAGGCCCGCGCGGTGCGCCGCGCCGAGACCGCTCGCGACCTGACTGACGAGCGTCGCGACCTCGGAGAGCGGCCAGATCCGCGCCTGCTCCTGCGTCGCGAGAAGATCGATGCCCTCGAGCAGCTCCATCACGATGTAGGGCGTGTCCTGCTCCGTGCCGTAGTCGAGCACCTGCACGATGTGAGGGTGGCGGAGCCGCGCGACGGCCTTCGCCTCCTGCTCGAACCGCGCGCGCAGATCGGCGCGGTGCGCGCCCTCCACGCTCATCAACTTCACGGCGACGGGCGTGCCGAGCGTGAGGTGCTGAGCCGTCCAGACCGAGCCCATCCCGCCGTCCGCGAGGTGCCTGTCGAGCCTGTAGCGCCCGCCGAGGACGCGGCCCGAGAGGCTCGCGAATCGATCATCGTGTGCGGGATTCAGGACCGAGCCCTCCAAGCCGAACGAGCCCGTTCGCCGCGGCTCGCGTCATCATCTATCACTTTCGCGCTCGAAGCACGCTCCCGTGCTCGGACGCATCAAGGCGGCTCGGACGGACACCGCGATGGCAGGTCGAACTCGGCGGGGACGGACGCGCTCGAAGGACCCGACACTCGGGTGGAGCTCACGAGCGCGGCGCGCGGCGAGGCCTGGGCTTCTTCGAGCTCTCCTTGGACGACGCCGGGACCCGGTCACCGTCACGGCGCATGAAATCGAGGAAGCGCCCCGCGGTCGCGGAGAGCTGCTCGGGTAGCCACACCGCGGAGATGCCGCTCGGCGGACTCGGCGCGAGGGGGACGGCGCGCACGCCGGGAAAGCCGATCCGCTCGGCGAAGCGGGGCGCGAGCGCGACCCCATAGCCGGTCGAGACGAACGCCATCATCACCTCGAGCTGCTGCACCTCGAGGACGACGTCGGGCTCCACCCCGAGCGCCTCGAAGCGCGCCTTCAGGAACCCCCGCACGCTCGGCTCGCCAGCGGCCGAGAGGAGGATCAGTCTCTCGCGCGCGATGCGCGGGAAGTCCACCGATGGGAGGCTGGCGAACGGATGCCCCGCGGGCACGAGCGCGACCAGGGAGGTGCGCTCGACGACCTCCGAGGCGAAGCGCGGCGCGTCTCCCGCGCGCAGGCTCACGAAGGCGACATCGCACGAGCCTCGATCGAGGGAGGCGACGAGCTCCGCGCTCGTGCCCGGTACGACGCGGACATCCGCGTGCGGGTGCGCCGCCTGAAACCGAGCGACCACGGCTGGCAGCCGAGTGAGCGCGCTCATCATCGTGAACCCGAGCGAGAGCCGGCCGACCTCACCGCTCGCGGCGCGCCTCGCACGCTCGGCGCCGGACGACAGGGCGTCGAGCGCGGCGCGGGCCGACACCGCGAACGACTGGCCCGACTCGGTGAGCACGACGCGGCGCTGGGTGCGATCGAAGAGCTTCGCGCCCACCTCGTCCTCGAGCGCGCGGAGGGTCTGACTCACCGCGGACTGCGCGATGCGGAGCCGCGCGGCGGCGCGGCCGAAGTGGAGCTCCTCGGCGAGGGCGAGGAACACACGGACGTGGCGCATCTCCATGACGGCAATCTCTCCGGGTGATGAATCGACGCGCAAGCCGCTATTGGACGGTGCGCGCGGTCGCCCGCATCGTGGTGCGAATGAAAGGCCCTCGGCGCGGACGCGCGCGGCTCGATGTGCGGGTTCATGCTCTGACGCTCGCGCTCCTCACCGCCTGCTCGGACTACCACGACTGCCCCGTTCCCGATCCGACCCTCCAAGCGAACCTGCCCGCGCGACTCTCCGAGACGGGCCTCTTCGCTGCGGGGACGACGGAGCTCGCTCCGGGGGTGCGGCCGTACACTCCGACGTTCGCGCTCTGGAGCGACGGCGCCGAGAAGCGCCGTTGGATCTCGATCCCCGAGGGCGCGCGAATCGACACGAAGGACATGGATGCGTGGCGGTTCCCGGTCGGGACGAAGGTCTGGAAGGAGTTCGTGCGCGATGGCGTCCGCGTCGAGACACGCCTGCTCCAGAAGATCGACGAGAGCGACGCGGGCTGGGCGGCGATGGCCTACGCGTGGACCGCCGATGGCTCGGACGCCGTCGCCGCGCCCCTCGGCGTGATCGCCGCGCTCGGCACCCCGCACGACATCCCCGCAGCGGATCGCTGCATGGGTTGCCACGCCGGAAGAGCGAGCCGCGTCCTCGGCTTCTCCGCGCTCCAACTGTCGCACGAAGGGGCCGAAGGAGAGTGGGACCTCGATCGGCTCCGCGCCGCATCCATGCTCACGACGGACCCCGGGCGCAGTTTCGAGATCCCCGGGGACGCGGATACCCGCGCAGCGCTCGGCTACCTGCACGCGAACTGCAGTCACTGCCACAACGGGTCACGGCCGGAGGCGGTCGGGCCTCGGTGCTTCGACCCCGAGAAGAGCTTCGACCTCTACCTCACTGTCGGCCGGCTCGGCTCGCCGAGCGAGACGGCGACCTATGAGACCGCAATCGGCGACATCGTCGAGCCCGGAGACCCGGAAGGGAGCGAGCTCTTCCAAAAGATGAGTCACCGCGGTGAAGGCAAGCAGATGCCCCCGCTCGCGACCGACGTCGTCGACGACGCCGGGGTCGCGCTGATGCGTCGCTGGATCGGCGGGCTCTGAGGCGCGCGCGGTCGGCCGTGAATCGAGCTTTCAAGGTTGCTCGATAGGCGGGTTCGCGAGGCGCATCCGGACGTCGTTCACCGGGGGGGCGAACCCGAGCGCCGTCATCGTGACCGAAGCGACGGCGAACGCGATCCAGCCGAGCGGCTGCGCATGGAGCACGCCCAGCGGGATGATCATGATCGCGGAACCCGCGACGAGAGCGCCCATGGCCCTCTGTGCCGAACGAATCGCGCGCACCCGGTTGAACAGGGAGAACGGCCGCGGGCGACGGGACACGCGAACCGGCCGCTACTTCGGCTTCTGCTCGCCCGTCTCGAGCCAGGCGAGCGCGAGGCGCTCGTCCTGGAAGAACGAGAACTCGGGCAGGTTGTTCTCGATCGAGAGGCGCCGGATCTGCATCGCGCTGAGGGAGCTAGAGACGAGGTTGGCCGCGCGCGACAGGCCGAGCTCGTGACCGGCCTTCATCGACTCCCCGTGGCATTTGCCGACCTCCTCCTTCTGCGCCGGGTAGCGCGTCAGGTCCGCGAGGACGTGCCAGGGACCGTCCGTCGCGCGGAGCTCTCGCATCCCGGCGATCGACGCGGCGAGGTACTGCCGCGCGAGCGGCTCGTCCCAAAAACCCCAGAAGGTGAAGCGCAGGACTCGCTTGATTCGGTCCACACGGACCTCGAACCCAGCCGCCTCGTTCCCACCGGTCCAAAGATCTCTCGCCATCGGTTCGTTCCTTCGAGTGAACCACACTTCGGCGCGTCCGGAGCATCCAACGCGAGCGCTCGAACGCGCGGTCCGACTCCACGAGCCACATGGCGCCTCGAGCCGCACGCCGCGCGCTCACTTTGGGGGGTACTCGCGGGCGCGACGATCGCGTCGAGATCGCGCGCGTTCGGATGCGCTCGAGAGCTCGGCGGGTGGGGCAAGCGATCGGAGGAAGGCGGGCGTCGCGGTGGAGCGGCGAGGATCGGCGATCACCGCACGTACGCGGCGGCTCGCTCCGACCTTAGGGCGCGTCCGGAAATAACTGGCGCATTCGGCCGACGCTGCATCCCCGCGGCCGGCGTTACTCCTCCTCAAAATAGCCCCACTATTCCTCGTCGTCGCGCCTTGGCCGCGGGGCGCATCGTCGCCCTCGGTGCAGCCACTTATTGCCGGACGCGCCCTTACTTTCGGGCTCGAAGCACGCGCCCGAGGGCGAACGCCACGAGCGCCGTCGGGTGGGTTTCGAATGCGTCCTCGCGGGGCCGGAGCTCGACGAGCGCCACGCAGGGGAAAGCGGGCAAGAGCGGGAGCTGCGCGCCCACGGACTCGGGCAGATAGATCGGCAGCGCGGTTCTTCCGAGCGCGATCTCGGCTCGGATCCGGGGCGCGCCGAGGAGCGTCCGCCGCTTGTAGCTCCGCGCCTCGAGCAGCGTGCGCTCGACGAGATCCGCGAAGTGGCGCGGCGGGAGCGAGAGCTCGGCCGTCGCCGCGTCGAGCCTCTTCCAGAGCGTGGCGGCGCCGTCCGAGACGAGGGGCGCCGACCGGCCGAGCGCCTCGCCGATCGCGGAGATCGCCGCGAGGACGCGCTTGTTCACGCCCGCGAGCGGCTTGGCGAGATCCACCGCGACCTTGAGCGTCTCGATCTCGTCCATCGACGGCCGGATCTCGCCCGCCACGAGGTAAAGGGGCAATTCGAAGTCGATGGGATCGTCGAGCAGCGCCTCGAAGCTCGCGTCGATCTCCTCCATCGCGAGAGGCGATCCGCTCGAGAGCACGCGCAGCACGTCGAGCCGCGCGCGATCCTGCGCGTCCGCCTCGCCCGCCGGGTCGTCCACTTTACGAGGTGCCCGCAGCGGCTCCGCGTCCACGAGCAGCGGCGCGTGCACCTTGGATCGCCGCAGGCGCTTCGGGACCGCGGGATCGAACGCGAGCAAATCCACGATGACGCGCCGAGCGACCGCGCTCGCGGATCGCTCGCCGATCGGGCTCGTCGCCCCCGCCGAGCGGGGCGCGCTCGCGAGGGCAGCGTCGGAGGCTGCCTTCACGCTGCCGGGCTCCGCCGACTGCGTCGTCGCTGCCTTGAGGATGCTCAACATCGAGGGGGTCTCGGGCGCGGCAGCCGCCACCGCGGGCGGCGCAGCGGGAACGGGCTTCGCCACGTCGGCCGCGGATTTCGCGCCGCCGAACGCCTTGCGGAACCGGTCCTTCCCGTCGGATCCGCGCGGGGCTGCGTCCACGTGGGAATCGGCGGGCTTGGCCGCGAGCGCGGCGACCGGACCCACCGAATGGAGCTGGCCGACCGTCGAGCGGGGCGCGGACGGCGGCGCGGGCGCGGGCTCGCTCGCGCTCTCCGAAGGCGTCATCACGGGGGGAGGCGGTGTGGAGGGTCGGAAGGGGAGCGCGCCGTCGTCCGTGTTCGGGAGGTGCGCGCGGCTCCGCTCGCTCGCGGGCGGGAACGGGATCGCGGAGAGGACATCCTTCAGCGCGTTTCGATCGAGCTCCGTCGTCGCGTCGTCGACGCGCGCGCCGGACGCGGAGCGACCGTCCTCGACCTCGACCTCGAGCGCGGCGTCCCCGAGCGGGACGATCGCGCGGAACGCGAGCGTCGCGATGCGCCGATCGACGTCGACGCACAGCGTGTCCGCGACGAACGAGGGCGACGCGCCCGCGGAGCCTGCGCAGCGGAGCCTCGGCGCGATCCCCGTCAGGGTCGTCACGAGGTGCGAGTGCTCGGGATCGAGGCCGTCGAGCGCGAGGCGCTCGTCCGCGCGGAGGGTCGCGCTCGATCGCTGATCCAACGGCGCCGAGCAGAAGAAGCGCGGATCGAACGCGCGCGGCCGGGGTCTTCGCAGAGGGTCGAGCAGCCAATCTCGATCCTCGGGCCGGAGCAGAGCGTCGCGCAGCGGCCAAGACGGGCTCACCGGCCCGAAGCCGACGAGCGGTCCCCCATCCGCGGCGCCGACCTCGAGCTCCTTCTGGATCTCGCCGATCGCGATGCGCGCCGTCCTCGACCCGTCGGCGCTGCCTTGGTTCGCGCGCAAGTGCCCGACGACCAAGACCTCGTGCGCGGCCTTGAATGGCGCGAGATCCGACGCGAACTGGAGACGCCCGGCGTCGCCGTCGTCGGCGTACACGTCGCGCTCGCGAATCGGATCGGGCGGCTCGACGACCGTCGTCGTGCCGGGCGTGAGCCGGTGCGTGACCTTGGCGACGACCGTCGCGAAGACGCGCGCCGACTCGTCCCTCCAGAGAGCGACGCCGACCGCGAACGGCCCCCGGACGCGCACCTCGATCTTGGCGCGCCCGTCCGGGACGGACTTCGCGACGACGGAAGAGGGCGGCTCGTGAAGTTCCATTTCGCTCTCACCGGACTAGAGCACCGAACATGCTCGGTGCTCCAGCGCACCCGACCGACTCGAGTCGGGGAGTATTCGTGGGTTCTCACCCGCGGTCCACGCGCTCGGTTCCGCCGCGGCTCCCTCCCCAGATTCCCGCAGGACGTCCGCGGGCGGGCGCCAGCGGGGAGCGACCGCTGGGCCCCGACCGAGCGAGCGCCTCCGACTGCTCGCGACCGTGATGTGAAATTTCTTCGCATCGTGTGAGGGGCACCGCTCACGCCGCACGCTGCGCGCCCTCGGGACGAGCTCCGCGCCGCGCGGAGCGCCGAAGATGCCACCTGGCCCGGGGCGTGCTTGGCGGGGTACCAACGCCCGCTGAAAGGATCCCCGAACATGAGCACCAACGAAGAGGTCCGGATCGCGTCCGGCGACGCGCTCGACGTCCGCGAGTTCAGCGTCTCCCAGTCGATGTCCACGCTGTTCTCGGTGACCGTCACCGCGGTCTCGACGAACCCGAACATCGATTTTGAGGCTGCGATCGGCCTCGAAGCGAGCTTCACGCTCCACGGACGCGGCCTCGGCGGAGTCCCCCAGACGTGGCGTGGCGTGCTGAGCGAGCTCCACCAAGTGCGCGTGGATCAGGCGGGCGTCTCGACCTATCAGCTCCGCATCGAGCCCAAGCTCTGGCTCGCCTCCCAGCGCCGCAACAACCGCATCTATCAGGGCAAGAGCGAGCTCGACATCGCTCGCTCGATCCTCCGCGAGTGGGGCGTCGAGAGCGCGGAGAGGATCACCCACGAGTACAAGACCCGCAAGTACCGCGTGCAGTATGGAGAGACGGACTTCGGCTTCTTCTCGCGCATGCTCGAGGAGGCGGGGATCTCCTTCCACTTCGTGGATCACGGCGGCCACACGCTCTGCGTCCTCACCGACGCGCCCCAGGAGAACGCGGAGCGCCCGCTGCCCATCGCGTTCCGCGACGAGCCCGGTGCCGCGAACGTGGAGTACGTCACCGCGGTGCGCGTGAGCCGTCAGGTCCGACCGGGCAAGGTCACGCTCCGCGATCACGATTATCGTCGGCCCTCCGCGTACGCGCTCGGCGCGAGCGCGTCGGAGCGGGGCGTGGAGGAGAACCTCGAGAGCTTCCACTACGAGCCGGGCGCGTTCCTGGTCGAGGCGACGCGCGGAGACTTCACGCCCGCCGCGGATGACAAAGGCATGCACCGCACGGACGAGATGGAGGGCCAGGAGCTCGCGGCGCGGCGCCTCGCGGCGACCCGGGGGGACGCGTCGACCATCCACTTCGAGACGAACGTCATCGACCTCGCGCCGGGGACGGTCCTGCGCTTCCTCGATCACCCGCAGCGCGAGGTGGGCGAGGACAAGAAGCTCCTCGTCGTGGCGTCGAACATCACGGGCACGTTCGACACCCTGCCGAAGCACCGGTGCGAGGCGCGGAGCGCGGCCGCCGCCTATCACCCGCCGCTCCGACAGCCGAAGCCCAAGGCGGGTGGCGTGGAGAGCGCGACGGTGGTCGGCCCGCCGGGCGAGGAGATCCACACGGACGAGTTCGGGCGCGTGCGCGTCCAGTTCCACTGGGATCGCGAGGGCACGCGGGACGACAACAGCTCGTGTTGGATCCACGTGAGCCAGTCGTGGAGCGGAGCGGGGTACGGGGCGACCAACCTGCCGCGCGTCGGTCAGGAGGTCATCGTCGACTTCCTCGGCGGCGACCCCGATCGCCCCGTGGTCACGGGCCGCGTCTACACGAACCTGCAGAAGACGCCGTATCCGCTGCCCGAGAACAAGACGCGGAGCGGCTGGCGGAGCAACTCGTCCCCGTCGTATGGTGGGTACAACGAGATCATGTTCGAGGACAAAGCGGGCGGCGAGCTGTTCCACACGCGGGCCCAGCGCAACATGACGACCCAGGTCAACAACGACCACCTCTCGAGCGTCGGAAACAACAAGAGCACCTCGATCGGGAAGAACGAGAGCAAGAGCGTCGGCGGCAACCACGACTGCACGGTGCAAGGCTCGAACAGCGAGAGCACAGGCGCGGATTTCATGCAGGCCGTGATGGGGATGTTCACGTCGCTCGCGAGCTCGGACCGCGTCCTCACGACGAACGGGAGCTCGTCGTCGTCCGCGCAAACGCACGTCATCTCGAGCGACCAGGGGACGACGCTGACCGTCGGCAACTCGGTGATCCACATCGGCCCCGACTCGATCATCATCCAGACGCCGAAGCTGCTGCTCAACCCCGGCGAGTCGACGGCGGCGAGCGCAGCGCTCGGCGGCCCGACGACGAAGAGCGTGAGCTGACGTTGGCGCCGCGCGCGAGCTCCGTCGGCGATCGCGGTACGGACGAGCGCGCCGCGCGCTCGCGGAAAGGACAGGCATGAAGATCCAGCGAGCCACGTTCATGGGTGTTGCGGGCGTCCCCGACCTGACGCTCGACCTGACGGACGGGCGATCGGGCGCGCCGAACCCCCTCGTGGTGGTGACCGGGCCCGGCGCGTCCGGCAAGACGAGGCTCGTCGAGGCGCTGATCGCGGCGAAGGAGGCGATCCGCCCGTACGCGGCGCTCGCGCCCGGAGCGCCGTGGATCCGCGCGGGCGGGGGCGCGGCGAAGATCCTCGTCCAGTTCCACCTCGACGAGGCGGAGCGGGAGTTCGCGGGATCGGCGTCGCAGACAGTCGACGCGGAGGTGATCTTCCACCCCGAGCGCGTGAACGCCGAGTCGGACGACGGCCTGCGCGCGGTCCTCGGGCGCTACTCGCACAACCCGGCGTACGGCAAGGTCGACTATTTCCCCGCGGAGCGTCGAATCCCCACGTTCCCGCCCTTTCCCGGCCTCGGCGCGGGAGAGCAGCGGGTCGCGCGCCTCGGCAAAGATCAGCGCAAATATGGCTTCGTGCTGCCGTTCCTCCGCTCGCTCGATCAGGACGGCGCGCGGCGGGAGCGGTTCGCCGCGACGCTCGCGCTGCTCTCCCCGAGCTGCCGATATGTGCCCGACACGTCCGGCGACGGCGTCCCGCGCTGCTTCTCGAGCCGCGGTGGCGCGCCCGCGAACGTCGGCCAGCTCTCGCAAGGCGAGGCGGACGCGGTGCTCTTCGCGGCGACCGCGGCGGTCATCGGCCTCGACCACTCCCTCGTCTTCGTCGATCGGCCGGATCTCCACCGCGAGGACGTCGACGCCCTCGTCGAGGGGCTCGCCCAGCTGGGACGCGACAATCAGCTCTGGCTCACGGGGGGGCCGCGGGTCGTCGCCGCCGCGCGCGGCGCTCACGTCGTGACGCTCAAGCTCTCCTGACGACGCACCGCCGACGCGCGCGGGCGCGCGCGCCGCCGAGCGCCGAGGACGGAGCTCGAAGCACCACCGAATCGATCGCGAAACGGCTGGACGAGTGTCCGGCCGTTTCGCGTTTTGTCGTTCGTGGGTCTCACCCAAGGCGCCGCGTCGCCCTCCGAACGCGCGGTTTCGCTCGATGTGCAGAGTTTTTACACGAGGCGCTTCACAGCCGTTGCACACGTGGCATTCGCGCCGACGCTGCGCGAGCCGGAAGAGCGGCGGCGCTGGAATGGGGGTTGCTCTGGTGCAGTCGCATGACCCTGCGACTCCGAACCCTCGCACCGCTCGCCCTCGTGTTCGCTTCGCTCTCGGCCTGCGCGCCCTCCGATCCGGAGGACGACGTCGAGGGCACCCATGATCGCGTCGACGAGCTCAGCGCGGCGCAGAAAAAGCCGCGCTACGAGCGGATCCGAAAGGCGGCGCGGGACAACGGGATCGCGGCGAACGGCTACCTGCTCGCCGGCATCGCGAACGACGAGACCGGGCTCGCGATGTGCTGGTCCGAGGCCACCTGGGCATGCAAGGGCCCGAACTCGCCGGAGTGCGGAGGCGGCCCGGTCATCGCGGGATCCGCGGACGGACCGTGCTCCTCCAAGCAGGGCGGGCTCGGCATGTTCCAGTTCGACGCCGGCACGTACGACCAGACGCTCGCGAAGTACGGCAGCGGCGTGCTCACCGTGGACGGCCAGATCGCGAGCGCGGTCGCGTACGTGGTCAACATGGTGAAGATCTCGGACTACACGACGAACGCGGAGACGGACGCGAAGGCGCTCGCCTGGATCAACCATTTCAACGCGAACGATCCGGCGCTCCGCGACCAATGGATCAGGACGGTCGTCCGCTACTACAATGGCTGCCAGGAGGGCTGGAGCTGCTGGGGCTCGCGCTACCAGACCTATTCGGAGGGGCTCGACATGGCGATCTCCGAGCCCGGCGGACTCGGCTTCTGGGCCGCGGGCGGCGCGCCCTCGACGCCCGCCGCCGCGCCGGCCCCCGAGGGCTCGCAGGCGTTCCTCTATCCCAATCAACAACACTTCGTGAACCGGGACGCCGCGGGGAACGTCCGTCATCACTTTTGGGACGGGGACACGAAGTCCATTCTGTCCGACACGTGGGGCTCGTCCGCGGCCGGGGCCCCGGTCGCGTTCGTCCACGGCACCTCGCAGCACGTGTTCGCGCGCGGCAAGACGGGCTCGCTCGAGCATTGGTTCTGGGATCCCGTGAACGGCGGCAACCACGACCAGTGGGCGCCGAACGGCGGACTCGCCGGCGACCCCGCCGCGATCACGATCGGCGACTTCGAAGCCGTCTGGGCGGTCGACGGCGCGGGCAAGCTCCAACACTGGTATTGGGGACCGAAGACGAACGGCGTTCAGCACGACACCTGGGGCCAGGGCGCCGCCGGTCGCCCGAGCGTGTTCGTCACCGCGAGCGGCGAGCAGCACGCGTTCGCGCGCGGCCCGAGCGGATCGCTCGAACACTATTGGTGGACGCCGTCGAGCGGGCTCGCGCACGACACGTGGGCGAGCGGCCTCGCCGGGGATCCCGTCGCCATCACCATTGGCGAGTTCCAGGCGGTCTGGGCGGTCGACGGCGCGGGCAAGCTCCAGCACTGGTATTGGGGCCCGAAGACGAACGGCGTTCAACACGACACGTGGGGCGCGGGCGTCACCGGTCGCCCGAGCGTGTTCGCCACCGCGAGCGGCGAGCAGCACGCGTTCGCGCGCGGACCCGGTGGATCGCTCGAACACTTCTGGTGGACGCCGTCCGGGGGCTTGGCGCACGACACGTGGGGCAGCGGAATCACCCAGGATCCGACGGCGATGGTGATCGCCGGTCAGCAACACGTGTGGGCGCTCGACGGCGCGGACCACGCGCAGCACTGGTTCTGGGATCCCTCGAAGAACACGATTGTCCACGACGACTGGGGCCAATAGCCGTCCCCCTCGCCCGCGCTGTCGGCGCGGCCGGGAGAGATGAACCGCCGAGTGTGCGAGAGGAGCGAACCCCATCCTCCGCCTCGGCGCCTCGGCGGTTCGTCGTCCCCGCTCGGTCGCCGTCACGGAGTCGGCGGCGTGCAGCAGAGCGTGATGGATCGCGCCGGCGTCGGGTCGACGGGGCCGTCCGCGCAGCTCGCCACGGTCCCCGGCTTCAGGGCCCAGTTCGCCGCGTCCGTCGGCCACGTCTTGCAGTCGCCATCCAGCGTCTCCGTCGTGACTCCGCTGTTCAGCATGCAATCGGGCCCGAAGACGAGCTCGGGCGTGCACACCGCCGCCTCGCCGGAGACACACTTCGGATCGGCGGTCTTCAGCGCGATCCTCTCTGGGTAGTCGCTCGGACAATCGGGCGGGGTCTGAGACTCGACCCACACGCAGCGCTTCGCCCCGCTCGGGATGCAATGTCCGCCCTCCAGGCAGGGACGCGCGTCCTCGCAGAGATCGAGCTGCCCGTCGAACGCGACGAACGGCAGCGGGTCGACGGACTCGCATTGCGCTTTGGACTCGAGGTTCACCTTGAAGGATGAGTAGCTCCCGGGCGTCGGCGTGCAGGTGTCGATCGGGGGCGTGTACTTGTAGTCGTGGATCAAGAACCCCATTTGGCACTCGCCCAGCTTCGACACGAGCAAGTTGGCGTGCGTGCACTCCTCGGGCTTCGCCGCGTAGTGGCAGACTTCGGGCTGCGTGGTCGCGACGTCGTTGCCCACGGCGAGCACCTTCACGAGCTCCCCGCACCCCATGTTGGAGACGACCGCGGGTCCACTGAAACCCGCGGGCGGAGACAGACACTCACCCCCGAGGTCCTGACAAACCAAGGGTCCACCCCCGACCCCGGTCGACGCGGACGAGACCGCGCTCGACGCCGCCCCGCCCACGCCGCTCGAGCTCGACACGCTCGACGAGGCGGTCGCCTCCTCGCGCCACTCCGTGAACTGTGGGAAGCACCCGGAGAGGGCGAAACAGCCGATCAGAAGGTGCCGCGCAGCCAAAGGCCCCCCTCCGTCGGTGCGAGCCACGCGCCCGGGACGAGAGCGCCTTTCGACGGATCGGGGGGCCCGTCGGGCGACGGGCCGCGCCGCCCCGCGTCCACGAGCAGGAGCGTGACGCCGACGGCGACGCCGGCCGCGCCGACCGCGGCGAACGAGCCGCCCGCGATCTCGAGCGCCTTGCCCGATCGGCTGAGATCGTTCGCCGCGGATCGATCCGCCGCCGAGCCCTTGCACGCGGGAGGCGCGTCCCCGCAGAGCTCCGTGATCCGGTCCGCTTGGTTCGCCGCCATACCGAGGAGGATCGCGCCCGTCGCCGCGAGCGCGAGCCCGCCGACGCCCGTGAGGACGGCGGGGAGGACCAGGCTGGGGCTGCGCTTCGCGCGGGGCGGGCTGTCCGGGTCGAGGAGCGAGAACGCGTGTCGCGCGTCGTCGTCCTCGTTGACGCCCAACGAGAACGAGAGCTCGCGGCGCTTCTCCCTTTCTCGAACCACGATCGACTTCTTGTGGGGCGCGGCCCCATCGACGGTGATCTCGAGGGTGTGCGCCCCCTTCGACAGCGCGTGCGGCGCCCCGTCGAGGTGGTCGAGCCACGGGGAACCGTCCAGTGTGATGACCGCGTCCGTCACGCGCCTCCCCGCCACGTCGACGATGGTGACGAGGACCGTCGATTGTCGATCCTCGAGGTCGGCCTTCCACTTGGCGCAATCGTCCCGAATGAAGGGCGCGCACACCGCGCGCGTACACTTCTCGGCCTCCGCGAGGCCCGCCTCGATGTCCCCGGCGTCTCGGAGGACTTGCGTCTCGTCGTACGCTTCGCTGCACTCCTGCCGAGTGTCCGCGCGCGCCGAGCGCGCGCCGAGCGACAGGACGACGGCCGCGACCAGGAGGGACGAGCGCAGCCTATCGGTTGCACTCGGGTTTGACATGCTTGTGCCCTGAGGCGTCGATCCACGTGGGAGGGTTGCAGTTGGGCGCGGGCCGCGGTGGTGGCGCGACGGGGCTCGAGGCGGGCGGAGCGCTCGATGGAGCGCTGGATGGAGCGCCCGACGGCGCGCTCGCGGAGGGAGGCAGCTCCGGGGCGGACTGAGAGGGGGGAGCGACCACCACGACGACGGAGCGCGGGGGCTCCGGGTCGGGCGGCGCGGCGAGCGTCGTGGTGGGGAGTGCGTTGGCGGAGCTCGGCATTGCGTTCTTTGTCGTGCCTCCGCGATAGACAAACAGCATGCCAATGAGCGCAGCGAGCAAGACGCCGATGCCCACACCGAGCCCAATGATGCTCGTGCGCGACGACCTCGGGACCTGGCGGGGGACCGCCGTCGTGTTCCATGCCCGCATCGTCTCTTGGGGCGGCAGCTCGGGTGGCATGGACGAGCGGCCCGGGAACGCCGGATCCATCACGTGTGTGAGCGGGACCGTCATCGTCGGGGGCGGCCGCTCGATCCGCGTGACATTGGTCGGCTCGGACGGGAGGGGTGTCACGCCGGCGACCACGCCTCGAACGGACGGCTGCACGGGACCGGTGCGCTGCGATGGGGAGGGCTCGGGGATGAAGGTGCGCGGAGGGACCGCACCCTGCAGCGCGCTCATCTCGAAGAGCCCCGAGTACAGGGAGAAGCGCGTGAACGGCCGGAGCTCCGCGGCGAGCGCCTCCATGGAGGGGATGCGGTCGCTCGGATCCTTCGCGAGGCAGCGCTCGATGACCGCGTCGAACGCGGGAGGGAGCTCCGGGTCGTGCGCGCTCGGTCGGAGGGGCGTGCGCTCCATCACGTCGAAGCAGAGCGCCGTGACGGAGTCCCCGTGGAACGGAGTCTGCCCGGTCGTGAGCTCGTAGAGGACGATCCCGAGAGACCAAACGTCGGAGCGCGCATCGGCGAACTTCGCGGAGCGCATCTGCTCGGGCGCCATGTACCGCGGCGTCCCCACGGTCGAGGAGGTGTTCGTGAGATCGGCCTCGAGCGAATCCAGCTGCTTCGAGATGCCGAAGTCGAGGACCTTGATCTGCGGGCCGGAGCTCGTCTCGGCGAGGAAGAGGTTCGCGGCCTTCACGTCTCGGTGGACGATGTTCAGGCGATGCGCCTCGGCGAGCGCGTGGGACGCCTGGAGGACCCACTCGACGGCTTGCGCGAGCGGAACGCGGCGCACCTCCGCGAGGTGCGCGCGCAGGTCGCGCCCGCGGAGCAGCTCCATGACGAGGTACGGCTCCCCGGAGGAGAGGCGGCCCGTGTCGTAGACCTTCGCCACGTGGGGCGACGTGAGCTGCGCCGCGGATCGCCCCTCCCGGAGGAAGCGCGCGGTCGCCTCCTCGCGGTTTGCGGCGCCCGGAAGGAGCACCTTGATCGCCACGATCTGGTTCAGATCGAGGTGCGTCGCGGCGACGACGACGCCCATCCCGCCCGTCCCCAGGGGGCGCTCGACGCGATACTTGCCGCTGATCACCGCCCCCGGGGCGAGCGCCGCGATGGGCTTCGACGCGAGCATGCGTAAGCGAGCATAGCCGAACTCCACGGGGATGGAGCGCTCGGCCGGCGCCGTCGGTGCTCGTGACAGGATGCGATCCGTCTGGTCGAGTGGGCAGGTCCGTGGGTGTGCGCCCCGACGCGGACCGAGAGCGCGCGATTGTCCACCCGACTGTCGCCCACTGTCGGTCTCACCGGGCGGAGGCCCAAGACCGAAGACGACCGGACGGAGGGCTGACGCACGCGCGCGACCGATGCGCGCTCTCGCGGTCGCACCTCGACGGCGTTGGGCGGCGCATCTTGCACTCGCCTGAAAGGGGGCGCAGGTGTCGAGCCGCGTGCGAACACAGGGCTCACCCCATGGAACGCCTGGAATTGCAGGGTCGCGAGCGGTCGAGCTCGCGTGCTTTCCGAAGGAGCAAGCTGTATACGCCGGCACCATGCGTCGTCCGCGTCCACTCACCGTGCGCCCCTCGGCGAACGCGTGGTGGATCGCGTTCGCCTTCGGAGGCATCGCGGCGTGCGGCGGCGGCGCGAAGGCGCCCGTCGCGAAGCCGATCGCGAGCGCGGCCCCGCCGGTCGTGGACAAGCCGCGCGTGGTGAGCGCGGCACCGGCCCCGCTCCGCCGGCTGACGCGCGAGGAGTACGACCACACCGTTCGGGATCTCCTCGGCGACACGACTCATCCGGCGCAAGCGTTCTCACCGGACGAGGCCGCCTCCGGGTTCGAGAGCAACGACGGCGTCCCCGTGACGGCCGCGCTCGTCGAGCGCTACATGGACGCCGCCGAGTCGCTCGCCGCCGCAGCGGTCGCGAGGATCGACGTCGTCGCCCCTTGCCCCGCGAGCGAGCCCAGGGACGCGTGCGCGGCCAGGTTCATCACGACGTTCGGGCGGCGCGCGTTCCGGCGACCGCTCTCGGAGGGCGAGCACGCCTCGCTCGTCAGCCTCTACACGGACAAGGCTGCGCAGTCGGACTATGCGGGCGGGATCCGGATCGTGCTCGAGGCGATGCTCCAATCGCCGCAGTTCCTCTATCGGCTGGAGCCCCACGCGGGCGCTTCGGCGGGGGTGCGGCGCCTCGATGGCTGGGAGCTCGCGACGCGGCTCTCGTTTTTTCTATGGGCCTCCACGCCAGACGATGCGCTCCTCGACGAGGCGGCGGCGGGTTCGCTCGACACGCGCGAGGGGCTCGAGCGTGCGGTGAGGAGGATGATGCGGGACGCGCGCGCGGAGGACGGCGTGCGCAGCTTTCACAGACAATGGCTCGGCCTCAAGAACCTCGAGCTCGTCTCGAAGGATTCGCTCGCGGTGAAATTCACGCCGGAGCTCAAGCGATCCATGGTCGAGGAGACGCTCCGGTTCTCGACGGCCGCGGTCGACGCCGGCGGCGACACGATCGAGACGCTGCTCACCTCGAGCGCGAGCTTCGTGGACGGACCGCTCGCGGACCTCTACGGGGTGCCGCGGCCGCGCGAGGGGTTCTCTCGCGTCGAGCTCCCTCCGGGCCAGCGCTCCGGGCTCCTCACCCAAGCGAGCGTGATGGCGCGCCTCGCGAGCGGAGACGAGACGTCTCCGGTGACACGCGGGAAATTCGTGCGCGAGAAGCTCCTCTGCGACGTGATGTCGCCGCCTCCACCGAACGTGGCCATCACGCCGCCCAAGGTGGACCCCACGCTCCCGACGAAGGAGCGCTTCCGGCGCCACCGCACCGACACGATGTGCTCGGGGTGCCACGCGCTCATGGATCCCATCGGGTTCGGGTTCGAGCACTACGACGGCGTCGGCGCGTGGCGCACCGCGGACGGCGCGTTCCCGATCGACGCGACGGGGGACGTGACGGGCCTCGACGGTTCGGACGTGGCGTTCGACGGCGCGGTGGATCTCGGCGCGCGCCTCGCGCGGAGCCCCCAGGTGCGCCGCTGCATCGCGACACAATGGTTCCGCTTCGCGGTGGGCCGAAACGAGCGCCCGGAGGACACGCCCTCGATCGACGCCTCCTACGGGGTCTTTCAGGGGGCGGGCTTCGATGTGCGAGAGCTGATCGTGGCGCTCGCGACGAGCGATGCCTTCACGCACGTGTTGGTCGAGGAGGGATCCGAGCGATGAGCGCTTCACGATGGGGGCGCAGAGCGTTCCTCCGACGCATCGGGCTCGGCGCCGCGGCGCTGCCGTTCGTCCCGTGGCTGGACGTGCACGCCGACACCGAAGCGCCGCCGCGCCGGATCATCTTCTTCTTCAGCTCGAACGGCACGATCCGAGAGAGCTGGCTCCCCACGGTCAAAGAGGGGGGGCTCGAGCTCGGCCCGATCCTCTCCCCGCTCGAACGGCACAAGCAGCGGCTCCTGGTCGTCGACGGACTCACGCACAAAGTGGTCCTCGAGAAGGGAGACCGGAGCGGACACTCCGCTGGGATGAACACCGCGCTGACGGGGCGGAAGGCGCACCAGACAGACAAAGTGAAGGCGCCGCTGCGCAGCCTCGCGACGGGCATTTCTGTGGACCAATACCTCGGCTCGCGGATCGGGAAGGAGACGAAGCTCCGGACGATCGAGCTCGGCGTCGCCGTGCAGCCGTTCAGCGAGGACACGGCGTGCCTCTCCTACGCGAACCCGCTGTCGCCCATGTACCCCGAGAACAGCCCGTACTCGGCGTTCGGCCGGCTGTTCAAAGGCTACACCGATCCCGTCGCTGCCGTTGGCCCGACGCCCGAGGAGCTCGTTCGCAAGGCGGACCGCAAGCGCGTGCTCGACGCCGTGACGAAGGATCTCGCGGCGGTGAGGGGCGCGGTCCCCGCGTCCGACCAGCAGAAGATCGACGCCCACCTCGACGCGGTGAGCGCCCTCGAGCACAGCCTCGTCACGGGCGTGGGCGCCGCGGCGCCTCAATGCCGCAAGCCGGATCTCGGCGCGCCGATGGACCTGTGGGACAACGCGAACATCCCGAAGCTCGCGAAGCTCCAGATCGACCTCGCGGTGACGGCGCTCGCATGCGATCTGACGCGCATCGCAACCGTCCAGTTCGGCACCGCCGGCTCCGGCCACCGCTTCCTCTGGCTCGGGAAGGAGTTCGAGAACGATCCCGCGCTGCCCGCGGGGGACGGGGCGACGGGGTTCCACGCGATCGCGCACCACGACGCGGAGCCCGCGGCGCGCGCGAAGCTCGTGCGGATCCACACGTGGTACGCAGAGCAGCTCGCGTACTTGCTCGACAAGCTCGCCGCGATCCCCGAGGCCGGCGGGACGATGCTCGACAACACGGTCGTCGCGTGGGTGAACGAGCTCGGCTCCGGCGGGCTCCATACGCACGACGACTTGCCGTACCTCATCGCGGGGAACGCGCGGGGCTACTTCAAGCCGAACCAGCTCGTCGCCCTCCCCGGGGAGCCCCACAATCGGCTGCTTCTGTCGCTTTGTCACGCGATGGGCGTGATGGACGAAGAGTTCGGCGATCCCGACTATTGCAAGGCGGGCCCGCTCACCGGCGTCACGGCCTGACAGACAATCGATCGTGGAACTCCATGAACGCCCCGAGCACGGCGGCGGGGTCCTCGATTTGAGGATAGTGGCCGACGCGATCGAGCGCGACGGCGTCCGGCTCGGGCACGATCTCTCGGTACCGCTCGAGCATGTGTCCTCCGGAGACGGGATCGAGCACGCCGTTCACGAACCGGAGGGGCACGCGCGCGCGGACGAGCGCGCCCACCCAACGCTCGCGGTACTCCCGGCGCTCGTCGATGTACCCGAGGAGGCGCGGGGTCGCGCGGCGGCCGTCCGCGTGGAGCATCAACGTCCAGAGCTCGTCGACGAGCTCTTCGGACGGCGGCGTGTCGGGGCCGAAAATCTCCCGGAGCGACGAGGCGAGGCGCGCGCGGGTGAAGAGCCTCGCGAGCACCGGCCCGAGGGGCGTCCGGAGGAGCTTCTGGGCGCGCGTCGCGCGGTGCGCTTCGGGGAACAACCCGCCATTCAGGAAGCAGACAGAGTGGATGCGGAGCCCGCCGTCGCCACGCTCACGCCTGCGCTCCGAGCGCGCGAGGAGCTCCTGGGCGACCGTGTCGCCGTAGTCGTGCGCGAGCACGTGCGCCTCGGTGAGGCCGCGCTCTCGAGCGAGGTTCTCGAGCAGGGTTGCTTGATCGAGGATGGAATAGCGGTAGCCGACGGGCTTGTCGGACCAGCCAAAGCCGATGAGATCCGCGGTGAGGACGCGGAAGCGCGCGACGAGCGCGGGCCAGATCGGCCACCAGTCCCAGGACGCGCTCGGGAACCCGTGAATCGCGAGCAGCGCCGGGCGGCCGGCATCGCCCTCTTCGCGGTAGAACACGTCGTATCCGCGGTGCCGGAAGCGGCGCCCCTCGCTCCGCCACCGCTCGAAGGCTGCGCTCGCCATGGTGGGGAGGGTACTCGTGAGCGCCCCTCGGCGCGCGATTTCCGCGAGCGCGCGGTGGTCGACGTTCTCGTCGCGCGGGCCGCGGGTTCGGCGAAGATCGCGGGATGCTCGATCACATCTCGTTGGGTGTCCGGGATCTCGCGCGCGCGGGCGCGTTCTACGAGGCCGCGCTCGCGCCGCTCGGCTACGTGCGCCTGTTCGGCAACGAGAGAGGGATCGGCTTCGGCGTCCCGGGGGCGAAAGACGAGGCGTTCGCGGTCCTCGCGATCGGCGAGAGCGCCGCGCCGAGCCCGGGGTTCCACGTCGCGTTCGCGGCGAAGAGCCGCGACGCGGTGGACGCGTTCCACGCGGCCGCGCTCCTCGCAGGCGCGGTGGACGAGGGCGCGCCGGGGCTGCGGCCCGCGTATGGAGAGACGTACTACGCGGCGTTCGTGCGCGATCTCGACGGCCACCGCGTGGAAGCCGTCTGCCACGGTTGAGTCAGCGGGCCATCCAGCGGCCGAACACGAGCGCACGCCGGACCACGTCCTCGGGCACGCCGGCGTAGGTCGCGAGCTCCGCGGGCGCGGGCCGCCTCCCGCGCTCCGCGACGAACCGACGCGCGTGCGCGAGCACCGTGGCGAGCTCGGCCTGGAGGTTCATGGGCGCGCCGTCGATCGAGCGGCCTTCGGACTCGAGCGCGGCCATGAGCGCGTCGATCGCGTCGCTCGCGAGCCCGTGCGGCGCGACCCGATCGGCGAACTCGTCGAGGGAGATCGCTCCTCCCGCGGGGTAAGCCGCGAGCAAAGCCTCGAGGAGCGCTGGGGGGAAGGACACGCGAGGGTCATGCTACCTTCGGGACGCCCGAGAAGCTGCTCGTCGGCGCGAGAGCCGCGGCGCCCACTTCGAAAGACGTTCGCGCCCCATGAGCGAGGAAGAGCGGCCCACCGCAGTGATCCCCCCGAGCCCGACGGATCTCGTCGCGGTCGACATCGGGGACGAGGACTCGCTGCTCGGCACGACGCTGCACGACAGCTACCTCGTGTCGCGCTTCCTCGCGGAGGGCGGCATGGGGCGCGTGTACGAGGCCCAGCACACCCGCATCACCACGAAGCGCTTCGCGATCAAGGTCCTTCACGCGGGCCTCAAGCACAGCATCGACGTGCGGATGCGCTTCCGCCGCGAGGCCGAGGCCGCGGCCGCGGTCAATCATCCGAACGTCGTCGGCGTCCACGACTTCGGCTACACGCCCGACGGTCGGCCGTACCTCGTGAGCGAATTTCTCGAGGGCGAGGAGCTCTACGCGCTCCTCGCGGGCGGCAAGACGATCCCCGTCGGGCTCGCGACTTCCATCGCGTGTCAGATGTGCCGGGCGCTCGAGGCGGCGCACGACAAGGGCGTCATACATCGTGATTTGAAGCCCGCGAACGTCTTCCTGATCGGCCCGCGGGACGCTCCGGAGGTGAAGGTCCTCGACTTCGGCCTCTCCAAGATCCTCGAGCTCTCGGACGCTACGGACACGCAGACGGGCACGGTGATGGGGACTCCCTCGTACATGTCCCCCGAGCAAGCGAAGGGCGAGCGGGCGGATCACCGCGCGGACGTCTACGGCGTCGGCGCGGTGCTCTACGCGTGCCTCACGGGGCGGCCCCCGTTCGACGAGGACTCGCCGCACCAGACGGTGCTCGCGGTGATGACGCGCGAGCCGGTGCGACCGTGCCTCATCAACCCCTCCGTCCCCCCCGAGCTCGAGGTCGTCGTCCAGAAGGCGATGGCCCATGCGCCCGGCGATCGGTACGCGTCGATGCGCGACCTCGCGGCGGCCCTCGCGCCGTTTGCGAACGAGAGCCTGCTCGCGCGGCGCGGGAGCCTGCCCTCCGCGCCGACCGCGCCGACACCGGCGCAGGTCCTCGGCGCGGCCGCCGAGGCGCGCGGTGTCCGTCGGCGAGCGCTCGCGTGGCTCGTGCTCGCGGCGCTGCTGCTCCTCGCGGGGGGCCTGTCCGCCGCGATCGGAGCGTTCCCGCTCGTCTCGCGAGCGCGCCTCAGCTCGACCGAGCTGCTCCTGATTCGCTCGCGCTCGTGGGTTCGCTGTTCACGCCCAGCCTGCTGCTGCTCTTGTTCCTGCGGCGGCGCTTCTGGAACAACAGCGCGCGGATGGTGGAGCTGGTCGCGGGGCTGCGCGCGCCCGTGATCGCGGCGTGCGCCGTGTACGGGCTCGCCGCGCTGCTCGGTCGGGTGCTCGACGCGGGGAGCCTCTACGTGGTGGATCTCGGACCGCCGCCGAACGCGTCGGGTTGGTCCGGGTGGGCGCCGTTCCTCTCGGGGCTCGCCCTCGTCGCTGCGCTCGCGACGATCGCGCGGAGGCGCATCCTCGCGACGTCGCACACGATCGCGCGCCGCGTGATCGCGGGTCCGCTGTTGATCGGTGTCGCCGTCGTCGCGAGCGCGGGCGTCCTCGCCTTTGGCTACCGCATGAGCGCGGCCGTCCCTCGGGCCGAGGCGTCGACGACGGTGGGCCCCGCGCGGGAGGAGCCCGCGCCCGCGGTCACGGACGCGGCATCGGCGTCGCCACCGCCTTCGGCGTCCGCGTCGAGCGTGGCGCCATTGCTCGAGGACTCGGCCCCGGAGGAGGCGCTCCGCGCGGCGATCGACGGTGGAGCGGTCGCGCTCACGGAGCTCTCGCAGCGCTTCCCGAAGGACCCTCGCGTGCTCCGGCCGCTCGCCGTCGCGCTCGGGAAGGAGCGCAACCGCTCGTCCGAGATGCTCCGCGTGCTCGACACGCTCTTCGTGGTCTCGCCCGTCGCCGCGAGCGACGCGGAGATTTACGCGCTCGTGCGGGCTGCGGTGCTCGTGCCCGCGACGCAGCAGCGCGCGCTGGACGTGATGAAGACGACGATGGGGACGAAGGGCGCGGATCTCCTCTTCGACCTCGTCCTGAACGAGCCGCTCCTCCGCGAGCGTGCGCGGACCCACCTCGAGACCGCCGAGGTCCAGCGCAACTTCTCGCCCTCGCTCGCGATCGCGTACGAGCTGTTCATCGCGCCCACGTGTGTCGCGCGCCTCGCGCTCCTCCCGCAGGCCGTCCGCGACGGCGACGAACGCACGCTCGCGATCCTGACGCAGGTCACCGCGCGGATCGCGCACAACTGCGGGCCGAAGCGGAACCGCTGGTGCCCCGCGCTCTGCGACCAAGACACGCCCCGCTTCGAGCAGGCGATGAAGGAGATCCAGGAGAGGCTCGATCGGCGGCCTTCACCCTGAGCGTGTTAGCCTCGGACGCTCGGAGGTCTCTGCCATGGCATCGCTTCTCCCCTGCACGTCTTGTGGTCGTCACGTCCGCATCCGCGATGCGGCGTGCCCGTTCTGCTCCGCCGTCCAGCCGAGTGACCGCGCGGCGCCCGTCCTCACCCGCGCGAGGGCGAAGCGGGCTGTGGCGTTCGTCGCAGCGTCGATGGCGGTGGCCGCGTGCGGCTCGAACACTGGGAGCCCCTCCACCCCCGGGGGGACGTCGAGCGCGGCGTCGTCCGCGGCGCCCACGGCCACACCGGCCACGGACCCGTTGCCGGACGCGCCGCAGGTCCGCTACGGGCTCCCCCCGTTCCTCGCCGCGGACGACATCGTCTGAGCGCGAGCCCGCTCGCTGGCGGGGGCCGCGGCCGACGCGATGTGGGTGCGCGTCGCCTCGCTGCCCCTCGCGGATAGGCGCAGATTGTCACAGCAAGGAGCGTATCGACGCGGGTTTTCGCGGTCGAAGCGCCCCTTTCTCGCCCTCGACCGTCGCACGATCGAAAGGGCGCGGCGTTTGCTCGACCTGGCCTCGGAGAATGGAAGGAGAGCAACCCATGCCCACCCGATCGAACGGAAGAGGCTTCGCAGGAATGGACCCCCAGCGGCAGCGCGAGATCGCGAGCCAAGGAGGGAAGGCCGCGCACAAGAGCGGGCACGCGCACGAGTGGAACTCGGCCGAGGCTCGCAAGGCGGGCCGCCTGGGAGGCATCGCTGCCCACCAGCGGTCCAACACCGCGCAGCCCAAGGCTCCGGCGCCGAAGCCCGAAGCGGAGGAGCGCAGCGACGCCGCGGAGCAGACGCAGAAGGAGCCCGTGACCACCACGGAGGACGAAGGCCGTGAGCGCGCGCGCGCGTACGACAGCGAGCAAGATCCGCACGGGGAGCGGCCGGCGAAGGATCGGAGCTCGATGAACGAGCAGGACTATCGCTGAGTCGCGTACGCTCGTGCGCGCATGAGCGCGGAAGCGCCGCCCCCTCCGACGGCTCCCCCGCGCCCGTCGAACTCCGCGGTCGAGCCGAAGAAGCCGGATCGCTCGACCCTGCGCGCGGCGCTCGCTCCGGTCCTCTGGTTCGGAGCGGGGTCGGCCACCGCTGTGGCGATCGTGATGATCGTGCGAGCGACCGAGCCACCTCGCACCAGCACGAGCTCCACGCCCGCGCGCCCCACGGCGTCCGCCTCGGCGATGGGCGACGCGGCGGCCGCGTTCACGGAGCTCTACCTCGCGTACCTGCTCAAGAGCTACTACGTGGACGCGCGGGGCTTTTGTCCGAACCTGCTCTCTGCGATCTGCGCCGCTCTCGTGACGACGGATCTCATCGCGAACGAGAAGAGCTGCGCTGCGCTCCCGAACGCGGAGCTCGTGCTCGCGATCGGCCGGTATCAGAACGGCGTGGGCTTGCCGGTCGACGGGAAGGCGGGCCCCGAGACCGTCCGCATGATCCTCGGCGGCGACTTCGGGAGTCGCCGCGAGATGGCCAACAAGTACTGCCCGGGAGCGCCGGCCCCGTCGATCTCTCGCTGAGCGCGCTCAGCCGCGGGGAGCACCGGCCGGGGCGGGATCGGCCCACGCTTCGGCGCCGATCAGCGGGACGTACCTCACGTGGGTCAACCGCTCTTCGTGGAAGCTCGACGTGCCGCGCGTGATCCGCACGAGCTCCTGCAGCGTGGGGCTGCGACCGATGGGCATGACGAGCCGCCCCCCCGGCGCGAGCTGCTGCAAGAGCGACGGCGGCGCGACGGGCCCCGAAGCGGCAACGGCGATCGCGTCGTACGGCGCATGCTCGGGCCAGCCGAGGGAACCGTCGCCCGTCGCCGTCTCGACGTTGGTGAACCCGAGCGCGGCGAACCGTTCCTTCGCGACGCGCGCGAGCCCGGGCAATCGCTCGATCGTGAAGACCCGCGACGCGACGCGCGCGAGGATCGCGGCGGCATACCCCGATCCGGTACCGACCTCGAGCACGCGCTCTTCGCCGCCGAGTCCGAGCGCCTCGACGGTGTACGCGACGATGTAGGGCTGCGAGATCGTCTGTCCGTCGCCGATCGGCAGCGGCCCGTCGTCGTACGCGAGAGCGCGCAGATCGTCCGAGAGGAAGCGCTCGCGCGGGACGTCGAGGAACGCCGCGAGCACGCGTGGATCGCGGATCCCGCGCCGCGCCAGGTGCTCCTCGACCATGCGGGCGCGTGGGTTCGTCAAGTCGAGCATGGTAGAGGAGTTTCCGGACGCGCCGGAGGCGCTGAGGGTCCGTCGCGGAATGGGTTCATCCGCCATGCCACGCTCGGGGACTCGCGTGGAGCGTGGCGGCTCGTTCGTCATTCGCCACGGCGGCGCCGGCGAGTAGCACCCCACTTGCGGTCGAGGACGCTTCGCGATCACATGGCGCCATGCGGAGCTCGGGTTCGGTGGAGTGGCGTGCAGGCGCGATCCTCTTCGGCGCTGGGCTCGCAGCGCTCGGCGGGTGCGGAGGCGAGACCGGGGGATCGGCGAGCGCGGCCGTGTCGTCCCCGACCGCGACGGTCGCCGCGAAGCCCTCTTCGTCCAGCGCCGCGCCGGCGGCTTCGTCCGCGCCACCGAAAGCGTCTGCGGCAGCGGCGCCGACGGGCTGCGGGGGCACGCGGTGTCGCGAGTGCACGAAGGACGCGTCGTGCCGGTGGCAGACGAAGGAGCGGCGCTGCGTCTCCGGGGACGCCGAGTGCGGCGCCTCGGCATGTGTGAATCGCGAGAGCGACTGTCCGCCGGAGTGATCCGATCGAGCGCGGTGTCAGCGCGCGTTCTCGACGCAGACCCCTTCGGAGCACGCGCCCGCGTGGGGCGTGAGCGCACCCGCGACGGGGAAACAAGCGTTGATCTGCGATGCCGGCGTGGTGAGCGACGCGTGGACACAGCCGGTCTCGCCCGCGCAGATCGCGCGTGAGTCGGCGTCCTCCGAGCACGTGTGCACGCTCCGCTGGTCCGGCGGGAGATCGCTGCAGGGCGTGCAGTTCACGTCGATCGTGCACGGGTTGCAGTCGTCGCAGAACCCGTCGGGGTCCTCCCCGTCGCAGTCGTTCACCTCGCTGCACGTCGGCCCGACGCACTCGGGTTGGACGGTCGACAAGAGCTCTTCGGGGGCGCACGCCGTCGCAAGGACGGACAGCGCCAAGAGCGCGCCGCAGGCGCTCCTCTCAGGCGCGGTTCCTCCGCGCAAACTCGCGAGCAGCGCGCCGCAGGCGCTCCTTTCTGGCGCGGTTCCTCCGCGCAAACTCGCGAGCAGCGCGCCGCAGGCGCTCCTTTCTGGCGCGGTTCCTCCGCGCAAACTCCAAAACCACATAGAAACCTCACCTAAGGAGATGCACATCCGGCGCCGACGAGCTGGGCCGACTCGTGCTGCCCTGCGGACGTCGCCGTGTGGGATTCCGCGGAGAACCGCGGCTCACGAACTCGACTATGGGGTGGCGTGACGCGGTGCGGCAGGTTAGACCGTGCCGAGTTATTGTCATTTTGGGCCACATGACGGAGCCACTCCCGACCTCGAGCACTTCGCATTGGATGGCCGCCGCGCACGCGCTCCAAATCGCGGAGCTCGTGGGCCGTTGGGGCGTCCGCGCGGAGGATCTCTTTCGCGGGCTCGACGTGGATCCCTCGACGTTGACGGAGCCCGGGAAGCGACTCTCGCTCGACGTGGTCAGCGCGATCGCGGCGCGAGCGAAGGCCCTCACGGGTGAGCCGGGGCTCGGGTTCTACCTCGGGCTCTCGATGCGCGTGTCGTCCCACGGATACGTCGGGTTCGCGGCCATGGCGGCGAACACGCTGCGCGACGCGCTCGCGCTCGCGGAGCGCTTCGCGCCGACGCGCTCCGACGCGATCGCGATCCGCTTGGAGGAGCGCGGGGACGAGGTCGCCGTCGTCATCGACGAGCTCGCGTCCTTGGGGGAGGCGCGAGAGATGATCCTCACGTCGTTCGTCGTCGGGCTCCACGAGATCGGCGCCGCGATCACGGGCCGACGCATCCCCGATCGCGCGGAGATCGCGCTCCCGGAGCCCGCGCACGCGCGCCGCTTCGAGCGCTTGATCGGCGATCGCATCCGCTGGGGACGGCCTGCGCACCGCCTCGTCTTCGACCGGAGCGCGCTCGACTGGCCGCTCGTGCAAGCGGACCCCGCGGCCCTTCGCCTCGCGCGAGAGCAGTGCGAGCGCGAGCTCGACGCGCTCGGGTACGGCGCGCGCGTCGTCACGCGCGTGCGCTCGGCGCTCGCGACGCACGCGGTGGGCGCTCGATCCATCGAGGAGGTCTCCGCCGCGCTCGCGATGTCCCCCCGGACCCTGAAGCGCCGGCTCGCGACCGAGGGGACGACGTTCAGCGCGATCGTGGACGAGCTCCGGCGCGACCGCGCGATGAGCATGCTCGCGTCGCCGGAGGTGTCCATCGAGGCGGTCGCCGAGGGCACTGGCTACTCGGACGTGGCGAACTTCACGCGCGCGTTCCGCCGGTGGACGGGCTCCACGCCGACGGGTTGGCGGAGGGCCTCGCGGGGCGGGGTCGCGGTGGAGACGACGCGCTCTCGAGCACCGAAGCCATAGCGTCCCCGTATCGCGAAGTCGCCCCGACCCGGCGTAGGCTAGAGCCCGAACATGTTGGTCGCTCGAGGGAGGTCGATGTCTCGTCGCGCGGCGCTCGCCCTGCTCCCTCTGTCCATGGCGGCTTGTAGCCCCGCGTTCGTGCTGCGGAGCGCGGAGCTCGCTCCCGAGGACGAGTTCTCGGCGCAGGTCATGTTCGTCCCCGTGCACCTCGGTTGGGGAGACGCGGTGGTCCCGGGGACACCGAAGCGCGTCCCGCCCGCGCGCGTGTTCACGGGAGGCGCCGACTTCAACCAGCAGAACGAGGGCGACGCCGTGTTCGGGGGAGTGACGGGCCTCTACGAGTTCGACCTGCGGTACGGGCTCTCGAAGCGGGTCGAGATCGGCGCGTTCCTGGGGCTGGGCCGGGTCGGCGGGGAGATCCGCGCGGCTCCGCTGTCGGAGCGCGTCGACCACCCGTTCTCCATCGCGACGAGCTACGGCATCGCGTACGAAGCCCTCGGGGATGGCCCGTTCATCCGCGCGGGCGTCGACATCAGCAAGCGGTGGGGGAAGTTCGCGCCGTTCGTGAACGCCTACGTGAGCCGCGGGTTCACGTCGCGCTCCGCGCACGTCGGTGACGAGCCCTGCCCGCCGGAGGGTTACCCCGGGACGGTCTGCGGGATCGCGGTCGACGAGCCCCAGGACGAGTTTCGGGTGTCCCTCGGAGCCGGCGCATCCATCGCCATCGAGAAGGCGCGCGTGGTGTTCGGCGCGGAGCCGTACATCCCCGTTTCGATCGCGAAGCTCTCGTGCGACGGGTGTGGCCTGGTGCGGCCGCTCTGGGGCCTCTACTTGATGGCGGGGATGCAGTTTCCGCAGGGCGAATGAACGACCCAGCGGCCTCTCGTTGCGGGCGCTTCGACCCTCACGATGTGCGCTTCGAGCCTTGACGAGCCTCGTCGAGGTGCGGACCCTGGCAGGCCATGGATACGTCGACCACCGTCACGGCTCGCCTCGAGTCCTCCGACTTCGAGGCCACAGGGCTCGAGATCATTGCCTTGCGGGGGAGAGAGAGGATCTCCGAGCTCTTCTGGTTCGACATCGACGTGGTCGCCCACGGCACGCTCCCGCTGCCGGACGAGGCGAGCCCCGGAGCCCAGCTCTCGCTCGTGCTGAGTCAGACGCTGGCGAGCGGCGTGGTGGCGCGATCCATCCACGGCGTGATCGAGCGCGTGTGCGATCGGCTCGACCGAATGAACGACCACCGCGCGTACACGCTGCGGCTCGTGCCGTCCCTCGCGACGCTGCGACTCGTGGAGACGCAGGAGGTCTTCCTGAATCAGACGGTCCCTGCCATCCTCGCCGCCAAGCTCCAGCTCCACGGCCTCGCGGGTGACCGCCTGACGATGAACGCGGCGGGGTACCCCTCGCGCGAGCTCGTCGTCCAATACAAGGAGTCGGACCTCGCGTTCGTGTCGCGGCTCGCCGAGCACCTCGGCATCAGCTTCGTGTTCGCCCACGAGGAAGCGGCCCCCGAGAAGCTGATCTTCACGGACGACGTCGTCGACCTCGGTCTGCCCAAGTCCCTCCTGCCGTCCGTCGAGTTCCAGAGCCGTGGGGATCGCTCCGGCGTGTTCGCGCTCGAGGTGGAGCGCGCGCTCGTTCCGACGAGCTACATGGTGCAGGACTACAACTACCGAACGCCCCTCGCGGAGATCAGCGGCACGTTCCAGCTCAAGAAGAGCGACAACACCGCTCTCGGCAACGGCGGGGGGATCGTCGAGTACGGCACGCACCACAAGGACAGCGCCGAGGGCAACGGGCTCGCGAAGGTGCGCGCCGAGGAGCGCCTCAGCGCGTACGAGGTCTACCGAGGAAAGAGCGTCGTGATGGGCCTCTCCGCCGGGTTGACCACGAACCTCACCGGTCACCCCATCCTCGGAGACAAAGGTCTCCTCGTCGTCGAGGTCACGCACGCCGCGGAGTTCGCGGTCTCCGGGCGCGCGCCGTCGTACGAGAACCAGTTCACCGCGATCCCATCGGACGTCCGGTATCGACCGCCGAGGACGACTCCGAGACCCCGCATTTCGGGCCTCGTGACGGGGACGATCGCGCTCGGCTCCTCGCCCGCCTCGGGCGGCCCCGCGCAGATCGACGCGCATGGCCGGTACACCGTGCAGCTCCACTTCGACACGGTGACGCACACCGGAGAGGACAAGGCATCGCACCCCGTCCGGATGGCGCAGCCGTTCGCCGGCACGAGCCACGGCTTCCATTTTCCTCTTCGACCCGGCGCGGAGGTCGTCCTCTCGTTCCTGGACGGCGACCCCGACCGCCCCATCATCGTCGGCTCCGTCCCCAACACGGTCGCTCCCTCCGCGACGACGGCGTCGAACAGCTCGAAGAACCGCGTGGTGACGACGGCGGGCGTGTTGTTCGAGATTGGAGAGGGGAAGTAGCGATGGCGTCCGAAGCGCGTGAGGAGACGGCGATGAACGTGACGATTTCGATCCCCGGAGTCGGAGTCCAACGAGTCCGAGTCGACGCTGCGACCGGTGAGGAGGCGCTCGGTCGGCCGTTCCGGTTCGAGGTGACCTTCGAATACGAGTGCCTCGATCCGGACGCGATCGTGGGTCAGCCGGCCACGCTCGACGTCGGCGGGCAGCCTGTGCGCGGGATCGTCTCGGCGATCGCGTCGCTCGACACGGAGAGGGATCCGAACGAGCGCGCGCGGTGCTCCATCACCCTCGTCCCGGTCGTCGCGCTGCTGTCGTTCAGCCGGAGGAGCCGGAGCTTCGAGCGGCTCACGACGCCCGAGGTCATCGCGACGATCCTCGCCTCGAGCGGCCTCGACCTGCGGCTCGAGGTCGATCTCGAAGCGCCGTGTCCGCGGCGCGCGTGGACCGTCCAGCACCGCGAGACGGATCTCGACTTCGTCCTCCGCCTGCTCGAGGGCGACGGCCTCACGCTCACGTGCGGCGAGAGCGCGGTCGACGGCGGCGCCGTCGTCCGGTTGACGGACGAGAACGCGCGCCTCCCCCACCAGGGCGGCGTGCGGGCGCTCGAATCGTCGAAGCGAGAGACGCGCATCCTGCCGCGTCGACTCGAGCTCTTCGGCGTCGACCCGACCAGGCCGCATTTGCCGCTCCGCGCGAGCACGATCGTCTCCGAGCGCGGCATCGGTGACATCGAGGTCGTCGACGAGCGGTTCACCGCGCCCGAAGAAGGAGCGCGCGCGGTGCAGCTCGCGAAGGAGCGCGTCCTCACGGGAGGCACGCGCATCGTCGGCAACGCCGGAGACGTCGTCCGGGCGGGGGCCGCGCGTGTCGGCCGAGACGAGGTCGTCGTCGTCTCCGCCGCGCACACGTTCGCCGATGGACGGTGGCGGACGCGCTTCCAGGCGCTGCCCGCGACCGTTCGGTTCCGGCCGGAGATCGATCCGACCCGCGCGCCCGCGCCGCCGCCCGTGCCGATCGGCGCGGCCGCGAACGCGGAGCGCACCGTCCTCCGCGGCGCGTCGGGCGCTCTGTTCGAGATGTCGGGCCCTCCCGGCGAGAGCCTAGGAAGAACCGAGGGCGTCCTCGACGCGTCGGGCGAGATGCCCCAAGTGCAGCACCACACGACGTCGACGCCGACGGGCGTCGCGGACACGTACCTCCGCTTCCTCGTCCCGCACCCCGTCGGCACGAGCTACGTCCGCATCGGCGACGCCCCCACGGACGCGACGTTCGACGAGTCCGGCAAGTACGGAGAGATCGAGCGCGAGGCGTTCGCCCAGAACCTCGGCCTCAACTGGGACAACAACAAGAACGGGTTCTTCGACTACACGGACGGGAGCCGCACCGAGATCACGAAGAAGGATTGGGAGCACGTCGTGAGCGGCAAAGGCCGGCTCGCCGTGTTCGGCGGCGGGGACGATCCGATCTACGAAATGGTCGTCGGCAGCGACAAGACGTACATCCAGGCGCAGACCCCGCAGTGGTCGTACAGCACGGGCGCGAAGGTCGAGTACTTCGGCGGCCTCAAGGCCTCCGCGATGACCGGCGTGAACTTCGACCTCAGCGTCGGTGGCAAGGCCGCCATGGCGATCGGCTTCGACATCGGCCTCACCGCGGGCAACAAGGTCGAATACGTCTTCCAAGACAGCTACGAGGTCCGAAGAGGCGAAGAGCTCGGGCTCGGCACGACCGTCGACAAGCGCGCGACCGACAAGATCCAGTTCAGCATTCTGCCGAAGGGCGCGGCGAACACGGACATGGACAAGTGGTTCGTGATCAGCGGCGTGATGGCGGCGCTCGGCGGCGTGGCGACCGCCGCGCTCGGCGAGTGCTCGACGAAGTTCAAGGACGGCGACACCGTGTCGACCGCGGTGAGCGGCGGCGTCGGCGCCCTCATGGCGATCATCTGGGCGATCATGCGCGCCAAGAGCACCGAGCGTGATCTGTTGGACGGAAACCCCATCGTCAGCGTGGACAAGGGCGCGACGCCGGCCGACGCACTCGCCGCGCTGCGCTCCGACGATTGGGCGCTGTTGCTCCGCAAGGATCACGCGGTGCTTGGGAAGAACAAGCCGTACGCGGTCGGCTCCGAGTCGGTGACCGCACTCACCAAGGCAGATGCCGGGGCTGCGATCATCATCGAGGACGTCAGCCCGACCGTCTGCAAGCTCACGTTGCAAGGGGCGGCGCAGACGGCCGGCGTCGACACCGTGATCACGATGACGGACGGCAAGATCGTCATCCAGTCGAAGACGTCGGTGACCGTCGACGCTCCGACGATCGACATCAAGAACTCCGCGGGGGACGCGGCGGTGACGATCAACGGAACGCTCAACGTGAAGAAGGCCGTGACCTTCGACGACACCTGCAAGGTCAAGAACCAGGCGGTCCAAGTCGCATGAGGACGATGAGCGACCCGTCGATCGCGATCGGCGTCGTCCACCATCGCTTCCAGCCGCGGCAAGACGCGGCGGTGTTCGCCGTCAAAGGCTGCTACCGCCTCACGCCCGGGGGGCGCGCCACGCCGCTCGACGAAGCGGAGCCGGTGACCGGGGACACGTTCGACGGCGATGACCCCGCGTCGGGCGCGTGCGTCTACGCGTCCGATCTCGTGCCGCGCAAACCCAAGGCGGACGTCCTCGTCGTGGGCAAAGCGCACGCGCCGGGCGGCGTCGCCGTCCCCGAGTGCGGCGTGCGCGTCAGCGTGGGCAAGGCGTCCCTCGCGCTCCGCGTGACGGGTGATCGCCTCTGGGTCGACGACGCGCGTCACACCGATCCGAAGCCGTTCACCGCGATGTCGCTCGGCTTCGAGCGCGCGTTCGGCGGACCGGATTGGGCGGCGAACCGCGCGGGCCGAGGGTTCGTCGTGCGCGGCGCGAAGGCGAGTGGTCCGCTCCCGAACGTGGAGGATCCCGCAGCGCTCGTGAAGCGGATCAGCGACCACCCCGCGCCCGCGAGCTTCGGTCCGCTCTCGCCGTTCGGCGCGCACCGCATGAGCCTCTGGCCCGCCGTCACCGACGAGTGGATCGAGCGCGGATGGCCCTGGGCGCCCGCGACGCTCGACTACGCGTACTTCAACGCGGCGCAGCCCGCGCTCCAGATCGACGGCTACCTCGCGGGCGACGAGACGCTCGTCTGCGAGAACATGCACGCGACGGAGCGCCGCTACGCGTGCGCGCTCCCTGGCTTGCGCGCGCGCTGCTTCGTCGTCGATCGGGGGAGCGACGCGAGCGCCCCCGACGCGACGCGGTTCCGCGAGGTGCCGCTCGTCCTCGACACCCTCTTCGCCGACATGGAAGCTGAGAAGCTCGTGCTCGTGTGGCGCGGCAGCGTGCCGGCCTCGAGCCGCGACCTCGCCGAGATCACGCACGTGTTCGTCGCCACCGAGCCGGTCGGCGGACCGCGCCTCACCCTCGACCAGCACCGCGACGCATTCGAGCTCCGGCGCAGCCAAGAGGAGGCCGCGCTCCGGTCCGATGCGCCCGACGAGCGGCCCGTGAACGACAACGCCGATGGCAAGCCCGCGTCCGCCGCTCCTGCGGCGGCGGACGCGAAGCCAAAGCCGAAGCCGCTCCCGCCGGACGTGAAGAAGAAGCTCGACGCGCTCGGTACGCCGCCGGAGGTGATGAAGGCCGCGCAGAGCGGGGACGTCGACGGCGCGCTGGCGGCGGCGCACAAGGCGCTCGGCCTCCCCGCGCCCGAGCTCGAGCGGATGGTGAAGGCGGCGCTCGCCACCGTGACGGCGGCGCACGTCGCTGCCGGCGGCTCCGCCGACGACTTCGCGATGCCCGCGCCGAAGCCACCTCCTCCTCCGCCTCCAGCGAAGGAGCCGCCCGCGGATCCGAAGGCGTGGAGTCGTGTGCGCGTCGAGGCGGCGCTGACGTCGAACACGTCCCTCGCGCGCACGAACCTCGCCCGGCTCGATCTTTCGAAGCTCGACTTTTCGGGGGCGGACCTCACGGCGTGCATCCTCGAGGGCGCGACCCTGGACGGCGCGAAGTTCGACGGCGCGAAGCTCGACGAGGCGAACCTCGCGGGCGCGAAGGCCGAGAGCGCGACCTTCCGTGGAGCATCGGCGAAAGACGCGGATCTGACGGGCCTCGCCGCGCCGAGCGCAAACTTCACGGAGGCGAACCTCGAAGGCGCGCTCCTCGACGGGGCGACCCTCGACAGCGCGAAGTTCGACGGCTGCGTCGCGCCGAACGCGTCGTGGAAGCGCGCCGAGCTCGGCGACGCGACGTTCGCGCGCGTCGACCTCAGGGGCGCGCTGTTCGTCGAGGCGAAGATGGATCGCGTCGTGTTCGCGGGCGCGAACCTCGAGGGTGCGATCGCCGAGGGTGCCATCGGCGTGGGTGTCGACTTCACGAGGTCTTCCCTCGCCCGGTTCCGTGCGGGCGAGGGCGCGGTGCTCCCGGGCGCGAAGCTCGCCGGCTGCCACGCCGAGGGATCGCGCTGGATGGGCGCGGATCTCACGGGCGCGGACCTCTCGCGCGCGAAGCTCGCGGGGTCGGATCTGAGCCGGACGGTGATGGTCGACGCGAAGCTCGCCGGCGCGGACGTCGCGCGGGCGGATCTCACGGGCGCGCGCCGCGGTCGCGCGGATCTGGCGGGCGCGAACCTCGCGCACGCGCAGCTCGAGGGCGCGGATCTCCGCCGCGCGAACCTCAAAGGTGCGAGCCTCTACCAAGCGAACGTGTGGCTCGCGGAGCTCGGCGGGGCGGAGCTCGCCGGCGCGTTCACCGCGGGGACGTTGATCGAATCGCCGGCGCGGAACGCTGGTCGCTGAAGCGGACGAGAGAAGATCGACATGCCGACCACCATCGAACTCGACGCGATCCTCGAGCGCCTCCAGGCGGGCGACCTCGCCGCGGCGAACGAGCTCCCGCTCGACGAGATCCTCCTCGACCGCGATCGCCTCGTTCGTAAACTCCGCGCCGGCGAGCCGCTCATCCTGCCCGGCGTCACGGGCATGGACTTGTCCGGCGTGGATCTCTCGTCGACCAACCTCACGGGCCTCACGTTCCACTCGTGCAACCTCGCGGGCGCGAACCTCCGCGGGTGCGCCATGGAGCGCACGTTCCTCCTGAACTGCGATCTCACCGGCGTCGATCTCACCGGCGCGGTGATCGTGTCGAGCTCGTTCGGTCGGGATCGGCTCATGGTCGATCCGCGCGCGCAGCAGGCGCTCGCCGCCGCCGCGACACCCGAGGACGCCGAGGCCGCGCTCGCCGCGCTCGAACCGAAGCCCGGCGCGCTCCTGATGAAGGGAGCGAAGCTTGCCGGGGTGCGTTGGAGCGGCGGTGCGATCGACGGCGCAGATCTCGCCGAGGCGGACTTCACCGGCGCGAACCTTCGCAGCCTCGCGTTCAAGGGCTGCTCCCTCTCGGACGCGACGTTCGCGGACGCGTCGCTCGTCGAGTGCGCGTTCGCGCACTGCGACGCGCGTTCGGCGAAGTTCGACGGCGCCGATCTCGCGAGGCTACGGCTCGTCGGGGCCGAAGCCGTCCTCCTCGATCTCTCCAAGGCGACCGTGCGCGGCCTGCTCGCCGACGGCCTCGATCTGCGAAACGCGCCGAGCCTTCCGGCGGGCTGGGCCGGCGGATCGATCAGGGCGTGCGATCTCGCGGGGTGCGACCTCGCGGGCTGGGATCTTTCGAACTGCGACCTCTCGCGCGCCGACCTCCGCGGCGCGAACCTGCGAGGCGCGAACCTCGTCGGCGCGATCTTCGTGGGCGCGGATCTCGAGGGCGCCGACCTCCGGGGCGCGAAGCTCTCGGGCGTGTCGCTCGAGCACACGCGGCACGGATCCGTCCAGCTCGCGGGCACCGCGCTCGATCGCGCGCGCATGTCGAAGCTCGTCCTCTCGGGCGTCGATCTCACGGGCGCGGATCTCACGCACGCCGATCTCGCCGGGGCGGCGCTCGACGGCGCGCGCTTCGCGGGCGCGAAGCTCGATGGCGCGAAGTTCACGGGCGCCGATCTGACTGGCGCAGACCTGTCCGAGCAGCAGATCCGCGACGCCGATTGGAAGCGCGCGCGCCTCGCGGGGGCGCGCCTCGGGAAGGTGTCGCTCGCGGGCTGCGACCTCTCCGAGGCGGATCTCTCCGGCGCGGATCTCACCGGCGCGACGCTCGAGGACGTGGACCTCTCGCGGGCGAAGCTCACCGGCGCCCACCTCGTCGGAGCGCGGCTCTCCGGCGGCTCCCTCGCGGGCGCGGAGATGGGCGACGTCGATCTCACGGACGCGACGCTCACGAGCGTCGGGCTCCGGGGCCTGGATCTGACGCACGCGAAGCTCACGCGGATCGCCCTCCCGAAGTGCTCGCTCGACGGCGCGCGGCTCGATGGCGTCGACCTCGAGGGAGCCGTGCTCGAGGGGGCGAGTCTCGAGGACGCGCGCCTCGAGGGGGCGAACCTCACGGGCGCGAAGGCGAAGGGCGCGCGCCTCATCGGCGCGGACTTGACGAAGGCGAAGCTCGACCACGCGGATCTCCGGAACGCGGATCTCGTGCGCGCCGTGCTCGATCGCGCGACGCTCACGGGCGCGGATCTCCGGCGCGCATGCATCACGCACGCGTCGATGCACGCCGCGAACGCGTCGAAGGCGAAGCTCGACGAGGCCCTCCTCGAGCACGCGAACGCGCGCGCCGTGCGTCTCTCGGGCGCGACGCTCCTCTACGCCGACCTCTCGCACGCCGACCTCACGGACGCGCTGTTCGACGGCGCGAAGTTGGATCACGCGAACCTCCACCGCGCGCGACTCGGTGGAGCGAACTTCGATCGGGCTTCGCGGGAGGGCACGCGTGGCACGGATCCGGAGCGTGCGCGCGCGGAGGATTTCGTCGCCAGTTCATCCACCCCGTGAGCGCGACCCGCGGACGTTGGAAGCGAGAGGAGCCGAACATGAGCACAGCAGCGCGACGGATCGACACGACGGCCGAGATCACGACGGAGGACGGCGCGACGGCGCGGCTCGAGCGACGCGAAGACGGTGAGAGCCTCGCCGTGCGGGATCGGAAGGGCCGGCTGCTCTTCGAGTACGACGCCGTCTCCGGACGCGGCACGCTCGTCGTCCCGGAGGGCGATTTGCGGCTCGCGGCGCCGAAGGGGTCCATCGAGTTCGTCGCCGCGCACGACATCCGCGCCGCGTGCGGGGGGAAGCTCGAGATCGACGCGAAGGAGAGCGATCTCTCGCTCGGAGAGGCGAAGGCCGTCGCGACGTCGCTCCACGCCGTCATCGATCGCGCCGAGCTCCGGTTCGCGGAGGTCGTCCGGACGGCCGGCCGCGTGATCGACGAAGCGGAGAACCTCTACCAGCGCGTCGGCGAGCTCTACGAGCTCAAGACCGGTCGGCTGCGGGCGCTCGTGAAGGAGAGCCTCTGGATGAAGGGCGAGGACGTGACCGTCCTCGCGAAGAAGGAAGTCCGCGTCGACGGCGAGCGCATCAACCTGGGGTGAGAGATGTTTCCAGCGAGCACCAAAGAAGGCGGGATGTGCACGACCCAGGGGCCGACGGACACGTGCAAGACGCCCGCACCACCCGCGCCGCCCGTTCCAACGCCATACCCCAACATCGCGATGTGCAACCAGGCGAACCCGGGGACGTGCACGAAGAAGGTGAAGATCAACAACCAGCCCGCGCTGACGAAGGACACGCAGATCCCGATGTCGAGCGGTGACGAGGCCGGAGCCGCGGGCGGCGTCGTCAGCGGCATGATCAAGGGCCCGTGCGCCTACAAGAAGTTCAGCGCGAAGGTGAAGTTCGAGGGCGCGAACGCCGTCCATGCGACGTGCAACACGGGGCAGAACGGATCGAGCCCCAACACCGTCGGCCTCCAGGCCCAGCCCTCGCAAACGAAGGTGATGATCTCGTAGCGCCCGTGGGACCCGAGGCGTCGAACGGCGAGGCGCGCTACCGCGTCGTGCACCGCATCGTCTATCGCTTCGCCGAGGCGGTGCGGGACGTGACGCTCGATCTCCGGTTGTCCCCGGACGACGGGCCTGGCCGGGTGATCGAGCACCACCAACTGATCGTCGATCCCCTGCCCCTTCGGCTAACGGAGAGGTTGCGGGACGCGAACAGGAACCTCTTCGCGCGAGCAGAGCTCGCGGGCGCGCTCCGCACCCTCGAGATCGCCGCCGTAACGACCGTCCGCGCGCGCGCCCCCGCATCCGATCCCGTCGCGGTCTCGAGCCTCGAAGCGCAGCTCGCGCAAGCGGGTGTGCGCGCGCCGTCCCCAGGTCCCGCGTCGGGTCGATGCCGCGCGCTCACCGAGGACACGATCGCTCGTCTCCGCGCGATCGGCGTCGAGGCGGCGTACGTCTCGGGGTACCTCTTGCCAAGCGTCGATGGGCGCACCGACGCTCACGCGTGGGTGTCCGTCGCGGTCCCGGCGGCGGGAGCGGAGGCGGGCGCATGGCTCGACTTCGACCCGTCACTCCACGAGCTCGCGGGCGCGCGGCACATCCGGCTCGCTCGCGGACACGGGTACGACGACGTCGCCCCCGTACTCGGCGCGCTCTCGGGACGAGGTCCGTTTCAGCTCGAGAGCGTCGTCCACGTCGAGCGGCTGCGGGCTGGTTGAAGGCGCCTGCGGCGCGCGATCTCGAAGGGTTGCGCGCGGAGATTCGTCGCGACGTCGGCGCGCTGTCGATGTCGTGGCGACGTCCGGCGCGGCTTGGTAGCGTGCGACTATGTCGGTCGTTCGCGTCCTCCCGCTGACGCCGGTCGCGCATGGGAGTCGCGTGTTCCAGGCGGCGGGCCGCGTGGGCGTGTCGGTCGTGGTCAAGGTCGCGTACGCCCTCGTCTCCGGCGGCGTCGCGCGGCGCATGTCGATCGCGACCATGACGCGGGAGGATCTCGCGCCGTACCGACCGTTCGCCGACGTCGTGTTCCGAGGGCGCGCGTACGCGCCGTCCGACACACCCGTCCCGGCGATGGCGGTTCGATTGACCCTCGCGCGTGGGCAGAAGACGCTGCTCGACAAGAGGTTGATCGTGTCCGGAGATCGGGTCCACGCGCCGGGCCGCTCCGCGCCCGCCGCGACGCCGTTCCTCGAGATGCCGATCGTCTGGGAGCGCGCGCTCGGGGGAGACGGCTTCGACCTCAACCCCGTGGGCATCGGCGCGGCGCCGGACTCGACGGGCGCGCGACGCCTCCCGAACCTCTCCTACCCTGGCGTGGAGCTGCAGATGAGGCCCGCGTGCTTCGCGCCTCTCCCGCCCAACGCCCCGGCGCGCCTGCGCTTCCTCGGCGCTCGACGCGACGAGGTGCTCGGCCGAGCCGTCCCCGATCTCACGGATGCCATGCAGTACGGCTACTTCCAGGCCGCGCCGCCCGACCAGCAGATCGCGTTCCTCCGAGGAGACGAGACGATTCGCCTCGAGGGCCTGACCAAGGCGCCGGGGGCGTTCGTCACGGAGCTGCCGAACGAGGTCGCGCTCGCGCGCGCGTACGTCCCCGCGTCGGGTGCGACGCCGCTCGAGCTCGTCGCGGATGGGCTCGACATCGACGGCGACGCGCTCACCGCGTCGATCACGTGGCGCGGTTGCTTCACCGCGCTCGATCTCGACATGCTCCGCCAGATGATCGTCGCCGTCGCGATCCAACCCGCCAAAGCGCGGGCGACGCTCGGTGATCACAGCCTGCAGTGGCCGGAGCCCGCGCTCGTCGAATCGTTCTACGCGGCGTTGAACGCGCCCGCGTTGGAGGAGCAGCGCACGATGGAGCTGTCCCAGCCGGCGCACATCGCCGCGGCTCGCACCGAGACCGTCCCGTTCAAGGGCGGAGACGCAAGGCGACGGGACAGCGTGCCTGAGCCAGCCTCCATTCCGGGCTCACCGTGGGCGACGCGTCCCTCCCTCAATCCGGTCGAGGCGCGAGACGTGACCCAGACGATCGAGATCGAGGATCTCTCGCCGGCGACGCGTCGCGCGCTGCTGCCCGGCAGCAGCGACTTCGCCGTCGGTATGCCGAAGAGCGCGACGCCCGCGCCGCGCAGCGCGCGATCACCGAGGAGCACCCGGCGAAAGGCATCCCACGATCCGTGGGCGAAGATCGACGAGACTCCCGCCCCAGAAGTGAAGCCCCCGCAGCCTAGGCCGCCGGAGAAGCCCTCCGCACGCGCGATACTGTACCAGAAGATTTCGAAGAAGTGACGGGGCCGTTGTCCGCCTCGGCGCGGAGAACGGAACGGCCTACTGGACGTCGCTACCTTCGGACGTCGGACTCGAGCACGCAGGTCACTGCATTCACGCGCGAAGCCCCGTTGAGATCCGCGATGACGTACTCGGCGCGCCCACTCACTCGAAGGAGCGTGACCGTCGCCGAGTTGGGGAAGTTTGCGGCTACAAGTGCCCACGCCTTCGAGATGGGGCATCGATCGTCGGGCAAGGGCGCGAACCTCACCGCGTTGGAAGTCGCGCCCGACTGCTTCGTCAAGAGAAGGTTCCCGCCGCCGACCGTCACGAGCATCTCGCGCCCACTCCCGCCGACGAACGTGAAGAGGGTGGGGCTCCGCGTGTCCGGCCGAAGGTCGAGGGTGCCGTGGACGACGTTGATCATCGAAATTCCGGCGAGGTAGGCCGAGGGATCGAAGCGCTTCATGCTCTTCACGGCGAGCGCGGTGAGCTCGTCCGGGTCCACCGCAGCGAGGTCCGCGAACGGGAGAGGCACGCAGATGTCGAGGTAGTCCTGGGCGCAGCCGATCGACTTTTGCGGAACGAGTCCGGGCGAGGCGACGGGCAGCTCGACGCTGGATCGAGCGTCCTTCGCGCGCGCGTCCGCCCCGCGCTTGTGCGTTTGCGTGGTGCCCATCGCGAGGATCGCCGCGACGGTGACCCCCGCCGCGACGACGAGCCCACCCGCAAAAGCGAGCGCGACGCGCGCCTTCGACCTGCGCGCGATCGGGGCGGCAGGGGTCTCCTGCACCACCGTCGCGCGCGGCGCGATCGGGACGACGTGGGACGACGTCTGCCTCGGCGCAGCCGCCGCGCGCAGGCCTTGGAGCACCTCGAAGACGTGGCGCATCGGTGGGCGCTCGGCGGCGTTCGGCGCGAGCATCGCGTCGACGAGCTGCGCGAGCGCGTGCGGAGTCGAGGGCGCCCGCTCGGCGACGCGAGGCGCGCGCTCGGACGTCAACCGGAGCACGATCTCGAGCACGTCGCGGCCCTCGAACGGCCGCGCGCCCGTGATCGCGTGAAACAGCGTAGCGCCGAGGGAGAAGACGTCGCTCTGCGCGCCGACGTCGGCGTCGGCGCGCGCCTGCTCCGGCGACATGTACGCGGGCGTCCCGAGCATGGCGCCAGCCTCGGTGAGCGCCATTCCGCGCTCGTTCGGCCGCCGGACGCGGGCGATGCCGAAGTCGAGGAGCTTCACCGACCGCGCCGAACCGCTCACCAGGAAGACGTTCGCGGGTTTCACGTCCCGATGAACCACCCCCTTCCCGTGGGCGCCCGCGAGCGCAGACGAGAGCGCGAGCCCCACGTCGACGACCTCGATGGCCAGCATCGGACCTCGCGCGAGCCGCGCCTTCAGCGTCTCGCCCTCGAGCCACTCCATCGCGAGGAAGGGCTCGTTCGCCGGCGTTCGGCCGTGCGCCACGTACCGCACGACGGCGGGGTGCTGGAGCTCGACCATCACCTCGGCTTCGCGCTGGAACCGAGCGACCTCGACGGCGTCGGTCTGCTGCATCACCTTCACCGCGACGATCCCGCCGCGCGCGAGATCGCGCGCGCGGAAGACGACCCCCATCGCCCCCTCACCGGCGCGGGCCTCGAGCTGGAAGCGATCGAGGACGTCGCCCTCTTTCACGTCTCGAGGTTATCGCGAGCGTGCCAGCGGAACGCGGTCTCCACGATCGCGTCGATCGTCGGGTATCGCGGCGCCCACCCGAGCACGCGGCGCGCCTTCTCGGCGTTCGCGACGAGGACGGCCGGATCTCCGGGGCGCCGGGGCGCGATGCGGAGCGTGACGGGCTTACCGACGGCGCGCTCGACCGCGCCGACGACCTCTCGCACCGAGTGCCCACGCCCGGTGCCGAGGTTGTACGCGTCGCTCGCGCCGCCAGCGAGGAGCGCCTCGAGCGCGAGGAGGTGAGCGCTCGCGAGATCACAGACGTGCACGTAGTCCCTCACGCACGTCCCGTCCGGGGTCGGGTAATCGTCGCCGAAGATCGAGAGCTCTCCCGCCCCCATCGCGCTCCGGATCGCGAGCGGGACGATGTGCGTCTCGGGGTCGTGGCGCTCGCCGATCCGAGCGCTCGGGTGCGCTCCCGCCGCGTTGAAATAGCGGAGCGCGATCGAGCGGAGGCCGTGGGCGCGGTCGTACTCCCGGAGGATCTGCTCGACCATGAGCTTCGACTGACCGTACGGGTTGATCGGTCGCTGCGGCGTCGCCTCGTCGATCGCCTCCACGTCGGGCGTCCCGAACGTCGCGCACGTGGACGAGAACACGAACTTGTCGACGCCCGCCTCGCGCATCGCCTCGAGCAGGGTGAGCGTCCCGGCGACGTTGTTGTGGAAGTACGCGCCCGGCTCGCGCACGGAATCGCCCACGTAGGCGAGCGCCGCGAAGTGCATGACGGCGACGGGCGCGTGGCGCGCGAACACGTCCCGGAGGAGCGCGGCGTCGTGCGTACTGCCCCGCTCGATGGGCGCGCCGAGGCGCTCGGCGATGCGCGGCGCCGAGTTGCGGAAGTCGTCGAGGATGATGGGCGCGTAGCCGGCCTCCTCGAGGGCGACGACCATGTGGCTCCCGATGTAGCCCCCGCCGCCGGTGACGAGGACGCGCCGCGCGGACACGCGTCAGCCCTTGCGCGCCGCGCGCACGCCGCGGGACTGGATGGCGCCGACGAGGCGCTCGACGTCCTTCTCGGCGACGCTCGCGAGCGCGATGCGGAGGCCGCCCGCCTGCGGCACCACGAAGATCGCGTCCTTCTTGAGATCGAGCGCGATCTCGGACGCGCCGTCGGTGAACACGGTCGTGAAGAAGCCCCCGTCGTAGCGCGGGTACGGCAGCTCCGCGGCGCCAGCACACGCGTTCCACCGCGCGACGCGGCGCGCGAGGAGCTCGACGCACTTCGCGCGCTCGGCGTCGACCTTCGCGCGCAGCGCCGGGTCGAGGAGGATCCGCGCGAACGCGCTCATCGCCCCCGCGTTGACGTTCGACCACGTGCCCCGGCACGAGAACGAGAGCGCGTTCGTGATGCGCTGGCGCTCGTCGTCCGCGGAGTGGAGCGCGACGAGCGCGCCGACGCGCTGGCCATATTCGAGGAACGTCTTCGACGCGGACCACGCGAAGAGGACGAGCGCCTTCGGCACGAGCTTCGACATCTCCTGGACCATCACGTCGAGGGGCTGCGGCCCGAACCGGGCGTACGCGACGTCCAAGCAGATCGTGATCGGACCCCGCGACGCGCGCGCCTCGACGATCTCGCGCACGGCCGACCACTCCCCCGCGTCGAACGAGTAGCCGGTCGGGTTGTGGCAGGGCGAGTTCAGGAACACCAGCGCGCGCCCTTGCTTCTCGAGGACGCTGTCGAGCTCGCGCTCGAACGCGCCGAGGTGGAGCGCCCCTTTCTCGTCGAACATGGTGAACGTGCGGAGAGTGCGGTCCGACTCCTCCGCGAGCGTCTTGTACGGGCCCCAATAGAAGGACGAGGTGAGCAGCGCGTCCCCGGGGGAGAGGAAGTTCGCGATCGCGTGGCGCAGCGCCCCCGTTCCCCCGGGGGTCGCGACGGCGGTCGCCCACCTGGACGGCTCGCTGTCGCCGAGCAGATCGCGGATGACTCCCTGAAGAAACTCCGCGTTCCCCCCGATCGGCGCGTACGCGGCGGAGACCCGAGCGGGGGTCTCTCGGAGGACCTCGACCACGGAGTCGAGGAGCGCGAGCGATCCGTCGTCCTCGAGCAGCGACCCGACGGTCGCGTTGATGACGGGCTCGCCTCCGCGCGCGCGCGCGCGCGCCTCCGTGTTGAGCGCGAAGATGGGATCGTCGGACGGACGCGTCGTCCGTCCAGGGATCAGGAACGCCATGACGCCCGGTAGCACGTTAAGAAACCGCGTGCTCGTACCTCGGACGTGGCACCGCTCCGGGGTCGAGCTACGCTGCGCGGCATGGGGTTCCGTACGAAGCTGGTGGTCGCGTTGGGCGCGCTCGCGCTCGTTCCTGCGGGGGCGGCGTTCGCCGCTCCATCGAGCTCGCCGGGGTCGAGCGGGCCGGGGTCGAGCTGGTCGGGTCCACCGGAGGGCGCGTGGACGTCCGAGGACTCCTGGGACATCCCCGGGGCCGTCGTCATCGACGAGAGGGACGACACGAGCGCGAGCGAGGACGAGACGCTGTTCTCGAAGCTCCGGAGCAAGTTCCGTGACCTCGTGGTCGTCGATACGGATCTGGTCGCGTCCACGCACATCCATCTCGCATACGTCGATCCGAGCGAGGTGAACGACCTCGTCGCCGCCGCCTCGGCGGACGCGTCGGTCGAGGGCGCCGAGCCGCTCGCGTACGTCCGCGCGATGTTCACGCCGAACGACCCGCTCTTCGAGAAGCAGTGGCACATGGAGCGCATCGGCGCGCAGGCCGCTTGGGACTACTCGTCCGGTCGTGGAGCGACCGTCGCCGTCGTCGATACGGGCGTCGCGTGCGAAGACTTCGAGCAGTTCACGAAGGGGACGGACCTCGCGGACACGCGGTGCGTCGGCGGCTGGAACTTCGTGACGAACACGGAGCACGCGAACGACGATCAGGGCCACGGCACCCACGTCGCCGGGACGATCGCGCAGTCGACCAACAACGGCATCGGCGCCGTCGGCGTCGCGTTCGACGCGCGCCTCATGCCGGTGAAGGTCCTGAACTCGCAGGGCTGGGGCACGACGGAGGACGTGGCGAGCGGGATCCGCTGGGCGGCCGATCACGGCGCGCAGGTGATCAACCTGAGCCTCGGCGGCCCGCGCAACTCGAAGATCATGGAGGACGCAGTGACCTACGCGCACGACCACGGCGCGGTCGTGATCGCCGCCGCGGGCAACTCGGGCGGCTCGGTCGGTTACCCGGGCGGCTGCGAGCACGCCGTGGGCGTCTCCGCGAGCGACGAGAACGACAAGCTCGCGAACTTCTCGTCGCGCGGCCCCGAGGTCGACATCGCGGCTCCGGGCACGAACGTCACTCAGCAGACGATCTGCAACGGCGGGAAGAACAAGTGCGAGGTGTTCCCCGCGTACAACGGCACGTCGATGGCGACGCCGCACGTGGCGGGCGTCGCCGCGCTCCTCGTCGCGCAGGGCATCACGGATCCGGACGCGATCGAGGACGCTCTGAAGTCGAGCGCCCGCGTCGTGGACGACAGCGAAGCCGGCAAGAAGCTCTACGGCTCCGGGATCCTGGACGGAGCGAACGCCGTGCGGAAGACGGCGGAGACGCAGGCCGCGTGGCGGCTCGCGCTCCTCGCCGGGTTGTCGATCGTGATCGGCATCGCCGCCCGAAAGAAGAACCGGGACGCGACATCCCCCTTCAACTTCGCGTACATCGTCGGCGGCCTCCTCGCGGGGCCGGGGCTCTTCTTCTTCGCGCCGCTCCTCTTCTCGCGCGTCGCCCTCCCGATCGATCTCGCGGCGCGGCCGCTCGGGGACATGGACCTCTACCTCGGCGTCTCGTGGCACAAGTACCTGCCGCTCGCGAACGCGCTCATCCCCGCGGTGCTCTCCGCCGTGACGTTCCAGATCAAGGCGCTCCGGCCGTTCGTCGCCGGGATCGCCGCAGGAACGGCGGCCTACTTGCTCGCGACGCTCGGGCTCCATCAGATGCGCGGGCCGTTCGGCACGGTGCTGCTCTCGGTGTGGTGCTCCGCGAACGCGTTCTTCTGCTACCTCATCGCGCGCATGCAGCTCGCGGAGAACAAGTAGCCGCGGTAGGGTCCTCCCGATGTCCTCGCACGACCGCGCGCCGGCCCGACCGGCGCGCCCCGATCCCTTCCTCCGAGCGGCTGCCACCGTTCTCCTCGTGGTGCTGCCTTCGTTGACGCTCGGCGCCTGCGGCGGCAGCGCGAGCGAGACGCCTTGGCCCGTGGAGCCGGACAACGTGGACCTCGGCCCGGTGGGGGAATCGCGCGCGGAGGAGGCTGGGACAGCTTCCCCCGCGAGCTCGGGGTCGCCCTCGGATCGGGCGGAGCCTGCGATGGATGACGCGACGGTCGCACCTCCGCGAAAGAAACCCTCCCCTCCACCCGCGGGAACGCCCGAGGTCGGCGCTCCGGGCCCGCTGTAAAACAACGGCGGCTCGGTTTCTTCCGAACCCACCAGGTCGACCCAGATCGCGCGAGCGGCCCCGCTGAAACCGAATAGGCTTGGAGGGGTCGATGACGGAATTTCGTTCGAAGGTGACCCTGCGACCTCGGTCGAAGCTGGAGCGCATCCTCGACCTCGCGTGTGAGGAGCCGACGCCACCGCCGACCCCGGAGTACAAGGCGCTCCGCCTTCGAAAGCAGAGCGAGGTCGCTCCCTCCGTGGTCGCGGTCAGGGTGGCGGCGCGGCTCGGGTACCCGGGCAACGAGCCCGCGGCGATCTCTCGCGCGCTCGACGCCGAGGTCCCCGAGGGGGACGTGACGAGCGTCGCGTGGCGTGCGCACTACAGCCTTCAAATGATCGGGGAGCGGTGGTGTCACGCGGAACAGACCGAGTGCGCCGCGTGTCCTGTGCGCACGGTCTGTGACTATCGAGGACTCGGACTCGATCCGGCGGTTCGCGTCGTCTTGCCTGGTCCCGCGTGAGCCATGACTCTGGAGGCGGGCACCTCGGTCTTTGATCGCCGCGCGTGGCTCAAGGTCGGCGGGCTCATCGTCGCGTTGCTCGCCATCCCCATCGCGGCGTGGATCTTCCTCTCGACCACGCCGACCGTCACCGCGACGACGTCGAGCGCCAAGCGCGCCGGCCGCGGGCCGCTCGCCGTCGAATCGGCCGCGCCGAGCGACTCGGGAGCGGGCCGCGTCCTCTCTGGGAAGGTGCTCGACGAAGCGGGGAAGCCGCTCGGCAACGCGACGGTCGTCTTCATGCCGACGGGACAGTCGATCCCTCGCTACACCGCGCGGAGCGAGGAGGACGGCAGCTTCTTCGTGGACAACGCGCCGCCCTCGAGCGGCTCGTTGAGCGCGAAGCTCGAGGGGTGGGTGGGTACGCCGATCATGGTCGGCGCCGACGACAACGACGCGTCCGGCTTCACGTTGAAGCTGCACGTCGCGGCGGGGGTGAAGGGCCAGGTCGTGGACAGTGACGGCAAGCCCGTCGACCACGCGATGGTCACGTGCGACGGAGGCAAAGGCCAAGCGGGGACCGGGCCGGACGGCTCGTACAAGCTCCTGATCGACGACGAGGGTTGCACGGCGACCGCGACGCACCCGGACTTCGGGTCGAGCGAGCCCTCACGCGTGCGCGCGGGCGCGCGGAACATCCTCGAGCTCCCGTCGCCGGGCGGCATCGCGGGGAACGTCTACGACGAGCAAGGTCGCCCGGTCGCGGCGTTCACCGTGTCGATCGAGTCGTTCATTCCGACGGACAAGGACATGGATCGCCTCGGAGGCATGTCGCAGCCGTTCACGGACGCCTCGGGCGCGTTCGAGCTGAAGGGCCTCGCGCGCGGGAGATACGTCCTCGCGGTGACGACGTCGGGGCGCCCTCCCGCGAAGAGCGACGCGATCGAGGTGGGCCCCGGACGGACGACGCGAGGGATCCGGATCACGCTTTCGAAGGGGATCGCGCTCTTCGGCGTCGTCACGGATCGCACGACCCACCAGCCGATCCGAGGCGTGCAGATCGGCCTCGACGCGATGACGAGCTCGTTCGGGCCGACCAACGTCGCACCTGCGACGAGCGACGAGTCCGGGAGCTATCGCCTCGAGGGAGTCCCGGCGGGAGTGTTCTCGGTGCGCTTCAGTCACCCGCAGTACGGCGATCGCATCCTCTCCCTCGACGGACGCGGCAAATCCGAGCTCCGCGGGGACGTCGATCTCGCGCCCGGCAGCCCGGGTTCGATGGAGATGTCGGGGATCGGCGCGACCCTCGGGCAGGGCGCGGGGTTCGTCCTCATCACCCAGGTGCTGCCGGATGGGCCCGCCGAGGGTGCCGGGGTCCGCGCGGGCGATCACATCCTCCGCATCGATGGGGACGACGCGACGAGCTTCAGCGTGAGCGACTGCATCCAGCGCCTCCGCGGGCCGGAGGGCAGCGTCGTCATCGTCACGATGGAGCGGGACGGCGAGCGCCGCGAGGTCCGCATGACCCGCGCTCGGATCGTTCGTTAAAGCGACCCTTCGGGGCTCGATGGGCCGAGCTCGAGAAACTTGGCCCGATGGAAGTGGGGATGCTTGGGTGAGCCATGGCCCAGCAGACGTGCGCCGCTTGCCCCGATCCCGTCCCGCATTCGAAGCTCTGCCGCGTCGTCCTCGACGGCCGGGTGATCGCACTTTGCCGGACGCACGCCGCGCGCGTCGCGGCCGCGCGCCCCGAGTCGTTCGACGAGATGCGCGCGCTGTTCAAGGAGATCCCCACGGACGACTCGCCCTTCGGGCGCCGGAGCGTGATCGACCGACGCATGGCGGACGACCGCCGCGTGTTCCCGCCCCGACCCGAGGGCAGGCGCCTCGTCCCCGGGCGGCGCCGCACCGACCAGCCTCAGCAGTGACCTCCTTCGGCCGTTCATCGGGAGCGGCACGCGAAGGGGAGTGTGCAAAACCCCTCAAGCTCTGGTAGGGAAAGCGGTGTGGACCACATCCGACGAGTCGTGCTGGGACTCGGCTCGAACGTGGGGGATCGGGTCAAGAACCTCAACGAGGCCATCGCGGCGCTGCGAAAAGACCGCGACATGCATGTCCTCTCCGTGTCGCCGTTCTACGAGACGGACGCCGTGCCGACGCCGGAGTGGAAGGGTCCGCCGCAGCCCAAGTTCGTGAACGGCGCGGTCCTCGTGCTCACGTCGCTGCCGGCGGCGGAGATGCTCGAACGCATGCTCGTGATCGAGAAGGACCTGGGCCGCGAGCGCACGGTCCCGTCCGACAAAGGACCGCGGACGATCGACCTGGACCTCCTTTGGATCGAAGGGGAAGCGGTGGACGAGCCGGGCCTTCGCGTCCCGCACCCGCGCCTCCGAGAGCGCGCGTTCGCGCTCCGCCCGCTGCTCGACCTCGCGTCCGACGCGCGCGACGAGCAGGGCGCCGCGTACGCCGACTGCCCCGAAGCGAAGACGGCCCTCGACAAGATCTGAGCGCGGAGAGTTTGCCGGCGCTCGCGTCTACTCCGCTGGAGGAGGCGTCACGGCGCTGCGCGCGAGCCGCTTCTTCGCGAAGGTGAACGCGAGGCCCGCGCCGAGCGCGCTCACCGCCAGCATCAGGCCGAGGAGGAGACACCACGTGCCAAAGGTCGGCTGGTTCGGGACGTCCGACGAGCGCGCCATCGCGAGGCTCGCGCCCCAGCCGACGGCCGCGGTGAGCGCACCGGATGCGCGGGGCACCCAGGGGGACGAGCGCGGCGACATCGACGCGAGGAGCGCTCCACCCGCGCCTGCGGCGACCGCGAGGCCGACGAGGTTGACGATCGCGGTCACCACGTCCCCCGCGCGCGCGAGCGGAGCCCCGAGCAGGCCGTTCACGAGGGTCGCGACGATGATCCACGCGACGAGCGAGGACGCCGTCGCGACGAGCAGCAGGAACGGCGTGCTCCTCGGCTCCTCGGGCGCGGTCTCGTGGTCCTGGAGGACGGTGAGGTGACGCTTCTTCGCCACGCTCGAAGCGTGCTTCAGATCCGCGGTCCTGTCACTTTCCGCTGAACGAACCCAGGTCGATGCGGGTCGCGCCGTTCACCACGACGAACGGGTGCTCCTCGAAGAACACGTCTCCGCTGCCGTCGTGATCGACGACCTCGAGCTTCCCCATCGAGAATCCCATCGGCCCGGCCATCTTCCCTAGCTCGAGGACGAACGAGTACGGCGCGTGGCGATCGGAGCCGCGGATCGCGAGCTCGTCCGGCCCGAACGCGCCCTTGATGTGCGCCTGCGTCGTCTTCAGCTCGTCGAGGTGATCGGGCGCGGCGCTCGCGTCCCGCACGTGGAGGCTCGCGCTCGCGGCCTGCTCCCAGACCACGACGAAGCGGAGACTCGGCTTCGCATCGATGGTCGCACCGCTCGATTTCAGGCCCATCTCGATCTCGCGCCGCTGGTTCGGGTGGGCGCGGAGCCACGCGGCTCCGAGCGTCGAGAGATCGCTCGTGAGCGTCGCTCGAGCGCCCACGAACGAGTCGACTCCATAGTTCGCCTCCATCGCGTGCTGGATCGTCTTGAACGCGGCCTCGGGGTGACCGGCGCGCAGGCGCGCGAACGCGAGGAGCCGGTAGGAGGTCGGCTCGTCGGGGCGCGCCTCGACGGCGCGCGCGTACGCGTCGATCGCGAGCTCGAGGGACGCGTCGTTGCCGAGCTGCTCGAGCTGCTCGCCCGCGAACCGAGCCATGTCCGGGCGGTTCGGCCAGAGCGCCAAGATGGACCCGAACGCGCGCTCCGCGGTGATCGCGTCCCCGGTCGCGCGCGCCGCCTGGCCGAGCGCGAAGTAGCCGAGAGCCTCAGCGGGGGCTTCGTTCACCCACGTCCACGCGTCGTGCAGCGCGCCCGATCCGTCGCCGCCCTCGATCTTGGACATCACGCCGAGGATGCGGCCCCGGTAGAGCGGGTCGATGTGCTCGTCCGCCGGGTGTCTCTCGGGCGCGGTGGGCGTCGCCCGGCCCGGGGCTACGCGCGCGCCCGCGGGCTCCTCGGGCGGCTTCTCCGTGGTGAGCTTGAGGGGGTACGTGATCGTGATCGACTCGGTCCCGGGGGAGGGGAAGCTGAGCTTGGAGAACGCCGTCGTCACGCAGTCGGACGTCTCGTTGTCGCGGATGTCCGAGCTCGCGGTGACGATCTTCGCGTCGGTGACGACGCCGTCCGCGCCGATCTTGAACGACGTCACGATCCGCCCCGAGGTGTGGGGCTTCCGGCGCAAGAGGTCGATGTAACAAGACTTGAAGCGCCCCGCGTTGATCCGAACGATGCGCCGGATGGTGTCCGCCGGGATGCGACCGGGCGGGATCGAGGGCTGATCTTCGGGCTCCTTGGGCTCCGCGACGGGCTCGACGACCGTCACCGGCGGCTCCACGGGCGGGTCCACCGCGACGGGCGTAGTGCTCGCGCCGACGGTGCCGTTCATCGGATCGGCGCTCATCGCGTCCGCGCTGAGCGTGCTCGGTACGTCGCTGATCGCGAAGCGACCGCCGTTCACGGCGTCCGCGAGGACGGCGCGCGGGGCTGCTCCGGCGGAGGGCCCGAACAGCGCGACCTTCTGCGCGCCGAGGAAGGCGCCGAGGTCGTCGGCGCCGCTCGACGCCTTCGTGATCGGGACGTCGACGCGGGCACTCCCGAGCGTGAGCTGCACCTTCTCCGCCGCGCTCGGGACGCGCGCGACCAGGGCGATCGGATCTCCCGCTCGACCGTCCTCGATCTCGTGGGGGAACACGTCGCTCGCGCCCACGACGCTGATCGGGATCGCGCCGAGCGATTTGCGCTGGAGGCGCCGCGCGAGCGTCTCGCCGTCGACGTCGTCGTCGAAGACGGCGCCGTGACCGTCGTTGCCGCGGGCGATCACGTCGACGCGGGCGGCGTCTCGGCCCACGCGCGGCGCGATCACATCGCGCCGGGGGATGCCGGACGAGTCGAGTGACTTCACGGCGTTGACGAGGCCGGCCGAGTCTCCGGCGATCGCGTGGCCGCTCGTGAAGACGACGAGCCTGCGGTCGCCCTTCGAGCTGCTCGCCTCGTGCGCCGCCCAACGGATCGCCCGCTCGAGGTCCGCCGCGCCGAGCGCGTGGCGGGCGCGGAGCGCGTTCTCCACCGCGTCGCTGAAATCAGCGGCGCGGCCCTCGTACAGGCTCTCGACGCTCTGATCGAACGCCGCCACCTGGATGGGGAGCTCCGCCGGGAGCGCGCGCACCAGCGCGCGCAGCGCGGTGACGTATCGGCCGAGCTCGGCCGCGGCACGCGGCGCTCGTGTCGACGAGGAAGATCGGCGCGACGAGGGGCTCCGCGTCCGCGAGTCGCTCGGGAGCACCACTGATCGCGATGAGATCGCCGCGCGAGGCCGTGCGTCCGCGGCGCCCGAGCGGTAGCTCGCCGCCGGGACCACGAGATCCGCGTCCGGTCGGGCGCCTGCGAGCGTCACGTCGGCGAGCGACTTCTCGGCGCCCGCCGCGCCCACCTTCACGTCGAGCACGTCCAGCGCGGGCAGTCCGCGGAGCTTCACGACGAGCGGGTCGCCGGAGAGAAGCTCGGTGTACGTGATCGAGATCTCGAACCGCTCCCCCTTCGCGAGCGGCGGGAGGAGCGCGTCGATCGAGCCCTCGTCGCGCGCGGTGAGCGGCAGCGGTTCGGTGGCGATCGCGGTGTAGTCCTCGAAGCTCAGGCGAGCATCCTCCGCGCGCCGGGGCGCGAGCGCGGTCGTCTCCGCGCCGCGCACGACGGCGACGCTGCGGGCTCGGGCCCGCCGCGGGAGCGTGACGACGAGGCGCGCGTCGGCGGTCGACTCCAGGGTGTTCTCGACGAGGACGCGGAGCTCGGTCGTGGCGACGGGGTCCTCCACGACGGTCGAGACGTGGAGCGCGGTGAGCCGGAGCTCCGCGCCGCTCGCGTCCGTGGCGCGAATCGGTGAGGAGACGTGATCGGCCCCGAGCGGAGCCTCGACCACGGGCGCGATCGGCGCCTCGACGGGGCCGGGCTGCGCCGAGGGGACCGTGGGCTTGGGCGCCGGGGCGCCGCACGCCGTGAGGAGGGACAGCAGCACTGCGGCGGAGGCACGGCGCGCGCGGGGTCTGTTCATCGGTTCCAGGATGCTGCGACACCCGATTCAGCTCAACGTTTGGATGGAGTCGACAGCCGACAACTTTCCATTATGGTGGACGCCGGATCACTTTTACAGGAGACCATCATGACCCTGCGACTTGGCGACGAGGCCCCCAACTTCACCGCGCAGACGACCGCTGGTGAGATCAATTTCCACGAATTTCTCGGTCAGAGCTGGGGCGTCCTCTTCTCTCACCCCAAGGACTTCACCCCCGTCTGCACGACGGAGCTCGGCGCCGTCGCGAAACTGAAGCCCGAGTTCGACAAACGGAACGTGAAGGTGGCGGGCCTCTCGGTCGATCCGCTGGACGACCACAAACGCTGGGCCGGCGACATCGAGGAGACGCAAGGCGCCGCGCTCAACTTCCCGCTCATCGCGGACAGCGATCGCAAGGTCTCCACGCTCTACGACATGATCCACCCGAACGCGGACAACACGTTCACCGTTCGGAGCGTGTTCGTCATCGGGCCGGACAAGAAGGTGAAGCTCACGATCACGTACCCCGCGAGCACGGGCCGCAATTTCGAGGAGCTCCTTCGGGTCATCGACTCGCTCCAGCTGACCGCCGGGTACAGCGTGGCGACTCCAGTAAACTGGAAGGACGGGGAGGACGTCATCATCGTGCCGAGCCTCTCGAACGAGGACGCAGAGAAGAAATTCCCCAAGGGCTGGAAGGCGCTCAAGCCGTACCTCCGCGTCACCCCGCAGCCGAACAAGTGACGCGCGGGGGCTCCGCCCCCCGTGTCCGAGGAGAAGCAGGACGAAGAAGCATGGGGGCTCGTTGCCCCCATGTTCGTTCAGGGCCGAAGGCAGAAGATGCACGGGGCCTTTGCCTCCCGTGGAACTCCGAGGCAAAGAGCCAAACATCCGTAGCTACGGCCCGGTCCGAGCGAGCGGGCCGAGAGCGAAGAGCCCGAGAGCGAAGAGGCCGAAGTCCACGTGTACAGCGACTGGTACTTGGCGTTCCCTGGCGAGCTCGAGGACTTGGTGTTTGCGTCGGCGGAGGAGCTCGAGACGTCCTGGCGCTCGGTCGCCCTCGAGGACGTGCTCGAGGTCGAGCTCATGGCGCTCGGACGGGTGCTGCTCGGCGAGGACTACGCGTACAAGTCCGAGCTCTTGCACCCGGAGGGCGCGCGGATCGACGACACGTTCTCGGACGACATCACCTCGCAACCCGCGGAAGCGGGGGTCTACGCGCTTCGCATCGCCGACGATCTCGTCGCTGCGCTGGCGCGCATCTCGGACGCGGAGCTCCCCGGGATCGCGGGCGCGTGGAGGGCGCGCGCGAAGCAGCTCCGCGCGAAGTCGGCGGGTGAGGTCGAGGCGACGCTCGGCGAGATGCGCCGATTCTCCCGGGACGCCGCTCGGCTCGGGAAGATGGTCGTGAACCTCTTCGAGGTCTGACGCGCGAGATCGAACGACGAGAGCGGGGAGCCGAGGCGCCGGACCCCGAGGAGAACGCGAGTGGGCACGCGTCCGCCGAAGTCCCGCAGGGGGTGCGAGGCAGACCCATCGAGTAAGCTCTCCTCATGCTGCGCCTCTCGCATGTCCTCAGCCGCACCGCGGGCGCGTTCGACCTCGCGGTGTCGGGCTCGATCACGAAGCGAACGCCGGCCGCGAAGAGCCGATCGAAGGCCGAGAACCTGGGCCACGAAGACCGGATGCGCGCGCTCGAGTCGATCCGCCGAGCCTACGAGCCGTTCGAGGGGGACGACGCGGCGTTCTTCGGGGCGCCCGTGGTGCGCGCGCTCCGCGTCGACGCGCGCGACACGCACACGAGCCGCGGCGTCCGCTACGAGCGCGTGGACGTGCGTTGGCCGTCGCGCACGGACACCGCGATCCCGGAGCTCCGCGATCGGTTCCACGCCACGGTGGAGAACCGCGAAGCTGCAGCGCGCCTGTTCCGCGCGCAGAAGGGCGGTGCGCCACGGCCTTTGGCGATCCTGATCCATGGGTACCGCGCGGGTCAGTACGGCGTCGAGCAGCGCGTGTGGCCGGTGAGCTGGCTGCTCGACAAGGGCTTCGACGTGGCGCTCCATGTCCTGCCGTTCCACGCCGTGCGCGCCGCGCAGGGCACGGCGCGGTTCCCGTCGAGCGATCCGCGCATCACGAACGAAGGCTTTCGCCAGGCCATCGGAGACCTCCGCGATCTCGTGGCGACGGCGCGCGCCGAAGGCGCGCCTCACGTCATCGTGCTCGGCATGAGCCTCGGGGGCTACACCGCGTCCCTGCTCGCGACCATCGAGCGCGTCGACTTCGTCGCGCCGATCATCCCGCTCGCGTCGTTCGCCGACATCGCGCTCGAGAACGAGCGGCTCGTGGGGTCCGAGACGGAGCAGCGCGCGCAGCACGCGGCGCTGGAGCGGGCGCACGCGGTGGTCAACCCGTTCGCGCGCAAACCCGCGATCGACCCGCGACGCATGATCGTCGCGGGGGCTCTTGGTGATCGGATCTGCCCCATTCGTCACGCCGAGAGGCTCGCGTCGCACTTCGACGCGAGCCTCGTGACGTTCACGGGGGGACACATCCTTCAGATTGGACGTCGCGACGCCTTCAAGGCGATCGGCGCGCGACTACGAGAGCTCGCGATCGGTTCCTTCTGAGCGGCTGAACGAACCGACGCGGGCGCGGATCAGCGGTGCGTGCCGCCGTGGAAGATGTTGTTGTTCGTCGGCCCGCCGCAGATGACGAACGGCGCGGGCTGCATCTCCTGGAAACGATCCAGGAACGTCTTCGCGATCTCGTTGCACGTCGCGCCGGAGCCGCACTCGCACGTGTACGCCTCGGTCGGTCCACCCTTCTGGGGGTTCGTGATGTCGTATTGCGTGTACGTGCAGGTCCCGCCCCAGCCCTGCTTCACCTCGGGCACCACCTGCCAGACGCGCGCCTGATCGATGACTGCCTGGATCATCGCCCAGCGACGATCTCGATCCGATCCGTCCCCGACGAGGAGGACGGCGGTCGCCCAGTAGCAGTTCGCCGCCGCCTCCTGGACGCTGCCCTTCGCGACTGCGGGCGTCTCGGGCAGCAGCGCCGCCGAGACCGGTACCGCGCAGAGCGTGAACCCAACACAAGCCGCAACCACCTTGCTTCGCTTCATCGTGCCGTCTCCCCATGTTGCGGTTCGGCGGTGTGTCGCTCGTGCGCGACCAGTGGCGCACGCTCGACTCCCAAAGCTCGACCGCAATCTCGACACGGATGTTCGCGGCATTCGCGCAAACCTTCAAGCGTCACGTGAACTATTTGGGGCGGCCCTGCTCCGTCCGTTTGAGCAGTACCGACTACTTGCCCAGCCGCCGTTTGAGCGCGGCGAGCTCGTCGTCCACGGCGCGCGCCTCGTCGGCCTTCTTCGCCTGATATTGCCGGAGCTCCTCGGCCTTCAGCGCGGCGCGCTCGGCGGCGATCTCCTTCTTGAGCTGCGCGATCCGCGCGCGCTTCGCCTCGAGCGCGGCCTCTCGCTCCGCCTCCGTCTTCTTCGCCTCTTCCTCGCGCGCGGCGAGGATCTTCTCCTTCTCCTCGTCCGTCTTCCCCTCGAGCTCGGGGTCGTCCTCGCCGAAGAGCGCGTCCTTCGCCTTCTCGAAGTGCGACTTCACGCTCTTCGTGATGCGCTCCTTCGCGACGTCGACGGCCTTGTCCTCGGCCTTCTTGCTCATCTTGTCGGCGAGTTTGTCGAAGACGCCCATTCGCACCAGCGTAGCGAACGGCGCGCGTTTGAGCGACCATCGGCGCGTGCCGCGCCTCGAATACGTCGACCATCGCAAGGATCCCGGCGCCTGGGCGAGCGAGCTCGGGATCTCGAAGGAGGCGGTGGACCTCTACCTCGCGAGCGACGTGCTCGACCTGCACGTCGACTCCTTCATCTGGACCCGCGTGTTCGGATACGACCTCCGGGAGCGCCACGGCACGGGGCTCTTCGGCGCGCGGTTCTACAGCCAGGTGGATTTCCCGCGCATCCTCGAGGCCGCGCTCACGGGCGCGACGTGGGTGATCACGACGAACCCCATCCGCGCGTCCGCCGAGCGTCAGGTGACGTTCAAGAGGAACCTCGAGGAGCTCCGCTCGATCTTCGCGAGCGTGTCGGAGCAGTTCGCGCTCGTGAAGTCTCGCGCGGAGTACGACGCCGCGCGGAGGGCGGGAAAGCACGGGGTGTTCGTGGGCATCCAGGGCGGCAACGCGCTCGACCACGACGCGGACGCGACGCAGGCACTCGCCGATGGGACAATCTTGCGCGTCACGCTCGTGCACCTCTCCACGTCGTCCCTCGGCACCACGAGCTCACCGCTCCGCATCGGGAAGGACGCGGGGCTCACCGCGAAGGGCAAGGCGTTCGTCGAGCGGCTGAACCATCACCGCGTGTTCGTCGACCTCGCGCACGTCTCGAAGCAGGGCTTCTGGGACGCGATGGAGGTCGCGGACAAGCGCCAGCCCGTCATCGTGACGCACACGGGCGTGTCCGGTGTCCACGAGCACTGGAGGAACCTCGACGACGATCAGCTGCGCGCGATCGCGAAGAGCGGCGGCACCGTCGGGATCATGTACCAGTCGAGCTTCCTCGGTGAGTCGTACTGGGGCGGCACGGCGGCGAAGATCGTGGACCACCTCGAGCACGTCATCCGCGTCGCGGGGGAGGACTGCGCGTCCCTCGGGAGCGACTGGGACGGGGCGATCCTCCCCCCGCGCGACATGCCGACGTGCCTCGAGCTGCCGAAGCTCGTGCAGATCATGCTCGACCGCGGCTTCGGCGAGGCGCGCATCCAGAAGGTCCTCGGGAGGAACTTCCTCCGCGTCGTCGAAGCGCTCCGCGGGTGAAGCGCGCGTTCGTCTCGGGGAGCGTCGAGGCGAGGCTCGGACCGATCCGCGAGTACCTCGAGGGGCTCCCGAGCGCGCGTGAGGTCGTCCTGCTCGGGCCGTCGCGCGGCGCGCTCGACGATCTCGTGCGCGCGATCGTCGCGAAGAAGGGCGCGCTCTTCGGGCTGCACAGGAAGACCCTCGCGGGCTGGGCGGCCGAGCTCTCGGCCCCGAAGCTCGCGGACGAGGGGCGCGTGGTCGCTCCTCCGCTCGCGATCGACGCGGCGATCCTGGGCGCGATCGCGCGCAGCGTGGACGCGGACGAGCTCCGTTACCTCTCTCGGGACGCGGCGCGCGCGGACGCGATCGTTCGTGCACCGACGTTCCCGCGCACCCTCTTGGCGACGCTCTCGGATCTGCGGGCCGCGGCGATCCCGCCGGACGCGCTGCTCGGGGAGGACGCGCGGCGCGACGACATCGGCCGGCTCCTCGCGCGCTTCGAGGAGGAGCTCGCCTCGCGCGCGCTCGCCGATCCGGCGCACGTGCGCCGCACCGCGGCCGCCTGCGCAGCGGACACGGCGCTCACGCGCGCGCCGCTCGTCGCGTTCGACGTCGCCGTGCGCTCCGCGGCGGACGAGGCGCTGCTCTCCGCGCTGATCGAGCTCGCGACGGAGGCGATCGTCGTGCTGCCGTCGGGCGACGTGCGAGCCGCGCGCGCGTGCGCCGCGGCCGGGATCGAGCCCGCGCCGATCCCCGAGGTGGAGCGGACGTCCCTCGCGCGCGCGCGGAGCCGCCTCTTCGCGGTGGACCCGGGCGAGCGCGCGGAGAACGACGCGTCCATCGAGCTCTTCAGCGCGCCGACACAGGCGCACGAGGCCACCGAGGTCGTCCGCCGCGTCGTGGGCTCGGGCGCGCCGCTCGACGACGTCGCGATCGTGATCCCCTCGAGGCGCACCTACGCGACGCACGTCGAGGGCGCGCTGTCGCGAGCGGGGGTGAAGGGCTGGTTCAGCTTCGGGACGCGGCGCCCGCACCCCGCGGGCCGCGCGCTGCTCGCGCTCCTCGGCTGGAAGCTCGACCGATACTCCGCGAAGCGACTCGTCGAGTACTTCTCCCTCGGTCAGGTGCCCGACGCGCCCCGGGTCGGCGAGGTCGCGCAGGCGTTCGCGCCGATCGCGGACGAGGATCTCGGGCGCTTCGGCGAAGGTGTACAGCCCGAGGATCCCGACGACGATCCCGAGCCCGCGCCCGCGCAGGTCGACGAGGCGAGCCCGGCCGCGCCGGCGCGCTACGGGGGGCTCCGAACGCCGCACCGCTGGGAGGCCGTCGTCGGCGAGAGCGGCACGCGCGCGGGGCTCATGGAGTCGGGCCAGCGCTACTACGAGCGGCGGCTGCGCGCGTTCATGGCGACGCGACAGCGCGAGCGCGACGCCATCGCGCGCGAGGACGCAGACTCCCCTGCGATCGCGCGCCTCGAGCGCGACGTGGGCGACGCGGCGGCCCTCATGAGCTTCCTCGATCCGCTCCTCGCGGAGCTCGACGCGATGCCCGTCGAGGCGCCCTTCGGCGAGTGGCTGACGCGCGTGGAGCGCGTCGCGCTGCTCGGCCTGCGGACGCCCGAGCTCGTCCTCGCGGCGCTGCGAGAGCTCCGGCCGTTCGAGAGCGCGCGGCGATCCCTCGCGGACGTCGTCGACACGCTGAGGCCGCGCCTCACGGAGCTCGACCGGCCGCGCCCGCAGCGGCGCTACGGGCGGGTGTTCGTGGGGACACCGAACGATCTCCGCGGCCGGAGCTTCCGCGAGGTCTACGCGCTGGGCCTCACCGAGCGCGTGTTCCCCGCGCGGCTCCGCGAGGATCCGCTGCTCTTCGAAGAGGACCGCCGCGCGCTCTCCGCGCGCCTGCCCACGAACGAAGATCGAGCCGCGGACGAGCGCCTCGCGCTCGCGCTCGTCGTCGGCGCCGCGCGCGACCGCGTCGTGCTGTCGTACCCGCGCATGGACGCGGAGGTGGCGCGGCCTCGCGTGCCCTCGTTCTACGCGCTCGACGTCCTCCGCGCCGTGACGGGCGCGCTCCCCGACGTGGACGAGATGCTCGTGCGCGCGGCCGAGCGCGGGGACGCGCGCCTCGAGTGGCCCGCGCCGCGCGACCCCGCGCAGGCGATCGACGCGTTCGAGCGCGATCTCGCGGAGATCCAGGTGCTCATCGGGCGCGCGCCCGAGGCGCGGCGGGGGCGCGCGCGGTGGATCCTCGAGGAGAACGCGTTCCTCGCGGCCGCGCTCCGGACGCGCTACCGACGGCAGGATCGGGACCGGTTCTACGAGGCCGACGGGCTCGTCGCGCCGAGCGCATACGTGCAGCGCGAGCTCGCGGCGCGGTCCCTCAAGAGCCGCCCCTACTCGCCGTCCGCGCTGCAGCACTACGCGGCGTGCCCGCTCCGATTTTTCCTCTTCTCCGTGCTCGGGCTCGAGCACCGCGAGGCGCGCGAGGAGGTGGAGACGCTGGATCCCATCACGCGCGGCGAGCTCTTCCACGACGTCATGGCGAAGTTCCTCCACGCGCTCCGCGCGCGGCGGACGCTGCCCATCCCGACCAGCGCGATCGACGACGCCGTCGCGCTCCTCGAGGAGCTCTTCGCGCGCGAAGCGCGCGACGTCGCGGCGCGCATCGAGCCCACGGTGCCGCGGATCTTCGAGGCGGATCGGGACGCGGTGCTCGAGGATCTCACGCGCGTCGTGCGCGACGAGTTCATCCGCGCCGCGCCGTTCACGCCCGCGTACGCGGACCTCGCCTTCGGCCTCGGCGCGGCGGGCCGACCTCACCGGGACCCGCGGAGCGTCGCCGATCCGGTGCGCCTCCCGGGCGGGTACCTGCTCCGCGGCGCCATCGACTCCGTCGAGGTGTCCCAGAACGGGCTCGAGCTGCGGGTCACGGACTACAAGACGGGCAAGGCGCCCGCGGCCTCGAGCGCGTCCGATCGATCGTCGGCGTTCTTCGTGACGGGCCAGGGCGAGGTGCTCCAGCCCGTCCTCTACGCGCTCGCGGCCGAGGCGCTCCGGGGCGTCGTGTTCAACGAGCAGCAGCGCGTGGTCGCGTCGCGCCTCTTCTACGCGACGAAGCGCGGGGCGTTCGCGGAGCGCACCGTGGGGATCGACGACGACAGCAAGCGCCGCGGCCGCGCCGTGCTCGAGGCGATCGACGACGCTGTCGTCGCCGGGTTCCTTCCGGCGTTCCCGCGCGAAGACGCCTGCAAGACGTGCGACGCGCGCGCGTGCTGCGGGCCCAAGGTGTACGAGGAGAACCGGGCGAAGCGGGCCAAGAGCGCCGAGGACCGGACGCACGTCGAGCGGCTCATCGCGCTCCGGAGGGAGCCGTGATCGCCGACGCGGAGGCGCGCCGAAAGATCCGCGAGGAGCTCGATCGCACGTTCGTCGTGGAGGCGTCCGCGGGCACGGGGAAGACGACCGAGCTCGTGCATCGGATCGTCGCGGTGCTCGAGCGCGGGGCGGAGGTGAACCGCATCGCCGCGGTGACGTTCACCGACAAGGCGGCGGGCGAGCTGAAATTGAGGCTGCGGTCGGGGCTCGAGCAGCGCAGGCGCGCGGCCACCGGCGCCGCGCTCGAGTCCCTCGAGCGCGCCCTCGCGAAGCTCGAGGAGGCGCGCGTCTCGACGATCCATACGTTCGCGGCCGATCTGCTGCGCGAGCGGCCGGTCGAGGCCGGCGTCGATCCGGGGTTCCAAGCGGAGGCGGAGAACACCGCGGAGGGCCTCTTCGAAGAGGCGTTTCGAGGGTGGCTCGAGGCCGCGCGCGCGACGCCCGCACCCGCCCTCGCGCGCGCGTTCGCGCGGCGCGGTCGAGGCTCCAACGACGCGGCGCTGCTCGGCGCGGCGAAGACCCTCCGCGACGTGCGCTACGCGGCCGCGCTCTGGATCCGCCGGCCGTGGGACCGGGAGAGCGCGATCGAGCGCGCCGCCGCGCGCGTGTCCAGCCTCGCCGCGGCGAGCGCGCGCGACGCCGATCCGCGCAACACGCTCTACCAGGATCTCGCGCCCGTCCGCGAAGGGGCCGAGCTCCTCGCGCGCGACTCGGGCGACGACGACGCGCGCGAGGCGCTCCTCGTCGGTCTCGCGGAGGCGCGGGCCCCCCGCAAGGGCGCCGCGGTCTACGCGAGCGGTGTCCCGCGCGAGGTGATCCTCGCGGAGGTCGAGGCGACGCGCGAGGAGCTCGCGACGTTCGCGCGCGAGGCGGGGGCGGACCTCGCGTTCGCGCTGCGCGAGGAGCTCGCGCCCGTGCTCTCCCGGTACGAGGAGGCGAAGCGCCGACGGGGCGTGCTCGACTTCGACGATCTGCTGCTCCGCGCGCGCGCGCTGCTCGTCTCCTCGCGCGACGCGCGCGTCGTCCTCGCCGAGCGGATCAGCCACCTCTTCGTGGACGAGTTCCAGGACACCGACCCCGTGCAGTCGGCGATCCTCCTGCTCCTCGCGTCCGCCGATCCGGAGTGTGACGACCCGTGGACGTGCCCCATCGTCCCCGGGAAGCTGTTCATCGTCGGCGACCCGAAGCAGTCGATCTACCGGTTCCGGAGCGCGGATCTCGCGACCTACGAGCGGGTCAAGGATCGCATCCGCGACATGGGCGGAGAGCTCCTCCACCTGCGCCGCAGCTTCCGCTCGCTCGGCGGGATCCAGACCCTCGTGAACACGGCGTTCGGGGCGCGCATGAAGGCGGACGCGCGCTCGCTCATGCCCGAGTACGCGCCGCTCGAGGAGCACCGCACGGACTCGCCCTTGCTCGGTCCCGTGGTCGCGCTCCCCATCCCGCGACCGTTCGCCGAGGGCCGCCTCAGCCCGCGCGCCGCGCGCGAGTCCCTGCCGTTCGCCGTGGGGGCGTTCGTGCGCTGGCTGCTCGAGGAGAGCGGGCTCACGGTGCAGGGCCGCGGTGGGGAGCGAACCGCGATCCAAGCGCGCCACGTCTGCTTGTTGTTCCGCCAGCTCGACGCGTACGGCGCGAGCCTCGCGCAGCCGTTCGTCGACGTGCTCGGTCGATATCGGATCCCCCACGTCCTCGTCGGAGGGCGCTCGTTCTACGAGCGCGAGGAGATCCGGGCTTCGCTCGCGGCGCTCGGAGCGATCGAGCGGCCCGACGACGATCTGCTCGTCGCGGCCACGCTCCGCGGCTTGTTCTTCGGCCAGCGCGACGACGCGCTCCTCGAGTACAAGCTCCGGTACGGGCACCTGAACCCGCTGCGCGCGCCGTCCACGGCCCTGCCCGCCGCGCTCGTCGAGGTCGGCGCCGCGCTCGCGCTGCTCGCGCGCCTGCATCGACTCCGAAACCGCCGGCCCTTCTCGGAGACCCTCGGCGACCTCCTCGCGTCGACGCGCGCGCACGTCGCTCTCGCGCTCCTCCCGAGCGGCGAGCAAGCGCTCGCGAACGTGCAGCACCTGCTCCAGGTGCGCGAGGAGGCGGACGGAGTGCTCAGCTTCCGCGGGTGCCTCGAGGTGCTCCGCGAGCGCGCCGCGCGTCGCTCCGTCGGCGAGGCACCCATCCTCGAGGAGGAGGGCGACGGCGTCCGCCTGATGACGGTGCACAAGGCGAAGGGCCTCGAGTTCCCCGTCGTGGTCCTCGCGGATCCGATGACGACGCGCGAGCGGAAGTGGGTCGCGAAGCACGTCGACATGGAGCGCGAGCTCGCGGCGGTTCGGCTGATGGGTTGCGCGCCGTGGGAGCTCGTCGATCACGAGCCCCTCGAGCAGCTCCGGGACGACGCCGAGGAGATCCGCATCGCGTACGTCGCCGCCACGCGCGCCAAGGATCTCCTCGTCGTGCCGATCGTCGCGGAGGAGGCGGCGTTTCCGGCCGCGAGCTAGACGGCGCCGCTCCAGCTCGCGTTGACGGCGACGCTCCGCGGAACGCCGGAGAGGGACGGGTTCGCGGCGTCGTTCGGGGACGAGGTCGCGCTCGACCGACCCGGTGGCCGTCCGCGCAACGCGATCTCACCTGGCCACCACCCGACGCCCTTTGGACGCGTCGCGGTCTGGGACGCGCGCGCTCTCGACGTGGACCCGCCCGCCGCACCCGGCGTCCGCGCGCAGGATCTCATCGTCCCGACGACGAGCGAGATCGTCGAAGCCGATCGCTCGAAGCAGCGCGCGTTCTGGGGCGCGCGTGAGGCGACGATCAAGGCGCGGTCCGCGCCGCGGCACCGCGTCCGGACGGCGACCCAGATCTCACACACCGAGGACGGAGCGCCTCCACCGGAGGTCCCTGCGACGCGCCCCGTCACCCGGGCCTACGTGCCACGCGCGGAGGGCAGGCCGCGCGGCGTGGAGTTTGGAATCCTCGTCCACCAGACCCTCGCAACCATCGAGCTCACCGCGTCTCCGGAGGGGATCATGGACGTGGTGCGCCTCGCCGCGCGCCTCCTCCCCGTCGGCCCCACGGAGATCGAGGCCGCAGCCGAGGCGGTCCGTCGAACGACGGCGTCGCCTCTTTGGGGCGCGTTCATGGCGGCGGACGAGCGGGGCGAGCTGCGGCGCGAGGTCCCGCTCGAGGCCGTGCTCGAGGACGGGGAGATCCTCGAGGGCGTCGTCGACGTCGCGTACCTCGAGGACGGGGAATGGACGGTCGTCGACTACAAGACCGATTTGCCTGCGCCCGGTTCACCCCGACTCGCCGGATACGAGACCCAAGTCCGCCTCTACGCGGACGTGCTCGAGCGGGCGACCGGTCAGCGCGCGAACGCGACGTTGCTCTTCGTGTGACGAGCCGCTTCCACCGAGAGCGCGAACGAGCGGCGGGGAGCTGATGGCGGTGGCCCGATAGCTGATAGGTTTGGGGGTGCCGTGCAAGGGCACCCCCCGCGCAACCCCTGGCCGATTCCCCCCGTGCTCCGAGCGGATACGCCAGGCGTGCTTCGTCGCGCGGCGATGCCGTTTCCCTACGCGCCCGGCGCGAACCGCGCGGCACCGACTGCAGCCGCGCCATCCGCACCGATGGGTCGACCTCCGTCGACGATGCCCCCGCAGGGCGCGGCGCAGCAGCACGTCGCGATTCCGGCTCCCGCGGCGCTCCCGTTCATGTCGGCGCCGGCGTACGCGCAACCGATGCATGCGCAGCCGCCTCCCCTGCATGCCCCGCCGCCCATGCACCCGCAGCCGACGTACGCGCAGGCACCCGCGTACGCGCAGCCCCCTCCGTACGCTCCGCAGTATCCGCCTCAGCCCACGTACGCGCGGCCACCGACGTACCCGCCCGCGTACGCGGCGCCCCCGCCGTACGTCGCCCAACCGCAGGCCGCGCCGCTCGCGGAGCCCGAGGCGATCTCTCCTTGGGCGCAGTTCTCCGGTCCGCCGCGCGCGGCGTTCCCGGAGATGGATGCTTCGCGCATGCCGTCGAACCCACCGCCGCCTCCCGCGTACGCTTTGCCGGTCGCGCCGCCGGCGTACGTGGGGCCGATCGGGCAGACCGCCGCGGTGATGCCGTCGTATCTCGTCGCCCAGCACGAGGCGCAAGCCGCGGCGCAGCAGGCGGCGCTCGCAGAGGCCGAGGCCGCGCAGGCGCGCGCGCGAGCGGAGGCCGAGGCCGCGCAGGCGCGCGCGCGAGCGGAGGCCGAGGCCGCGCAGGCACGCGCGCGAGCGGAGGCACAGCGAGAGCGAGAGGCGATGGCCGCGGCCGCCCAGCGCGCAGCCGAAGAGCGCGCGTGGGCCGAGCGCGCGGCGATGGAGGAGGCCGCGCGCGAGCAGGCGCGCGTCGAAGCGGAGATCGCCGCGATGAGGCAGCGCGCTCACCTCGAAGCGCTCGCGGCGGAGCAAGCCGCGGCCGCGCGCGCCCCTCGCCGAGGCGAGCGCGCGACGGGCTGCGGAGCAAGCTGCGCTCGAGCGCGCCGAGGCGGAGCGGCTCGCGCTCGAGCGCGCCGCTGCCGAGGCGGAGGCTCAAGCGATGCGCGCGCGCGCCGCGCGCGAACAGGCCGAAGCGGAGGCCCGCGCACGCGCGGAGGCGGAGGCGCGCGCGATCGCGGACGCCGAGGCGCGCGCCGCCGAAGAGCGCGCGCTCCGCGAGAGAGCCGAGGCCGAGGCGCGCGCGGCCGAAGCGCGCGCGCTCCGTGAGAGAGCCGAGGCGGAGGCACGAGCGGCCGAGGAGCGCGCTGCGCGAGAAGGCCGAGGCGGAGGCGCGCGCGGCCGAGGCGCGCGCTGCGCGAGAAGGCCGAGGCGGAGGCGCGCGCGGCCGAGGAGCGCGCGCTGCGCGAGAAGGCCGAGGCGGAGGCACGTGCCGTCGCGGAGCGCGCGGAGCGAGAGCGCGTCGAGGCGGAGGCCCGCGCGGCCGCGGAGCGCGCGGAGCGAGAGCGCGTCGAGGCGGAGGCCCGCGCGGCGCGCGAGAGGGCCGAAGCGGAGGCCCGCGTGGCGGAGGAGCGAGCGCTCCGCGCCAAGGCCGAGGCGGAGGCCCGCGCGGCCGCGGAGCGCGCGGAGCGAGAGCGCGTCGAGGCGGAGGCGCGTGCCATCCGCGAAAAGCCGAGGCAGAAGCGCGCGCGCTCCGCGAGAAGCCGAGGCCGAGGCGCGCGCCGCGGAGGCGCGCCGCCGCGCCGAGGCCGAGGCTGCGGAGAGGGCGGAGCGCGTAGAGCGCGCGCGCAGGGAGGCCGAGGCGGCTGCGGAGCGTGAGCGCGTCGAGAAGGAGGTTGAGCGCGTCGAGAAAGAGCGAGAGCGCGCCGAGAAGGAGCGCGAGCGCGCGCGCGCCGAGGCGGAGGCCGAGCAGCACCGAATCGAGCTCGAGCGCGCGTTCGCCGAAGCGGAGGCGGCCGCAGCGAGGCAGCGCGAGATCGAAGCGGCCGAGGAGGAGGCGCGGCAGTGGCGCGAGCGCGTCGAGCGCGAGCACGCGGAGGCCGAGGCGGCCGCGGAGCGCGAGCGCGTCGCGAAGGAACGCGAGCGCGTCGCGAAGGAGCGCGCCGCGGCGGAGGCGCTCGCCAACAAAGAGCGCGCCGCGCGCGAAGCAGCGGAAGCCGCGAAGGCCCGGACGGCGAAGGTCTCGGCGGAGGCCGACGCGAAGGCGAAGCGGGAGGCCGCAGCGAGCGCGATCCGCGAGCGCGCCGCGCGCGCGAAGGCCGAGGCCGAGGCGCGCGTCGAGGCCGAGCGCCGCGAGCGCGAGCGCCTCGAGGCGGAGGCGCGCGCCCACAAGGAGGCGGAGCGCCTCGCTCGACAGAGCGCGGCGCCGCTTGGCGAGGCTCCGGGTTCGCCGCCCCCGACCGGCGCTTCGCACAGCGCGTCCGCGCCGCCGCCGCGCCCCGAAGCCCCGCGGACCTGGTCTTCGCCGCCCGCTCCGCGGCCCGTCTCCGCGCCACCCGTGGCGATGGCGCCGCAAGCGACCTCGGCTCCGTCCGTTCCACCCCGCGCGTCCGTGCCCGCTCCGCCGGCCGCTGCGGAGGCCGCCGCCCCGATGGATGAGCGCGCGGCGAAGGCCGCCGCGCTCGCGGAGATGCGCCGGCTCGCGGCCGAAGAGGCGGCGGCGGAGCGCGCGGCCGTCGCGCGACTCGCGGCGGATTCGCCGCGTCGAAAGCGCCGAACGGAGTGATGGCGACGGCGCCGAGTGGAGTAGGGTGAAGCGTGGGCCCTCGAAGCTCGCTCAGCGATTTGCCGCCGCCTCCGAGCGCGCGCTCGCGCGGGCCTCGCGTGGTCACGCTCGGAGGCGGCCACGGACAGGCCGCGCTCCTCGCCGCGCTCGGCCAGCTCGACGTCTCGCTCAGCGCGATCGTGAGCGTCGCGGACGACGGCGGGTGCTCGGGGAAGCTCCGCGCCGAGCTCGGCATGCCGCCGCCCGGCGACCTGCGTCGCTGCCTCGCGAGCCTCGCGAGCCGGCGCGACCTCGCCGCGCGCTTCGAAGAGCGACTCTCGGGGGAGGAGGAGGGGCGCTGCGTCGGCAACCTCGTCATCGCCGAGATGTACCGGGACCTCGGCTCCCTCCAGCTCGCGGTCGATTGGAGCGCCGCCCTCCTCGACTGTCGCGGTCGCGTCTTCGCCGCCGCGGACAAGCCGGGCGTCCTGAAGGTGTACGACCTCGAGTGGGGCCCCATCTCGGGGGAGAGCGCGATCGAAGCGAAGAGCTCCTCCCCGCTCGTCGCGCGCGTGGAGGGCCCCACCGTAGCGAGCGCCGGCGCGAAGCACGCGCTCCACCAGGCCGAGTTCATCTTCATGGGTCCGGGCTCGTTCGTCGGGAGCACGCTCGCGGTGCTCACGACGGGGGACCTCGCGGCCGCCGTGGCGGGCTCTCCCGGGCGCCGCGTGCTCGTGAAGAACCTCGCGCACGAAGGCAGCTCCTCGATCGGACTCGACGATCAAGAGCGCGTGCTGCGCGATCACCTCATCATCCTGAGCGGCGGTGAGACGGTCGTGCTGGACGTCCTCGCGCACACCGCGCGGGGCCAGCGCATGCGCCGACGCGAGGACGGCTCGATCGCGTTCGCCGCCCCGTTGTCTGCGTCTCCGCCCGAACCGTCCACGCGCCACGATCCGGACAAGGTCGCGACCGCGCTGGTCGATCTGTTCGGGTTCGCGCGCCGCCCTGCGCCGCCGCCCCCGCTCGATCCCGGACCCGAAGCGCGCGCGGTGTTCGAGGCGGCGCTCGAGCGAGCGCGCGCCCGGCTGCGCTCCGCCTGAGCCCCTGTCAGGGGCTCGGCTGTGCCGCGACGGGCTTCGCGGAGCCCACGCGCACGATGCCGCGCGTGTACTCGACCTCGAGGCCCTGGGACTCGGCGATGACACAGAGCGCGTCGTACGGGTCGACGTCGTGCAGGTCGACCGTCACGGGCGAGCCCAGGTTGTCCTCGATGACGAGGTTGAAGTTCCCCGCGCTCGCGAGGAAGCGCAGCGCGTCTGCGAGGTTCGCCGCCTTCAGATCGACGTCGACGTGCGCCTTCGATTTCGGGCGCCCAGCGGAGACGGGGCGCGCGCGCGTGTGCTCTTCGTTGAACGTGTCCGCCGTCTCGAAGATCGTCCGCTTCGGGGCGCTCCACTTGCCGTCGGACGCGAACGGGTCGCTCGGCGCATCGTCGTCCCAGCCGCGCTCGCGTCGCGGCTCGGCGGTCTGACCCGCGCGCTCGCGGCTCTCGGCGCGCGCCTCCGCGGCTTGACGGTTGCTAGTGGCGCTGCATCCCGCGACCAGAGCGACGAGGCCGACGACGCCGACGAGGAGAGTGGTGCGCATGAGACCCCCTCAGTCTACGCGAGTTCGATTGACGGGGCTCGAATCGAGAACCAACTACGAGGTGCGATGAAGACCGTGATCCAGATCGACGGGATGACCTGCGGCCACTGCGAAGCGGCCGTGAAGAAGGCCCTGGCGAAGGTGCCGGGCGTGCGCACCGTAGAGCGGGTCGATCGGACGGCCCACGTCGCCGAGGTCGAGGGCGACGCGGATGTCCAGGCGCTCCTGCGCGCCATCGAGGGCGAGGGCTACGTGGCCGCGGTTCGCGGCACCGAAGGCGCAGGAGGTGCGTCCCTGCGCGATTCCTGCGGGGACGGCAAGGCATGACCACGGTGAGCGTCGCGATCGACGGCATGACCTGCGCAGCGTGCGTGGGTCGGGTCGAGCGCGCGCTCCGGTCCGTCGACGGCGTCGAGACGGCGAGCGTGAACCTCGTGTCGGGCCGCGCCCTCCTCACCGTCGCGCCCTCGAGCGATCTCGAATCCCGCATCGAGGAGGCGCTGAAAGACGCCGGATACGAGGGGCACACGGAGACGCGCTCCATGGCTGCAGAGCGACCGCGTCCGAGCGCGGTCGCGAGCGGGCGGGAGGTCCTCATCGCCGCGCTCTTCGCCGTTCCGCTCTTCCTCGGGTCGATGCTGCCCATGCTGCTGGGCGCCGAGCACTCGGACTGCGACGCGGGCGGGATCACCCCGCACGGCGGCTGGACCATGTGGGCGATGGGCTGGCCGGGCCTCGCCCTCGCGCTGCCCGTCCAGCTCTACAGCGCGCGCGGGTTCTACCGTCGCGCGTGGTCGGAGATCCGGCATCGCTCGCTCGGGATGGACGTGCTGGTCGCGCTCGGCTCGACCGCGGCGTTCACCTACTCCACCTTCGCCCTCGTCGCGCCGAGCGCGTTCCCGGCCGCGACCGGGTCGACGTACTTCGAGGCGTCCGCCTCGGTCATCACGCTCGTCTTGCTCGGTCGGTGGCTCGAGGATCGCGCGAAGGGCCGGGCGTCGCGCGCGCTCGAGCGCCTCGTGGCGCTCCGGCCCACGGTGGCGCGCGTGGAGGTCTCGGGCGAAAGCGGCGAACCCGCTTGGAAGGACGTCGCTCTCGAGGAGGTGAGGATCGGCGCGCGCGTGCTCGTGCGGCCGGGCGAACGGTTCCCCGTCGACGGGGTGGTCGTGCAGGGCACCTCGACCGTCGACGAGTCGATGCTCACGGGCGAGGCGATGCCCGTCGAGAAGGCGCCCTCGGCGGAGGGCCCGCCCGTCCGCGTCGCCGCGGGCACCCAGAACGGCAGCGGCGCGCTGGTGATCGTCGTCGATCGGCTCGGGGACGAGACGATCCTCGCGCGCATCGTCCGCTCGGTGGAGGACGCGCAGGCCACGAAGCCGAAGGTGCAAGCGCTCGCCGACACGATCGCGGGCGTGTTCGCGCCGTACGCGATCGCCGTCGCCCTCGTCACGTTCGTCGCCTGGGCCGCGTTCGGCGCGCCTCCCGCGCTGCCCGCCGCGGTGATCCACGCGGTCGCGGTGCTGGTCGTCGCGTGCCCCTGTGCGATGGGCCTCGCGACGCCGGTCGCGATCACGGTCGCGCTCGGCCGCGCCGCGGAGCTCGGTCTGCTCTTTCGCAATGCGGATGCATTGGACATGTTGTCGCGCGTCACCGACGTCGTGCTCGACAAGACCGGCACGCTCACGGAGGGCAAGCCTGCGCTCGTGGGCGTCGACCCCGTCGACGGCGCCGACGCCCTCCTCGCCCTCGGCCTCGCCGCGAGCGTGGAGGAGCAGAGCGAGCACCCGATCGCGAACGCCATCGTGGCGGGCGCCCGAGCACGGGGCGCAGCGCTGGAGCGCGCCGAGGACGTGAACTCCATCGCCGGTGGCGGCATATCGGGCCGTGTCGGCGGGCGGAGCGTGCGCCTCGGCACGGAGGCTTTCGTCGAAGCCGCCATCCCGGAGGCCCTCCGTGCCCGCGCGGCGGAGCGCGCAGGGAACGGCGAGACGGTGTTCTTCCTGAGCGTCGAAGGTCGCGTCGTCGCGGGGCTCGCGGTCGCGGACGCGCCGCGCGCCACGAGCGCGGAGGGCATCCACGAGCTCCGCGCGCTCGGCGTCTCGGTCTCGATCGTGAGCGGGGATCGACAGGAGACGGTCGACGCGGTCGCGCGCGCCGTGGGCCTCCACGACGCGGTCAGCGTCCACGACGCGATCGGCCGGGCGTCCCCGCTCGACAAGGCGAAGCGCGTGAACGCTCTCCGAAAGGCGGGCAAGAAGGTCGCGTTCGTGGGCGACGGGATGAACGACGCACCCGCGCTCGCGAGCGCCGACGTTGGCGTCGCGATGGGGTCCGGCACGGACGTCGCGATCGAGGCCGGGGACGTCGTCCTGCTCCGGGCCGAGCTCGGCGCGCTCGCCGACGCGATCCGCCTCGCGCGGCGCGCGCGCCGGATCATCCGGTGGAACTTCGTCTGGGCGTACGGCTACAACCTCGCCCTCATCCCGCTCGCGGCGGGCGTGCTCGTGCCGGTCGTCGGTGTCTCGCTGACGCCGACCTGGGCGGCGCTCGCGATGAGCCTCAGCAGCCTCTTCGTCGTCGGAAACAGCCTCCGAATCCGCCGTCAGCGCGCCGTGCGGAAGCCCGCGGGCTCCGGCCTCTCCTGATCCATCCGTCGCACCTCGACGTGCGAGACGCTCGCAGCGGGAGGGCCGTGATGAGCCCACGCGATGAGCTCGTGCACGACGGCCTCGGGCCCTTCGATGCAGGCCTCGACGCCGCCATCCTCTCGGTTCTTCACCCACCCGCGCAGGCCGAGTCGGTTGCCCTCCGCCTCCATCGAGGCACGGAAGTACACGCCCTGAACGCGGCCTCGGATGGTGAGCTCGACGCGCATCGTCTGCCCGAGTGTACTCGCCGATCCGCGCCCCTGCCCGAAGACCGACGCGAAGGGCGCCGGCGGTCGAGAGACATGCCTCGGTCGAGTTCGACCGACTCACCACTCGGGCCAAGGTGACCGATATCCACGCGCGGGTACCCCACCCGTTCGTAGGATAGGCCCCGTATGCACGCCGCTCGCACCGAGGTCGACCTGCTCATCGTCGGAGGGGGACCGACGGGTCTCACCGCCGCGATCACCGCACACTCCCATGGGCTCTCGGTCGAGGTGATCGACTCGAACACCGAGCGAACTCCGTATTCGAAGGCGCTCGTCCTCCACTCGCGCTCCCTCGAGGTGTTCGACGATCTCGGCTGCGCGGAGGCCCTGGTCGCCGCGGGCCGCCCCTTCCGCGCGCTCCACGTCCAGACAGGCCGCGAAGAGCTCGCGTGCATCGAGTTCGCCCGGCTCGACTGGGGTGGCGCCCCCTTTCCCATGTGGCTCACGCTCCCTCAATCGTCCACCGAGCGCTGCCTCGAGGAACACCTCGAGCACCTCGGCACTCGAGTCCGGCGGGGTACGACCGCGCGCGCCGTCGTCGATCGGGGAGATCACGTCGAGGTGGAGAGCGTCGGACCCGACGGCGCGATCGAGCGGCGCCGAGCGGCGTGGGTCCTCGGCGCCGATGGAGCGCGGAGCCGCGTGCGCGCAGCGACTGGCATCCCCCTCGACGGCGAGGTCACACCGGAGCTGTTCGTGCTCGCCGACGTGGATATGCAGTCGAAGCTCGCCGACGCGGAGGGCTACAACGTGGTGAGCCCGCACGGGGTACTCCTCGTGGTCCCGATGGACGTACCCGGGAAGGTCCGCCTGATCGCGCACCTGCCAGGTCTCCGGCCGGAAGCGCTTCCGACGCTCGACGCGCAGTTCTTTCAACGGATCCTCGACGAAAGATTGCCGGGCGCCGCTGCCACGATCACGGCGCTCGGCTGGACGAGCTCGTTCACGCCGAAGCAGCTCCTCGCCCGTCGCTATCGCTCGGGGCGTGTGTTCCTCGCCGGGGACGCCGCGCACCTCCACTCGCCCGTCGGGGGCCAGGGCCTCAACACGGGCATCCAGGACGCCTACGATCTCGTGTGGCGCATCGCGCTCGCGCGTCGCGGTCACGCGAGCCCCGGGCTGCTCGACACGTACGAGCGCGAGCGCGGCTGTGCCGTCGCGGGTACCATGATCCGCGACGTCGCTCGCGCGACGCGCGCGTTGACGCTCGAGCACCCCGTCGCTCGCACGATCCGCAACCGGGTGGGGCGCGCCCTGCTCTCTCTCCCGGCCGTGCGAGACCGCCTCGGCGCGAGCGTGGGAATGCTGCGATTGCGCTATCCGAGGAGCTGCGCCATCGCCGCGACTCGGACTCTCGGTCTTCGGGGACCGCGCCCGGGCGAGCGCGTGCCGCTCTCGATCGACCACCCCGCGCTCTCGAACGCCCTCCGTGGACGCGCGCACGTCCTGATCGTGTTCACAGGCGAGGATGTCGCCGACGGGCGGCGCGCCGCGACGACGCTGTACCGGGCGCTTCCGGCCGTCGCGCGCGAGCACACGGCGAGCGTCGTCGTCTCGCGTGAGCCCGGCGAGCTCGAGGTCGGTGATCCCGATGGCGCGCTTCACGATCGCTTCGGGGTCAGCGCCGCGACGGTGTTCTGGGCACGCCCCGATCGCTGCGTCGGTTACCGCGGCGCCGCGTCAGACGTTCGGGGATTGACCGACTATTGCGAGGGTGTCTTTGGCGGCGACGGTTCGGCCCCATGAACGACGCGACATGAACACGCTCCATCGAGGGAGCGACCTCAGGCAGAAGCAGCAGCGGCGCGCCGGAGCTCGGACAGCCATGCAACTCAAGGGAGGTTTTCGTTCTCCACCTTGCAGGCGCGGAACGTCCCCGAGATCGACTTGAGCATCCCGCTCGGCGACTTCACGGTGCCCGCGAACGTGCCCTCGATCGAGTCGCCGACCTTGGTGCTCATCGTCCACGTCTGCACCTGACCGTCGTCCGCGCCCTCCCAGACCGTGCCGCTCGGGTCGACCCACTTCGAGACATCGCCGATCGACAGGCTCGGGACCTCCGTGTCGGTTTGGTACGCGCTCACGAGGATCTGGGGAACGCTGCCGCTCCCGCCGCAGCCCTCGAGGATGAAGTTCCCGGCGAACGCTCCGGCGCTGAAGAAGTACGCGACGGGCCCCTTGCTGAACTGGCTGCCCCACCCGTTGGGGCAGATGGACGTGAGCTCCTCCTTGGACCCATCCCCGAGATCGACGGCGATGAAGCCCGGCTCACAGATGGACGGCGGCGCGCCCCCCACGCCCGTCGAGGACGAGCTGGTGCTGAAGCCGCCCGAGGTGCTCCCACTCGTCGAGCTCGCGTGACCCGTCGAGGAGCCGGAGCCCGTCGTCGCGGCGCCCGTCGTCTCGATCGTGACCTCGGAGTCGCACGCCGCCACGACCAGCACCGCGCACCCGAGCAAGCCCAGTCGAAATCTCATCCGCTTACTCTAACGCGTCCGCCGCCCCTTGATCCGCGCGCTCGACCGCTCTCCCATCCATGCATGGCGATCGTGATCGGGGGGGCGGAGAAGCGCATCGGTCTCGCGCTCTCCGGCGGGGGGTTTCGCGCGGCCGCGTTTCATCTCGGCGTCTTTCGGAAGCTCGACGCGCTCGGGCTCCTCGACAAGATCGACCTCTTCTCCTGCGTGAGCGGAGGGAGCATCGTCGGCGCTGCGCTGGTCGCCGGCTGGAAGCAGCGCGCCGCGGCGCTCGAGAAGCTGGACGACTACCTCCGCACGCGATCCATCGCGGTCGCCTCGGTGATGGGCGGGCTCCTCGACCCGTTCGCGTCGCGCACGGACAAGCTCGCGGACAGCTACGATCGAGACCTCTTCGACGGCACCACCCTCGGCGCGCTCGACGACGGTCCGCGCCTCTACCTGAACGCGACGAGCCTCGCGACGGGGAACCTCTTCTTCTTCGTGACGGGCGCGCGCCTCGGCGCGGAGCTCGGCGACCACGAGCTCGGTGACGCGCAGGACGCGACGAAGTTCCGCCTGTCCCGTGCAGTCGCCGCGTCGTCGTCCTTCCCGCCGGTTTTTCCGCCGCTGCGCCTGGCCGATGGCGAGTTCTCTCCGACGAAGCTCGTGGAGTACGTCACGCTCACGGACGGCGGCGTGTACGACAACCTCGGCGTGAACCCGCTGCTTCGGGTGGAGCGCAACCGCCTCGACTACGCCATCGTGAGCGACGCGGGCAGTCCATTCGCGGTCGACGAGCAGCCGACGGAGGCGAGCTTCGGCGTGCTCTTCTCCATCATCCAGATCTTGATGGAGCAGGTACGCGGCCTCCAGTTCGACCGACTGCAGCATCGTCACGCGGCGGGCCTCGGCCCGAAGCCCCTCTGGTTTTCCATCGACAGCGAGGAGGGTGAAGCTCGCGCGGGGGACGCCGAGCGCGCGTCGCGCGTGGGCACGAACCTGAAGCGTCTCACGGCGAGTGAAATGGAGGTGCTCACGCGCCACTCGGGCGCGCTCCTCGAGCGTCGACTCCGCGACTACGCGCCCGAGCTCCTCGCTCCTGGCTGAGTCGGCGCGCTCGCTGACTTAGGGCGCGTCCGGAAATAACTGGCGCATTCGGCCGACGCTGCATCCCCGCGGCCGGCGTTACTCCTCCTCAAAATAGCCCCACTATTCCTCGTCGTCGCGCCTTGGCCGCGGGGCGCATCGTCGCCCTCGGTGCAGCCACTTATTTCCGGACGCGCCCTTAGTCGATCGCGCGCACTTCGTTGGGACGGAGCGGGACGACCTTCAAGTGGACGCGCGACCCGACCGCGAAGCGCGCCGGGTCGTCCGTCTGGACGCGCACCTCGGCGTCGCTCCCCGAGACCGTGAGGTAAGACTCACACGGCTTGCAGAGCGCGCCCGGCGGGCAGGGCGGGCAGACGTGCACCCCGAGCACCGTACCGTCGAGGAAATAGGCTTCGGTCGCGGGCGGCGCGGCGGGCCCGGCCGATGTCACCGTCGGCGGAGGCGGCGCGCTCGCGGTGGGCGCGTTCGAAACGATCCCGGTCGGCGTCGCGATCTCGGGGGGCGACCCGCTGCTCGACGCCGCCGGCCCCGATGCGCACGCCGCGACGAAGATCAGCCACGTACCGCCCAAGAGGATCGCGAAGGCGCGCATCGATCGAGGGCGGTATCAGGCATCGATCTCGAGATCGATCCATTTTCCGTCGTCCCCCTTCTTGAAGGGACTGGGCGCGTTGTCGGGCTCGTCGCTCCGCGCGAGCGGCATCTTGCTCTCGCTGAGCGCGCCGAGGATGTCCGCGAAGGGGATCCCATTTCGAAAGCTCCCCTCGCCCTTCTGCGTCGACATCATCGCGGGCGTCTTCTTCGCGAGGTGCTCGCGCAGCAACACGAGCGGAGTCGCGTTGTGGCTGCCGTGGTGGCCGACCTTGAGGAACGTCGCGCTCTCGACGAGCGCGACGGCCTCCGGATCGCCGAGGATCTTGAGCCATGAACCCACCTCCGCGTCCCCGGGGAGCAAGAGGCGCGCGGCGCCGATCTCGAGGACGAGGACGAGGCTCTCGCCGTTCACGAACCCCTCGACCGCGAGCGCGGCGTCCCCGAGGTTCCCGTTGAACGACGCGATGGTCTGGAGCTTCGTCGTGCTGAACGGCAGCCGCGTCGGGAGCTCTTGGGGGGGCACCTGCCACTCGGGTCCGAACGGCGACACGACGGGCTGCACCTCCGCGCCGCCGCCCGCCAGGCCCCACTCGGCGGGCGCGGTCCGCTTGCTGCGGTACTTCGGATCCTTCGAAGGGCCGAGCACGTGGATCTTCACGCCCGGTAGCTCGACGGACTCGAACGCGAACGGCACGTCCTTCGCGCCCTCGGGCAGGTATCGGCGCTTCGACGCGCGGCCGTCCGCGCGCCGCATCCCGCTCGTCAGGTTCTCGATGCCGGGGGCGTTCGTTCGCGCGTTCCACAACATGAAAGCGACGTCGTCGCGCAGCTTCTCACCGGCGCCGGCCATCGCGCTCGCGGCCGCGCCGGCCAGCTTGCCCTGTTCGTCCACGACCTTCCCGAGACCACCGATCAAGCGCTCCCACGAACCGAGGAAGGCGTGCTCCCCGGAGGCGCCCGGCTTCGCGGTGAACGGGAGCCACACCTCCTCGACGCCGACGTCCTTCCACGCGTCGCTCTCGCCGAACCCCGAGATGTGATCCTGGTGGCGGTGCGTGGCGACCACGACGTCGAGGCGGTGCCGCCGCCGGCCCGTCTCCGTCTCGTCTCGGATGTGGTCTTTGATCTGCTCGACGAGGCTCGCGTCGTTGAACTTCCCTGGGCCCTTCGTGTGGTAGCCGCAGTCCACGAGCACGCGCCTCGTCACGCCGTCCTCCGTGTCGAACGTGATGAGGAAGCTGTCGCCGAAGCCCACGTTGTACATGCGGATGTGAATCCGCCGCTTCGCTCGCGCCGCCCCTCCCCTCCCGCGCGCCGCGCTCACGCGGACCTCCCTTCGTGCATCCCACGGTAGTCCACGGCGAACGGATCTCCTTGCGGCCGCCCGAGATCCATCCCGTGCGCGTGCCAACCGAGGGCGTTCACGTGCGCGCGCGCCGCCATCGACGCGAGCTCACGCTGGCGATCCGAGGAGCCCGCGCTCCGAATCAGGAACCGAACCTTCCCCGTGACGTCGAGGACCATCGTCGTCCCGCGCGGGAACTTCACCGTCGCCCCATCGACCACGAGCTCGTCGACCTCGACGAACTGCACGACGAGCCCGAAGCGGAGCGTTCCGTCGGACGCGACGCGGTGGCTCGCGTGAAAGCCGACCACGTCCGCGGTCTGCGCGTGGGTGATGCCGAGCAACCCGAGCTCGACCGGCGACGCTTGCCGCAGCCACGCCTCGATCTCGTGCGCGAGCTTCCGCGTCACCCCCACGTCGCTCGCCTCGGCGAACGCCCCACTCGCCGAGACGACGGGCCGCTGCGCGAACGGCTGGTCGTCGCGAGGCGCGGGCGCCGCTTCGTCTGGGTCCTCGGGCGTCGCGTCGCGCTGCTCCGCGCTGTTCATGGCGAGAGCGAGGTCCACCCACCCCGCGAACGTCTCGCGGTGGTTCGCCCACGGCTCGCACGGCGCCTCGTCGAGGAGGAGCGCCGAGACCGCGAGCGACCCCGCCTCGGCCGCGAAGATCCCGCGCAGGCGGCACGCCTCGATGAGCGACGCGCGGAGCCCGCTCTCGTCGAGCGGGTTCAGCTCCCAGTCCGCGGTGACGAGCGCCCTCAGGAACGCGCCGAAGGTCACGTCCGCGGGCGGGAGATAGTCGAACGCGCGGATGCACATCGTCAGCACGGACTGCGCGGTGCGCACGCACTCGGCGGTCAGCCGCGCGACGAGATCGGGGTGGAGCGCGCCCTGCGGCAGCACGCCGGTGCCGCCGGTCGCGATGCGGATGAGGTCCGCGGTGCGCCGCTCGTACGTGCGCTGGAACCCCTCGTACACCGCGGCCACGAGGACCGCGCCCATCTCGTGCTCCTCGTTCACGTCCCGGAGCTTCGTCCGCTTGTCGGCGCTCTGCTCGAGCGCGCTCCGGAGCGCGCCCGTGTTGCCGAGGCCCTGGCCGAACTGCGCCGCGATGTTCGCGAGCGCCGCGCTGTCTTTGAGCAGGCCCTTCGCGTCCTGGAGCGCGCGGTGCACGAGATCGCGGTAGGTGAGGCGCTGGAACACCGCGACGATGTCCGCGAACGCCTCGTGGAACGCGCGCACGTGCTCGTTCGTCGCGACGTTGAAGTGCGGGCGCAGGCGGTCGACGATCGCGTGCGTGACCTCGTGCGCGATGATGTCGTGCGACGCGCACGTGAAGATGATCTGCCCCGGGAGGTTCTCCCCGGGCGACTCCTCGCTCGCGCGGAAATAGCCGAACAGCACCGCGCGGAGCCCGGGGTGGTAGAACGCGTTCGCGCCGCGGAACGCGTGGGGGACGAGGCGCAGGCGATGCCGACCCCGGAAGAGCATCGTGCGGCCGAGCGCGCGATCGAACTGCTCGAGCGTCCGCGTCGCGACGGCGTACACCATCTGCTGGTGGAACTGCGGGTCTCCCTCGGACGGCTCGAGGCCGTGCTGCATCGCGATGTACGCGTCGTCGAGATCGACGGGCTTCAGCCAGACGGGCGGGCTGACGGAGGTGTCGACGTCCACGACCTCGAGGCGGCGCCCCTGGAAGCTCACGGGCGCGACGCACGCGCCGGCCGCCGCGAACGGCTTGGGCGTGAGCTCGAGCTCCTCGAACCCGATCTGGACGGTGACTTGGTGGTCCCCGCCGCGCGACACCATCGGGTCGATGGCGAAGATACGAAGGTGACGAAACTCGGGACGCGTACGCGTCGGCAATCGTCGCATGAACCCCCCTTTCCCGCGGACAGGTTCGCACGAGACGCGCCCCGGGTGAATGGCCTCGTGCGCGTCGCGCGGGGCCGCGCTAAGGGTGCGTCCGGAAATAAGTGGCTGCACCGAGGGCGACGATGCGCCCCGCGGCCAAGGCGCGACGACGAGGAATAGTGGGGCTATTTTGAGGAGGAGTAACGCCGGCCGCGGGGATGCAGCGTCGGCCGAATGCGCCAGTTATTTCCGGACGCGCCCTAAGGCTCTTCGGGTCGCGTGTATCGGCTGGTGATCTTCGACTTCGACGGCACCCTCGCGGACAGCGCCGCGTGGGTGCGGAGCGTCCTCAACGACGTCGCGCGGCGGTACCGATTTCGGGTCCTCGCCGACCACGAGTTCGACGAGCTCCGGGGCAAGGACACGCGCGCGATCCTCGCGCACCTCGGCGTATCCACGTGGAAGCTCCCGTTCATCGCGCGCCACATGCGCGCGCGCGTCGCGCGCGACGCGCACCTCATCCAGACGTTCCCGGGCGTCCGCGAGCTCCTCGCCGACCTCCCCCGGCGCCAGATCGTCACGGCGATCGTCAGCTCCAACGCCGAGGCCAACGTCCGAACGATCCTCGGCGCCGAGACCGCCGCGCACATCCGACACTTCGCGTGCGGCGCCGGCTTGTTCGGCAAGCGCTCCAAGTTCCGGGACGTGCTCCGCGCGAGCGGGATCCAAAGAGAGCACGCGATCGCGATCGGGGACGAGGTGCGGGACATCGAGGCCGCCGCGGCGGAGCGGATCGCGGCGGGCGCGGTGACGTGGGGCTACGCGACGGGCGAGCTCTTGCGCGCGAAGCGCCCGAACGAGCTCTTCGAGAGCCTCGACGACGTGCGCCGGCTCCTCCTCGGTGCGCCCTGAGGGTGCCGCGCGCGTCACAGCTCGATGACGACGCCCCCTCTTCGACTGTCTGGATACACCACCTCGCACCCGAACTTCCGAAGCACGTCTCGGTCGTCCCAGACCGACGTGTAGTCCGACGCGTAGTTGAAATAGAGGGTCTTTTTGGGTCCACTTAAGCAGAGGAGCCTCGATATCGCCTGGGCGTGGGGGTGACCGAACGAGTCTCCGTTCGTGGAGACGATGAAGCGCGGGCAGACAATCTTCTCGAGGAGCTTCGGGGACAGATTGTTCTCGCTCCCGTGGTGGGACAGCTTGAACGCGTCGATCTCCACGGTCTTCCCGGGCGAGTGGCGCTCCAGCGCGTGGAGGAGCTCGGACGGGTGGGCGTCCGCCCCGAACAGCACGCGCTTCCGGTCGTGTTCGAGCAGGAACGCGATCGAGCTTCCATTCGGCGCGGTGGTGTCCTCCTCGAAGGGTTCGGTGGTGAAGCTCTCCACGTCCGCGACGGAGATGCGCGTGATCGCGGCGCGCTTGCCCAGGAGGTCGCTCGGCCCGGCCACGGGCGGCGCGGGCGCGGCCGGCGCGTCCCAGGTCCCGAGCTCGTCGCTCCAGAATGCGAGGAGCTTGGCGAGCTTCGCGCGCCGCGGCGAGAGCAACGTGATCGTCGCGCCCCCCGCGAGCTCGACGGTCGGCAGGGGCCCCGTGTCCGGCACCACCACCGCGCGGCCGCCGAACGCGCGATTCCAGGGCAGCTTCTCGGCCGCGAGGAGCTTCCCGAGCGCCTCACCCTCCTTCGGACCGAGATTGTCGGACTCGACGAGCTGAGGGTAGCCGTTGAACCAAATGTCGCTCGCGGAGACGAGGCGCGGGGTCGCACCGAGCAGCGGGAGCACGCCCGCTATGTGGTCCCGATCGATGTGCGTCACCACCAGGACCTCGAGATCCACCACGCGCTTTTCGACCTCGAGCCGGGGCGCGAGCGCGTCGTGGTAGGTCTTCGTGAGGCCCGCGTCGATGAGCATCCGGTGGGTGCTTTCGCCCGAGCCCCACGAGACGAGCAGACAATCGCCGAACGCCGCGGGCAGCACCTCGATGCGCATCACGAACTCCCTCCGAGCTGCCAATCCACGTCGCCGTAGGCGACGAACGTCATCCCGACGGGCATGTCCCGTGCGAGCAAGCGGCGCCGTAGCTCCACCATGAGCTCGCCCACCGAAGTCGACTTCGGCGCGCGCGTTCGATCGACGAGCAGCTCGACCGTCACGCGCGCCGCGGGCGCCATGTGTCGGCCGAGCACGGTGCCCATCGTCCCGACCACGACGGAGGCGTTCGCGCGCCTGAAATCCGAAACGAAGCTCGAGAGCGGCATGCTCACCCCCGCCGTTCGGCACCCGAAGAGCAGTACAATCGGTCCGGGGGCGGGCGGCGCGATCGGCGGGTCAGCGACATACCCGAGATCGAGATCGAGCGCGTTGAGCGCGTCGTCCCCGATCTGCAGGGTCCACGCCGCCCCCTCTTGGTCCGTGTGGGGGAGCAGGAGCAGCAATCGGGGATTCTTTTCCTTCACTCGCTCGAGCCACTCGGTCCAGTTCGACGCGATCGAGAGCGCGATCTTCCGCGCCTCGAGCGCCTCGGAGAGGGCCTTCTTCTCGGCGGCGAACCCGACCACGTCGAAGTTCGCCGCCCTCGAGGCATACCCGAAGAGGACGCCCTCGATCGACGTCACCGGCAAATGTCCCTCGAGCGCGTCCGACCGGAACCTCGCGTCCGCGCTCCGCGACTGGAGCGTGGAGGCCAGCTTGCTGTCGTACATCGCGCGCTCGATGACGTGGCGCAGCCCCCAGAACCCGAGGGGACAGACGTGTTCGCCAGTGGTCGTGCACGCGGCGTCGCACTCGGTGCGCGCGCGATCGGCCAGCCAGCCGGGACAGAGCTTCGCGTCCCGCCTCGGGTTCCGCCGTTCGTATGCGAACTCGACCGGGATGAGCACGTCCGGGTGGATCGAGACGACCTGCAAGCGGCGCCGCGCGTCCCCCGGTGCGGGCAGGATGGTCGCCATGCCGGGGAGCTCTCGCAGGGCACGGATCAGTCGGGTCCCACTCGTCGCGAGGTCGACGAACAACTGTCTGCACGCCTCACTGTCGATTTGCTGAAAGTCGTCCGGCGTACGGGTGATTCGCTCGACCTCGCTTCGGAGCTCCACCATCAGCGGCTCGAGGCTCATCAATGGCACGTAAGCGGTGGATGCATCTCCAAACGCCGTCACCCCTGGGACGCCTACCCGGTCGTTGAAGAGGAGCGCCGCGTCGAAGCCCTTGGTCCCGCCGAGCCCGTCGAAGGTCGCGCGCACCACCGCCTCGACCTCGACGGTGAGCGCGAACGCTCCCTTCTCCCGCGCCGCCTCGTCCCTCTTGATTCGCAGCGTTTGGAGGAGCCGATTGCGGTAGAGGACCGTCACCCGCGCGTCGAACGAAGCCTCTTCGGGCACGACGAAGTCGAACGAGCAGACCGCGCTGTCGCCCGTGCGAGGGAGCCACAGCTTCGCCGAGCGAGGCTCGGGGAACGCGGTCGGCTCGGTGACGACGACCGTGAGCTCGTGCCCGTCCGCGTCCTCGGGGAGGAGATGGGAGGGAAACGCCTCCGTCGGCCCGTACCAGCGCTCATCCCGCGCCCCGATGAACACATCCAATCGGGCGGGCTTGCCAGGCGCGAGCTCCGACTCCCGCGTCGGCTCGAGGGGGGCGTCAGGGACGTAGACGTCGAACCCGCCGTGGAGGTCCTCCGCCGGTTCGACGCGCGCTTGTAGGTACCGAGGCGCCCCCAGCGCCACCCGGCGACGCGCCTCGGGCGCCGCGCGCGCGAGGTGCGTCGCCGCCCTGCCCTCGTGTGTCCAGTCGTAGTCGTCCGCGCCAAAGGACTCGAGCGACTCGAGCCCGCGGGCGCCCGCACGGTCCCAATCCACCTGCCCGAGAGACTCCTCGTCATAGTCCCGAGGTGGAGGGATATCGAGCGCGCTCGCGACGCGCGACACGCGCGCGCGCTCGAACGCCTCCGGGCGGCCGAGGAGGACCGGGGACGTTCTCGACGTGGCCACGGCGCGCGAAGCTGCGAACAGAGCTCGGTCGAGCGTGAGATCGTGGGCCAATCGGAAGAGCAGCGCGTCGAGGAAGCCCTTCGCCCGGCCGTCGTCGACGGTGACCGCGCCCGCGACCGCCGACCGGACCTGTCGTTGAAGGACGAGAAGGTCATCCGGCGCAATGTCTGTGTCCTCTGGTCGGCCCAGGAGGAGCGCTGTGTGGATGGGCGGGAGGCGGAGCCCTTTGGGCGCGGTTCGAGCGACGCTCCGAGGGACGAGCAGCACGTCCACGGGGCTCGACGTGCGCGTCGCGTCGACGAACCGAACGAACTCCTTCCAATACTGGTCTTCGACCGCCGCGCGGAGCGCAGCGCTCGCGGGATCGTCGAGGAAGCCCACGTCGAGCGGCCAGTCCCAGGTCCGATGGATGTCGAGGGGCGCGGTGGTGACCGCGCCCGGCTCGACGATCACGGACGCCGCGCCGGGCGCGCGCGAGAGCGTGTCGACCACCCACGCGACGTCGAGCTCGCCCACCGCGCGCACGACGATTCGCTCGTCGTCGCGACCCGCGGCCACCCACGCGCGCGCGGCATCGTCTGCGCTGGAGCGCAGCAGGGTGTCCAGGCGGTCGCTCGACCAGTCGAGGTCGCGGCCGTTCCGATCGAACACGGCGGCGGATGCGAACGCGCTCGCGAACGCGCCCTCGTCCAGCGCCGATCCCCACTCGCCCAGCGATCGTCGACTCATCTGCCCCCCGAAAGCGCGAACCGCGCGTCAGCTTGGAAGGTAGCGGGCCCACGGATCGGACCGCTTCAGGGAAAATGTTGGCGGACCCGTTGACAGGCCCTCGCGGACGGAATATTCATTCCGCGTGTCCAGCGCAGTCCGCGTCCCGATCGAGCGTGAGGAGGCCCCGAAGAAGGAGGCCATCCTGACGGCGGCGCTCGAGCTCTTCGCCGAGCGGGGGTTCCACGGGACCGCGGTGCCCCTGATCGCGGAGAAGGCCAAGGTCGGCGCCGGCACCCTCTACCGGTATTTCCCGAGCAAGGAAGCGATCGTCAACGCGCTTTACCGTCAGGAGAAGCTCGCCCTCGGGCACGCGCTCCTCGCGGACTTCCCGGTGGATGCGCCGACGCGCGAGGTCTTCCACGAGATCTGGGTGCGCCTCGGGCGCTACGCGAAGGAGCACCCGAAGAGCATCGCGTTCCTCGAGCTGCATCACCACGGCGACTACCTCGACGCGTCGAGCAAGGCGGTCGAGATGCAGATGCTCCTGCCCATCCAAGTCTTCGTGCAGGACGCGCAGAAGAAGCAGATCCTGAAGGACGTCCCGTCCGAGATCCTCATGGCGTGCGTCTGGGGCGCGTTCGTCGGCCTCGTCAGCGCGAACTGGAAGGGCTTCCTCGAGATCACGCCCGAGGCGCTCGCGCAGGCCGAAGCCTGCATGTGGGAAGCGATCCGTCGCTAGAGCACCGAACAGGTTGAAACGCCGACGTATGCGCCCGATTTCGGAGAGATCCACACGGCCTCATCGCTGTGCTCCTCAGATGACGAGGAGTCGTCCTGCGGTGCTCGCTCCTCGGGCGTGCGCCTCTCCCTCGAACTCGAGCGCATTCGTTCGGGTTTCAACCTGTTCGGTGCTCTAGACCCCTGTTTTTCGAGGGCCGTGTGCACCGTCGCGCGCGGCCCTTCAGTTTGACCCAAAGCAGAACGAACATTCATTCCGGAGATAGACCATGGACCAGCAGATCATCCTCGTCACGGGCGCGACCACGGGCATCGGCAAGCACGCAGCGCTTCACCTCGCGAAGAAGGGCCACCGCGTGATCGCCACGGGGCGGAACGCCCAAGCCCTCGCGGCGCTCAAGGACGAGGCCGGCGATCTGCCCCTCGAGACCGTGCGCCTCGACGTGACGAACCAGCGCTCCATCGAGGCGGCGAAGGCGGAGATCGATCGCATGACCTCCGGGTATGGCGTGGACGTGCTCGTGAACAACGCGGGCTACGGCGCCGCCGCCCCGCTCATCGAGTCGCCCGACAGCGAGGTGCGCAGCCAGTACGAGACCAACGTGTTCGGCCTGCTCGCGGTGACGCGCGCGTTCGTGCCCGCGATGATGGAGCGGCAGAGCGGACGCGTGATCAACGTCTCGAGCGTCGGCGGGCGCGTGACGATGCCCCTCTTCGGCGCGTACAACTCGACGAAGTACGCCGTCGAGTCGCTCTCGGACGCGCTTCGCCTCGAGCTCCAGCCGTTCGGCGTCTCGGTGTCGCTCGTCGAGCCCGGGCCGATCAAGACGGAGTTCTCGAACCGGAGCGTGCAGGACGTCGCCCAATACCAGGACAGCTCCTCGCGCTACGCGAAGGTGTTCGCCAAGGCGGACGAGATCAAGAAGAAGGCCGACGCGATGAGCGCGGATCCGATCGTCGTCTCGCGCGCGATCGAGAAGGCCGCCGTCGGCTCGCGTCCCCGGCCGCGCTACGTCGCGCCGTTCAGCTCCGCGGTGGGCCTCTTCTTCATGTCGATGATGCCGACGCGCGCGCTCGACTGGGTCATGCGCCGCCTCACGGGCCTCTCGCCGCGCGTTCTCCTGCCGGCGTCCCCGCGGCCCCAGTCCGTCCGACCTGCGCACCTCGTCGGCCGCGACGCGCCGGTGGCGCAAGCCTGATCGATGGCGTCGGGGGCGCGCCGTCAGGATCCCGAGTAGATCGCGACGCCGCTGACCTTCAGCGCGCCCTTCTCTTTTCGGAACCAGTAGAACGTGCTCCCGGGCGGCTCCTCACGCAGCGCGCACACGTCGTCCTCGCAGCGGAGCTCGCCGCACGTCGCGCCGAGCTGGGCCGCCGACGGGAGCCTCGTGAGGTCGACGCCCGCGAGAGGCTTCACCGAGTCGACCGGGTAATATTCGGGCTGGTACGGCTCGTAGAACTCGAACACGACAGCATCGCTCGTGCTCGCCGCCGCGAGCCCCGCCTTCGTCCCGAGCTTCCGCATGAGCGCGCACGCGTCCTTCTCGTCGACGTCGACGGGCTCCATCCCGACGACCGCCGCGACCGCGTCGTCGAGCTTCTTCGCGCGCGCGAGGTCGCCGAGGTGCCGCAGGTTTTGTGGCGACCGCGGGAGCTCCGCGCCGCGGAGCGATGGGGCGCGCACGATCTCGGTGAGGACGAAGTCCCCTGGGGGGTACGAGTTGGGCTTCGTCGCCCGGCGGACGATCGCCTCCGTTCGGCCGTCCCCGTCGACGTCCGCGAAGCGCACGTCGTAGACCGGAGGCGGCAGCGCCTTGCCCTCGACGTCGACGTCGATCGAGAGCATAGAGAACGACTCGAGGGGTGCGTCGCCAGCCGCCGCGCCGTCGGAGAACACGACGAACGGCGTCATCTGCGCCTTCTCTGCGATCGCGATCCCGATGGTGCCTCCCGCAGCGGAGAGCGGGGCTTGGGCGAGTACGCGCATCGGCTCGAGCGCTCGGCTCGAGAGGATCTCGTCGGTCGCTTTGCCGTTCGCGTCGGCCGCGACGACCTTGCCCACACCGCGCGCCGGCGCGTCCACGCGGAGCCCGAAGAAGCCCCGAATCTTCGCCTCGGTCGCGCCCTCGGCGACGGGCTCGAACACCACGGCCGCCCAGGGCTCACCCTCGCCCGCCCACCCTTCGCAGACGAGACCCACGCAGCGGTTCCCCTTCCGCGCCTCCGCGAGGATCTCGTACATCGCCTTCGCGTCGGCCGCCGTCGCGCTCGCGTCGTCGAGGTGCCTCTCCCGCACGAGGAAGAGTCCCTGCGCGAGCGCGAACGCGTCCACGCCCTTCGAGAGCGCCTCGTGCACGCGCTTCTCGTCGGTCATGAGCGCGAGGGTGCGCGAGATCGCCTTCTCGCTCGGCGCGCCCGAGGGCGCGGGGACCCTCCGCGCGTCGTCCACGGTGGCGGCCTTCTCGAAGGCCACCGCGAACGCGGCCTTGTCGAGATCCCCGAGCGACTCGCCGAGCATCCACACGCCGCGTATCCCTTCGGGCTGATCGTGCGATCGGAGCGACTCGAGGAGGAGCGCGGACGCGACTTTGTCCGGGGCGAGGCGGATCTCCGTCGCGCCCATCAGCTTCGTGCCGAACGGATAGTCTGCGGCCCGCTCGATCGAGCCATCCTTCCGGTGGAGCCAGAGCGATTGGACGACGCCTTGGGATGTCACGACCCCTGCGGTGTCCGAGTCGAGCGACGGGCTGAGGACGGGGACGGGCGTCACGGTGCCGAGCTTCGCGAGCGCGACCTCGAACGCGCTCTTCGGGGGCGAGGCAGGCAGCGCGCTCGAGGAGGGCGCGCCGGACGCGGACGACGTCCCTGCCGGACCCTGGGTCGGGCCGATGCTCGGCGAACAGCCCACGAGGGCGGCGAGGGAGACCGAGAGGGAGAGCCGAGTCATTGGGGTTCGTGACTATACACGCACGTGCTCGCGCGCCGCCCCGCTCCCCACCCGCGTCGCGTTCCTGTTCTCGTGTTCGGTCCGCGCGCTCGTCCGCGATGTTGGAACCGAGGGAGCACGGTGATGACCCTTGAAAGCCCAGTGCGGGACGCCGTACATCCTTGCGGATGAGCCACGCGCAGCGTGTGTCCCTGGAGTACCGAGCGCCGGGGATCGGGGTGGAGTTCGTCGTGGCGTCGCTCGATGGCGAGGAGGCGGTCTCCGCCGCCTATCGCTTCGATGTGACGGTGCTCGTGCCGACCGGAGAATCCGCGCTGCTCGACGGCTCGCTGCTCGGCACGGACGGGCACGTGACGATCCGCTTCTCGAACGGCAACCACCGCGTCGTCCAGGGCATCGTCGAGGAGGTCCAGTACCTCGAGGAGTACCCCAAGGAGCGCGCGCACCTCGTGCGGCTGCGGCTCGTGCCGCGGTTCAACCTGCTCGCCCAGCGGACGAACAGCCGCATCTTCCAGGAGGCCGCCGCGCCCACGATCATCAGCGAGGTGCTGGCCGAGATGGGGATCCCCTTCGAATGGCGGCTCGAACGCCAGCACCCGCTGCGCGGCTATTGCGTCCAATACGCGGAGACCGATCTCGCCTTCGTGACGCGGCTCCTCCGGGAGGAGGACATCTTCTTCCACTTCGAGCACACGAACGAGCTCGTCCAGCGGGATCAGGAGGTGCTGGTCTTCCTCGACTCGCCCGTGACCTACCCGCCCATCCAGGGCGACAAGACGCTCCCGTGCCGGTTCCACGCGGGGCAGAACGCCGAGGAGTGCGTGACGCAGTTCTTCGTCTCGAAGCGGATCCGGCCCGGCGTCGCGACGGTGTCCGACTACGATCCCAACCACCCCCAACACGATCTGCGGTTTCGCGCCGCGCTCGATCCCGCGCCCCACGCGTTCGAATCACGCCTCGAGTACTACGAGCACCACGGACAGTACGAGCAGCCGGACGCGACGGCGGAGAAGGCCGCGATCACGCTGCGCCAGCTCCGGCGGGACGCGGAGCTCGGTCGCGGCACGTGCTGGTCCTGCCGCCTCGCGCCGGGGCACCTGTTCGCGCTCACGGAGCATCCAGTCGCGGCGTTCAACCAGGAGTGGGTCGTCACCAAGCTCCGACACTCCGCCCGCCACGTGGACGCTGCGGGACTGCGCGCATCGGCGGACTCCGGGGAGGTACAAGCGTACCATGCGGAGTTCGAATGCGTGCCCTCCACGGTCGCCTGCTCGGCGCCGCCCGCCGAGCGGGTGATCCGACAAGTGGTCGAGCACGCGACCGTCGTCGGCCCCGCGAGCGAGGAGGTGTACGCGGACGCAGAGGGGCGCATCAAGGTCCAGTTCCCCTGGGATCGGCTCGGTCGGCGGAACGAGCGGAGCTCGTGCTGGATCCGCGTCATGCAGCCCTGGGCGGGGGCGCACCGCGGCGCGCAGTTCCTCCCGCGCGTGGGCGACGAAGTGATGGTGACGTTCATCGGCGGGGACCAGGACCGCCCGGTGGTCGTCGGGAGCGTCCACAACGCGACGCACCCCTCCCCGTTTGGCGGCCCGCAGCAGAGCACCACGTCCGGCGTGCGCTCGCAGAGCACCCCGAAGAGCGAGGCGTACAGCGAGCTCCGCATCGAGGACCGCGCGGGAGCGGAGCGAATCGTCGTGCGGGCGGCGCGCGATCTGGAGCAGACGATCGTCCGGGATCACAGGTCCGAGGTCGGCGGGGATCGATCGTCCGTGGTCCGCGGATCCGTGGACACGCGCGTGGAGCGCGGCACGACGCAGACCGTCGACGGGCCCCTCGCCATCCACGCGAACCGGACATTCTCACTCGAGGTGAAGGGGGACGCCCGCACGATCGTCGAGCGCGACGACCACCACTCGGTCCGCGCGAACGCGTACCGGGAGACCGCCGGCACGGAGCGCCACGCGGTGCTCGGAGACCACGAGTCGTCCGTGCGGGGGAAGAGCGCGACGACCATCCAGGGCGACCAAATCACGCGCGTCGCAGGCCACGTCGTGCACACCGTCGGCAGCCACCACGCGCCCGCGTCCTCGGTGCACCACGTCGACGGCGTGGCGCAGTCCATCAGCACGGGGCCGATGGAGATCCGCTCGAGCGCCGAGCTCCGGCTCGTGTGCGGCGACAGCCAGATCGTCATCACGCCGAGCAGCATCCAGCTCCTGTCCCCGAGCATCCTCCTCGACGGAAAATCCATCCAATCGTTCGCAGACAATCACCTCGTCGTCGCGGAGGAGAAGGCGCGCGTGGTCGCGGCGACCGTCGGCCTCTTCGGCGCGAAGGCGTCGCTCGCGCTGGCGTCCAAGGCGGAGCTCGCGAGCGGGACGATCAGCCTCTCCGCGAGCCCCGCCGCAGCGAGCGAGGCGAAGCCCACCGCCGAGACGAAGTTCACGCGGATCAAGCTGGTCGACCAGCGGGGCCAGCCCATCCCGGGCGAGCGCTGGGTCGTCACCCAGCCGGACGGGACGAAGCGACAAGGCGTGCTCGACGAGGAGGGCGCGGCGGCGATCCGCGGCTTGAAGGGGACGTGCGAGGTCGACTTCCCGGACGTTGGCCCATGGGCCGAAGCGGCGCCGGGCGAGTCGCTCGTCGCGGTGGAAGCGCCGACCCCCCTCGAGCACGAAGACCTCGTGAGCGCCGCCGAGGGAGAGATGGCCCACCCCTACCCGCACCCGTCCGAATGGCTGCCCCAACCCCCGACCGCCACTGCCGAGGAGGAGACGGACTGATGCCCTACTACGTCGTCACAGCGGACGATCACCTCGATCGCATCGCGTTCCGCGCGGGCTCCTCGCCGAGCGACATCTGGGATCACCCGGCGAACCGGGAGCTCAAGGAGAAGCGCGGCGGAGGAGACATTCTCCACCCGGGCGACCTGCTCTTCCTCCCGGCCCCGGCGGCCCGTGAAGCGCGGCGGGTCGCCGCGGGCTCCCAGAAGACGTTCACCGCGTCCGTGCCGGAGACGCGGATCAAGCTCAAGCTCGTCGATCGAGGGAAGCCGCTCGCCGGAGAGCCGTTCGTCATCCAGACGGCAACCGGCGATCTCTCCGGCTCGACGGACGGTGAGGGGGGAATCGACGTGAAGGTCCCCGTGCGCGCGGCGAAGGTGACGCTCCTCCTTCCGAACCAGGGGACGGCGCGCGAGCTCGCCGTGGGTGGCGTCGACCCCTTGGGTGAGATCAGCGGTGTCCAAACCCGCCTCAAGCAGCTTGGACATTACAATGGCCCGATCGACGGAGCGGCGAGCGAGGCGCTCTCCGAGGCGCTCCTCGCGTTCCGACGCGCGGCGCGGATCCGCGAGACCGGCGGGATCGACGAGGAGCTCCTCGCCGCCCTCGCGTCCCAGTTCGGCTGCTGACGAGGAAGACGATGCCCGATACGCCCAAAGTCGCCACCGGAACGGACGCCGTCGCGCCCAGCAAGGACGGCCAATCGAAGAGCACGGTGACGCTCCCCGAGCCGTGCAAGCTCGTCGTCTTCGTGTGTGATTGGCTAGGCACCCCCATTCGAGGGGCGAAGGTCACGGTCACGTGCAACGGCAAGACGAGCCCTGGCGGCGCGACCGACGAGCGCGGGCGGCTCGAGGTCCAGGCGAGCACGGGCGAGGTCCGCGTGACCGCGGCGATGCCCGAGCCAAAGGACGCTTCGGGGAAGACCATCGACTCCGCGACCAGCACGACGGACGAGGAGGTCGCGCTCACGATCGCGACCGGGACCACGAAGCGCGTCGCTTACGTGCGACTCGATCCGAGCTATTTCCTCACGCACCGCTTCCCTTGGCAGAACGAGCACGTCCGCAAGACGCTCTATGGGGGCGGCGGAGGCAAGGACTCCGCGGGACACGCCGCGTCGTCGATCACCGAGCGCGTCGGGTGCATTCGGCACTTCATCTGGATCTTCAACACGATGATCCTCCCCGAGGCGAAGCGCCTCAAGCCCTCGGACAGCGCGAGGGAGCACGTCGAAGACCAGATCAAGGAGGCGGAGGCCACGCTCGCGAAGCAGAAGACGGAGGAGGCCCGCCTGAAGGGCGAGCGTACGGACGAGCTCAAGCGCGAGGACGCGGCGATCGCCGAGGAGGTCGCCGATCAGAAGACGCGGAGCAAGGATCCGAACCGGGACGAGAGGCCGACCAAGGCCGAGATCGCCGCGCTCAAGGCGCGGAGCGACAAAGCGAAGGCCGACAAGAAGGCGCTGGAGAAGGAGATCAAGGCGAACCAATCCGCACAGAAGCGGACGAAGGAGGAGATCCACAGGCTCCGCACCCTCGACGACACGGGGAAGATCCTCGCTGAGATCAGCGAGCCGAGCGATCACAAGGAGGCCGTGGAGCGCTTGTTCGACGTGTTCGCCGCGGACGACGGCAAGGAGCCCCTCATTCCATTGTGGGTGCGCTACATGGTGCTCCACTTCTCCGGCTTCCGGTACAACGGACAATCCGCGAAGCAGAAGTGGGGCGACCGCCGGTGCGCCCACACCACGTACTCCCCACCGGACATCATCTGCCTCGCCGCGCGCGAGTACGAGATCTCGACCGACAAGGAGATCGCGAAGCTCGACGCGAGCGTGCGCGACGAGCTCGCGCTCGCCTACCAGGGGCTCCTGCCGCTCTTCGACCCGAAGGATCAGGGCGCGAAGAGCGACCCCAAATACGAGCTCACGCGAGCGGTGCTCTCCGATCTGAAGAACGGCGACGCGCTCCTCAAGACCCTCCACTCGAGCGACGAGGAGGCGCGCGCGCGGATCGGCGTGATCGAGCCGATCGCCCTGTCGCTCGCGACGGCGTGGCGAAAGACGATGACGGACGATCAGGCGCTCGGGACCCTCTATTCGAGGTTCGAGCGCGGCGAGTTCAAAGACTGTCCGCGGGTCTGGAAGAAGATCGTCACGCAGACGGTGCTGCGGAACGACACGAAGGACCCGGACTGGGAGGTGTTCGACGACGAGGAGGGCAAGTTCCCCGAGAAGTGGAACACCGCGCTGCGAAAGCCGAAGAGCGACGCCTGGCACTGGAAGAAGAAGCAGGGGGCCGACCTCACGATCGCGCCGCGACAAGCGGTGTGCAACGAGATCGCCGAGATGGGCGCCTACACCCGCGGCCTCACGTGGCGCGAGCTCCCGGGGGGCATCGGCGCGGACGCGAGCTGTTGCGTCACCTTCCCCGGGAGGAGCTACAAGCTCGCGCACATCCGGGACAACAAGGAGCTCGCGGAGCTGAAGCCGGGGATGTTCATGTTCGTCCAGACGTGGGGCGGCTTCGACGACAAAGGCGCCGCAGCAGACTATTCCAATTGGGCCCACGAGATCGTGACCAGTCGCCACATCGAGAGCACGGAGGACTTCATCGATCCCAAGTCGGGCTTCCCGCTCCACATCTCCGCGCTACCGGTGATCGCGTCAGCCGAGGCTGCGCTGGACTCACACCGCAGGAGCGGGTACCCGGAAGGCCCCTTCCGAACGCCTTGTTGGTCCGACGGACCGACGCCGGTGTACCAGATCCTGCGTATCGGCGTGGCCCCCGATGGAGCGCGCTACATCGAGCGCATCAAGTGGCTCCACATCGCCACGGTCATCGCCGTGCTGCCCTCGCGGAGCACGGTCATCACGTTCGAGACCCAGGACCCGACGCGCGCGACGATCCGCGCGAACCTGTTCAAGGCGCCCTACGACTACTTCGGCCAGCCTCCGTCACCGCTCGATCGGGCGAGCGCGAAGAGCGCGATCGAGAAGGAGGCGAAGCCCCTCTACGAGCAGAAGGTCGCCGGTCGGAACTTCCCGCGGGTGACGTCGAGGACGTCCGAGAGCGAGAAGCACCTGTACAAGATGCTGCGCGCCGAGCTCCTGGAGGAGGCGAAGCGGGAGGTCGGCCCGTCCGTCCGAGCGCGGCTCCAGAAGGAGCTCGACGCGCGTATCCGCGACTTCCTGCCGAGCGAGCGGGAGTTGGCGCGGAAGCAGTACAGCATGCTCATGTCTCCGGACTACGATGACTGATTGGGCGCCCGCACGGCGCGCGCTCCACGAATGAGCAAGGACCTCGAAGCCCCAGGGACGCTCCGGATCGGCTCGGTCTTCCACCGCCGATTCCGCATCGTTCGCTGCATCAAAACGGGCGGAATGGGCGCCGTGTACGAGGTCGTGCACCTCGACACGCAGCGCCCACGCGCGCTGAAGGTGCTCCTCGCGGGGGCGCTCGAGAGCGACGAGAGCCGCGCGCGCTTCGAGCGCGAGGCGACGATCGCCGCGGGCATCCGGAGCAACCACATCGTCGAGGTCCTCGACGCCGGGGTCGACGCGGAGACGCAGGCTCCGTTCATCGTGATGGAGCTCCTCGTGGGCGAGGATCTCGGGAGCGCGATCGCCCGACGGCCGCTCCCACCGTCCGAGGTGGTCGAGTACCTGCGACAGGCCGCGCGCGGGCTCGAGAAGACGCACGCCGCGGGCATCGTCCACCGCGATCTCAAGCCGGAGAACCTCTTCTTGACCCGACGGGACGACGGCAGCCCCGAGATCAAGGTGCTCGACTTCGGGATCGCAAAGGTCACGAGCGGCGCCGCGAGCGCGCCGGCAACGCGCGGAATCGTGGGGACGCCGCTCTACATCGCGCCCGAGCAGGTCACCGGCGACCGCGAGATCGGCCCGCGCACGGACGTCTACGCGCTCGGGCACGTCGCGTACGCGCTCCTCACGGGCCAGGCGTTCTTCCAGAAGGAGAACGCCGCGCTCGTCGACCTCTTTCCGCTCCTCATGGCGGTCGTGAAGGGCGCCCCCGAGCCGCCGAGCGAGCGCGCTCGGCGCGACTCCGGAGTGTCCCTGCCCGCTGCGTTCGACGCGTGGTTCCTGCGAGCGACGGCGCGCGAGCCCGCGGATCGGTTCGCCTCCGTGACGGAGGCGGTGACGGCGCTCGAGCGGGCGCTCGTCTCCGCCGGCGGCGCCGCCGCGAATGTCGCGCGCACCGCGCCGGATCTCGATCGGATGCGCTCGGAGGCGCCGGCGCCCAAGCCCACCGAGCCCGTCGCGCACGCCGCGTCGTCGGCGCGCACGATCGACGATCCCTCGTTCAAGATGTCTCCGGCGGCGCGGAGCATCGACGCTCAGATCGTCGCGGCCTCCCCCGCCCCCGTACGCGCCGCGAGCAGAGCCGATGGTTCGCCATCGGCGCGGGCGCGCTCGCGGTCGTCGCGGCGAGCGTCACGGTCGGAATTCTCGTCGGAGCCCGAGGCGCGGCCACCCCATCGACATCGAGCGGCGCCGCCGTCGCCGAGATCCGCTCGACGCAGCCGATGACGCCGCTGAGCGCGCCCTCTCCGTCCGCCGCCCCGAGCGTCGCGCCGCCCGCCCCGCCCGCCTCGAGCTCGGCGCCCGCGGACCTCGACCCCACGCGCGCACGACAGAACCTCGAGGCGAAGGGCTGGCGGCTCGACGGGTGTCAGGACATCCCGCCCCTCTCCGGGCACACCGGAGTGAGCTGCGTCGGGATCAAGGGCGCGTGGTCCGTCGCGATCAACCTCTCGGGCCAGACTCACGAACCGAACGTCTGGTGTGGACTCGTGATGGCGGGGCCGGGCGCCTCCGCGTGCACCGTCAAGGGCGGCGTGCTGCTCGCGCTCATCGCGCCACCAGGGACGCCCCAGTCGAAGGTCGACGAGGTCGTTCGAGACGCGTTCGGGGATCCTTGATCGGGCCCGCGGCGCGGACGCTATTCGAGGAACGCGGTCGTCGCCTTCGAAGGGCCTGACCGGATCACGAACACGTTGAACGCCTCGCCGTAGAGGCCGGTCCCCGCGGGCGCGCTCGCGCCGTGGGGGATGCGGACGACCGCGTAGTGGTCGCCGGTCACGTCCACGAAGACCACGAAGGGGACGTCCGAGCCGGGATCCCCGTCGACGCTCGTCGCGAGCGTCTTGTCACGCGTCGCGGCCGTCGCGAGGCCAGCGCCCGTGAGGTTCGCCAGGTCGACGCCGAAGATCGCGGACACCTTCTTCGGGGCCGGATCGTCGCCCGGCGAGAAGTTGATCGGGTACGTCACCCTCACGACGCCGCTCTCGGGCATCGGGAACGAGAGGCCCGCGAAACCACGCTCCACGCAGTTCGCGACGCTCTCGTCCGCGAGCGTGGTGGTGTGGCTGAGGCCGCTCGTCAGTCCGTCCGTGCCGATCGTGAACGTCACGGTGACCTGCCCATTCAGCGCCGGATCGGATCGAAGGCCGTTCTCGTAGCAGAGACGGAACCGACCGAAGCTCTGGCGGACGATCCGCTGAATCACCTCGGGCGGCAGCTTGCCCGTCACGGTCGTCCCGCCCATCCGCACCTGCGGCGGCTTGGGACGGTGGGTGCTCCCCAGGCGGCCGCCCGCGTGTCCCGGCGCCCCGATGGAGCCGAGCCCAATTCCCTCGCCTCCGGCGCCGCTCAGGCCGAGCCCGCTCGCATCCGCGTCTCCCCAGAGGCTCCCCCGGGCGCTCATCGGATCCGGCCCTAGCGACGGGTCCCGCCCGAACAGGCTCGCGGGCGATGGATCTGGAGCGCAGGCGGGGAGATACGCGAGGACGTTGTCTGCGTCGCACGCGCCGGCGGGCAGGTTCGCCTTCGCGCTCGGGCCCTTGCGAGGACCGGCCGACGAGTCGACGGGCGCGGCGGTGGGCGGCGCGCTCGCGACCACGGCTTCCTTCGGCGTGACGTCCAGCCACACGCTGAGCGCGAACGATCGCGCCTGGCTTGCGTAGGCGATCTTCCCGAGCACGTCCGACGCACACTTCCCGGACGCTTCGGGCGCGTTCGAGCGCGCCACGCGAACCCCCGACACTTCTCCCTTGTCGGACACGCGCATCGCGACCCACGTGGACGCGGGGCCGTCCGCGTTCTCCGGGGTGAGAGGCCGCCCCGAGTAGCACGCGAGGAGCGCGGGGCGCGACGTGTCGAGCGCGACCGCGAGCACCTTCTTGTCGACGGTGAAGTCCGCGGGGCTCGAGATCTTGCTCGGCATGCCCACGGCCTCGAACCGGATGCGCACGTCGAGCGGGCGATCGGGCACGCGCGGATCACCGCTCGGAGCCTCCTTGCGCTCGTCGGGCGCCTCTCGCTTGGACGGGCTCTTCCCGCAGCCCGCGAGCGTGATCGCCGCCGCCGTTGCCACACCCGTCACGAGGCCCGCGCGACCGTTCCAACCACCCATCGACCCGTTCTGAACGAGAAGTGTGCGCGCGACAAGGCTGCGAGGTTGCCCCTCGCGGGCGGCACGCCAGGGGGTGACGCAGCACGGACCTCGGGGTAACCCTCCTCGAGCGATGAGGCTCTTGCTGCTCCACACCGGAGGCACGCTCATGATGGAGCGCGCCGCGAGCGACGGAGCGCTCCGCCCGGACGTGTACCGGAGCGATCTCCTCGTCGAGCTCCCGATCCTCCGCTCCATCGCGGAGATCGAGACGAAGGTCCTCTACAACCTCGACTCGTCGGACATGCAGCCGAACCACTGGGTCGAGCTCGCCGGCGCGATCCACGCGTCGCTCGACGAGTACGACGGGTTCGTCGTCATCCACGGCACCGACACGATGGCCTACACGGCGAGCGCGCTCGCGTTCCTCCTCCCGGGGCTCGACAAGTCGGTCGTGCTCACGGGCGCGCAGAGGCCGCTCACCGCCGTGCGGACGGACGCGAGGTCGAACCTCGTGGACGCGTGCGAGGTGGCGACGATGAAGATCCCCGAGGTGGGCATCGTGTTCAACTCGAGGCTGTTTCGCGGTTGTCGCGCGACGAAGCTCGACGCGTGGAGCATGAACGCGTTCGGCTCGCCGAGCTGCCCCCCGCTCGCGGAGCTCGGGCTCGGCGTACAGCTCGGGCCGCACGTGCTCCCTCCGCGCGCCGGTGTCCCGTTCGACGCGCGCATCGAGCCGCGCGTCCTCGCGGTGCGCACGTTCCCGGGTCTCGATCCGAAGCTCCTCCTGGGTGCGCTCGCGACCGGCGTGCAAGGCGTCGTGCTCGAAGCGTTCGGAGCGGGGAACGTCCCGCGCCTCGAGCGCTCGCTCGTCCCGTTCCTCGAGGCAGCGCGCCGCATCGACGTGCCCGTGGTCATCGCGAGCCAGTGCCCGCGCGGCGCGGTGGATCTGACCGCCTACGAGGGCGGGCTGGCAGCGGCGCGCGCGGGGGCGATCAGCGCGCGCGACATGACCGCGGAGGCGACCGTGACGAAGCTCATGATCACGCTCGGCCGGCTCGGCCCCGACTTCGCGGGCCCGCTCTCGGTGCGCTACGACGCCGACGCGAGGGAGACGGTGGGCCGCGTCGAGGCCGCGCGCTTCGCGTTCGATCACGCCATCGCGGGTGAGATGACCCTGTGAGCGCGTCCCCTCTGGGCGCCGCTCCGGTCGGGCGCGCCGCGCTCCTCGTCGGCGTGGCGAGCGCCGCGTTCGCGACGAGCGCGCCGTTCGCGCGGCTCGCCGCGCCCACGCACCCGCTCTGGATCGCGTTCGGGCGCCTGCTCGTCGCGGCGATCCTGCTCGCAGCGATCGACGCACGGGCGATGCTCCGATCGTTCCGGGCGCTGTCCTTGCGCCACCGCGCCACCGTGATCCTCGCGGGCGGCCTCCTCGCGGCGCATTTCGCGCTGTTTCAATGGGGCCTGACGGCGACCTCGCTCCCCGCCGCGGTGTCCCTGGTGTCGCTCGAGCCCCTCGCGGTGGTTGTCGCCGCTTGGCTGCTCTTCTCCATCCGCCCGCGGAGACTCGAGCAGATCGGCATCGGGCTCGCGACGGCGGGCGCGGTCGTGATCAGCCGCGGCGCGGGCGAGGGGGAGCACCGACTCCTCGGGGACCTGCTCGTCCTCGGATCGGTGACGCTCTTCGGCCTCTATGTCGCCTGCGCGCGCGGGCTTCGAAACGCGCTCCCCGCAGCGCACTACGCGCCCCTCGTGTACGCGTCCGCGTCCGCGTCGCTCGCGATCGTCTTGCCGTTCGTCCCGCTCGCGCCGGACGCCGCGCTCACGGCGCTCCCCACCAACGCGTTCGTGTTCGTCGGCCTCCTCGGCGTCGTCCCGACGGTCATCGGCCACACGCTCGTGCAGACGGGCGCGCGCACGCTCTCACCGTCGGTGATCGCGCTCGTCTCCCCGGGCGAGACGCTCGGGAGCATGGTGCTCTTCGCGATCCTCTTCGGTGTCGCGCCGACCGCGCTCGAGGCGGCCGGGGCGCTCCTCATCCTCGCTGGCGCCGGCCTCGCGATCTGGGCGCAGCGCGCGCGCACTCGTGCGGTGTCGAGCTGAGCACCTTCCCTCGCCTCGATCGGGCGAGCTACGATCGGCCATGTCGCGGCGATGGGGCCTCGCGCTCGTCGCGCTCTGCATCGGCTGCTCGGGCACCGCGATCGTGAGCTCGAGCGCGGCGACGAGCGCTCCCTCCGATGCTCCCGCGATCTCGGGTGCGCGGCTCGACGAGGAGCGCGAGCGCTACCTGAACGACGGGGCGGCGCGCCGCGCGGAGCTCGTGCGGTCGCTCACGCGGCCGGAGAACACCTACTCGCGGCAGCGCCTCGACGCGTACGGGCTCGGGGATCGCGGCTGGGATCTCCTGCCCGCGTGGAACCCGCGCACGCGCGCGATGAACGCGGAGCTCGCCGCGCGGGTCGAGCGCGGTGAGGCGCTCGACGCGGAGGGCCTCGCGCCCCTCTGGGACGGCGTCATGCCGTCGACCGAGCAGGGCTGGATCGAGCTCGGTCGGCGCGTGTTCTTCGAGTTCCCCATGCGCGCCGAGATCCTCGTCGAGCACGCGCTCGGCGACCCCGCGGGGGCCGAGGCGCTCGGCGTCGAGCGCGCGGCGGACGGGCACGTCCCCGGCGCCGTCGTGTTCCTCGACGTCGACCGCGAGGTCCGCGTCGGAATGAGCTGCGCGCTCTGCCACTCCGCGATCGAGGGTGGCGCGGTCGTCCCCGGTCGCGCTCGGCGGAGCCTGGATGTTGGGCGGATGCGGATGGCCTGGCTGACCGCGCGGGACGGAGCGGTCGACGCGCGCGACGCGCAGCGCCTCGGCCGGTGGGGGCCCGGGCGCGCGGACGTCACGGAGGACGACGACGAGGACCCCGTCGCGATCCCGGATCTCTGGGGCCTCCGCGACGAGCGCTGGTTGACCCAAGGTGCGACCCTCCGGCAGGAGAGCCCGATCGCGCTCGCGATCCGCCAGGAGACGCAGCTCATCGACTCGAACCACCTCCTCGTGCGCCCGCGCCGGGAGCTCGTCTGGGCGCTCGTCATGTACCTCTATTCGCTCGCGCCTCCGCGCTCGGGCGAGGCCCCGCCCCCGGGCGTCGAGGCGGGCCGGGCGCTCTTCGACGAGCATTGTCGGAGCTGCCATTCGAACGCCGCGCTCGGCGGAGAGCCGATCGACGCCTCCGCGATCGGGACCGATCCCGCGCTCGCGAACGGCAAGGGGCGCGGCACGGGTCGCTACCGCGTACCACCTCTGCTCGCGATCGGACGCGGCGCGCCCTACCTGCACGACGGCTCCGTCGCCTCCCTCGACGAGCTCCTGTCGCCCGAGCGCCTGTCCGCCGATTACACGCGGGGCCGCTTCGGCCCAGGACCGATCCCCGGTCACCCTGCGGGGACTCGGCTCGACGCGGAGGCGCGCGCGTCCCTCCTCGCTTATCTCGCGACCCTCTGAGCGTGTTCGTGCGCGGTGTCCGCGCGCCCGAACGCTCAGGTCTTGATGAGTGCGGGTCGGTTCGCGTGCGTGGAGAGCACGACCTCCTTGGTGATCGACCGATCGACGCCGTCGACGCTCACCACGGCCTTGAGCGTGTACGTCTGGTCGCGCGCGTCGTCGGGCTCGAACGGGGGCTGGCCGAGCGCGTAGCTCACGGCGAGCGCCGACGCGGGCGCGATGCGCTCGTCCCACGGCACGTACCCGCCCGACTCGTCCCAGACGGTCGGATCGCTCGACGCGAGAACGCCGACGGACCGCGAGGAAGCGTCGAAGAGCTCCACCTTCTTCACGATGAGGCGCGCGGGGACATTGCCCTTGTCGCTCGTGATGGAGAGCTGCATCGAGGTCTGCTCGCAGCGACGCTTCGCCTTCGCGCTCTTCTCGGACTCCGCGCTGTCCCCCTTCGACAGCACCGGCGCCGGCCTCGCGCCTGCGTCGCCGCCGCAGTCGTCCGCGAGCGTCGCCGCGACGAGCACGACGCTCACGTCGAGCGCCGCCCGCCTGGGCGGCGAGGACGCGGCGGGAGGAGCGGTGGAGTCAGCGGTGATATCGGTGGTGGGCGGCGTCGAGGCGGAGCCGCACCCCGCGAGGATCAAACCGACGAAGAGCCAGGGTGCACGCATCGCGCCCGAGTCTAGAGCACCGAGCGGCCGACGCCGCCGAGTTCGCATCCCCCCTTCGAAGTTCTCGAATCGAGCGCGCGGCGCGTGCGGCGCGGAGACGGAGCGCGCCGGCACGCTCCACGGACGAGCCGGCGCGGGGGCGCCACGTCCGCAAAACCCTCCGCGCACGGGGGCCGATGGTCTAGGCTGCGGTCGCGACGATGGATGTGCCGCCGACCCTGCCCAAGAAGAAGGACGTGCTCGAGGCGCTCCTCGCCGACTCGAACGTGTTCCTCCATTTGGATCCGCGCCGGGATGGTGTGGTCGTGCCCAGGTGGTTCCAGAACCAACCCGAGCTCACGCTCCAAGTCGGCCTGAACATGCCCGTGCCCATCCGGGACCTCGAGATCGACGAGAACGGCGTGTCGTGCACCCTGAGCTTCAGCCGGAGCCCGTTCTGGTGCTCCCTCCCGTGGTCCGCGATCTTCGCGATCGTCAGCGAGCCGGATCGCCGCGGCGGCATCTGGCCCGAGGACGTCCCGCCGGACGGGAACTGGGGCAAGAGCTTCCGCGCGCCCGCGTCCAAGCGGGAGCGGCCGAAGCTCGCCGCCGTACCGAGCCTCGAAGAGGAGCCCGATCGCGCGGAGGACGCGCCCCCTCCCGTCATCGGCGAGGACTCCAAGTGCGGCGCGTGCGGCACGAAGTGGATCGAAGATCAGTCGACGTGCCCGGTCTGCGGCGCATCCATCAGCGAGATGGTCGGCGGCCCCGAGGCCGCCGCCCCTCCTCCGCCGCCTCCTTCCGAGAAGGACGCGCGCGCCCCCGTGAAGCCCGTGGGGAAGCCGGTGCTCGCGCCCGCGCCCGCGCCCGCACCCGATCGACCGGTGCTGGTCCGCAAGAAGGGCGGTCGCCCCGCGCCCGTCGCGGCGGACGACAAACGGAGGCGCGGCGAGAAGCCCAAGGCCGTCCCACGACCCAAGCTCGCGCCCGCTCCCGCGGCGGATCCACCCGCGGCGGACCCCGCCCCGGAGCGCGCGGCGGCGGAGCGCGTCAGCCCGGAGGACGTGCCGCAAGCACCTCCCTCCGCGGGTTCGCGCGCCCCCGCGAGCGCTGGCAAGAAGACCACGAAGCGCGAGCTTCCGCCGTACTTGCGCGTGGTGAAGTGACCGCGTGAACCCCTGGCTGAAGGGCGCACTCATCACGCTCGCCATCCTCGGCGTGTCGGTCGGGGCGCAGTACGGGCTGCCCGTCATCATCCCGGATACGGCGTGGCGGCAGCTCCTCCTCGACACGCTCGTGAAGGTCGTCGTCGCTCTCTCGCTGAACGTCGTGAACGGCATGGCGGGGCAGTTCTCGATCGGGCACGCGGGCTTCGTAGGGATCGGCGCGTACACGGCGGCGATCACGGCGAGCCACCTGCAGCAGTCGATGCACCCGGGGATCAGCATCGCGAACATCCCGCTCGAGTCGTCGTTCGTCGTCGTCCCCGCGGCGATGATCGCGGCGGCGATCGCGGCGGGCGCGTTCGGCCTCCTCGTCGGGCTGCCGAGCCTCCGCCTCAAGGGGGACTACCTCGCGCTCGTGACGCTCGGGTTCGCGGAGATCATCCGCCAGGTCATCTCGGGCACGTCCGCGGCGATCAGCCCGCTCATCGCGCAGCTCGGGGGCGTGAACGGGTACCTCGGCGCGGACGGCCACGGCGTCCCGCAGTACGCGGGGCCGTTCTGGATCGTCGGGGTGGCGCTCTGGGCGATCGTCATCGCGTGGCGCCTCAAGTTCTCGGGCTGGGGGCGCGCCCTCCGCGCCCTCCGCGAGGACGAGATCGCAGCCGCGGCCGTCGGCGTGGATCCCACGCGCTACAAGGTGACGTCGTTCGTCATCGCGGCGATGGGCGGAGGCGTCGCCGGGTCCCTGCTCGCGCTCGTCTACGACGGCAGCCCGTCGGTCCAGCCCGCGTCGTACAGCGTCGTCGCGTCGTTCGAGGCGATCACGATGGTCATCCTCGGGGGATCGGGGAGCATCAGCGGCGCCGTCCTCGGGGCCATCTTCGTGACGCTGAGCGTGCGCCTCATCGAGCAGGTGCAGGGCATCGACAGCGTCCGCGATTTCGTCCGCGCGCACCCGAACTTCGACCTCAACGCGCTCCGCATGGTCCTCTACGCGGCGACGCTCATCGGCCTGATGATCCTCCGGCCCGCGGGTGTGTTCGGCGAGCGTGAGCTCTCGCTCGCGCGCTTCTTCCCGAAGAAGGCGAAGGCGGCGTCGCCGGCGAAGGAGAAGGGATGAGCGAGCTCGTCCTCGAGCACGTGTCGAAGCGCTTCGGCGGCCTGAAGGCCGTGTCGGACGTGTCGTTCACCGTGGCCCCGAAGCGCATCTTCGGGCTCATCGGCCCGAACGGCGCGGGCAAGACGACGGTGTTCAACCTCGTGACGGGGGTCTACGACTTCGAAGGGTCGATCAAGTTCGGCGGCAAGAGCCTCGCTCGAAAGAAGCAGAGCCAGGTCGCGAACATGGGCATCGGCCGCACGTTCCAGAACATCCGGCTCTTCCAGGGCCTGACGGTGATCGAGAACGTCCTCGTGGCGTGCGAGCAGCAGCGGAAATCGCACCTCTTCGCGGCGATCTTTCGACCGCCGCTCTTCTACCGCGACGAGAAGGAGATGCACGACCGCGCGATCGAGCTGCTCCGGATCTTCGAGCTCCACGAGATGGCGGACGAGGCGTCCACGTCGCTCTCGTACGGAAACCAGCGCCGCCTCGAGATCGCGCGCGCGATGATGCTCAAGCCCTCGCTCCTCCTCCTCGACGAGCCCGCCGCGGGGATGAACTACGGGGAGGCCGAGGGCCTGAAGACGCAGATCCGGTGGCTCAGGGACGAGTTTCAGATCACCGTCGTGCTCGTCGAGCACAACATGCACGTCGTCATGGGCGTGTGCGAGGAGATCCACGTCCTCGATCACGGCGAGACCATCGCGCACGGCACGCCCGAGGAGATCAAGCGGCACCCGAAGGTGCTCGCCGCGTACCTCGGTGAGGAGGAGCTCGACGAGGAGATGGCGCAGTCCCTCCGCGCGGGCCAGCTCGACAAGGCAGCCGCGCCCGCGGGCGAACTCGCGGAGGACGAAGCGAAGGCCGAGGCCCAGGCGGAGGCTACGGAGCGGTGAGGACGAAGCACCCGACGCGACCCGATCCCAAGGTGGCCCTCGGCGCACCGCTCCTCACCGTGCAGGATCTCCACGTCTCGTACGGCGGGATCAAGGCGCTGAAGGGCATCTCGATCGAGGTCGCGCGCGGCGAGATCGTCGCGATGATCGGCGCGAACGGCGCCGGCAAGACCACCACGCTGAAGACGATCGTGCGGCTCCTGCCGATCGCCTCCGGGACGATCACGTACGACGGCCAGCCCTTGAACCCGTTCTCGCCCGAGCAGGTCGTGCCCCTCGGCGTCTCGCTCGTGCCCGAGGGTCGCGCGATCTTCGGGAACATGAGCGTGCGGGAGAACCTCGAGCTCGGCGCGTTCAACCACAAGGCCCGGTCGGCGATGGCCGAGACGATCGACGACGTGGTGAAGCTCTTCCCGCGCATCGGCGAGCGCATGCGGCAGGAGGCGGGCACGCTCTCGGGCGGCGAGCAGCAGATGCTCGCGATCGGCCGCGCGGTGATGGCGCGCCCCGCGATGCTCCTCTTGGACGAGCCGTCGCTCGGCATCGCGCCGAAGCTCGTGCAGCAGATCTTCGAGGCCATCGGCCAGATCGCCGCGAGCGGCACGACGATCCTCCTCGTCGAGCAGAACACGCGCCTCGCGCTCCGCTACGCGAAGCGCGCGTACGTCCTGCGCACGGGCGAGATCGCGATGAGCGGCCCGTCCGCGGAGCTCCTCGCGAACGACGATATCCGCGCCGCCTACCTCGGAGGCTGAGCGGTGCCCGCAGCACCCCAGCCCGCGCCCGACGCGCCGGAGGGCGCGGGCGGGTCCGCGAGGGAGGACGCGGACGCGCCCGCGAAGGCGCCGCCCGCGACGATCGATCGCAACCTCCTCTCGAGCTCGCACCGCGGGTTGCGCGTGCTCGTATGGATCGTTGCACTCCCCCTCGGGCTGCTCGTGAGTGCGGTGTGCGCCGGGATGCGCATGCCGGACGCGCCGTGGCAGCTCATCGTGGGGCTCGGCGTCGCGATGTGGCCCGTCTTCGCCGTGCTCTTCGACCGGGTCGTGGTGTTGCGGGCGGAGGCGTTCGACGCGGTGTTCTCGGGCGATCTGCAGGCGTGCCAGAGGCTCCTCGCGCGCCGGTTCAACTCGCTCCCCGCTTCGCTCGATCTCTACGGCACCGCGGCGCTCGAGCTCGCGGTGGGCGACGTGCTGGCCGCGCGCCGGCGGCTCGCCACGATCCCGAAGGCGCGCATCGGCCCGGCGTTGACGATCAAGCGCCTCCTCGACGCGCACCTCGCCGTGATGGATGCGAACCCCGAGGAGCGCGCGAAGACGCTGGGCATGCTCCTCACGATCCACCCTTCGCGGAAGGTCTGGCGGCGCTACCGCGCGTACCTCCTCGCGCAGGCGGCGCTGCACGAGCCCGTCGTGTTCGTGGAGCTCGACGGACAGCGCCGGCGGGATCCGCGCGCCCTCCAGATCCACGACGACCTCTGCCGGCGCGCCGCGGCGGAGATCCGCGCGTACGGCGACCCGGTCGCGACGCACTTCGCGCGGTTCATCGAGGCCTCACGGAGCCTCGCCCCCGTCGCGGGCGAGCTCCCCCAGGATCTTCGCGTGAGCGCGATGCTCGCGCGGAGCTACGGCGTGGGACCGATCGCCGACGAGATCGACGCCCGCGCGTCCGCGGCGGAGCGCGCCGAGGCGAAGAAGGGCCCGTATCGAGCCTGACGGCGTTACTTCGTGGGCGGAATCACCGCCACGGGATCCGCGCCCTCGGTGACCGTGAAGCGATAGCCGGCGGGCAGCTTGAACGTCTGCGTGGTGAGCTCCGCGTCGGGCCAGCGGATCGTGACCTCCGCGTCGCACGCGGCGCCGAGGCCGAAGTGCAGGGTGAGATCGTCCTGGCTGCCGTAGTGGCCGTGCCCTCCGTTCACCTCTTGGGTCTGCGTGATCCCACCCGCCTTGACGGAGACGCGCGCGCCGATCGCGGAGCGGTTCGACGTATCGCCGCCCGTGAGCGTGAGCTGGATGTAGTTGCCGTTTTGGCCGAGGACGTTCTCGAACAGGCGGAGCTGCTGGGTCGCGTAGCAGGGCGAGTCGTCCCCCGCCTCAGGCGTGCAGCGCGCGAACGAGTGACCGACGACGAAGTCGAGATCGCCGTCGTGATCGAAGTCCGCGTAGACGCCGCCGTGGCTCCGGTGCTGATCGATCCCCTCCGTGATCGGGACGGCCTCGAAGTGCCCCGGGGAGTCCTGGTGGAAGAGCAGACCGTGATCGCCGGGATAGTCGGTGTTGCCGAAGTACACGTCCGGCCAGCCGTCGTTGTCGAAGTCGAAGACGGCGCCCGTGATGATCCCTTCGTTCCAGGAGATGCTCTTGTACTTCCGCGCGAGGCCCGTCGCGTCGTTCCCGGGCCGCGTGAACTTCACGTCGGCGCCCCCGTCATTGAACAGGATCTCCGACGCGTCGGAGTTCTTGCCCACGTCCCAATGGACGATCTCGCTCGTGAGGAGATCCATGTTGCCGTCGTTGTTGATGTCGGCGCACTCCGTCCCGCCGCTGTTCCCGCCGAGCCGAAACGGGTTCATGTCGGTCGAGTGCTGCCAGCGGAACGCGTCCGCGTCCGTCTTGCATTGGATGTACATGGGCGCGGGCACGCCGGCGCAGCCCATGTCCATCGGGTGGAGCGTGCACCAGCACCGCGCGGACTCGTTGTCCGTCCAATCCTGGTTCGCGTCGAACGCGTACCCGGACTCGATCGACCGGTTGACGAAGCCGAACCCACCGGCGGGACCGAGCGCTTGCCAGAGGTGATTGGGCGCGCGCCCGTAGGACGACGCGAGCAGCTCGGGGTTTCCGTCGTTGTTGAGATCGCACGCGAGCGCCGACCACGCGTTCACGTGGCCGAGCGCCTTGTTGAGGTTCTCGATGCTCGTGCCCCACCCGAGCGTCTTCAACCCCGCGTCGATCGTGACCTCGGTGAAGCCACCGGCGCCATCACCCTTGTAGAGGCGCGACTGTTGGGGAGAGGTCACGGACACGTTCGTGCCCTCCGCGATCCAGAGATCGATCTTCCCGTCGCGGTCGTAGTCGACGAACGCGGCGCCCGCGGGGGTGTCCTTCTTCGGGGGAAGCACGCGCACCGCGCTCCCCTCGGGGCCGAACGCGAACGTCCCGTCCCCGTTGTTGAGCATGATCTCGCTCACCGCGCCCGCGGGGTTCTTCGGGTCGTACCCGAGGCCCGTGTAGACATCGAGGTCGCCGTCGTTGTCGACGTCCGCGAACGCCCAGACCTCGCCGGGTCGACCGAGCGCCGTGTCGCCGCTCCGGTTCGCGCGGATGCCGGAGGCGACGGTCACGTCCTCGAACTTGCCGTCGTGCGTGTTCCGGAGGAGCCACGTGGTGCGCTTGTTGTTCGCGAAGTCGTCGGGCGTGATGCCGCCGAGGCGCACGGCGAGATCCGTCCACCCGTCGTGGTCGAAGTCGACCGCCGCGAGCCGCACGCCGAGCGCGCCGATCGAGTCGAGGCCCCACTTGCTCGTGGAGTCGACGAACGCCTGCGTCCCGGGCGTCCACTTCGACCCGCCAGCATGGCAGATCGCGTCGGGCAGCTTCGCGGGTCCGCCACCCGCGCCGCCCTTCCCGCCCTTGCCGCCAGTGCTGGTCGCCCCGTCGTCGCAGCTCGCGCCGAGCGCGACGAGGGAGCCCACGAGACCCAGCGAAAGCAAGCGGAGCGAGGGCCGTCTCATCGTTCGATCCGAGGCTTTCTGGCGGCCTGCGTCAAGAGTTGGGCTATGAAAGGGCGGTGGTCCCGCGCGCGCTCGTCCTCCTCGTCGTCCTGCCGACCGTGGTCGGAGTGTCGGCGGGGTGCGGCCGCACGTACCGCGAGGGGGACGAGGTGATGGTCGAGGTGGAGGGCAAGGAGTACCCCGCGCTCCTCCTCACCGCGACGCCGGACTCGAAGTTCAAGGTCCACTACATCGACTTCGACGACACGTGGGACGAGGTCGTCACGAAGAGCCGGATCAAGGGCTTCCGCAAGGGGGACGAGGTCCGCCCCGAGCCCCCCGCGAAGGTGCGCGCGAAGGCGCTCCAGGCCGCGAAGCTCAACACGTACCGCGTGGGCGATCAGGTGCGCGTCGACTGGAACGGCAAGCTCTACCCGGCCCAGATCATCGACGTGTTGGGCAAGGAACAATACAAGGTCCACTTCGAGGGCTACGGCAACGAGTTCGACGAGGCGGTCGGGCTCTCACGCATCCAGCCCAGGTTGTAGCGGCCGCCGTGCTACACCGCGCGTCGTGACCGACCTCGAGCCCACCCACCGCGCGAACAACATCGAGAACCTCGAAGGCCTGCCCGCCGATACGCGGCTCGCGATCCTCGAGGATCTCCGCCGCAGGCACCTCGCGTTCACGATCGAGCGCCTCACGGGGTCCGAGGCGCGCGCGATCCTCGAGTCGAACGTGCGCTCCGCGATCGACGCGCTCCTCGCGTCCAAGGTCGAGGACGTGGTGAGCGCGGACGGGATCGCGAAGGCGATCGACGCGCTCGCGTCGAGCCCGGCGGTGGAGAAGATGTGGCGCCCCGCGGTGCGGATGTTCGTCCTGCTCGAGGTCGCGCGCCTCCGCGAGGACTCGGCGCCCATCGGGCAATACGTCCCGGATCGCGCGCGCGCGGACGTGCGGGACCTCCTCGCGCGCCCCGGGATCATGCCCGCGAAGCTCATCCGCCAGGTCGCGGAGCACGAGGCGTCCGAGGCCGTGATGAGGGACGTGCTCGACAAGGCGATCACGGATTTTCAGGCGAACGTGAACCCGTTCACGAGCGACTGGGGCCTGCCCGGGTTGCTCAAGAAGATGGGCCCGCTCGGCATCGGCCTCGCGAAGAGCTTGGAGTCCGTGCAGCACGAGTTCGAAAAGCGCATCCAGCCCGAGCTCAAGCGCTTCCTCCAGGGCGCGGCGAAGCGCGCGTTGAAGCGGGGCGCGGAGGTGATGATCGAGCGCTCCGACGAGCCCTCGTTCGTCGCCCTCCGCCGCGAGCTCTTCGCGTGGGCGCTCGAGCAGCCGACGAACGAGGTCCTGAACCTCGACGAGAAGGTGGTCGAGCTCGGTGAAGCCGCGGCGTACGAGATCTCGCGCCACGTGGTGTCGAGCGACGCCACGCGGAAGCGCAGGCGCGCCACGATCGACATGCTCTTCTCGGCGCACCGCAAGCAGACGGTGGCGCAGGCGATGGCGGTCTACGGGATCTCCCCCGTGCTGGACGCGGCGGCGATCGCGGGCGCGCTCATCGGCCCGGTCGTCGCGTGGGTGAAGAGCCCGGCGGGCGCGCGCTTCCTCGACGACGCGATCGGCGCGTTCTACGACGCCGAGATCGCGCGCAGCTGACGGCATCGATGGTGCATCGATCCGGGGTCGGCGGTGGAGTCACCGTCGAGGGCAGGTGCACATGGCGATCGCATCAGAGATTCCGGCGCTCCGCATCGCGGCCACGCCCCTCGTCGGGGCGGCGTCCGACTTCGACGGTCTCCTCGAGCGGATAGGCGGGCGGCGCATCGTCCTGCTCGGCGAGGCGAGCCACGGCACGCACGAGTTCTACCGGACGCGGGCGGAGATCACGAAGCGCCTGATCGAGGAGAAGGGGTTCCACGCGGTCGCGATCGAGGGCGACTGGCCGGACGCGCACCGGGTGCACGAGTTCGTCGCCGGGACCTCGTCGGACCGGGACGCGGTGGACGCGCTCGCGGGGTTCCAGCGCTTCCCCACGTGGATGTGGCGCAACGCGGACGTGGTCGACTTCGTCGACTGGCTGCGCGCGTTCAACGCCGACCGCGACCCTGAGCGGCGCGTGGGGTTCTTCGGGATGGACCTCTACAGCCTCCACGCCTCGATGGCCGCGGTCCTCGCGCACCTCGACGCGCGAGACCCGGAGGCCGCCGCGCGCGCCAGGGAGAGGTACGCGTGCTTCGACCACTACGGCGAGGACACGCAGCTCTACGGTCTCCGCGCCGGGCTGAGCCTCGACCCGTCGTGCGAACAGGAGCTCACGAACCAGCTCGTGGAGATGCAGAGCCGGCTCCGGCGCGCGCTCGAGTCCCCGGGGCCGGACGCGCCGCACGTCTTCTCCGCCATGCACAACGCGCGCGTCGCGAGGAACGCGGAGGAGTACTACCGCAACATGCTCGGGGGCCGCGTCTCCACGTGGAACCTTCGCGATCAGCACATGGTCGACACGCTCGAGAGCCTCGACGAGTGGATCGGGCGGCGCGGCGGCCCCGCGAAGATCGTGGTCTGGGCGCACAACTCCCACCTCGGGGACGCGCGCGCGACGGACATGGCGAAGAGCGGCGAGTGGAACGTCGGCCAGCTGATCCGCGAGAAGCACGGGCGAGACGCGTTCCTCGTGGGCTTCACCACGTACGAGGGGACGGTCACGGCGGCGCGCGATTGGGACGAGCCCGCGGAGCAGCGGCGCGTGCGACCCGCGCTCGCGGGCAGCTGGGAGGCGCTCTTCCACGAGGTCGAGACGGCCCCGTTCGTCCTCTTCACGGATCCGGGCGCGTCTCCAGCGGCGCTCCGCGCGGCGCGCCTGAGCCGCGCGATCGGCGTCATCTATCGGCCGGAGACGGAGCGGCAGAGCCACTATTTCAAGAGCCGCATCGGCGAGCAGTTCGACGCGATCCTCCACTTCGATCGGACGAGCGCCGTGCAGCCGCTCGAGCGAACCAGCCAATGGGTGACCGGCGAGCTGCCGGAGACCTATCCGTTCGCGGTCTAAATCAGCGCGCGCGCTGGTTGGCGGGGCGCAGGGTTCGATGAACACGGGCGCGCCGACGGCGCGGTGCTGCGCGCGCTTCCCGAGGCGGGGTAGCCTGCGCCGATGTCCGTGAACCTGTTCTCCGCCGCCGCGCTCGCCGCGCTCGCCGCGGATCCGGACGTCGAGGTGCGGTCCACGCTAGCGGAGAAATGTGACTGCACGCCCGACGCGCTCGAGCGCCTCGCGGCCGACGCGGACGACGGCGTGCGCGAGCAGGTCGCGGCCAACCGCTCGACGCCCCGCGCGTGCCTGGAGCGCCTGGCGAGCGACCCGAGCCCGGACGTGCGGGCGTGCGCCGCGCGCAGGCTGCGGTAGCCCCCCAAGATTCCGACGTTCACGAAGGCTATCGCCCGGCCCGCGCACGCGCCTACCTTCTCGACGCCCACCACGAACGCGGCGCCGTCGGCACCTCGACGTCCCCGCGTCATTCGACGGTCCCGCACGACGCTACGACGCCGCGGGCGGCGCGTTCCTGGGTCATGGTGAGTCTTCGGGCGGCGTCGGCCGCCAATCCTCGCTGGCGCCGGGAGAGCGGCCCGCCTGCCTTCATCGTGGTGTGGTGCCTGTTCGCGAGCGCGATCCTCGGCATGTTCGTCTGGGCCGGTTGGAGCATCACGGGGGATACGTACGTGGCGCTCGCCGTGCTCAAGGCTCGCCCCGTGCGCCCGCCCGGGGACGACGCGAATGGGCCTGGGGTGTTCCACGGCAAGGTGGCGGGGCCGCTGCGGGTCGCCCCTTCCGGCGAGTCGGTCGTGGGCTGGGTGGGCTGGGTCGAGCGAGCGGAGAAGGAGGGGACGAGCACACAGACGTGCGTCGTATCGCAGCTCGAGGGCGTTTCGCTCGAGCGCGAGGGCGGCTCGCTCCTCCTCGGCTTCCCCAAGGACCGCATGACTCCGCCCTTGTCCGACGGGTTCTCCGCGCCCCGTGGGGTCAGCGTCGTCGCGCCGGACTCCACCACGAGCGGGGTGCCTCGCGCCCTCGAGTCCAACGCGTCGTGCAGCACGCTCCGAGGACCGCCCACGTACCACCAGATCACGTTCGCCCCAGGCGAGGAGATCGTCGTGTCGGGGTGTCGCAAGGGTGATCACATCGTCCCGTGCGACGATCGCGCGGACTTCCTGTTCGCGCGTTGCGCGGGGTTCGGTGAAGCGTGCCGCGTCTCTGGGCAGGAGGCCGTCTCGTCGATTCGCGACCGATGGCGGGGCGGTGTATCGATGGTGGTGTCGACCGTCGGGACCCTCGTGTGCGTCGCGCTGACGATCGTGGGGGTCGTCCAGTTGCGCCGCCATCGGGCGCTCGAGCGGCGACGACGCAGTGTGGCCCGCGCTGCTGCGCCCGTGGAGGTGTGATCATGGTGCAGACATTCCTGACGATCGGACTCGTCGCTGCAGGGCTCGCGCTGGTTGTCTTCGCGCGGCGGAGCCTCGCACCGGCGCAAATCTTCATGGGCCGCCCAACGACGCCGCTGCGAGACGTCCGGCCGGGGCCCGTGGAGGTGGCGGGAAGGATCTCGGCCCACGCGGACGCCGCGGTCCGGAGCGGAGCGGGCGTCGCGTCCGTGGTCGTGCACCGCGTCGTCGAGCGGCGCGTCGACGACAAGTACCGAGAGGAGAGCCGAGACACGGTCTCCGTGAAGGCGCTCCTGACGGACGCCACCGGGTCGTGCGAGGTGTCCCTCGATCACGCGGATCTGATGGGTGAGGTGTGGCAATGCGAGGAAGGCGGTCGGCGCGTGACGGAGGTCATCCTCCCGGACGGAGCCCCCGTGCTGATCGCTGGGATGGCCCGCCGAGAGGAGCGGAGCGACGAGAGCGCCTATCGATCCGGCCCGTCCCCGCTGACCGTGGGCGGGAGCGGAGACGCTCCGCTCCTCGTCTCGATCGGTGGTGAGCGCCGAGCGGTGTTCATGTACGGCTGGCGGGCCGTGCTCGCGGGTGTCTGCGGCGTGCTGGTGATCGGCGTGGCAGCCGTCGTGCTCGTTCTGCGCGTGGCGCTGTGAAGCTGTCGTCAGGCTCGTGCGCCGTCGGGGACACCGTGCCCCCGAAGAGGAAGCGCGGGCCGTGGTCGCGAAGCCCTTTGAGCCACATCGTGGAGGTCGTGCGAGCGGGCACGTCGCTCGCCACCCACCGGAGGGAGACTGTCCTCTACCAGACAGTCGCGACCCACTGACCCGAGTTTCGCGAGCGTGCGGACGAGCACGGCGGTCCGCATTCACCCCGTTCGGGTCGACCCGATCCGAAAAGGTGCAGGTCGATTGTCCTTTCCGCCTAAGCTCGATCGACGAGTCATGCATCCACGCCCACGCGCCCGATCTTCAGCGACGTCCTGGGCGTGGTCCGTGCTGCTGCTCCTCGCGCCCTTCGCATGCCACCGCCCGACCGAAGCCGAACAGCGGGAGGCCAAATGCGAGGCGACGAAGACCGCGTGCGCGAGCGACCTCGCAGCGTGCGGCTCCGTCGGCTGGAACTGCGACATGTTCATGAGGGATGCAGAGCTCGTTGCCAGCCTCTTGGTCGATGGCTGCATCGGCGGTTCTCCCAAGACGTGCGAGGTGTTGGTCCAGCACCTGCGGGCACATCTCAGGGACGCGGCCGCGTACCCATGGGCACGGGGCCTCAGCGCGGCGTGCCACGTGAACGCCGCCTCAGTCTGTCAGCTCGTGGACGGTCTCGGGAAGGACAGTGACTCGTTCGGGCATGGGTTGGACGCGGTGGAGGAGATCCTGTCGTGCGACGACCCCCGCGTCAGGGAGTGCGGCTTGACGGCGGCGCTGGCGCTCTTGTCGCGCAAGGACGCGTCCACGGGGGCCGGCAGTCGGACCCAGACTCTGCTCCAAGCCGAGTGCGCGAAGGACTCCGCTGGTCCAGCGTGCCGCGCCGCCTTGAAGGGATACGAGCTCAAGCGCGATTCGACCGAGGCGAAGCGCGAGGCGGAGATCCTCCTCGAGCGCTTCTGCGAGGGTGGGAACGAGACCGACTGCGGGGACCTCGCGAAGCGGTGCGCCTATTGGACCGGTTGCGACAGGGGCGCCGTACGGAAGCTCCTCCAGGCCCACTGCCACGCGGCAGATTGTCTGGCCGACGCCGCCCGCCTCTTCCCCGACGACTACGCCCTCGCGGCGTGCGCGACGGGACACAAGGCGACGTGCGAGGACCTCCTCACGTTCAAGAAGAGCAGCAGCAAGGCGGAGGAGAACGAGAAAGCGTTGACGACCCTCTGTGCTCGACCGGACGCAGACGCCCAATGCGTGCCGTTCGCGGTCCAGTTCATGATCGCCTCCGGCGCTCCGGAGCGCGCGATCCCCTTCCAAGAGCGTCTGTGCGCGCGCGACAGCGGCGCGTGCGGGGATCTCGCGTACCTGCAGGCGGGGCTCCCGAGTCCCAAGAACGCGCCCGGTCTCACCAAGCTCGACGCGATGTGCACCCAGCGCGACGCGCGGGCGTGCCTGTTCCTCGCGAGGGTCTACAAGTTCGGCCAGGGCGTCGACCAGCTGTCTTACAAGAGCGCCGCCTACGCCAGGAAGGCGTGCGACGCGGCCGTGACCGAGGCCGTCAAAACGGAGGCCTGCCACTGGACGACGGACGTCCCCTCCACGGGCTTCCACGTCCCGAACCCCCTCGCCGACATCTTCGGCGGCATCTTCCGAAGCTTCTAAGTCACGGGCTCGGCTGTCCTCTGCCCACCGCGCCAAGCGTCGAACCTCGGTACGCGCTGCTCTGGGTAGGGCCGGCGACCCGCGCAGCGGTGAAGTGTGCTCGTCGTTCCTCAGCGGCAGCGCGCAGCGGCCCCAGACGATCGGAGCGCCCTGGCACGCGCGTTCCCTGGGGCGATCTCGCGTAAACTCCAGCGCACGATGCCCGCGGCGAACACCCCCAGCCTTTCCGAAGCCTTACCGAAGGGCGCGAAGCACCCGCCGTTCACGCTCGTCGTGTTCCCGCTCCCACCGGGGCTCTTCCGCGTCCACGCGATCAACGGGGAGGAGCGGATGAACGCGACGTACGCGTTCGAGATCACGGTCACGACGGGCTACAAGCTCGCGTACGACTACGAGCGCGTGCTCGCGGGGATGCGGGCCGTGCTCGTGATCCGCGAGGCCCCGCTGCCCCGTGGGATCCACGGGGTCGTCCGCTCGATCCGGTGCGAGGGGCTGCGCGCTGGCAACCGTCGGGTGCAATACAAGATCACCCTCGTCCCGGGGTTCGACGTCCTCAGCAACACGCGCCAGTCGCGCATCTTCCAGGACGTCTCCGCGTCGGAGGTGATCGACCGCATCCTGAACCCCGCGCTGCCGACGCGCTGGCTGCTCAGCAACAAGCTCCCGAAGCGGGCGTACATCTGCCAATACGAGGAGTCCGACAAGGCGTTCGTCGAGCGGCTCGTCGCGGAGGCCGGGCTCTTCTACTACTTCGCGCAGCCCGCGGCGTTCGTCCAAGCGATGCTCGCGGCCGGTGAGGACGCGCTCGCGGACACCGGTGAGGCGGGCCAGGTCGTCGCGGCGCTCGCGACGCTCGCGGAGGCGATGCTCGATCGCGAGACGCTCGTGTTCGGGGACGCGCCCTCCTCGTACGCCGCGGTGGAGGACGCGAGCGTTGTGAACACGATCGTCTCGACGGGCGGCACCGTCCTCACCGCCGTGGGGACGGCGACGGGGAACACGTCGCTCGGCTCGGCGGCGACGCAGGGCTTCCAGACGTTGCCGAGCCCCACGCTCCACTACTTGCCGGTCGAAGGGCTCGCCGGTGACCTGTTCGACAAAGTGACGCGCCTCGGCTCCGAGCACGCCCTCGCGACGACGAACGCCGAGGTGAACGACTACGATCCCGACCGGCCACTCTTCCCGCTCGCGGCGACGGCGCCCGACGGCAAGAGCCTGTACATGAGCCTCGTCACCGCGGGCGTCAACGCCCTCACCGACCCGGAGAACGCCCTGCAGACGATCATGGACGTCATGGTCAACTCGGCGTCGGCGCTCCTGCCCGAGCATCGGTTCGATTACTACGAGCACCACGGACAGTTCCATTTCCCGGACTGGGACGACGCCGAGCGCGAGCCGACGCGCATCCTCTATCAGCAGCGCCGCGACGCCCACCGACTGGATGGTTCGAGCCACTGCCCCGCGTTCACGCCCGGGCACCGCTTCACGCTCGAGGGTCACCCGGTCGGGGTCTTGAACCGCGAGTACGCGCTCACCCGCGTCGTGCACCGCGGCACGACGGTCGAGGGCGAGTCGACGTACGCGAACGAGTTCGAATGCGTCCCGTCGTACGCGCCCTACCCGGCCGCGAGGCCGCGTCGCCGCACCGTCCAGGCGGTGCTCACCGCGAAGGTCGTCGGTCCTCCCGGCGAGGTGATCCACGTCGACCGAACCGGGCGCATCAAGGTGCGGTTCCATTGGGATCGCCAGGGCGCGCGGGACGGCTCGAGCACGTGCTGGCTGCGCGTGATGCAGCCTTGGGGCGGCGAGGGGTGGGGGCACCAGTTCATCCCGCGCGTCGGGATGGAGGTCGTCGTCGCGTTCGAAGGGGGCGACCCCGACAAGCCGATCGTGATGGGCTCCGTCTACAACGCGACGCACGTCATGCCGTTCCCGCTCCCCGAGGAGAAGGCGCGGAGCGGCGTGAAGACGCGGACCGTGGGCGCAGAGGAGGGCTACAACGAGCTCTCGATGTTCGACGAGGCGGGGCGCGAGCAGATCCGCGTGCACGCGCAGAAAGACCTCGAGGAGACCGTCGAGTCCCACCACTCGCTCGTCACGAACACGGAGTCGATCGTCGTGAAGGACACGCGCACCGAGCAAGTGCTGAAGACGCTCGAGCAGTTCGTGGGGGCCCGCTACGAGACCGTCGGGACCGACTATCGGCTCGGCGTCGAGGGGGACCGGCACGCGAAGGTGGCGGGCCACGACGCCCTCCATGTTTCGAAGCGCGCGACGCGTCGCTACGAGGACTGCGTCGAGGAGCGCGTCGAGGGTGACGCGACGACCATCATCGGCACGGAGGACCGGCCAAGCTCGTACGCGCTCCACGTGCACGGGTCCGCGACCCTCAGCGCGACAAAGAGCCTCGTCCTCGAGTGTCCGAACGGCGTCGAGATCCGCTGCGGCGCGACGACCATCCGGCTCGGCCCGGAGCGCCTCGAGCTCGGCGGCAAGGCGATCGGTGTGAAGGGCGGCGGCGCGGGCATCGAGTGCTCGGACCACGGGCTCAAGCTGAGCTCCGAGAAGGTGGCGCAGGTCACGGCGAAGGACGCGCTCGTCAAGACGAAGAAGGCCTCGATCGGCATGGGCGACGAGATGCGCATGGACGCCCCGAAGGTCTGCATCAACTCGCCCGACCAAGCCAACGAGGAGAACGCGGAGCCCGACCCCGACACCGAGTTCCTGCTCCAGGATCCGGACGGCAATCCCCTGCCCCGCGAGCGGTACGTCATCGACCTGGAGGACGGGACGCAGCGGAGCGGCTTCACGGACGACAAAGGCCGCGTGAAGCTCTCCCTGCCGACGGGCGGGACCATCTCGTTTCCTGCGCTCGACAAGGTGACCTGACATGGCCGACTGGACCCCCTACATCGTGCGTCAAGGCGACTATCTCGACGGACTCGCGTACCGGGCCGGCGCGAGCCCCAAAGACGTCTGGCAACACGCGAAGAACAAGGAGCTGACGAAGAAGCGCGACAGCGGCGATCAGCTCGCCCCCGGGGACGTCATTTACCTACCGGACAATCCGAAGACGCCCATCCAGTTCTCGAAGACGTCCTCGGTGCAGCTCACAGCGGACATCCCCCGGCGCGACATCACCGTCCATTTCGAGACCGCCGAGGGCCCGGTCGCGAACCAGCCTTACCTCGTCGAGCCGTCGCCGCGGGGTCAGGATCCGAAGTCGCCGCCGCAGTCAGGCGGAGACGGCAAAGTGACGTTGAGCGTGACGGTGATCCAGCGCGAGGTGACCGTGCACTTCACGCAGCTCCAGAAGAAGTACACCCTGCTCATCGGCGCGATGGACCCCGTGACGGAGCGGAGCGGCGTCCAAAAGCGCCTGGAGAACCTCGCCTTCTTGACCCCTAATCTGAGGGCGAGCGACGCGACCCTCGCGCGCGCTCTCCGTGCGTTCCAGCGCGCCGTCGGGATCGAGCCGACGGGCGAGGCGGACGAGAGCACGCGGAAGAAGCTCGTCGCCGAGGCAGGGCTCTGATGACGCTCCCGCTCCTTCCGCCACAAGACGCCGAGCTGCAGCGCGACATGTTGGCGTTGCTCGCGGATCCGACCTCTCCGGACGCGCAGTCGCGCGTGACGGGCGCCGTCGATCATTGGCTGCTCCGCACATCGGTCCACCGCGTCGAGGCGGGCCGGCAAATCCTCACGTGGTTCGTCGACGCGGCGCAAGCCGTGGATCCCGCGGCCGCAGGGACGGGCCGAGCGATCCTCGAGGCCCTCGGCGTGCTCTACCAATGCGACCTCAGCGCCGTCGCCAAGACCCTGAAGAGCGGTTCGTCATGGACGTACGACCGGTACGTGTCGGGCCCCAACCCGCGGGACGCGCTCAAGGAGTCGGGGAAGAAAGGCAAAGACGCGTGGGAGCTCATGACGGCGGCGGGCACGATCCTCGCGGGCGACGCGGACTTCCTCGCGGACGGCAAGGCCCTGCTGGGCGGCTTTTGGTACTACATCATGCCGCTGCGCGCGGCGTTCATGCGCGCCGTCCTCGCGGGTTGGGCGAAGATCCCGGCGCTCGAGCGGGAGCACGGCGAGGCCGAGTCGCACTTCAACGAGCGGCGAAAGAACGCGCCAGTGGGTGTGATCGAGCGGCTCGCCGACCTCGGCGCCGCTGGGCACAGCACCATCCCCGCGACGAAGCTGAGCGTCAGCCCGAGGTTCATGCTCGCGTTGGTGCTGACCGAGGCCCTCGACGACGACACTGCGAAGGACTTCGTCGAGGACGCGCCGGGCGACGCCTACGCCCGAAAATGCTCGCTCACCGCCGCGGGTCGAAAGCTGAAGGAGATCATCCGGGCGAAGCTCCAGCCCCCGTCCGGCTTCGGTGGCTCGGACGCGGAGGCCGCGCTCGCGCGCTACAGCGCGGAGCTCCGTGACGTTCGCGTCGCCGCGGTGTCGGCGGGCGCGAAGGCGGTGATCCGCGACGCGAAGCTCCCGCCGTTCGACGCGATCATCGTGCCGGGTTACACGGCGCTGCCGACGCTGCAGAACCCACCGACGATCTCGAAGGTCGGGGTCATCCGCCTGCGCAAGGCGATCGAGGACTTCGAGGCGGGGTACGCGCCGTTCATCGTGGTGAGCGGCGCGAACGTGTACCCGCTCGGGACGCACCTCACCGAGGCCAAGTTCATGTACGACTGGCTGACGGATCCGAGCTTTCGCGAGAGCGAGGACGACAAACGCCTCGCGGTGATCCCGGCGGATCGCGTCATCGCCGAGGCGCGCGCGCGGCACAGCACGACGAACCTGCGAAACGCGAGCCGCATCCTGCTCGGGGCCGGGCTCGAGGGCCCGTACCTCGTCACCACCGGGGGGGACGAGTTCATCCCGAAGGAGACGGCGGAGGCGGCCATCGCCGCGGCGATCCAGCTCGGCATCCAGGCGACCGCGGAGCTCGTGCAGGCCTGCAACTTCGAGCGCGGCGGCTCGGAGCAGGATCGCGAACTCGTGATGGGCATCATCGGGACGTACCTCGCCTCCGCGGGCGTCATGGCGGGCGTCGTCGTCCCGCTGATGCAAAGTCAGGCGTTCTACTTCCAAACGCCGTGGTGGTCCCAATACAACAGTCGTTGCGACACCGAGCTCGGCTACAGGCCGCATCACTTCGTCGGCGACCCGAGCGAGTTCCAGACCTACGCGGAGAGCGGTCCGTACGGAGCCAACAGCGAGCCGACGGCGACGCTCGACGCCCTGCCCGACGAGCGGCGCCCGCGGTTCATCCAGGAGCGGCTGAAGGCGCGCTACGAGATGAACAAGGACGTCTACCAAAGCCTGAGCAAGGACATGCACGCGGTGATGGTCCCCGCGCTCCGCCTGCTGGACGTGGAGTGGTTCAACGTCCGCGACCCCTTCGACCCCTGAGCGCATTACGGGAGCAACGCGAGGCGCCGCACGACCGCGGACGTGCGGCGCGAATTCCTCGTGCGGTGCCAACGGCACGAGGACATTCGGAGGTCTTGTCCACGACGCCCCTTCGGGGCGTGCGTGGAGTTCGCTCTTGATCGAGCTCCTGGGGGAAGGATGTTCCCTTCCATCGCCCCGCCTCGTAAGACCATCCTGAGTGGCCTCGTTCCTCGGTCTCTTCGGGCGCGTCGACGTCTCGTTGACGTTCGCGCGCGACCACGTGCTGCCGGGCGAGTCCCTCCACGTGATCATCGGCGTGGAGAGCAAGGCGCACCGCGCGTGCTCCGGGCTCGTGCTCACGCTCTCCGGTGTCGAGACCGTGAGCGGGGAGGCTCGCCCGATCGTGCACGAGGTTCGACGTTTGGACGGACGACCGCTCCAGTCGAATCGCAAGGAGGTCTTCCAGGCGACGTTCCCGATCCCGGCGGACGCGCCGCCCACGTACGCGAGCGCGCGCTCGCGGATCGCCTACGAGGTGGTCGCCGAGGTGCGGGTCGCGCGCGCGTTCGACCGCCGCGTCACGCGCCCCCTGACGGTCGGCACGCGGCCACCCGCGCGCGCGCGAGGCACGGCGGGCCGCGGTGAGTCTTCGAAGAGCGACGCCGCCGGGGTGGTGATCCAGGGGCGGCTCGCGTCCACGGACGTCGAGGTGGGTGAGCGCGTCCGTGGGTCGTTCACGCTCCTGAACTCGACCCCGATCCTGGGCGTCGAGGCCGCGCTCGTGTCCACCGAGGTCCTCGGAGAGCCGGCCTCGGCGCCGATCGTGGTGCACCACGAGACGCACCGCCTGCGCGTCGACACAAGAGAGGCGCGCGGGCCGATCCCGTTCGGCTTCGAGACCGCCGCCGAGTGCCCGCCGAGCTTCGTGGCGAGGCGGCTGCGCGTGGAGTCGCGGGTCGAGATCCGCGTGACGACGGAGCTCGGTGCGTCGATCCTCGAGCGCCCGATCGTCGTCCACTCCGTCGGATCGCTGAGCGAGCTCCGCGCCGCGCAGGAGAGCTCGATGGTGCCCACCGCCGACTGGAGCAAGGCCCTCTCGGCGGCCGGCCAGGGCGTCACCATCGAGGCCGTCGACGACGAAGCGGGAGAGGCGACGATATCCGTCGACGGCCTCCCGATCCGCTTCCAGACGCGGGTTCGACGCGGCGGTCCGCTCGGCCTCCTCGCGAGCATCGGGTGGGGCGATCTCGGGCTCCGCTTCGAGCTCGAGGAGCGGTATCGCGATCGCGGCCAGCGGGAGGCGACGCGCGGGTTCGATGACCGGTTCAGAGTGTCGGCGCGCGAGCCCGCGCAGCTCGACGCCCTGCTGTCCGACCAGGGGCTGCGCGGTGCTCTCCTCGCGTGCGCCTCCGCCTCCGCTGACGACCATTGCGCGATGTACGACGACGACGGCACGGGCTACCTCGGCCCGCCCGAGCTCACGCAGTTCATCTCGTGCAGCGTCCAGCTCCAGCGCGCCATGATGCGCGCGTCGACGAAGATCATCCCGCCGCGCGTCTTCGCGAGCGTCTTCCGCGCGTGGGCCGCGTTCGCCGAGCGGCACCAGGCCGTCCTCCGTCCGGGCGACATGGCGATCCGCGGCGTCGCCCTCGGGGGCGCGCGTTTCGACGTCGTACACTCGTTTGAAGGGGATGTGCCGTCGAGCACGACGATCCGCGCGCCGCTCGTGGCCCGCGCGTTCGACTCCGGAACGGGGGGTCCGGCGCCGGCCATCGTCGAGTCGGTGAGGGACGTCGCCGAGGCGCGCGTCGAGCGCGACCGCGACGCCCTCGTCGTGCACGTCCCCCCGGTCGAGCACCCGTCGACGATCGAGGCGACGCTCGCGAACCTCGCAGACGCCCTGCGCCGCATCGGCCCTGGCGACCAGAGCCCCTATCGTTGAGCACGCGGCCCGTCCGTCGACGCGCTCGCGAAACGGCGGAGAGGCCCACGTCGAGCGCCCACGGCGCGGTGGGCTCGATCCGCGCTCGTCATGAGGCGCTCGAGCTCGCGGGATGTCGATGAGCCCGGATTCGATCGCAGCGTTCGAGGAGCGGGCTGAAAGATGCCTCTCGCGGGAGGCCACCTACTCTTTGGCCCCCTGACCCTTGGCTTGGAGGGGCCGCCGCACACGTCGACCTGATATGGGGGCGGCGCGCGGACGGACGTGCAAGTGTCGCGCTCATGGTTGCGTCACACGGCCGGTCGCTGCTCTGGATAGGGCTCACGCTCGGCCTCGCAAGCGGATGCGGCGCCAATGGCGGAGCGGCTCGACCCGAGCCGACGGCGTCCGCGCTCCCATCCACGCCGCGCGCAGCGGAGAGCGCGGCTCCATCGGCGAGCGCAACCCGCTCCGAGCGCAAGCCAGTCCCCCATGAAGTGCTCGCCGACCAGCCGCACGACAGCTGCGGGGGCGTCGCCGTGCGCGGAAAGGACCTCTACTACGCGACGGGCAAAGGGATCTGGCGCGTCCCGACACAGGGCGGGAAGCCGGAGTCCTTGTTCGAGGGCCACACCGAGGACTTCGTCGTGGGCGACGCCGGATTGTTCGTCGCGCAGACCGGCGAGGCGGGCCGCATCGCGCGCGTCGAGTCTGGCGTCGCGACTCAGATCGGCCCACCGCTCGCGTGGCCTCGCGCGCTTGCCCTCGTCGGGAGCTCGATCGTATTCACCCAAAGCGGTGACAGCCGAGACGGTGACGGCCAAGCGATCCAGTCGCTGGCCCGCCTGCCCCAGAAGGGTGGCAAGGACGCCAAGGTGGAGATCCTGTTCGAAGGCCCGAAGGGCTTTGGGGGATTCCACCACCTCGCGACCGACGGCAAGACCCTCTATTTCATGGGATCCGACGCGGGGATCGTGAAGGGGGACGTCGTCTTCGGCACGCCCTCTCGAACGGTCCTCTATCGACTTCGCGCCGGCGACGCGCAGCCCGAGGTGATCGGGATCGACGATCAGCCCTCCCCGTCCGCCAAGTCTGGACCCATCGTCCTCGTCGGGAACACCGTCTATTGGCTCTCGTCCAGCAATGTCTACCGAACCGCGGCGGACGCGCCGGGCGTCGCGATCGACGAGGATGGGAAGTGGCGCATCGCCCACTTCGACCGCGAGCGCGTGGGGGTCTCCGATGGTCCGTTCGTGCCTGTCGGAGCCGATCTCTATCGCGTCCTTCGGGGGGTCGGCGCCGCCTTCACGCTCGTGAGTCACCCCAACGAGGAGTTCGACGAGCTCCTCGAGGGTGCGTGGTCCGGAGCGTGCGCCGACGAGGCGCGCGTGTATTGGACGTACCAAGAGTCGGACGTCTGCCACGTCGCGAGCCGCGCGATCGGCGCGCCCCGCTGACGCCGCGGCCTTCCTCCGCTGGCATCCGGTGCAGGGGGTCGTGACCGCTCAACCGTCCAATTGGACGCCGAGCGAGTGCTTCTCCGCGCGCTTGAACAGATCGCCGAGGGCGCTCAAGTCTTGCAAGCTCGGCGAGCCCCCGAACAGGGCTGCGGCCGCTGCGTTCGGGTCCGCGTGACTGCCGATCCGCTCGCCGATCGCCGTGTAGAACGCGCGAAACCACTCCCGAACGACGAGGGCCTCGCCGGGGCGCAGGAAGCTGCGGAAGAAGAGGTGCTCCAGCGCCATGTAGACCGTAACCCCGTAGACGCGACCATCGAGGGTGAACGCGACGGGCGTGGAGCCGGCCGGCGCCGGTCGCGCGTTCAAGCTCCTCAGCAGGGCGCCCATGCGCTGCCCGTCGCAATCCCCTGCTCGGACGAGCGAGCGAATGAACCCGTCCGCGGGAGGGGTGAGATCGTTCGCGTTGATCTCCAGAGCCTCGCGCAACACCTCGAGGGCGACGTCGTCGACGGGATAGTTCACCCGCGCCGAGCACCCCGGCGCCGACCTGCCGTTCGTGACCGGGCACGGCGCGCACGTCGCGGGGAGCTCCTGCAGCGCTTGGGCGGCGCGCATCGCCTCCGCGCGCTGAACGGTCCGCTCCTCCACGCCGCGCGCCGTCCGCAGCTGATAGGTGACCGAGGGCACGCGCTTCTCGTCCATGATCCGAAGCATCTGCGCGAGGCGCTTGCTCTCGTTGAGGAAGTCGAGCGAGCCCTGCGGCCGATACGAGCACTGGTAGTAGAGGTAGGCGTCGAGTCCCATGGCCTCGACCCTATCATCCGCGATCGGTGCGGCGGACGCCTGGCGCGAGCCCGCTGAACGGCCGCGTCATCCTCGCCGGAGGCACGCACGCTCGGGGTGCGATCCGAGACCTACGGGCCCCCCGTCCCAACGACTCCCTCGGCGACATTGTCTGTTCGTCCTCAAGATCCCCCTGATGCTCGAGGAGCGCGTCGAGATCGTCGATCCGTGTGGACCCGAGATTGTGTCGACTTCCAACACGCGAACGCCCAAACCAAGGTCAAACCCGCCCCGGGATCCGTCGAGGCGGAGAACTCGAACATGGAGTGCGCGTGCGGCGGTGGGCCCATGATCCAGTGCGTTCCGGGTCGCTGATTCGATCCGCGCGCGCTCGGCGCGGGCGTACCTTGTCCGTGTGCGCCTTCTTCGCGAGCTCGGTCCACGGAGCCCCTCCCTCCTTCGGCACGACGCGGCGTACGCCGTTTCCAGCGACGGGACGATCGCCGTCGCCGACGGCGCGCTGATCGAGCTCTACGCGGCGGACGACGGGCGGCGCCTCGGCGCGCTCGAGAGCCCCGTTCGCGTCACGTGCCTCGCGTTCTCGCCGGACGGCGCTCGACTCGCCTCGGGGAGCGACGATTGGGATCGGGAGACGCTCACGATCTGGAACGTCTCCGCGCGGGAGCGCCTGTTCGGGTTCACCGCCGATCACCAATCGCTCGTCGCGCTCGCGTTCTCGCCGGACGGGAAGAAGCTCCTCTGCACGAAGGGGACGGACGAGTGGGGCGCCGCGTTCGTGGTGGACCTCGAGGGCCGCCGCGTCACGCTCGACGAGGGAATCGACGGACCCGCGATCGCGTCGATCGGGTGGAGCCCGACCGGGGAGCCCCACGCCGCGCTGGGTCCCTGGTCGAAGCGCGGGTGGATCGGACAGGTGGGGACGAAGAAGAAGCTCACGAACGCGCTCGCGAGTGGAGAGCGCGTCGTCGGCCCCATCGTGTTCTCGCGGGACGGCCAACACGTCGTCGCCGGGGTGCAGACCGAGGGCCGCGTCGGCGAGCTCCCGACCACGCGCGCGACCGTCTGGAGCGTCGCGAGCAAGCGCGCGGTCCACGTCGACGATCGGGCGCGTTCGGTCGCCCTCCACCCGGACGGGCGAGTCGCGCTCGGGCAGATCACGCTCGGCGCGAGCCTCACGGTCGAGCTCGTCGACGCCGGCGTCGCGGGCGGGCAGGCGGGCCGCGCGGGCGCGCTCGCGGACGGCTTCTCGATGGCCGCCGGACTCGACAGCGGCGCGGAGCCCCCGATCCGGTTCTCGAGCGACGGTCGGCTCTGCATCGCCGCTCCGCGCGGCGTCCTCGCGGTGTACGACGTCGCGAGCGGCGCGCGCATCTTCCTTCGAGAGGCGCACGCCCCCGTCACCGCGGTGTGCGAGAACGCGGGCGCCGTGCTCGCCGTCCACCAGGACGGAGCGATCACGCTCTACGACGGAGACCGCGGCTCCGTGCTGCTCCGCCGCTCCGGCGAGGGCCTCCCCCGGGCGCGCGTGTACTTCCTCTTGCGCGATCGTCGCGTCGCGGAGGCGACCGCCGTGCTCGCCCCGGACAAGGTGCAGGCGCGCGACGTCGCGACCGGCGACGTGATCACGGATCTCGCGGGAGGGCGCGCCGCGTCGGCGTACGCGATCACGCCGGACGGCCGGTTCGTCGGGAGCTCGCGCGACGGATTGTCTGTTTGGGACGCCGCCACGGGAGGCGGCCACACCGCGCTCGCGGGCCCCCGCGCGGCGTGGGGCGCGCTCGGGGTATCCGCGGACGGCGCGCACGTCTGGGGCTCCACGCACGGGCGCCTCGTCGTGTGGAAGACCGCGTCGGGAGCGATCGAGCGCGAGCACGTCGCGCGCACGCTGCCCTACGGCTCCGTCGCGACGCCCGATCTCGAGCGGGTCGTGAGCCTCGACCCTCGGCCGCGCCCCGGGGGCACGGAGCTCGCGATCACGACGCGCCGGCTCGGTGAGGACGCAGTGGAAGACGTCGTCCCGCTCGACGCGCCTCCCGCGGCGCACGACGCCTTCACGGTGGTGGGCGTGTCCGCGGACGGGCGGTCGATCCTCGCGGGGACGCAGCGCGGCCGCGTCCTCTCGTTCGATCGAGAAGCCCCCGGGATCGCGCCCGAAGCGGCGGAGGAGCGAGCCCTCCGAGCGTGCACGACCGACGCGATGGCGGCGGAGCACGCCGCGCTGCTGACGCGCCTGCTCGAGGTGGCGGGCATTCCGCGCGGGGCGGCGCCGCGCTGGGCGCGGGACGCGATGCTCGAGGCGGTGGACGCCATCCTCGCTCGGGGCGGGCGCGTCGAGCCCTACGTCGCCCCGCTCGCGGCGCGCCAGTTCGTCGACACGAGCGACCTCGAACGCAGGCTGCTCGAGCGCGCCACGGACGCATCGAAGAGCGACGTGGAGCGCACCGCCGCGCTCCGCGCGAGCTCCGCGTACCGGTACGCTCGGCTCGCCGAGTGGAGCGCCGCGGTCGTGGCGCTCGCCACGGACGGAGGAGCTCCCGCCGCGCTCCGAGCCGAGGCGATCGACGCGCTCCACGCGTTCGAACCGAGCACGCTCGACGGGCTCCGGCGCGCGGGCGCGGTCCCGACCTCCGCGGTCCCGGACACGCTGCCCGCCACGGCGGAGGAGCGGGACGCGCTCGTCACCAAGATCGGCCCGGACGAGTGGGTCCAGGCGCTCGGAGCGCCGCTCCACGGGGAGTTCCCCGCGAGGTTCACGTCCGCGCTCGCGCTCGTCCCCACGCTTCTTCGGGTTCGAAGGGATCTCGCGGGCGCGCTCGAGTCCGCGATCCGCCCGAGGCTCTCGGACGCTCCGCTCGACGTCGCGCTGCCCGCGTACGAGGCCGTCGTGGAGACCGCGCGCGCCCATTGCCTCGAGCTCGGGGACCCGGTGGACGCGGCGAGCCGGCTGCTCGAGCGCGGCGCGTCGAGCGCAGCGATCGGTGCGTCGATCGCCGCCCGCAGCGCGGACGTGAGGGCGCGGGCGGTCGATCACGCGCGGTCCGCGCTCGGAGACCGCGCGCGCCAGGCCGAGTCACGGCTCGCGGCGTGGACGCTCTGGCGCGGGCTCGAGCCGGCGCGCGCCGACGAGGAGCTGCTCGCGCGAGCGCGAGATCACGCGGAGGATCCCGCCCTTCGGAGGGCCGCTGCGAAGGCGTTCCCCGCGCTCGAGGGCGAGCTCCGCGCGGAGGGCGTCGTCCCGAAGAAGCCCGTGTCGCAGTTCAGCGGGTACACGAGCGACTACGACTATTCGCGCGAGCGCGAGGTCAACGCGCGGCCGTTCCCACCCGCTGCGCTCGCCGGCTTCGCGAAGGACATCGACCCCGAGGATCTCGCCGCCGAGCTCGAGCGCGGCGCGTCGGCTCCGCCCGAGCGGGCGGGCGTCGTCGCCTCGGCGCTCGTCCTCGCGCCGTTCGTCGTGGACGCGAACCCCACGTTCGAGGCGCGCATCAGCGAGGCGGTCGATGGGCTCATGACCTCTCGCCTGCTGTTCCACCTCTACGATCTCCGGGTCGTGATCGGCGAGCTCGCGATCCAGCGCGGCCTCGAGCTCTTCGCTCGGAGGAGCCCCGCGCCGAGCGCGTGGACGCCGAAGCTCGTCGCCGCCGCGCGCGCGTGGACGTCGCTCGACGTCGTGCGCTCGGTGCAGGGGCTCTACGCATGGCCGACGGACGGCGCGATCTTCTCGATCGTGCGCGCGATCCCGGCTCACCTCGGAGCCTCCGCGGAGGAAGGCGCCATGGCGGCGGGCGCGATCGCCGCGCTGCTCCGGGCGGCGGTGCTGGACGCGACGCGGTCGGAGTCGTGGCGCGTGGAGGCGCTGCTCGCGCTCGAGGTCGGCGCCAAGGAAGCCGGTCCGGCGGCGGGCCCGTTCTCCGCCGCGCGCGCGGCGGCGCTCGCCGCGTGCCGCGCGCAGATCGCGGCCGGCGCGCCCACGATGGTCGGCGCCCTCCGGCAGCTCGTCGACGCGCGCCCCGCCTGAGGTCGCGCGCGGGCTTCAGTACGTGAGCTCGACCTCGACGTTCGCGTCGTCCTGCGCGAGGCGCAGGCGGGGGGTTCGCCAGAGGACGCGGTCGAAGTCGGCTTCGGTCGCGCCTTCGGGTCGAAGGGTGCCCTTGCCGTAGCGGCGCTCGAGCTCCGCGCGCAGATCGAGGAGCGTCTGCCGCGCGTCCGCGGTGGGTGCGATGCGGATCGTCACGCTCCGCACGGCCGTCCCCTTGCCGTAGTAGACGCGGACGCGCTCGAGCGACGTCGGCCGGTTGGGGTACACGGTCACGAGGGGGTCCGGACCGTCCTCGTCGGGCGGATCCTCCTCGACGACGCCGAGCTCGTGGAGCGTCTCTCGGGTGCGCGTCTTCGGGTACGGGAGGAACGCGTCCGGGGCGGCGTTCGCCGCGCCTCGACCCACGAACGCGACGGGGTCGAACGGCGCGGGCGCGTTCTTGTGGTCCGAGGCGGCGCTCGCTTGCGTCGAGTGCCCGCTCGGAGCGGCCGCTCCAGCGGCCGCGCGGTCGTCGGGGGGAACCGTCGACGCGAGCGGGGTGGACGAGGGCTGCAGGAGTTCGGACGCGCTCATCGCGCTCGGCGTGGGCTGCGCGACGGTCGATGGGCTCGCGTCGAACAAGAAGCATCCGCTCAGGGCAGCGGCGCTCGCGAAGAGCAGCAGGGGGCGCATGGCACACCCTACACCAGGCGGGGCTACGCGATGCGCATGACGCCCATGCGGGCCGCCCCGCGCGCGGCGACTTGCCGCGCCCGCGGCATACCCCTAGGCACGCGTCGAACACGAACGATCACGAGAGACTCGAGGCTGCTTCCAAAAGGGCCCCGACTCGTGGGAAAAGGCGGCCCCATGAACAGCTTCGGCACCGAAGAGACCCTCGAAATCGAGGGGAAGAAGTACTCGATCTACAGCCTCGCGAAGCTCGCGAAGACCCACCCCGCGGTGGCGAAGCTTCCGCACTCGATCCGGGTGCTCCTCGAGAATTTGCTGCGCAAGGAGGACGGGCGGGTCGTCACGAAGGAGCACATCGAGGCCGTCGCGAACTGGGACCCGAAGCGCGTCCCGGATCAGGAGATCAACTACTACCCGGCGCGCGTCCTCATGCAGGACTTCACGGGGGTGCCCGCCGTCTGCGATCTCGCGGCGATGCGCGAGGCGCTCGTGAAGATGGGCGGCAAGGCGAGCCGCATCAACCCGCTCGAGCAGGCCGATCTCGTCATCGATCACTCGATCCAGGTCGACTACTACGCGTCGCCGCTCGCGCCGAAGCAGAACACGGACCTCGAGTACGAGCGCAACACCGAGCGCTACGTGTTCCTCCGCTGGGGGCAGAGCGCGTTCTCGAACTTCAGCGTCGTCCCGCCGTCGACGGGCATCTGCCACCAGGTCAACCTCGAGTACCTCGCGAAGGTCGTCTACGAGAAGAACGGCGTCCTCTACCCGGACACGCTCGTCGGGACCGACTCGCACACGACGATGATCAACGGCCTCGGCGTCGTCGGCTGGGGCGTCGGCGGCATCGAGGCGGAGGCGGCGATGCTCGGCCAGCCGTCGACGATGCTCATCCCCCAGGTCGTCGGGTTCAAGTTGACCGGCACGCCGAAGGAAGGGACGACCGCGACCGACCTCGTGCTGATGGCGACGCAGATGCTCCGAAAGAAGGGCGTCGTCGGCAAGTTCGTCGAGTTCTACGGCCCGGGCGTGAAGAAGCTCGCGCTGACGGATCGCGCGACGGTGGCGAACATGGCGCCCGAGTACGGCGCGACGATCGGGTTCTTCCCGGTCGACGAGGAGACGCTGAACTACCTCCGGTTCACGGGCCGCAGCGAGGCGCAGGTGAAGATCGTCGAGGCGTACTGCAAGGCGCAGGGCTTCTGGTTCGACCCCGACGCGGAGCCCGCCTTCTCGGACACGCTCGAGCTCGACCTCGGGAGCGTGGAGCCGAGCCTCGCGGGCCCGAAGCGCCCGCAGGATCGCGTGCCGCTCGGCCAGATGGGCGCGACCTACCAGAAGGAGCTCGCCCCGATGATCGCGGGCAAGAGTGAGCCGACGAAGAGCGGGCCGGTCGAGCTCGACGGACACAAGTTCGACCTCGGGCACGGCGCCGCCGTCATCGCCGCGATCACGAGCTGCACGAACACGTCGAACCCGGCCGTCCTCCTCGGCGCGGGCCTCCTCGCGAAGAAGGCCGTCGAGAAGGGCCTGAAGACGAAGCCGTGGGTGAAGACGTCGCTCGCGCCTGGGTCGAAGGTCGTCACCGACTACTTGAAGGACGCGGGCCTCCTCCCGTACCTCGAGCAGCTCGGGTTCCACGTCGTCGGCTACGGCTGCACGACGTGCATCGGCAACTCGGGCCCGCTCCCGACGCCGGTGTCGGACGCGGTGGAGAAGCACGACCTCGTGGTCGCGAGCGTCCTCTCGGGCAACCGCAACTTCGAGGGCCGCGTGAATCCGCACGTGCGGATGAACTACCTCGCGTCGCCGCCGCTCGTCGTCGCGTTTGCTCTTCGCGGCGATGTGAACGCCGACCTCACGAGCGAGCCGCTCGGCAAGGGCAAGGACGGGGACGTCTACCTGAAGGACGTGTGGCCGACGAACGCGGAGATCCAGGACGCGATCCGGACGGCGGTGAAGCCGGAGCAGTTCAAGAAGAGCTACGGCGCGGTGTTCGACGGCGACGACCAGTGGAAGAAGCTGAACGTCCCCGCGGGCGGTGTCTTCCAGTGGGACGAGAAGTCGACGTACGCGCGGAAGCCGCCGTTCTTCGACGACATCCCGGTGAAGCCGGAAGCGCCGAAGAACATTGAGGGCGCGCGGTGCCTCGCGATCCTCGGCGACTCGGTGACGACGGATCACATCTCGCCGGCGGGCAACATCGCGAAGAACAGCCCTGCGGCGAAGTACCTCGAGAGCCACGGCGTGGAGCGGAAGGACTTCAACAGCTACGGCGCGCGCCGCGGCAACCACGAGGTGATGGTGCGCGGCACGTTCGCGAACATCCGCCTGAAGAACCTCGTCCTCGGCGGGAAGGAGGGCGGCCTCGCCCTGCACCAGCCGAGCGGCGAGGAGGGCAGCATCTACGACGTCGCCATGCGCTACACGGCGGACAACGTCCCGTCGATCGTCATCGCGGGCGCGGAGTACGGCACGGGCTCGTCGCGCGACTGGGCGGCGAAGGGACCGAAGCTCCTCGGCGTGCGCGCGGTCATCGCGAAGAGCTTCGAGCGCATCCACCGGTCGAACCTCGTCGGCATGGGCGTCCTCCCGCTCGAGTTCGACGCGGGCCAGGACGCCGCGTCGCTCAAGCTGACGGGCGCGGAGGTGTACGCGATCACCGGCATCGAGGCGGGCCTGTCGCCGAAGAAGCGGCTCCACGTGACGGCGACCGCGCCGGACGGGAAGGTGACCGCATTCGACGTGACGTGCAGGATCGATACGCCGAACGAGGTCGACTACTACGTCCACGGCGGGATCCTCGTGTACATGCTGCGTCAGCTCGCGAAGTCGAACTGAGCCGCCGCTTCTTTCTGGGAAAGTCGAACGCCGCGCGAAAGCGCGGCGTTTCGCGTTCAGCGGCGGCCCGCTGGAGAAGCGCGGCGAGCCTCCGAACGAGATCGTGGCGAAACGCTTCTCCGTCCCAGCGTCACGACGCACCATCGCCCGAGCATACGTGCGGGAACCGCGTCACCTCCGGATCCGGAGCGAGCTGGACGCGGCGTTCCCTCCATTTGCTGTGTGGCGCAGCCCGAAACGCGCTAGGCGGCGCCATGGGGCACTGGATCGTCGAGTGGGAGTCGGGCGTGTTCGAGGACCCCGCGCTTCCGGAGCTGGACGTGCTGGATCGAAGCGCCACCGGAGGCACCGACGTCCCTCATTTCCCTGGGTTCGTCACGAAGCCGAAGGCGCTGCCGCTCCGCGCGATACCGGCCGCGAATGTCTTTCGACCGGCGGGGTATCCGTGGGTCGTGCTCGCGACGGACGCGTGGCGTGCCCGCCTCGGGGAGAGGTTTTCGTACCGCAAGCCCACCGGTCTGCGGAAGGGCAGTTTGCCGCTCCATTGTTTGGATCCGTGGGCGATCGATGCGCTCGCGCGCGCCCACAACTGGGATGAAGGCGCGGCGCTCCCCGCGAGGATGATCGCGTCGCCCACGTGCGATCTCGGGACGGCGCTCCGCCTCTTCTGGCGCGCGGGCGCCGGGTTCTTGCAGCAGTGGGCGGACGAGGACGAGGTGCCGCCGGTCCACCGGCGTCTCTGGCCGCTCGTTCGCGACATCGAGCGGCGCGTGCTCGCGGGCGCGTTCACGAGCGGCCGCGTCGCCTTCGACGTGGAAGAGGAAAACGACTACGAAGAGCTCGCGCACCGCTTCAAGCGGCGCGTGCCGGACGTGATGCGATCGGCTCCCGGGCCGCGCGACGAAACCGTACCGCCCCTCTTCGACGCCATCGCGCACCGCGACGCCGACCGCGTCGAGAAGCTCCTCTTGGGCGGCGCGTCGGTGGACGAGCGCGACGCGCGTGACAGCTCGGTCGTGCAGATGATCGTTCGCCATCCCAGCGCCGCCGTCCTCGCCGCGCTCCTTCGACACGAGCTCCCCAAGTGGGCGCTCCTCGACATCCTGCGCGCGCGCAAGATCGAGCTCCTCGACGCGCTCGTCGCCCACTACGGCGTCGACGCAGTCTTCCCTCTCCTCGGCGGTGTCGGGTGGCTCGAGGCGATCACCGCGCTTTGTCCCGACCCTCAGCCCGGGAAGAGTGCGCACCTCGAGGCGCGGGCGTGGTGCAACGGAAGGGAGGGCACGGCGCTCTTCCTCGCAGCCCAAGCGGGACACCTCCCTGTGGTTCGCCTGTTGCTCGCGTTCGGCGCAGATCCGCGAACGCGAGGAGGCGAAGCCCGCGACGACTCCGCCTTGGCTCGCGCCGCGTACGAGGGACACGTCGAGATCTGTCGGCTCCTCCTCGAGGCCGGCGCAGACGACCTCGACGGCGCCGCCGGCTGGTGCAACTGGCACGAGAAGGAGAAGGTTGAGATCCTCACGCTCCTCCTCGATCGGGGCGCCGACCCGAACACCGCGCTCCTTCGCGCGTGCATGGAAGGCCATGCGACGAGCGTCGGGCTCGCCCTCACGCACGGCGCCGATCCGAACGCGACGCCGGGCGGCACGCCGCTCCTCCACCTCGCCGTCCGGCGAACCGGCGAGTGGCACGAGGATCTCACCGCGCGCCTCGACATCGCGCGGCATCTACTCGCCGCTGGCGCGGTCCCCACCGCGAAGGACAGCGACGGCGGCGGCGTGATCGACGCCGCGATCCGGCGGTATCGGGACGACGAATACGTCGACGCAGTGAAAGCGCTGCTCGGCTGACGATCGCCCGAGATCATCCCGCCCGAGCGCCTCCGCCGGTCGAGTGTGATCGAGCCAGCCAGATGAGGCTGTAGGCAGTGTTATCGCGCCAGCTGCGTGATGGGACTCACTCCGAGCCGACGGGTTCACCCCTCACGGACGCGAGGCCGCCGACGGGCTATGCAGTCGACGCCTGCGGCGTCGAGCGCGGCGAGGACGTTGAGGAGCGCGTTAGGTACGGCCACGACGCGCCTCCGAGAGCAGTGTCAGGTTGCGCGCGTTGCGCGCCAGACGATCCTCGGCCGTCAGCGCCAGGTTGGCGCGGATGAGCGAACGATCGACCTCGGCGATGGCGGCGATGACGTCGGGGTCCTCGCGCTCGAGGTGACGGAGGATTGGGCCCATCACCGGGTCGTCGTAGAGTGAGGGGTCCACGGCGTGAAAGTACGCGGGCGGTGGATGGATGCTCATGGGACGCCGTCTCGCCTCGCGAGCAAAGGAGCGTAGCACCAGACATGCGGAGAATCGCCTCTCCGATCCGTGGGGGGCGTCCTCCCGCTCGAGTTCGACGCGGGCCAGGACGCGGCGTCGCTCAAGCTGACGGGCGCGGAGGTGTAGGCGATCACCGGCATCGACAGCGGGCTCTCCCCGAAGAAGCGGCTCCACGTGACGGCGACGGCGCCCGACGGGAAGGTCACCGCGTTCGACGTCACGCGCAGGATCGATACGCCGAACGACGTCGACTACTACGTCCACGGCGGGGTCCTGGTGTACATGCTGCGTCAGCTCGCGAAGGCGAACTGAGCCGCCCTTTTCTGGGAAAGTCGAACGCCGCGCGAAAGCGCGGCGTTTCGCGTTCGGCGGCGGCGTCATGCCCGCCGCTGGTGCAGCCTTCGTGACAGCCGCGCAGGCAGGGCGAGTTCCAACGAGACGTTCTAAACGACACGTTCTAAACGACACCTCAAGGCCATCACGGAGCGCCGACGTCCCCCTTTTGCCGAACATCTGCCAAGTAGGCCCCCGCTCGGGGCTCAAGCCACCATCACACCGGCGCGGTAACACCTCCTCCCGGCTGCGAGACCGGAGCAGTGCTCAACGGGAATGCGTCCCGTTGCAGCTGCTGCACCGAACGGGCTCGGGAGCTTCTGACCACGGGGGACTCGGTGCGCAGCGTGGCCAAGAAGCTCGGCATCGGGGCAAGCACCCTGGCTCGCGCCCTCCGCGGCCCCGCACCAGAAACGCCGACGGACGAGCACTTCGCGGACGTGCCAATCTCCGCAAGAAACGAGACGGCTGGGGCCGTCGTGTGAGAGCGCCAGAATTGAACAGTTGTGGTGCGACCCGGGCGGGGGGTGACAACGGTTATCACCCGAGGACGATCAGATCTGGACCGAGGCATTCACCAGCGGTTCTCGCGAAAGTTGGTCATAAGTTCTGCCAAGTCGTCGGCGCTAACGGGATACCCAAACAGTGCCATCACCTTGGTGATGAGCCGCCCTCCGAGCTCCGTAGCATCGCGAAGATCGACCACAGAGGCAGAGTCAACGATGGGGATCTCGCTCACTCCGCAACGGAACTCTCGGAGGGTCGGGTGCTCAAGCAGGAGAACGCGATCCTTCACGTCGTGCAGCGTGATCCGGACCATGAAGTCAGCATCGTGTCTCAATGCCTCCTGGAAGCGCTTCACAAACTCGGCGACCAAGAGGAGTGTGTACGTGGTGCGTTTCCAGTAGACCTTCCGGTCGGTGGGGGAGTCGAAGGCCTCCGGTATCATCCGCTCGGAGAAGAACGCGCCTGAAGCATCGGCATACCAGGTCTCGTAGTGCCGCCCTCCAACAAGCACGTCGGCCTTCACACCATGCGCCTGGTTGACCGAATTAACCGTCCCCAAGTGAAACAACGGAAATTCAAGCTCTACACGGTGGACCGTCGACGTCTCGACTGCCGCTTTCAGCTGAAACTGATCAGGTCGAACCCCGATTGCCTGCGAGGGGAGGAGTTGCACTTCCATGGTTCCGCCGGGAATTTTCGGCCGCAGCTCCGCCCACGCGGCCAGCGCCTCTGCGTGGAGGTTTGCCGCGTCGACACCGAGCGGCGCGTGTTTCCCTTCGATGATGCGCTTCATCTGGGAGAGCAGGTCGTCGCCCGTCTTGGCGATCGCAAGCCGCAGGAGAGCCTGCATCTCGTCAGCACTCTGAACGCGCCTCGACTGCGCCGCCTCCGTGCGTATCAGGAGATCGCCTTCGAAGAAGACTGCCTTGTTCCCCTCGCCGATAGGGCCGTTGCGTAGGCAAACGAGGGGTTGGGTCGCAAATTCCGCCACGCTGAGAACCGCTATCGCCTTCCCCGCGATCTCTACGCGTTCGAGGCTCAGCTTCACGTGAGGGGCGACCCACTTGTTGACGTAGTCGCCGACCTTCGTGATGTCGAACGACGCCAGTTGTTCGTCGGTGAGCCCCTCGATGATCGGACGCCGTCCGGGCCCCTCGGCCACGCCCACAACGATACTGCCTCCGTCGCGCGTGTTGCTCATCGCGATGATGTCTTTCGCCAGCACGGCTCGACTCGGCTCGACGAATGCGCAGGCAGCCTTGAAGTCGGTTCGGCGCGTTTCTCCGCCGTCGATCAGTTCCTGGATATCGTCGGCGCGACTCATGACTTTCCCTACTTCCTGCGGAACCGGTTCCAACGAGGACGGCGCGGAGACACCGTGCGGAACGGCGGCGTTCCTGGACTGCAGGCGGCCACGACGGTCAGGCGAGCCTCCCCTCAGCGCTGGCCCGTGCGTGTCGGAGGGCATCCTCAATGATGCCGACGTACATGCGCCACCCTTGGTCTAGATCGTCCGAAAGCACAGCCGCGTTGTACGCAAAACTGCCACCATACTCCTTCGTGGTCGGCATGTTGCCGATCGCTTCCCACGCTTGGACGAACGGGATCGCGTCGGACGCGAGCCGCTCCAATTTGCGTTGTCGGTCCCACGCGGCGTTCCGTATCCGCAGCTGCTCCTCGGTCTCGACGGTCTGATTCGGGTCGACCATTGTTCCACCGAGCCGTACGAAAACGTCCCGTGCGAACGCGGCTGGGTCCTGGGGCATGAGCGAACGTCTTTCGACTGTGAACGTCTGCTTCAACCCCAGCATCCCGAAGAGTAGGCCGACGTCCCCCCCGAACCACCGCCGAGCCGGAGTGATGGTGTGCTTGGCGAACTGCTTCAATGTTGGCGGTTTTCCTCGGTCCTCCGCCATCCGATCGAACTGGCGACGCGTCGACTTCAGCAGCTGTTCCCACTGCGCCCGCAGGTAGCGTTCGAGGTGCTCTTCCGCCCACGCTCTTCGGTAGCGCGTGATCACGTCGCGAAGCCGCTCGAACCCGTCACGTCGAGTCCCACGAGATACCGAGACCTCGATCCCGAGCAGTCCGCCGATTCCGCCGCGTTTCTCCATGATCGGTTGCTCCCGCCCGAGCGGAGTCTTGCGCAGCTCGTGGAAGAAGCTCGCGTTGATGGGGCAGCCCGACTCGGCAAGACTTGCAAGGTCGTTCGCGTAGTAGCGCTCAAGTCCCGGAAGATCAGTGCGCGATGTCGGCCCCTCGCAGATGAACCAGGCGGTCAACGCGCAGCCGTGCCAGAACTTCAACGCGGGCCCTAGGACGTCCGCCACGGCCATATGAGGAAATGGTTCCGTCACCACAGTCTCCGGCCACTTGGGCAGCACTGTCGTAGCCCATCCTGACGCAACACCTTGGAGAACGCTCGGGCTGAAGCGTCTTAGGTAGAGGCAAGATTGGTACGGGGTCGACGCAATTGGTCCCAAATCGAGAGGGCTGTCCTGCACGAGTCCCCAGAGTGGGGGCATCCCTGGCTTTTGCGAGGCGTGAATCGCATCGAACTCAGCCCAGTACCCGCGGAGGGTGGCCACGCGCTTTTCGACCGCGGAACCATTGCCGCCGCCCTCCCAGAACCCCGCGAGCATTCGCTCGACCTCTTCGAGGGGGATCCCTTTCTGGGCCGCGAGCGCTGCAGCCTTGTCTCTATCGCTGACAACGAGCTTCGGCGCAGGAAGCGCAGTCGCGACGCGTTCCTCCTCGTGCGGCAGCTCACCGAGATACTCCACGAATGCCAGCCAATCTCCCCCAAAGAAGCCGGCAAGGACTCGCGCGAGATCCTTGGTGACGACCTGCTTCCGCTTCGCCCGGCCCTTCTTCGCTTTGGCGTAGTACTGTAGGGCCAGACTACGAACAGTTCGGGACCGGAACCGGCGAACCGAATCGGCGTTCAACGCGTTCGCGATGGCTGCGAGGAGGTCTGCCTTGAAAACAACCTGCTCGTCCGCCGAGGCGCTCGCCCAACCACCACCCCAGCCGAAGGGGGCCATTGCGCGCCCAACGTTCAGATTCAACTCATTGAAGATTTCGACGATCTCGCGCCAGCGGCTTGCAAACTCGTCCCGCGACAGCTTCCCCGCGTCATCGACCCTCAGCGCGAATGGCGCGAGCAAATCCTCAAACAAGGGTTGAAGGACTGCCCAGATGAACATGGCATCGGGGTCACCACCGAGCGGTACCTTGGCCCGCTCATCGCGTGCAAGTGTATGCCCGTATCGCGGGTGCTGCCGGAGCAGAAAGGGTAGGTTGATCAGGCGAGCATCGATCGGGGCGCTTTCCGGCAGAAACCAAGCTCCGCGGGACTCTTGCCGCTCGAGCTGCATCGCCTCGGCGAGGACGGGCCGCAGCTGGTCCGCAATCCCGACGAGACCGACCCGAGGCCGCGGCTTCCGAGACGAGATTTCAACGACCCGTTGGCCTCCGTTCAGCGCTCGTATGGCCACCCCCGCAACCAGGAGGTCGATTGCCTCGAAGTGTTCTGTGCGGCCCTCGCGAGCCTCGAGTTCGAGCCATTCTGCGGCGGTACCGGTGCGAATCAGCCGTGAACCCAGCGTCGGTTCGTCACTCACGGAGCGCCTCGAACAGCTCGACGTACTGGTCGAAGCTCACCGGCTTGGACGACTTCTGCGCATACGCGGCGTACCGTTGCGCCATCGCCTCTCGTTCTCGCTCCGCCCGGCGCTCTTCGACCCGGGTCTCATCGTGAACGATCCGTTGCTCCAATTCCCCCCGCTCGAACACGACGAAGAACTCGGGCCGCTCGGCAGTAGCCGGCCCCCGCGATCCCTTGGGATCGTCGTCTGGAGTCGACGACACCGTTGGCGGTTGCCCTACGAGCGGCGGTGGTTCCATGTCGTTCTCCCGATAGAGTACTTCGATGTGCGCCTCGAGTCCGAGCTCGGCGTGGAAGACGATGTCGAGATGCTGATCTCGCGGTGCAACCCGGCCAGTGAGAGCAGGGTGGTGGAGCACTCGTATGCCCCGACCGAGGAACTGGTAGAACTCGCTGAAGCTTCCATATGGGCGCATTGGAACGACAACAGTGATGGCTGGAAAGTCGTACCCTTGCCCGAGCATCTTGAGCTGGACCAAGCCTTGGAGATCCCCGGCAGCGTTCTCGAAACGGTCCTTGGTCGTCTTGACTCGGGACGCGGTCATCGCGTAGTGAACGTGCCCGCACGGGATCCCGTGTTCGTTCGCGATGAGTGCGATTTGCTCAGCGTGCTTCTCGCCAAGTGCCGAGAAGAGTACTCTCGGCTTGATAGGTGCCAACAGCGTGGCCTGGCCATCCAGCGCTTGCTTGACGGCCCTCATGACTTGGCGGATTGGCTCGTGTGAGCGAGCCGTCACGCGGGCCAGTTTTCGCTCGTCGTCAAGTAGGGCCATGATCTGTTCACGTCCCCGGATCTCTTCGCGACGACCGTCGGGCCAGACCATCTCGTACGTGGTGCTCTCGATGTCCGGAACGAAGCGTTGCAGGCGGAGGTTCTTGGCGTTCCCGTCAGCAATCGAGTCGATGAGTCGATACTTGTAGACGACATCGGCTTCGATCGGCTTCCCGTCGAGGCGCTGAAAGCATGCCGACATCAGAAGGGTGCGCGCCTCGACAAAGTGGGCAAACGCGCGCTGGTACGAATCGGCGGCGGCGATGTGGGCCTCGTCGACGACAACGAAGTCGATGTCTGAAGGCTGAAGCTTCGCCAGAAGATCGTCCGGGTCTGCGCCCGTACCGAGAGAATGAAAGTTGGTGACGATGATGTCGGCGGCGAGAAGCTGTTCGCGAGTTACCTCCCTGATCGCTACGAGCTTGAAGTCCTCCCGCTCGCGGTCCAGCACCAGCACCTTCGGTGGTGGGCAGCCTGGCAGCAGCGGCCCCCCGGGAAGCGCGTAGAGGACGTTCCGTGCCTCATTGGGATCCAGGGCGGCGCCGAACGTGCCAAGGATCACGCTTCCGGGGGTCACCACCAGCGCTCGCCTCCGCGTGAAGGCGAGGCACGCCGCGACGCCGAGGGCCGTTTTTCCGGCCCCTACCGACATGATGCACGCGGCCCGCGTTCCGCCCGTGGCAAAGTAATTGCCGAGTGCGGCGAACGCATCGGCTTGGCACCTTCGAAGTGGTCGCCGATCGAGCCGCTGACGTGCCTGGTCGAAATAGTTGGTGCTCATCTGTAGCCTTTGAACAGGGCCTGGGCCGAGGCCGAATAGAGGGTCCGAATTCATTTCGGGCGCCTCGACAACCGGAGTCGCAACGACGAAGGGGGCGAGAAGGGGATCAAGCCGAAGCAGCGCCTGAAGCTGTTCCACGCATCGTCGCGTTTCGGTCCGGATCGCGTCGTAGGAGAAGCGGACCACGGTGCGACCCGTCGCATGGATGTCGTTCTGGCGAAGGCGATCGTATGTGAACGCTGACCGCTGACCGTGGAACTCGAAGCCGTCGAGTTCAATCGCGAACCGATGCGATGCCCCTACGACCTCGTAGTCGATTCGGTAGGAGCGGCTCCCTACCGAGATCTCCGATTGTGGGACGACGTGCGCCGCCAATCCCGGAGTGCCGAGTGGAGTCAGGATCCATCGCAAGAACGCGTACTCCAGAAAGGAGTCCGACCGCAGCGCCGTCGCCCAGGTCTCACTCACGTTCGGCGTCCAGCCGCGCAACGCGGCCACGTAGTTCCTCCAGATCGATTCTCGGTCGAAAGCGCTCGAAGCGTTCTGCGGCGTCGAGCGCCTCTCTGAGAAAGCCCTCACACTCGTAGAGATCGACGAGCCGGGAGAACGCACTGATCGAAACGAACTCGTCCCTCTCCGGGGAGATACGCACGGCTTCGGGATGGGCTTCGACTAGGCGAACGTCCAGCCAGCTGAGCCACTCGACGAAGGGCATCTGTTTCGGCTCATCACGGCGCCGATCCCAGAGGGTATCGGCGATCCCCTGAAGCACGAAATGGTAGTCCAGCACCTGACCCGGAAGCTCGAGCGCGTTCAAGACTCGTTCGCGTAGCGCCTTGCTGCTTTCACTGTCGATCTCGCCCTGAATCATCGCCTTCGCTGGTGACTCACTCGTGCCACCGGGCCACGAAAGCGATGCATCGACTTCGCGTGAACCGAAGCGAATCACGGTCGGACTGGCATCGCGACGGCTCAGCTTGCTGCGTCGGGCGTCGTCACCGGCGTACCCGACGTCCCTTATGTCGGCAAACCTCCGATACCAAACGGTCCCCCCGAACATGTGCGCGAGGGTAGCGGAGACGCAAGGGAGACGCGAGCTTCGCGTAAGGTGCGGGAACCATCGGGGCCACGTCGAGCTCCTCACCCCTCACCCGGCCAGAGCGCGGTCACGTCGGGTTACACTCCCCGAGTCGCGCGGTTCGCGGACACAACGCTGCAGTTGGCAGCCGAAGCGCATCGTCGTGGGCGCGCCGTGCCGAAGACACGCTCGTTCCGAGGTTTGCCGCGACCTCCTCCCAGTTCATTTGCTCGAGGTATTTCAGAACAAGCACCTGCGCCGTCCCGCCCATCTCCTCCACGATGCGCCGAACGCTCGTGACGAACACGGGGCTTCTGAACGAGGGGATGTTGAAGTCACCGAGCACGAGGACGTCGCGCGCCGCGCTGAACGGATCCTTCGCGAGGTCGGTCGCCACCCAATCGGCGAGGAGGGAGAGCTCGTTGTCGCGCGCGCTCGATCGCGCGCCCCAGCGGACGTGGGCGGTGAGGAGGAGGAGCTCCGTCGCGCCCTCGTTCCGCGCGGCGGGGCGAAACGACGCGAGGTACGGCAAGCGCCACCAGCCGATGCTGGAGATCCACTCCTCGCCCTTCTTCACGCGCGGCGCCTGGGGGCACGACGCGAGGCCGGTGTGCTGGACGCGGGCCGCGTCGAAGACGTACGCGGCGCGCTCGCGGTTGCCCGCGTCATCGAACAGCGGGGACGTGAACAGCGCCTTCCAGGTGGGGCCGAGGATCTCGAGCACGCGATCGAGCTCGGTGAGGTTCTCCCGGAGCTCGACGATCGACACGAGGTCGAAGTGCCGGAGGATCTCGGCGATGTAGACGAGCGACTCCGGGCGCCGAGGATGCTTGCCGAACTCGCGGATGTTCCAGGTGGCGATCATCAAGCGGTCGGCGGACCGCGGCGGGAGAGCGCACCTCGCGATCCGCGCGCGCAGCGCTTCCATCCCTGGCGTCGTCCGCTCCCCCCACTCCATCGCGTCCCCCCGAGCCAGCGACGATAGCGCAAGACGCGGGATGGGTGCTCGGGCTTTTTGGTGGTGCGGATGGCGTCTTCAGCTCAGCCGGGATCCGGGTCGGGACTCGCATGACGCGCTGTCATCGCGCGAGGCCGTGAATGGAGACTGCTTCGATTTCCCCCGCGCGCGCTTCGCGCGCCTCAAAGATGCGCTGCCTGGCGCCGACGCCATCACCGCGGGACTGGCGCGATGGGTCCGAGGCTCGCTTGGTTGTCGAGAGCGGCGCGCCGTCGGCCAGGAGGTCGGGGACTAGGTCGTCCTCGGCTTCGCAGGCTTCGAGGAGGTCACAGTTGTCGGGATCCGCGAGCGAGGCTAGCCGAACTCCGAGCGCGTCGGCGCTACGGGCCGAGCATGCATTTGCTGGAGCGGCGCTCACAAAAGTCGAACGGCTGCGCCCCGAGCCGGGTGAACAGCGCGACCGCGTCGAAAACGACGGCGGCAAACGTCGCTGGCTGCGACGCGGGCGGCAAGGTCGCCGCCACCGCCACCTCCTCCGGCCTCAACCGGCTTGCCCCTATCAGTTTGCGTTGCATCGCTACTTCGCGTGGGTGCTTTGAAGCAAGCATCCGGAGGATCTTGCACTGCCAGGTCAAGTCGTCCTCGCGCGTTCCCCATGTCTCGTGCCGGGCGACGGTCAGGCCCTGCGAGCTCAGTACGGCGAGCACGAACGTCGCACAGGTGAGCCCCGTGTCGTGGAGCCATTGTCCGGTTGCTGTGAACGTCTCACCGTCGTACCGAATCCAGTAGGGTATCTGCGCCTTTCCTGGGATGTTCGCGTGGTTCTCGAGCGCGACTGCCTCACAGTAAGCTGCGAGGGAGATCGCGTTCGCCGGGTCCAGTTGCAATGGCGCGAACAAGCCTGTCAGCTCGACGTTCACGGAGACGAGGTCGCGATGCCATGCGAGTTCGAGGGTCTTCGCGGTTCCATCGACGCGATACACCAGTGCCACGTGGAGCTGCGACACGTCGGTCTTTCGCAGCTGTACCCCCACCGTCTCGATCGACGCGAGGTCGTCCCCCCAGTTCGAACCGGACATCGAGCTCCTACAAGAGCCCTCGCATGAGGGTCTCTACGTTCGCTCCCTCGTCTCGCATGCGATCGCGGATCGTGTCTCGGGCCCCGATCCAATGTTTCAAGGCAGGTCTGAAGGAGAACGTCCCGCGGAGTAGCGCAATCGCGAGTGCATCCGGCAGCTCGGGGAGCCGCGGCGACGCGAGCAGGTCGTCGAGATATTCGGGGTCCGTGGCGTTCGCGAGGATCCTTCGGTGGAGCTGGGTGGCCGCGCCGAATAGGTCTGCCCTGGCCGCCTTCAGGAACGGCGACAGGATGTCGTCGGCGACTGGGTAGAGACTACCGATGAACCGTTGTACGCGGCGAGATCCGGTCGACTTCGATGGTTGCATCGTGAACGCGTAGGGAGAACCCGCCTTCGCAGCCGGGAGCTGTGGAGCGAGAGCCGTTCGTGATCCGGACCCGCTGTTGAAGAGAACGCCGCGGAGCGCTGCAGAGCCAGAGGGCGATCGCGTTACGAGGTAGTTCATCGGTCACTCGCCTTGGGGAGATCCTTCGTGATCTTCTCGAGCTGCTCGATCTTCTCGTTGAGGAAGTCGCGCAGAGCACGGGCGACGTCGGGGGTCATCATCGCGTTGATCTCGAGCTCTCTATAGATGCTCGTCCGACTGACGCGCACCGCGCCGATCTCGGGGCCAAGCATCCCCTGCTCCGTGACCTCGTGCGTGACGGTCTTGGGAACGGGCAAGCGCTCGCTATAGAAGGCGAGCTGGATCAAGCCCTGCGGCGTGGGACCGCCGAACACGCCGTCCACGTGGATCGTTCGGAAGAAGTGGCTCTTCTCGAAATCGAAGCGGATCTGTGTCGGTGCTTTCGTTTCCTCGGACATCATGACCTCTTCGGGCTCGCCAGCCGTCGCAGCCTAGCAAGTCCGGCGGGCCCTTGGCGCGCTGTCCCCGCCGAAAAATGGTGCGCCGCTCACAAGCAGGGCGGCGGAGCGCGCGCCGATGCGCGGACGCGCTTGATTTCCCCCGGCCCGCTGGTAGGGGACCGGCTGCATCGACTCCAGCGCGTGATCCCCGCCCGAGCGCCTCTCCGCGCGTTGGACCGCGCTCACGAGCGGCGCAGACGCGAGCTCGAGCGTGGTCGATCGCGGGCCGCGAGGATGGGGAGGCTGGCGTCTCCGCAGGAGAGCACGAACCTCGATCGCGCTGCGCTGCCGGGGCGTCATCTGGTCGGCGGTGACCCAGGGTCGAGCCTCGCCGGGGCGACGCGCTGTCATCGCGCGAAATCGTGAATGGATGCGGCTCCGATAAATTTTCCGCCCGCGCGCACTTTGCGCGCCCCAAGAAAGGGCGGGACGACATGGCTGACGAAGACGACTACACGGACGAGACCCTCGAGAGCACGCCCACACGCGTCACGCAGTTCCTCGCCGGCATCGGCGCGGAGCCCGGCGCGCGCACGACGCTGTTCGAGCTTGGGAGCATGCAGAGCGAGGATCTCACTGAAGGTCGAGATCTCCTCTTCGCATGCCTCGCGGCGCCGAGCCCCCCGGGAGCGGATCCCCTGTCGCCCGACGCGAAGAAGACGCGCGCCGCGATCGCCGAGATCGATCAGTGGGACGAGCCGAACTTCGCGCGCTACGGCGCGGCGTTGAAGCGCTCGTTCCCCGCCCAGTGGGACTACGTCTTCGAGGGCGGATCGCTCAAAGCGTCCACCGGGCCGAAGGCGGTCGCGGGCGTGCAGACGTTCCTCGCGCGCATCGACGCGCTCGAGAGCGGGAGCGACAAGGCGCGCGCAGCCACCAAGGACGACGACGCGAAGGCGGTCGCGCTGCTTGCGAAGCGCGGCCTCAAGACGGAGGTCCGCGCCGCCCTCGGCGAGCAAGTGAAGATCGCCCTCGGCCCGACCGCGCCCGTACCCACGGTGGAGGCGTCGCCCGAGGAGCGTCACGAGAAGCTGGTCGCCCTACGCGCGTGGTTCGACGAGTGGTCCGCGGTGGCGCGCGCGGTGATCAAGAAGCGCGCGCAGCTGATTCGCCTCGGGCTGGCGAGCCGGAGAATGAAGGAGAGCGAGCCCGAGCCGCCCGCGGGCGGGGACGTCCCGGTGGCAGGCGGCGGAGCCCCGCCGAAGTAGTCCTGAGACCATCGACGCGGCCGGGAAGGTCATCGACGCCGTTTCGGCGCTTGCGATGCCCGCTTTTGGCCGACTTTTGGGGCCGGGAAACCCTCGATGACGCGGTGGAGCACCGCGTCATGAAATTCTCGGCCTTTTTTGGGGGTCCGATCGCTTCAATCCGGCGTCGATGACCTCCGAGGCGGCGTCGCTAGCTTCAATCGCGCGTCGCTGACCCTCCGGAGCGCGTCGATGGCTTCAATCCGGCGTCGCTGGCTCCCCAGAGCACGTCGCTGGGTTCAATCACCGGTCGGTGAGCCGCTCCGCCGGTCGAAAAGGTGTGCCGCACGCACGTCGAGGGGGGTCGACATCACGCACGGCACGCGCGGAGCCTAGCGCAACCACCGACCCGAATCACCCGCGTCGAGAAGCAACAGCTGTCCGAGTTTTCGGCGACCGACCGAGAAGCGGGTATCCACCATGGAACCCCACGCCCGGCTGATCGCCGAACTCGAGGACACGCCCTACCGACTCGTCCGTCCGCTCGCGCGCGGCGCGATGGGGGAGGTCGTGATCGTGGAGCACCGCGACCTCGGAGACCCACGCGTCATGAAGATCCTCCGCGCGGATCTCGCGCCCCAAGCGAGTGACACCCTCGCCGCTCGGCTCCGGGCGGAGGCGCGGCTCCTCACGCGCCTCGTCCACCCGAACCTCGTGCGCGTCCTCGACTTCGGGCGTCTGCCGTCCAATCGCGCGTTCCTCCTCTCGGAGCTCCTCGACGGTGAGCCGCTGTCCGCGCTGATCAAGCGCGAGGCCCCGCTCCCGATGGCGATCGCCGTGCGCCTCGCGCGGGAGACCCTCGCCGGGCTCGCGGTGGTGCACACCGCCGGGATCGTCCATCGCGACATCAAGCCCGACAACCTCTTCGTAACCAAGGACGGGTTGCTGAAGATCCTCGACTTCGGCGTGGCCAAGGTCCTCACACACGACGCGAAGGAGGCTGCCGGCACGTTCGCCCCCACCGCCACGGCGATGATCGTCGGCACCCCGGCCTACATCTCGCCGGAGCAAATCCGCGCCACGGGCGTCGACGCGCGCGCGGATCTCTACGCCGTGGGGTGTGTGCTCTACGCCATGCTCTCGGGGCGCGCACCCTTCCGGGCGGCGACGCAGATCGACCTGATGCGGGCCCACCTCTACGAAGCCCCGAGGCCCATCGACGGTCTCGATCCTGGGCTCCAGAGGGTGATGCTCCGCGCCCTCGCCAAGGAGCCCGCCGACAGGTTCACCTCTGCGGACGACATGCGTTCCGCGCTCGCCTCCGCGCTCTCGAGCGCGGTCCTCTCGCCGCGCGGGGGGACGCTCCGAATCGAGCTCCCGACCGTCGAGTCAGTCCCCCGCCCTCCGACGCTCGCGTCGGATCGGGATGAGGACACGGGCGTCGGCACGCGGTGGGAGGGCCGCTTCGAGCCTGCAGCTCCAGTCGTCGCGATCGCTACCTCCCCCGTCCCGGATCCGATCGCCGACGCGGCCGGCGAACCCGGCGAACCAACAGTGCTCTACGTGCCGACGCCGGCACCCTCGCGCGCTCGCAGATCGGCGCCGCCAGCGCTCATCGCGCTGTTGCTGCTCCTCCTCGCGCTGGTTGCGATCCTCGTCGCCCTCCGCGTAGGTTGGTGGAGCTGATCGGGGGGGGCGAGGCGTGAGCACCGGAGACCAGAGCGAGCGCGGACCGGGCGGGACGCACAAGGTCGCGCCTCCCGTGGTCGGCGAGTCGACACCGATCGATCCCCTCCCGCGCGGCTATCTCGACTCCCTGACGGGGGACGTCCTGAACGACGTCCTCGCCGCGGCGACGGCGTCGAAGAGCGCGGGGTTCGAGGGCGCCACGCGCGGCCGCCCGCTCACCGTGCGGATGCAGCTGCCGAGGGCCGAAGACGGCGACTGGATGCGCACGACCCAGACCGATCTCGACATCCCCGAGGTCGACGGCCACCGCCTCCACGTCGGTCAAAAGCTGGGCGACTACGTCGTCGTCGGCTTTATCGCCTCGGGCGGATTCGGCGAAATCTACAGGGTGCGCCACCACAAGACCGGAGAGCTCCGCGCGCTCAAGATCCTCTCCGCGCTCCACGCGCGCCGCGCCGAGAGCGTGGAGCGCCTCGTGAACGAAGGCCGCACGCTCCTTCGCCTCCGCGAGATCGCCAACGTGGTCTACGTCTTCGAGATCTTCGAGACCTTCCGCGAGGGCTTCTGCATCGTCATGGAGCTCCTGAACGACGGGCGCTCGCTCGCGGACATGATCCTCGACAAATCCAGGCTGGAGCTCTCCGTCGCGCTCGAGATCATCCTGAAGGTCGCGCAGACCCTCGCCACCGTGCACAACGAGGGCGTCATCCACCGCGATCTCTCCCCCGGCAACATCTACGTCCGCGAGCGCATCGAGAACGGCGCGAAGGTCTACTACCCCCTGCTACTCGATCTCGGCTGCGCCAAGACCGCCGACGGGCCGCGCACGAGCTCCAAGGTCGCGACCGTGGGCACGTGGATGTACATCAGCCCCGAACAAGTCGGCCGCGGGGAGATCGGGCCGTGGTCCGATCTCTACTCGCTCAACACGATCCTCTATCACCTCATCGAGGGCGAGGGCTGCTTCCAGCGCCACGCGCGCCAGGCCGGCGCCGGTGAGGACTGGCTCAAGTTCGGCTACCACATCTTCGGCGTGCCCCGCGTCCCGGAGCTCATGCCCGTGGGCATCTGGAACGACTTCGTCGCGCGGAACCTGTCGAAGAACCCGAAGGGCCGCCACGCCGACATGCTCGCGTACGCGCGCGACCTCCACGCGTTCGTCGTCGAACTCAAGACCGGCACGCTCCCGCTCGATCGGCGCATCCCCACCATCGACTCTCCGCACGCACGGGAGGCACCGCAACCGCTGCCCACGCACGCCCCCAAGGCGCGGGTCGAAGACGTCCGCCCCGCGGAGATCCACATCGCGGACGACTGCCCGACGCCGAGCCTGCTTGTGTCGGACGGCCCGCCCGAACTCATCGGCAAACGCTTCCGAATTGGACGCCGCGTAGTGCTCGGGCGAAGGTTGCCGGACGCCGTGAAGACCGAAGCCGATCTCGCCTTCGAGATCCCGAGGATCAGCGCTCGGCACCTCGAGCTCCAGTTGATCCTCGAAGATCAGGCCGACGCGGTCTACAGCGTCACCGCGTTCGGGCCGAAGAACGGCACCGAGCTCAACGGGGTCGAAGCCTCCACCGGCGTCCTCTGCCCGCCCGGCCTCATCCGGCTCGCCGGCATCCTCGAGCTCGAGCTGTGTGCTCCGGGCAAGCTCTCGCTCGAGCGGATGCAGCGCCCCTTCCACAAGAAGCTCGCGCGCGAACGAGAGGCGTTCGGTCTCCGAAAGACCGAGAAGGTCGTCAAATACGTCCCGCCCGCTCCCGTCCCGCCCGCAGCGGCTGACCCCGCGGGCACCAAGCCCGCCCGCACCCTGATCGACCGTTCGTCCCCCGCGGCCCCGATGCAGCCGCAGCCCGCGGCGCGCTGGACCCTCCCGATCTTCATTCTCCTCGCCATCGCGCTCACGGTCGTCGTCATGCTCCTCCTCGTTCAACTCCACGTGATTGGCGGCGCCCGATGAATCGGCCGAAGACGGAGCCCGACCTCAACCCGATCGTGCGCGCCTCCGATCTCGGGTTGGTCACGCAGCCACCGATCTCAGGGCCCCCTCTGCTCACCACCGCCCTGCCCAAGCGCCCGCCGCCGAAGGTCGCGGAGTGGGCCATGCCCGACATCCCCGTCGAAGCCATCGGCAGAGCGTTCACCGCGGAGGATCAGCCGCGCGAAAATATTTTGCGCTGGGCTTTCCAAATCGACGACGCCGATCCGATAGAGCGGAAAATGCTCCAGACATTGACCCGCGCCCTCGGAGAAGAGCGTGCGGCGCGCGGCTTTGCTGAAGGCGCTCGCCTGCTCCCCGATCAGATCGCGTCCGCCTGGGACCACTTCCTCCTCGGCCACCCCGACGTCGCGCGCGACGTCGCAACCCTGCGAGGCCGCCCCGCCTGGAGGGATCTCCCGTTCGAGAAGCGCGAGCGCATGCCGTCGTCGCCGCTCATGCGAGCCGACAAGATCATCGAGTTCTTGGCCTCCGGGCGAAGCCTCCCGTCGTCGACATGGCGGTGATGCTGGCCGTCGCTGACGCCATCGAGCAACACGTCGAAAAGCGCAACTGCAACCCAGGGCGCTTCCTCAACGAGGAGCGCCTCGACGAGCTCATCGGCGAGCTCAACGAAGCGCAGCCGGAGATCGCCGCGCGGCCGCACGCCGAGCGCGAGCGCGTAGCGCGTCCTCTTCGAGATCCAGGCTCGAGGGAGAGCGCGATCCTCGCGGGTCAGGGGCCGCTCCGCGCCCCGTCGTCGGTCGGGCTCGCTCCCGTCATCCAGATGAAGGACGACGACGGAGCCGAGCACCCTCCAGAGGCGTTCGCGCCGCCTCGCGGAGGCCGCGCCGACGGACACCACGCAGCGCCGGTTCGCGATCCCGGTCGAGGAGCTCGCACCGCCCCCGAGCCTCCCGAGGTGATCACGCCTCCGCCGCGAGCGATCGTCGACGACGTCGACGACGTCGACGATGTCCAGGTCGCAGCGCCACCCGCCGCGGCGATCCGGTCGGTGCCGGACCGTGGCCCGGCGTACAGACCAGCGGACGAACGAGGACGCTCGCGGCCGCGGTCGTGGTCGCACTCGCTTTGGCTTTGGTCGCGTGGGTCTGGCGGAGCTCGCAGCGCACGGACGATCCGCCCGCCATGCCCGTGCAGACCGCGACGAGCGTGACGACCTCGACGGGAGCACCGAGCATGAAGGCAAGCGCAGCCGAGACGAACAATCCACCGGTGGAGTCGTCGTCTCCCAGGGTCAAGTCGAGCGCGAGGCCCGTGCAAACGGGTTCGGTGATCCGGCCGCCACAGGTGCCAAGCGCGGTTCTGCCAGTGCCGAGCGTGGTGCCGAGCACCGGTCCTACTTCGAACGGCGGATCGAGCAGTGCGAGCTCTGGGACGGGGCTTGGCATCTTTCACAACTGAGGGTGCGACGATGAGATGGGATTGGACAGGGCTGCTGCTCGCAGGGACGCTGGTGGTGGTCGGAGGCACCGCGCTCGGTGCGCCGACAGAGCCGGATCAGGATCGCGCTCGCGCGCTTCGTGATCAGGCGATCGCCGCAGGCGACAAGAAGGACTGGGCGACGTGCGAGGCGAAGGCGAGCGAGGCATGGGCGATCGCAAAGAGCCCTCTCACCGCGGGGCTCCTTGGTCATTGCGAGGCCGCCCTCGAGCACTACGTCGCCGCAGCGGACCACCTGGACTACGCGCTTCGCCTCGACGACAACCCGGAGCGCCGCGCGTCGAACAAGGCTCAGCTAGAGGAGGTCAAGAAGCACGTCGGGATCCTCCTGCTCAACGTGAAGCCGACGGGAGCAACCGTCCGCATCGGGTCGAAGCCCGTCGAGCGGCAGGACGAGGAGGCGCCGATCTACGTCAGTCCCGGGCACCAGGTGATTGAGCTCTCCAGGGACGGCTATGAGCCAGGCCGCTTCGAGGCGGACGTCGCCCCCGGCCAGATGAACTCGCTCCACTTCGAGCTCAAGCCGCAAGGCGCCCCCCCGTCACCGACCAAGCCCGTGTGGCCGACAGCGCTCCTCGCGAGCGTGACCGCGGTGGGCGTTGGACTCGGCATCGGGTTCATGGTCGCGTCTGTCTCCGCCCGTGACGAGGTGTCGTCGGCGAGCTGCCCGGGCGGTCCCGAGACGTGCCCGCAGTCGGCGCTGGATGCGCTCGACCGAAACCACACGTTCAGAGCGGTTGGCATTAGCGCGCTCAGCATCGGCGCCGCGGCTGCCATCGGGTTGGTCGTTTGGCTGCCGATTCCGGCGCCCAGCGGAGGCGCGAAATCTGCCGCAATGAATGTTCTTCCGGTCGCCGGGCCCGACTTTGGCGGCGTCGTTCTTCGAGGGAGCTTCCAATGAATCTGCGACTCACTTCACGCGGCGGCGCCGCGCTTCTTCTCTCCTCGGCGTTCCTCCTCCTCGCGTGCGACGAGGGGATCTGCGACGTCGCCCATTGCTACGCCGGGACCGGCGCGGCGGGCGGGGCAGGGTCCGGCTCCAGCACCTCGGGCTCGCCGACGTCGACCTCGTCCACCGAGAGCTCGACCTCGTCGATCGCCACCGAGTGTGACCCGGCGAAGCTCGCGGGCGGAGCGCCGATCAGTGCGACCTGCGGCCTGTTCGTGAAGCCCGGAGCAAGCGGCGGCAACGGCAGTCAGCCGATGCCGTTCGGCACCCTCGCCGAGGCGCTCGCCGCCGCCACGACGCACCCCATCATCTATGTCTGCTCCACCGCAGGTGGCCTGCATGAATCGGCGACCCTCAGCACGGACGAGCATCTCTACGGCGCTCTCTCCTGCGCCGATTGGACAGTGAGCGCGACGAAGACCGACTGGACCGCGGACGCGGACGTCATCCCGCTCGAGCTGACGGCCACGACAGCGGCCCTCGTCTCCGGCTTCAGAATTCAGTCTGCCAGCGCCAATGCTGCGGGTGGTTCGAGCATCGCCGTGTTCTCCACGAACGCGACCGCGGCCCTGGTCGATGTCGACCTCGAAGCCGGCGCTGGCGCCGCCGGAGCTCCGGGCGACCCCCAGGGCCAGCCGATGACCCCCGCCGCAGCGAATGGCACGAACGGGATGGACGGCTGCAAGGGCGCAGTCGGCGTCATAGGAGGAGGTGGCGGACAGCTTACTTGCCAAGCCAGCGTCCGGGACGGCGGGCTCGGCGGAAGCGGCACCAATGCAGCCAATGGCGGGCCCGGTGCGGACGGCAATCCATCGGGCACAGGGGGCAAGGCGGGGAAGGCAGAGACCGGGATGGCCCCAACCGCTTGTGGAAATGGAGGCGAGGGGGATCCGGGCGTAGCCGGTACACCTGGCCCTGGCGCGACGAACGCAGACAATGGCGTACTCGACGCCTCAGGCTACCTCGGCGCCGCAGGCGGAGCTGGCCTCTCCCCCGGAACCCCGGGCCAGGGAGGCGGCGGCGGCGGTGGCGCCAACGCGTGTACGACCGGGATGATGGGCTCCGGCCCGAGCGGCGGCGGAGGTGGTGCTGGCGGCTGCGGTGGCAATCCAGGCAACGGTGGCAAGGGCGGAGGCGGAAGCTTCGCGCTCATCTCGATCGGCTCCAGCCTCACGCTCACGAACGCAACCCTGAAGGCCGGCACCGGCGGCACCGGCGGCGCCGGAGACGCTGGGCAACCAGGCATGGATGGCGGCACTGCGGGGAATCCGGGCATGGGCAGTGGCGCATGTCTTGGCGGTCCCGGCGGCCAGGGCGGTCGAGGCGGCGCCGGTGGCGGAGGCCGCGGAGGTCCGTCGGTCGGCATCGCGACAGTTGGCACTCCGCCCACCGAGACCACCCCCGCGACGATCACCACCGCCCTGACCGCGGCAGCCGGCGGCGCGGGGGGCAATGGTGGGGCGGGCAACGTCGGCGGCGTCGGTGCCGACGGTCTCCTCGCCGACCGTCACACGTTTTGAAGCGAAGCACAGGAAGGAAGCAGAGATGGACATCACCGCAGAGGAGGAAGCCCTGGTCGAGTGCGTCATAAACGAGACCCTCCAAGGCTTCGACCAAATCACGGACCCGGCCGAGCTCACGATGATGCGCGAGCTGATCCGGGCGGATCTCCTCTACTCCGCCGAAGGCCAGCGCCGCCTTCGCCAGCTCCGCGCCGATCCCACCCTCCTCCGGAGCGGGGACGTCGCGAGGGATCCCAGCGCTCCCAGCACGGACTCGAAGAAGAAGGGAAGGAGCGCGTGAGACGCACCGCCGAGCTCGTGCCGCTCACCGCCGCTCAGCGGCTCCTCGTCGAGCGCGCGCAAGACCGCGTCGCCGCGATCGTAGGCAACGCGGCGCGGCGATTCCCCAACCCGCCTCGGGACGACATGCACCAAGCCGGGATGCTCTCGTGCGCCGAGTCCTCCATTCGCTTCCGCCCGGAAGAAGGGATCCCTTTTCACCAGTTCTACAGCGCGCGGGTCTACGGCGCGGCCATCGACTGCGCCGTGCGAATCCTGTACGGCCCGCGCCGCTCGAAGCACCTCGCCGCGCTCCGCGGCGCGTTCAACTCGATGCCGGCGGAGGACGAGCCCGACCAGGATCTCATGGGCGGTGGCCCCGCGCCCAACCCGCGCGCCGAGATGCTCGAGCGCGCGCGGCAGCTCGCGGGTGCCCTCCTCGTGTCGACGGCGACGATCGACGCGGCGACCGGGGAGGTCACCAGCGACGAGCGTCGCCGCGACGATCTGCGCCGTCGGCTCCTCGATGCGGCCATCGAAACGCTCCCGGACCAGGAGCGCCGCGTCGCGAAGCGCGTCTGGCTCGCGGGGGAGCGCCCCGAGGACGTCGCGATCGACGAGAAGGTCACCGCGCGCTCCATCCGCCGCTACGAGCAACGCGCATGGCCCAAGGTCGTCGGCTACATCAACCGGCGCAACCCCGACGCCGACGACGAATAGCGGCGCGCCGATGGAGCTCGGGATCGAAGTCGCGGCTCAGCCGAGGCGTGACCGCTCCGGCGAGCCCGAAGCGCCGCCGCTACCTGAGCGCCTCGAGGATGCGGAGCGCCACGGCTGCCAGGTCTGTGTGCACCTCCTCTGCCGGCACGCGAAGGACGCGGTAGCCGAGCCGCTCGAGCGCGCGGTCCCGCCGCGCGTCAGCGCGCGCCCGCTGGGCGTGGTAGCCGCCATCGACCTCCACCACGAGCCGACGCGAGGGGCAGACGAAGTCGGCGATGTGCTCGCCGAGGACGACCTGACGCCGAAACGCGGAGCCGAGCCGAGACCCGCGGACGAGCTCCCAGACGAGCGCCTCCGTGGCGGTGGGCTCCGCACGCATGCATGCGGCGCGAGAGGTGAGCTGCAACGAGCGA
>JAXLYP010000029.1:0-151001 GCA_046351395.1 Polyangiaceae bacterium
TCGCTCGGTTTCGGCGGGGGTCATTCGTCGCGCTCCGAGGCTTCGCGGTCGTCGCGCGGGGGGGTGATCTCGACGCGGCCGCGCTTCACTTCGGTGCGGCCGGTGAGGGGGGAGACGACGACGGTGAGGTAGTTCGACTCCTCGGCCTCGTCGGAGTTCGAGATGCGGAGCTGGATCGAGGCGGACTCGGTTTGTCCGTTCGGGAAAAAGTAGAGGTACGCGCGACCCTCGCTCACGGGCTCGGGATCGTGGGTGGTGTAGACGCGCCAGAAGTTGATGCCGCTCTCGAGGTCGCGACCGTCCTTCGGGATGCCGAACGCCTTCGCTCCCTCGAACTGTGCTCGGGGCGCGACGGGGCCGTTTGCGATGGTCTGGGACGCCTCGAGGGCGGCAGCCTCGAGCTCGCTCGCCGCGGTCGCTCCGCCGGAGAGCTCGTGCTTGATGAGGTGGCGCTGAGGCGCCTCCTCGAGCGTGGTCTTGTGCGCCCCGAAGTCGAACACGAGGCGCACCGACTTCGAGGTCGAGATCGAGTGGGCGTAGGCGATTCGGATCGAGCCCGTGAGCTGCGCAGCGGACGACTTCAGCTTCGCGCCCGTCCTCGCCCCGAGCCCGAGGACCGCGACGCCCGAGATGAGCGCGATGATCGCGAGCGTCACGAGCGTCTCGATCAGCGTCATGCCTCGTTTTGGGCCTCGCTCGCGGGCTCGCTCGGTTCCGGAGGGGGGACCCTCCGGGCCGCTCGCTCCGCTGGCGCTCCACTCGCTCCTCCCCTGGTCAGAGGGGGCTTGCGCCCCCTCCGACACCTCTCGTTGTTCTTGGGGAGGTCCATCCTTTCTGGGTGCTGCTCGGAGGGCTCCGCTCGCTCCGTTGGATCGCGGCCCGTTCGACCTGTCCCGGCTGGTTCGTCGACCCACTCCCGCACGCGACGTGGCCCGCGCTGGAGGCGCGCTCGGACCAGGTGTCGCTGTGAGTGGGTGACGCATGGCGGGCCGTTCGATCAGAGCGCGTCGAGCTGCGACTTCTTGAAGTCGTCGCGGATGTCGTCCTTCGTGTTCTCCTGCTTGTCCTTGCCGTTCGAGTAGACGTGCACGTCGCCGCCCTCCTCGCACACGATCCGGAACTCCGTGCCCCACGGGTCGTCCGTCGCGTCGGCCTTGATCTCCTTGCCGGCGAGGAGCGTCTTCACGGTCGGGCAGCCCTCGGCGTCGCCCATCTCCATCGCCCGCTCGGCGGCCTCGCGGATCGTCTTCGCGCTCTGCTGAGCGGCGTCGAGCTTCGCGCGCGCGAGCTTCGGGAGCACCGCGAAGCCGATGATGGCGGACACCGTCGTGATGATCGCGAGCACGACGAGGACTTCGATGAGGGTCACGCCTCGGCGGACGCGGCGCTGGATGCGGTTTTTCAGGGTTGTGCGTTTCATCGGTCGTTCACTCCACGCGGTCGAGGCCGCCGAACTGCCCGTCTGGGCCGTCGCTCATGAGGTCGTAGCTGTCCCGGTGAGAGAACCCGGGGCAAAGCAGGCGCAGGGGGTGCCCCCATGCGTCGCGCGGCTCGACTTTGCTGTAGCCGAGCTTCTGAAGATCACCGAGGTCGTCGGGGCACTTCCCGTTGTGCTCCGCGCGGTACGCGTCCACGCCCCGCGCGACGACGCCGATCGTCGTCCGCGTGAGGCGCACCCCGGATTTGCGCCGCTCGCGCAGGCCGAGCACCAAGAAGATGGCGGCGAGGACGAGCGCCGCGACGATCGGTCGAGCGCGCGCGAGCCCCAACCCTCGGAAGAACGGGATCGGCCGCTCCCAAGGGAAGAAGATCGTCTGCTCCGACTTGCGCCGCTTCGCCATCGCCCGTTCGCCAGCTTTCCTTCGACGCGGTCAGCCCGCGAACCCCGACATCTTGATGAGAGGCATGAGGATCGAGAACGCGATGAACGCGACCCCCCCGCCCATGATGACGATCATCAGCGGCTCGAGCAGGCTCGTCAGCACCTGCACGCGGGTCTCCACGGCGGAGTCGTACGCGTCCGCGACGTTCCCGAGCATCTCCTCGAGCTGGCCGGTCTTCTCGCCGACCGCGATCATGTGCGTGACGATCGGCGGGAAGCGCCCCGAGCGCTTCAGCGGATCGGAGATCGATTGGCCCTCGCGGATGGACCCGATCGCGTCCTCGACGACGCCCTCGAGGACCGCGTTGCTGAGCACCGCGCGGACGATGTCCATCGCGGTGAGGATCGCGACCCCCGCGGAGAGCAGCGTCGCGAGCGTGCGCGCGAAGCGCGCGATCGCGAGCATTTGGAAGAGCTTGCCGAAGATCGGCGCGCCCAGCTTGAACCGGTCGAACGCGTACCGGCCGTTCTTCGTCGCCTTCCAACGACGGAAGACGAAGATGACCGTCGCGAGGATCAACAGCATCAGCCACCAGTAGCTTCCCAGCGAGTTGCTCGAGAAGATGAGCACCTGCGTGTACCAGGGCAGCGCCTGATCCATCTGGGAGAACGTGGTGACGAGGTTCGGCACGACCGCGACCATCAGGATCGTGATGAGGCCCGCGCCGATCACGAGCATCAGCGCGGGGTACGCCATTGCCGCGGTGACCTTGCCGATGAGCTTCGCCTGGCTCTCCATGAACGACGTGAGCCGCTCGAGGACGGCCTCGAGCGTGCCCGACGCCTCGCCCGCGCGGACCATGTTCACGTAGAGCGGCGGGAAGATCTTCGGGTGCGCCTCGAGCGCCTTCGCGAAGCTGATGCCCTCGCGGACCTGCTCGCGCACGTTCGTGAGCGCGTGCTGGAGCGCCTTGTTCTCGACCTGCTCGATCAGCGCGTTCAGCGACTCGAAGAGCGGGATCCCCGCGCGGAGCAGGGTCGCGAGCTGGCGCGTCATCACGGCGATCTCCGCGGTCGACGGCTTCTCGAGGAACGCGAAGAGCTGGATGGAGCGCTTCTTCTTCTCCTTCGCGGCCTTCTCCTCGGTCGCTCCCGTGAGGAGCACGCCCTCCTTGCGGAGGACGCCGCGGAGCGCCTTCGGGTTCTCCGCGTCCCGGACGCCTTTGACGGGCTTTCCGGTGCCGATGAGGATCCCGCGGTACTCGAAGACTGCCACGACGCGCTCTCTCCCTGACTATCCGAGGTCGATGACGACTTCTTGCGTTGCGGCGAGGACCTCCTCCACCGTCGTGAGGCCCTTCAAGACCTTGCGCGCTCCGTCGTCGCGCAGCGTATCCATCCCCGCCATCACGGCCGCCTTCTTGACGGTCTGCGCGTCCGCGTTCTTCAGGATGAGCGGGCCGACGACGTCGTCCACGGCCATGAGCTCGTAGATGCCCCGCCGGCCGATGAACCCCTTCTGCTGACACGCGTCGCAACCGCCGGGCTTGTAGAACACCGGTGGCTGATACGCCCCGTGCACCGACTGGCCGACGTACTCGTAGTTCACGCCGTTCACGTCGTACTTGCCCTGGAGCTTTCGGTTCGCCTTCCACGAGAGGCGCGACTCGTCGAGGCCGAGCTGCGAGAGCTCGTACGCCGTCGGTGAGTAGGGGACCTTGCACTGCTGACAGAGCATGCGGATGAGCCGCTGCGCGAGCACGCCGATGACGGACGAGCGCACCAGGAACGGCTCGATCTCCATCTCCACGAGGCGCGTGACCGCGCTCGGCGCGTCGTTCGTGTGGAGGGTCGAGAGCACGAGGTGACCCGTCAGCGACGCATGGATCGCGATGTCCGCCGTCTCCTTGTCGCGGATCTCACCGACCATGATCACGTCCGGGTCTTGGCGGAGGAACGCGCGCAGCGCGCTCGCGAACGTGAGCCCGATCGACGGCTGGACGTGCACCTGGTGCAGCCCGCCGATCTCGTACTCCACCGGATCCTCCGCCGTGAGGATGTTGATGTTCGGGTGGTTGATCCGGTTCAGGCACGCGTAGAGCGTCGTCGTCTTGCCGCTGCCCGTCGGCCCCGTGACGAGGATGATCCCGTCCGGCCGGTTGATGAGATCGTCCATCAACGCGTACTCACGCGCGGCGAACCCGAGGTCGTCGAGGCCCAGGAGGACGCTCGTCTTCTGCAGGATACGCATGACGATCCGCTCGAACGAGCGGCTCGTCGGCACCGTGGAGACGCGGATGTCGACGCTCTTCCCCGCGATCTTCAGCGTGATGCGCCCGTCCTGTGGGAGCCGCTTCTCGGCGATGTTGAGGCTCGCCATGATCTTCACGCGCGCGATGATCGGCGCCATGAACTGCTTCGAAGCGCGCCGGGCGACGTAGAGCTCGCCGTCGATTCGGTACCGCACGACGACGTCCCGCTCCTCGGGCTCGATGTGGATATCGCTCGCTCGCTCGCGCACGGCCTGCGAGAAGAGGCCGTTGACCCACGCGATGATCGGCGCGTCGTCGTCCGAGTCGATGATGTCGACGACCTCGTCCTCCTCGAGGCGCTGGTCACCCTCGAGCGTTCCGCCGCCCTGCTCCTTCCGCTCCCAGACGCGGTTGATCGCGTTCATCACGACCTCGCCCGTCGCGACGCTCAGCGCGACCGGCTTCTGGAACATCGCTCGGACGTCGTCCGACGCGACGGTGTCGTAGGGGTCGGCGGTGATGCAGTAGACGCACTGGTCGTCCTCCGAGAGCGGGAGGATGCGGTGCTGCTTCGCGTACGCGATCGGGATGCGGCCCGCGACCGCGTCCGGGATCGCGTCGACCTCGATCTTTTGCATGAACGGCAGGCCGGCCTCCTCCGCGAGGGCCGCCGCGATCGATCGCTCGTCGGTGATCTTCGCCTGCGTGATGAGGTCGATGATCGGCTGCCCACGCTCGCGCACGGTGTCGAACAGCGGCGCGATCCGCTCCGCCGGCACGACCCCGCGGCGGACGAGGATCTCGCCCACGTACTCGCTGTGCGCGATCGTGCCGCCGGCCATGCCTACTCGACCTTCGGGGGTGCGGGTTGGCCCGGCGTGCGGATCTTCCCGCGACCGGGGATCGGGGTCGCCGCCGGGTTCGTCGGGGTCGGCTGCGCCGGCTGCGTGCCATCGCCCGTGGCGCCCGCCTTCTGCGTCGCGATCGACGGGAGCGGGACGGGCTCGACCGGGTCGTGCGTCTTCGGCGTCCGCGGGCGCGCGTCCTCGATGATGCGCTGCTTGTCGTCCGCCTCGAGCTGGCTCTGGCGGATCGACTCCACGAGCCCGTTCTTGCGGTCGTAGTCCTCCGGCGGCTCCCAATCCTCGTCGTTGAACACGAAGTACCGATCCAGGAACTCCTGGCGCTCCTGCATCTTCCGCTCGAAGATCGCGCGGAGATCGTCCTGATCGCGGATGACGTACGGCGTGAGGATCAGGAGCAAGTTCGACTTCTGGCGCGTCTTCTTCTGCTGCTTGAAGAGGAAGCCGAGGATCGGGATGTCCCCGAGCACCGGGACCTTCGTCTCGCTCACGCCTTCGGCCTCGCGCATCAGCCCACCGATGACGACCGTCTGCTGATCCCGCACGATGAGCGTCGTCGAGGCCTCGCGCTTGTTGATGGTCGCGGCGCCGAGCGCGCCGTCACGCGAGCCGAGATCGCTGATCGTCTCGACGATCTCGAGCCGCACCTGGTCCGAGTCGTTGATGTGCGGCGTGACCTCGAGCTTCGTGCCGACCTCCGTGCGACCCCCCTGACCGCCCAGGCCAAGCCCGCCGCCGAGGACGCTGCCGAGCCCCGCGAGCGCGCCCGTCGCCTGGCCGCCACCGAGCGCGCTCGCGATCGAGCCGATGTTGCCGAGGTTCGTCTGGTACGGGATGTCCTGGCCGATCGAGATCGTCGCCTTGACGCTGTCCGTCGCGAGGACGTGCGGCGTCGCGAGGACGTTGGAGTCACCGTCCTTCGCCACCGCGTGGAGCACGACACCGAGCGCCGGGATCGAGACGCCCGTTCCGAGGAGGTTCTCCGATCCGTCGAGCTCCGGGCCGCGCACGCCGAGGGCGAGGGCCTCGAGGTTCGACGGCGCGCCGGTGATGGCACTCGGTACCGGGTTGTTGCCGCCGTAGATGAAGCTCGGGTTGGCCGCGTCCGAGCCGAGCGGCGCGCCGCCGTGGTAGCCGATGCCCCAGTCGGTGCTGTGGTTCACGTCGAGGTCCATGATCACCGCCTCGATGAACACCTGGCGCCGCGGCTGATCGAGCTTGTCGATCACCGTGCGGAGCTGCGCGTAGTCGTGCTGCGACGACGTCGTCACGAGGGAGTTCGTCGCCTCGTCGCAGGTGATCTTCACCTGGCCCTCGAAGATGTCCTCGTTCGTTCCGGTCGCCGCGCCGCCACCCGCCGCGGGTGCGGTCGCGGGGCGCGCCTGTCCTCGCCCGGCCGCTCCGGTGCCCGTCGAGCGCGAGACGCCTCCGCCGCCGCCCAAGATGCCGTTCAACGTCTGCGAGAGATCCGTGCAGAGCGCGTGCTGGAGCGGGAGGACGTGGAGCTGACCGTCGCCCGTGGTCGGGACGTCGATCCGCTTGAGCAGCTCGAGCATCCGATCGTAGTCGCCCTTCGTCGCCGTGATGATGAGCGAGTTCGTCCGCTCGTCCGCGACGATGTTCGACGTCTTGCCGCCGGCGCCGGCCTTGAGGTTCAGGATCTCGTTCAGCTTCGTCGCGGTCTCGGTCGCGGAGCCGTTCAACACGGGCTGCACCCAGATCTGGTCGCCCGCCGCGCCGACGTCGATCTCCTCGATGAGCCGCAGGAGCCGCCGGAGGTTCTCGCCCGTCTCCGTCATGATGAGGAGGTTCCCGGGTGCGTAGACCGTGATGTCTCCGTCCTTCGACTTGAACTTGTCGAGGACGGTCTTCACCTCGCCCGCGTCCACGCTCTGGAGCCGGTAGAGGCGGGTGATGTAGCGATCCTCGTTCGGCGTCGGCGACGCCGCCCCGTACATCGGCGTGTTCTGCGTCACGGCGAGCGTGGACTCGGTGATCTCGAGGAACTGGCCGTGCGGGATGACCGTGAGCCCGTTCGCCGCGAGGATCGCGAGGAACGCGTTGTAGGCCTCCGCCGCGGTGACTTTGTCCGGCGAGTACACGGTCGCCTTCAGCGTCTTCACCTTCGCGCCGTAGATGAAGCGCTTGCCGGTGACCTGACCGATCGCCTTCACGAGGTCGGGGAGATCCGCGTCGTCGAGGTTGAACGAGACGAGGTCCCCGGGGCCCTTGGGCTTGAACTCGATCTCCTTCGGACCCTGGTTCACCTTCGACAAGGGATCGTTCGGATCGACCGGAGGCTTGCCGCTCGGATCGGCGGGCGGCGTCGGTGTTCCCGCGGGCGGAGTGCCCGGCTTCGCCGGGGTCGCGGGGGTCCGGATCGGCGGCGTTTGTCGCTTGTTCGGCTGCGCGAGCGCGGGCGTCGCGAGGCCGGCGGCGGCGAACAGCACCGCGGCGGAGGCCGCGAACGACGCGATCTTGGTTCTCGAGAGCATCAGTCTTCGTCCCCCACGGGCGGCTTCGGTTGTGACTTGCTCCGGACGGCGCCCTTCTGCGGCGTCGACGCGGTCTTCGTCGGCAGCTTCGCGCCGTTCGACGTGGGATCCGAGCCGTCCGTCGCCACGGCCGCGCCCGACGGGGCGGCGGACGCGCTCGGTCCCGCCGCGGGCGACTTGAAGATCGCCTGCGTCGCGGCGAGCGCGGCGTAGCTCATGAAGCCGATGGATCCACACGCGAGGAGCACGAAGGTCAGCACCGTTACCACGGTGCGCCTCAGAAGACTGGCTTGCTTCCACTCTCGAAAACGGCTGAACAAAGCGCGCACGTCGTTGCTCCTCGCGACCCGGAGACCGTGGGGTCGCGCCGGGCATCGACTCCCGCTCAACAAGATCCGTGCCGCCCAAGCTCATACGCGTGTAGGCCGCGTTCCATCGGGGTTCTCGCGCGGCCGGCCAGCGCTTCGTCCAACGCGCGGGATGGGTCGGCGACACTCTGGCGTCGACGCCGGATCCGGGGCGCCAGCGCTGACAAAGTGGCAACGGGATCCGGCGGTGCGAGCGCGCTCCCGAGCGCGACCGTTTCAAGTCGCGGTGGAGGTCCCCGCGCCATGCGCACGAGCGGAGCACGGGAGGGCGACGGACAGGAGCGCGACCGCTCGCGCGCGATCAGCGGCGCAGGAGCAGAGCCCCGACCACGATCGCCACGACGAAGAAGAAGGAGACGTACAGCGCGATGGCGGTGTTGTTGCTCTTGCCCGAGTTCCCATTGAAGCCGAACCCGCAAGCGGCACACACGCGGTGCTTGAGGAGCGAGGGCCCGACGACGCCGCCCCACCACGTGAACGAGGGCTTCGAGACGGAGCTCGACTGGCAGCGCGGGCACGCGAGGAGGCACCCATCCTCCCCGCGCTCGTCCGGGTGGGGGATGGCGGGCAGGTGTTGCCCGAACTGGGCGGTCTGCGGACGGGGCTCGGGCGGTGCCGGACGCGCGTACTCCGGGGCTGGACCGTATCCGCCCGGCGGGTGGCCGAACGGGCCCTCCGGGCCATCTCCGCTTTGCATGTATCGACGTTAGCGGGTTTTCGCCGGGGCGCGTAGGGCGCGGGCTCTCGCCTCGTCCTCGTTCCGTGTCGAACGGCTCGTCACCGGCGAACGCGGCGCTCGCGGATGGTTCCGTCCGCGGCGCCCACCGCGTAGTGCACGGAGGAGCCGTCCTCGCCGCTCATTTCGATGATCCACACCTCGCCGGTCCGGTTCGCAGTGAGGGGCCGGAGGCCGCGGATGCCGAAGCGCGTCTCCGCGTCCATCGCGGCCGCGTAGACCGCCGCGTCCCGGCCGATCTCCACCGGCTTCGCCTCGACCGGGGCTCGCGCGGGCGGCTCGGAGCAACCGATCTGCGACAGGAAGACGACGGCGAAAAGAGGGACGACGAGCTTCATCATCGGGCGCCAGATTCGATGCGTGCGCGCGAGCGATCGTTCGAGTCACACGCGCACGAGCGGGACTCTCCCACGAGTGAAGCTCGATCGGCGAACGCTCCTCCACGCGCTCCTCACGGCGCCCCTCGTCGGCTGCGGATCTCGTTCGGCGGATCGGAGCGAGGCGCGATAACCAGGGTCGCCCTGCTCTCGCTCGAGCACGGTTCGTGCGGTCCCGCTCGACGCGCGGTCTCGACACCGTTCGCCCCGAACTCCTATCTTTGGGCGCATGAAGATCGCGTCCACGATCACCGCGCTCCTGCTGGTCTCCGCGTTCGCCGTCGGCTGCGGCTCCGCGCCGAGCCCGATGTACGTCGGGTTCGACAGCGGCCAGGATCTCCCGAAGAAGGGGGAGGACGAGGAGGTCAAGAAGGCCGCCGCGAAGCTGAAGGAGGATCCCGAGCTCCACCTCGTCGTCATCGGCCGCGCCGATTCCACGGGGGACGAGCAGATGAACAAGGAGCTCTCGCTGCGTCGCGCGCGGCGCGTGCAGGCCGCGCTGCTCGCCGAGGGGATCGCGGAGGCCCGGCTCGAGGTCGCCGCGCGCGGCGAGTCCGACCCGACGACCGACGACGACTCCGCGGACGGCCTCGCCGAGAACCGCCGCACCGAGCTGTTCTTCTTCTATCCGAAGGACGGTTCGGCGCAGTCCCAGCTCAAGTTCAACATCTCCGTCGAGGCGAAGGCCGACGCGAAGGCCGAGGCCGGCAAATGACCGAGCCGTCGACGCTACGCGCGCGCTCTCTCTGACGGGCGCGCCGCGAGGGCGATCGGGAGCGTCGACAGCGCGGTGATCCCCGCCGCGGCGCCGATCGCCGCGGTCGTGCCGACGCGCTGCCAAAGCGCGCCGAACGCGAGGGAGCCGCCGATCCGAGCGACGAGCGCGCCGATGGAGAGGAGCGAGAGCCCCGTCGCGAGTCGCGCGCGCGGCAAGACGGAGCTCGCGAGCGCCACGAGCACTCCCTCCGTCCCCGCGTAGTGTGCGCCCACCAGCGCCACGACGCCGATCACGCCCGCCCATCCGGGCACACCGAGCACGACGAGGTACCCCGCGACGAGGAGGGCTTGTCCGAACAGGTAGACCCACAGCGGACCGACGCGATCGGCGATCCGACCGAGGGGCACGACGGAGAGCGCGCACGCGACCGCCGCGCCGACCTGGAGGAGCGGGACGCTCGTGACGCCGATCCCCGCGCGCTCTCGCACCGCGACGAACAGGAGCGCAGGGCTGACCTCCCCGGCGCTCGTGAGCGCGCCGATCGCCACGATCGCCGCGAAGCCGCCTCTCGCGCGCGCCGGGCCCGCGGATCCGGCGGCGGGCTCGGCGCTCGCGTCGCGCGCGGCGGGAGGCTCGACGAAGAGCGCGAAGTACAAGAGCCCCACGAGCGCGATCCCCGCGCTCGCGACGAACACGACGTCGAACCCGAGCGGCGCGAGGAGGAGCAGGACGAACCCGAGGAGCGGGCCCAGCACCGAGCCGATCGAGTCGAGCGCGCGGTGCGTCGCGAACGCGGCGGCGCGGGCCTCGGGCGCCGCGGCGAGCGCGATCATCGCGTCCCTCGGCGCAGCGCGCAGGCCCTTGCCCGCGCGGTCGATCGCGATCGCGCCGAACAGCGCGCCGCTCCCGCCGCCCGCGAACGCGAGGACCACGCGGCTCGCGAGCGAGAGCGCGTAGCCCACGAACGCCGCCTCCTTGAGCCTCTGCATGCGGTCCGCGACGATCGCCGTGCCGATGCGCGCGAGGGTCGTCGCCGCGTGGTAGAGCCCGTCGAGCGCGCCGACCGCGAACGGCGAGAGCTCGAGCGCGTAGAGCGCGTAGAGCGGGAGGATCGTGTCGACCATCTCGGACGCGACGTCCGTGAGCAGGCTCGTGATCCCGAGCCGAACGACCGCGCGGGGCACGGGCCTCGCCGCCTTCGGGTCGCGCGCGCGGAGCGCCCGGTAGAGCTGGGCGAGGGTGCTCGAGAGGTACATCGCGCGGTCGGTGGAGGACTATCGCATCGAGCGGGCACCGCATAGATTCGCCGCGATGATCCGCGGCGCCCTCCGGCGCGTGGGCGCGGCGCTGCCGGCGCTCCTCCCGACCGCGCTCGCGTTCGCGTCCCACGCGCCCGCGCTCGAGGGCCGGTTCCTCTGGCTCGACCACGCGCACATCGAGCAGCGCCTCGCGATCGCCGAGCCGCGCGCGTTCGCGTCGCTGTTCACTCAGGGCTTCGCGGAGACGGGGTACTACCGGCCGCTCGTCGCGCTCACGCTCTCGATCGACGCGATCTTCGAAGAGCCCTGGGTGTTCCACGTCGGGAACCTCCTCTGGCACGCGCTCGCTTCGCAGGCGCTGTTCGCGCTCGCGCAGCGGATCGGGTCGACCCGGCGCGCCGCGCTCGCGGCCGCGTGTCTGTTCGCGGTGCACCCCGCGACCTCGATCGTCGCGGACGCGATCGCGTTCCGCTCCGAGTCCATGGCGCTCCTCGCGATCCTGCTCGCGGTGCTCGGCGCGGCGCGCGCGCGACCCGTGCTCGCGGGCCTCGCGATCCTGGGGGGCGCGCTCACGAAGGAGACCGCGCTCGTCCTGGGGCCTCTCTTCGTCCTCGCGTACGAGGGGGCGCGCGCGCGCGCCGAGGGGCTGCGGCCTCGCCTGCAGAAGAGCGCGCCGCTCCTCGTGTCGATCGTCGTCGCGACGCTCTCCGCGCTCTGCCTCCGCCTGAGGTACGCGCCTCCGTTTCGAGCGACGCACTCCGCGCTCGACCCGTCCGCGGCGATCGGGATGCGCCTCTCGTCGTTCGCGCGGCTCGCGCGAGCGGCGCTCGTCCCGGCGCCTTCGTCCGTGTGCGACGCGGTGCCGATCGAGGGCGTCGGATCGAGGCTCTCCATCGCGGGCGTCCTCGTCGCGCTCGGGCTGATCGCGGTCGTCGTGCAGCGCGTGCGGGCCGCCGCGCGCCCAGGCGGTTCGGCGCCTCTCGCGGTGCTCTACCTCGCGCTCGGCGTCCTCCCCGCGCTCCAGATCGTGCCCGTCATGCGGTGGTGGTCGATCCACTACGCGTACACCCCGCTCGCGTTCGCGCTCGTCGTGGTGTGCGACGCGGTCGGCGGACTCGAGCGGCTCGGGGATCGCGCCAAGGGCGCGTGCGTGAGCCTCGCCGTGACCGCGCTCGGCGTCGTGTCCGCGCTCGATGCCCGGCGGTTTCACGACGACGTGACCCTCTTCACACCGGAGGTCACGGGCACCGACGCATGCCGGGAGGCGTTCTTCTATCTCGCGGAAGACGCGCGCGCGCGTCGATCGTTCGCGCTCGCGGCGGAGCGGTACGAGATCGCGCTCGCGGATCGGCCGGGCTACCTCGCGTACGTCGATCGGTCCGCGGCTGTGCAGAACCTCGGGATCGCGCGCCGCAACGCCGGCGACCTCGACGGGGCGCGCGCGGCGTTCCGAGAGGGGCTCGCGCACGCTCCGAGTGAGTCCGCGCGCCGCGCGCTCGTGCACGATCTCGCCGCCGTGTCGCTCGAGGCAGGAGACGCGCGCGCGGCGTTCGACCTCCTCGAGCCCGAGCTCGCGCGCGACGACGTCGCGTCCGAGACGCTCGTCGTCGCGGCCGCCGCCGCGCGCGCGCTCGGCTTCGCTGCGACCGAGCACGATCTGCGCGAGCGCCTCGACCGACGCGGCTGGAAGGATCCTCGAGGAGACCGCTGACCGTCGGATCAAGGGCTCCCCGGGCGCGCCGAAGGCGCACGATCAGCCGCGGCTCCGTCCGCGGAACTCCGCTCAGGAATTCTTGGGCGCGCTCATCGAATTCAGCCGACTCGAAAAATGAGTGGCGAAATGTAGGCGGGTGCTTCGTAAGAGGCACGTGTCGCCCGACGCATCGACCCTCAGGCCGTGCTCGATCCAGGAGTTCGCCGCCATCAAGGCGGAGCTCGATCGAGGAGCTCCTCCGCTCGAGACGCTGCGTCGCCGGGGTTTCGACCCGAGCGGCTGGAAGGTCGTCGAGCAGCGGTGGTTGGATGATCTGAAGCAGGAGGTCGCGCGCGGCGAGCTCGCGCGCGCGAGGCTCTACCAGAGCGCCTACGAGGAGGCGGTCCGTTGCATCGAGAGCGGCTCTCCCGTGCCGCCCCCCGAGGAGCGGCGCCGGCCCTCGTCCCCGCCGACGATGGTGCTGACGCCCTCCCTGTCCCCGCCGCCCGCGGATGCGCCGCGGCTCGTCATCGGTTCGCGGGACGTCTCGGCGACGGCGCCGACACCCATGGAGTTCTCCGCCGCACCGAAGCGCGCCGCGACGGCGGCGCTCCCGTCGGTGTCGATCGTCCCACCGACGGTGCAGTCGGGCGCGGCCCCGCAAGTGCTCCCGCTCGAGCGGTACGTCTACGTCTCCGCGATGCTCACGGTCCAGGGCAACACCGAGGCGAACCTTGCTCGCGCGGGGATTCACCCGCACACCTGGCGCGTCACGACGGCCGAGTACGCGACGCGCTTCGCCGCCGATCCACAGCTCGAGGCGCGGTTCCGGGACATGCTGCAGAAGGCGCTCGCGCACACCCGCGCGTGAGCGAACGGGCAACGCGGCTCCGCTACTCGACGCGCGCGGTCTTGATGTAGTCGAGCCGCGGGTATTCCTTCTTGAGGAACGCGTTGCCCTCGCTCGAGATCGTCCCCTGCTTCTCCGTGAGGCCCTCGCCGTATCCGCCGTAGAGCTGGTCGGCGATCGCCATGCCGGCCGCGTCGATCTCGCAGATGGGCGCGAACCCCATCCGATCGAGGTCCTTGTTGCTCGCGAGGTTGATGAACAGCTGCGTGGTTCGGGTGTCCGGGCTGCCCGCCATCGCGAACGTGAGCTTGCCGCGATCGTTCGAGGCCTTCACGGGATCAGGGGCGATGCGCGCGTCCGACCACTTCGAGTTCACGGCCGGGATTCCGTGGAGCCCGAACTGAGCGACGAACGGTCGCGGCTCGGTCACCACGCGGAAGAACGCGACGTCGTCGAAGAACCCGCGCTTCACGAGGTTGTACAGGCGGTCCACGCCGTTCGGTGCCCATTCCCGCGTGCACGTCGCCGTGATCGCGCCCTTCGTCGTGTCGAACACGACGCGGAACGTGTCCGGCGCGCGCTCCGTCGCGGCGGACGGATCCGCGAGCGCGGGCGGCGCGGGTGGCCCCGCGTTGCAGCCGAGGAGCAGCGCTCCGACAGCTAGGGTGGCGCCAACGCAGACAGTGGCGTTCATAGGATCTGTGCGATCGCGACGCCCGAGCCGAGGCGGATCCCGTCGAGGCTGTCCACGAGCTCCGCGCCGCTCCCGAAGAGCCCGACGATGCCCTGCACGACCGCGCCGCTGTGGCGGAGGCCGAACAGATAGCCCGCGCCGTCGTAGTTGCCCGGGTAGTAGGTGACGTTCGGATCGTACGTGCCGACGAGATCCGCCTCGAGCTCCGCGGCGAGGACCGACGTGCCGCCGACCATCCCGCCGTCGGTCGACTGCAGGGCGGCGACGCCGTCCACCGTCTCGTTGAACTTCCCGTCCTGCGTCGTGAAGTGGACCTTCAGGCCGGATATGCCGATGCGCGGCCACTGCTTCACGCCCGTCGTCTGACTCTCGTAGAGGGGGTAGCAAATCGCGACGGGATTCGCGGGCCACGTGACCGACACGGTGAGCGAGCTCGATCCGTTGATCTGCGCCATCCCCATGCCGTCGACCGAGATGTATTGGATCGTGTTCGTGCCCGACTCGAGCGGATCCATGAGGAGGTGGCCCGCCGTGAGGCCCGCGATGCCTTCGCACACCTCGTCCTCCGTCGCGAGGACGTGGCCGCCATACAGGTTCGCTCCGCCTGCACCGCCCACCCCCGCGCTCGTCGTGGACGTCGTGGTCGATGAGCCCGTGCTCGTGGTCCCGGTGCCGCTGCTCGCGTGGGACGTCCCGCCGCCCGTGGGCGCGTGCGGACCGCTGTTGTCCGAGCAGCCGGCGACGCCGACCGCCGCCGAAAAGAGAAGAGCAAGTGCGCGATGTTCCAAGAGATCCTCCAAGCTCGACCGGGGCCATTCTAGACTGCTCTGCCGCATGACGACTACCCGTGGCGCCGACGAGGGCGTGCTCGACGCTCTGATGGCCGCGTTCCTCGACGCGGCCACGAACGACGGCCGCGCGGACCGCGTCGACGACGTCCCCGCGATGTTCGTGAGCGGCGCGGTCGTCTGCAACCGAACCTCGAGCCCGCCCACGATCACGAGCGTCGAGGGCTTCGTCGCTCCGCGCCGGCAGATCTTGCGGGACGGGACGATCACCGGCTTCGTCGAGCGCGAGACCTGGGCCAGCACCACGGTGAGCGGCGCGATCGCGACGCGCACGAGCCGCTATGAGAAGCGTGGGAACCGTCTCGGCGTCCCCTTCGAGGGGCGCGGGGTGAAGGTGTCGACGTTCGTGAAGGTCGACGGCCAGTGGCGGTTCCTTTCGCTCGCGTGGGAAGATGAACCGTGAGGCCCGCTTTCTCGTGGCAGCGCGCGGCGCGCCAGTGCACGTAGGCTCCATGTCTCTGCGCGGCGCTCTCCCCCTCGTCCTCGTCCTCGCGTGTGCGTCGGCTTGCCGGGAGCCCGTCGGCGGCACAGGGGGCGCGTCGAGCTCCACCTCCGGGAGCAGCTCGAGCGGGGAGACGAGCGCGAGCACGGGCGGCGCGGGCGCGACCTCGAGCACCTCTTCCGGCGCGTCCACATCCGCGCAGTCGACCGGGGCCGCGACCACCGCGAGCTCGACGTCGGGCGTGGGGGGCGGAGGCGCGGGGGGCACGGGCGGAGGAGCTCCGCTCGGCGGATACGGCGTCCTCAGCGGGACGTGCGGCGACGTCGACCTCGCCGACGTCCTCTCGCCAGCCCCCGAGCTGCTCTCGAACGCCCTCGATTTCTCGGCTCGGCCGCCGTTCGACGTCATGTACCTGAGCCCGGGCGGACAGGCGATGTACGCCGCCGGCAACTTGAACCAGAGCTCGCTCTACTCGGAGATCTTCGCGTACGAGGTCCTCTACCGGTGCGACGCTGCCGCGTTCCTCAAGGGCGAGGCGCAGATCGTGTACGACACGAACAGCAAGAAGACGGACCTGCTCGTCGAGATCGACGGCGAGAAGGTCGGCGTCAGCGTCGTCCGCGCGGAGAGCTTCCCGAAGGGCGCTGCCTACCCCGTGAGCCAGGCGTACAACGTGCTCGAGGGCAAGCTCTCCGACATTCTCCTGAGCTCCGCGAGCGTGTCCGCCGCGGACCGCTGGAAGAAGCAGATCCTCTCGATCATCGCCCAGGATCAGGCGCACGCGGACGCGATGATCCAGGCGTACGCGATGGTCGACCCGATGGTGAAGGCGGACACGATCGTCGTGCTCACCGTGACCGAGGGCGACGACGACTTCATCTACTACAACTGACCGATACCGCCACGTCACGCGCGACCGCGACCTTTGCGCCGCGCGGCTTCCCACCCTACGCTCGTCCCATTCCATGGCGCGCCGTCGGCTCCTCACCGCTCTCCTCCCCGTCGCGCTCGTCGCAGCGGGCGCCCTGCTCGCGGCTTGTCCGTCCGAGGGTCCGGTGACCTCGACCGCCGGCGGCACGACGTCGGCGGGCAAGACGACGTCGTCGACGGGCGCCTCCACGGGATCCATGGGGTCGGGCGCGGCCGGCGGAACGACGTCCGCCTCGAGCGGGAGCGGGATGCCCGCGGCCGAGGTTCGCGTGGCGTTCATCGGGGACACCGGCAACGGCTCGACGTTCGGCAAGGTGCTCGACCTCGTGAAGGCCGAGAAGGTCGACGGCGTCATCCACAACGGCGACTTCGACTACGGCCTCGATCCCGACGGCTTCTTCGCGACCGTCGACGGCAAGCTCGGCGCGAGCTTCCCGTACTTCGCGTCCGTCGGGAACCACGACGCGCCCGCGTGGGACGCGTACGCGCCCTACGTGACGGCGCACGCCGCCGCCGCCGGCGTCGCGCTCGACGACCCGAACATCCTCGACGAGAAGTTCGCGTTCACCTGGAAGGGCATCCACTTCGTGTTCGTCGGCCAGAACGGCAAGAACGACGAGTTCGCGCAGTTCATCGAGGATCAGTTCCAGGGGCCGACCGAGGCCGCGTGGCGTGTCTGCGGCTGGCACAAGAACCAGAAGGCGATGCAGATCGGCGGCAAGGGGGACGAGATGGGCTGGGGCGTGTACGAGACGTGCCGCGCCAAGGGAGCGATGGTCACCACGGGCCACGAGCACTCGTACGAGCGCACGAAGACGCTCGTCAGCATGACCGATCAAACGGTCGACCCCGCCTGCAGCGATCCGAGCATCGCCTGCCTCGCGCCCGGAAAGACGTTCGCCGTCGTGTCGGGGCTCGGCGGGATCGGCATCCGAGATCAGAACCGCTGCCTCCCGACGACGCCTCCGTACGGCTGCAAGGGCGAGTGGGCGTCCATCTACGCGTCCGACCAGGGGGCGAACTACGGCGCGCTCTTCGTGGTGTTCAACGAGGGAGGCGATCCGTCGAAGGCCCACGCGTACTTCAAGAACATCGACGGCGCGATCATCGACCAGTTCGAGATCAAGCGCTGAAGCGCCCTGAAACGAGCTACGATCGCGGATCGCATGACACGCGATCCGCGCCCCTCGGAGATCCCTCGTGTGCGTGCTGCAGCGACGGTCGGGCTCCTCGTGCTCGCCGGCGGCTGCTCGCTGATCTCCCTCGACGAGCTCCAGAGCGGGGCGAGCGGGCTCGGCGGGGCCGCGTCGAGCTCCGGGATCACCACCGCGTCGGCGGGCTCGACCTCCATGTCGTCCGGGACGGCGACGGGCACGTCGAGCGGGACCTCGAGCGCGGGCGGATCCACGTCGGCTGCGAGCACGACGAGCGCCTCGAGCTCGAGCGGCGGGATGGGCGATGACGCGTACGTCGCCGCGGTCACGGCGGACACGCCGATCGCATGGTGGCGCCTGTCCGAGGCCGCCGGCGCCGTGGCGAAGGAGGAGATCGCGGGCCGTGACGGCGCGTACGGCGGGGCGCTGATGCTCGGCGCAGCGCCGCCCTTCGCGAGCACGAGCGACAAGGCGGTGCGCTTCCTCGGTGGACAGGTCACGGTCGACCACCCGGAGCTCGCGATCTACGACGCGGCCTCCTCCATCGAGGCCTGGGTGCGCGCCGACACCATCGACACGAACCACCGCGGGATCGTCGACATCGAGTGGCCCGCGATGATGACGGACAAGCAGGGCTACCGGATGTACCTCGTCACGTTCTCCGGCGTCGCCAAGGTGACCTACGGGCGAACGCTCGCGACGATGGACCAGGACATGACCATCGACTACCCGAACGACGGTCAGTACCACCACCTCGTCGGGACGTACGACGGCGGGACGACGATCTGCATCTACATCGACGCGACGATGAACTGCCAGACGCGCCCGAAGGTCACGCTCTCGAACACGCCCATGAACGTGGTCATCGGCGCTCGTACGTTCGGCCCCACGACCGCCTCGTTCCGCGGTTCGATCGACGAGGTCGCGCTCTATGACAAGGCGCTCTCCGCCGCGCGGGTGAAGGCGCACTTCGACGCGGTGCCGTGAGGAGCCGATGAGCCAGGAGCGACTCGGTGTGTCGGGTGCGGAGCTCGACGATCTCGATCTCCCCGCGGTCGACGCGTTCCTCAAGCGGCGCGCGCCCGCGTGGCTCGAGGTGATGTCCCGGGACGACGTCGCCATCAAGGTGGGGGTCGCCGCGAAGCTCGCGCCGCGCGTCGTGCCGACGCTCGCGGGTCTCTATGTCTTCGGGAAGTCGCCGCAGTTCGTGTTCCCCGAGCTCGGCGTCGGGTGCGTCGCGTTCCGCGGGCGACTCATCACGGACGAGATCCGCGAGCGCCTCGACCTCGAGGGCCCGTTGCCTTCGCTCGTCGACGGCGCCGCGCGGTTCGTCGCGTCGTGTTCGGGGGACGCGGCGGACGAGGAGTACCCGCTGGAGCTCGTCCGCGAGGTGATCGTGAACGCGCTCGTCCACCGCGATCTGCGCAAGCCGAGCCGGGTCGCGGTGCGTGTGTTCACGGATCGCGTCGAGGTGTGGAGCCCCGGCGGCCCACCCGAGGGCGCCCCCGAGCTCGACGACCTCGCGCGCGAGGGCGGGGTGTCGCATCCGCGGAACCCGCTCGTCGCAGCGTTCGCGCGCACGTTGGGCCTCGCAGAGCACGTGGGGCGCGGGCTCGCCCTCCTCCAGCGCGCGGCGACGACCGCCCCGAGCGGCGGGTGGCGCGCGGAGCTCCGTGTCTCCACGCGCGACGTGTCGGTGATCCTTCCCTCCCGCTGGGATCGGCGCGACAGCCTCAGCTGACGCGCTTACACTCTCCCGCGATGGCGCGCCGGCCGAAGCTCCCCTCCTTCCAGCTCCGCGAGCGCACGAGCGCGGACGACTACTTCCTCGCGGATCTCTGCGACGACGCGTTCGCCGAGTGGTCGCGCGACCCGACGAGCACCGTGTTCTCGATGCTGTCGAGCCCGAAGACGAAGTGCCTCGTCGCCGAGAGCGGCGGGGAGCCGGTGGGGTTCGTGGTGGTCGAGATCGAAGCCCTCGGCAGGCCGTTCGGTCCGTGGAAGAAGCCCGTGATCGCGCGCATCGACGCGATCGCCGTGTCCCTCGAGGCGCGGCGCGCGGGGGTGGGACGGCGCTTGCTCGCGGGGGCGGAGAGCCTCGCGCTGCGCGAGGGCGCGGTCGTCGTCCGGCTGCGGACCGCGGCGCAGAACGGCGCGGCCCAGCGCCTCTTCGCGAACGCCGGGTACTTCCCGCTCCTCCGTGTCCCGCGCGGGTACGCGAACGGCGACTCCGCGATCGAGATGATCCGGCTCCTCGAAGGCGTCTAGAGCGACAAACGTGTTGGAACTCGAGCAGATTCGCTCGAGTTCGTTCGTGAGGCGCACGCCCGAGGAGCGCAGCGACGAGGCCGTGTGGATCGCGTCGAAATCGGGCGCATATGCCTGCGGATGCCTCGTCGATGCGGGCGAAGGGAGTTCTATGACAGCCCGCTAGCCCGCGGAGCTTTGCCACAAGGGTCCGATCGCGCCTCATCCCGAGATCGCGCGACGCGGAAAGCGCGCGTGAACGCGCGGCGTGCGCGCCTCCGGCCCGATCCGCGCGAACCCGTGCCTCTTTCGCGCCCCCCGAAGAGGCGCGCGGCCTCCTCGACGCGGCTCCTCACCTCCGTGGCGCCGCGCTTGCAGCCGACGTGCGCTCTTCGAAGGAGGTTCCATGGCGACGAGAAAATACGGTCGGAAGGCGAGTGAGAAGGTCGAGAAGGCGATGCACGAGATGAAGCGTGGTGAGCTCAAGTCCGGCCGCTCGGGGAGGAAGGTGACGAACCCGAAGCAGGCGGTCGCGATCGGGCTGTCGGAGGCGCGCTCCGAGGGCGGGAAGGTGCCCGCGCCCAAGGCGAAGAAGTCCAAGTCGAGCTCCGCGAAGAAGCGCGCCTCGTCCCCGAAGCGCACGACCGCGAAGAAGACCCGCTCCGCGACGGCGAAGAAGAACGGCGCGACCGCGAAGAGGTCGACCTCGTCGAAGAAGCGAGCGACGCCGAAGCAGAAGCGCGCCTCCACGGCGAGGAGCAAGCGCTCCAACTAGAGCACCGAACAGGTTGAAGCGCCGGCGTAGGCGCCCGATTTCGGAGAGAACCACACGGCCTCGTCGCTGTGCTCCTCAGATGACGAGGAGTCGTCTTCTCGGTGCTCGCTCCTCGGGCGTGCGCCTCCCTCTCGAACTCGAACGCATTCGTTCGGGGTTCAACCTGTCCGGTGCTCAGACCGGAGGCGGTTCGCGCTGAGACCCCTCGGGCTCGGCGCGGATCTCGCAACCCGGGGGACATGCTCGAGCGCTTCTGTCGGTTCATCCTCCGCCACCGCGCCGCCACGCTCTTCGTGTCCGGCGCGATCCTCGCGGCGTCGATCGCGATGTTGTTCACCGGAGGTCGCCTCACGAGCGGACACTTCCGTGAGATCGAGTCGGACCGCGCAGAGTCTGCGGTCACCGAGATCACGGGGTACGCGAGCGACGCCACGTTCCTCGCGGTGTTCCGGGGGCTGCCGCCGGGTGAGGCGGGCGAGGCGATCGTCGACGCGGCCGTGGAGCCCGTGCGCTCCGCGCCCGACGTTGCGCGCGTCGTCACGCCGCACGAGGCGATGCCCGAGCAAGCGGCGCGCATGGTCAACGACGAGGCCGGTGTTCGCGTCGCGCTCGTCACCATGAAGGGCGATCCGGACGACGCGTTGGCGCGGTACCCGGCCGTGCGGGCCGCGCTCGGCGCGTCGGGCGCGGACGTGATCGCGACGGGGCACCTCCCGTTCATTCACGACATGAACGTCACGCTCGAGCACGACCTCGCGCGCGCGGAGCTCATCGCGCTCCCGCTCGCGTTGCTCGTGCTCCTCATCGTGTTCCGGACCGTGGTCTCCGCGGCGCTCCCGCTCGGGGTCGGCGCCATCGCCGTCGTGGGCGGGATCGCGTGCGTCTTTGCGCTCTCCCACGGCATGGACATCGCGATGTACACGATCAACGTCTGCTCCCTCATCGGGCTCGGCGTGTCGATCGACTACTCTCTCTTCCTCCTCAGCCGCTACCGCGAGGAGCTCGGGCGCGGGCTGCCGAAGAACGACGCGATCGTGAAGGCCGTCTCGACCGCGGGCAAGACCATCGCGTTCTCGGGCGTGGCGGTGTGCACCGGGCTCGGCGGGCTGATGTTCTTCACGGGCTCGTACCTCTTCACGATGGGGATCGGCGGGGCGATCGTCGTCGCGCTCGCCGTCGTCTTCGCGCTCACGTTCCTCCCCGCGCTGCTCTCCGTGCTGGGACCGTGGGTGCACGCGCTCGCGCTGCCGTTCGCGAAGCGGGGCGCCGCGCCGCGGCGGCCGCCCGTGATCGAGCGGAGCGCGTGGAGCCGCATCGCGAGGGGCGTCATGAAGCACCCGATCCTCGTCGGGCTGCCGACGCTCGCGGCCCTCCTCGCGATGGGCGTCTCGTTCCTCCACCTGCGCCTCGCGGCGGCAGACGTGCGCGTCCTCGACCGGAAAGTGGAGGCCCGCGCGGCGTACGAGGAGCTCCGCGGCGCGCTGCCGGATCTCGTCCGGGGAGAGATCCTCGTCGCTGTGCGCTTCCCGGGCTCACCCCTCGCGGACGACGCGCGGGTCGAGGCGCTCGTCGATCTCGGAGATCGCGTCCGCGCGCTCCCGAACGTGAAGAGCGTGTCCACGCTGTTCGCGCCGAACCCGCTCGCGGATCGCGCGGCCCTCGGCGCCTTCCTGCGAGAGCCTCCGCCCATGGCCGCGGTGCTCGTGGAGCAGGGCAAGGCGGCGACGGTGGGGGCGAACGTCGCCATCCTGCGTGCGACCACGGACGCGACGAGCGACAGCGAGGAGGCGCGCGCCATCGTCCGGGCGATCCGCGAGGACCGACGCGTCGCGGACGGCGAGCTCACGGTCGGTGGCGGCGCCGCGAGCGACATCGACACGACCCGCTCGATCGTCGAGCGCCTCCCGTACGCGGTCGCGTTCGTCATCAGCGCGACGCTCGTCCTCCTGTTCTTGCTGCTGCGCTCCGTGCTGCTCCCCCTGAAGGCCATCGTGATGAACATCCTGTCGATGGCGGGCTCGTTCGGCGCGCTCGTGTTCATCTTTCAGGACGGTCACTTCGGCGTACGCGAGCCTCGACCCCTCGAGCCCACGCTCCCCGTGCTCCTGTTCTGCGTGCTGTTCGGGCTCTCGATGGACTACGAGGTCCTCCTCCTCTCGCGGATCCGCGAGTCCTGGCTCCGCACGGGCGACAACACGCGCGCCGTCGCGGAGGGCGTCGGGCGGACCGCGGGGCTCATCACGAGCGCCGCCGCGATCATGGTCGCGGTGTTCGTCGCGTTCGCGTTCGCCGACGTCGTGATGATTCAAGCGGTCGGGGTCGGCATGGCACTCGCGGTGTTCCTCGACGCCACGCTCGTCCGGACGCTGCTCGTCCCGGCCACGATGCGGCTCGTCGGCGATCTCAACTGGTGGTCCCCTTTCGGCCGTGGTCCCCGCGCGCCCAAGCCTCCGCCCTCTGCGCCACCGGAGCGGCCGGAACGGGTGTTGCTCCCGAGTCACCCCTGAGGTGACGAGATGACGGAGAACATGGATCCACGAGCCCAGCTGATCGACATCCTGAAGAGCTTCGACACCGCGATGCTCCTCTCCGAGTCCCACGGCGGGCTCCACGCTCGGCCGATGGCGATCGCGGACGTACAGGACGACGGGAAGATGTTCTTCGTCACCGACGCGGCGTCGCCGAAGCTCGCCGAGATCGACGCGGAGCCGAAGGTGTACGTCACCGCGCAGGGCAAGATGAAGTTCATCGCCCTGACCGGCTATGCGCGCATCCTCGTCGACCCGGCGCGCGTCGCGGAGCTCTGGAAGGAGGCATGGAAGGTGTGGTTCCCGAAGGGAGAGGCGGACCCGTCCATTCGCCTCATCGAGGTCTCCCCCGTGGACGCGGAGTACTGGGACAGCTCGGGCACGGAGGGCCTCAAGTACGCGTTCGAGGCCGCCAAGGCGTACCTGAAGGGCGAGCGCGCCCCCGCCGGTGACAAGGCGCAGCACGACCGCGTGCGCATGAGTTGAACCGCGAGCGTTCGGACGGCAACGAGGCGCGCCACTCTCGTGCGCGCCTCGTTCGCGCGAGCGTGGGTCGCGCCGGCCCGCGGTGCGGGGCCGACGCGGCTCGACCGGCGCGCGTCAAATGCGCTGGAACTCGAGGTCGTACTCGAGGTCCTTGGGCAGCTGCGCGGCGTAGATGCGGACGTGCATGACGAGCACGTCCCCGCGGAGTTCGAACGTGTTCACGCGACCGCGGTCTTCTCCGTGGAAGCTCTCCTCGAGGTGGTCGCTCACCTTCATCGCGACGTCCATCGTCTCGCCCGTCGACACGGTCTGCTTCACCGCGCGGCCGTCCGCGGGCGCGCTCGAGGTGTGCCCGTCCATCGAGATCGCGACGAGGTCGTCCCCGGCCTTGACCTCGAGGAGCTGCGGGATCGCGTTCGCTTCGACCAGCTTGTCCCGCGCGATGCCTCGAATGAGGCCGTTCATCTCGCTCACGACGCCTTCGATGGCGCCCTGGACCTCGGCGTTCTGCGCGTCGCGCTGGATCACGCGGTACTTGCCGACGAACGGTCGGGCGGGCGAGTCCTCCGCGAGCGCCGCGTGAGGTGATCGCGCGGGCGTCGGCGGCGGGTCCGCGGCGCACGCGGTGAGCGCGAGACCCAGCAGCGCGACGCCGAGCGCGGGGAGCGATGAGGGGCGAGTGTTGCCAAGTTGGATTCGGATGCTCATGCATCTCGAATTCGCATCGGGCGTGCCAGCTCCTCGGCGAGCTCCGCGAACGACGCGATCGGGTGCACCCCGCTCTCGCGCAGCGGCTCCTCCACGGACTCCATCTCGAGCTCGCCCCCCGCGAACGGGACGCACCAGACGTCGTCGCCGGCGAGCAGCGGGCGGAGGCCCTCGTCGCCGCGCAGGCGGAGCAGCTCTCCCAAATCTTCGCGCGGGAAGACCGCGGGCGCGCTCGGGATGCCGCCCCAATACGAGGCCACGCGCCCGCCGTGCTGCTCGAACGCGTCGATCAACCGATCGACGTGGAGCCCCGACACGTGCGGTTGATCCCCGGGGAGGAACAGCACGGCGTCACACGGCTGGCGCACGGCCCAGCACGCCGCGATGCGGAGCGAGGACGCGATGCCCTCTCGGAAGCACGCGTTGTACAGGCACCTGACGCCCGAGCCCATCACCTCCGCCTCGACCTCGTCGCGGTGCGCGCCCGTCACCACGGCGACCTCGGCCGAGCGCGACGCGATGGCCGCGACCGCGACCCGGCTGACGTACGTCTCGCCGTCCCGGCAGAGGAGCGGCCTCGGTTGACCGTGCTGGCGCGCCGGAGAAGCGGCGAGGATGGCGGTGATCACGCGGGGGTGAAGCATGACTGGACCTTTCGTCGAAGCGGACGGTGACGGGAGTTGCAGCTCGGGTACCAAGCTCCGTCGGCCGCGGCTCGAGGGCGCGAGAACGGGCCGATCGCGCGCCGGATCGAAGCTTCGCCAGGGACGCGCTGGGGGCCGCGACCACCGCCGAGCGACGATCCCGCGACAGCCCACATCGGCTCCTTTCCATCTCGCCCCAACGCGGATCCGGCCGAGCTCAGGGCTCGAGCACGGCGCGGAAGCGCACGCGCCCATCGCGCACGCGCGCGAACGCGCGCTCGGCGAGGGCGATGGGGTACCGCTCGACCCAAGGGCGTATCGCTCCCCGAGCGACGAGGTCGAGCGCGTCGACCAGATCGCCCCGCTCTGCGGCGAGCGCGCCCACGATCGACCCGCGCGCGAGGATCAACGTCATCGGGTCGATGGCGACCGCGCCGGGGCCGAGCCCGATCAGCACGACTCGACCGCCCGGGCGGAGCCCCCGCGGGACGGACGACACCGCCTCGAGCGCGCTCGTCGTCGCGAGGATCACGTCCGCGCCACCGGCGGCTTCGAGCGCGGCGCCGGGATCCTCGCGCGCGTCGAGGACGACCGAGGCGCCGAGCGCGATCGCCTCGTCTCGCTTGTCCGGGGACCCGGTCAGCGCGACGACCTCGTGCCCCATCGCCCGCGCGATCTGCACGCCGAGGTGCCCGAGACCGCCGAGCCCGAGGACCGCGACCCGCTCGCCCGGACGCGGACGAGCCGCGCGGTAGCCGCTCATCACGGTGAACCCCGCGCACATCATGGGCGCGGCGTGCTCCCACGCCACGCCGGACGGGAGCGCCACGCACCCCGCGGCCTCCGCGACGATGAGCTCGGTGTGCCCGCCGCCGTTCTGGATCCACGTCTTCGGATCGACGCACGCCCAGCGCGCTCCCCGCGCGCACGCCGGACAACGACCGCACCCCGCTTGGACCCAAGGCACGCCGACGCGATCGCCGACCGCGACGGCGCGCACCGCCTCCCCGACGGCCTCGACCTCTCCGACCGGTTCGTGCCCCATCCGGAGCGGGAGAGGCACGGCGAAGCGCCCCTCGCGGATGTGGACGTCCGTGCCGCAGATGCCGCTCGCGCGCACGCGCAGGAGCACCTGATCCGGGCCGGGGCGAGGGATCGCGACGCGCCGGCGCCGCGCCGGCCGGTGGAGCTCGGTCTGCACGATCGCGAGCTGGGAGGGCGCTCCAGGCGGCGCGGGCTCGCTCGACCATTCGGCGGCGAGCGCCTTGCCGACGTCCACGGCGGAGGTGTCCCAGCTCGCGATCCACGCGGCGTACGGGGCGAGCGCGGGGTCGGCCGCGAGGCGCGCCTTCGCGGTGTGCGGAGCGTCGGCGCTCGAGAGCTCCCCGCGCATCGCGCGCTCGAGCTGCGCGCGCGACGCGCGATCGTCCGCGATCCAAGGCGGCGACGATGCGGGGCGACGCGGCGGCTCACGCGCTCCCTGCGCGAGCCGCACGACCTCGCGGAGCGCGCGGAACTCCGCCTGGAACGCCGCGCCCTCCGCTGCTCCGAACAAGGTGCGGTCGCTCCGCTCGAGGATGACCACCTCGAGCGCGGGGCAGCGCTCCACCACGAACCGGACGAGCTCGAGCACGTCCGCGGGGGTCTCCCGATCATGGGAGTCGCGCCGAAACGGGCGGCCCGGGTGCGCGAAGGAGCCTCCCGCGACGTGGATCTCGCGGACGCGCTCGAGCGGATAGAGGAGCGACAGCCGCTTCGCTCGGGTGAGCGCGTCCGCGCCGTCCATCGCGGCCGGGAAGTTCTCGGCGTGGCAGTAGAGGTTGTGCGCGTCGAACAGCAGGAACCCGTCCGTCCGCGCGCAGAGCTCGCGCAAGAACGCGGGCTGGGCGATCACGTCCTCGGGGCCGAGCGCGAACGCGAGGTTCTCGATGCCGATCGGCCGCCCGACGCGCTGCCGGAGCTCGTCCCACCGCTCCTCCCCGAGGTCGAGCGCGGCGCGCGACAACGGCAGCGGCAGGGGTGTCCCGCCCTCGAAGCCCTGCGCGGTCATGAACCCGAAGTGCTCGGAGAAATGCGCGAACGGCGTCCCTGCCGCGGCGCGTTCGAGCTCGTCGAGCCACTCCGCTCGAGCCGGGGACGCGTCGACGGTGAACGGCGACATCTCGACGCCGTGCCCGTAGAGGCGAGCGCGCGCGCCGTAGGCCTCGAGGTGCGCGCGCAGCCACTCGGGGGGCGGGGCGCCGAAGCCCATGTCGACGGACCACTCGACCGCGTCGACCTCTCCGCGGTCGAAGAGGGGCCGCGTCGCGCGATGGAAGTCATCCGTCGGCATCAACGAGAGGCCGACGGCGATCGGTGTCGCGGAGCGCGAGGACGGCGCTCCCTTTGGAACGGGTGCTTCGATGGAGCTCAACCGCGCCCGCACGCCGCGCGGATCTGCCACCCCGGCGGGCGCTGCGGCTGATTCACGACCACCGGTGCGGTGGACGGAGGCTTCGGCGGCTGGGGCTGGATCGTGGGCTTGGGCTGCGGCTGCGGCTGCGGAGTGATCGACCCCTGGGTCGAGACGGGCGCCGCGCTCTCGTCCACGCTGCCGCGGAACATCCACGCGTCGGTTGGCGCGAGGCGCGACTCGACCTGCTCGCTCGCGATGTCCGCGTGCCGCTCCGTCCGCTTGGGCTCCTCCCGATCGGCCCGGGAGGCGTTCTTCTCGGCGGGCGTGTCGTACGACGCGGGCACGTCCACGGCGGCCACGGTCTCCGCTGCGGCGGCAGCGTCGACGTTCTTCGAGCAGCCCGAGGCCCCCATCACGACCGCGAACCCCGTCGACACCAACGCCACCTGAACACTCGCCGGAACCCTCATATCCACCCAGTGACCGCGAGCCCTCGGAATGTGACCGCCGCCCGAAAACGACCTCCGACCCGCGCCGCGCGCCGCGCGGGGCGCACGCCGAAGTTGATTCCAACAGAGGATCGTGGGACTTCCCAGTCGATGCGCAGGGCGGCAGGGATCCTACCGCTGCTCGTCGTCGCGTGCGGGGGCCCGCAGACGGCGGGCCGCGCGCAGCCGACCGCGAGCGTGAGCGCGAGCGCCGCAGGGGGCGGTGATCCGAGCGCGCCCCCGCTCGCACCCCACCGGGTCGCGCTCGGAGAGGCCCGCCCGACCCCGCTCGCGCTGAGCTCGCTCCTGCCGGTCGCGGGCGCGGAGTCCGTCCTCGCGGTGAGCCAGTTCTCGGACCGGGATCAGGGGTACGCGCAGATCCTCGACGGCGCGACGCTCGGAGCGACGATCGCGCTCGGCGACGAGCCGCTGTTCAACGCGTTCGCGCGGTCCGACGGGATCCTGCTCGCGACGACGGCCGGGAACGTCGTCTGTCTGTCGAAGCTGCCCGCCACGGCGACCGGCACGGTGTCTCTCTCGGGGCTCGCGCGGACGTGCGAGCTGAAGGACGGCGACGCGCTCGTCCCCGTCGGGGACCGGTTCGTCGCGGTCTGGGCCGAGCCCGAGGACGAGGCGAAGGAGAAGCGCGAGGTCCCCTCGAGCGACCCCACGCCACCGAAGCCGAAGCCCAAGCCGAAGCCCCCGAAGAAGCCTGGAAAGAAGCCCAACCCGCGCTCGCGCCCCGAGCCCAAGGTCGCGTCGTCTCCGAAGAAGCTCGCGGTGATCCGACAGTCTCTCACGCCGGAGGGCGCGCTCGACGGCGCGGACGTCGTCACGGAGCTGACGTTCGTGTCGCCCATGCCCGGGATGGACGTGGTCACGGCGAGCCCGAGCGGCGCGGCGGGGGATCGCGTTCGCGTGCTGTTCTACGAGCACACGGGGCCCGCGAAGGGCCGACCCAAGAACGTCATCGGCAAATCGAGGCTCGCGCTCGCCTCCTTCGACGAGAAGGGCGACTACGATCCGAGCTCACGGCGCGCGCTCCCGGACGACGATTTGATGTTCGGCTACCTCTCGGCGCACCAGGACCCACGCGTCCTCTCGACCGCGAAGGGCTCGATCTACATCGGCACGATGGGGACCCACGGACGCTGCGAGGTCGCCATCACCTCGCCGTTCTTCATGGCGATGATCCCGAACGACGATCTCTGTGCGTTTCGGCCCGCCGCGTTCTTCGACATCGCCGACGCGGTTCGGGCGTCGCAGAAGGCCGGCGGGAACGGGGGCAAGGCGGCGACGCCCGAGGCGCCGGCGCTCGATCCCGCGCTGAAGGGCGCGCACCGCGCGCGCGGGCAGGCGGACTCGGACCCGGTGCGCGCCGCGGTGTACGGCGCGCGCGCGTACGCCCTCTCAGGGGAGGATGTGGTTTCGTTCACCGATCCCGCGCACGTCGAGGCCGCGCCGAGGCCGCTCGTCGCCTCCCGACTTCGAATCGCGTGGGGCGCGTTCGCGGCGGACGGCTCGGGCGTCGCGCTCCTCGACACGGGGCTCGTCGGGGTCGCGGCCGACGGAGCCGTGAGCGCGCCGCGCGCGCCCGACCTCGCAGCGGGCGCGTTCGATCGGGACGATTTTCTCGGCCATGAGGCGCGCCGCGCGGCGCTCGTGAAGGGCGCGCTCTACCGAGCGCGCGGCGCGATCGGCCCGCTCGAAGGCGGGGAGGCGCTGACCACGTTGCCGATGGACACGGCGGTCCTCGTCGGCGGCGCGTCGTCCGGCCTGCTCCTCGAGTCGAAGGGCGGAGCGCTGAGCGCGTCGACGTTCGAGCCTCCCTCGACCCTCCGCTCGCTGGGCGCCGCGTCGGTCGCGCTCGCGCCCGGCTTCGACGCCGTCGAGCGACAGGGAGGGGGCGCGATCGTCGCGGGTCGCAAGCGAGGTTCGAGCAGCGTCGTCGCGCTCGCGATCGACGCGAGCGGGGCCGCGTCGACCGTCGTCGACACGGGCCTCGCCGCGGACGGCGCGACGGAGGCCGTCCACCTCGTTCCGCTCCCCGATGGGGGCGCGCTGCTCCTGAACGGCGCGCGCTCGCGCGTCGTGTGGCTCGACGACGGCGCCCGCCCCGCGAAGGTCGTCGACTGGCCCGCGCCGAAGACCGAGCCCGCGTGCGTCGATGGCCGGCCCGCGCCCGACGTCGTGCCCACGCCCGTCCCGGGCGAGCTCGTCGCCGTCTCCGATCTCGCGGGCGCGTGCGTCGTCGACGACTTCGCGTGGGCCAGCGACGGCTCGCTCCGCTGGTTCGTCTCGACCCCGAGCGCGCCGGGCGCGCGCGCCGAACTCGCCCTCATCCCCGACCTTTGGAAGCGGGCCGCGCCGAGCGCGGCGCCGACCGCTCCGTTCGCCCCGATCGGCGCAGCCCCCCACTCGACGTGTCCGAGCGACATGGTCGCGGTGGGCACGGATCTCTGCGTCGACCGCTTCGAGTCCGTGCTCGTCAGCAAATCGGGCCGGTGGCTCTCGCCCGACTATTCACCGACGACGGGCTTCCTCTCCGCGTCGTACTCGGAGTGGTCGACGCGCCGCGAGCGCGTCGGCGATCTCTTCGCCCGCGCGATGCCGATCCCCTCGCTGCCGGACTTTCAGCTCGGCGCGACGATCGATCCGATCGCGGTGAGCCGCCCGGGCGTGCGGCCGAACGCGTACGTCACCGGCAACACGGCGAAGGCCGCGTGCGAGGCCGCGGGCAAGCGCCTCTGCAAGCCCGACGAGTGGAAGCGCGCGTGCAAGGGCGAGGAGAACCGCATGTTCCCCTACGGGGACGAGTTCGAGGACGGCGTGTGCAACGTGTTCCGGGACGCGCACCCGGCGGCGATGCTGCATGGCCACTCCTCGCTCGGCCACCTCGATCCGCGCCTCGGACGCGTGGTGTCCCCGACGGGGCCGCTGCTCCGGCTGACCGGTGAGACGACCCGGTGCGCGAGCCACTGGGGGGACGACGCGATCTACGACATGGTGGGCAACCTCGACGAATGGGTCGACGAGAAGTCCGGCGGCTTCGCCGGGGGCTTCTACGCGCGCACGACCCGGAACGGCTGTGAGGCGTTCGTCGACGCGCACCCGATGGGTTACACGGACTACTCGCTCGGCGTGCGTTGTTGTCTGGACGGGATGTAGGCTCTCCCTTATCCATGCGAGGCATGACGTTCGACGCGAAATCCGGCCGCGCCCTCCTGCAGCTGCCCGAGGGCTACACGATCCCCGAGAGCGATTTCCTCGTCCAGGACATCCGCGCGATGCTCCTCCACATGGTGAACCTGCGGAAGGACAACGCGGGGACGAACGTCGACATCGCGCCCATCTGGGAGAACCTCGATGGCCAGGCGGGCCTGCGCGCCGCGGTCGTCCCGCCCGAGGTCCTGAAGCGCCACTTCGAGGGCGCGGGCTTCGCGTCCCTCAAGGAGACGAGCGTGCTCGTCATGATCGGCGATCTCGTGGAGATGCTCGCGGAGGATCCCGCCGCGGCGGCGACGGCGCTCGCGCCCACGGAGCACCTCTGGATCAGCGCGGACGCGCCCGCGCGCAGCCTGCAAATGCCCTACAAGGGCCACTACAAGCTGCTCACGCTGCTCGTCGCGGATCTCTGTCGGAAGGTCGGCGCGGGCCTCACGGAGCTCGAGTGGATCGCCTCGCTCGGCGTGCTCGACGCGTTCCACGACCCGGCGAACGATCCGCCCGTCGACGAGGTTCGCGCGAGCATGCAAGGGAAGCTCGCCAAGCTCGCGGACGAAGAGGCGAAGTGGATGGCCGAGCTCGCCTCCGGCACGAACTAGGCGCCGCGCTGGTCGCGGTCGTCGCGCTGGTCCCGTTCGCGGCGGCCGCGGCGCCGAGGACCAGCTCGCTCTCGTGGACCCGCCTCGAGGGCGCCGAGAGCTGCATCGGAACGCACGACCTCGCCGTGAAGGTCGAGGAGATCCTGAAGCGGCCGGCGATCGTCTCGCCGTCCGAGAGCGATCGATCGATCGAGGGGCGCGTCGAGCGGACGGGAGACCACTTCACGTCCACGATCGTCGTCGCGAACGACAAAGGGGAGGAGCAGGGCAAGCGCGTCCTCACGAGCAAGGGCGCGGACTGCCGCGAGCTCGACGACTCGATGGCGCTCGTGATCGCGCTCATGATCGATCCGGACGCGCTCTCCGCTCCGAAGCCCCACGACCCGGATCCGAAGCCGCCGGATCCGAACCCGCCCGATCCGAAGATCATCGTCATCGAGAAGACCAAGACCGTCGTCGTCCCGAAGGAGGTCGCGCCCCCGCCGCCCGACTATCGGATCGAGGGCTACCTGGGCGGGGTCACGAGCATCGGAATCACGCCTCTATCGGGCGGGTTCATCGCGGGTGTGCTCTTCGATCCGAGCTTCTTCGGCGCGTTCGAGCTCGACGGCGTCGTGACGACGTCGGGCAACGACGTGACCCCGGCGATCTCCGCGCGCTTCTGGAAGTTCGAGGGCGGCGCGTACTTCTGCCCCCTCGCGGGCGTCCTCCCGGATCGCGGCCGCGCGCTGTTCCAGGGCGCGGTCTGCGCCGGCGGGCAGGCGGGGTTCGTCTCCGCGTCCGGTGACGGCCTGACCGACGCGTCGACGTCGCTGAAGCCGCTCGTGAACGGGGCGCTCCGTGCGCGCCTCGGTGGGTGGTTCTATCCTGTGTCCGTGACCGCTGGGGCGACGTTCGGCATCCCGATCCTGCGGGAGACCTACGCCTATGTCGACGGGACCAGCGGCTCGAAGACGTTCTTCGAGAGCGCGCCGGTCGAGGGCACGTTCGACGTCGCGATCGGGCTCGAGTTCCCCGCGAGATGAGGCGCGCACCGACGATGGCGGAGGGCTCGCATGGATGAGACGGAGGGCAACGGGCCGTTCTTCTTCGGCCTCTTCCTGATGCTGGTCGCGACGATCTGCGCCGTGACCGGCGCGCTCGCCTTCGGGCTCTTCGTCGCGACCGCGGGCGCTCTCTCGCTCGGGGTCGGCCTCGTCATGAAGCAAGGCGTGAAGAGGCGGATCCGCGAGGAGCGCGAGCGCGTCGGCGCGTACCACGCGGAGCAGCACCAGCTCCGGGAGGCCGAGCACCGCCGCGCGCTCGAGCTCGCCGCCGCGTCGAACAAGGTCGTGGAGAAGCACACGCACGTCGTCGAGCGGCAGGTCGTCGTGATGCGGTGCAAGTACTGCTCGAAGCTCACGCCGGTCGACCTCGCGGCCTGCGAGGTGTGCGGCCACCAGCTCTGAGGCTGAGTCAGCAGCGCGCGATCGCCACGACGAGCGCGATCGCGAGCAAGCCGAGCGGGATGAGCATGGTGACGTTCAGCGGCTTCTTCTCCGTCGCCGGCGGTTGCCATGGCGGGATGACGGGCGCTGCGAAGCGCGGCTCGTCCGAGAGCACGGACGCCTCCACGGGGTCGTCGGGGAGGGGGGCCGACCGCTTCTTCTTTTTCTTCTTTCGCTTCGGCGCGCTGGCCGGCGCGTCGTCCGCTCCCGCGGACGCGTCCGTGGCCGCCGCGTCGGGGCGGAACGTGTCGTCCAGCGCGCGCAGATCCATCGGTGACGCATCGACGGTGCGGTTCAGCGCGGCGAGGCCAGCGGACGGCGCGCGCGGGGCCTCCACCGCTCTCCACGCTTCGGCGAGCGCGCCAGCGTCGCGAGGTCGCGCCTCGATGCGCCGATCGACCGCGCGCAGGAACCACGCGTCGAACCCCGCAGGGACGAGGTGAGCGACGCCGAGCTCCGCGGCGCGCGTGGACGGCGGCGCGATCGGCTCTTGTCCGATCTCGCTGAGGATCATGAGCGGCGTCGCGTCCTCGACGTTGCCCGCGCGCCAGTAGGGCTTGCCGGTGAGCATGTAGAACGCGATGAGCGCGAGCGACCAGACGTCCGCCGCGGGCGTGATGTGCCCGCCGTTCTCCATCTGCTCGGGCGGCATGTAGAGCGGGGTGCCGATCGCCTGCGTCGCGGCGATCGCCGACTCGGAGACGAGCTTCGCGATCCCGAAATCGAGCACCTTCACCGTGTGGCCGATCCCCGCGAGGCGCGTCTTCGCGAGGAACACGTTCTCGGGCTTGAGGTCGCGGTGAACGATGTTCGCGCGGTGGGCCGCTCCCACCGCGTGGCAGACCTCGGTGAGGATCCGCGTCGCCTCGTCGAACGCGATCGGCCCATCCTCGAGGCGATCGGCGAGCGTCTCTCCCTCGAGCAGCTCCATCGCGATCCACGGGACGTTCAGCTCCGCGTCGACGCCGGCGTCGATCACCTCGACCACGTGCTCGCTGTCGATGCGGCTCCCGATGCGCGCCTCCTGCGTGAACCGCTCGCGCATCCGATCGGCGCCGACGAGGTGGGGCTGCATCAGCTTGAGCGCGCGACGGCGCCCGATGGAGAGCTGCTCCGCGACGTAGATCGCGCCCATCCCGCCTTCGCCGAGGAGCTCGAGGATCTTGTAACCGCCCCCGATCACCGTCCCCGGCCTCTGGTGGGTCGCGCCGAGCGCAGCGAGATCGTCGTGGGGGTTCGTCACGGCTCGAAACGTCGAGCGTAACCCGGCGAGGAGCCGCCGCGCGACGCCCCGCTCGTGAGTTCGTGCGAGCTGGTATATTCCGCTGCGACTTCGACGATGGGCGAACCGACACGCCGTGAGCCCCGACACCCCATCGCGTTGCCCGTGGTCCTCGTCGTCGGCGGTCGCAGGATCGACTGCTCCACTCGGGACATCAGCTTCGCCGGCGCGTTCCTCGAGACGCCCTCCGTCGCCGGCCGCGACGACGCCAGAGCGGCGGAGCGCCCCGATCCGCTCGGGACGCTGAAGGCGGGTCAGCTCATCCGAGTGAACATCTTCCTCCCGAACGGCACGCCGTTCGAGGCGTCCGCGGTCGTCGTCCACGTCGCGCGGATGCGCACGCACTCCGGCCTCGGCATCCGCTTCTTCGGCCTGGGTCGGAGCGCGCAGGAGGATTGGGACCGCGTCGTCGTCGACATCCGCGATCTACCGAAGCCGGATCTCTGGCAGCGGACGTACTCGGATGGCCCGCCGAGCCACTCGCGCGCGGTCCGCTTGCCGCGCGGGGAGCACTTCGAGCCGCTCCTCTACCGGAGCGCGCATCAGGTCGCGGTCCTTCGCGTGTACGTGGGCAGCGTCGTCGACCTCTACGCGCTCTCGGAGCCGCAGCGCGACAAGACGTTCATCCAGACGGACGAGCGCCTGTCCGTCGGTGACGAGGTCGGCCTCCAATGGGTGCACCCGAACTCCGAGGACATCTTCGAGATGTCCGCGTTCGTCACGCGCGTCGTCGATCAGCACGACATGCGCGGCGCCGAGGTCGAGATCCTCGATCTCGACACCGAGCGGCGCGCGCGGTTCGCCGAGTTCATCGACGACGGCCTCGAGTCCCTGTTCGACGACGTCGACCTCGAGGCCGACACCCACACCGGCTGACGCTCCGGTTCTTGGCTGACGCTCCGGTTCTTGGACGGCCTCGAGGCGCGCTCGGTGCGGAGGTGCGGTAGCGACACGCTATCGGTGGGCGCGCAGCAGGTCCTTCGTGATGTTCTTCTGGTGGGACTCGAGCGTCCCGCCGCCGATCTCGAGGAGCTTCGCGTCGCGGAGGAAGCGCTCGACCTTGTACTCGTCGCAGTAGCCCCAGCCGCCGAGCACCTGCATCGCGTTGTCGGCGACCTCCTTGCCCACGGGCGCGGCGAAGAGCTTCGCCGCGTCCGTCCCGAGGCGGTTCTGCTTGTCGTGGCGCGTCTCGCGCGCGACCGCGTAGACGAGCGCGCGCGCGGCCTCGGTCTTCGCGTAGCTCTCGCCGATGTAGCGCTGGATCTGGCCGTGATCGGCGATCGACTTGCCGAAGCTCTGGCGCTCGGCGGCGTACTTGATCATCACATCGAGGCACCGATCCGCGATCCCTAGGCTCATGGCGGCGAGCGTGATCCGCTCGATCTCGAGGTTGCGCATCATGTTGGTGATGCCGCCCCCCACGGTGCCGAGCACGTTCTCCTTCGGGACGCGCACCTCGTCCATGACGATCTCGCCGAGCGAGCTCGCGCGCATGCCCATCTTGTGCGTGCGATCGGGCGTGGAGAGGCCCTTCATCTCGCGCTCCAGGATGAACGAGGTGATCTTCCCGTCGAGTCGGGCGTCCTCGTGCCCGGTGATCTTCGCGTAGACGAGGAACACGCTCGCCTCGGGCGCGTTCGTGATGAGCGCCTTGTGGCCCTTGAGGACGAAGTGATCGCCGTCCTGGCGCGCGACCGTGCGCATGCCGAGCACGTCCGTCCCGGCGGAGGGCTCCGTCATGCCCATCGCGCCGATCCACTCGCCGCTCAGCACCTTCGGCAGGTACTTCTTCCGCTGCGCCTCGTTGCCCGCGTAGAAGAAGTTGTTCACGAAGAGCATCGCGTGCGCGAGGTACGCGAGGCAAAAGCCCGGGTCGGCCTTCGAGAACTCGTGGTGGACGATGACCGCCGCGAGCGGATCCATCCCGGAGCCGCCGTGCTCGCTCGGGATGGTGATGCCGTGGAGCCCGAGCTCACCGACCCGGCGCATCAGCTCGACGTCGAGGCAGCCCTTCCGATCTTGCGCGCTCGCCTGCGGCTCGAGCACGGTCTCGGCGAAGTTCCGCGCCATGTCGCGGAGCATCCGGTGTTCGTCGGTGGGGTTCTGGAGATCGAATCCGCTCATGGAGTGCCGCTTACCACGGTCTCGTCGAGGGCTCAGCCTCCCGCCGAAATCCGGGCCCGGAGCTCCGTCCGGATCGGAGCTACGCGGCGCGAGCCCGGTGGGAAGCCCCGTTTGCACTCGCCGCGCGCGCGTACATCCGCGCCTCGCGCGCGCTCGAAGTGGGCGGGCCGTCGCAGGATGCCTCGACCGCGCAGGGATCGAGGGCGGACGCACCAACCTCGGGCTCGACGCCGACCTTTCCGCCACGCCTCGGAGCGAGGCCCCGTGTGTCGAAGATCGTACGGGTGTTGCGGTCGGGATCGGTACGGCGCATGAATGCTCGGCCGCCGGATGACGGAAGCCCCACCCCCGGAGCCGGATCGCCGGCGATCCCTCGTTCGGAAGGTGCTCCCGTTCGTGCTCGCGATCGTCGCGATCGCGGCGGTCGTCTACTCGCTCCGCGACGCGGATCCGCGCGCGACGTGGGGCGCGATCCGAAGCCTCGGCGCGCGCGCGCCGCTCGTCCTCGTCCCGTACTTCGTCGGGACGGTGTTCCACGCGCTCGCTTGGCAGCGCCTCGTGCCGGCGGACAAACGCCCGAGCCTGCGCTCGCTCCTCGGAATCTACCTGACGACCGAGGCCATGCGCATGACCCTGCCCGCCGGGCCCGCGCTCGCGGAGTCGTCGAGCGTCCTCTTCTTGCGGGATCGGCACGGCGTCTCCGTGTCTCGCGGCCTCGCGTCGATCGCCGCGAAGAAGGCGCTCGTCACGTTCACGCACGGGCTCTCGGTCGTGGTCGCGCTCGGGCTCGGGTGGAAGCTGATGCGCGCCGCCTCCGAGCGCATGTCGGGGGGACCGTGGCTCATCGTGTTCCTGCTCGTCTCGGCGCTCGCTTTGTTCGCCGTCTCCACGGGTATGGCCCTCGCGCTCCTCTCCAAGAAGACGCTCGCGCGCGGCGCGCGCGTCCTCGCGGTCATCCCGATCGCGCGGCTCCGCCGCTGGCTGGACGCGAAGCGCGCGTCGATTGAGGCGGCCGACGCGGACCTCGCCGAGCCGTTCGAGGCGCGCGGTGAGCTCGTGCTCGCGGGTGCGCTGCTCCTCGGTCAGTGGATCTGCGAGGGCGCGGAGACCGCGTTGATCCTCGCCGCCCTCGGCGTGGACCTGGATTTCGTCGCCTCGATGTCGACCGAGCTCATCGCCGTCCTCCTGCGATCGTTCGCGTTCCTCTTGCCCGCGGGGCTCGGCGTGCAGGACGCGGGCTACGTCGCGATGTTCGATGCGCTCTCGGGAACGCGTCTTGCCACGCTCGGAGCGGCCTTCGTCCTCGTGAAGCGAGGCAAGGAGATCTTCTGGATCGGCGTGGGCTACGGCCTCCTCCTCTTCGCGAAGCGCCATCCGCGCGGCGCCACCGAGGCCCCCGCCGACCCGGATCCCGGACGCGCCGAACAGCCCGACAGCGCTTAGGGCGCGTCCGGAAATAAGTGGCGCATTCGGCCGATGCTGCATCCCCGCGGCCGGCGCTACTCCTCTCAAAATAGCCCCACTATTCCTCGTCGTCGCGCCTTGGCCGCGGGGATGCAGCGTCGGCCGAATGCGCCAGTTATTTCCGGACGCGCCCTTGGCGACGCGCTTCGACATCGTCGGGGATCCGAGCCGCAGGCGCGTCAGACAATCGGGCTGCCGCCAGGGCCCGTGCCCGGCGGCGCCGCGACGGGGACGTGAACCGGCGGTGCCGCGGGGGCGGTGACCGGCACGTCCGCCGTCTCTGGCCCCGCAGCGTCCCCGGCCCCGCGGCGATTGCGCGCCGTGCGCGCCACCACCGCCTGGCGGAGCGCGGGGAAGAGCGCGAGATCCATTGGGCTGTCGGCGAAGATGAACTCGCCCGCAGCCTTCAGGCGGCTGTACACCTGAAGCAGCTTGGTGAACGCGCGGTTGCGGAGATCGACGATCGCGTTGTCCGTCGCCCCCTGGAGGGCGGCGAAGATCTCCTTCGCGATCCCGCGGGCACGGATGTGGTCGTTGGCGTTGTAGTGCTTCTTGTCCTGGGAGATCACCGCCAGGTGCTGCGTGTAGTGCGTGGCGAGGCGCGCGAGGTCGGAGGCGAGATCCATGTAGCCCGATCCGATGCGGATGTTCGCGAGCTCCGCGGCCATCGTCGGATCGTCCTGGAACCAGTAGCCGAGCACGCGCAGCATCCGCTCGCGGAGCTCCACGCCCTCGTTCACGAGCGCCACGGAGACCTGCACGTTGGAAGCGGTCGCGGCCTTCGTGCGAGCGCGGGTCTCCACGTAGAAGAGCGCCTGCGCGAGCGTGCGCAGGAACGCGGGCGTCGCGTCGCCCATGTAGTCCGCGTGCATCTTGGCGAACCTCTCCGCGATGCGCGGGGTCTCGATGTTCGTCGCGAAACTCGCGGCTTCATTGGCCGCGTAGCAACTGTCGATGTTCGCGGCGATGATGGTCGAGGGGTCGAGCTGCATGAGGATGGGCTTGACCAGGAGGAGCGACCGCTCCCCGATGATCGGATCGAAGCCGAGCTCCGCTTGCCCGACGTCGATGGTCATCTCGGTCTCGGCGACGGCGGAGTTCGCCGCGGCGAGATCGAAGGAGGCCTCGGGCCCGGTGACATTCGTAGGAGTTGAATTCGACATGACGGTCTCCATGCGTTGGGGCTCGGCGCGCACCTCGCCCGCGTCGCGACGGTCCGCCAGCGCGCACCATGCGCGCGGCGTCATCGCCGGACTCGGCCTCGTCGGGCCCCGGATGCAGCTCACCCACCCGGCCGTCTCGGCCGTCTGGTGCTGCGCCCTTCAAGGGGTAGTTCGGATCGAGATCGCGAAGGAGGACACGGCCGGACGAAGAAAATCGACCGGGGTCGAGATGACCGAGAGAAGTGCTCTCGAGAGCACCGCGGCGGCGGGAAAGGGGCGGTCGGAGTGCTCTCGAGAGCGCTTTGCGGCGGGCAAGCGTTCGTCGGAGCGCTCTCAAGAGCGTTTTGCGGCGGGCAGGGGAGGGGGGGCGCGCGCACGAGAGCCCGGTTGCGCGCCCCCCGGGCCTCGAAGTCCTCTCGACAGCGCTACGACACGCGTCGGGCGCCTGCGATGTGCTCTCGAGCGCGCTCTTGCGGGCGTCGCCATGCCCTGGAGCGCTCTCGAGAGCGCTCCGGCACGTCTGGGGCGCCGCCAAAGTGCTGTGCAGAGCGCTCCGGCAGGCGGCAGTCGCCCGCCAGAGTGCTGTCCGAGCGCTCCGGCAGCGATCGCCGGGCGCCGAAGTGCTCTGCAGAGTCGCTCGGCGCGCCTGCGGCGGTCAACGCGCGCTCTTCAGAGCGCTTTGGCGGGCGCTGCCGAGCCCCAAAGTGCTGTCGAGAGCGCTCCGGCGGCCGTCGGAGCGCCGCAAGGCGCCTCCAGTGTGCTCCCCCAGTTGCTCGAGCGCCGCAAGCGCTCTCCAGAGCACTTCCGCAGACGTTGTCGCGCCGCAAAGCGCTCTCCCGAGCGCTCCGGACCGCCCTCTGGCCGCTGCAACGTGCTCTCCAGAGCACCCGGACAGTCGCTGGCGCCTCCCAGAGTACTCCCCGGGGCGATCAGGTTCCCTTCGGCCACTGCTCGCCGGCCGGCGGCCTGTAGCCGAACGCCTTGCAGATCCGGAGCAGCAGCAGGTGGAGGCCGCGGATGTCGGCGGTGGGCGAGAGCTTGGGCGGAAGCAATGGCGGCTCCGGCGCGCCCGATCGCCGCATCTCGTCGAGCCCGCGCAAATCACCCGGATCGAATCGAAGCTGTGCGACGCCGAGCGAGAGGATCGTGGGATCCTCGGTCACTGGATCGATGAGGATCTGCTTGGGCTCGAGCATGCCGTGGTAGAGCCCCGCGTCGTGCGCGACCGCCATCGCCGCGGCGATCTTCGCGCCCCACAGCAAGATGTCCTCGAGCTTGGGGCGCACGCCGCGATGGATCAATGTCCGCAAGGATGGGCCGCGCTCGCCATACGTGTCGATGATCATCCCGAGGTAGCCCTCGTGGATCCGAAACGCCCAGACCCCAGGAAATGCAGGGTGATCCAGCGCGATCAAGCTCGCCATGAGCGCTTGACGTCGCGCGTCCGCGGCGAGTCGAGCGGGGGTCATCTCGCAAAGGAGCTCCATGATCCCTTTGCGCCCTGTCCGCTCGTCGTGGACAGAAAAGGTCTCGCTCCGCCGATCGCGCGGTTCAGGTGTCCGCTTCGCCTTCTTCATCGGTCGAACGAACGATAGCTCTCGCGCCAGGGCGCAGTCCTGCGTGGACACTGCGTCGGGCGCCCGGGTGAAAGGTGTCGCGTCGTCGCCACCAAGGGGGGACAGGGTCAACGCCGACGCGACGCCACGCACCTTACACGACTCGACGGCGAGTGCGAAACGGGACGCGGTCCCGTGCCCGGTGTCGCGCCACCTACTGGTCGATGTTTCCGTGGCGTGCTCTCCTGCTGGTCGGGTGAAGGATGGATGAGGTCGCACTCGAGGGGTGGGTCGAGGAGACGCTCGCGCCCTACCGGAACGCGTTGCCGCCGCGTCTGCTCGACGAGATGCGCGTCATGGTCCGCGCCACGCTGAGCTCGCATCCGGTCGCGCGACAGCTTGCGCGCGAGCTCGCGCACCATGCGCCTCAGCTCGTGAGCGGCGTCGTCGCGGACGCGTCGGCCGATCCCTTGACCGAGGCCGAGCTGCGGAAGCAGGGGGCGAAGAAGTGACCGTCTCCGTGATCGACGACAAGTCGCCACGGCTGACCGAGGCCCAACAGTCCCTGGTCGAGAGCGTGATGCCGACCCTCCGCCGGCAGATCAAGTCCGTGACACCGCGGTTCTACCCGCACACGTTCGAAGAGCTGCTCCAGGTCGGGTCGGAGGCCGCGAGCCGCGTCGCGCGCAAGCACGTGGCGGGGCGCGGCTCGTTCCTCACGTACTGTTGGCCGCGGGTGCTCGGGGAGATCATCGACTACGCCGAGTCCGATCGGAAGCGACGGGCTGCGCTCGGCAAGCTGCAGCGAGGCCTGACGGACTGGTCCGAGGTGTTCTCGGACGCTGGGGATCCGCTCGCCGAGCCACCCGAGGAGCGCGTCGCCCGCTTCCAAGAGCTCCGCGACGCGATGGGGGCCGCCTTGGCGCTCGGGTATCTATGTCCGACTACCCCCGAGGACGCGTTCCTCGAGGAAGAGGAGCGGGCACGGATCGCGTCGCTCGCGCGCACTGGGCTCGAGGCTCTCGACCTCGAGCACCGCGAGACGGCGACGCGCTACTTCTTCGATGGCGAATCGCTGGAGGCGATCTTCGGTTCCCGAGGCGTCGAGTATTTCGCGGCGCGCGGCCGGTTCATTCGTGCGCTCGCGCGCGTCGGACGGGAGCTCCGTCGAAGGCTCGACGGAAAAAAGTGATCGAGAGCCGTTCAAACGACGGCTGGGGGGAGGATAACCCATGTGCGCGATGCGAGACGCCGCTCACCGGGAGCTCGAAGGGACACCCTACCGCCTGGTCCGCGAGATCGGGCGCGGCGGCATGGGTGTCGTCGTCGAGGCGATCGATGAGCGAACGAACCAGCGCTGTGCGGTGAAGACGATTCGAGGCGCGGTCGCCACGGATCTCGTGGATCGGTTCCGCCTCGAATGGGAGACCCTGGCGAAGGCCGACAGCCCGCATGTCGTCCAGGTCCTCGACGCTGGGCACGACGCCGCGGGAACACCTTTCTACGCGATGGAGCTGCTCACGGGGCGCACCGTGCGCGAGGACTCACGCCAGCGGGGGCCGTTGCCGCTCGCGGACGTGCTCGCCGTGGGGATCCAGATGTTCGATGGCCTCGCCGCCGCTCACGCGCTCGGGGTCGTCCACCGAGACATCAAGCCGGAGAACCTCTTCCTCGTCGGCGACGCGAAGCCGCCGCTCCTGAAGCTGCTCGACTTCGGCATCGCGAAGGTGACGAACCCCACGCGCGAGGGCCCCCAGCCGCTCGCCGTCCCCACCGCGGAGGGGCTCATGGTGGGGACGCTCCGCTGGGCTGCGCCCGAACTCCTGCTTTGCTCCGGCGTCGATGCGCGGACGGATCACTACAGCGCGGGCCTGGTGCTCTGGAGCCTCGCGGTCGGGAAGATCGCCTGGCCGGAGGCGAAGACCCAGGAGGATCTCATCCTCGCGCAGATGCGTGATGCGCTCCCGTCGATCGCGGAAGTGCGGGGCGTCGCGTCGTTCGCAAGGCTCGATGCGCTCCTCGCGCGACTCACCAGGAAGCCGAAGGAGGATCGGCTCGAGAGCGCCCGCGAAGCCTCCGATGCATTGCGCGGCATTCTCGCCGCAGAGTGCAAGCTCGTGCTCCCGCCTGTGGCCCGGAGCGCATGGCCGCGCCTCGACCCCGTCGCCGCTCCGCAGACCGAGCGCGCGCCGGCGGCGCGATCCGCCGCACCGTCGCCCGCGGCTGGGCGCGGACCGGCGGCGCTCGTCACGTTTCCCCAGCTCACCCCCGGTCAGCGCTTCGAGGGCCGCTATCAGATCGATGGGCACATCGGAAACGGTGGGATGGGCACGGTCTATCGCGGGAAGCAGATGTTCCTGTCACGCGAGGTAGCGATCAAGCTGATCCCGCTTGTGGCGCGCGCCGTGGACGTCGACCTGCGGCAGCAATTCGCGAACGAGATGCAGGTGCTGGCTCGCCTCGATCATCCGAACATCGTGAAGATCTTCGATGGCGGCGTCACGGACGAGAGCATGGCGTACATCGTCATGGAGCTGCTCGCTGGCGCCTCGTTGCGCACCGCGCTCGTCGGCGGCGTACCCATTCCGAACCTGAAGGCATGCGCGGTCCTCAGCCAGGTCGCCTTGGGCCTCATGGCGCTCCACTCGGTGCCCATTCTGCACCGCGATATCAAGCCCGAGAACGTGATGGTGCTGCCGAACGGCGAGGTGAAGATCGTCGACTTCGGCCTGGCTCGTGTGCGCACGAAGTCGAAATACGCGACGGCCAACCCGAGGCCCACGGGGACGCTCCACTACATGCCGAAGGAGCAGCTCCTGAACGAGCCGCTCGACGAGAGCGTGGACGTGTTCGCGTTCGGGTTGATGCTCTTCGAGTGCTTCACCGGCATTCATCCGCGAGCGACCGAGTCGGGCGAGTTCCAGAACGCGCGCGAGACGATCGTCTCCGTCGTCGAAGGCAAGCCGATCGTTCAGCTGCGTTCGCTTCGCCCTGATCTCCCGCAGGAGCTCCTCTCGCTGGCGGATCAATGTGTCGCCCTCGACCCCGCGAAGCGCCCGAAGCCGAAGGAGATCGTGGCGGTCCTCGCGATCGTGACCCAGTGGGCTACGACGCACCGGGAGACCGCTCCAGCTGCCGCGGAGGCCGCCGACGATGTCTCGCCCGCGCGAAGCGTTGTGGTCTCGACCGAGCCGCTACCGCCGACTCCGAGGCCCGGGCCCGAGAGGTTCGGCAAGCGCGGCACGGTGCGAATGCTCCCACCCGCGCACGCGAGTGAACCAGAGGAGTCGCCGGTCCCCGCCGTCACCACTGCGCCGCTCGTGGTTGCGGATGCGGACACGACGGATCGAATGCTGCCGTCTGCGACGACCTACGCGAGGTCGCTCGATCGCCGGGCGGTACAACAGGCGTCCGCGGCGCTCACGTTCGCACGAACACCGGAGCGTCCAGTCCCCGCCGTGGTTGCGGCGACGCGGGAGCCAAAGGCCGCTCGAAGCGCCGCACCGTCGCGGGTCGTCCGCTCTGCGCGAGCTCTGTCTTTGGTGATTCTTGCCATCACTGCGCTCGTCGCGATTGCTGTCGTCGTTGAGCTGAGCTCCCCGGGACTACTTCTCTCCGCCCGACGACCTCGCCCGTCCGCGAGCGCTGCGGCGACACCGGTCGCGGCAACGACGGTCGCTGCGTCCGCTCAGCAAACGCCTGCGGCTCCGCCCGGACCCGCGGCAACGGCGCCGGCACCCGTGGTCGATGGTTCGACATCATCGACAGCCTCGGCACGCGCCCCAGCCCTGAGTCCCGCGGCCTCCCCTCCCAAGCCGTCGCTCGAGGCGGCTTCCAGCACCGTTCCCGCGTCGCCATCAACGCCACCTCCCTGGAGGCCGGCATGGCAATGACCCCGAAGAAGCCACCGACCATCGACCCCGCGGTGCTCGCGAGGATCCTTTCGGTGTCGAACGCGCAGGCCGAGGTGGATCGCATCCACACGCCGACCATGCGCCGGCGGATCGACGCGCTCCGCGCGCGGCAGGGCGGGGAATCCAAGGATCTCCTCTCCTGGGAGGGGTTCGTCGACGGCGAGGCGCCGCCTGCCGATGAAGTCGCTGAAGCGGACGCGATTCTCGAAAAAGAACTCGCAGCGAATCCGTTCCGCCAGGTGCCGGTGGACGAGATCGCAGCTATCGTCGCATCCACCAAGGCGTCTCTCGCGCTGGTCGAGCCGGGCTCTGCAGAGGCGCTCGAGCTCATCCGAGCTGCGGTGGATCAAGGCGCCGCACTGGACGCGTTCATGGACGCAGCGCCCGTCGCGGCACCAAAGGTGGTGCTCGCACCAGACGCGCAGCCAGCGGCGGTCGCACTCGATGCCGGTCCTTCGCCCGCTTCCGCTCCCGTCGCGTCGATCGAGACGAGCCAGTCCGCGCCGGCCACGGCTCCGAGGTCTCGACGCGCGCTCATCGTCGCGCTCCTGCTAGGGCTGAGTGGGGCGATCGGGCTTGCGGTCTGGCTCGCCATGCGGGCCTCAGAGCCTCCGCTGCCTGCTCCGCAAGACACCGCGTGGTCCGCGGTAGCGCCCTCGACCGCAAGAGGGTCGAGCGACGCGACCGCGCAGATTTCGGTGGTCCCACCGACTCTCTCCGCACCAGCGTCCGCCGCGTCGGCGCCTGCGGCGACGGCGCCGAGGCCGACGTTCACGGGCTCCCCTCCACAGCCGATTCCCTCCGCTCCGCCGAGTGCACCCAAGCCTTCGGTCACCCTCCAGCCATCCGCCGCCCCGCCGTCCTCGAGCACGCAATGGATCCAATGAAAGACCGTCGTCCCACACGCTGGGCGATTCCGCTGACGGCCGCCCTCCTCGCTTCTGCGACTTCCATCGAACGTCCCCTGTTCGCCGACCCGGTCGTCGATGCGAGCCAGCGGGCGGACGAGCTGAACGTGAAGGGGCGCGCGCTCGCGGACGCAGGCAAGCTCGACGAGGCGCTCGCCGCGTTGACCGAGGCGTGGACGCTGAAGAAGGCGTACGACATCGCGGGCAACCTCGCCCTCGTCGAGTCCATGAACGGCCGCCCGGATCTTGCACTCGAGCACATCGAGTTCGCGATCAAGACGTTCCCCACGATCGGCAAGCCCGAGCACCGCCAGCTCCTCGAGAAGCAGGTGGCGAAGCTGCGGCCCCAAGTCGTCCAGGTGATCTTCACGGGCGTGCCAGCCGATGCACGCATCAGGGTCAACGATCGCCCCGTCGGTGAGGCCCCGCTCGACGCCAACGTCTACGCGATGCCCGGTGAGATCGCGATCTCGGTGGAGCACGCTGGCGACGAGCCCTTCAGCAGCAAGACGTCGGGCGTCGCGAACGGTGAGGCGAGGGTCGCGGTCGAGATGCACCCGAAGAAGGGACCGGATCCCATCGCGCCTCAGAAGCGACCGATGTGGCCGGCCATCCTCGGCTTCAGCCTCGCGGGTGCAGGTCTCGTCGTCGGAGTGAGCACGCTCGTCGCCGGGGAGACGACCACCCTCGAAGGCTGCGCGTCCACGGTCGCGTGCACCGATCTCTCGGATCGGATCAACGCTCTCCGATCGGCGAGCGTCTGGTCCTTCATTGGTACTGGGGGCGTGGCCGGCGTCTCGATCGGCCTCGCCGTGTGGGGCTCGGGCGGAGCCACCGAGAAGGAGACGCCGCACGCCAGCCTGCAACTCTCGCCCCAGCTCGGCGGAGCAACGCTTCGCGGCACTTTCTTTTGAGGAACCGATGCGAACTCAGAAAGCTCTCGTCCTTGCAGCTCTCCTCACCCTCCCGGCGGCGGTCGCCGGCTGTTTGTTCACGAGCACGTATTGCGAGAAAGACCCGACGCTGATCGGGTGCGACGGGGGGGCGGGCGGTGCTACCGCGAGCTCGAGCGGATCGACGATGGCGTCGATGACGACGGGCTCCACGACGGAGGTCTCGAGCTCGACGGGCGTCACGCCGGGGTGCGTGCCCACGCTGATGGCGGGACCGAAGGACGATACGTGCGGCGTGTTCGTGGATCCGTCGCAGGGGGCCGACACTGCGGAGGGCACCATGGCGGCGCCGCAGAAGACGCTCGGGGCCGCGCTCATCACCTGGGTCCCGGGGAAGGCGATCTACGTGTGCGACGGTGCCCTGACCGATAGCGAGCCGCTCACCGTGCAAGCGGGTGTCGTCGTCTATGGCGGCCTCGATTGTGCTGCGGGGTACAAGGTGAAGAGCGCGTCGGCGCGCACCGCGCTCGCGCCGAAGGCCGGCGCGATCCCGCTTACGCTCGGCGGCGGCGCAGCAGCCACCGAGTTGCACCAGCTGTCGGTGACCGCGACCGCGGCCGCGGCCGCAGGGTCGAGCGCGATCGGTATGGTCGTGGGCGACGTGCCGGCGACGCTCGAGGCGGTGGACATCACCACGGGCGACGCGGTCGCGGGCGCGAGCTCCTCCACGCCAACGGACAACATCGGTCCGATAGATCCGATGGACAGTGCGATCAGAGGCAACGCGGGCGCGAACGCGAACACCACGACACCAACGATCAAGAACCCCGGCGGGATGGCGAAGGTGAATGCGCTCTGCCAGAGCGTGGGCGGGGTGGGCGGTGACGGCGGAAACGTCGTGGCCGGCATTCCGAACCAGGGTGCCTCGGGGGACGACGGACTCGCGACCCCGTTGCCAGCTCCCTCCGGACCGGCGGACGGTATGGGTGGACCGGGAGAGAACGCCGGGGTTTGCGGACCGGGCCATGCCGGCGCTCCTGGAGTGGCGGTGCTCGACGGCGCAGGCGCCTCCGGCCCCCAATCCCTCGGCACACTTTCTCTGACGGGCTACCAAGGGGTGTCCGGTGCCACGGGCCCCAATGGCAACCCCGGCCAAGGCGGCGGAGGCGGTGGCGGCGCGAAGGGCAAGATCACTCCGGACACGCGGGGCGCGAGTGGAGGGAGTGGTGGCGCGGGAGGCTGCGGAGGCCACGGCGCCCTCGGCGGCGAACCCGGCGGTGCGAGCATCGCACTCGTGCTTCTCGGCCCGACCGCGCCGACGCTTGTCGACGTGAAGCTCGCGACAGGAAAGGGCGGCGATGGTGGCGCAGGAGCGGCGGGGCAGTTCGGTGCGACCGGCGGAGACGGCGGCCCTCGCGGTCTTGGGATGGGAACCACGAATGCGTGCATCGGTGGAGCGGGCGGGCAGGGCAGCAGTGGTGGGGCAGGCGGAGGAGGGCGAGGAGGCCACAGCCTCGGCATCGCTTACGTCACGGCGGTGCCCGCCTCCGGCTTCACCGTGATGCACGGCGCGGCCGGCCTCGCAGGCGGCACCGCAGGCGCGGGTACCCCCGCAGACCCAGGGCTTGCAAACGATGCGGCACAGCTCGGAGCCCAATGAGGCGCCCGCCCAGATCCCGAAGACTCGCTGATACCGTAGTCGCCACAGCGGCGTCGACGCGCGAGAGCGCGACCACCCGTCTCCGCTGCCGCCATTGATATGAGTCCAACCATTCCCAAGAAGCTCCCATGAACGACTCCTTCAAGATCGCGTTCTCCGGCTTCGAGCCGGCGCTCGAGCCGCTCTCGTTCTCTGGTCGCGAGGCCATGAACACGACCTACCGCTTTGACGTGGAGATCGCTGTGACACGGCCTGACGCCGACGCCTGTCGAGCGGAGTTGCTGCGCCGCGCGGCGACCGTCGCGTTTCCCACGCCTGCTGGGGAGCGCCGCGTGCACGGGGTCGTCGATCGAATTCGCATCGGGTCCTCATTGGCCGACGGGCGGGTCGTGGTTGGACTCCGACTGATTCCACACCTCGAGCTCCTTCGGCAGGGCAAGCACACGAGGATCTTTCAGGACATGACGACTCGCGAGATCGTCGAGCGCATTGCGCGGCAAGCAGGCGTGGAGCCCGCCTTCGACCTCGCTGCGAAGCTCTCCCCCAGGCCGTACACCTGCCAGTACCGCGAGACCGATCTGCGCTTCGTTCACCGCCTGCTTGCGGAGGATGGGCTCTTTTACTGGTTCGATCACAGCGGCAGCACCGAGACATGGCGAGTGGCCGACGAGGCGAGCGCGTATCCCATGATCGATGGCGGGCCGCGCCTCGTCGTCGCGCCCCCGGATGCGGACTCGGGCTTGCGCCTCGAGGAGCACCACGTCACGCGGTTTGCGTGGGAGGCCCATGGCCGCCCGGAGCGCGTGTTCCGCGCGGGACGGGACATTGCGCGACCCCATGCGCGCGTCACCGATGACGCGGCCATCGACGGCACGCGGCTCGCTGTCGCAGACGCGGGAGCACCGGCGGAGTACATCCTGCCCGCCGGGGCGCTCGCGAACGGCGTGTACACGCACATCGATCACAGGGGCTCCGCGGAGGAGACGCGGTCTCTGGGCCTCAGCGCAGGGAGGCACCTGGAGAGCCTGCGTCGCCGCTCGGTTCGAGGTGCCGGCAGGAGTGTCTGTAGGCGGCTCGAGCCCGGCCGGAGAGCGCAGATCGACGCGGACTGGGGAGAGCTCGACGTGCTCATCGTGGGTGTGCGCCACTGGATGCGCAGCGCGACTCGCGCTGGGCAGGCGCAATACGAATCTGCGTTCGAGGTCGCGCCAGCGCGAACGCCGATGCGGCCCGACATGAGGAGCGCCCGCCTCACGGCCGGCCTCGAGACGGCGACAGTCGTGGGCCCTGCCGGCGCCGAGACCCACACGGATCCCATGGGGCGCGTCAGGCTGAGGTTCCATTGGGACGTCGAGGCGCCGAGCGACGATCACGCGTCGGCCTGGGTTCGCGTGAGCCAAGCGTGGGCCGGCGCGAGCTTCGGCGTGCAGTTCCTACCCCGGGTTGGAATGGAGGTCCTGGTGGACTTCGTTGGCGGCGATCCCGATCGGCCGATCGTCGTGGGCACGGCGCACAACGGCGCCGCGCCGCCGCCCTTCGCGCTCCCCGAGGACGCGCACAAGAGCGGGATTCGCACGCGCTCGACGCCTGGCACGAGAGGCGGTCACGAACTCGTCTTCGACGACGCCGCTGATGCACAGTGCCTCTCCCTCCACTCGAGCCGCGCGCTGGACATCGCATCACAAGGCGGGACCGTCCTTCACGCAGGAGGCGAAGTCCGCATCACTTCGGGCGGCGATCGAAGCGACACGACCGGTGGTGTACAGATCACGCGCGTCGAGTCCGACCTCGCCGTCTCCGTCGGTCGCAACCACACGCTCGCGATCGAGAACGACGAGCAACGGATGGTTGGCGGTGTGCGAAACACGAGCGTCGCGTCACACGACCAGCTTCGCGTTGGCGGGGCTCGGGTCGAGCTGATCACGGGGATGCGCAACGTCGTGGTCGGTACTGCAGCCGACAGCCCGGCGGACGACCGGCTCACGGTCACCGGCAAACTGATTCAGGCGGCAAATGGAGACGTGTCGATCACGAGCGCAAAGGTCATCCACCTCCGCTGTGGCGACAGCGTGCTCTCACTTCACCCCGACCGTATCGTCCTCGATGCGCCGCGACTCCAGCTCCAGGGCGACGATCGGATTGTCCTCGCACAGGGTCGGGGTCCGGATGCGACACTCACCCTGGAGGGCGAGGCGAGACTGGGCGGTCGCACGGTCCGCGTGGCGTCCGAGGATGGCGCGAACCTCGAGCTCGGACCGAACGCGGATCTTCGCGGTGCGCGCGTCAGTCTTGGAACGGATCCAGCGAATGTCACGGGATCGCGTGAGGTCTCGGACGAACCCGGCGTCGCGCGGATCAGGGTGTTGCCCGAGTGGTTCCCTCCCGGCGTGAGCGAGGTGACGCTCCAGATCGCCTCTCCCACCGGCGAAATCCTCGAGCGGACGAGCGCGCCCGGACAGATCCTCGACCTCGACGGCCGCAAGGGCGAGGCGTTCACCGTTCTCGGCATGAAGGTCGGGGACCAGTTCCTGCCGATCCGCGCGCGTGGCGTGCCCAACTCGAGCGAGGCGTGAAATGGCCAGTCTGCTCTTCAAGCTCTTCCAGACCATGCCGCTCAGCCCGGCGCTCGAGCAAATCCGCCCGACGGGACATTACCTCGGAGACATCTCCGGCCTGATCAGCTGTGCGATCGATCCCGTGAACTATGGCTACAACGCCCCGAAGCCGACGGAGGACGACGTCGACCACGCGAACGAAGGGGACACTCTACCGATCTGGAGCTGGGACCTGGACACCTTGCTCGCCGCCGTAACGAACATTCGGTGTCGAGTGCGGGGAGACGAGTTCAAGCAATACGTTGTGCTCAACCAGTTGGACTTCGGGTGCACACCGAGCAATGAGCCGACAGGCTTCGCGCGATCGGTTCGCGTCGAGCGCGCTGGTCGCGAGTTCGAGCTTCCGCTCGAGGAGCGCTTCCGGCTGAGTACCTTCGCGACCTCAGGCATGTGGCAGCAGTGGCACGCCAATCCACTGTTCCCTCTCGAGTCCCGTCACGATCCGTCCTTCGTGGTGGCCTATGCCTATGACATCGTTCCAGTGACGGGAGAGGTCATCTCCCTTCGGGACGACGACCATCCCGAGAAGGCGGCGGTGGACGACCTCCTAACCACTTGCCTGATGCTGAACACGATCAAGTCCGATGACGAGCGTGACGCGTTCAGGTCTTTGTTCGCGGACGATCTTTGGCACCCTTCGCCGGTCCCCGACGCCAGCATGGATCCCGTCATTGACGCAGCGTCCATGATCCCCGGCCTCGGCGCAGTCGTCGGCGACGCCGTCCAGACGCTGGGCATCTCTCCGACTCGCGTCCTGGTCGCGCTTTGCTTTACCGTGTGCAGGGAGCGAGATGACTATGTGCCGGGCCACATCCTTGGGATGGGTGTGGTGGGGATGGGGCGGCTCTATCCACACATCATGGTGGTTGCGACCGATCCGCTCGAGCGGGTCCACACCGCAATCCGCTTCCGGCGCCCGCCGGAGACTGAGATCGTCGGCGGCCACGTGTGCGGGTGCGGCGAGATGCTAACCGACATTGGAAGCGGTCTCTGGACGGACGCGAATGAGGGGAACGAGATGGGGCACCCCCTCGGCGCGCCGCCGCTCCCCTTTTGGAACAACATCTTCAATTACTTTCTCCCGGATCCGGACGTCCACCCGGCGACGAGCGGTCGCCGCATTTCGATGGTGCGCCACGAGCTTGGTCCGAGGGAGGTGGTGGACACGGGGCTCGTCGAGCGCGTTGTTCCCGCGATGGGCTCGATCTTCCCGACCGTCTATCCCGAACGGTCGGGTCGAATCACCAAGGTAGCTCGTCAGGCTGGGTTCGACAATGTCCACCTCGCGCCACGGATGCGTGTTCGACAGCCGATCGCTACCGCGATCACGCCCAGACCAAGCGCGCCCGCAGAGCTCGCGAGGACCGCGTTTACGACGAACGAGGAGTGGAAGATGGACCGGATCGTGATGGCGCCCTTCTGTGCGCATGACTGCTTTCATCTTCATGCTCGTTGGACCGGCGTGGTGGGCGAGGAGACGCACGTCTTTGGATGGAGCGCGAGCGCGCCGTACTCCCAGCCCGAGGCGCCCATGGTGCCGCCAAATCACGACGTCGATATCTTCTTCATGGGCCCCAACGCGTTCATGTACATCGATACGGCCTTCGACGCGCCTACGGACCTGTGGCAGGTCGCCTGCTACCCGGGCGCCGGCTACGCCCTCACGGCGCGCGCTGCGGTGGGAGAGGGCAAGACGATGACGGCCACCGATGACGAGCAGTGGTTCGAAGACTCGAAGGGCTCGCCGCTGGGGGGGTGGGCCCTCTTCTACTGGAAGCTCCGATACTATTTCGTCTTGAACGACGACGGGACCTTCGACGTGCGAGAGCGCGTCGCGGTTCATGATCCCGCAAAGGCGATGGACGTATGAACACCTACGTCGAGCCAAGGCTACTTCGGAGTGAAGGGGCTCCGCCCGCGCGGCCCATGGCGAGCCATCGACTCGTGGCGTCGTCGATGGGCGACGCAGCATGGGTCGGGCCGCGGAAACGAAGCGTCGTCCTCTGGGTGCTGCTGACTCGCTTGCCGTATGCCCTCCTCGCTGCCGGGCTCTTCGCCTCGTGGTCGTTCGAGGGCGCGGGGTGGATCGCGTTGCGGCTGGTCCTCTTTACGCTGCAGATCCCCCTCGTCCTCTTCGGCACGACCTGGGGCCGGATGCTCGTGCGCTGGGTCACCTGGCGCGGCCTCTCGTCCAAGGCGCGGCTTGTCCGCGGGACGAATATTCGGATGGTCGTCTTCGATCAAGAAGTGGAATCGAAGAAGGCGCGAGTGGCTCTCGCGCTTCTGATGCTGCTCCCCTTCATTCTGCTTTTGCCGATAGGCGCCGCGTCATCCGCACTGATGATCGTTCTCGTGTTCGTCTTGCCACTGACCTGTCTCGGCTGGTTCATCGCGACGCTCCTCCAGCTGGGAGCGATCAAGGTGCTCGAGCTGCGCGAGCTCGGGGAAGAGGTCGAGCTCGCCGAACTGGATCCTTTCGCACTGGATGATCTCCTCTTCGAGAGGAAGATCGTCCTGCACGCGCAGCGCCAGGACGCCGAGGAGTGTGTAGCCAAGCTGGAGGATCCGGGCGGTGGCTTTCCACGGGCCGCCGGCTTGTTCCTCCTCGCACCGAACGGCCGGCGCGTCCTCGAGAGCGCTGGGCTCAGCCTTCGAGAGCAAGCGGAGAGGGGAGGCCAGCATGTCTGACTCCCATTCCGCGCGGTCGGGCCTGCGGAGCCCCGAGCTCCGACTGCGCGTCGTGCGACGGGAAACCTTCGCCGACTTGAAGCAGGCTGTCGAGCTCATTCTTGGCATGCATGCCGCGGTTACACGCGCGTTGCGCGCGACCGAGCTCTGGGGAGCGTCCGCGGTGGGAGGGAGGGAATCGACGCCGTTCGCGATTTCGCCCGGGTTGGTCCGCGTCCTCCGTCATGTGGAGACGCCGTCCCTCGGCGTCCCGCGCGCGTCGACGCACAGCCTCACCCTCCTCGACGCGAAGCGGGCTGGGCGCCGCCTCGGCGGACTCACGCTCGGCGTCGGTAGCGAGGGAGTGACCGGTCCGGGCATGGTGCTCGGGCTGACACTCCCGAGGGGTGTGACAGCTCGAGACGCGATTGCGGTCACGCGAGTGATCGCGGAGCTCGATGTGAGCGAGGTGACGGTGGGTCCCAAGGCGATCGTCCTCGAGACGAACATGGGCGCCGTCGCGTTCGTGCAGGAGCTCGCAGAGCCAAAGATTCCGTGGAGCGTCGAGCCCACTCCGCGCGGGTCATGGGTATGTGCGCACGGCGAGCGCCTCGAATCGGAGAGCGATGCGGCGCTGCGCGCGATTCGCGCGCTCGCCCGCGCCGTCCCGGTGTATCTTCCTGAGCCTCCCCCGGCCATCCGGCCACGAAGGTCGTCGCTGTCCGAGCCGGCAGCAGGACCTCAGCCAATACAGACCGTCCCCACGTACCTGATCCATCGAGCGGCCGAGCCGCCACCGACCGACGAGACCGCGGCGATGCCGCCGCCCGAGGACGTCAAGCGGCTCATCCGGGAGGCGGAGCCTCACTTCGCTTTTGCGAACGCCCCAGCCGTCGCGAGATCCTCGTCCAGCTCGACCACGGATGTGACCGCTCCATCGGACAGTGAAGAGACGGCGCTGGTCCCCTCGCCTCTCGCCGATGCGGGCGGCGGGTCAGCGCTTCCGTTCGTTGCGCCGAGCTCCGCGCCGGACGGTCCGACCGAGGAGATCGACCTGCGCTCCCTGCCCGGCTTTGCCGCCATCGAGACGCTCGCACAGATCGCTGTCGCCATAAGGGGCGGCGTGGCGCCGAACGTCGCGGTCTCGAGGCTCGGGCTCACGGAGGCGGACTGGCGGAGTGCCCAGTCGGCCGTGCTCCACGATCCTATGAAGCGTGCATTGTTCGAGGCTCGCGTGAATAGCCTGATTCGAGGAGGCCGAAGGTGACCCCGAGGCGGGGATAGCCATGGGATTTGCCCGCCATTCGGTCGGGCGCCCCTACAACTCCTTGTCCCATGGCGGCGTCGGTGCGATCGCGGCGCCACCGCCGCGGACCGTGGCTCAACGGGGCGACCGATCGTCGCCCAGTCGGACACCTGTGGATGCAGACGGACCCTGCGATCGTGGTCGTGGGGACGAGCTCGGCGCGAAGGTCGCCGAGGGCGTCACACTCTTCGACCGGAGCTTCGCGCTGCGGCCATGAACGCCGACTCGAACGACGAGAAGCCAGCGTCTGCTCGCGGCACTGGCAGCGAGGGAACCTGGGTCGGCCCCTCCAGAACACCGTCGATCATCTCGCAGCTCATTCCACGGCTTCTGCTGGTCCCCCTCTATCTGGTGGAGATGGTCGCTGAGCCACGTTCGGGCGGTTGGACGACGGGGCGGTATTCTATGTCCCCTCTTGCGACGCCGACGCGACGCAGGAGTTCCCGCGCGCGCGTCGAACCGTTCGTGGGGGTACATCTCGCAGCTTCGTGAGACTTCGAGATAAGGGCGTGGATCGCGGGCTCCAGGTCGCGCCGAGACTACCGAGTCACGGCATCGGTGCGCACGCACTCGAGGGCAGGCCCCGTACGGCGTTCGGTTCTTCCCGCCCGCGGCACAGATCGACCAGAGACGCCCTGTTCCGAGAAGCTTCCCCACCGAACCCGATGAACTCGCTCCTCCGCCGGCTTGCACATCTGCAAGCGACGCGTCCCTTCCAGGTCCTGATCGTGACGCTCGTCACGGTCGCGCTCGCCGTGTGGTCGGCGAGCCGGCTCGGTGGCGAGGCGGGTTCGTTTCCTCCCGGACGAGGCCGCGACAGCGTGATGGAACTGCACCGGGTCGCTGGACGGCCGGCGTGTCGACGCTCTTCGTCGTGCTCGAGACGCCCGCGACCGAGGACGCGGATCCGAAGGCGCTCCGCGCCGCGGGGGACGCGCTCGTCGCCGAGATCCGCAAGATCCCCGAGCCCTACGTGGGCAACGTCGAGGACGGGATCCAGGACGCGATGGCCTTCCTCGAGCCCCGCGTGGGGCTCGCCGCGAAGACCGAAGATCTCCGAGGCCTCCGCGCGGACGTGGAGGCGCGGTTCAAGTACGAGATCGCGAAGGCCTCCGACGCGCTCCTCGAGGACAACGGGCCCCCGCCGCTCGACGAGGCGAGCGTGAAGGCGCGCCTCCACCTCGACGACCAGAAGATCGAGAAGCGCTACCCGGACGGATACTTCCAGTCCGAGGACGGCCGGACGCTCGTCGTCTCGATCCGTTCGAAGATCCTCGGCACCGACACGCAGCGCGGCGGCAAGGCGATCGATCTCGTCCGGGACGCGATCCGCGCTGTCGATCTCGCGTCGTACCACCCGCGCATGACCTTCGGGTTCTCCGGGGATCTCTACAGCGGCGTGGTCGAGGTCGGCGCGATGAACCAGGATCTCAGCGACGTCGGGATCCTCGGCGCGATCCTCATCGCGGGCATCGTGCTCGTCTTCTACTTGCGCGTGCGAACCCTGTTCGTGATGGTGTCGACCATCGCGATCGGGATGAGCTGGACCGCGGGGCTCACGTTCTTCACCGTGCGCCAGCTCAACGTCGGGACGAGCTTCGTCTTCACGATCATCGCGGGCAACGGCCTCAACTCGGCCGTCATCTACATGGCGCGGTTCCTCGAGGCGCGGCGCGACGGGAGCGACGTCGAGGGCGCCATCCGCGAGGCCCACCAGGGGACGTTCCTCGCGACCGCCGCGGCGTGCGCCGCCTCGAGCGCCTCGTTCGCGTCCCTCCTCACGACGACGTTCCGCGGGTTCCGCGAGCTCGGCATGGTCGGCGCCTACGGCCTCACGCTCTGCTGGATCGCGACGGTGCTCTGCCTTCCCTCGATCCTCGCGGTGACGGAGCGGTTCGCGCCCATCAAGGTGGGCGAGTCCGCCACGAAGACCGTGTTCGGGCGGATCCGCGCGGCGTGGAACGCGGGCTTCGGGCGGCCGTTCGCGTGGATCGTGGAGCGCGCGCCGCGCGCCGTCGCCGTGACGGGGATCGCGCTCGCGGTCGCCGGGTTCGTGGGCCTCGTGTTCTACGTGAAGCAGGACCCGATGGAGTACGACCTCGAGAACATGCGCAACGACCGGAAGACGCGCGCGACCGAGGAGCGCTTCAAGAAGCTCGCGGACGAGATCACCGGGTACGTCGGCGCGGACGGGATGGCGATGCTCGTCGACGATCCGTCGGACGTGGCGCCCCTCCGCGCGAAGCTCTACGCGATCCGGGACGCCGCGCCCCCCGAGCTGCGCCCGTTCGGCGCGCTCTACGCGCTCGAGGATCTCGTGCCGGACGAGGAGCGCGCGTGCACCGACGACGTGATCGGCGCGGACGAGGAGTGCGTCACGCTCCCGGCGGATCCGCGCGACGCGGGCGATCGACTCGCGGCGATGAAGCGGGAGGCCCCGTGCCGCGCGTGGCTCGCGGAGCGCGGGTTCTGCGATCGCTGCAAGAGGGCGGGCGAGCTCGTGTGTCGGCCCAAGGGGGCGCCGCCGCTCCCCGCGGACTGGACGGAGGCGTGCCGTGCGACCGAGATCGACCCCGACGAGCCGAAGGAGCTCGCGAGCTGCCGCGTCGACAAGCAGACGGAGAAGATCGAGCTCCTGCTGACGATCAAGCAGTACCTCGAGAAGATGCACGCGAAGAAGGGCATCTCGGAGGACGACTGGGCGAAGATCGCGCGCTTCCTCCCCCCCGCGGACGTCGCGCCGCTCACGATCCACAACCTGCCCGAGGGCATCGCGCGGACGTTCACGGAGACGGACGGGACGCGGGGGCGCATCGTGTTCATCTCGCCGACGTCGCCCGAGCTCACCGAGGACGCTCGCTACCTCCTCCGCTGGGCCGCCTCCTACCGGCGCACCGAGCTCCCGAACGGCAAGGTCGTGCTCGGCTCCGGCCGTGCGGTCATCTACGCCGACATGTGGACAGGCGTGCTCGCCGCCGTTCCCATCGCCACGATCGCGTCCATCATCGCCGTCACGATCGTCGTCCTCGTCGCGTTCCGCGGGCGGAAATCCGCCCTGACCGTGATGGCCGCGCTCGGCGTGGGAATCGGTTGGATGGCTGGCGTGCTCGTGATCCTCAAGATGAAGCTCAACTTCCTGAACTTCGTCGCGCTGCCGATCACGTTCGGGATCGGCGTCGAGTACGCGGTGAACATCGTCTACCGGTACACGCGAGAGGGCAGGGGCGGCGCCCCGAAGGCGATGCGGGAGACGGGCGGAGCGGTCGTGCTGTGCAGCATGACGACGATCCTCGGCTACGGCGCGCTCTCGCGATCCATGAACTTCGCCGTGCGGAGCCTCGGCCTCGTGGCCGTGATCGGGGAGGTGTGTACGCTCCTCGCGGCGATGCTCGTGCTCCCGGCGGTCCTCGTGTGGCGCGACCAGAAGTTCGTCGCGGCGCGCGCCTCGAAGCCCGACAGCGCCGAACCGATCGCCGAGGAGTCAGCCGCATGAGCGACGACGCGACCACGCCCCCCCCACCCGACGCGACCACGCCCCCCCCACCCGACGCGCCCACGGTGCTCGTCGTCGACGACGAGCCCTCGAACCTCGCGTCGATCGAGAAGATCTTCCAGAAGGACGGCATGCGCGTCCTCACCGCGCCGGACGCGCGCGCGGCGCTCGACCTGCTCCGCAGCCACAAGGTGGAGGTGGTGCTCACCGACCTGATGATGCCGGCGATCAGCGGGCTCGAGCTCTTGCGCGCGGTGAAGCAAGTCGCCCCGGACGTCGAGGTCGTCCTGATGACGGCGTACGGCACCGTCGAGACCGCCGTGCAGGCGATGCGGGAGGGCGCGTACGATTTCGTCGAGAAGCCCCTCAAGCGCGTGACGATCGTGAAGAGCGTGCGCAAGGCGGCGGAGCGGCGCAGCCTCACGCTCGAGAACCGCATGCTGAAGCAGGAGATCTCCGCGCTGCGCACGGAGAGCACCGCGTCGCGCGGCATCGTGGGATCGAGCCCTGCGCTGAAGCGCGTGCTGGACATCGCGACGCACGCGGCGCCCTCGAGCGCGACGGTGCTCATCCTCGGCGAGAGCGGCACCGGCAAGGAGCTCCTCGCGCGCTACATCCACCAGCACAGCGCGCGGCGCGCGGCGCCGTTCGTCGCCGTGAACTGCTCCGCGATCCCCGAGACGATCCTCGAGGGCGAGCTCTTCGGTCACGAGCGCGGATCGTTCACCGGCGCCGTCGCGCGCCGCGACGGTCGGTTCGCCAAGGCGGCCGGGGGGACGCTGTTCCTCGACGAGATCGGCGAGCTCACGCCGAGCGTGCAGGTCAAGCTGCTCCGCGTGCTCCAGGAGGGCGAGTTCGAGCCGGTGGGCGGGGACACCGTGAAGGCGGACGTGAGGATCGTCGCCGCGACCAACAAGGATCTCCACGCGGAGGTCGCGGGCGGCCGGTTCCGCGAAGATCTCTACTACCGGCTCAACGTGATCGCGCTCACGTCCCCGCCGCTCCGGACGCGGCGAGAGGACATCCCGCTCCTCGTCGACCACTTCCTCGGCGTGTACTGCAAGAAGAACGGCCGCGCGCGCCTCGAGCCCACGCGGGAGGCCCTCGCGATGCTCTCCGACTATCCGTGGCCCGGGAACGTCCGCGAGCTCGAGAACGTGATCGAGCGCGCGGTCGTGCTCAGCCGATCCAGCCGGCTCGGACCCGACGATTTGCCGGACACGATCCGAGAGTCGGAGCCGAGCGAGCCGAGCCAGATCGCGTTCAGCGTCGGGACGCCGCTCGACGAGGTCGAGCTCCGGCTCATCCGTGAGACGCTCCGCCACGCGAACGGAGACAAGTCCGTCGCCGCGCAACTCCTTGGCATTTCGACGCGAACGATCTATCGGAAGTTGGGCGAGACGGAATCGGATCGATCGTCCGAAGCCGGTTGAGTTCGAGGCGCTCCGCGGGAGGGCGTCTCATCGGAGCTCTCGTGAGATGGACGAAAGCGCGAGGGGAGCGCGCGATCGATGGGAAGCTCAACCACCACACCACCGACCGAACCGAACGGAGCGCGCCCACGGCGCGCGGCGCCGGCGCGGCGTGTTCTTTTCTTCACGACGTCGATGGGCGGCGGCGGCGCGGAGAGCCACACGCTGCGCGTCGTCAACCACATCGACCGATCGCGGTACGTGCCGACGCTCGCGGTCACCGCGCGGGGCGGCTCGTATGAGCCGTTCCTCCACGCGGACGTCGAGGTGCTCGGGCTCGGCCTCGATCGCCTCCCGTCGAGCGTCGGCCGGCACCTCGCCGGGATCCCGCCACTCATGCGGATCATCGATCGCCTGCGGCCCGACATCGTCTGCTCGGTGATGGACCTGCCGAACGTCGCGGCGTTCGCGGCGACGCGCCTCCTCCGGAGGAAGCCGCGCCACGTGTTCTGCGTGCAATCGCCGCCGATCGCGAGCTACGCGAACACGGTCCTCGCGCCCGTGCTCGGCCCCACGCTCCGGAATGTCTATCCGCGCGCCGATCGCATCATCTCCCTCACGCACGGGGTGAGGGGAGACCTGGTCGAGGCGTCGCCGCGCCTCGAGAGGAACACCGTCGTGATCCACAACGCGTGCGTCGACGAGCGCTCGGACGCCGCCCGGAACGCCGCGCCGACGAGCGACATCCCGGCCACGACTCGACCCGTGCTCGTCGCGGCGGGGCGGCTCGTCCCCCAAAAGGACTACCCGACCCTGCTCGAGGCGCTCGTCGTGGTCCGGCGTCAGGTCGACGCGGAGCTCTGGATCCTCGGGGACGGCGTGGAGCGGTCGCGCATCGAGGATCGCGTCCGCGAGCTCGGCCTCTCGAGCGCCGTTCGCATGCTCGGGTTCCAATCCGCGGTGCTCGACTTCATGAAGCGCGCGGACGCGTTCGTCCTCTCGTCGGCGTACGAGGGCTTCGGGAACGTCATCGTCGAGGCGCTCGCCGTGGGCACGCCCGTCGTGTCGACGAACTGTCCGCACGGACCCGACGAGATCCTCACGCACGAGGAGAACGGGCTCCTCGTCCCCGTGCGCGACCCCGAAGCGCTCGGCGCCGCCCTCGCGCGCGTCCTCACGGACCCGGCGTTGGCCGCGCGCCTCCGCGAGAACGGCCCGATCCGCGCGGAGGCGTTCCGCGCCCAGCGCATCGCCTCCGACTACGCGGACGAGTTCGATCGCGTCCTCGCCGAGTGAGAGGCGCTCCGACTCCCCTCGCGCGCTTCGCGCCTTGGCCGCGGGGCGCATCGTCGCCCTCGGTGCAGCCACTTATTTCCGGACGCGCCCTTAGGGGCGGCGCAGGCTGTTCGCGAGACCCACCTCGCCGTGGGCGTCGCACAGCTTGTCGAGCGTCGCGTTGTCCGCGAACCCCGTCGGGGAGAGACCGTACGCGTCCTGCATGCTGGAGATCGCGGCTTCGCGCGCGGCGCGATCCGTGAACGTGAACGGGTCGCCCTCGAGCTGTCCGACCGGCCCGAACCCCAAGTGGAGGAGCCGCGCCTCGCATCCGAGGTCCTGATCGGGCGGCTGGAGGTGACCCACCCAGACCACGTGCTCCACGTGCCGCTTCGGGAACGTGATCTTGATCTGCTCCACGTGGAGCGGGACGAGCACGTCGAAGAGCCCGGTCCCGTCGAGCGCGCCCTCGATGGGATCGTCCGCGAGCCCGGTGAGCTCGTACGCCTCGTTCGCGAGCGCGCGCTCGCCGTCCTCGAAGTGGATGCGCACGCGGTGCATCGGCACCGTCGCTCGGAACGAGTTCTTCGCGCCGATCGAGATCGAGAGCTCCTTCGGCTCGATCGGGACGACGATCGTCTCCCCGACGGGCAGCATCTCGCAGTCGAAGTACGCCGCGAACTTCGCGTTCTTCTCGTGCTTGCGGATCGCGTCGATCGGCACTCCGTAGAGCACGGAGAGACGGAGCGGCGAGTCGCCGGCGCGCACGATGTGGGGTCGACCGTTGGCCATGATCTCCTCTCCTCGCGCGTCAGCCGAGGACGACGCGCGAGAGCCAGAGGAGGGCCCTCGCGTCGTCCTCGATCGCGATGTGGTGCTTCGACTCGTTGTGTTTGCCGCTGTCGGCCTGGTAGTACATGAGGTCGATCTCGTCGCCGAGCGGATCGGAGCGCGTGATCCCCGAGACGACGACGTCCGACACGCCGGACGTGACGAGCGCGGCCTCCTTCGCGACGGCGGCGCCGAAGATCGTCGTCGTCCCTTTGTGGGTCGCGGACGTGAACGGGTCGTACGCCTCGCGCAGGACGGAGTGACCGAGCTCGTGCGCGCCGACGACGCGCCTCCGGTCGGACGCGTCGCCGTCGTCCCAGATGTCGACGATGGGCAGGCCCTCGGCGAAGCACGCCATGTTGAACGATCGATCGAGGCCTCGACCCGAGCCGAGCACGGGCGACGTGTCCGTGCGGCCGAAGGAGTCCCGCGCCATGTCCGTGATCCCCTTCATCAGGAAGATGGGGATGTTGTCCACCGGGCGCTCCCGGCAGCTCACCGCGAGCGCCCACGGCTCGCTGTCGAGCGTCACCATCCGGCTCCAGTGCTTGCCGATGCCGAACACGATGTCGTTCTTGAACGTCTCGAACTCGTCGTCGTTCAGATCGAACACGCCGGGGAGCCGGATCGAGATCGTCGCCGTGTGGTTGTTGAGCATCTCGCTCACGGACGGCGGCTTCACGAGATCGAGCAGCGGCGTCCCGTCGAGGACGTCGTCGAGCGAGGTCGTCTCGGGGATTTTGTCGACCCCGGGGACGAGCGGCAGGATGCTCGACTCCATCCCGCTGACGGCCGATATCGCGCCCGACATGACGTCCGCGAGGCCCTTCGAGACGGGCAGCTTGAAGCCCGAGACCTCGACCTCGCTCGGCTTGCGGAAGTGCGCGTAGACGGTGACCTCGGCGGTCTTCTTCTGGCGATCGAGTCGCGCGTCGAGCCACCGCATCGTCCCGGGGCCCCCGCGGAACTGCGTCCGGCCGACGGCGGTCCGGCCCAGCATGTCGACCGTCGTCACGCGCGCCTCGAGCAGCCCGTCCTTCATGCGGATCGTGTCGAACACGCCCTGGTCGTCGTAGCCGTCCCAGGCGAAGAGGTGCACGCCCGGGAGCAGGAACTCCCCGCCGTCCCACTGGCGCGTGTAGATGACCGAGCGCTGGTGGACGATCTCCACGAGCGTCTTCTTCGCGGGGGCCGGGAGCGTGATCCGGAACGCGATCGCGGACGAGCCCGTCTTCCACTCCTTGAGGTGGATCGGCCGGATCTCCTGGACCGCGAAGCCGTCGAGCTCGATGCGCGGCGGCTTGATCGAGAACACGCGGAGCGTCGCCCCGGTCGACGTGCGGTCCGCCTTCGCGCCGGGCGACCGGATCGGCACCCCCGCGATCGCCTTGCGCGCGAGCACGTACTCGAGCTTCGCGTCTCCGACGGAGGTCGGCGCGGTGAGCGCCTGCGGGATCAGCTCTCCGGTCACCCCGAACATCAGCTTCGCGATGAGCTGCCCCGGCATCTGCACGAACGGGAACATCTGAAAGATGTCCCACTTCTCGGCGAAGATCGGCGGCAAGCGCTGGTTCACGAACGCGCCGCGCAGCTTCGAGTTGCCCCAGTACTCGAAATGGAGGCGCACGAGATCCTCGTAGGGCATGAGCTCCGCGACCTCGCCGACCTCCTTCAGCACCGTCGCGATCTGGTTCACCACGGCGATCGTCGGGTCGGCCTGCAGCGCGTTGTTCGCGGTCACGTCGAGCGTCGAGTGGGTCATCCGCTTCACGCGCTCCACGTTCCGGTGCGCCGCCGTCGCGGTGACGAGGAGCGGATCGAGGTGCGCGAAGCGGACGGGATCGTGGGCGTGGAGCTTCGGCAAGAGGGCGAGGATCGTCGGCGCCTCGACGCCCTCGGGGACCTTCACCCACTCGTAGCCCTCTCGGAAGAAGCGCTGCACGGTCCCGCGCGAGAGCGTCAGCCCGAGCGGGATCTGGACCGCCACGTTCGTCGGGTAGCTCCAGGCTTCGTTGAGCTTCTCCCCCGGGATGTCGTACGGCGTGACGCTCCCGTGCAGGCACGCCATCAGGCGGTCGTAGTTGTTCCAGGTGTAGGGGACGGCGCTCGTCGGCGTGACGGTCATGGGTGTACCTGGTGCGTCGGTGCGGCGGTCAGGAGCATGGGTCCACGAGCTCCGGGAAGCGGATGGTGACGCCGTCCTCCTCGAGCCCGCGGATCTCGCACCGGCCATCCGCGTCGAGGACGAAGCTGCGCTCGGCGCCGTTCTTGAAGACGAGCACGAAGCGCCGATAGGCGAGCGGCTTGCCGTCCGGATCGGCGAGCTCGATGATCGTCGGAGGCTTCTCGTCACGTTTCTTGCTGTCTCCGTCGGACGAGGGCTTGTCGAACTTGATCTGATCGCCCTTCCCCTGGAGCACCGCGCCGACCTCGAAGGACGCGCCGAGCTCGCACCACACGCCGAGCGACGTCCCGACGTCGAACTTCGCTTGGGCCTTCGCGAACACGTTCACGGAGTCCTCCTTCGTGACGATCTCCGCGTTGGCCGACCGGATGTTCACGCTCGGCGAGAGGAGGTCGATCGAGTCGGGCATCACCTCGATCACGCTGTTCCCGCACCGGAGGCGGATCCCCTTGAGGGAGACCACCTCGAGCAGATCCGCGCTCGACACGTCCGTCGTGCCCTCGACGCGCAAGGCGTACCCGCGCGGCGCCGCGGCGGTGCCGACGAGCGTGACGTGGTTGCCGTCGGTGCGCAGGGCGACGTCGTCGCGCACGTACGACTCGGAGCGCCCGCCGACGTCCGCCCGATCGTCGAGCGCGATCTTCACGCGGCGCTCGCGCTCGACCGAGAGCGCTTCGACGCCGCCGATCGCCGTCGAGCGGTTCCCCTTCACGGCGTTCGTCTCGTCCCCGCCGACGGTCCGCTCCGAGCGGCCCCCGATGCTCTCGGCGCGGTTCTCGACGACGCGGTTCGTCTGGTTCTCGCCGACGTCGACGATCTGACTGCGGGCGATCTGGGTCGACTGGTTCCGCTTCACGACGGTGTCGAGGTCGCGCGCGGCGTGCAGGAAGAGCTGCTCGGCGCCGGACGTGTCCTCGAACGAGAGCTCGTTGAACCCCGCGCCGCCCGGGTAGCTCTGCGTGCGGATCCCGGAGCGGAGCGGCTGGCCGTGACCCAGGGCGTCGTCGGGGTTCGCGAGCCGGAACGGGTGCGGGTGGGTCCGGTTGTAGACCGCGCCCAGCACGACGGGGCTGTCGGGATCGCCGCCGAGGAACGAGACCATCACCTCCATGCCGACGCGCGGGATGAACTGGAGGCCGTAGGCCGCGCCGGACCAGCCCTGCACGACGCGCAGCCAGGTCGTCGACTGCTCGTTCATCCCGCCCTCGAGGTCCCAGTGGAATTGGACGCGGATCCGACCGTACTCGTCGGTGTACACCGAGCCGTCCTCCTTGCCGCACACGGTCGCGGACTCCGTGACCTGGATCGTGCGGGGCTTCGGCCGCTTGGGGCGGTACGGGACGCTCGCGGGGACGAACTCGATCTCGTTCGTGTACACGGTGTCCGTGAGCGCCGAGTGCTCCGGGATGTGGCCCCGGTGCTCGATCCGCGTGACGACGAGGTCCTCCGTGAGCTCCGGCAGGTTGTGGGAGATGCCGAGCTGCACCTTGAAGCGGTAGCCCGGCATCAGGTGGCGCGCGGCGCTCCGCCCCGTGCCCCGGAGCGCGTTCCGGCGCTGTTGTTCGAGCTGGCGGCGCGTGCGCGCCTCGCTGACGTCCGGCACGAGGTACTCGCCGCGGTGCTCGTACACGCGGTGGAACCGAGCGCGACGGATGTCCTCGTCCTTGCGCTCGAAGGGTTGCAGGCTCCCGATCGCGGACTCGGCGGGGTCGCGCGCCGACTCGGCCTCTAGGACCTGCTGCGGTCGCTCGAAGTCGTAGTCGCGGAGGAGCACCGCGTCCGACTTGAACCGGCTCGCGGGCTCGAAGGACGCGATCACGTCGCCGCCTTTCTGGAGGCCGGTCGCGTCGTCCGTGAGGACCGGCGTCGCGGCGAACGCGCTCGGATAGCCCGCCCCGTCCGCGAGCACGAGCACGTCGAGCTGGTCGAACTCGGATTGGTCGTCGAGCTTCCCGGCGCGGCTGTCGTCGTAGCTCGGCACGGTCGGGTCGGCGGTGCGCTCGAAGTAGAAGTAGATGCCCTCCTCCGCGAGGATGCGCTTCAAGAAGTGGTAGTCGGACTCCTGGTACTGCACCGCGTATTCGCGCTTCGGATAGTCCTCGCCGAGGGTCGTGCGGAGCGCCTGCCACGTCCGGTCCACGGCGGAGGTCTTGCCCGCCGTGTCGGACGTCGACGACGTCCGCGCGAGCGCCTTGATGGAGACGTCGCGGTTCGCGAGGAGCTCCGCGACGATCTCCGGGACGGTCTTGTCCTGGAACACGCGGCTCGTCAGGTGGTGCTTGCGCTTCCAGAGGTGCGGCACGAGGCGAAACCGATAGACGCGGCCTTGCGGCGTCGTCCGGTCGGTGCGCGTCGCGCGCGCGATGACGCCGTGGATCTGGCGCGCATCGGAGGCGTCTCCCGCGAAGCCGAACACGGCGCTCGTGCCGATGAGATCGGCGCGCCGGTGGAAGTCCGACGCGTCGACGGCCGCCTCGATGTCGAACCGGAAGAGCTTCGAAAGACCCTCGGTCCCTCTGAAGCGTTGCACCGTGAGGGTCTCGGAGAACCCCTGTATCGCGAGCTTGAACGTCGCCATCCGCCCCTCGTCGAGGTCGGAGGCTAGAGCACCGACCGGTTGGAATCACGCGGTATTCGAGCGATTGGAGGCCTGATCTGCGCGCCCTCGTCGCGCCCTCGCGGTCCAGCGCAAGGTGCTAGGTTCTCCGCGTGGGCTCGGTCCGCTTCGTCCACGTCGCAGGGTGCGACGCCGGCTTTCGGCCGTGGCGCGTGGGCGATCGGCACTTCGTCACGATCGCCGTGAAGACCGAGGTCTCGTTCGCCGCGAGCCCGCCGGTCGCGCGCGCGTCGACCCTCCGCGAAAGCGATCTGCGCGCGCCCGACGGATCGCTGAGCGACGCGTCGGACCTCGGGCTCTACCTCGGGCGCGGCGAGCTCCTCTTCTTCGGATCGCTCAAGGGCGCGCCGCTCACGGAGGCTCACGGCCGCCTCGCGCTCGTCGACGTCGTGACCGGCGCGGCGCTCGTCGACAAGCGCGTCGTCGGGATCCTCCCGTTCGCCTCGGGGCCGCTCACGTCGGTGCGCCTCGACTACGCGAACTCGCGGGGGCGCCCCGAGGATCGGTTCAACCCGATCGGCCGTCCGGACGCGCCGATCGTCCACGGGGGGGCGCCCCACTTCCCGGCCGCGACGGGGCCCGTGGCCCCCGCGTGGCCCGCGCGCGCCGGCCTGCTCCGCGACGGGGATCCCGCTTGTCTCGCCGAGCCCGAGCCGCACGTCACGCAGGGGTTCAACTTCAACTATTTCCACGCTGCGCCCACCGATCAGCGCGCCCCGCGATACTTCGAGGGCCGCGAGGCGATCCTCCTCGAGGGACTGTCGCCGAGCGGCGCCCCCGTCGACTGGAGGCTCCCATCGCTCCGCGCCGAGGCCGTTCGCCTCGGGCCCGACGGCGATCTCGAGCCCGTCCCCCTGCTCGCCGATCTCTTGCGCGTGTTCGGCGACGAGGCGCGCGCGACGCTCACGTGGCGGGCGACGGTCCCGCTCGCGCGCGCGGACGAAGAGGTCGTCGTCGGCGCGGTGGTGACGACGCACGGCCAAGCCGTCGACTGGGAGGCGATGGGATTCGCATCGACCGAAGCGTGCGACCCCGAGCCTCCGCTCTCGAGCCGCACGCGCGTCGAGAGCAGGAGCGTGCTCGGGTCGATGACGCTGCCGTTCCTCGCCGTGCCTTCCGTGTCCCCGCGGCCTTCGCCGTCGCCCTCGGAGGTGCCGGGCGCGCCCTGGTCCGCGGCGCTCCCGGACATCCCGCCCGCCTCGGCCGCGGTCGCGGGCACGGCGTTGAGCGGCGTGAACCTGGCGGACCTCGCGGCGCAGGCGCTCGCGCGAAGGGCCGCGTCGCCGGACGTGCGGCCGTCGCCCGTCGCGGTGCCGGTCGCGCCCGCACCCCCCAAGGAGGAGCGGGTCCTCAGCGTGAAGCTGCGGGACACGCCCGGGAGCCGCTACCTGCTGCTCATGGTCTCCCGGTTCAAGAAGCGCTCGGCGAAGTGATCGCGCGCGTGGCGCGCGATCAGGTCTCGACCGCGGGGATCGCGCCGGCGCGCAGGTGGCGAAACGCCCACTCGTACTCGCGGGCGAGCGTCTCGAACATGAGCTCCAGGGCGGGATCGCGCGCCAGGCGCTGCCGCCACTTCGCGTCGATCGGATCGAACGCCGCGAGGTCGAGGTTCAGCGCGGCGACGGCGAACGCCTTCTCCTCCGGCTCCGCGCGACACACCGCGGTCACGGCGGCGTACAGGTCGAGCGACTCACTGAGGAGCGCGCTGACGCGCGCTCGCCTGTCGTCCGGCATTCCACGAGCGTAGGCCCGCGCGCGCGGGGCGAGAAGCCCGCGCGGGCTCGGGCGGCCCGTCACTCCTTCGGGAAGATGGGCGCGAGCTCCTTCAGCAGGAAGTCGCGGAAGAGGGCGACGCGCTGGGGCACGTACCGCCCGGAGGGGTAGACGATGTGGAAGGCGCCGCCGGGCACGCTGTATTTCGGGAGCACCTGCTCGAGGACCCCCGACTCGATCTCCCTGCGACAGAGCACCGCCGGCAGGATGCCGATCCCCGCCCCCGCGACGACCGCCTTGCGCGCGAACGAGAAGTCGTTGGTGCCGATGACGCTCTCGAGGGAGATCGTCTCGGAGCCCTTCGGTCCCGCGAACGTGAGCTCGGCGTGGCCCTGCCGCGTCCGAAAGAGGACGAGCGGGTGGTTCTTGAGGTCGACGAGCTTCTTCGGCGTTCCCGCCCGCTCGATGTACGCGCGCGACCCGAACACGCGCATGCAGCTCGTCCCGATCTTGCGCGCGATGAGGGACGAGTCGCCGAGCGTCCCCGCTCGGAGCGCGAGGTCGAACCCCTCCTCCACGAGGTCGACGCGCCGCCCGGTGAGCTGCACCTCGATGGAGATGCTCGGGTGCTCCCTCAAGAACTTCGGGACGAGCTCGGCGAGGACTTCGTTCCCGACGTCGACGGGAGCGGTGATGCGCACGAGGCCGCGCGGCGTCCCGTCCATGTCCGTGACGGCCCGGCCCGCCTCGTCGATCGCCTCGAGCGCGCGCGCGGTCTTCTCGTAGTACGACGACCCCTCCTCGGTCAGGCTGAGCTTCCGCGTCGTCCGGCGGATGAGCCTCACCCCGAGCGCGGCCTCGAGCGCGCTCACGCGCCGGCTCACGGTGGACTTCGGCACCCCGAGCGCGTTCGCCGCGAGGGTGAAGCTCGCCGCGTCCGCGACCTTCACGAACGTGGTCAGGTGATTGAGGTCGACGTCAAGTGCCTTTACCATTTGGGATCCGGGTAGCATCCTACAGGTGACCCAGACCATTGCGGTGCGGCGCAGGACGTCGGTGACGTTCGACGAGCTCCTCGGGTTCCTCGAGGCGGACGGGGTGATCGAGGCGAAGCTCGCCGAACGGCTCCTCGCGCGGAAGGACGCGCAGCTCCGGGAGCTCGTGCGCCGGTCGATGCAGGCGTCGAAGGCCGACGGCGATCGCCGCCCGCCGATCAGCGCGATCGAGCTCTTCATGTCGTTCGGCGAGAAGGGCGAGGACGACCGCCCCATCCGGGAGGACGTCGTCACCGAGGTCTACGCGAAGCACATCGGCTTTCCGTACGTGAAGCTCGACCCGCTGCGGCTCGACCCGGCGTTCAGCGTCACGGTCCTTTCGAAGCCGTTCGCGAAGAAGCACGGCCTCCTCGCGGTGGAGGAGTCGGGGGGGGTCATCACGTTCGCGACGATCGATCCGTTCGACTCGTGGGCGCTCGAGTCCGTCGAGCGCGTCACGGGCAAGCCCATGAAGCTCGTCATCGCGTCGAAGACGGACATCGACCGGTTGATCACGGAGTTCTACGGGTTCCGGCAGTCGGTGAAGCGGGCCGAGCAGCAGATCGCGGTCGGGATCGATCTCGGGAACCTCGAGCAGTTCGTCCGGATGAAGAGCGATCAGGAGATCGAGGCGAGCGACGAGCACGTCGTCCACGCGGTGGACTACCTGCTGCGGTACGCGTTCGGTGAGCGCGCGAGCGACATCCACATCGAGCCGAAGCGCACGGAGAGCGTCGTCCGGTTCCGGATCGACGGCTCCCTCCACCGCGTGAACAAGCTCCCGCGAATCGTGCACAACGCGGTGGTGAACCGGATCAAGACGCTGTCACGCCTCGACATCGCGGAGAAGCGGCGCCCTCAAGACGGGCGGATCAAGACGGAGTTCGGGGCGCGGCCGATCGAGATCCGCGTGTCGACGCTGCCGGTCGCGTTCGGCGAGAAGGTCGTCCTCCGCATCTTCGACCCCGATCTGGTGCACGACGATCTCGAGCAGCTCGGCTTCGGCGCGCGCGACAAGGCCGTGTTCGAGGAGCTCCTCGCGCTGCCCCACGGGATCATCCTCGTCACGGGCCCGACCGGCTCCGGCAAGACGACGACGCTCTACACCGCGCTCCGGAAGCTCGCGACGGACGACGTGAACATCACGACGATCGAGGACCCGATCGAGATGGTCTACGAGGGGATCAACCAGACCGCGATCCTCCCGGCGATCAACCTCGGGTTCGCGGAGGCGCTGCGCAACATCCTCCGCCAGGACCCGGACATCATCATGGTCGGTGAGATCCGCGACCTCGACACCGCGCGCCACGCGATCCAGGCGGCGCTCACGGGCCACCTCGTGTTCTCGACGCTCCACACGAACGACGCGCCGAGCGCGATCACGCGCCTCGTGGATCTCGGGGTGGAGCCGTTCCTGGTCGCGTCCACGCTCTCCGGCGTGATGGCGCAGCGCCTGGTCAAGCGCGTGTGCGCGGCGTGCGCCGTCACGCGAGAGCTCGCGCCCGCCGAGGCGGAGCTCCTCGGCCTCTCCGCGGAGGGCGAAGCCGTGACCGTCCGGCACGGGTTGGGCTGCGCGGACTGTCGCAAGACGGGCTACGTGGGCCGCACCGCGCTCGTCGAGCTCTTCAAGGTCACGCCCTCGATCCGCCAGCTCATCCACGACCGCGCCGCCGAGTCCGCGATCCGGAAGCAAGCGCGAGCGGAGGGGATGACGCTCCTGCGCGAGGCGGGGATCGACGCGATGCTCGCGGGGGACACGTCCCCCGAGCAGGTGCTCGAGGTCACCGCGTCCTGACTGGCGGGGGCCGGCGGCTCACGCCTCGCTGAGCTCCTTCTCGATGCGCCGATCCGGGAGGATCCAGATGAGCGCCACGATCGCGTAGAGGATCTGGGAGATCCATGGCCGGACGAACGCGAGGCCGATCCCGGAGGCGTAGAGCAGCGGCGACACCTTCCCCTTGATGTCGCTCCCGAGGGCGCGCTGCAGCACGCCGCCGCCGCCTCGGACGATCGCGGTCTGGAGGATCAGGTAGGCGATCGCCGCGAGGAGGAGGATCACGCCGTAGAGCGCGGCCGGGAGCGCCTCGCCCGTGTGCTCGCCCGCCCAGCCCGTCGCGAACGGGAGCAGGGACAACCAGAAGAGCAGGTTGAGGTTCGCCCACATCACGCCGGCGGTGACCTTCTTCACCGTGTGGACGAGGTGGTGGTGGTTGTTCCAATAGATCCCGACGTACGCGAAGCTGAGGACGTACCCACAGAACACCGGGGCGAGGTCCGCGAGCGCGTGCCAGTCGCCGTGGTGCGGGATCTTGAGCTCGAGGACCATGATCGTGATGATGATCGCGAGCACCCCGTCGCTGAACGCCTCGAGTCGGCCTTTGCCCATCGTGCGTGAGACGGTAGCCCGCACACGCGCGGCCGAGAAAGTTTGAGGATCCCCGGCTGCGCCGACCGGTCGACCGCGTGACGAGACCTCAGCGGAGCGCGCCGACGGCGGACTCCACGGCGGCCACGAGCTCCCCGGACCGGACGAGCCGGCGGACGGCGGCGATGTCGAGGTAGAGCGGTCGATCCTCGGTGAGCGTCGGCGCGACCGCGCGGACCGCCTGGTGGGCGGCGCGGACGCCCGCGCTCGGGACGAGGGGCGCCCGCTGATCGATGCCTTGGCACGCGGTGAGGATCTCGATCGCGAGGGACGCCTCCACGTTCTCCACGACCTTCACGAACTTTCGGGCGCTGACGCTGCCCATGCTCACGTGGTCCTCGCGCCCCGCGCTCGACGGGATCGAGTCCACGCTCGCGGGGTGACAGAGCACCTTGTTCTCGGAGACGACGCTCGCGCTCGCGACCTGCGCGATCATGAACCCGGAGTGCAGCCCGCTGTCCGGCGCGAGGAACGGCGTGAGGCCGGTCGACAGCGCCGGGTTCACGAGCTGCTCGACGCGCCGCTCGCTGATGTTCGCGAGCTCCGCCGTCGCGATCGCGGCCAAATCGAGGGCGATCGCGACGGGCTGGCCGTGGAAGTTCCCGCCGCTCAGGATCTCCGTCTCGGAGGCGCCGTCGGAGAACACCGTCGGGTTGTCGGTGACGCTGTTCGCCTCGACGCGGAGGACGTCGTGGGCGAAGCCGAGCGCGTCCCGCGTGGCGCCGTGGACCTGCGGCATGCACCTCAGGGAGTACGGATCCTGGACCTTCCCGCAGTTCCGGTGGCTCTCCATCAGCGCGCTGTCCGTGAGGAGCGCGCGGAGGTTCGCGGCGCAGGCGGCCTGGCCCGGGTGGGGGCGCACGCGCATGAGGCGCTCGTCGAACGGGGTCTTCGTGCCCTTGAGCGCCTCGAGGCTGATCGCCCCCGCGATGTCCGCCACCTTGGCGAGCGCGAGCGCGTCCGCGAGCGCGAGCGCGCCGAGGCCCGTCATGAACTGGGTCCCGTTGATGAGCGCGAGGCCCTCCTTCGCTTGGAGCTCCACGGGCCGGATCCCCTTCGCCGCGAGCGCCTCGGCCGCGGGCACGTGCTCCCCGTGCTCGCCGAGGACCTCGCCCTCGCCGATGAGCACGAGCGCGAGGTGCGCGAGGGGCGCGAGATCGCCCGAGGCACCCACGGATCCTTGGGCGGGCACGCGCGGCGTGATCCCCGCGTTGAGGAGCGCGACGAGGAGATCGACGATCTCCGTGCGCACCCCCGAGTGCCCCATCGCGACGACCTGCGCGCGGAGCACCATCATCGCGCGGACCTCCGCGACCGAGAGATCCGGGCCGACGCCGCACGCGTGGCTCCGCACGAGGTTCTTCTGGAGCGCGACGATCTGCGCCTCCGGGATGCGCGTCTCGGCGAGCGCGCCGAACCCCGTGTTGATGCCGTAGACGCTCGGCCCGTCGTCCCCACGGAGGACGAGCGCGTCGATCGCCGCACGCGACGCGGCGGTGCGCGCGCGCGCCTCCTCGCAGAGCGCGACGGGCCTCCCGCGCCGCGCCACGTCGGCGATGTCCGAGAGCCCGAGAGGTCGACCGATGAAGACCGGATCCATCGCCCCGGCTCTTACCTTTTCGGGGCCGCGGCGTCTGCTCGCGTGGCCTCGACGGTAGCGGGGCCGCACACCTCGAGCGGCGCGAGCACCTCGCCGAAGCGGCAGTAGCGCCCGGGACCGTCCGGCAGAGGCGGCGACCGGACGACGTCCGCGGAGCTCGCGAGCGGCGCGACGAGCACGCTCGGCCAAGGGCGCCCCTCCACCCCGTCGAGGTCGACGACCCCCGACCGCGTCCAGACGCGGTGACCCTCGATGGGGATGCGATCGCACGCGTCGATCGCGCCCGTGAACGACCACCGGATGCCCTCGAGGTCGACGACGAACGCCCCCGTCACGGCGTCGCTCGCGCCGCACGCGACGAGGAACCGCTCGTCGCGCGTGGCCTCGATGCGCTGGACGAGGAACACTCCGCGCGTCGCGAGCGGCACGTCGACGAGCACCCTCTTCGCGTGCGTGTCCGCGACGAGCAGCGAGGGCGCGCACACGGACGCGCACGGCTTCTCGGTCGTGACCGCTGCGACGAGCCCCGACGCGAGCGGTCCGAGGGGCGGAGAGACCGCGGCCGGCACGAGCGCCCTCGACTTCGGGAGCAGAGCGCGGAGCGGGGGCTCCGTGAGAGGCGTCGGTTCACGCTCGGCGACGATGCGCGCCGTCGGGACATCGACGACCGCGACCGTCCGCTCCGAGTACTGCATGGCGCCCCGCCCCTCGATGACCGCGACGCGATCCTCGCTCATGAATCGGGCGAAGAGCGCGCCCTCGACCTGGACCGGGAGCTCGACGTCGCGCGGCGCGCTCGACGCGCCCAGGGTGAAGAGGCGCAGCCTCACGCCGATGTCCGAAGCCTGCACGATCGCGAGCGTGGCGCCGGAGGTGGAGAGCGCGCCGTACCCGGGTTCGTCCACGACGCGGCTCCGCGTCTCGAGGTCGAACGCATAGGTCCGGCCGACGATGCCTCCGACGAGCGCGCCCGGGTGGGACGCGGCCTTCACGAGGAAGCGCTCGTCCGGCGTGAACGAGGGCCGGCCGCTACCGGCCGCCTCGAGCGTGAACCGGCGCTCGAAGGGCTCCACCGAAAACACGGCCACGCCCTCCTCCGTCGCGACGGCGAAGAGATCGCCCTTCGACGAGCGCGTCATGGTGCCATCGACGTCGAGCGGAGGGGGATCGCCGGCGGCGAAGAGGACGCGGATTCCGCCGCTCGAGCGCAGCGCGAACGCCGTCGGGCCGAGTCGCTGCACGTCTCCGAACGGATCGTCGTGCCAGGGCAGCAGGCGGTCGATGCGGACGCCCGACGGCTCGATCACCCCAATCGCGACGCGGTCGAAGACGTCGGCCTGGTCCGGCGCGGTCGGGTGAACGATGACGGGCCAGAGCGGATGATCCGCGCCCCACCCTCCGTCCGCATCGACGCGCTCGACGACGCAAGGCTCGCCCGCCTCGCCCGTCGCGCGGGTGAGCGCGTGTCTCGCCTTCGCGAGCGCGACGAGGCGCGCGGAGCGCGGCGCCTCGGGCGCCCCGCGCGCCATCGCGAGCGCCGCGGCGACCTGCTCCGCTTTCGACGGGGGCGGCGGATCGGCGGACGTGAGGACGACCGTTGCGCGCTCGAGGACGCTCGCGTCCGTCGCGGCCCGCCCGTCGGCGAGCACGTCGCGCGCGATCGCCTTCGCCTCGGCGACGTCGCCCACCACGAGGAGGAGCTCCGCGCGATCGAGGCGCTCGCCGAGCGTGGGCTCCGAGCAGGTCGAGAGGGCGTCGAGCGCGCCGTCGAGATCTCCGGCCGCGCGCTTTGCCGCGGCGTCCGTCGCGCACGGACGAGGCGCGATCGACGCGGACGGGCCGGCCGCCGCGCACGCCGCGAAGAGCGCGCTCGTCGCAAGCGCGGCCCACCTCTCCACGCGGATCCTCACGGCGCGCGGATCCTATCGCCGTGGCGCCGCCGAGACGATCCCGGGCGATCACCTTTTCAAAGCCGCCGCGAGCGCCGTTCGCCTATGCTCCCCGCGCCCTCGTGCCCATGCGCCACCGGATCGCAGCGAGCCTCGTCGCCGTTCTCTCGACCGCGTCGGTCGCGTCCGCCGCGCGCGCGGACGACGCGCGCGTCGCGGCAGACCCGAAGGGCGCGCCCGATCCGAAGGCGTCCGTCCCCGGCCCCGCGAAGGTCGACGACAAGCCCACCGAGCGCGTCGGCGCGAAGCCCGCGAGCGACGGCTGGCTCGAGCGCTACGCGGTCGAGACGGGCCGGATCCCGCCGCTCGTCGCCACGCACGACTTCCTCCAGTTCAGCCTGCACGGCGAGTACGAGCTGCGCTTCCGCGCGCAGACGGATCTTCGCCTCGAGCCCCCCGTCGCGGCGGACACGGCCGAGACGCGCGCGCTCGGATTGAACAAGTACCTTTACCATTGGCTCCGCCTGAACCCGCGCCTCGACATCGGGGACCAGCTGAGCTTCATCGGCCAGATCGACGTCCCGCGCGGCCTCTTCATCGGCGATCTGACGAACAACGTCGGAGAGGCGCAGGACGCGTTCGACACGTACGACTGGTACGACGTGCACCCGCGCGAGCTCTACGCGGAGTGGCGCTCGCCGATCGGCACGTTCCGGCTCGGGCAACAGAAGAGCCACTGGGGCCAGGGGATCCTCGCGAACGACGGGGATCACCCGCAGATGTTCGGGGATCCGAACCGCGGCTCGCTCGTCGAGCGCGTCCTGTTCGCGACGTCGCCGTTCGGCAAGGGGACCCCGTTCCTGCTCCTCGCCGCGGGCGATCTCGTGTTCGAGGACCGCACGGCGCGCCTCCTCGACGGTGACCTCGCGATGCAAGGCGTCCTCGGAGCGCTCTACCGCCTCGACTGGGCGGAGATCGGGCTCTACGGGACCATTCGCCACCAGTGGGCGTCCGCGCAAGCGATCGACGAGCTCACGCCGTACGACGAGTACCTCACCGTCGGCGCGATCGACCTCGAAGCGAAGATCCGCGGCCGCGTGCCGGGCGCGAACGGGTACGCGTACCTGAACGGCGAGGCCGCGCTGCTCGTCGGCGGGACCTCGTTCGTGCGGAGCGCGTACGGCACGGTGCTCGATCCGACGGCCGAGCGCGACGACGAGGACATCCTCGCGCTCGGCGCGTCCGCGACCGCGGGGTTCGTCCATGTCGGCAAGAACGCGAAGGAGTCGTGGGGCGACGCGGTCGCGGAGCTCGAGTTCGGCTACGCCTCGGGGGACGCGGACCCCTACGACGGGAGCACGCACCGCTTCACGTTCGACCAGAACCATCACGTCGGGCTCGTCCTGTTCGACGACGTGATGCGGTGGAAGAGCGCCCGATCCGCGACGATCGCGCAGGATCCGCGGCTCGTGAACCGCGCGAACCCGGGCCTGCAGTTCCTCCCCTCCGAGGGCGGCGTGTTCGGGGCGATGTACCTGAATCCGCGCTTCGTCGTCCGGCCGAAGCGCTGGGCGGACGTGAAGCTCGGCTTCGTGCTCGCGCAGGCCGCGAGCGACGTGGTCGACCCGTACCAGGTGGGCGCGAAGGGCAATTTCGCGAACTACGACGGCGGCGATCCCACGCGCCGCGACCTGGGCCTCGAGATCGACACGGGGTTCGACTTCCGGATCCCCGTCGGCACGGAGCTCACGCGCCTCGAGCTCGGCGCCGAGGGCGGCGTGCTCTTCCCGGGCCACGCCTTCGACGACGCCGCGGCGCGACCGATGCCCACGCAGTTCCTCGTCAACACCAAGCTCGGGATGCAGTTCTGAGCGCCCGCCCTCGAGCGACAGAGAGCCTCTCCGCATGAAATATTTCGTCACGCTCCCCTCCGGCATCGAGCACGTCGTCGACATCCTCGAGGACGCGCGCGGCGCGCTCACGGTGTCCGTCGACGGCGAGCCCGCCGACGCGGCGCCGCTCGGCGCGACGGGCGCGTCGCACGTCACGCGCTCGGGGCGCGGCGCCACCACCGTGCAGGTGGACGGCCACGTCGTCGAGCTCTGGCTCGAGGGATCCGCGCCGGACGTCGGGGTCATCGCGAACGGCAGCCGCTTCTTCGCGAAGGTCGAGAGCGAGCGCATGCGCATCCGCGCGGGCGACAAGGGCGGGCGCGGCGGGGACGGCACCGTCAAATCGCCGATGCCCGGCCGGGTCGTGCGCGTGCTCGTCGCGGAGGGCGATGAAGTTCACGCCGGCCAACCGGTCGTCGTCGTCGAGGCGATGAAGATGGAGAACGAGCTCGCGGCGACGACCGCGGGCAAGGTCGCGAAGATCCTCGTCGCGCAAGGGGCGACCGTCGAGGGCGGCGCGCCGCTGGTCGAGATCTCCCCGTCGTGACGACAGCGCCTCGACTCCGCCTCGCGCACGCGCCGACGCCCATCGACGCGGGCGATCGCGCGCTCGCCGCGCTCGGCCTCGCGGACCGCGGGATCGAGCTCTTCATCAAGCGGGACGACATGACGGGCGGCGTCGAGGCGGGCAACAAGATCCGCAAGCTCGAGTTCCTCGTGGCCGACGCGCTCGAGAAGCGCGCGACGACGCTCGTGACGTGCGGCGGGATCCAGTCGAACCACGCCCGCGCCACCGCGACGATCGCCGCGAAGCTCGGCCTCGCGTGCGTCGTCCTCCTGCGGACGACCGGCGAGGAGCTCGACGTCGCGAAGGTCCCCGCGACCGGCAACCTGTTCCTTTGCCGGCTCGTCGGTGCGGACGTTCGGCTCATCACCGTCGCCCAGTACCGCGAGCGCAACGCGCTCATGCGGAGCGTCGCGGCCGACCTGTCCGCGGCCGGCGCGCGCCCGTACGTGATCCCCGAGGGAGGATCGAACGGCATCGGGTCGCTCGGGTACGTGGAGGCGATGCGCGAGGTCCGCGCGCAGATCGACGCGGGCATGTGCGGCTCGAAGCGCCCGTTCGACGTGATCGTCCACGCGTGCGGCTCGGGCGGCACGGCCGCGGGCGTCGCCCTCGGCGCCTCCCAGTTCGACGTCGCGGGCGCGATCCGTCCGATCGCCGTGTGCGACGATCAGCGGACGTTCGAGGAGATCATCGCGCGCGTCGTGGTGGAGGCGCGCGCGGCCGACTCGTCGCTCGGGGAGCCCGCGCCGGTCTCCGTCGACGATCGGGAGAAGGGCCCGATGTACGGCGTCGCGAGCCCCGAGCAGAAGGCGCTCGTCCGCGCCGTCGCGCGATCGAGCGGCCTCGTCCTCGACCCCGTGTACACGGGGAAGGCGTTCGCTGGGTTCGCGCGCCTCGCGCGCGAGGGTGCCCTCGATGGAAAGCGCGTCCTCTTCCTGCACACGGGCGGTCTGCCCGGACTGCTCGCGGAGAGCGCCGCGTTCTGATTGAGAGCTCGACCGGGCTCCGCGGTGGGCGTGACCCCGCGAGGGCGCGCGTCGTCGCGGGGCGGCCCCGCTGCACATGGACTATGGTCTAGGGATGCGAGCGCCCCACTCGATCTTCCTCCTGCTGATCCTCGCACCGGTGACCGTGGCCGCCTGCAACGGGACCACCGTCGTCGACATCACGGAGTACGATCAGTCGTGCACCGAGGACGCGGACTGCGTCGCCGTGAAGAGCGGCGATATCTGCTGCGGGTGCCCGAACGCGGCGATCAACAAGGCCGATCTCCCGCGCTACAACGACGATCTCGGGACGTGCAGCGCGCAGTGCGACATCGGGTGCGTCGGCGATCCGATCCCGGTGTGCGTCGACAAGAAGTGCGGCCTGAAGAAATGACGGGATCGGCGCGTTGAAGGTCGGGCTCCTCGCGGCGATGGGTGCGCTGGGCGGTTGCGCCGCCCCGCCGAGCGCCGCCCCCGTGGAGCTCGCGAGCGCGGAGCTCCGCGGCGCGCCGACCGCCTCCGCCGCGCCTCTGCCGAGCGTCCGTCCCGAGCTCGTGGGACGCGCGGAGCTCATCCCGCTCCACCCCGAGCCGACCGCCACTCAACGACCGCGACCGACCCACCCTTGTCCGAGTTCGATCCCGGAGGAGCGCTCGGACTGCGCACCCCCGCCCGGGCCTGTGAGCTGCGACTACGGTGGAGCCCCCGCGAACACGGTGTGCACGTGCCGGGACCTCGAGTGGACGTGGTCGTGCACGCTCCACTCGTGGAAGTGAGAGGACCACTCGAGCCGCGCGCGGGGGGCCGTCGAATCGATCGCCGCGCTCACCGGAGCCGCGCGAGGATCGCGCGCGCCGTCGTCGAGAGGCCCGCGGGATCGAGCGCCTGCTCCATCGCGCGCGCCTCGAGCGCTGCGTCGAAGGCCTTCACGCGATCCTCGGCCTCCAGATCGAAGAACGCAGGGGAGGGGCGGATCTCGCCGTAGGGATCCCGCGCGCGGTGCGCGCTCACCACGGCTTCGATCAACGCGTCTCGTTCGGCGGGCGTGGTCATCGGCCGATCCCTTCGAAGACGCGGACGCCCTTCTTCTCGAGGCACTCGGCCACGAGCTTGCGGGCCCGCGTGACGTTCTGCAGGAACGTGTTGAGGCGCATCCCGAGGCGCTCGCAGAGCTCCAGGTCGCTGTCGTTCCCGCCGCTCTCGAGCCGGGAGCGGAGCGCCTCGGCGGGCTTGTTCGGGAGCGCCTCGACGCACCTCGCGATGAGCTCCTTCAGCAGGGGATCGCTCGGCTCGGGGCTCGGCTCGTCGGGGCGCTCGACGCGCTCGAGCGCGTCCGCCACCGCGGTCTCGCGCCGCCGCCGCAGGTCGTCGATCGCGATGTTCCGCGCGACGCGCGTCGTGAACCTGAGGAGCGCGTTCGGCCGCCCGTCCGGCGTGATCTTCGGCGCGACCTGCCACACCCGGAGGAAGGCCTCCTGCACGACCGCCTCCACGTCGACGCTCGCGGCGAACGCTCGCAGGCTCTTGCGGAGCTCGAGCTCGGCGCCCGCGAGGAAGCGCCCGAAGGCGTCCACGTCGCGCGCCGAGATGGCAGCGAGGTGCTCGTCGAGATCGACGGGAGGCGTCATCGTGTTCTGGTCCCTGTTCTATCCCGGGCTGTGGCGGCGCGCGCGGTCGTCGATCAGCGAGCGGTGATCTCGGCGTGCTCGAGGGTCACGCGCGCCTCCTCGACGTCCGCCGCGTCGCGGCCCACGAGGAGGACGATCCGGAGGACCTGCCCCTTCGCGTACGTGCCGGCGCGCGTCGTGGACTTCTCGTCGAACGTCACCTCCGCGCGGGTCCCGTCGGTGAACTGGACCTGCATCGAGGCGCCGAACAGCGTGAACTCCACCCCGTCCTCCGGCACGATCAGCTCGAGCACCAGGCGCTCGCCGATCCGCTGGAGGATCTTCGCGATCCAGGGGGCGCGGCGCTTGGATCGCGCCTCCACCTCGTCCCGAGGGGCCGCGCCCTTCTCGGCGGGCTCCTCCATCGCGAGCGGCTTCGCCTTCGCGGCGCCAGCGGGGAGCCGCGTCTCCTCGTCCCGGTCGGCGTCCCCGAGGAAGGCCTCCTTGATCCGGCCCCAGAGCGAGGGGCTCTCGCGCTTCGGCGCTTCCTCGACCGCCTCCGGCATCGGCTCGGGCGCGTGCATCGCCGGCGCGTCGTCGGCGCTCGCGATCGCCTTCTTGTCCTTCGCGCTCTCGGCGTAGTCACCCGTGTCGGCCTTCGCCCTCCGCCGCACCGCGCCGCCCGCGGACGCGCGCGACTCCTCTGCACGAACGGGCTTCATCGGTGCGCGCATCGCCGGGGGGCCGGCGGGCGCAGGCGCGGGCACCTTCGGCATCGCCATCGACGCGGCCATCGGTCGAGCCGCGATCGCCGGGAGCGGAGCCGAAAGGCCCACGCCCTCCGCGCTCATCCCCTGGGGAAGGACGTGGGGCTGCGTCTCGCGGCGCGTGGCCGAGGTGGGGGCGACCGTCACCTCGTCGCTCACGGCGACGAACGACGTGAGGCGCGTCGCGATTTGGTGCGCGAGCCCGAGCCGCTCGATCTCCGCGTCGATCGCCGGCTTCGCCTTGCCGATCGCGAGGTCGAGCTCCAGATCCTCCACGCGCTCCCGGGCGTACAGGCGCGCGAGCGCGTCGCTGCCGCTCGGCTCGTCCGAGGCGTCGGCGTCAACGACGATCCGATCCGTGAAGGGGCCCTCGTGTGTGCGCCCGGTGATCACGATCTCCCCGCCCTCGCGCGACAGCGCGACCGGAATGCGCGCGGGCGAGCCCGCGAAGAGGTCCGGGAGCCGCTCGGGCGCGACGCCGCGCAGCGCGGAGCCCTCGATCGCGAGATCGACCACGATGGGCGAAGACATCCGGCGGAGCAGGCGCGCGACGGCGGGCTCGGCGTCCTCGCCGATCCCCACGATCGCCTCGGCGCCGCGGCCGGCGCGCGCGATCGGCATCAGGAGGGATCGGTTCGCGGCCGCGCCGACGCCCACCGCGTGGAAGCGCGACGACCTCGGGAGCCCGTTCGCGAGCGCGCCGACGATGCGGCCCTCCTCGCCGATGAGCCCGTCCGTGATGAGGACGATCTGCCGCTGCGCGCCGCTCCCCAAAGAAGCGAGCGCGGCCTTCACGCCGGAGAGCATCTCGGTGCCGCCGCTCGCGACGCGCCGCTGGATCCATTTGACGGCCTCCGCGCGCTCGGCCTTCGTCGCGCTGCGCGAGCCCTTTTTGTAGGGGTTCGCGTCGTTGCCGAACTCGATGAGCTCGAACGCGTCGCCCTCGTCGAGGCTGTCGACGATGGCGCTCGCGATGCGTTTGGCCTGATCCAGCGGAGACCCCTGCATCGACCCGCTCGTGTCGAGGAGGAGGGTGACGTCGCGCTTCACCTTGCCGGGCGAGAGCGCGAGCGACGGCGGCACGAGCGAGAGGAGCCCGAAGCGCGCCCCCGACCCGCCCTGCCGCACGACGCACGCGTCGAGCGCGATCTTGGGCTTCGCCGCGGACACGGGCCAACGGACGACCACGTCCCGGTCGAGCTCCGCCTTGTTCCCGCTCCCGAGCTCCACCTGGTAGGCGCCGAACGCCTCGCGCGTCTGGAGCGGGTGGCTCGGAGACTCGGGCGAACGGCTCGGCGTGAGGGCGTCGCGGATGCGCATGGAGAGCGAGGCGCGCGCCGCAATGGGCGCGCTCGCGACGTCGATCACGAGGGGCGCGAGGCTCGCTTCCGACGCCGTGCTCCCGTTCCCGCCGAGGTAGCGAGGCGCGAGCGTGAGCGGGAAGCGGAACTCCCACGAGCCCTCGCTCGCGCCTCCGCTGAGCCACGCGAGCGGACAATCGAGCGTCACTTCGACGCGCACCTCCCCCCCGGGCGGGACGTTCCCGAGCTCCTGCGTGAACAGGCTGGACGTCTCGGACTCGAGCAGCGCGGCCGTCTTGCCCTGGAGGATCGCCTCCTCGAACGTCTCGCGCGCCTTCTTCTTCGTCTCGACGCGGCCGACGGAGCGCTTGCCGGCGATCTCGAACGCGAACCCACCGACCGCGGCGTCCGCCGGGAGCGGGAGCTTGTAGGTCACGTGCAGCGGCTCCGCGTGCGGGTTCGTGAATCGCTGGGTGAACACGACGCGGGCGAGCCCGCCCGACGCGTCGACGTCGAGGGCCGAGCCGAGCAGCGGCAGCGTGCGGCCCTCGGTCGAGACGGTCCGGGCGTGGGTGGGGGTGGCGAGGTTCTGCAGCATCGAGGTCATGGTCGGTTCTCCCTAGGCTCGCTCGTTTGCGCGCCTTTCGAACCGCCAACGGGCGGCGCCCGCGCCCGGTGACAAACTTTTTTCGGGAGGCCGACGATCCCCTCGAACCCCCCTATTTTCGAGGGCTGGGGGGCCGGTCCGACCGCGCGAAGAGCGTCTCGACGAGGTTCACGAGCATCCGGATGCTCACGGGCTTCGTGAGGAAGAACACCCCCCGCCTCCGCATCGCCTTCACGCGGGCCTCGGTCGAGTCGTCCGCCGTCGCGACGTACACCGGGGTGTGGTGGTTGAGGGCCTTGGGCGAGCCGAGGGTGTCGAGGATCGCGTGACCGTCCACGTTCGGCATGTGCAGATCGAGGATGAGCGCGTCGAAGCGCTGCTTCTCGAGGAGCTCGAGCCCCTCCTTGCCCGTGGTCGCCGTCGAGACCGTCGCGAGGGGAGCAAGGGCCGACGAGAACATCCGGAGGACGCTCGGATCGTCGTCGATGATCAGGATCGATCTCACCTACCCTTACTCTAGCCGAGACAATCGAGGAGGTTGAGAAACGGGAAGCCGGGTCCCAGGCGTTGTATTAGAGAGACCCACGCATATGAGCAGCGAGGACGACGCGAAGCCCGCGGCCCACCGAGCCCCCGACGAGCCTCCCCGCGAGGGTGCGTCTGCCCCCAACGACGCGACGAAGCCCGTCGCCCCGCCGCTCGAGGGCTCTCCCCCGAAGCCCGACGGGGACGCGCCGCCCGCGGGCGACAAGCAGAGCGGCGATGGGAAGGCGTTCGTCGGGACCCCGAAGCCCGACGCCAAGACGAAGAAGAAGTGGGGCTGGGGCAAGCGGCTCGGGTGCGGGTGCGTCGTCGCGTTCCCGGTGTTCGTGCTGCTCCTCTGGGGCGCCATCCACACGTTCCCGAGCGTCGGCCCCTGGCTCGCGAACGCGGGCCGCGCGATCTTCGGCAACGCGTTCATCGCGAAGCTCGAGGACTGGGCCTACGGGATCCAGGACGATATCAACCTCGCGACGCGCGGAAACGAGGCCCCCACCGCTGCGTGGACCGTCCCAGAGGCACCGTCGAAGCCCCCGCCGACGCCCGAGGAGGCCGCCAAGTTCAAGTTCCCGCAGTTCACGAACAAGAACGTGGGCCCGATGATCGAGAAGTGGGCCGCCCCCGGGGACGGCGTCTGGGTCGACATGCCCGACCCGCGCTGGCCGGACGAGCCCGCGCCGATGCAGAAGACGATGGTCCACCCCGACAAGAAGCGCGGGTGGGCCCAGGTCGCCGTGGTCGCGATGGACCTCCGACAGATCGAGCTCCATCTGGTGCCGGGCACGGTCGAGCCCGTGACGCACCTCAAGGACGCGAAGGACAAGAAGCGCCCGGGCGTCGTCGCACCGGACGATCTCGCCACCGTCCTCGCCGCGTTCAACGGCGGCTTCATGACGACGCACGGCAACTACGGCGTGAAGGCGGACGGCGTCGTCTGGGTGGAGCCGCACGGGAAATCGTGCACCATCGCGCAGTTCCCGAACGACGAGCTTCTCATCCGTTCGTGGGAGGAGCTCGAGCCCCGCACGAACGACATGCTCTGGTTCCGACAGACGCCGATGTGCATGGTCGAGTCGGGGGAGCTCCACAAAGGGCTCGCGGTCGAGGAGAACACCTACTGGGGCGCGACCCTGGACAAGGACACCATCATCCGCCGCTCCGGCATGGGCATCTCGGAGGACGGCAAGACGCTCTACGTCGGCATCGGCGAGGCGATGAGCGCGAAGTCGATCGCGACGGCGCTCCAGTTCGCGGGGGCGTACCACGTCGCCCAGCTCGACGTGAACTTCACCTATCCCAAGTTCGTCTCGATCGCCCCGAAGAGCGAGGGGAGCGCGGATCTCGTGCTCACGCCGCTCGTCACGACGTTCAAGTTCGAGCCGGACGACTACGTGAAGCGGCCGCACCCGCGAGACTTCTTCTACGTCACGCGCCGCTCGCCCGACGCGATCAAGAAGGGCGACACGAAGCCCGTCGTCAGCAACCCCTGAGAGCCGAACCGACATGATCCCTGACCGACCGCGTGTGGTGGTGACCGGAGGCGCGAGCGGGCTGGGCCGCGCGCTCGCGAAGCACTTCGGCGAGAGCGGCGCGCGCGTCCTCGTCGCCGACCTGGTGGAGGCGGGCTCGCTCGAGACGAAGGAGATCGTCGAGCGCGCGGGCGGCAGCGCGTTCACCGCGCGCTGTGACGTGTCGAAGCTCGCGGACGTCGAGGCGCTCGTCGCGACGGCGAACGAGACGCTCGGCGGCATCGACGTGATGATCAACAACGCCGGGGTCGCCGTCGCGGGTCCCGTCGGCGAGGCGCCCATCCCCGACTGGGAGTGGATCATGGGCGTGAACCTCTGGGGCGTGATCTACGGCTGTCACGTCGTCACGCCGATCTTCAGGAGGCAGCGCTCCGGGCACTTCATCAACATCGCCTCGCTCGCGGCGCTCGCCCAAGCGCCCAACATGGCGCCGTACAACGTGACGAAGGCGGGGGTCGTCGCGCTCTCGGAGACGCTCGCCGCCGAGCTCCAGCCGGACGGCGTGGGCGTGACGGTGGTCTGCCCGAGCTTCTTCGAGACGAACCTCATGAAGACGTCCCGCGCGGTCGGCCTCGACGCGACGACGATCACCGAGAAGCTCATGAAGCGGAGCCGCATCCAGGCGGACGACGTCGCCCGCATCGCGGTCGCGGCGGCCCGAAAGGGCCAGCTCTACGCGCTGCCCCACCCCGAGGGCAAGCTCCTCTGGGCGATCAAGCGGATCGCGCCGAGTCTCTTCCACGGGACCCTCTCGCCCCGCGCAGCGAAGCGAATGCAGCGCTAATCTGGCCGCGGGGCGCCACGCGCCCCTCTCCTCGATGGCACGCCAGCTCCAGCACCTGATCGAGCAGCCCCGCCCCTGCTCGTACCTGTCCGACCGCAAAGCGACGCTCGAGCATCGCGTCCTCGTGCAGGTGACCGTCGAGGAGACGGAGCACCTCTTGCGGCGCGGTTGGCGCCGCTTCGGCCCGGACTACTTTCGACCCCGGTGCGCGCCGTGCCACGAGTGCATCCCCACGCGCATCCCGACCGACGCGTTCGCGCCCTCGAAGAGCCAGCGGCGCGCGCGAGAGAAGTGCAAGTCGCTCATCAAGCACATCGGCGCGCCCATCTGCGATCAAGCGCGGCTGGACCTCTATCACCGGTGGCACGCGACGCGCGAGGAGGCGCGCGGGTGGGACGCGGCGCGCCTCGACGCGCGCGCCTACAAGCTCCAGTTCTCGATGGCGCACCCGGCCGCGCGCGAGATCGCGTACTTCGATCCGGAGGACCACAGCCTCGTGGGCGTCGCGCTCTGCGACCAGACGGAGCGGGCGTGGAGCGCGATCTATTTCTTCTACGATCCGAAGTGGGCGTCGCGCTCGATCGGCACGGCGAACGTCGTCTACCAGGTGGAGCTCGCCCGCTCCCTCGGCATCCCGCACGTGTACCTGGGGTTCCGCGTCGAGGGCTGCCCGTCGCTCCACTACAAGGCGGCGTTCCGGCCGCAGGAGCGGCTCGTCGGCTGGCCCGAGCTCGACGAGGAGCCGGTCTGGATCACCGCGTTCGATAAGTGAAGACCACGCTGTGGTTGCACATGTCGAAGCGGTCGCCCTCGACGATCTGCTTGCGGTGGATGCGGTGCCCGTTGCACCCGGTGCCGTTCGCCGAGCCCTGATCGACGAGGTAGTAGACCCCGTTCACCCACTCCACGATCGCGTGCTGCCGGGACACCGCCGCGTCCGGCAGGACGAGGTGGCAAGTCTTCGGATCCCGACCGATCACGAAGCGCATGCTCGCGACGTGGTACCGCCTCCCGGCATAATCGACGAAGAGCGGTGGACTCAGCGGGGTGAAGTTCATACTCCGCGGCTCGGCAACTCTAGCGTCTGCCGGAGAGACGAAGCGGGCCAACGAATCGTCGATCCACTCGGGCGAGCGGCGTCCCGAGGGGCGGGGTGCCTCCGTGAGCGGGATCCCGCGGCGCCTCCACGGATTCGAGCGTGTCGACGCGCGGTGGCGGTCGCCCGGGGTCCAGCGTGATCCGGTCGTGGACGTCGACGTCGCTCGGAGCGCGTGTCGCGAGCGGGTCGACCTCCGGCAGCGGGGCCACGGGTGGGAATGACCACGCGAGATTGTCCTCGGGGGCGGACTCCGAGCGGGCCTCCGGTTCGACCGACGCCTGGAGGATGATCCTCGGGAGCGGCTCGAAATCGGACGGGTTGTGGGATTGAGTTACGCACCGCGAACACGGCCAAGCAAACGGGGCTTCGCAGGTAGGGCGCGGAAGACAGAGTTCGGCCGCAGCTGATATCCAAATGTCCTGAGAGAACCGCGATGCAGACGTGCTTCGAGCGAAGAAATCAGCGGCACGCGAGCTGCAACCGGTAGCGCGGGGAGTTTGATGATGAAGAACCCAGTCTTCCGGCTCGCTGCCGGCACTCTCGTCGCCAGCGCGGCCCTCGCTGCGAACGTCGCGATGGCGCAGCAACAACCGATCGTCGTCACCACCGATCCGCCGCCCAACGGCCAGCCGGGTCAGCAACCCATCGTCGTCACGCAGCAGGGGCCACAGAGCGGCCAGCCGACGATCATCGTCGTCCAACAGAGCGGTCCCGCGCCCACGGCGGCGCCCAAGCGCCGAACCATCCCGGCGGTCGACGGAGAGGCCCCACCGCCGGGGTATCACCTTGAGCAGCAGATGATGCGGGGCCTCGCGATCGCGGGCTGGAGCATCTTCGGCGCGGGCTACGCGCTGACGGCGCTCGGAGGCGCGGTGAGCAGCGCCGTGAACGCGTTCGGCGGCGGGGACGGGGGCTACGGTCTCGTCGGCCTCATCCCCGTGGTCGGCCCCTGGGTCTTCGTCGCCAACGATGACCTCGGCGGATCCCGTGGGCTCTTCGCGCTCCTCGGCGTCATGCAGGCCGGCGGACTCGCGATGGGGATCGCGGGCGTCGCGGCGAAGACGGAGGTCTGGGTGAGCGACGAAGCGCGGGCCACCAACGGTCCGCGCTTCACGCTCTCGCCGACCGCGATCGGCTTCAAGACGTCGTTCTAGAGCGCCGACCGGTGCGGTGCTCTCGTCCGAGGTCGATGAGGGGAGGGACCGTCCGCTGCGGCGAACGGTCCACTCACCCAGCGCACCCTCAGTTGCAGGTGCCGGGAGCCGCGACGCCGACGAGGAGGCTTCGCACCGCGCCGAGCGCGGCGCGGCCTTGCGCGTTGCCCTTCAGGTTGTTGCACGCAGCGATTGCCGCGGCGTAGATGAGCTTCTGCTGGGCCGGCGCGTTCAGCATGTTGCTGTTCAGGGCGTTGCAGCATGCGGCGATGGGATCCGGGCCGTCCGCCGTCTTGGCGATGGAGCGCATGGAGTCGAACACGCTCTTCATGTCGTTGTCCCAGACGCCGACGACGAGGAAGTTGTCGGTGAGGTCGCCGAGGTACGCGGTGTGGACGGAGGCTCCGCCCTTCGTGCAGACGCCGTCCGCGGCGATGCCCGCGAGCTTGTCCTTGCCGACCGTGACGTTCTCGACGGTGCCCCACTTGCAGCCGGTGAGGCCGATCGCGGCGGCCGCCGCGTCGAGCTTGGGGGCGGAGCCGTCATAGGCGCTCACCGCGATGGCTTGCTTGCCGTCCGCGCTCGTCGCGGTCGACACGTCCCCCTTGGCTTCTTTCTTCCAGGCGCTCGGCACTTGGACGGAGGCCTTCGTGTCCTTCGCCAACACCGCGTCGCCCTTCGTGCCCTCGGTCTTGCCGTCGAGCTCGGCCTTCACGTGCGCCTCGATCCCCGCGGCGGGGGGCGCAGTGGCGGTGCCCGACTCGGTCGGGGCGGGCGTGGTCGAGGTCGGCTTCGTCGTCTCTCCGCCACCGGTCGAAGCTGCGCTCGAACCCTTGTTCGCGGCCGGCGTGGTCGAGGTCGGGGGCGGGCTGGACGTGTCCTCCTCCTCGGCTCCCGCGTCGTCCTTGGGCTTGTTGCTGCAGGCCATCGTGAGGGTGCAGCCGAGCGCGGCAACGAGCGCGAACGCGCAAACCTGGGTGATCGATCGATTCTTCATGTCCTCTTCCTGTTGGCGACAGTCTTACCAGAACCGTGTCGCGCCGTGCTAGCGCGCGTCACAAGCGTTTCCGCGGACGGAGCCGCGGCCGATCGAGCGCCCTCGGCGCGGTGATCGTCGAGCGCCCGGCCACGCATGAGGCGCCGGGAATTTCGCGGAAAAGGAAGGAATCGGTACACTCTCTTCATGTCGGTCTCGCTCCGGGATTTCTTCGCGGCCCACGCCGCCGCCGCGCTCGTGAACCGAGCGGACTCGCCGGCATCCATCGCTCGTCGGGCGTTCGACGTCGCGGACGCGCTGCTCGCGGAGCGGCAATACCGCGAGGAGCTCGAGTGGTTGGCGACACCGCCGGACAGCATGCGCGCAGCGCGCGCCGAGACGAGCATGGTTCGCCCTTCCGACGCACCAGCGGGAGAAAAGTTACCGGAGCCGCACCTTCTCGACGATCCCGCCCCGCTCGAAGAGGAGAGCGAGCCTCTCGAGCCCTCCACGCCGAGCGAGGATCCGGAGGAGGCCGAGCTCGCTGCGCTCGCCGCTCGCGAGGAGGAGGAGCGGGCGGAGATCCTCGCGATGATCCAGACGGAGGGCTACGTCCCCGCCTGGGATCCGAGCTGGGACGACCGCGCCGACATGACGTATTGGGACCGCGACGCGCGCTGGGAGCGCGCCTCGAGCGCGGCCTCGTCGAAGCCGAAGAGCGACCGGCCGGGTTTGGCGCGGACCGTGCCAGGCGAGCAAATGGAGCTCCGCCTCGGCGACACGGACGAGAACCGGCGTACGGGCTCTGGCTAGAGCACCGACCGGTCTCTTGGATTCCGGATCGCGATCGCCCATTTGCGCGCTAGAGCATCGACCGGTTTGAATCAGCGGTAGGGACTGCCGCTCTTGACAGAGGCGTTTCGTTGACCACCCTGGAGCCCCATGAAGAAGAACCCCGGGCTCGCGGCCGTGCTCTCGTTCGTCCTTCCTGGCGTCGGGCAGATCTACAACGGCAAATTCCTCCGGGCGATCTTCTGGATGGTCGTCACGCCGGGCCTTTGGATTGGCTCCGCCGGGTACTTCGGGTGGCTCTGCCACCTCGTCGCCGCGTTCACCGCGTACCGGTACGCGGAGCGCTGGAACCGCCGCGAGTTCCCGGCCCCGCCGCCGGGCTCGAGTCCTCGCTGACGCTCGCCCGCTGGGCGCTCCTCGCGGTCGTCGCGTCCACGGTCCTCGCTGGCTGCAAGACGCGCGGGCTCAAGAGCTCGCAGCTCAAGATGAAGCGCAGCCTCGCGCCCGCGGTGCACGCGATCGAGGCGGATCTCGCCTCGCCACGAGAGCTCATCCCGGTGTTCCCGCCCGGGTTCGCGCGTCGGACGGTGTTCCTCGACGCGGGGCACGGCGCCGAGAAGAACCCGGGCAACACGAGCTGCTACTGCGTCGCCGAGCAGGACTTCACGCGTGACCTGACGCTCGAGGTCGCCGACTACCTGGAAGAGACGGGGCACTTCAAGGTCGTCTTGGCGCGTAGCGACGGGCGCATGGTCGGCTATGCAGAGCGCGTGGCGCGCGCGACCGCGTCCGGCGCAGACGCGTTCGTGAGCATCCACTCGGACGTCCGGGGTGACGGCAAGCCCTGGTCGCCCTCGCCCGGGCTCGAGTGCCTGGAGAACCTCGACTCGCCGGGCTTCGTCGTCCTCTACTCGGACGAGGGGGCCCCCGCGCTCGTCGAAGCTCGGCACACGCTCGCCCTCGACGTCTCCGCGCGCATGGGCGAGGCAGGCTTCCTCCCGTACACGAGCACGTACAAGGGGCTCTACGAGATCGACCCCGAGGATCCGTCGGTGCTCCTCGACAGGCACACCCCCGACAAACGCATCTTCGTCCTCAAGAAGACCACGATGCCCGCCGTGCTCGTCGAGACCCATCACGCGCTCGATCCGCGCGAAGCGCGCCTCTGGGAGATGCCCACGACCCGGCGCGCCTTCGCTGCGGTGCTCGCCCAGGCCCTGGTCGACGCGACGACCGACTGAGCTTGCGGAGCGCGTAGCGTCGGCGGCGGCGCGCCGCGCCCGATGGTCTGTCGGGCGTTCGAGGCGGCCGCGCTGGTCCGCGCGCACCCGCCTCGTTGGGCGTACGCGAACGGCCGGTTCGTCTACGGATTGTCTGTTCCGACGAGCCGCCGCCGCGCGGGGTGCTCGTGTATTCGCGGTGGCGCGCGATGCCGCGCCCGCCCTCCTCCCGGAGCACGCGGGCCGGACTCCGTCGTTCGGGAGGACCGTTCACGCGGGCGCCGCGCCCTTCGCCGAGGCGCTCGCGTGCCGCGGGCACCTCGCGCTTCATCGATCGCGGCGAACGAGGACCACGACGTCCTGGGCCGTGTCGTCGATCAGGGGCCGCGCGGAGAGCCTGCCGTAGAGCCCGGCCACCTCGCCCTCGACGACGTAGACGCCGACGCAGGGGAAGCGCGGTCCGTCCGGCGTGTCGAGCGTCGCCGCGCGGAACCTGCGTTGGGCCGCCCACCGCCACGGGCGCGACTTCGCGTCGCGCAGGATCTCGGCGTACGTCGAGCGCTCGGTCACGCCCCGCATCGCGATCCGGTAGCCCTCGTGCGCGAGCGCCGGCTTGACGACCCACTCGCCCCCGTCGACGTCCTCGGGCCGCCGCGTCTCCGGGAGCCATCGCCTCCACGTGGGCAGGGGCGTTCGAAGACGTGACCACGCGAGGGGCGCTCGCTTCGACTGCGACAGGATCGTGGACGGGGGATTCGCCCACACCGTCGACCCTCGCTGGAACATTCGCCACCACCGCGACGACACGGCGAGGCGGGGCAGCCAATCGGCGGGGAAGAAGCGGAACACAGCGTCCAATCGGACAGTCTGGGCCGAACGCCGGACGGCCGCGTGGGATCCCATCCACCGGAGCTGCGACGGGCCGAACAGCACGGGGACGAGGCCGGCCTCCTCGAATCGCCGCGCGACGAACTTCACCACTTGGTGGTCGTCGACGAAGTTCGTCATGTACATACAGCCGACGACCGCGCCACGGCCCACGGTCGAGACGAGCGCCCGGGCCACGGCCGCCGCGGGGTCCCCCGCGGCTTCGGCGCCCGGGACGTGGGGAGCGAAGAGCGCCGTGACGCCGCCGCCTTCGTTGAAGCCCGCGGCGACGTCGACGTTTCCCTCGGTGATCGCGAACCCGCCACCCTCGACGGGGTGAAAGTCGAAGCGGGCATATCGGCATCCGCGTACCTCGGTCGCGCGGAGGAGCGCGAGCCGCAGCGGCCAGGGGAGCCCCAAGAGGCCGTGGAGATCCCGTCTGCCGAGGAGCTCCACTTCGGTCGCCCGAGCCTCGGCGTCGAGGGCGACGGCGCAACTGGACAATCGCTCGAAGAGCGCGCGCCCCAAGATCAAGGGGAACGAGCAGAGGGTCGAGCGCCCCATGTTCCACTTGAAGGCGTCGACTACGGCGCGATGAGCGAGCTCCTCGAACTTCGCTTCGGGCAGACAATCGCCGCACGCGAGGCCGTCAGACACGGTCGACCAACTGTTCGTAGATCGTCTTGCCCGCGGACGTCTCGATGCACCTCTCGAGATAGTCCGTGAACCGGGGCGGCGCTCGGAAGCCCTCGGCGAGCAGACGGCGGTTGTCGAACGCGTCCACGCCGAGCGCGCCGAAGCGCGCGCACGCAACGAGCCCCGCGGACAGCCCGCGCGCTTCGGTCGCGTCGCCCGTGAGGCGGGAGATGTCCGCGGTCAGCTCACCGAGCTCCGCCGGGCTCACCGTTCGCCAGGCCCGACGTTGGCCGAACGAGCGGACAATCTCCTCGACCCGCACGGCGCCCGAGACGCCTGCGGAGACATGGTACGTGCCCCATCGGGGCGCCTCGAGGTGACAGAGAAAGTCCAGCGCCTCCGCCACGTAGTCGACCGGGACGATGTCCCTCCGAGCGTCCAGTTCGAACGGTCCCGCGCCTAACGACGCCAGGGCTCGATAGTACCAAAAGAGGCTGCTCGATGGCTCGACGCCGAGCGAGGTGTGACCGATGACGATCGACGGTCGAGCGATGACGAGCGGCATCTCCGGACCCATCGAGAGGAGCCTTCGCTCGGCCTCGGCCTTGGTCCGGGCGTATTCGTTCACATGGGTGTGCTCGGGCCTCGGTGCATCGCCCTCCTCGACGACGCGGTTCGGCTGCGCCCCGCAGCAATAGGCGGTGCTCACGTGCAGGAAGCGACGCAGACGTGATGCGCGCCGCAAGCGCTCCGCGAGGAGCGTCGTCCCGACGACGTTGGAGCGCCACACCTCTCGGGTCGAGCCGAAAGACGTGCACGCTGCTGCGTGGACGACGTGGGTCACGGCGTCGAGCCTCGGATCGAAGAACGTCGCCTCCTCGCCGATGTCCCCGACGATCACCTGCATCGCGCGCGCGGCGTCGGCCGCTTCCCCCGGGGCAAGGAAGCGCGAGAGCGACTCGACGACGCGAGCGCGGCCCTGCTCTTCCGTCGCCGCCCGCACGAGCGCCGAGATCGAGGCCGCGCGCGGCGCCCAGCGGGCCGCGAGGGCGCCGCCGAGAAACCCGGTGATTCCAGTCAGGAGAATCACGTCGGCCACGCGCGCACGGTAGCAAGTCCGTGGGTGCTGCAAGTGATCCACGCGCTCGGGTTGCGCCGTTCGGTGGGAGCCGCTCGAGTGCGCTCGGGCTCCGTGCCCGGAACCCGAAGTCGCGCGGAGGAATGTCTGCGCCCCGAACGCTCGTATCGACGGACATGGCCTCCGCATGACGCATCGAGACCTCGACGCCGAGGCCCGCTGCCGGCGCGGGCGCGTGATAGCGATTGGCGATGATCGAGTACGACAACCGGTCGTGGACGTCCGTCCTCTTCAGATTGAAGGGCTCCGTGTTGCCGCGCCTCTTCCCGCGGATCGCCGCCATCGCGGGCCTCGGCGCGGGCGCCGCCGTCCTCTACGGCGCGACGGGCTTCCACCTGTCACCGCTCGCGCACACGCTCATTGGCGCCGCGCTGGGTCTCCTGCTCGTGTTTCGGACGAACGCCTCGTACGACCGGTTCTGGGAGGGCCGCAAGCTGCTCGGGACGATCGTGAACCGGAGCCGCGATCTCGCGCGCCAGTTCGCGACGTGGGTCGACGACGAGGACACGCGCCAACGGCTCCGGCGGCGCACGGTGGCGATGGTCGCGCTCATCCACCAGATGCTCCGTCGGGAGACGGATCTGCGCGCGCTCGGTGAGCGGCTGACGGACGACGAGCGGGCGCTCCTCGAGCCGCTCCGCGCGCGTCAGCTCGTCGTCTCGACGTGGATCTCCCGGGCGCTCCGCGCGCTCGCCGACGACGGCAAGCTCGCCGAGCAGCGCCTCGTCGCGATGGACCAGAACCTCACCACGATCCTCGACCAGCTCGGCGGCGCGGAGCGCATCCTGAAGACGCCCGTCCCGTTCGCCTACGCGCAGCACATCCGCACGTTCGTCTCCTTCTTTTGCGTGACCGTCCCGTTCGCGATGGTCGACACGATGCGCTGGTACACCCCGCTCGCCTCGGCGCTCCTCGCGTTCGCCCTCTTCGGCATCGAAGAAATCGGCATCGAGATCGAAGATCCCTTCGGGTACGACGACAACGACCTGCCGCTCGACGCGATCCTCGACACCATCGACAAAGACACCCTCGCGATCCTCACCGCGCCCGCCCCTCGGGACCCCCATGGATGACGACGGCGCTCCGCGGTCGCCGCGTCCGAGCGTCGCGGACGCCGAGGTCACGCCGGGCCCCGAGCGCGAGCGCATCGACGCCGCCGCGCGCGCGCCGGACGCGCAGGCGTTCAGCCGGGCGCTCGCGCCCGAGCTGCTCGACCGGATCCCGGACCTCCGCGTCGCGGAGGCCGGGCTTCCCGAAGGAGCGGAGTTGGCGGTCGCCGAGCGCCGAGGACGCGCGCCGCTACACGCGCGTCGACGCGAGCAGGTGATCGACGACGTCGACGTGCTCGCGCAGATCGAGGGCCTCGAGGCCCTCGAGCGCGGCCTCCGTGACCACGACCGCGCCGGCCTCCACCGCGGCGCGCGCCCCAGTCGCGTCCGAAAGGACCACGGCGAGGACCCCGCGGTCGAAGAGCGCGCGCTCGACCTCGGTGGCGCGGCCCTCGGCGACGCGCGCGATCACGGCGCGGTGGCCGAGGCGCTCGGCGCGCTCTTCGCTCGAGACCTTCGTGCCCGCGTCCCGCGCGGCGCTCGCGTCGCGTCCCGACCGGATCATCCCCGCGGCGACGGTGGCGTTCGTCGCCGCGTCGATGAGGATGAACGCGCCCGTGGCGCGGCTCGTCTCGTACGGATCGCAGAAGATGGGCTTCGCGGTGCGGAGCCGCACGCGCGCGATGTCGTTCAGGCCGAGCCCGGGCTTCGACTCGACCGCGAGCGTCTCGAGCGAGACGTGCCCGATCACCTCGGAGACGCGCGCGCCCACCATGCGCGACGTGTGCTTCATGAGGAGCTTCCGCGCGGGGTCGAACGGGGCCTCGCTCATCCAGACGATCGTCGCCTCCAGGTCGAACGCCGTCGTGGGCCGCTGATCCGCGCGGACGAGCATGTCTCCGCGGCTCACGTCGACCTCGTCGCGCAGGCGGATGGAGACGCTCATCGGCGCGAACGCGCGCGTGAGCGAGCCGTCGAACGTGTCGATGCCCGTGACGACGGTCGCGCGGCCCGAGGGCAGCACGACGACCGCGTCCCCCACCCTCACCTCCCCGTCCGCGACGACGCCGGCGAACGCGCGGTAGTCGAGGTGCGGGCGGATCACGTACTGCACGGGGAACCGGAGCGCGCCCGCCGCGCGCGGCCGCCGCACCTCCAGCGTCTCGAGCAGCTCGAGCAGAGATTTTCCGCGGTACCAGGGCGTCGCCGCGCTCTTCTCGACGACGTTGTCGCCCCGCTTCGCGCTCACCGGCACGAACGAGATCCCCGCGAAGCGGAGCTCCGAAAGGAACGCGCCGAACGTCGCGACCAGCTCGTCGAACCGGGCCTCGCTGAACTCCACGAGATCCATCTTGTTCACGCACACGACGAGCTCCGGGATGCCGAGGAACGACGCGATCGCCGCGTGCCTCCGGCTCTGCGGCAGGACGCCGAGCCGCGCGTCGAGCAGGATGAGCGCGATGTCCGCGGTGGACGCGCCCGTCGCCATGTTGCGCGTGTACTGCTCGTGCCCCGGCGTGTCCGCGATGATGAACTTGCGCGTCTCGGTCGAGAAATAGCGGTAAGCGACGTCGATCGTGATGCCCTGCTCGCGCTCTGCGCGGAGCCCGTCCGTAAGCAGGGAGAAGTCGATCTCGGAGATCTCGCCCTCGGCCCCCTCCGCGCCGACCTTCTTCTTCGTCGCGGCGCGCACCGCGGCGAGCTGGTCGTCGTAGATCCCGTGCGTGTCGTGGAGGAGGCGGCCGATGAGCGTGCTCTTCCCGTCGTCGACGCTGCCTATCGTGACGAACCGCACGAGCTCTTTCTGCTCGTGGCGCGCGAGGTACGCCTCGATGTCGATCTCGGTGGCGAGGAGCTCGGGACCCCCGGACGCGGACGCGTGGCTCATCAGAAGTAGCCCTCGCGCTTCTTCACTTCCATCGACCCTTCCTCGTCGTGATCGATCATGCGGCCCTGCCGCTCGCTCGACTTCGCGACGAGCATCTCTCGAATGATCTCGGGGAGCGTCGTCGCGTCGCTCTCGATCGCGCCCGAGAGTGGGTAGCAGCCGAGGGTGCGGAACCTCACGCGCTTCATCGTCGGCTTCTCGCCCGGGTGGAGGCGCATGCGGTCGTCGTCCACCATGACGAGCATGCCCTTGCGGTCCACGACGGGCCGCATCTCCGCAAAATAGAGCGGCACGACGGGGACCTTCTCCATCCAGACGTACTGCCAGACGTCGAGCTCGGTCCAGTTCGAGAGCGGGAACACGCGGATGCTCTCCCCGCCCTCCGCGCCCGTGAGGCCGAAGTTCGAGCGATCGACGCGCCCGTTGTAGAGGTTCCAGAGCTCCGGCCGCTGGTTCTTCGGGTCCCACTGGCCCTCGCGATCGCGGAACGAGTAGACGCGCTCCTTCGCGCGAGACTTCTCCTCGTCGCGCCGCGCGCCGCCGAACGCGGCGTCGTACCCTCCGCGCTTGAGCGCCTGGAGCAGGCCGTGCGTCTTCAGCGCGGTCGTGTACTTCTGGCTCGTGTAGTCGAACGGGTTGATGCCCTGCGCGAGCGCCTCCTCGTTCCTGTGTACGAGCAGGTTCAGGTTCCAGTCCTTCGCGAGCTTGTCGCGGAACGCGTACATGTCCCGGAACTTCCAGGTGGTGTCGACGTGGAGCAGCGGGAAGGGCAGGGGCGCGGGGTGGAACGCCTTCTTCGCGAGGTGCAGCATCGCCATGCTGTCCTTGCCGATCGAGAACAGCATCACGGGCTTCTCGAACTCGGCGACGACCTCGCGGAGGATGTGGATGCTCTCCGCCTCGAGCTGCCTGAGGTGCGTGAACTTGGGCGGCTCGACGAGCTCCGCGCCCGATGGAATCGATGTCATGCGCGACCGAGCTTTTACAGCTTTTTCGACCAGGGGATCATCGTGTTCGAGCACGGCCCCGTGAACGTCTTGATGACCCCGTCGTCCGCGCCCGCGTTCACCTCGTCGACGCGGCTCTCGAACGCCGCGTCCATCTCCATGAACCCGAGCATCTCGCACATCTCCTGGTCGCCGAACCCCCAGTGCACGACCGCGTCCGTGGGGTTCTCGAACTCACACCCGAACGCGAGCCCCTTCGAGCCCGACAGATCGATGGGTGGGTCGTAGTTCTTGCCGCGGGCTTCTCCGTTGAACCCGACGACGTCGACGAGCGCGGTCTTGTCGAGCGGGCCGCCGATGACGTTCATGAAGAAGCGCGTGCCGAGTTTGTGCGTGTGCGGGAGCGCGTAGTAGAGCTTGGGCGCGTACGGCAGGTCGACGGCGGCCGTGTAGTCGGCGTCGAGCACGCACTCGCCGCTGAACCGAGACGACGCGTGCGGCGGGATCGCGAGCGTGTCGTACGTCAGGTGGAACGGCGTCAGTTTGTGCGTCACCTCGGCCTCGGGCACCGTGTAGAGCGTGAGCTTCGCGTGCCCCTTCACGGGGGCGCCGAGCACGTTGAGGATGTGTACGTCCCCGATGATGCGCGAGTGCGCGGGGATGCGGACCGCCGCGCCCGGCGGGAAGCGCTGGACCTCGTGCACCGCCTGCGTGGACTGCGCGTAGATCACCCCGCCCGCGACGGCGGCGCTGAGCTGGTCGTAGCCTCGATCCTTGCAGGTCCAGACGCCGTCCTCGCCCGGGTATTTGCTCTCGGGCGAGAACGTCCAGTTCGAGTGGTGGGACATCTCGTCCTGCTCGAGCTCGACCGTGTTGACCCAGATGTCGGTCTCGTTCCCGAGGGTCCAGCTCTGGCAGAGGCCGAGGACCTCCTGGCCCGGATCCGTGCTGAACTCCGCGAAGTCGTGCGTCATCGGCGCGCCCGCGATCGGGGCACACCCGCCCTTCTCGTCCGCGAACTTGCCGGCGTCGCACGCGACGCACGTGGGCTTGCCCGCATCGAGCGAGCAGGCCTTTTGATCGACGAGGCAGTGATCCGCGTCCGCCTGCGCGCACGGCGTGACCGGCTTCGACCCGCCGCCTCCACCTCCGCCCGCGCCGCCGGTCGCGTCCGTCTCGGCGGACTTGCAGGCGATGAGGGCGAGGGAGGCGAACCCGAGCGCGGCGAGGATCGACGAGCGGCGAAGCATGTCGAGAGCTTCCATCCGACGCCCGCCCGGGGCCAGCAAAACCGGTAGCGCCGCGCGTGAGGGCCGTGCTCCTCGGTCGAGGCACGGCCCGAGCTGACGAAGAGATCCCGCGGCGCGGCTCATCTTTTGGTAGACAGAGCTCCCTGTGAGTGGCCTCTCCGCGCTCGACGTCCACGAGATCGTTCGCTGTATGGAAGCGACCGAGTGCGGGGCGATCCTGGTCCCGCCGCGCATCCTGAGGCGCGTCATCAAGCTCCACCGGCGCATCGCGGGCGTCGGGTTCGACGTGCCGCACCCCCACGTCTACGTGATCCCGAAGGACCAGCTCCTCGGCATCGCGGACGAAGAGGAGCTCGCGCACAAGGCGGACGCGCTCGGCGAGTCCGTCATCCTGTTGCCCGTGCCGGAGGTCGATCCCACCGCGGATCGGACGGACGCGATCATCTCGCTCTGGAGGAGCGCGCTCCACGGCTCCATCCACCGCGACCTCGAGGGGCGCATCACGCGCGGCGAGCTCTCGGATGCGGAGATCCGCGCCCGCGTCCACGTCATCGGCCAGACCGAGTTCGACGAGGTGCGGTTCGTCCTCGCGCAGGACGAGCTCATCCTGCCCCCCGAGGACGAGGCGAGCATCTTCGTGGAGTTCGCCGCCACCTACCTCGAGCTCCGGGTGTTCGCGCCCGAGGCGCTCCACGACACGTTCCCCGCGCTGACGGATCTCTCGCGCGTCGACGCGCTCCTCCTCCGGGACTTCGACCTCGACAAGCTCCTCGCTGCGTGCCGGCCGGCGAACGCGCCGCCGCAGGAGGAGATCTCCGCGCGCCTCCACAAAGCGCCCGAGGTCGTCGCCACGCCGAAGCCGCGCAAGGCGCCCACGCTCGACCCGGCGGCCGTGAGCAAGCCCGCGAGCCGCGCTCGCGCGCAGGGCAACGTCGTCCGCTCCATCCTCCTGCTCGCGCGGGCGCACTCGAACGAGAAGCCCGTCTACGCCGAGATGTGCGAGTGGATGAAGCGCGTCAGCGAGGCGCTCTCGTGGAGCGGCGCGCCCACCGAGGAGTGGGCGACGACGCTCCTGCCGATCATCGCGCTCGCGCCCGCCACGCACCGCCTCCCGTGGAACCGCGCGGCGCGCATGCTCTACGACATCCAGAAGGTCTGCATCGACGCGGAGCGCGAGCTCTACACGCTGAGCGTCGTCGAGTGGGCGCTCTCGTTCGGCAAGCTCCCGGTGAAGCGCGCGCTCCCCGCGCAGCGGCGCGTCCGGATCGTGAAGCACCTCCGCGCGGCGCTCGCGAAGCTCCCCGCCGTCGACCTCGACGTCACAGAGCGGAACGCGATCGCGCGCCTCCTACGGACCTGGATCCACCGCGCCGAGGGCAACGTGCGCGACGCGTTCAGCGGCGTCATCGAGGCGACGCTCAAGGAGGTCGGCCTGTTCGCGGACTCCGCGCCCGAGCGCGTGTCCATGAAGAAGCTCGTCGGTGAGCTGATCGACAAGGTGATCGAGCTCGGCTACATCTCGATCGGCAACCTCCGAGACGCCATCTCGAAGAGCGCGCTCAAGATGTCCAACCTCGAGCTCGACGAGCTCTGGAAGGGCGACGCGCTCCTCCTCGCGGACGGCTTGCTCGCGCGGCGCCTGGACGGCGTCTACCTGAAGGGCGAGGGCTACCTCCGCGGCCTCCAGAAGCTGAGCTCGATCTTCTTCGGGACCACGATCGGGCGCTACCTCTCGCTCTACGTGCTCCTGCCCGCCGTGTTCGGGTACGTCGTCCTCGAGGGGCTCCAGCACACCATCGGCGTCGGCATCGACTGGATCGGCGGGGTGAAGCACGTCGAGGGAGAGCCGGAGCACCACCTGGTCGAGTTCACGACGCCGATCACCGTGCCCGTCGTCTCGGCGTTCGCGTTCCTGATGATCCACTCGAAGCTCGCGCGCGCGACCGTGCTCGAGCTCCTCGGCGGGCTGTGGCTCGTGCTGCGGTTCCTCCTCTTCACGGTCCCGTCGTGGATCCTCCACCTCTGGTGGATGCAGAAGATCCTGAAGAGCGCGCCGTTCGTGTTCTTCAAGAAATACGTCTTCAAGCCCGCCGTGTTCGCGACGATCGCGTTCCTGTCGACGCACTGGGTGATCCAGAACTTCTGGCTCCAGCTCGGCATCACGATCGCGACGTTCCTCGTCATGAACGCCGCGATCAACTCGCGGATCGGGATGATGCTCGAGGAGGCCGCCGTCGATTGGCTCACGCACTGGTGGGGGCAGCTGAAGCGGCGCCTCCTCCCGGGCCTCTTCGCGCTCATCGTGCGCGTGTTCGCGCGCCTCCTCGAGATCGTCGACCGCTTCATCTACAGCGTCGACGAGCTCCTCCGGTTCCGCCAGGGCCAGAGCAGCGTCGCCTACGCGGTGAAGGCGTTCCTCGGCGTGATCTGGTTCTTCGTCACGTACTTCATCCGGGTCTACATCGCGCTCCTCTTCGAGCCGTGGGTGAACCCCCTGAAGCACTTCCCGACGGTGACCGTCGCCGGCAAGATGCTCATCCCGTACACCGTCGCGTGGACGAACGGGCTCAGCGGTCTCCTGAAGCCGATCCTCGGCCCGTGGGTCGGCAACACGTTCGCCGGCATCACGGTGTTCCTCGCGCCCGGGTTCTTCGGGTTCGTCGTCTGGGAGCTGAAGGAGAACTGGAAGCTCTACAAGATGAACCGCCCGAAGACGGTCGACGCGGTGATCATCGGTCACCACGGCGAGACGATGACGCGGTTCTTGAAGCCCGGGCTCCACTCGGGGACCGTGCCGAAGCTCTTCGCGAAGATCCGACACGCCGCGTGGAAGCGCGATCCGTCGCTCATCAAGCACAAGGAGGCGCTCCACCACCTCGAGGAGTCGATCCGCACGTTCGCGGAGCGCGAGATGGTGCCCCTCCTCGCGGAGTGTCAGGCGTGGACCGGGGGCCCGCTCCACGTGGGGCGCATCGACGTCGCGTCGAACCGGATCCGCATCGAGCTCTGGTGCGCGAAGATCGCGAGCGAGCCCCTCCGGATCTCGTTCGAGGAGCAGTCGGGCTGGCTCATCGCGGGGCTCCAGACGCAGGGGTTCGTGCGCGAGCTCCGAGAGGAGCAGCGCGTCCTCTTCGAGAACGTCCTCGCGGGCCTCTACAAACTCGCGGGCGTCGAGATCGTCCGCGAGCAGCTCACCGCGTCCATCGGCACGCTGCCCTACGACATCGCGGAGCAGGGGCTCGTCGTCTGGCCCGATCGGTCGTACCGCACGTCCGTCGTGTACGACCTCCGGACGCGGTCCCAAATCCTGAAGACCACGCTCCGCGTCGGCCTCGGCGCGCTGCCGTCGACGCTCAAGAAGAAGGACGTGTTCTTCTCCGAGGAGACCATCACCTGGAACGCGTGGGTCGAGGCCTGGCGCCCCGGCGTCGTCGCCCCGCGCCTCGTGACGGGGCCGAGCCTGTTCGGCGCGAACCTCCCGCCCGACTTCGCGCCCATGAGCGTCACCCGGCCGATGCCACCCCCGGGCACGGGGGCGCCGGTCATCGCGCGCGCCCCGACGACCCCGTCTCTCCCGTCGGACGACGCTCGGACGATCCAGAACCCCGAGAACCGGCACGACTGATCCGCGCCGGCCGTCGGCGCGGACCCTGGATCACCCGATCGGCGAACCGGATCCCACTGGATCCAGACGCCACCCACACGACGGCACATTCAGCCTACATCTCCGCAGGTGTGGGGCTGGCGCGGGACGTGCTAAAGGGCGCGGGCATGAAGGACCTCCTGAAGCGCTTCGCTCTCACGACCGTGCTCGCCTCTTCCCTCGCTGGCCTCACGGGCTGCGACGTCGAGACCCCCGTCACCGGGGACGAGGACGACCTCACGAGCAACACGGCGCGCGAGCGCAACATGGTCTTCGAGAGCTACGTCTACGTGACGCCCGGCTCGAGCGACCTCGCGATCCTCTCGGAGGTGAAGCGCCAGGACAAGTCCGCGTTCGGCGCGCTCCGGAACGCGAACATCGCGGCGAACAACCGCGAGCTCGCGGACGTGGACGTCGCCTCCTTCGTCCGCGAGAACGTGACGCTCGTCGACCCCGCGAACCCGAAGGCGCCCGGCACGCCGATGGTCCGCGTCCGCTACCGCTACACCGACCGCGCCCTCGTCCCCATCTCGATGGCGAAGCGCACCGCCGTCAGCCTCGCGGTGATGCACGGCAACTACCAGTCGCAGTCGAAGCGCATCCTCAAGGAGTGCACGGACAACACCTCGCACGACCAGGAGTTCGAGAGCGCCATCTGGTACGTCTTCAACCCGACCCTCGACAGCTGCCGCGCGGCGATGAACGCGGAGCAGGCCGCGATCGACGCGGCCCACAAGGGCCTCAGCGAGACGCAGGTCACCAAGGAGGAGACGACGCGGCTCTACATGCCGATCACGGTGAAGCTCGAGTCGACCAAGACCTCCACCGCGAAGACCTACCCCGAGTACGACCAGCTGTTCTCCGGTCAGGGCGTCGCCGACGGTCAGCTCGTCATCAGCATGATCAGCGGCGTCATGGCCGACTGGGCCGCCGGTGAGAAGCCCGAGCTGTCGAAGGACACGGGCTATCACATGTATTTCCAGCAGATGAACGAGATCCAGAAGGTCTACCCGACGCTGAAGCTCGTGAGCACGGAGGGCACCGACCTCACGACGTTCACCGTCGGCACGAAGACCGTGAGCGGGGTCACCTGGAAGGACCTCGTGAACTGGGAGCTCAACAACTCCGGCTGGCCGACCAACGTCACGTCGTCGAGCGAGCGCGACAAGCTCCGCGTCGCCGTCGCGGCGAAGCTCGCGAAGCACTGGCTCCGGTTCGAGCAGCCCGTGAGCGTGAAGATCGGCTCCGCGGCCGCGACGGACCTGACGATCGTCATCAACACCTACTACGGCGCCGAGACGGACGACACGCCGCACCACCGCGCGCTCGCGAACAGCGACGTCGTCATCTACAACGGCCACTCGTACATCGGCGCGGGTCCGCTCGACCCGAACCGCTACGGCCCCGAAGACTTCCCGTCGACCTACCAGCTCTTCATGTTCAACAGCTGCGTGAGCTTCAACTACTACGAGCAGGACTTCTTCACGATGCACGAGGGCGGTACGGCGACGCTCGACATGATCACGAACGGCCTCGAGAGCCCCGTCGCCGGATCGGGCCCGTCCGTCGGACGCTTCATCGGCGCGCTCATCAGCGGCAAGATGAGCCCGTACAAGGATCTCCTCGCGGCGACCGCGAACGGCTCGCCCGGCACCGACGTCGGCGTGGACGCGCTCCGCGTCGTCGACGGTGAGGTCGACAACACCTACAAGCCTTCGAAGAAGAAGATCACCCTCACGGCGAAGTAACATCGAGGCGTGCGCCCTCGTGTAAGCCTTCCGGGCCGGTGGGGCCCGGCGCTCCTCGCCATCGCGCTCTCCGTCCTCGGGACGGAGAGCGCGTCCGCGTTTTGTCGCAGCACGACGTGCCAGGACAGCGCCGAGGACTGCCCGCGCGACGCGGACGGCTGCCGGACGACCGGGATCCCGCTCTTCTGGAAGACGAAGTGCGTCGGCTTCTCCATCCAGAAGGACGGCACGGTGAACCTCCCCTTCGAGGGCGTCACGCCCGTCATCGAGAAGGCGTTCCTCACGTGGACGGAGGTGGACTGCGGCGGCTCGCCCGCGTCGATGGCGTTCTCGCGCCTCGCGGACGTGAGCTGCCACGCGAACGAGTACAACGAGGGCCTCCCGAACGCGAACATCGTCCTCTTCCAGGACGACATCTGGCGCTACAAAGGCCTCGGAAACACGCTCGCGAAGACCACCGTCACGTTCGACCACGACACGGGGGAGATCCTCGATGCGGACATCGAGCTGAACTACGCGTTCAACCACATCACCATCGGGGACGACGCGGTCGCGTTCGACCTCCAGTCCATCCTCACCCACGAGATCGGGCACTTCATCGGCTTCGACCACTCCGCCGATCCCGACGCGACGATGAACGCGACGTACGACGAGGGCGACACGTCCCTCCGCACGCTCGAGGCGGACGACGTCGCGGCCGTGTGCGCGGCCTACGATCCCGCGCGCGCCGGGACGTGCGATCCCGTGCCCCGCGGCGGGCTCGCGGACGCCTGCCAAGAGACGTCCGGGTGCGCGTGCTCGACCGCGGCGTTCGCGCTCGAAATCCCTTCGTCTTCCGCCGTCCCCTCGGGGGCCGCGCTCGTGCTCCTCGCGGGAGTTCTTCGTGCGCGGCGGCGGCGCTTGGTAGATTGAGATCGCCTCTATGAAACTTCGCGCTTGGCTTCTCCCCGGGCTCCTCGCGCTCGCGCCCGTGCTGTTCGTCGCGTGCAACACGGATCCCGTGCCCATCCCCGTGTGCGATCCGGGGGTGACGAGCTTCTGCAAGTGCCCCCAGGTGTTCGACCTCGGCGGGAGCCACACGTGCAACGCCGAGGGCACGGGGTTCGACGCGTGTCACCTCGACGGCGGGGAGCCCTGCCCCGACCGCCCCGAGGCCCAATGCGGCAACGGCGCCGTCGAAGAGGGCGAGGAGTGCGACGACGGCAACTTCGACGACGACGACGCGTGCACGAGCCTTTGCTTCAAGGCGATCTGCGGCGACGGCCTCGTGCAGATGGGCGTCGAGGAGTGCGACGACGGCAACACCGAGGACGCGGACGCGTGCACCAACCAGTGCAAGGCGGGCGCGGGCTGCGGCAACGGCAAGACCGAGGCGCCCGAGACGTGCGACGACGGCAACACGGACGACACGGACGCGTGCGCCGAGTGCCAGACCGCGGCGTGCGGCGACGGTCACCTCTTCATGGGCGTCGAGGACTGCGACGACGGCAACACCGCGGACGGTGACGCGTGCCTCCACGACTGCACGCTCCCCGTCGTCGCGACGTACGGCTGTCCGGGGCAAGCGCTCACGGTGAAGATGGGGACCGACTCCTCCGTCACTGGGGACGCCGGCGTCGCGACGGATCTCTACGAGGGATCGTGCGGCGGCGGCGCAGCGCCCGAGATCGTGTACGCCGTCACGCCCGAGGTGGACGGGAACCTCTCCATCACGATGGACGGGAGCGGGGATCTCGGGACCGATCCGATCCTCTACGTGCGCGCCGGCGACTGCGAGACCGGGATGGAGCTCGCGTGCTCCGATCACACGTTCGGCGGCGGCGTCGAGTCCGTCCTGTTCAAGGCGAAGGGAGGGACGACCTACTACGTGTTCGCGGACGGCTACGACGCGACGTCCGGGCCCTACACGCTCACCGCGCACCTCCAGAACGGCGTCCCCGGGGACGCGTGCCCCGGCACACCCGTCACCATCACGCCGACGAGCGATCTCTACTTCAGCGGCGACACGTCCCTTGCGAACGGCGGCGGCGGCACGAGCTACAAGGGGACGGGCGTCTGCGCGACGAGCGCCTCCACGCAGGACGTCGTCTACGCGATCACCCCGACGGCGAACGGCAACCTCGTCGCCATCGTCTTCCCGGCCGCGGGCTACGACGCGCAGCTCTACGCGCGCACCGGGTCCTGCACGATGGGCACGCAGGTCGGCTGCGAGGACAGCGGCGCGGCCGGCGCCTCCGAGACGCTCACGATCCCCGTCACCGCAGGCGTGAAGGTCTCGCTCTTCGTCGACGGAAAGAACGGATCGGCCGGCGCGTTCGACCTCGCGCTCGACCTCGAATAGCGCAGATCAGATCAGCACGAGCAGGAGCGACCTCCGATTCCGCCTCGTGCTCGTGCACGATCTTCTGCTTCTACCCCCGAACGAAGATCAGGACTCTCGGACCAGGCTCTCGCGCGGGACCAGCGTCGGATCCTTCGGCGGCGGGATCTGCGGGTAGAACTGCGTCGCCCACTTTCGGTATTGGATGATCGGCCCGTCCCCCTGCGCGAGCGCGGGCTGCGGGATGACGGTCATGTTGTTCCAAATGTCGAAGTCCTGCTCCACGTCGTGGCGGTAGGCGTTGAACGCCTGCTGGCGGAAGAGCGGCTCCGCGAGGCGGCGCGGGATCGCGCGCAGGAGCGGGTGAGCGGAGGGCGTCTGATCCACGTGGCGCAGGCTCATCGCGATGCGGAGCTCGAGGTCGCCGTGATCGACGGGCGTCGAGAGGACGAAGTTGCGCGTCTCGAGGCCACCGCTCTTCACCTTCACCTCGACGAAGGAGTACCCGAGGCCGTGCACGTGCAGTTCGAACTCCGCGTCGATCATCGCGGTCTTCCCGAACAGCGAAGAGCGCCCGAGGATCTCGAGGGGGCGCGCCATGCCATAGCGCGCGCTCAAGTACGGGCCGTCCATCACGAGGGGCTTGAGCTGCCGCACCTCCGAGTACCCGTGCACGACCGTGAAGTGGCCGATGTCGACGCTGTTCTCCGTCGTGTCCTGGGGGTGCCCGCGCAGCTTGAAGCAGTGGGTCGTGAGCTCGCTCCAGCCCGTCGTGTCGAGCGTGGGGATCTCCCAGAGCGGGGGGCCGTCCGTCGGATCGTTCCACACGAGCGCGATCCCGTGCCGCTCGATCGTCGCGCGCATCTTCGCGCGCGCGCGCGGCGGCTTGGTGGCGTATCCCGTCGCGACGCACGCGCCCTCGCCGTCGAACCGGAACGCGTGGAACGGGCAGCGGATGGTCTCGCCCACGACCTTTCCGCCGTGCCCGAAGTGCGCGCCCAGGTGAGGGCACACGGGATCCATCGCGCGGAGCTCTCCGCTCTCCGTCCGGTAGACGACCATCTCGCGCCCCGCGAGCTTGCGGTTCACGACCTGACCGCGAGCGAACTCGTGCGAGAAGCCGATCGAGAACCAACCTCGGGGCAGAGGGCGCGGCCCCTTCGAATCCATGGAGCCGTTCGAAGCGTCCTTCACGGCGTCGAAGGATACCGCTGATCGCGGCCCTCGGCGACGGCTGCGCGCGGCGCAGCGCCGGCGATCGGGCTGCCGCTGTCCGTAACGGAGCCTTGTTCCCCCGCGATCGTGGGCTCGTGGCTCGCGCATCGACGTGGTCGTCCGAGGCCCTCGCCCTCCCTCCGCGCTTGCCCATCGGACGGCGGGCCGCGCGCGCGATCGTCGGGTTTCTGCGGGGGCGCGCGGCCCGGAGGGAGTGCGCTATCGTCCAGGGCTCGTGGCCTTTCCCGAGCGCTTCGGTGACTACCTCCTGCTCCGTCGGCTCGCCGGCGGCATGTCCGAGGTGTTCCTCGCCGTGCGACTCGGGGACCGGGACGGGAGGTGCTGGGTCGTGAAGCGCCCGGCCCTCGGGGAGCGCGCCTCCGGCGCGTCGGCGCAGAGCATCCTCCGCGAGGCCGCGGCGCTCGAGGAGGTCCGCAGCGAAGGGCTCGGGCGCCTCGAGCATCGAGGCGAGATCGGTGGCCTCCCCTTCATCGTGCTCGAGCACCGCGAGGGGTCGACCGTCTCCGCGCTCTTTCGGCTCGCCGAAGCACACCGCGAGGGCGCGCGCGCCGCCGATCCCGTCGCCGCGCGCGTCGTCACGCGGGACGTCGCGCGCGCGCTCGCCGTGCTTCACGACGCGGGGTGGGTGCACTGCGACGTCGCGCCCTCGAACGTCCTCGTCGACGACGCGGGGGACGTCGTCCTCCTGGATCTGGGGATCGCCGAGAAGAAGGGCGCGAAGCGCGAAGCGATCATGGGCAACGCGGGGTACGTCGCGCCCGACGTCGTCGCGCTGAAGGACGTCGCCCCGTCGGACGACGTCTACGCGCTCGGGATCCTGTGGGCGGAGATGGCCAAGGGCGAGCGCCTCTTCACCGAGCGCGACGTCGCCGAGGCGGCCGTCCGACCCGATCTGCGCGCCGCGATCGCGTCCCTCGACCTCGGTCCCGGTGGGGACGCGCTCCTCGGTCGCATGCTCTCGAGGGACGCGGCGCAGCGGCCCACCGCCGCCGAGGTCGCGAACCACCTCGACGCCGTGGTGAAGGCCGACGTCAGCGACGCGCGCGCGCGCCTCGCGGACGCCGTCGCCCGGGAGATCGCGCGCGTCCCCTCCTCCTCCTCCGAGGCGCCGCGCGTCGAACGCACGGACATGGGCGTGGCCGTCGGCGTCACGTCGCGCGCGCCCCCGCCCACCCTCGTGGACGCGCCGAGCCGACGAGCGGAGCCGCACGGAGACGACCGCGCCAAGCCGAGGCGCGTGCTCCCCCTCATCGGGGCGGGCGCGGCCGTGCTCGCGCTCCTGGTCTTCGCGTTCATCGGCGGGCGCGCCGTCGAGCGGCGCGCGAGCGCGAACAAGCCCCGCGGCGCGACGCTGCGGCTCCCGCAGCTACCCCCGCGGACCGAGTACCACCTCGATGGGCACACGCTCGTCATCACCGACCCCGACAAGCCCATCCCCATCTCCGTCGGCCAGCACGTCCTCTCCGCGGCGGGGCCGAAGCGCGAGAGCAAGGAGTACGAGTTTTACGTGAGCGACGGGGACAACATCGTCGTCATCGGCGTGCCGTTCTCGCGCGAACAAAAGACGGACGCCAAGAAGCCCTGAGGCTTCTTGGCGCCACGAGTCGCGGGCGGGGTGAGGTCAGTTCGTGACCATCACCGAGACGTTCCCGTACTCGTTGTAGTTCCAGTTCGACTGCTGCCCGGCGGTGGACACCGCGCCACAGATGCCGAACTCCCAGGTCCCCACGCCCGGAGCGATGAAGCCCGTCACCGTGTAGATGTTGCGCGTGCTCTGTGGCGTCTGGAGGCCCCACACGCCAGCGCCAATCGTCACCGGCGCGCCTGCGGCGCCCGCGCGATAGCACGGCGCGACCTTCAAGCCGGTAGCGCCACCCGCGACGGTGCTTCCAAGAGCGCCGGTCGCGACGAAGTACACCTTCTGCGCCGCGGTGGTAGCGACCGAGACCGGGCTCGACGTCAGCATGGAGAACGTGGTGCCGGTCGGCGCGTTTGTCACCGACTCGTTGCCCGCGACGATGTTCACGCCGCTCGGCCCCTGCGGACCCGTGGCACCCGTCGCGCCCGTCGCGCCGGTGGCGCCCGTCGCGCCGGTGGGGCCGGCAGGGCCCTGCACGCCTTGGGGACCCTGGGGACCCTGGGGACCCTGGGCGCCGTTCACTCCGTTCTGACCGGCGGGGCCGGTCGCGCCCATGGGACCCGTGGGGCCCGCGGGGCCTTGCGCGCCCGGCGCGCCCGCGGCGCCGGGCGCGCCGGCGGGACCCGCCACGCCTTGCGGGCCCTGGGGACCGATCGCGCCCGTGTCCCCCTTGGGGCCCTGCGGGCCCGTCGCGCCCGTCATGCCGGGCACACCCTGCGGGCCCTGCGGGCCCTGTGCGCCCTGGAGCCCCGAGCTCGATCCGACCCACTTGCCCGTCGCGTCGATGACGGTGATCCCGTTCACCACGACCGTGTGCGGGTGGATGTCCCCGGTCGCGTCCTCGCTCGAGATCGCGTACGGCACGCTCCCGATGAGCGCGCGCGGGCTCATCTCCGGGTCGGAGCCCACGGTGATGCCGAGGTACTTCGACGGGCCGCCGAACACGCTCGTGTCGAGCGGCGTCGTCGCGCCGAGCGCGACGGAGAAGTATCCGTTGTCGAACGTGACCATGTGGGTCTCCGTCCAGATCGGGACGGCGTCCGCGACGTCGTCGTAGATGTCGAACTCGACCGCGAGCGTCGCGTTGATGGGCAGATCGTCGGACCCAAAGAGGCGACCCTGGTGCGTCACCGTCGTGGGCGCCGCGAGCGCGGTGGAGGACACGGTCGCCGCGGCGATCACAGCGACGGACGCGATGGACGGGAGGAGAAGGCGGCGCAAGAACATGTTCGTACCTCGCAAGGATGCGCTTTCGAGTGTACGGGCACCCGTTCGCCGCTGGGAAGGACTTCCTACAAACTGTCGACGCGAAGCACGCGTCCGGTCGTGTGCAGCACGTACACGTTCCCCCGGCCGTCCTGCCCGAACGCGTCCAGCCCGAGACCCGGGTTCACGTTCGCCGTGACGGGCGGCGCGCCCGGGAACCTGTAGAACACCTCGCCGCTACAGTAGTCCCCGTAGAAATAGGCGCCTCGGAGCGCGGGGATCGCGCTCGAGCGGTACACGTACCCGCCCGAGATCGAGCAGCGCCCCTGCCCGTGGGAGTACTCAAGGGTCGGAGCGACCAGATCCGCCGGTGGCGGCTGCACGGGGCAGGTGTTCGGGAAGTCGTGCGCGCCCTCGCGGTACGGCCAGCCGAAGTTCGCGGGCACCCCGAGCGGGACGACGTCGATCTCTTCGTAGAGGTCCTGGCCCACGTCCGCGATGTAGAGATCGTGCGGCGCGCAGAGGTCGAACGTGATGCGCCACGGGTTCCGGAGGCCCACGTGGAACGCCTTGTGGCCCATCGGGTTCCCGGGCGCGGCGGGGCAACCCGTCGCGTCGCACGGCGCCTCCACGTCGAAGCGCGAGATCTTGCCGAACAGGTTCTCCCCCGAGGTCACCGGATCCCCGCCCATGTACCGCTGCGCGTCGCACTGCAGGTCGTTCGAGTCCCCGCCGTCGCCCATCGAGACATAGAGGAACCCATCGGGGCCGAACTCCACCGCGCCACCGTTGTGGTTCACCGCGGACGTGGGGTGGCGCATCACGAGCTTCACGGGGCCCGCGTCCGTGACGAGGTGGTTCGCGTCCGAGCGGTGGTACTCCTGCACCACGTTGTCGGCGTTGCCCTTTGCGCTGTAGTGCACGAAGAACCGCCCGTTCGTCGCGTAGTCCGGGTGGAACGCGAGCCCGAGGAGGCCCTCCTCCCCGCTGTCCATCACGTTCGGGCTGATGTCGAAGAACGGCGTCGGCAAGAGGACGCCCTGATCGAGGATACGGATGCGACCGCTCTTCTCGACGATGTAGAGCCGATCGGGGTCGTCCGGCGCTGAGATCGCCTGGACCGGCGTGCCCAGACCGTTCGCGACCTCCGTGAGGATCAGCGGGCCCACCGCGCCCGCGGGCGCGGCGCAGTCGAACGTGTCGACGGGCGCGCCTCCCGCGCCCGTGCTCGAGGAAGAGGCGGTCGAGGACGCGCCGCTCGAAGAGGTGGTCGATCCCATCGTGGACGCGCCGGTCGTGGACGCGCCGCTCGTGGACGCGCTCGTCGCGCTCGTCGACGTCGACGTCGACGAGCCACCCGTCCCGGTCGCCGAGGTGGGCCCGTCGTCGCACGCGACGAGCGCGCCGAGCGTCAGCACCCACCCTGCGATCGAGGTGCGGCGCCTCACATCGGGTCGATTCGGAGCACGCGGCCGGAGAGGTCGAGGACGTACACGTTTCCGCGGCCGTCCTGCCCGAACGCGCCGAGCCGGTTCGTGCCCGGGTTCAGCGTCGTCGTCACGGGCGCGCCTCCGGGGGCTTTGTAGAACACCTCGCCGCTGCAGTAGTCGCCGTAGACGTACGCGCCACGGAGGCCGGGGATCGCGCTCGATCGGTAGACGTAGCCACCCGAGATCGAGCACCGCGTCCCGTGCGCGTACTCGGCGACCGGCTCCACGAGGCCCGCGGGCTTCGCGGGGCACGTGCCGGGCGCGCCGTAGTCGTGCGTGGCTTCGCGGTACGGCCAACCGCAGTTCGCGGCGGTGCCGAGCGGCAGCTGATCGACCTCCTCGTAGGTGTTCTGGCCGACGTCCCCGACGAAGAGGTCGTGCGCGCCGCAGGCGTCGAACGACATGCGCCACGGGTTGCGGAACCCGACGTGGTAGGCCTTGCGCCCGCCGGGGTTACCCGGCGCAGCGGGGCAGCCCGTCTGCGCGTCGCACGCGGCCTCGATGTCGAAGCGCGAGATCTTCCCGAGCAGGTTCTCCGGCTCCCCGCCCGCGTCCCCGCCCATCGAGAGCTGCGCGTCGCACTGCGGATCGCCCTGCGCCCCGCCGTCGCCCATCGAGACATAGAGGAAGCCGTCCGGGCCGAACTCGACGGCCCCGCCGTTGTGGTTGCTCTGGGCGGTCGTGTGGCGGATGACGAGCTTCACCGGGTTCGGATCGGCGACGTCGTGGTTCGCGTCCGAGCGGTGGTACTCCTCGACGACGTTGTCCCCGTTGTTCTTCGCGCTGTAGTGCACGTAGAAGCGGCCGTTCGTCGCGTAGTCCTTGTGGAACGCGAGGCCGAGGAAGCCCTCCTCGCCGTTGTCCGCGACCTTCGACACGATGTCGAGGAACGGCGTCTGCGACACCGCTCCGTTCTCGAGGATCACGATCCTCCCGTGCTTCTCCACGACGTAGAGCCGATCCGGATCGTCCGGCGCCGAGATCGCTTGGACGGGCGTGTCCACGTCCGTGGTGACCTCGGTGAGCTTGAGGCCCGCCACCTGGCCGCTCGCGTCCGTGCAGTCGAACTCGCCGACGGGCGGCCCGCCCGTGCTGCTCGAGGCCGAGTTCATCGAGCCGGTCGTCGTGCTCGTGTTCTGCGAGCCCGTCGTGGTGTTCTGGGAGCCCGTCGTGTTGCTGGCGCTCGTGCTGCCGCCCGCCGAGGTCGAGGTCGAGCTGTCGTCGCACGCGGCGAGCGAGCCGATCGAGGCGAGGGCGAGGACGGAGACGCAAGAAGAAGTGAGGAGGAAGGCGCGCTGCTTCATGCGCGGAACGGTACGCCCACCACGCCGATCCTACAAGCGATCGAGCGTGCGCTCGTCCGCCCGCGGTGGTAGCCCAACGCCGACATCGACATGACCGAAACGAGCTGGAAGGCCCACCTGGGCGCGCGCGTCCCGGACGCGATCGGGCGCGAGATCGACATCTTCGAGACGCAGATCGAGCTCCGCAAGCGCGGCAAAATTGAGGAGAAGCTCTTCGCCGAGACGCGCCTCCGCCGCGGCGCCTACGGGCAGCGGTACGACAATGGGGAGCGCCACGACGGCGTGGAGACGCGCCTGCTCGCGTACCCCTCCGGCGAGCTCACGAAGGGTCCCGTCACGCTGTGGGACGCGCCCGGCATGCAGCGGATCAAACTTCCTTATGGCCGCATCACAGCGGAGCAGATGGAGGCGATGGCGGAGTGCGCCGAGGAGTACTCGGACAACGTCCTGCACATCACCACGCGCCAGGACGTGCAGCTCCACTTCGTCCACATCGACGACACGCCCGATCTCATGCGGCGGCTCGCGGCCGTCGGCATCACGACGCGCGAGGCGTGCGGCAACTCCGTGAGGAACGTGACCGCGTGCGAGTACGCGGGCGTGTGCACGGACCAAGCGTTCGACGTCACGCCCTACGCCCACGCGGCGACGTATTTCCTCCTCGGGCACGACGATACGCAGGACTTCGGGCGCAAGTTCAAGATCGCGTTCTCGGGCTGCACCGACCACCCGTGCGGCCTCACGAACTTCCACGACGCGGGGCTCATCGCGAAGGTCCGGCCGAAGGCCGGCGGCGCGGAGGGCGAGGTGGAGCGCGGCTTCACGCTCGTCATCGGCGGCGGGCTCGGCTCCGTGCCGCACCCCGCGAAGGTGTTCGACGAGTTCGTCTCCGAGGAGGAGCTCCTGCCGACGCTCCAGGCGATCTCGCGCGTGTTCGCGCGCACGGGGGAGCGCGAGAACCGAGCGCGCGCGCGGTTCAAGTTCGTCCTCAAGAAGATGGGCATCGACGAGGTGAACCGGATGATCCGCGAGGAGCGCGAGAAGCTCCGCCCGGATCCGCGGTGGACCGCGTACCTCGCGGACGTGCGCCGGAGCGCCGAGGGCGCGTCGCGCCCGAGCGGCGCCCTCGCCGACGCGCCGGCGCAGAGCGCGCTCGCGAAGTGGCAGCGATCGAACCTCCGAAAGCAAGCGCAGGACGGGTACTTCGTCGCGACGGTGACGCTCCCCCTCGGCGACATGACGAGCGACCAAGCGCGCGCGCTCGCGACGATCGCGCGCGATCTCGGCTGCGGCGTCCTCCAGGCGACCGTCGAGCAGAACGTCTGCCTCCGCTGGATCAGCGGCGCGGACGTGCCCGAGCTCCACCGGCGCCTCGCGGAGATCGGCCTCGCGGAGCCCGGCGCGGGGACGATCACGGACATGGTCGCGTGCCCCGGAACCGACACCTGCAAGCTCGGGATCTCCTCCTCCCGCGGCCTCGCGGGCGAGCTCCGGCGGCGCCTCACGCTGGTCGACGACACGATGGACGACGCGACGCGCGGCCTCCACGTGAAGATGAGCGGCTGCTTCAACGCGTGCGGGCAGCACCACGTCGCGGATATCGGGTTCCTCGGCGTGAGCCGGAACATCAACGGGCGGCGCGTGCCTCACTTCCAGGTCGTCGTGGGCGGGGAGTGGACGCACAACGCGGGGAGCTTCGGCCTCGCGATCGGCGCGATCCCGTCGAAGCGCGTGCCCGAGATGCTCACGAACCTCACGGCGCGCTTCTCGAAGGAGCGGAAGGACGGCGAGACGTTCCAGGCGTTCATCCAGCGCATCGGCAAGAAGGAGGTCCGCGCGATGGTGGACGCCGTCTCCCCCGTGCCCGCGTACGAGGCGGATCCGTCGTTCTATTCGGACTGGGGTGACCCGCGCGAGTACTCGATCGGGGACATGGGCGTCGGCGAGTGCGCGGGCGAGGTCGTCCCGTACGTGCAGATGGCGCTCGCCTCGAGCGAGCGCGAGGTGTTCGAGGCGCAGCTCGCGATGGATCAGAGCGACTACGCGCAGGCGTCCACCCGAGCGCTCGCGGCGATGACGAACGCGGCGCGCGCGCTCGTGCGCGAGACGTTCCCGAACATCTCCGACGATCGGGACGAGATCGTCCGGGAGTTCCGGGCGCGCCTCGTCGAGCCGAAGATCTTCTTCGACCCGTTCGCGGGGGCGAAGTTCGCGCAGTACTTCTTCCGCGCCGCCGAGGCGGAGAAGCGCGCCGCCGAGCGGAGCGGCGGCGGGGCGGGTGGCCAGCCCGCCGCCGAAGCGGCGCACCAGCTCATCGAGGAGGCGCAGCTCTTCGTGGACGCCTCGCACCAGTGCTGGGAGCGCATGGTCCAGGCCGCGCAGGCCGCGGGAGGTGCGTCGTGAGCGCGAAGATCGGCGTCACGCTGTTCGCGACCGGGGCGATGCCCGAGGGCCACGCGTTCATCGAGGTGTTCCACGAGTGGATCAAGCGCCGCGAGCTCGACGAGCTCATGATCGACGTCGCGGACTACGGGCACGTGCACGGCGGGCCGAGCGTCTACTTCTGCGGGCACGAGAGCGACTACGCGATCGTCCGGTCGGTGACGCCCGGCCTGTTCTACCGGCGCAAGCGCGCCCCCGCGTCCGCCCTGCCCGCCGCGCGCGACGGGCTCGTCCGTGCGGCGCGCGTCGCCGGGAAGCTCGAGCGCGAGCCGAAGCTCGCGGGCCTCGCGTTCGATCCGGCGCGCTTCGAGGTGTCGTACCTCGACCGCCTCCACGCGCCCAACACGAAGGACGCGGCCGTCGCGGCCGAGGCCGAGCTCCGCGCCGCGATCGAGCCGATCGTGGGGCGCCTGCGCGTCACGCGCGTCGAGGGCGATCCCCGGAGGCCCCTCGCCCTCGCCGTCGCTCTCGACGCGCCCGTCGTTTGGTCGTCGCTCGGCGGCTGACGCGACCCCCGGGGGCAGTCGGCGCCTCGGGGATCAGAGCTCGTCTTCGTCGTCGATGGGGCGCTCGTCGACGACGCGCGCCTCCTCGAAGAACGCGCGCGAGCGCTCGGCGCGGAGCGCGAGCGCGGCGAGCCCGAGCGGCACGAGCTGGAGCGCGAGCATCCGGATGAGCGCCTTGTAGGGCGTCATCGGCAGGAACCAGCTCGCCCAGCGGGGGAGCTCGGCTTGCGCGGCGGTGCGCCGGAGCGACTCGACGTACTGCGCCTGCATGGGGTAGGTGAGCACGAACGTCGCGATCGAGAGCGCGGCCGCGACCGCGAGCACCTGGCGCGCGAGCCGGGGCGCGCCGGGCCGGCCGACGAGGACGCCGGCGCTCATGAGGATGAGCAGGGCCGAGACGATCGCCTCCGCGACGCCGAGCGGGAACGTCACGCGCCGCGCCTCGGCGAGCGCGCGGAGCTGCGCGGACTCGTCCAAAATCAGGAGCGCGTGGCCGGGGTCGCGCGCGGCCTCGTCGAGCGCGGCCGCCTCGTCCGGCATCGCACCCGCGCGGAGGTAGGCGACCGTTCCACACCCGTTCGATGCGCCGCGGAGCCCGACGAGGAGCGTCACGAGCATCGCGGCGACCAAGAACCACGGTCGAACGCGTTTCATGCCGGCCCTGTCACGCCCTTCTGCCACGCTCTCGCAATAGGAGCGCGGGGCGGTGTGCGCAAACCGTTTGTGCACTTCATCGCGTTGGCACCCCGCTCCGAAATAGAATAACGGTCGGAGAGCGTGGCGCGACCGAAGAACACCGAGAAGCCGAAGAAGAGCGCCAAGGCCGCGCCGAAGCCCAAGCGCGCCGCGGGCGCGAGCGCGGCGGACCGGGGCAGAGGCGGCGACGGGCCGCGCTCCTCCCGGGGCGGCGGGGACGGCGAGGACGACGGGCCGAGCTCGATCCCCGCGCCGGACTCGATCGCCCCCGTGTCCATCCGGTCGGCCTCGCGCGGCGAAGAGCCGGCGGACGACGGCGACGAGCGCGAGCGGGACGGCGACGACGAGCCCGACCACGACGTGATCGACGCGTCCTCGGAGGTCGTCGAGGGCGACGACGACGCGGACGTCGGGGCGGGCGAGTCCATCCCCGCGAGCGCCAGCGAGGGCGCGGCGCTCTCGCGCACCGATCCGCTGCAGGCCTACCTGCGCGAGGTGCAGCGTCACAAGCTCCTCACCCCGGAGGAGGAGAAAGAGCTCACGACGAAGTACGCGACGACGCAGGACATCCAGACCGCGGCGCGCCTCGTCACGGCGAACCTGCGCCTCGTGGTGAAGCTCGCCTACGAGTATCGACGCGCTTACAAGAACATCATGGACCTGATCCAGGAGGGCAACATCGGCCTGATGCAGGCCGTGAAGCGCTTCGATCCGTACCGGGGCGTGAAGCTCTCGAGCTACGCGGCGTGGTGGATCCGCGCGTACATCCTCCGGTTCATCCTCAACAACTGGCGCCTCGTGAAGCTCGGGACGACGCAGGCGCAGCGGAAGCTCTTCTTCAACCTCAACAAGGAGAAGGCGAAGCTCGCCGCGATGGGGATCGACGCGACGCCCCTGCTCATCGCCGAGAACCTCGGCGTGGAGGAGCAGGAGGTCATCGAGATGGATCGGCGCCTCTCGTCCGCCGAGGCGAGCCTCGACGCCCCCGTCGGGGACGCGGAGGGGCGGAGCGTCTCGCGCATCGATCTGATGCCCTCCGCGAACAGCGGCCCGGACGTGCAGCTCGAGCGGAGCGAGCTCGGGTCGATGGTGCACGAGCGCCTCCAGCAGTTCCGGACGACGCTGAAGGGCAAGGACGTCGTCATCTTCGACAAGCGCATGGTCGCGGAGGAGCCGCTCACCCTGCAGGAGCTCGGGACCGAGTTCGGCGTCTCGCGCGAGCGCGTGCGCCAGCTCGAGGCGCGCCTCACGTCGAAGCTCCGCGACTACCTGTCGAAGGAGCTCGGCGACGCCGTCGCGGATCAGGGCGGCGCCTGAGGCGCCCGCCTCGGCGGGGCCGGGTGTTCGGGCGCAGATGGCGGGCAAGCTCTTCGTCGTGGCGACGCCCATCGGCAACATGGGCGACATCACGCTCCGCGCGATCGAGTCGCTGCGCGCGGCCGATCTGATCGCCGCGGAGGACACGCGGCGCGCGCGCGCCCTCCTCACGCACCTCGGGATCGGTTCGAAGGAGCTCGCGCGGTGCGACGAGGCCGTGCGGGGCGAGGCCCTCGAGGGGATCCTCGCGCGGCTCGAGGGCGGGGCGACCGTCGCGTTCGTGAGCGACGCGGGCACCCCCGTGATCGCCGACCCCGGCAGCGCGCTCGTCGCCGCTGCGCGCGCGCGCGGGATCGCCGTCGTCGGCGTCCCGGGCCCGAGCGCGCTCACGGCTTTGCTCAGCGTGTCCGGGCTGGATTCGCGCGCGGTGCGCTTCATCGGGTTCCTGCCGCGCGGCGACCGCGCGCGCGCCGAGGCGCTCGCCGCGATGCGCGCGTCCACGGACGTGACCGTGTTCTTCGAGGCGCCGCACCGCATGGCGGAGACGCTCCGCGCGGTCGGCGAGGCGCTCGGCGAGCGCAGGGTGGTGATCGGGCGCGAGCTCACGAAGCTCTACGAAGAGGTGATCGTCGGCGCCGCGTCCGAGATCGCGGCGCGCGAGGAGGCGCGCGAGTGGCTCGGCGAGATCGTCGTGGCCGTCGACGGGCGCGGCGAGGAGGAGAGCGCCGTCGTCGGGGAAGCGGAGATCGATCGGCGCATCGCGGCGCTGCGCGCCGAGGGCCGGCGCGCGAAGGAGATCGCGGAGCTCGTCGCGCTCGAGACCGGCTGGTCCAAGCGGGACGTCTACGCGCGCGTCATCGCGAAGTAGCGCGGCCTCCGCGCGGCGGCGCCCGGCGCGCCTTCAGAGATTCGTGCGCGCCTCTCAGAGGGCGGCGTCGACCGTGTCGGTATCAACCAGGCTCACACGTTGGGGGGCGGCCCGACGATCGGGTGGTACGCGCAGCAGAGGGCGCAGCGAGCCTGGGTCGCGTCGAACGAGCGCGTCCGGCCGTTCGCTCGCCATTCGCTCCCCGGCCGTCGAAGCTCGCTCGCCCGCTCACGTCGAGCTGAAAGCGAAGCTTTGGCGGTCGCTTGAGGAGCCGGGGGTGGTGCGGAGCGCGCGGCGCGGGGACCGGTTGAAACCTCCTCCAAGCCGCCATCGAAGGTGCGGAGGTGAGGTGCATGACGCCCAGCACCGCGCCGCCGCCGAGCGCGAGCACACCGATGATCGCGAGCGCGAGCGTCCACCCGCGCCGCCAGTTCCCTTCTCGATTCCTCCGTCGCATCATCGCGCTCGTTCGACCCCAGGCGTTCTACGAGGGGGCGGGTCGACATCCCGCCGGTTCGGAGGGACGAAGCGACGGCGCGGGCCGCGCTGAGGGCCGCGCTCAAGGCAAGGTCGACGGCCTCCTCGCCGTGCTCCGCGCGCGGGGTCTCTCGGTGAACGCGGAGCTCGTCGAGAGGCTCGCGCGCCTCCCGGATGCCGAGCTCGACGGGCTCTTCGCGCGCGCGCTCGTCTGCGCGTCGCCGGACGAGCTGGTCGGCGAGCGCTGAGCGGTCGACCGCCGGAGTTGGGGTAGAATGGCGGCGTGGCAGCGAGGACGCCGGACGCGCGGATGACCTACGACGAGTACCTCGCGCTCGAGGCCTCGTCATCACTCAAGCACGAGTACATCCGCGGCGAGGTCTACGCGATGAGCGGCGGGACGCCGACCCACGCTCGCCTCCAGGTCGGCGTCAGCGCGGCGCTCGCCGCAGCTCTCAAGGGGCGGGCGTGCGCTGTGTTCTCCTCCGATCTCGCGGTCCGCGTCGAGGCGACGGACGCGACCTTCCACCCCGACGTCACGGTCGTCTGCGGGAAGCTCGAGACGAGCGCTCGGGACAGGAACGCCGTGGTGAACCCGAAGGTCATCGTCGAGGTGCTGAGCGAGTCCACCGAGGCGTACGACCGAGGCGCGAAGGCAGGCCATTACCGGCAGATCCCGTCGCTCTCCGAGTACGTACTCGTGGCGCAGGCCGAGCGCCTCGTCGAGGTGTACCGGCGCAACGAGCGCGGGCGCTGGGAGCTCGCCGTGGAGGCGCGGTCGGGTGAGGTGCTCGTCGAAGGGATCGGCGCGGCGTTCACCGTCGAAGAGCTCTACGCCGATCCGCTCGAGCCGCCGTCCTGACGGGTTTCGCCGGGTGGTCGACGGGTAGCGGTGGCGCTTCACGGACCCTCCCCAGCCGCGTTCGAGCGAGGCCACGCGCGGGCGGGAGCAACCCTGCGACGCCGAGCTCGGTCCGTCTGACCGCTGCTATCCTCACCCGTGATGTCGGTCTCTGCGCCTCCCGAGCTCGGCCTGCCCGCCGTCGACGATCACATGATCGCGGACGGGGCGCGGTTCGAGGTGATCGACGGAAGGGTCATCCCGGTGCCGCCTGCGAACGAGCCCCACGGAACGCGTCACTCCGAGCTCTGCGCGCTGCTCGAGGCCCACGTCGCGGACGGGTACGACGTCGCGTGTGACATGCTCACGCGGACGGCGGAGCTCACGGAGGTCGCCCCGGACGCGAGCGTGTTTCCGGTCGCGCGGACGAAGACCGGCGGCCGGCTGCTCGAGGAGATCGCGATCGAGATCCTCGCGACCGAGCGGCTGAGCCACGCGGCGGACAAGGCGCGGACGCTCTCGGCGCGCGGCGTACGCCTCGTGCTCGCCATCGACGTCGAGAAGAAGCGCGCGCTCACGTGGTCGGTCGCGACGGACGCGTGGGAGATGCTGCCCGTCGCGGGCGTGATCGAGGACCGAGCGCTCGCCGTGCCGCTCCCCATCCCTGCGCTCACGGGCGCCGCGCGCGCGGATGACGCGATAGCGCGCGCCCTTCTCGGGAAGAGGCACCCCGTGATCGAGGACGCGCTCACGGCCCGTGAGCGCAAGGGCAAGTTCGAGGGCAAGGCGGAGGGCAAGCTGGAGGGCAAGGTGGAGGGCAAGCTGGAGGGCAAGCTGGAGACTCTGCTCGTCCTGCTCCGTGCGCGCGGACTCGCGCCCAGCGCAGCCTTCGCCGACAAGCTCGCTCAGCTGTCCGAGCCGGAGCTCGACGCCCTCGTCCCTCGCGTGCTCGTCTGTGCGTCCTGCGACGAGCTCGTCCCTTGACACCCCGGACACCGACGCGCGTGGTGATCTCCGCCGGAGCTTGACCCCCCCCAATCCTCACTCAGGGTGGGTCGATGAAGTACGCGCGATGGGCGGGATCGTCGTCTCGGCAGCGGCTGTGGTCGCGGTGTTTCAAGGATGTGACGACGGCACGACGAGCACGGACGGGAGCACCGCGAGCACGGCGTCGGGGACTGCAGACAGCGTCTCGCTCAGCGTGACGGCATATGACCGCGTGAAAGAGATCGGCGAAGTGGCCAACGCGGGGACGGGGAAGGTCTTCCTGACCGTTGAGGTCGACATCGCGAACGGCACGACGAGATCGCAGATCCTGAACCTCGGACTCTTCTCGATCCGCACCACAGGCGGGGTCGAGTACCTCGGCGCTCCCGAGGGAGACATGCTTCCAGGCGCCTGCGATCCCAACTCGAGCCTCGCGCCCGGAGGGATGACCCATTGCGCCGTCGCCTTCAAGGTGCCGCTCGAGACGATGACGACGCAGATTGTCTACACCGACGGCGTCACGAACACGCCCTATGCGTCGGACTTCACGATTGATGCATGCAATGTCTGCTTCGATGCGTGCATCGCCGCGGGGGCGCAGTGCTGCGACCCAGACACGAACTTTCAGATTGACCTACAAAATTGCGGCTCATGCGGTCACGTCTGCGCGGCGCCACCGACCACAGTTCCAAACTTGCCGCCGGAGCGGATCCACTGCGAGGTTGGGTCGTGCAGGGTGGAAGGGAGCACGAAGACCATGCAGTCGTGTGCCGCATATTGTGCGGGCGGAGGCATGAAGTGCGTCGAGGGCCCCTCCGCCTACCTTTGCGACTCGGAGACGGGATGGCCAATTGCATGTGACGACGCAGGACCTCCGCCGAGCTGCGTCGACAAGCCATTCTATGACCTCTACTGCACTTGCGTGGAATAACCTCTCTCGTCCGGAAGCCCAGCAGCATTAGCTCCGGAACCTGTCGAACCGCTCCACCTCGAGCTTCGCCTCGGCGAACACCTCGTCGACCTGCGCCGCGAACGCACCCAGGTCGGGCGCTCCCGACTCGAGCGCGATCAGCGGATCCGGTCTCTCCAGCAGCGCGTCCGCGTCGCGGATGGAGAACGCATCCGGCGCGATCGCGTCGAGCTCGTCCCAGGTGATCGGCGTCGCGACGTTCGCCTTCGGGCGCGCGCGCAGTCCATAGGGCGCGACGACGGTCGCGTTCGGGACGTTCCGCAGCCAGTCGACGAAGACCTTCCCCTCCCGCGCCTTCACGCGGAACGCGACGGTGAGCTCGTCCGGGTGCGTGTGCGCGAGCCAGGCGCCGAGCTTCTGGAGCGTGACGGCGACGGTATCCCAGCCCGTCGTCGGCGCGATGGGCGCGACGATGTGGTAGCCCTTCGAGCCGGTCGCGACGGGCGTCGACGGGAGGCCGAAGCCATCGAGCACGGCCTTCACGCGCTTCGCTGCGACGCGGACCTTCTCCACGCCGCCGGGCGGTGGGTCGAGATCGATCACCACCCGATCGGGCGTGTCCCACGTCGCGGCGCGACCGCACGGGACGTGGAGCTCGATCGCGCCCTGGTTCGCGACGTAGGGGAGGTGCTCCTCGAGCGAGAGGATCGGGTACGTCGTCACGCCGTCCTTCTTCGGCACCTCGAGCCGCGCGATGCTCGCGGGGTAGTGCGGCGGGACGTTCTTCTGGAAGAACCCTGGCCCCGCGGCCCCCTTCGGGTAGCGCTTGAGCGTGAGGGCGCGGCCGCCCACGTGCGGGAGGAGCTTCGGCGCGAGGCGCTCGTAGTACGCGACCACGTCGCCCTTCGTCGCGCCGATCTCCGGGAACACGACGCGCTCGGGGTGGCTCGTCGGGAACATGGGTCAGTGCGCCTCGAGGAACGCGCGCGCGTCCTCCGCGAACGCGTGCGCCTCGAACATCGTGATCATGTGGCCCGTCGCCGCGTACTTCGGGACGGCGATCGTGCGCGGCCCGTCGAGCGTCGTCACCGTGACGTCGCCGCTCGGCGCGACGCTCACGGCGTCCGCGCCGAGGAGGGCGACGAGGCCGGGCGCGAGCGCCCGCGCGGGGACGACGAGGTCGAGCGCGCCGTCGGTCACGAGCACGGGCGAGGCGCGCAGGTTGTCGACGAACGCGGCGCCGAGGAGGTTCACCGTGTTCCAATCCGCGGGCGCGGGATCCAGCTCCTTTCCGGGCTGGAGCGGGTTGAACGGCAAGTAGTAGCGCTGGCCCTCGGGGAGCGGGCCGAGCGCCGCGACGAGCGCGGGCTCCGCGGGGGTCTCCGCGTCCGCGACGTCGCACTTGAAGCCCTTCGCGCGCTCCGTGGCGGCGAGCCCCGCGACCGACGCGAGCGGCACGCCGTGCAGGGCCTCGAAGCCCGCCGGATCGAGGTGCGCCTTCACCGCGGCGGCGACGCGCGCGTCCTGCTCCGTGATCGTGAGCGCCACGTTGTAGGGGCTCCGCTGGTGCGCCTTCGCGCACGCGCACGCGTCCCCCGTGCACGCCTCCCCGACGGCGCTCGACACGGTCGCGATCTCGTCCGGGTGCGTGCACGCCGCCGCGATCGCCGTCTGGTGCACCTTGCCGAGCACCCACGGCTGGAGCAGGAGCTGGGCGCCGACGAGGCGCCCCGCGTCGGGCGACGCGGCGAGCTCCGCGGCGAGCGCGTCGTCCGTGTAGGGCGCGAGGTCCCACCGGCCGCGCAGGAACGCGAGCATCCACGCGACGCGCGCGCCGCCGTAGCTCTCCCCGAGCCACACGACGGGGCCCTTCAGCGCGGGGCGCTCGCGGAGGAACCGGGTCACGGCGAAGAGCACGTCCGCCGCGTCGACGTACTCGTTGAACACGCGGCGCGAGCACGCCTCGAACGTCGGCGCGATCGGCGCGCCGTCCGGCCCGTCGACGACGTCGTACGAGAAGCCCGCCTGGCGCGGATCCACGAAGAGCACGTTCGCGAACCGCGTGAACCGGTCCGGGTTGGGGAGCACGTCGCCGTTCGCGTCCACCGTCGTCGGCGCGATCCCGAACGAGTGCACGATGTCCGTCGCGAACCCGTTGAACGCGACGACGATGGGCCTCTCCGCCGGCGCGTCCTCCGCGGGGCGGAAGTTCACGAAGAGGCGCGCGCGCGCCGCGACGTCCACGCTCTCGCCGTGGAGCGTCACGTGCCTCGCGGGGACGTCCACGAACGTGGCCTCGGCGACGATCGGCGCCCCGCCACCCCCGCCTCCTCCTCCCGCGCCGCCCGCGCTCGTCGGCGGCGGCTCGCTCGTGCATCCGAGACAGAGCGCTGCCGCGACCGCGAACCCGCGCATGATCAGCCGAGCGGTTGGAGGTCGGGGCGGTTCGGGCTGAGGTCGACGAGCAGGCGCGTCCGCCCGACGAGGAGCTCGGAGCCGTGCTGGAGGTGCTGCTTGCCGCCGACGCGCACGAACACGCCGCTCCGCGCGCCGAGGTCCGAGAGGATGAACGCCTCGGCCTGCTCCTCGATCACGCAGTGGTAGGGCGCGACGAGCGGGTCGCCGCGGAGCACGAAGTCGTTCGCGTAGTCGTTCGCGGAGCCGATCTGCAGCGTCGCCCCGCGCGCCATCGCCACGCCGCCGAGCGCGCCGCCCTCGAAGACCTGCGTCACGCGGAACGAGGAGGGCCACTTGAGGGACGAGCGGAAGTACGTCGGCCCGGGATCCGGCCCGTCGTTCGACTCGGGGTTGCGCTCGAGGCGCAGCAGCTGATCGCCCACGACGAACTCGTCGAGGAGCCCGATCTCGACGCGCCGGCCGATGCGGAGGTGCACGCCGTTGCCGCCCTCCATGTCCTCGACGTAGCAATCCTTGCCCTTCAGCACGAGGACCGCCTCCGTCGGGTGACAGAACTTCTCGCCCTCGACGCGCACGCCGCCCTGCCGGCCGATGATGACCCGCTCGCCGATCACGTCGTAGTAGTCGGGGCCGCCGTGCAGGCTCCGCGTGACGTGGAGGCGCGCCCAGTGGACCGCCTTCGCCACGGGGCCCTTCGGGGGGAGCGGCGGCGGGCCGCTCGGGGGCGGGACCGGCTTCGCGGGCGGAGTGTCCTTGTCCTTCGACTTGCCGACGCGATCGAGGTCGACCTTCGGCGCGGTCTCGAACACCTCGACGAGGCCGCCGACCGCCTTGCCCGCGATGACCTCGTCGTACTTCCCCTCGCGCAGCTGGAGGACCATCTCCATGTGCTGGCCCTTCATCAACGCGCGCACGAACGTCGCCACGTCGTCCCGGGTGACCTCCTTCGCGTACGAGCGCTTGTGGCTCTTGATGACGCGCCCGCCGTCCGCGAAGAGGTGCGTGATGATGTGGGGCTTGTCGAGGCCCGAGTCCTCCGTCTGCACGTGGTACTCGGCGCCCTTGTACTTGATGTTGTTGTTGAACCCGACCTGCGCCTTGCGGAAGGAGGGCTTCAGCGCGCGCTCGAGCTTCGTGAGCTCCTCGAACGAGTAGCGCGCGATGGCGCTGTCGAGGTCGGCGTGCGCGCCGTCGATGCTCTGCATCCGCTCGAACGCCATCTGCGCGAGCTTCGAGTTCTGGTCGATCCGAAACGCTTCGGCGAGGAGCGACTGCCCCTCCGCGTCGTTCTGGAACGCGGCGGCGCACGCGGCGAGCACGGCGATGGCCTCCTCGTTGCGACCCTTGTCGCGCAAGGCCTTCGCCACGCGGCCGCCGAGCGCGCGCGTGTCGGTTGCAGAACCGCTCATGACCCCGGATGATGACGTCATACGAAGAGGGGTTGCAAGCGAGCCCTTCACGGCGCTCGCCCAGCCTTCAGCCGGGCGACGACGACGGCGCCCGGCCGGAATGCCGTTTGGGGATCACGAGGGAAAACGTCGTCCCGGTGCCGCCCTCGAGCGTCGGGCTCTTGACGACGATGTCCCCGCCGTGGCTACGCGCGATGTGCCGCACGAGCGCGAGGCCGATGCCGCTCCCGCGCGCGGACGAGCCGGACGCGCTCCGCCCGCGGTAAAAGCGCTCGAACACGCGCTCCTGCTCGGCCGCCGGGATGCCCGGGCCCTCGTCCGCGACGGCGATGACGATGTCCTTCTCGGTCGCGGAGACGTTCACCCGGACGGGCGCGCCCTTCGCGTACTTGAGCGCGTTGTCGAGCAAGTTCATGACGGAGAGCTCGATCGCGCGAGGATCGGCGTCGATCAGGGGCAGATCGTCCGCGACGCGGACCTCGATGACGACGCCCTCCTTCTCCGCGCGGTAGCGGTACACCTCGATCGCGCGCTTCACGACGGCGCCGAGGTCCGACTCCACGAAATCGTACGCCGCCTTGCCGCGCTCGACGCGGGCGAAGTCGAGCACGTTCTCGATGAGCGCGGTGAGCCGCTCGCTCTCGGTGACGATGATCCGGTAGTACTCCACGCGCTTGTCCGCGTCCCGCACGCGGTCGAGCAGGAGCAGCTCGCCGAACATTCGGATGAGCGAGAGCGGGGTCTTGAGCTCGTGCGACACGTTCGCGACGAACTCGCTCTTCAGCGACGCGAGCCTTCGCTCGTTGATCGTCGCGTTGATGACCACGAAGAGGCCGAACACCGCGACGATGCCCGCGATCACGACCATCGAGAGCTCGATGATGCGCTTGCGCTCGACCTCTTGGCTGAGCTCGTCCGCGGACGCGAGCGCGAGCTGGAGGCGCCAGTTCGAGAGCGTGGAGAGGAACGGCAGGCTCACGCCGAGCTCGCCGACCTTGATGGGCGGGCCGAACACGATGCGGCCGCCCTCGTCGACGACGTTCATGCGCGCGTTGCCCCGGCCCGGATCGCGGAAGAGCTGGGGCATCGTCTCGGAGACGATGCGGTCCACGTCGTGCCACGCGACGACCAAGAACCGCCGGTCCTGGTAGTCGCGCTGCCAGTACCCGAGCAGGTACTGCTCGCCGTCGATCACCTCGTGCACGTGGTGGAGCTCGTCCGTGCTCGCGTCGAGGATCATCGTCTTCAGCAGCCGGGCGAGGAGGAGCCGCCGGAACGCGTCGTCCCCGGGGCCCGGGACCTTCGACACGAACGCGAGGACGTCGTGCGTCGGGTAGTTCAGATCGAGGACGAGGATCGCCCGCACCGTCGGCGTCTCCCGCGCCGCCGTCGCGAGCCACTTCTTGTTGAGGGAGGCGAGGTTCGAGACGTCCGCGTGCGTGGCGACGACGTTGTCCTGCGCGATGATCTGGTTCTCGAGGCCGTTCACGCGCTCCGACGCGAGCGTCCACGTCGCGTCCAGCACGGACTGCTGGCGCGCCTTCTCGATGCGGAGCGTGGTCTTGAGCGCGAACCCCCCGAGCATCAGCACCGCGACGACGATCGCCGGGACCAAGCCGAAATAGAGGAGCTTCGTCGTGCGATCCGAGCGCGACGCGTCGCTCGACGCCTTCATGGGATTCGCGGCGAAGCCGCGGCAGAGTGCTTCGGGGCGCTCATCGGCGCATGCGCGCGCTGAGCTTCGGGGCGCGGACGCGCTCGCCGTCGATGGTCGTGTCGCGCTTGCCGAGGAACTCGGCGAGCTGCTGGCCGATGTACGTGAGCGCGTTGCCGTCGGCGCCGGTGAACGGGTCGCCGTCGAGGGGGTTCGCGATCTCGAGCAGGCCGAGGTACCGGCCGCCGAGCGCGACGGGCGCACACATCACCGAGGTGAACGCGAGGTTGCTCGCGCCCCAGCGAGGATCGGCACGGAGCGCGGACGCGCTCTCCGCGTCGAGCACGACGGCCTGGTTCGAGCGCATCGCGCGGTGGGACACGGGGTTCTTCTCGGGCGAGCGCTTGAGCAGCACGGCCTCGACCGTGCTCGGCTGCGCGGCCGCTCCAGCGACACGCACGGCGACGAACTCGCGCGAGTCCAGGCTGAAGAACGAGACCATCGCGAGCTCCGAGGGGAGGTGCTCGAGCGTCACGCGGAGGGCGAACTCCGCGCCGTCCAGCGGATCGGCGAGGAACTCGAGATCGCTCAGCGCCTCGAACAGCTCGGCGATCAGGTCGTCCCCGCGCGATCGCGGCTTCGGCGTCATCGGTCCCGAGGACGAGACCGGTGGGATCGACGCGGGTGGCGGCGCGCTCGGGAAGGCCGCAGGTGGCGGCGCGCTCGGGAAGGCCGCGGGCGGCGGCGCGCTCGGCGCGGGCGGCGGGGTGCTCGCGATGGGCGCGGGCGGGGGTGCGCTCGGCGTCGCCGCGGGCGGCGCGGACGGCTGCGCGGGCTGCGGAGGGGGATGCGACGAAGAGGGCTGCGTTCCCCATGGCGCGGGCGGCGGCGAGGATCCCGGGCTCGAATACGCGGCCGGGCTCAACCCCGCGACCGGTGCGGGCGCCACGTCGGGCGCGGCGGCCGTATCCGCGAGCGGAGTGGGGGGCGGATCCGAGGCGATCGCGGCGGGTTGCGCGGCCGCGACGGGGGGCGCGGGTTCGGCGGCCGGAGCCGCGACGGGGACGGGGAGCGCGGCCGTCTCGGCCGCGACGGGTGGCGTGGGGGCGACCTGCGAGGGCTTCGGTTCAAGACCGTGGGCGCCATGCGCTCGCTCTCGGCGACGGGGGGGGCGGTCGCTTCGGGCGCGGCGCCGATCGACACGATGGGCGCGCCGGTGATGCGCGCGGTCGCGTCGTAGGGCTTCTCGTCCTCGAGCAAGGGGATGGCGGGAGGCGCGCCTGCGGACGCCTCCACCGGAGGCGGCGACTCCACGGACACGTTCGCGCCTCGGCGCTCGGCGACGGGCGCGCTCTCGAAGTCGACGCTGTCGCCGATCTCGCTCGGCAGCGTGGGCGGCGATCCCACGGTCGTCACGGACTCGGGCGCGGACGGGATCGCGAACGCGGTCATCGGCGCGGTCTTGTCCGCGACGACGGTGGCAGCGCCACGCGGCGGCGGCGGCTTCGGCGGCTTCGACGCGGGGGGCTTCGACGCGGGCGGCTCCGACGCGGGCTCGGCCGCGCGCGCCGGGGGCGCGTCGACCTTCTCCGCGGGCTCGAGCTTCACCGCGGTGACGTCCTCGTCCATCGACGAGGCGGCGCGCCGAATCGACGAGGGCGAGGGCGGCGGGGCGCGCCGCGAGGGCGGCGCCGACGGCGGCGGATCGGGGATGACGTTCGGCGGCGCCTTCGCGGGCTCGGTCCGCGCCGGCGCGTCGAGGCGGAGCCCGCTCGGCTGCGGAGCGGGGTAGTCCCGCTTCGGCGCCTCGTGCGGGGGCGGCTCCGACTTCGGCTCCGATCGGCGCGCCGCCGGAGGCACGCCGGGGTCCGGGTTGACCTGCGTGTCCGGGACGGGCGGGGGCAGGCTCATCGACCCGGTGAACGAGATCGCGGGCTCCTTGTCGCGCCAGTCTTTGAACGAGAGCGTGACCATCGGCGGGCGAAGCGGGCGCCCCTGGAACGCATGATCGAACACCGCGAGCTGGATGAACTGCCCCGCGGGCGCGTCCCTCAGGGACGCGCGGATGAGCTCGAACTGCGCGCGCAGGATCGCCTCCGCGTCCCGCTCGCTCGTGCCGCTCTCCACCGCGAGGGCCACCTCTTTGTAGTGGATGGGGCTCGTGTCGTTCGGCAGCTGCGTGCGCTCGGTGAGGATCTTGAACGGCGGGAGGATCTGCGTCGTCACCTCCGCGGCGGCGGGGTTGCCCGCGAGGGGGAACGAGAGGCCCTGCGTCATCTTCTCGAACGCGGTCTCCGCCTGCATCGGCCGCGCGATGGGGGCGGGCGTCGGCGCCCGGTTCGGGGCCGCGGGCCGAGGCGGTGCAGGCGCAGGCGCAGGCGCGGGCGGTGCGGCGGGTGCGGGTACGGCGGCTGGCGCGGCCTTCGCGGGTTCGGGCTCGGGCGCAGGCGCCGCGGCGGCGGGCGCGGCGGGCGGATCGACGCGCGGCGCGGGCTCGGGCGCCGCGTCCTTCTTCGGCGCGGCCGCTTGCGCGGGCACGGGATCGTTCGGGATAGGAGCGGCGCCTCGGCGGCGCGCGCGCCCGCCTTTCTCCTTCGCAGGGGGAGGCGGCGGGACGGAGGGGTTGCCCTGGATCTCGACGGGCTGATCCGTGAGCGCGGCGTCCTCGGGCGCCTTCTGCACGACGTAGCGCGTGCGCGTCGCCGGATCGATCGCGCGGTAGCCGTCCTCGAGGAGCTCGATGGAGAAGTTCGCGAACGGGCTCGCGTCCTTGCGACGCTCGCGCACCGTCTGGAGCGCCCTCTGCCACTGCTCGGCCTCGACGCAGAACCTGGAGGCTTTTCCACCCGAGCCGATGAGCGAGATGTCGACGAACCAGCGCATGAGCCTCCACACGGGCTCTGCCCCGTGCATCCCGCAGAACCCTCAGCAGAAGCCACGGGTATATCGGCCGCTCGCGCGTCGGTCAACGCGAGGCGGGGCGTGATATATCGCTCCCTTGCGTCGGGGTCTCGCACGGCGGTTCGCGTCGGCGCTGCTGCGCCACTCGCGCGCCTTCGCGGGCATCGGCGCGCCCGGCGGCGCGACGTTCCGGCGCGCCCTGTTCCTCGTCTTCGCGACGGCCGCCGTCGTGTACGCGGGCGCGCTGTTCCTCGGCGGGGTGGTGCATCAGACCGGGGCGTGGTCCCCCCCGGTCGACGCGGCCTACGTGCACTTCGACTTCGCGCGCTCCGCGGCGCGCGGCGCGCCGCTCGAGTGGTCCGAGGGGAACGGGTTCTCGGCGGGGGAGGGCTGCATCACCTATCCGCTCGTCCTCGCGCTCGGCTTTCGCACGGCGTTTCCGGGCGCGGAGCTCATGAAGTGGGCGTGCGTGGTCGGCGTGCTCGCGCTCGTGGGGTTCCTCGCGTCCCTCGCGCGCGTGTTCGATCGCGTGAGCCGCTTCGCGAAGGTCCTCTTGCCGCCGATCGTGCTCTCGAACGGGGATCTCGACTTCGCCCTCGCGAGCGGCGCGGAGACGGCGTTCCTCTTGGGTTTGCTCGGCGCGGCGCTCGCGGCGCTGCTGCACCTCGAGGCGGGCGTGGGGGACGGCAAGCGGCGCCCGTGGATGGGCCTGCGCGCGCTGTCGGTCGGGGCGGCGTGCCTCGCGCTCGTGCTGACGCGGCCCGAGGCGATCGCGTGGGTGCTGTGCCTCGGCGTGTGGGCGGCGCTCGTCGTGCGCCCGATCGGCCGGGGCGCCGCGATCGGCAGCGGCGTCATCGTGGTCCTCCCCGCGCTCCTCGCGCTCTTCGTCGTGGGCCTCGTGACGTTCGATCGCACGGGGGAGTGGCTCCCGAGCGGACAGATCGCGCGCCTCTTGCCGTTCGATCCGACGCTCGGCGCGTCGGCGGTCGGCGCGGCGTGGCGCGCGCGCCTCGGGGGCGCGCTCGCCCACGTGCTCCACGGCGCCCACGCGCCGGGCGCCGTCGGGTTCGTGCCCCTCGTGTTCGCGCTCGTGCCGCTCGCGGACCGGCGGGTGCGGCGGTACGCGCTCCCCCTCTGGGCGCTGCTCCTCTCGTGGCTCCCGATCGTCGCGCTGTCGCCCGCGCGGCCGCGCGCGCCGGACGAGATGCCCGCGGTCGCGCTGCTGCTCGTGCTCGCCGCGCTCGGGGCGGGCGTCGCGTGTGGGGGCTTCGGGCGGACGCTGCGCGGCCGCGTGGGCTGGGGCGCGCGCACGTCCGCGGTGCTGCTCCTCGCGCTCGCGTACATGGGCCAGCACGTCGCGCGGTTCCGCGACGCGGAGCGCGCGTTCGCGAGCGACGCGCGCGCGTTGAGCGACGTGCCGGGCGCGGCCGCCGCGATGCTCGCGAAGGCCGATCCGCTCCCGCGGCGCGTGCTCGTCGCGGAGCCGGGCGTCGTGACGTACGTCGCGGATCGCTCGGGCCTGGACGTCACGGGGCGCGGAGGGTTCCGCGACCTGCCGTTCGCGCGCGCGTACCGCGAAGGGCTCGGCGCCGTCCTCGAGCTGATCGAGCGCATCCCGGACGCGGAGCGGCCGGACGTGTTCCTCCTGCCGACCGCGGAGCTGCCGGATCTCCCGCTGCTCTTCGGGCACTGGCTGAACGACGTGCGCGCGGGCGAGGGGGACGGCGCGCGGCGCGTGCTTCATCGCGCGGATTTCCGCGCGCTCGATCGCGCGAACCGACCGCGCACGTTCGTCCCGGGGGAGCGGCTCGTCGCGCAGATCGACGTGGGCGACCTCGTGAGCGAGGGCGACGCGCGCTACCGCGTCCCGCGCCCCGCGCCCGCGATCTCGTTCCACGTCCTCACGGACGGCGATCAGGACGATCTGTTCGACGCTGGGCGGCGGGTCGGCGCGGGCGCGTCCGAGTCGTTCGAGGTGGCGCTCCCGATCGGGGGCGGGCGCCTCATCGCGCGCACGGCGGCGCTCGCGGCGGTGCACGTGCGGCTCGAGGTCGATGGGAGGGAGATCGGTGTGCTCGACGTCCCTCGGAGCGACGCGTGGTCGGAGCCTTCGATCGACCTGCCGATCGGCCTGCCGAAGCGCGGGCGCGTGACGCTCACGCCGACCGACGCCACGTGGGTCGACTACCACCTCTGGATCGTCGCGACGCCCTGAGCGCGGATCGCGCGCGCTACGGAGCGGCGGGCGCGCTCGACGCGGCGGGTGCGCTCGAAGGGGAGGCGGAGCTCGCGGGCTCCGCGTTCGGATCCTTCGGGCACCCGCGCGTGTCGCCGAGGCGGCACGCCTTCGCGTTGAGCGCCTCTTTCTTCGCGGGATCGGCGTCGATCTGGCCGAGCGCCCAGCAGGCGCGCGCGACGTCCCGATCGCAGTCGAACTCCCATTTCGTCCGGAACACGGGGCGGGAGGCGAACCACATGGCGATGAAGCACAGCACGCCGACGCCGAGTCCCGCGATGATGGGGGGACGCGGCTCCGGGCTCGTCGCCCGCGCGAGGAGCCCGCCGGTGCCGCACGCGAACGCAATGACCGCGAACAGGAACGGGAGGGCGTTCGGCCCGCCGTTCCCCTCGAGCCCGATCTTGGGGCCGCCGTCCATGTGCGCCGTCACGTCGAACAGGGCGAGGGACGCGCAGATGGGGCCGACGACGAAGCCCACCCAGAAGAGGTAGCGCAGCCACGTCCGCGCCTCGGCGCGCGCGCCCGCGTTCACGTCTTTTTCGGGCTCGTTCCTCGCTGCGTCGTCCGCCATCGCGCGGGGCGCATATAGGGCGGGGGAGCGGCCGAGGCTACCCCGTACTAGGGGGCGCCGGTCGGAGGGGCTGCGCAGCGGAACCCGATCGCGTGGTTGTACACCTCGGGCGGGCTCCTCCATCGGAAGCTCGGCTTCGCCCAGTCGGCTTCGCGCCCGTTGAAGGAGCCACCGCGGACGACGCGCTCGTCACCCTTCTCGGCGCCTTTGGGATCCGTCGCCGCGTCCTCCGTGTAGGGGCCGTACCAGTCCGCGGTCCACTCCCAGACGTTGCCGGCGAGATCCATCACCCCGTTCGCGCTCGCGCCCTCCGGGAAGTGGCCGACGGGCGCGGTCCCGAAGAACCCGTCGCTCTCGGGGTACATCGCCTGAAGGACCACCTTGTGCTGCGTGGCCCACTCCGCGCACTCGGTGCCGCACGCGTTCAAGCGCTTGATGCTCGGGGGATCGTCCCCCCAGGGGAAGTCGCGCTGACCTTTGCCGCGCGCGGCGTACTCCCACTGCGCCTCGGTGGGGAGCGCGGCCTTCTTCCATTTGCAGTACGTGTCGGCCATCTGCCAATCGACGCAGTTGATCGGGTGGTCGACGAGGTCCTTGTTCCTCCCCGTGCAGAGCTCCTTGTACGCCTCTTTCGCCGCGGGGGTGATGTTCGGGTACTGCACGCCGTCCGGCGATTTCTCGCAGTCCCCCGCCTCGACGCACTTCGCGTAGAGGCCCGCGGTGACCTCGAACTTGTCGAGGCAGAACGCGCTGACGGTGACCTTGTGGGTGGGCTTGGAGTCCGACTTCCCGCCCTCCTTCGAGCCCATGATCATCGTCCCGGCTTCGTGGAAGATCATGCCCTCGGGGCAGACGCCCGCCGGCGCCGCGGCCGTCGCCGAGGCGGACGCGCTCGCGGGGGGCGCGCTCGCGACGAGGGGCGCGGCGCTGCTGCTCGCGGCGGGCTCGGGGGGTTTGTTCCCGCGGAACTTCCAGACGTACACGGCGCCCGCGATCACGCCACCGACGAGGATCGCGGCGATCGCGGGGACGGCGATGGAGCTCCCCTTCTTCTGGGGCGGCGGGGTCGGGTTCGTGTTCGCGCCGACGAACTGGCTCTCCCCGATGACGGTCGGCTTGAAGACCTCCGCGCCCGTGTTGCGCGGCTCGAAGGGCCCGCTCACCATGGGCACGCCCGTCATGGGCGCGTGCTGCTGCACGCCCGTCGTGAACGTCGTCACCTGGGGAGCGAGGCGGCGCTCGGTCATGTGGGGCGGGACGATCTGGGCGAACGCGCGCACGGCGTCCCCCGCGTCCGCGAAGCGGTGCTCGATCTGGCGCTCGACGCAGCGGTGGAACCAGGCGTCGAAGTGGGGCGGCAGCGTGAAGCCCATCTCGCGCGCGCGCTCGGAGGCGAGGGGGAGGGGCTCGACGCAGATGGATCGGATGAGGCTCGCGAGGCTCCCGTCCTCCGCGTCCCGCCAGTAGGAGCGGCCGGTGAGGAGGTGGAACACGACGAGGCCGAGCGCCCAGACGTCCGTCTGGGGGCAGATGCGTCCGCGCCGATCCGTCTGCTCGGGCGCCATGTAGAGAGGAGAGCCGAGCGCTTGCGTGCCCGTCTTCTGCATCCCGCCCTCCACGAGCTTGGCGATGCCGAAGTCGAGGATCTTCACCGTGAACGGCACGTCCTTCCGCTTGCTGACGGCGAGGAAGATGTTCTCGGGCTTGAGATCGCGGTGGACGATGCCCTGCTTGTGCGCCTGCTCGAGCGCGTGGCCGAGCTGGGACATGACCTCGGCGACGTCCGCGATGGGGATGGGCCCCATCCGGATCAGCGCGTCCTCGAGCTCCTCGCCGCGGAGGAGCTCCATGACGAGGTAGAGGTTGTGCGTCTCGTCGTCGATCCCCGCGGTGACGATCTCGACGACGTGATCGCTCTCGATGCGGGAGGCGGCGCGCGCCTCGAGGATGAAGCGCTCGCGGACGGCCGGATCCTGCGCGATCTCCGGCGCCATGACCTTCAGCGCGCGCTGCTTGCCCGTGCTGAGCTGGTCGACGATGTACACCGCGCCCATCCCGCCCGCGCGCAGCGGCTTCACGACCCGGAAGTCGCGCGCGAACACCCGCCCCGGCTGAAGAGTCGACATAAGACGCGCCTACTATAGCGGGACCCGGCGGGGCGCCTCAAAAAGCCGCGGAACGCCCGCCGGGGCGTCGCGCGCAACGCGCGTCCTCCGCTCCGTCACAGACGCGAGGGGCGCGTCTCTATGCTCTCCTGACCATGCCGATGACGCTCGCCGCCGCCCCCGCCGACCCTCCCCAGCGCTTCACGCCCAAGACGCGGCGGATCCTCGCGGGCGCTGCGACCCTCACCGTCTCGGCTCCCGTGTTCGTCCTCGCGGCGGGCTTCGCCCTGATCGCGTTCTACATGGCGTTCGTCGGCACGCCGGCGAAGCCCAACGAGGAGGCCAGCCCGACGGGCGTCTACGCGTTCCTCGGCCTGCTCGGCGCCCTCCCCGTCGCGCTCTTGGGGCTCGTCGGCTCGGTGTTCGGCGCGCTGTGCATCGCGGGCAAGCGCGCGGGGGCGATCGGCGGCGCCATCACGACGGGGCTCGCGGCGGTGCTCGTCGTGGGCGTCGCCGTCCTCGCCGAGCTGAGCCCCGTCGCAGCGGGCGGCGCGTTCACCGTCCTCGCGAGCGTGAGCGCGCTCTGCTTCTTCGCGGCAGCCGCGCTCAGAGTGCCGGCACGTACTTGAGGCCCACCGCGACCATCCCGAAGAGGAGCGCGGTCGCGGCGAGGAGCACCCAGGTCATCCAGAGGCCGCGGACGGCGATCGACCGGGGAGGCTGATCGGGAAGGACGAACAACAACCCCGCGAGCGGGATGAGCTGAAGGAGCCCGAGCGCCGCGTAGATGTACCGATCGACGGTGCCGACGGTCGCGTGGCTGTACCAATACCCGAGGAAGACGCCGACGCTCGCGCCGCCGCCGCCCAGGATCAGGTTCAATCGGCGATAGCTCGTGAGCCGTCGTCGCGCCTTCTTGTCCGTTGGGCCCTGCTTCATGCGTAAGGAGTGTAGTGGAAAACAGAACGAGCGCCCGCCACCGCGTCACTGAGGTCGAGGACCCGCATGCGTTCGCGCGGGAGGCGCGACCGTTCTTCCAGGTCGACGAGGTCCGCTCGACGATCGCGCTCACGACGCTCGACGGCGTCCTCGCGGGCGTGTGGCCGGGGGCGCGCCTCTACCGCGTCGACGCCGAGCCGGGCGCCGCGGAGGAGGGGCGCGGCGCGCGGGACGAGGGCCGCGGCGCGCCGGAGGGGCGCGGAAGCCCCGTGCTGTTCGCGCTCCAGACGCCGCCGTTTCCGCTGGTGGTCGCGCGCGGGGAGGTGGACGCGGTGGAGGCGCTCGGCGCGTATGTCGCCGCGGGGGATCCGAACCTGCCCGGCGTGACCGGCCCGGTGGACGCGGCGCGCGCGTTCGTCCGCGGGGCCGCGCGCGCGACGTCGCGCGAGGTGGCGCACGAGAAGATCATGCGGCTCTACACGTGTCGGGAGGTGATCCCGCCCGCGCGCCCGCCGAGCGGAGGCGCACGTCTCGCGACGCCGGAGGATCTCGACGTGATCGTCCCGATGTTCGAAGCGTTCTCGGCGGACGTGCGCGTCCCCCTCCCGCCGTCCCGCCCGGCGGCGGAGCGCGCGATCCGGGAGGCGCGCTTGTTCGTCTGGAAGGACAGGGGGGCGATCGTGAGCATGACCCAGCGCACCCTCCCGGCGGGCCGATGCACGCGCGTGAACCTCGTGTACACGCCCCGCGCCGCGCGCGGTCACGGGTACGCGAGCGCGCTCGTGGCGCACGTGACGGAGACGGTGCTTCGGGAGGCCCCGGGCGCCTTCGCTTGTCTGTTCACGGACCTCGAGAACGCGACGTCCAATGCGATCTACCAGGCCGTCGGGTACACCGCGGTTACCGACTATGCGGAGCTGCGGTTTGGCTGACCTGAGCTGCTTCGCGGTTTCTCGGTCCGCGGAACAGCGCGCGTCGATCCTGCCGGGTTCAACCCATCGATCGCCGATCATTCCGACCCGTGCTCGGCCTGCTCGACGATGATCCCCCAAAACGCGTCTGGACGATCGAGGAGGCCGAGTTCGTCGAGGCGAGCGCGTAGCTCCCCGACGACGCGGAGCTCCTCTTCCTCCGACGAGCAACCACTCACCGTCTTCTGGTACGACGCAAACGCTTCCGCGGCCGCGCGAAAGGTGGAACTGTCTGGGCCCGCGAACCAACGCATCTCGTCGCTCGGATGATGGTAGAAAATGGCTCCGCCCTCTTCGACGCGAAACTCGCCTTCGCGATCGCCGAGCTGGTCCTCGTGCGCGATCACGTCGTCAGCGGGCTGGTCGTGCAGAATGATCTTCAAGATGGATCACCTCGGCTGTCGTCCTCTCCGTCAACCCAGCGTATGGGCCGTTCCCTGCGAGCGCCAGGCCGCCGGCGACCCGTCAGCCGCACTGTCATGTTGCGCACGCCCCTCGTACTGACGGCGCGAATCCGTCGCTCTGCCGACCCGACTCATTATCTCTGGGTGCAGCCGCATCAGGAAGAAGACTTCCGGCCGGTCGTGATAGGGAGCTTGCGGCCGAACACCCGGGCGACGGCGCGCAGCCACGCGGGTGCGTCGACGACGCCAAGGGGGTCCCCCCAGGACTCCGTCGTCGCGATGACGTCCAGGTTGCGGCCCGCGTATCGAATGCAGCCCAGTTCCTGGCCCGCGAGCACGTCGAGCATCCGCTTCAACTCCTGCTCATTGGCGGGTTGTCGAGCCACGAAGCACTGGGCGTCGTCCTCGTCGAAGAGCGTCGGCGCCGTCGCCCGTGGCACCCCGCAGTGGGTGCAGCAATCCGCCTCGACATAGAAGTCGCCTACGACGTTGAGGTGGTAGCGGGCAGGCATGGCCGGGTCATTCCATCCGGCGAACAGTCCGTCGACCTCGACGCGCATGAGCATGCCAGGCGACGCGCCATGCCGCGCGACGCATCAGACGCCCTCGGGCGCGAACTCGACGAGGGTGTGGTTCTGATCTCGCAAGCGGCGTCGATGAGCGTTGAGATTCGGTTCCAATCTGCCCGCGCCCGATCTGTTTGATTCCGGTCATGGTGCCGACGCCTTGGGGTTCGGTCGAACGTACAGCCAACCACTTGAAGGCGCCAGACGGACGGCCGATCGGCCCGACCGCGGGCGAGTGTCGGTTTCAACGCGGGGATGGCGCGCGCGACGCGAAGAGGGGGGTGGCCCGCGTCGAACACCAACGCGATGGTGCTGCGGCCCGGCGATCGCCAACAGGGCCACGCCATCGGGCCGAAGCGCGTGACGCTGACTTGGCGTCCGCGGCGGCCCGGCAGTCCATTCTTTCTTCCCTCACCCTGGTCGGCGCGACGACGTGAGTCGGATCCGTGAAGGGGCGGCCGAACTCCCTTGGACGCCGGGCCGACGTCCGGTCGGAGTCAAACGGGAGCGAGCCACCCGCGGCTGCAGCAGCGGTCGCAGAGGACGCCGGCGCTGCCGCGCTCCGGTGGAAAGGTTCCGGTGCCGCGACATTGCGGGCAGTCGGTCGCGCCCATCGGGCGGCGGGGAAGTGCGTCGGCGAGCCAGGGCAGCCGTTCGACACCGCAGCGGATGGCGCCCCAGTGCCATTCGGGCGCGAGAGGTGCCAGAGGACGTCCAAAGTCGTCGTCCACCTCCCACAGTGTGCCGTCGGGGCGAAGCAGCCAAATGCATCCAAGGGTTCCCATGAGCGCGACGCCGCCGTACTTCGCGGCCTCCTCGTCGATGTTGCCCCCACCGACCTGTCGCGTCGTCGCGACGACTTGGTGGATGCGATCCGCGATGTGCTTCGGCAGTTGCAAGCTCGACCAGCGTACAGAGCGCGACGTGCAGTGCAAACGTCGCGGGCCGCCGAAGTGTCGGCGCGCGGATCACCAGCGCTGGGTGGCGCCCCATTTCGTCGCGGCTTCGACGACGGCACGAACGCGCGGATCGGTGCGCGCCTCCGGCTCCTTCCCGACCGCGCCGCGCGATCGCTCGAGCTCCGCGAGCTCCGCGACGATCGCACGCGACGCGCCCAAGAGGCGCTCCCCCATCGTCGTGGGGCGGAGCGCGCGCGTGGTTCGGTGGAGCACCGCTCCACCGACGGCCGTCCCGAGCCGCGCAGCCGGCGCGACGCGACCGCCTGCGTGAGCCCGAGCGTGCGCGCGGCGGCGGAGAGGCTCCCCTCGGTCACGCAGCTCACGAGCAGTCGAAGGTCCTCCGTCCGGACGTCGATTCGCGCCATTTCGACATGAGTATCTTGCGTTTCATGTGTCTTCCGCAAGTCGAGCACGGCGCTACGTTCGACCGCGTTCCCCCAGCCGGAGTAGACGAACATGACCAAAGAGCTCGAAGGAAAGCGTGCAATCGTAGTCGGTGGATCGCGTGGCATCGGCCGCGCCGTCGTGGAGGCGCTCGCGGGCGCCGGCGCCCACGTAGGGCTCTCGTACGTGCGCGACGAAGCGGCGGCGAACGCCGTTCGCGCGGCGGTCGAGGCGCGCGGCGGCAAGGCCCTCGCCGTCCGCGCCGACAGCACGAAGCCCGCGGACGTGACCGCGCTCTTCGACGCGGTGGGGCGCTTCGGCGCCCCCGACGTCGTCGTGAACGTCGCCGGCACGGCGCGCTTCGGCCCGATCGCGGCGGCGTCGGACGACGACTTGGACGCGCAGATCGCGCTCAACATCCGGGGCGCGTTCTTCGTCCTGCGCGAAGCTGCGCGGCGCATCGCCGACGGTGGGCGCATCGTTCAAGTGTCGACGGGCGGAACGACGTCCCCGTCGGCCGGCGCCGGGACGTACCTCGCGAGCAAGGCCGCAGGCGAACAGTTCGCGTACGCGCTCGCGCGCGAGATCGGCGGTCGCGGAGTCACGGTGAACGTCCTCTCGCCAGGCCTGACCGAGACGGACGGGCTCGTGATGCCGAAGCCCGCCATCGATCACATGGTCGGGCAGACGCCGCTCGGAAGGCTCGGGCAGCCGGACGACGTGGCCGCGGCGGTGCTGTTCCTCGCGTCGCCCGCGGGCCGCTGGGTGACCGGGCACAACCTGCGCGTGACTGGCGGCTTGTAGGTCTCTGGAAGATTTTGCGCCTGGCCATTGAACGGTCCAGTTCGACGGCGGGTCCAGGAAATGACCGCCGGTGGAGTGGTTCGACGACCATGGATCGGAGAGGGGGACCGATGTCGGTCGCGTCGCCCCCGTGAAGTCGTGACGCACCTCGACGGGGATCGGTCCACTGGTCCGAGCCGTCATTGCCCTCGCTACCGTTGCCGTCGCGGACGCGGCGGTTGACCTCCTCGGCTTCGACGCCTGGCAAACGTCTTCGCGCCTGGAGCGTCGATGCAGGCCGACGTCGATACGCTCGCGAGTGCGAGCTCGGCGCAGGGAGCCTCTTCGGGCTGCGGCTCACGCGGATAGTCCCAAGCTCACGGCCAACTCTGGGAGCGTCGATCCGGGCGGCTCCGCCGACCACGCCGTCGACGCGACAAAGCAGGTGCACGAGGTCTCGGCGCGCATCCAAGCGCGTCCGCAAATCGACGCGAGCGAGCAGCGGCAGGGTCCCCGTGCGCGCCCGCGCGAACTCTCGGATGGCTCGAGACGCACTGGCCGCTGCGTCTGAGCGAGGTGCACACGCGGCTCGTTCGGCGGCACGAGCGCGGGGGCCCACGAACCCCACTGGAGGCCACAACGATCCTGACACCGGGGTTGGGGATGTCTATGCTCCGGGGCGTGCGAACCAAGTCCTCGGCCCTGGCCGCCATCGCCTTCGGCGCTGCATGCACTACGGTCCCGACGAGCGGTACCACCGGGACGACCGGTACCGCAGGTGCGGGCGGAGGGGCGTCGAGTGAGGCGTCCACCGGCTCGTCGACCACGTCGTCGTCGACGGGAGTGCCAGTCGTCGAGTGCGACCCGTATAAACTCGGGACCGACGAGCCGGTCGACGCGTCGTGCGGGATCTTCGTCGAGCCCGGCGCCACCGGTGGCAACGGGACGCAGGCGAAACCCTACGGGTCGCTGACCGAGGCGCTTGCAGGCGACGGACAAGCCCAGTCCATCTACGTCTGTTCCACTGGCGTTGGCCTGCATGAATCGATTGACCTCGTGGCGGGCGCACACCTGTATGGTGGGCTGGCGTGCGCGGGCTGGCGCCGGTCCTCCCTGCGGACCGATTGGACTGCCGACGCAGGCGCCATCCCACTGCGGCTGACGGGCGCCAACGGCGCGCTCGTCGCGAGTTTCCACATTCGAGCGGAGAACGCCACCGCGCCCGGAGGCTCGAGCATCGGGGTGCTCGCCGTCCAATCCATCGCCACCCTCACCGACGTCACGATCGAAGCGGGGCTCGGCGCTCCAGGGACGAGCGGCGTCCCGGACACGCAGGCACCCACCCCCCCTGAGGCCAAGGGCCAGGATGGTGGCCCCGGTTGCGTGGGGACCGCGTTCGTTCCGGGGGGCTTGGGCGGAACGCAAACCTGTAGTGGTGTCGCCACCGACGGTGGGATGGGCGGCAGCGGCACGAGCACCAGTGTGGCTGGTTCGGGATCGTCGGGTGCTCCGAGTCCTGGCGCGAACGGTGGTTCAGGCGGCGTCGTCAATGTGATGGTTTGCATGCCAGGAACGGATGGGCCGAACGGGAGTCCGGGCGGCCCCGGCATCGGCGCGCCTGCAAACCAAATCGGCGGTCTCTCTGCCAGCGGATACGCTCCCGTCGACGGACAGGATGGTCAAGCGGGGGAGGACGGTGGAGGTGGCGGCGGCGGTGGTGGTGCCCCCGAGTGCAGCACCTCGGCGTCCGCAGCGAGCGGGAGCGGAGGGGGAGGGGGAGCCGGTGGATGCGGCGGCCCTCCCGGCCACGGCGGCAAAGGCGGCGGAGCGAGTCTCGCGCTCGCGTCCGTCACCAGCCAGCTCACGCTCGTGGGCGTGGCCTTGACGGCGAAGCAGGGCGGTGTGGGCGGTGACGGCGATGGTGGCACGCTCGGAATGAGCGGCGGCCTGGCCGGCAAGAAGGCCGGTGGTGGGGCGTTGTCGAGCTGTGCCGGAGGTCGGGGAGGTAACGGCGGGCACGGCGGTGCCGGGGGCGGCGGCCGCGGCGGTCCCTCGGTCGGCATCGCGTTCGTGGGTATGGCCCCCGTCGAGACGCCGGACGCCTTGATCACCGTCGCGGCCGCGCCGGCTGCGGGGGGCGACGGAGGCGACGCTGGGCTCGTCCCGGGCGGAGACGGGGCCCCAGGCCTCGTGGCAACGCGCCAAGCCTTCTAATCATCAAGTCCGAATCTGGGGGCGGGTAGCTCCAGCTCGTCGAAGAACGTCTCGGATGGCGCGATGACCGCGCCCCCAAGAGAATCGACTCCAAAGCAGCTGCCACCGGTCCCGACGCAATCACGGCATTCGTCGCAACCGATGTTGGACGCCGCAAACGCGACACCGACGCGCACGACCCGCAAAGCACCAACGAGTCGAAGTCATGAGGACAAGAGACGACTACCCTGACAGGTGGGTGGTCGCGAGCGTCGACCTCCGCGTCGAGCCGACCCCACTCGATGGGGTCGAGCGCTCACGGGGGAAGCAAGTGTCGACGAAGCCTCGCGGCCGCAGGGGATTCGAGGAGGTGGGGACCGAGCCCGTCGAGGGCGCGCTCGATGTGCGCCACGTTGCCGCCCGAGCTGAGCGCGTACTCTTCGACAATCACCTCGCGCGGGACTCCGGCGAGGACGAGGGCCGCCGCGACGACGACGCCCGTGCGGTCTCGGCCGGACGTGCAGTGGACGTAGACGGGCCATTCCGTCTCGGGCGCCGCGAGGACCTGCAGCGCAGCGCGGACCCAGTCGGACACGCGACGGGTTTGCGTGTGGTAGTTCTCGAGATCGTCCGGCGCCGGCACGTGGACGAGCGTGGCGAGGAGATGCGCGGGATCGGGGCCGCGCCGGAGGTTGAGGATCGTGCGGGGACTGCCGAGATCCTCGAGCTGTGTGAGGGCGTCGAAGCTTCCACCCCGGAAGAGGCGACGCGTCGACACCGGCGGCGCATCGAGCCAGAGCCCGAGCGCCTCACCCACGTCGCGGAAATTCGTCGGGTGCATCGGAATCGAGTGGTGTTCTCGCGGGGAGGGAGGCGGGCGTCGCTTCACTGGCGGCGTGAGCGCCGCATCGTCCAGCATACGTCCGTGATCCATCCTGCCTTCCCCGCCCCGCGGGGAGTGGGCCGCCTTTCATGAGCCCGTCGCGGCGTACTCGACATCAGCGAGCGCAATTCCGCGGCAGGAGCCGCGGCGAATCGAGCGCCTTCGGCGCGCTCATAGACTTCTGACACATCCGTGAGATCAATCGCCAAGACGCCAATAGCTTGGTTGCTTCGTGTTGGCGCCTTGGCGTCTTTGGCGGCTGAGCCTCTGGATAGGTCATGACGCGCGTGCGGACGTAGAGCACCGATAGTCCAATTCGTCGTCGGGGCCGCGGAGGAGGACGGGTAGATTGGCTGTGTCTGCGAGGTCGCGGGCGACATTGACCCGATGCCGTGCGTGGAGACCGGGACACGAGCCTCTCGAAGATCGACTCATTGGGCGTTCGCTTCGCGCCGCGCCACTACCGAGGTGCAGACTCGACTCACGGCGCGTACGGCCCCGGCTTCGCTCCGAAGGACGACTTCCAGGTGGTGACCAGCGCCTGGAAGTCGGTGACGACGACCGACCCGTCGTCCCGCATCTTCGCGATGGGCGTGAAGACGTCCGCGTCGATCTGATCGACGCCGCCCGCCGCCAGGATGGCCGTCGGGGTGATGTTCCAGGACGCCGTGAGCATCACGTCGGGGGGGACGGTCCCGTTCGCGTAGAGGTCGACGAGCTCGGTGACGCCCGCGACGTCGTCGTGCCACGCGCCGACGGCGACGATGTTGCCGGCGGGGTCGTCCACGAAGAAGTTGTCCCGATCCTTGGGCCGCCAGACGCCGCTCACCAAGGGGTCGTTCACGTGGTTCGGCGTGCCTGCACCGATGAGGATGTCCCCGCGCCACGACGCGCCTGGGTAGTGCTCCCCGGCGACCGCGACCCGGAATCGATCCCACTCCTGGAACTGGGGCAGCGCGGGGTCCCAGATGTGCCCGCCGATGACGGTCGACCCTCCGACGCCGAGGAGCTCGAGCAGGTGCGCGACGTCCGTGTAGTTGTAACCCCCGTTCTCGTGGGAGTGGGGATCGACCGCGACGCCGAGATCCTCGTGCAGGTACGCGAACACGTTCTTGCCACCGGTGCTCGCCGTCGTCGCTGCGTCCTCGTACACGAGCGCCGCCTCGAGGTACTTCCAATCCGGCTGAAGGACCCACGTGAGCGCGTGTGCCTTGGCGTGCTCGGCGACCTCGACGAGCTTGTCGCGCATCGCGAGGTAGTTCGTCTCGTTCTGCGGCATGCCGATGACGCCGCCGGGCGTGGTGTCTTCGATGTGCGTGAAGAGCACGACGTGGACGGCCCCGCGCGCGCCGCCGCCCGTGCTCGTGGAACCGCTCCCCGAGGTCGACGTCGACGAGGTTGCGGACGTCGTCGCGCCCCCGGTGCCGCCCCCATCGTCGCACGCCATCGACCCGAGACCGACGAGGCAAAGGAAGGCCGAGAGCGCCCCGAGCGAGATCTTGTCCATGATGCGATCTTCGAGGCGCCGGTCCTTGCCTGTCAACGCGCCTGGCCAGGCGGTGGCCACGTCGCGCTCGAGGCTCCCTGCTACGAACCCTGGCGCGCCGCGAAGGACTTCGAGAGCCAAAACGCGGCAGCATTCCCTCCGACGAGGCGCAAGAACACGTAGGCTTCGACGCGATCGAAACCGCCGAAGGTCGCGAGAAGCGCGACGTGCGTCGACGGGCCGAGCCAGGCCCAGCCGCGAGCGATGGGGGCGAGCTCGTCCGCGAGACGCTTCGCTTCGAGCGGATCGAGCTTCGCGGGAGGCGCCTCGCTCGAACGCGATAGGGCGGATTGAATGCGCAGGAAGAGGGCGTAGACGCGGAGCAACGCGAGCTCGACGACGGAGCCGTTCTCGGCCTCGAGGCGGGTGATGTCGGCGAGCGTCTCGGCGAGGTCGTCGCCCTCGCGATAGGACGATTGCGTGAGCGACAGGTAGCGGTTCTTCGCGTGATCGAAGAGCGTGCCCTGGACGACGATGCTCGCGAGGCCGCCGAGGGCGAGCAGGACGCCTGCGCGACCGTGCTTTCGCGCGAAGGTGCTGGCGAGGGCGGCGCCGGTCGCCGTGCCGACGATGTAGTCGCTCGCGCCGTCGAGGATGCGCCCGATGCGCGAGGAGGTCTTCGTCGCGCGTGCGAGCTGCCCGTCGGCGCAATCGAGGACGCCATACGCCAGGCCGAAGAGCCCGCCGAGGGCGCGCACCCTGGCGCTCTTCGAGGAGAGCATCGCCGCGCCTGCGAGCCCCGTCGCGATGCTCGCGAGCGTGAGCTGGTTCGCGGTGATCCCTCGCGGGAGCGCCCACTCGACCACGCGGTGCGCAGCAGGGCGGAAGAACGCGAGGTAGAGAGGTGTCTCGACGCTCGCGGGTTTCAGCGTGGCCTCGTAGTCGACGCTCGCCGCGCGCGGCGCTGCTTCTTCCTGGGTCATCCGGACATCACCTGTGCGCGGAGCACGCCCCGCAGAGCGCACAACCCGATTTCGTGCGAGCGCCGTCGAGCGCCTCGGAGGAGAGCTTTCGGATCGTCTCGTCGAACACGGCGATGACGTCGTCGACCGACGGCGTCGGGTGGTCTGCGAGAGCCGTGTTCGGGAGCGGCCGGAAGACGACGGGCAGAGGTATCGCGCCTGTCGCGGCGATCGCGCGCACGCCCTCGAGCGTGTCCGCGAGGGGCTCGAGCCCGACGATGATCTGGCTCGAGACCTGATCGCGACCGAGGCGCCGGACGGAGTGCTCGAGCGCCTCGACGTATCGCTCGCGCGTGATGTCGCTCTTCCCGGGCATGAGCCGCTTTCTCGCCTCTCGGCCCCACACTTCCATGTTGAGCAGGATCGAGCCGAGCCCGGCGTCGACCAGACGGTCGAGCCAATCGTTCGAGTCGGGGGCCGCCATCTCCACGCACACGGGGATGTCGACCTCGCGCTTCAATCGGACGATGGCCTCGGCCTTGTGGCGCGCGCTCTTGTCCACCGCCAGGCGGGTGCCGCCGCCGAACGTGATCTCGGCCGCGGGATTCTCCGCGAGCGCAGCCTTGCACACCTCGATGATCGGCTCGACCTTCCGCCATTTCGCGCGCTGATCGATCTTCATCGCACAGAACTGGCACATCGAGTCCCCCTGCCAGTAGTCGCAGCCGCCCTGATAGATCGCCGTGTAGAGGCTCGTGTCGCAATGGGCCGAGACGACGAGGCTCATCGGCGTGCCGTCGGTCGTGGCCCGGTCGTACCAGCGGGGCCACGCGAACGGCACGGCTTCGCAGAGCTCGTCGTCGCCGCACATCACCGAGTAGCCGCCGCCTTCCCGCCGCGCGAGCGAGAGCGTCGAGCGCTCCACGAACGGCTCGAGGACTGGCGCGTTGACGGCCGTGTAGGCCTCTCCGTCCACGAGCCGGAAGAAGCGCCCCTGAGAGAGGCCGGCCCGCTTGTGCTTGTAGTGGAGCGGGTGCGAGAGCTCGCGCCAGAGCTCGTCGTCGACGCGGATGCCCTCGCAGAAGATGCGCGCCTTGATCCCGACGAGCCGGTCGGTGATCGAGGCCGAAGGGCTTCGCGGGGCGAAGGGAGCGAACGTCGCCGGCGCGCCGGACGCGAGGATCGAGAGCCTACGCCGCGGATCGCTGGAGGGGTCGGTGCCTTGGGTCATCCTCGATCGGCCGAGTATAGGGGCGAACCGGCAGAGGCGGTGGGGCGGAAGGGTGTGCGCGCGGCAGCACACGCAGCAGCTCGCGACAATCCTGAGCGGGCTGATCTCGTCGAGTGACCTCGGACTCACTCGGATGCTTGGAACACGTCCGGATTGGCCTTTGCGTGTCCGGCCGCGGGGTCGGCGTAGCCCGTGACACAGATCAACGTCGTCGGGCCGCCCTTCACGAAGTCCGCTTCCGCGCACACCTCGAAGCCGTTGGGGCCTGGATCCTTTCCGCCGCGCGCAGGGCTTCGGTATCGGCTCCCGGCAGCGTACGAGTACTGGAAGCTGACCTCCTCGGGCCCCTCGAACCTCATGCACATCCACCCGACGTACCGGCTGTTCGCGTCGGTGGTCTTCTTGAACGTGTCGGGCGAGACGCGTGCAGTCTTTCCCTCGGAGGGCATCACGTCGGGGAACGGCGCGGCCGACCCGCACAGCGCATGGCCCTTCGGGGAGTTCGCGGCGAGCTCCTTCGCGGCCGGATCGCGGTCGAACGCGTCGGCCGCCTTCCACCCGATCTCCATGACGAGCGCCTCGGCCGCATCCAGTTGCTCCTTGGTCGGCTTCTTCGAGCATCCGGTCGCGAGGAGCGCGAGCATGAGCGGCGTGAGCGTGGCGGTTCGCATGGCGGTTCGCATGGCGAGAGCCTCTCTGCGATTCACCCGCGCTGTCAACAATGGGCGATTGCGTGGCGGCATTCGACACCGAGACACGCCCGGGCAACGGCATCGCGCTGCGGAATCGTCGTGTTGGAGAAGGCCGATTCGCGCCGAGAGAGGCGGTCGCGAGGTGCGCGGCTCATGGGGGCGCGAGAGCCTCGGCTCGAGTCCGAGTCGCAATCGGCCTCCGCTCCGCTCAGTACGGTTGCGGGTTGCCGGGGTGGCAGCGCTGCCCGTCGTCCTTGTTGGGCCAGTAGACCCAGGTGCCGCCAGGGTGCGGAGGTCGGCGCACGCACTCGTGACACTCGCTCTGTTGCGACGGCTCCACGTAGCTATCGCACTGGCCAACGCTGTGCACGAACGGGGTCTGCCCGTAGGAGCTGCATGCGCCCACGAGCGCCATCGGCGACACGACGACCAGGACGGAAGCCCACGTCCACCTCACCATCCGCGAATCGTAGTGCAGCGCTCCGCTCGGCGGCGCTCTCATTTCCGATCGTCGTCGATCGAACGCCGGGCTTCGCGCCGAGGCACGTTCAGCCGGGGCCTGCCGCGCCCCGACTTTCGGCGGCGAGTGTGTACATCCGCAGAACGTCATGGGCCGTGACGGTGGCGCGGTGCTCGGGGGGACACCTCATCTCTTCAGTGCTGCCGCCTCTCGGCGATCCTTCGCGGCGCGAGCTCGCCAAGGCCGTCCTGCCGGGGCAGGAGAGCCCCCCGATCCGCCTGCACGCGGGACCCGCGCTCGCTACGTCTTCTTCGTCCTTTTCGGCGCCCCTGCGAGCGGCGCGAGCAACGCCTGCACGCGCTCCTTCGGGCGACCGACGATCGCTTTGTCCTTCGTCACCACCACGGGACGCTGGAGGAGCTGCTTGTGCTTCACGAGCACCGCGACGACTTGCTCGCGCGTCGCGACGTCCGCGTCCGTGAGGCCGAGCTTCTGGTAGAGGCTGTCTCGCCGAACGAGCGCCGTCACGGGATCCTCCAGCTTGTCGATGAGCGCGTTCAGCGTTTCGGCGCTCGGCGGGTTCTTGATGTAGAGGACGACGTCCGCGTCCACGCCCAGATCACTCGCAATGCGGACCGCATTGACCGAGGAGTTTCAGTTCGCGTTGTGGAAGATGGTGACGGGCTTCATGGGCCGAACATACCTCAGTGGCCGCCTCCGGCGACACTTCGCTTGACCCTCCGCTCGCGGTGCCGCGCGGACCTGCACCCGCATCGCCCTCCATCGCGCGTCGGCCGCGGTCTCGAGCACGGCGCGCCGTGGTCCGCCGGCCGGTACGTCCCGGGCCTTCGCCGGCGGGGGTCTTCGTCCTCGTCGTGTGGACGTCGCCGGGCCGCTCGTCGGATCGACACGGGCACCGCAATCGTCACCCTCCCGATGGTGTTCCTGATCGACTTTAGGAGTAACCCCAGGATCGGGTCGCCGGCGCGGGAGCGACGTAGAGACCGCGGAACGTCGCCACCCATATCGCACCGACCGCCGCGATCGCAGGCGGCGACGTGAATGCCTCGCCCTCCGGCGCGGACAGCTTCGTGAGCGTCTTGCCGAGTCGGTCGACGATCAGCAGATCGGCGCCCTGCGTGACCGCGAGCGATCCATCCTCGAACGACGTCGCGCGGAACGGTCCCCCGTCGATCGACCACTCGGGCTCGCCGTCTCGATAGGAGGCGATCCGATCCCCGGCGAACACGACGCGCCCGCCGCGACAATCGATGACGGGCATCCGCAGCGGCCAGTCGAGGGAGATCCGGTGACGCTCACGCCCATCCCAACTCATGATCGAGACAATCGACACCCAACCCGACGCGAGCGGGACGTCCGAGAGATCGACCCTCCCGCGCGACGCCGCCCTCGACCAGGCTCACGAAGTACACTCCGGTTCCGACGACCTCCCCTCCGCGGAGTTGTCGGGCGAGCTCGCCTTCGCTGGAAGCGTGAGCTGCAAGTTCGTGCCTCCACTCAGGTGGAGAAACGGGAGCTGCTGCGGCAATGGCATGCGTGCCGAGTGCGTTCCTTTCGGAGGACCTTGCAGCGCGAGTCCTGCGACGTCGAGCTTCGAGCTGCCGCTCGTCGTGAGGACGGGCGTCCCGTCGTCCTCGACCTCGAATCCCGCGTGGAGGCGGGCCATCTCCGGCTTCGTTCCCGTCAGCGTGAGCTCGCATTCCACCTTCTTGAACGCGCGGTTCGACCCCGGTTCCCCGCCTCCAAACAACGCGACATCGATGTCGGTCGTAGGAGATTCGAACTCCTTGGTGCTCGGGCTCTTACCCGCGAGCGCGACGGAGACGGTGATCTTCTTGTTGGCCGTGAGCGCGGTGAAGGGGACATCCACTTCGCACGAGAAGGCGACGCAGGTCGTGGTGGTGGATCCGGCCGTCACCAGCACGCCCTCGGGGAGCCCGCTGAGCTCGATGCGAAGCATCCCCTCCGCATTGTCCACCTTCAGCGATGCGGTCCAATCGCCCGGCGTGCGCCCGCAACCAAGCAAGGCCAGGGACAGGGGGCCGAGCACCGCGAGAAGAGGCGTTCATCGACGTGACGCTCTTGTCGAGGGAGCCCGGAAAGGGAGCCCGCGAGGTTCCAATAGGCCGCGCTCGCTCCGTCCGCGACGACAGAGTACGCGCTCGTCACGAGCTCGAGGGTACCGGCGCCCTTCGCGAAACCATCGTAGAGAAGCTTCACCGAGAATCCAGTGAGTCCTCCTCCGATCGCCAGGATCAACCCCCCAAAAGCCGACGCTTGAATGGCGACTCTTGGTAGGGCGCGAATGGGATTGTGCGAGGACGGCGAGGCCGAGCACCAGCACGAGGATCTCGCGTGGGAAGGTCCCGCCGGCTCATGCACCTGAGCCCGTGATCGAGCGAGCGCTAGAGCACCGACCGGTTCGAATCACCGA
>JAXLYP010000030.1:0-144951 GCA_046351395.1 Polyangiaceae bacterium
GGCTCGTCCCCGGGTCGAGGCCGTCGAGGCCCGTCGGGCACGTGAAGCCCCATTTCGAGAGGGCGCTCACGAGCGCCGTCTCGTCGGCGGTCAATGTCTGTCCCATCTCCGCGGCGAGGACGACGGGCGTGACGAACGACCCGTAGAGCGAATACGTGTCCCCTTGGATCGCGACCATCGAGTCCACGGTGTGGGTGTCGCCGCCCTGCGCGATGAGATCCTGGATGCGCTGCTCGCGCGTCCCCTCCGCCTTCGTGATCGCCTGGAGCGCGGGCTGATTGTCGTTCAGCAGATCCCCGTCCTTGCTCGCGCCCGTCATGTCCTGATTCGCGGTCGCGATCGTCCCGCTCGCGGGGTTCGTGAGCTGGGGCAGGAGATCGGTGGGCACCGCGGGGCCCCACTCCGCCGTCCCGTCGCCCGGGAGGGGGAGCCACGGCGGGAGCGCCGCCGAGGCCCAGGGCCGGGTCGGCACGGCGCCGAACGGATACCAGCCAATCGCGCCGTCCTTGTCGACCACGACGAAGTTCTGGTTCGCGCTCGACACGAGCTGGATCGCCTCCTTCGCCTCCGCGACGGTCGCGGCCTTCGCGAGCCCGAAGAACGCGTCAAGATCCGTGCCGCCCGCGTGGCCCGTCCATCGGACGGTCACGGCCGTGTGCTTCATGGGATCCTCGCTCACGATGGGCCCGTGGTGGGGGACCCACTTGAGCGGGTGATGCACCGGGACGCCGGTCGAGACGTCCCCGAACTCGCCGTCGATCTCGATGATGGGGACCATGTTTCCGTTGAAGAGGACGCTCTTGTTGTCGGGGCTCAGCGTCTCCTCGTAGACGTCCGCGAGATCGTAGTACGCGGTCGTCACGCCCCAGCCGAGCGTCTCGTTGTGCCCCACCATGACGGACGGGAGGCCCGGGAACGTGGACCCGGCGACGTGGAACACGCCCTTGCCGCCGTTGCTCTTCGCGTCGAGCTCGACGGGGAACCAGATGCTCGGGTTCGTGAGGACGAGGTGCGGGTCGTTCGCGAGGAGGGCGTGCTTCCCCGCCGTGCGGCTCGGACCTACACACCAGTTGTTCGACCCGGTGTCCGCGGGGCTCGTCTGGTGCACGCCGCTGCCGACGCGGCTCGTCGCCGCGCGCGCGTCGCGGAGGAGATCCGCGAGGGAGGCCGCGCGCGCCACCGCGCTCGGCGCGATTGTCTGCTTCGACGTGGCGGCGAGCATCGAGCCGGGCATCGTGAACGCGTCGAACACGGGGGTCGGCACGAACAGATCCGCGGCGAGCGCCGCGGGGTACGCCGGGAGCTGCACGCCGAGGTCGAGCTCGTCGTCGCTGTTGTTCGACAGATCGTTCAGGACGTAGAGGCCCACGGCGGCGCTGTCCTCGGGCTCCCAGTCGCGGATCTTGGTCTTGTCGATGAGCGCGAAGTCGTACTCGGTGGTGAGCGTCGCGCCGTTCTTCTGCTCGCGCATGTCCTTGATCCATGCGTTCACGCCGGCCGTGTAGGCGGACATGTAGCCCTTCACCGCGGGGCTCGCGTCGTCGAGGAGCTGTTTCTCGAGGGGCTTGCCCTGCGGGGTGGAGAAGAAGCGGCGATTCGCGAAGTCCCGATCGAGCACCGTCTCCCCCGCCTTCACGAGCGTGCCGAGGCGGCCACGGACGAGGTTCCGGACGAAGTCCATGAAGAACATCCGGTTCGAGGCGTGGAAGTAGCCGAGCGCGGCGTAGCAATCCTCGTCCGTCGTGCAGTGGAGGTGCAGGAGACCGTTCGCGTCGTACAGCGCGTCGACCGCGCCCGTGAGCCCCTCGATGTGGACCCCCGCGGCTCCGCCCATGCCCGTCCCGGTGCTCGCGGAGGATCCCTTCCCACCCGATCCCCCGGTCTGTGCGGGGTCGTCGTCACAGCCGGCCGCGCCGGCGGCTCCGAGGAGGGTGCCCGCGAGGACGAGCGCGCTGGTGAGGTGAAGAGGGCGACGTCGAAGCATGAGGAGACGCTGACACTACTGCTCTGGGAAGTCGAGCCCGTCCTCACCTGCGGGCGGGTACCTCGGGGGACAGCGCCCGCGTCCGGAAACGAGGCTCGAAGCAGCTCGTCTGGACAGACAATACCCCGGCCACGCGCGACGCCCCCGACAGACAAAAGTCGAGAGCGGCGACCGCCGGGGCGGAGGAGCGCGAGGCCCCTCCCCCACCGACGGCGCCGCTCATCGGGCGCCGCGCTCGGCGACGTTCAGCGACCGACGGCCTGCGCGACCTGCGCGATCGCCGCGTCGCTCACCGGGACGCCCTCCACCTTGTACTTGATGATGGAGGTGATCGTCTTCAGGCCGAAGAGCACCAGCCAAACCAAGAGGAGGCCCCCGGGCAGCGCGATCGCCGCGGGGAGGAGCGCGAGCGACCAGTCGAACGACGTGCCGTTCGTCGCCTTGTCGATGAGCGTGTTGGCGAGCGCGGACATGGAGAACAGCATGATCGCCGGGAGGGCCAAGCACCACACCACGCCCAGGGTGCGCCATCCGAGGAAGAAGCCCTTGTACTTCGCGACGGGGTGGTCGTAGTTGAACCACGCGCGGAAGATCTTCTGCGCCTTGCCGAGGTACAGGATGGTGGCGACGAGGCTGATCGCGACCGTGAGGACGATGAACACCAGCACGCCGAGCAGCCCGACGTACATGATCGTCTTGTCGAATGTCTTCGACACGGTCGTGTATTGGATGGTGACGAACAGCTGGCGAATGAAGTTCGCCATCGTCGGCGCGGCGAGCAGCGAGAGCGCGATGGCGCTCACGATGGTGAGCACCGTGAGGACGCCGAGCGTGCAGAGCGTAGCGATCGTCTCGCCCTTCACGCGCTTGGCGACGAACTTGAACACCTCAGTCTCCTTCAGCTCGCCCTTCATGACGCGCTCGGGCACGCGAACGACGTCCCGAATGAGGTCCTTGATGGTGAGCAGGAACAGGAGGACGGCGAGGACGATCATCGCGGTGGGGACGTACGTGAGCACCCAGTTCACGGACTTGTAGAAGTTCCACACGTCCTTGAAGACGGTGACCTCCTTCTTGAACTGGGCGGCGTTCTGGAGGATGGCGAGGCCGAGATCGTCCGTCCTTCCGGTCGCGACGTCCTCGAGGGGCTTGAGGATGAGGCCCGGGGAGGCGGCGATGTCCTCGACCATCTTGTCCGCGGCGTCGAACGCGCCGTCGGAGAACACGAGCCCGGGGTTCGTGAGCTGGCCGAGCTTCGCCTGGACGATGCGCATCCCGACGAGCACCCCCGAGAGGAGGAGGAACGAGCCGAACATCGCGAGCGCGGCGTACAGGCTGATGCGGAACAGCTTCGCCCCCTGCCCCGGGTACTTCTTTCGCAGGAAGAGCGGCATCAGGAGCAGCAAGAACGAGAGGAGGCTCGTGCCCGCGAGCGCCATCGCGATGAGGTTCATCCGCCGCTCGAGCTTGGCGTTGGCCTTCACGACCATCTTGTCGTGGACCTTCTTCTTGGTCTCCTGAATCTTCTTGCGAAGCACCGGGAGATTTCGCTGCGCCATCTTGTTGATGGCCTGCGGGTCGAGGATGCCCTCGAGGGCGTGGGCCTGGGCGTCGAGCTGCTTCTCCGCCCCCTTGGTCAGTCCCTTGCCCTCACCGAAATCGAGCTCACCGAGCTCCGCGGGCGTGATCTCGCGGAGCGCCTCGAGGTTCTTCGGATCGAGGCCCTCGATGCCCTCGAACTCGGAGGCGGGGAGCTCGTAGTCCTTGCCGTCGACGCCGAGTCCCTCCGCCGGATCCTGGGTGGGCTCGCCGACCTCGTAGTTCGCGGCGTCCGGGTCGTTGGGATCCTGAATCTTCCCGTCTGGACCGATGCCGTAGTCGTCCGCCCCCGGGGGCTCGTCGTACGCGGGGGGCTCCGTGAACGGGGCTTCCCCCTCGTCGGGAGGATCGGGCGGGAACTCCGCGTCCATCGAGGCCGAGTCGGGGGGCGGTTCGCCCGCGTGATCGGTCGCTGCGCCGTCCGTCTTTGGCGGCTCCGCGGGATGCTCGGGGCTGGGTTCGCCACTCGACGCGGGATGGGGCTCGCCCGCAGGGGGCGTTTCGGAGGCGGGCGGCGCGGCGGAGGGCTCCGCGGACGGGTGGTCCTCGGGTTGATCCTGCGCGAGCGCGGGCATCGCAAAGAGGGCTCCCGAGAGGACGAGGAGCACCGCTCGGAGAGCACTCCCGCGCGACCTCCTCGGAGGCTTGGGGGGCCCTGCGGCGCGGATTGTGTGCTTCGAATCGTTCGAAGGCGTGACCATCATAACGAGGCATGTAACGACACGAGCCCTCTCCATGGAAGCGCGAAGTGGCGCGATCGAACATTCGCGCGACGCCACTCACGAGAGGCGTGGCCCCGCGGGGGCGTGCCCCTCGATCGCGCACCGGGAAGGTCACGTTGCGGGGCTCGAGCCGACATTTCGCGCCCCGGTCACGCGAGGGTGCGCGCCCTCTCACGAGGGCCGCGCGCGCGAGCGGATCATGGGACCGCGTGATAGGTTCCTCGCCATGACTCCGGGATCCGGCAGGATGGGTGGGGGATCGACGTTTGGATGGTTGCTCGCGATCGCGTGCATCGGGGGGTGCGCCATCCACATTGGAAGAAAGGACCCGGAGCCCGTGGCGACACCGGACGTCGCGCCCCTGCCGCCCACCGTGACGGCGACGTCGACGGCGGTCGCCAAGGCGAGCGTGTCGTCCGTGGCGACGCCGACGCCGACGCCGCGACCGACACCGACGAACGCACCGACGGCGCGTCCCACGAGCGCGCCGACGTCGACGCCGACGAGCGCACCGACGGCCCGCCCCACGAGCGCACCGACGGCCCGTCCCACGAGCGCACCGACGTCGACGCCGAGCGGCTCGCCGTCGGCGGCGCCGAGCTCCGCGCCCTCGAGCGGGGACGGCTGGACGCTCGTCGGCGGGACGGGAAAGCCCGTGCCGAACGGGGAGTGCACGGGGTGCAAGGGGGACTGCAGCCCCGACGGCGCGGGCGCGCGCGAGATCTGGGACGCGTACTTCAGCGAAGGGAAGCTGGTCTCGTTCACGGTGATGATCCTCGGCGCGGACGAGCCGATCGAGAAGTCGCGCGACGATCTGAGCGAGGCGGTGAAGGACGGGACGCCGATCACGTTCAAGGTGCCGAAGGATCCGCCGAACGGCGACGTGAAGCTCCACGTCGTCGGAGACCAGGGCGAGGTGAAGCTCGGAGCGGAGGTGATCCCCGGGACGTGCACCTGGGAAGAGGCGATCCCGGACGAGTGACGCGCCGACCGCGGAGGCGCGGAAGTTCGTTGCCGCGCACGGCGTGAGTTTGGGTACGCTCCGCCGCCTGTCATGACCCGAGAGAAGAGCGCCGGGCTCGTTCGAATCGACGACATCGACGTGCGCATCGTGCGGGGCGAAGCGCGCTTCGGGGCGCCCGCGCTGTCGCTCGGATCCCCCGTCCACGTCACCGCCGCGACGCCGGTCTTCCTGCCGCTGTTCGAGGCGTGGATCGCGGGGAGCGAGCTCCGCGTCGAGCTCGAGGGCCGAGCGGCGACGACCGTGGAGATCGGCCTGCTCATCGACGGGGCGACGGTGGGATCGCCCATCGAGGTGCGCGCGGAGGGCGACGCGCCGACGCCGTTCACGCTGGAGCTCGCGGCGCCGATCGCGCCGCTGCGCGCTCCGAGCGATCGCAAGCTCGCCCTTGCGGTGTCCGTGTCGCTCTCCTCGGCGCCCGCGGCGCCCCCGAGGATCCTCCGCCTGACGGATCTCACGCTCATCCCGATCACAGAGCCCGGACCGCTCGTGCAGAGCATGGAGCTCTCGGACGTGACGGACGCGGAGCTCTACGGGGGGTCGGCGCGGCGGAGCTTCGATCTCCAAAACCCCGAGGAGGGCTTCTGGAAAGGGAGCGGCAAGGCGCTCCTGCGGCTGAGCGTCGGGTGGTCGAACCCGGAAGGAAAGGCGTACGCGCTGGAGCGTCGCGTGGAGAAGCTCACGCACGCGTTCAGCCGGGCGCTGCCCGCGCCCGGGAGCGCGACGCGCGCCGCGGGGGCGGGGCGGGACGAGCGATCCCTCCCGCTCGTCGAGGAGGTGCGGGAGCGCCAAGCGTCGACGTCCGCCGCGCACCTGCCGAGCGGGGTGACGCCCGCGTCGGCGACGTGGACGGAGTGGGTGTTCGACACGGGGCACGCGGATCTCGGGGCCATCCCGCAGGAGGGCGCGAACATCGCGCTCGATCCGGAGGGGACGCACACCCTCACGTTCAAGCGGACGGAGGACGGAGAAGAGGTCGAGGCGAAGGCGAAGCTCGCGTGGCGATCGGCGCTCTCGGTGCGCGTCCGCGACCCACGCCCCCTGCTGAAGACGTTCATGCGATTGTCTGCGGTCGGGATCGATTTCGGCACGAGCGCGACCGTCGCGGCGCTCGTCCAGCGCGGTTATCGCGCGCTCCTGCAGCTCGGTCGCCCACCGGACGCGCCCGTCCGAGCGAAGCCATCGACGGGGGTCACGGCGGAGGCGCTCGTGAAGAGCGAGCTCCCTCCGGATCAGCGGCGGCCGGGTGCGTCGCGCGCGGGCGTGCTGGACGAGAGCGTGCGCGCCGCGGAGAACCCCGTGGTGCTTCTCGTGGACGATCACGAGCTCCTCTGGAAGGAGATGGCCAAGGAGGGTCGCTTCCCGCACCTCGTGCGCGTGCTGCGCGGGAGCCACGCGGCGCGCGCGCTCCGTGCGGAGGCGCCGAACAGCGTGGTGGGGGAGCTGAAGGCGCTGCCGGACCGGGTCGTGGGCAACGACGAGTCGCCCCAGCTCCGCGACCGGGCGAAGCAGCGCGATTTTCTGCTCGACGAGGCGCGCGTGCGCGCGCTGGTGCGGGCGTACGCGTATTTCCTGGGGCGAGCGATCAACCGGCCGGGTCAGGACATCTACCTGCACTACGTGCTGACGAACCCCTCGAAGAGCGACGCGAAGAGCCGCGCGCTCATCGACGAGGAGGTGCGGCGAGGCCTCCTGCTCTCGCTCCCGGAGGACGTCCCGGCGGAGGAGCTCCGCGTCGAGGTGGTCGCGTCCGAGGCGGAGGCGTTCGCGGTGGAGGTCTGCCCGGAGCTCTGCGCGCACCCGGACGTCGCGCCGATCGTCGAGCGCCTGGGCGAGCTCCGGTTCGTCGTGTTCGATCTCGGGGGTGGGACGCTGGACGTCGCGTGCGGGCGGTTCCGGCCCGCGACGGAGGCGGAGCAATCGGCGCACGGATCGTCCACGGTGATCGAGACGCTGCAGGTGAACGGGCAGCCGGATCTGGGGGGCGAGATCCTCACGCACGAGCTCGCGTGGCTCGTGCACCAGCACGAGAGCGTGCTGCCCGAAATGGAGGAGAAGGACATCCCGATGATGCGCCCGGTCACGGTGCCGGTGAACCACCTGGCGCGGAAACCCGAGCTCTACAAGCGGGGGCTCGCGGCGCGCCAGAACTGGCTGCGGCTCGATCGGGCGCTCGGGCTCGAGCGCGTGAAGTTCGGGCCGTCGGAGGGCCTGCAGCGCGCGCCGGGGCTTTCGCTCGCGCGCATCGACGGCACGGAGACGCCGGTGGACGCCTTCGGGGGCGATCTGTCGGCGGTGGACGAGACGCTGCGCGCGCACCTCATCGCGCGCATCAAGGAGGGGACGAAGCTGCTCGCGAGCACGCTCGCGAGCGCGCCCCAGTTCGTGAAGAGCGAGGGGGAGAAGGCGGCGGGCGCGAGCCTGATGGATCAGGGGATCATGGTGCTCCTCGCGGGGAACTCGTCGAGGAGCGCGTTCGTGGCGCAGGCGGTCGCGGAGGAGCTCGGGATCGTCGCCCCGGGAGAGGCGTTCGAGGCGTGGAGGCCGGAGGGGGGCGGGGGGCCGCTGCGCGGCATCGTCCTCTACGAGACGCCTCCGCGGATGGAGCGGGGGGTGTCGATCGTGGGCGTCACGCCGAAGACGGCGGTCGCGCTGGGCGCGTTGAAGCTCGCGAACCACGAGGTCCACCTCGTGCGCGCGACGCAGGGCTTCGGGTACTTCCTCGGCGATCTGCGCGGGTTCCCGCCGAAGTTCAGCGCGATCGTCCCGATGGGCGCGCCGAGCGGGAAGGCGAACGAGCCGGGCCCGCACATGTTCGACTTCGGGCGCTGGGACACGAAGATGCCCCTGCGCGTCGCGCGGGAGTACGCGCCGGGGAAGATGACGTCGAACGATCCGCGCGTGTTCCTGGTGCCCACGGGCTTGCCGGCGGGCGCGGTCGGACGGCTGTTCGTCGCGGTCACGGCGCCGGACGAGGTGGTCCTCTGCCTCGACCGCAGCACGGACGGAAAGCCCGCGGAAGAGCCGATCATCGTCGAGTTGAACCTGGCAAAGGCCCTCCGCTAGAGGGCTCGTTTGGGAGCGAGAGAGAAACGATATGTGGAGCCCCGAAGGTCGCATTCAAAACGCTCGTGAGCTCAGGGCGATCGCCGACAAGGTCCTGCGGTACCGCCAGCTCGCGGATCGGTTCCTCGGCTATTTCCCCGCGGAGAGCGACAGCGCGCGCGCGCTCGTGACGATCAAGCGCAAGATCGAAGATCTGCGGACGCGCTGCTTGGATCGGGAGCGCCGGCTCGCGAAGGGCGTGGTGAAGATCGGCGTCGTGGGGCTCGAGAAGCAGGGCAAGAGCGCGTTCCTCTCGGCGTGGCTGAAGAGCGAGAAGCTCCTACCGAGCGAGGCGGAGCGCTGCACGTGGAGCACGACGGTGCTCGAGCCGGGGGAGCCGGGGAAGTTCGAGGCGACGGTGCACTACTACGCGCCGGACGAGTTCAAGCAGCGCATCGCGAGCTACTTCGACGCGCTCGAGCCGGGGAGCGTGGAGCGCTGGGAGGGCCTGAACGACACGGAGATCCTCCGGCTGAAGCAGACATTCCGGACGCGCGAGGGGTTCGAGGTGGACGACCCGGATCGGGCGGGGCGGAAGGAGCAGGCCGCGCTCCTCGAGCTGCAGGAGATCTCCGCGACGCTGCCGCAGATCAAGGCGGGCCTCGGCAAGCCGCCGCAGCTCATCCAGGCGAGATCGCTGGACGAGCTCGCGGAGCTCATTCGCCCGTTCATCGCGCTCAAGGACACGAAGAACGGCAACCGCCCGTACGGGGGCGTGCGCGCGGTGAAGCAGGTGAGCGTGAACATCCCGGTCGCGGGGGCGATGCCGGGCGTGGTGCTGGTGGATCTCCCGGGGATCGACGCGCCGAGCGACAAAGCGCGGCGCGACACGGAGGAGGCGCTCGTGAACGAGGTGGACGTCACGATCTTCGTGAAGGACGTGACGCGCCCGTCGCTCGTGCGCAACGAGATCGACCTCCTGCGCACGGCGCAGGGCGCGGATCGGAGCATCAGCCTGAAGGACCGGATGTTCGTCGTGCTGACGAAGATCGATCTGTTCGATCACCCGGACGAGAACGGCAATTGGCACTGGCAGCTCGCGGCGAAGAACTTCCAGGCGCAGGCGGTGGACCGGGTGTTCCCGTACTCGAAGATGTGGGTCTACCAGGGCCCGGACATGAAGCACCCCGTGGCGAAGCAGATCATGGACTTCTACGGCTCCACGGTGCCCGTGAACGGGCTCGAGAAGCTCCAGGCCGCGGTGGAGCGGTACCTGAGCACGGACGTGGAGGCGCTCGACGCGAAGGTGATGCAGGGGGCGCGGAACGAGTTCACGGAGCTCGAGGCGCAGCTCCGGGGCGTGCTCATCTCGGTGAAGGACGGGCTCAGCGATCGGGAGTTCGAGCGGCGCGCGGAGCAGACGTTCGACGTGCTGTTCGAGCACGTGCGCGCGGGGGAGGATCCGGTGGGGCTGCTCCCGGAGATCCGGAAGCGATTGTCCACGTTCATGGATCACGAGGTGAGCGAGCCGGCGCGGATCGCGCGGGCGGCGCGGGCGGATCAGAGGATCCGGCAGATCCGGGAGGACCTCCTCTCGCGGCTGACGCCGCAGGAGGCGGAGGCGAAGCGCAGACAGATGCCGAGCCCGGGGCTGATGAACGAGACGGCGGTCGAGATCGAGATGCGCAAGCAGATGCGGGAGCGCGTCGCGGCGAAGATCGCGGGGCTCGGGGAGGACTTCCGCAACACGGCGAGGGAGAGCGTGGAGCGGATGCTCCAGGAGATGTTCATCGAGTCGAGCTACGACGGGGGCCGGCTCGAGATGCTGCTCTCGCCGGGCAAGACGCTGGTGGAACGGATCGATGCGCTCGGGCGCGCGGGGCACGTCTCGGAGAGCGTGGTGCGCTACCAGAACAACGAGATGGCGAAGGCGGACGTCGCGTTCGAGGTGCTGTCACGCTACTTCGCGCGCCAAATCGTGGACATTCTGGACGCGACCGATCCGGGGGATCGGGATCTGCGCGAGCGGGAGATGAGCGGGCTCGAGCAGTTCTTCGGGATGGCGCAGCGGGACGACGGCGCGTCGGACGCGGAGCCGGAGGCGCGGGAAGCAGACAAACCGTCCGACGCGAAGAAAGAGGAGAAGAAGGAGTCGAGCGGGATGCTCGGGGCGATGCGGTCGAAGCTCGGTCTCGGCACGGAGGACAAGGGGATTGGGGGGTTCCCGTCGAGCCAGGCACAAAAGGTCGCGAGCGAGAAAGGGGACAAGTCGGAGAAGGTGGAGCGCGCGGAGAAGGCTCCGCCCAAGGAGGAGGTCCCGTCGGGACCGCCGCGGGATTGGACGCGGATGCTGACGCGCGTGCGCGAGGACGTGCAGCGGATCTGCAACTTCCTCGAGGCGCTCGCGAAGCACCCCCGGGGGCTCCAGAAGTACCACGAGGAGGCGGTGCGGACGGTGCACGACTCGTGGATCGATCGGGAGGGCGAGCAGTCGCTGCGGCGGTGGGTGAGGAGCGAGTGCGCGCGCGTTTGGCCGCACCGGTTCGCGGCGCTCGAGACGGAGAAGGCGCGGGCGCGGGCGGACATCGACGCGCTGGAGGAGCTGTTCGGATCGTCCGCGCCGGTGGTCGCGCCGGCGCCGGCCCCCCGGACCGCCGCGCAGGCGGTGAGCTGAGCCGTGGCGTACGACATCGCGCCGCTGAAGAGCTACGTCCGGTTCTACCTGGCGATCGTGTCGCAGCTCGAGCGCGTGTGGCAGAGCGTGGTCGCGATCGAGGGCGCGCTGCGGGACGAGCTCGGCCCGTTCGCGGCGGATCTGGGGCCGGTGGCGTCGAGCGCGGTGACGACGCTGACGGATCCGGTGAGGCCGGTCCCGTCGGAGCTCGGGGAGCTCTGGAAGCCGGTGGACGAAGAGGAGCTCGAGGGTCTGACGGACGTGTACGAGGTCGTGGGGCGGTTCACGTTCCAGGGGAACGAGGACGCGAACCTCGCGCGGATCGAGGCGCTGGTCGCGGCGGGGGAGGAGGCGTCGAGGGAGAACGGGGAGGCGCTCGCGGCGCTGGAGCCGCTCAGCGAGCTCGCGGCGAAGACCGCGCTCGCGCTGCGCGAGGCGGAGGTGAAGCGCGCGGCGATCGATCGCATGGATCGGGAGACGAAGCTCGAGCCGTTGGTGGAGACGATCTTGCTGCGGGCGAAGCAGACAATGGACGCGCTGCTCGCGGTCCCGCTGCCTTCGCTCGAGGATCCGGCGACGGCGGCGGAGGACTACAAGAAGCTGCGGGCGAAGTTCCAGCACGTGTACCAGACGTGCTTGCCGTTCCTGAAGAACGCGATCGACAAGCTGTGGTCGTTCGTGAACGCGGCGGTGCCGCAGAGCTTCCCGGAGGAGCTGCCGCTCGTACCGGAGCTGCCGCCGGAGCTGCTGACGCTGACGGGCGTGGGATCGGAGGAGGTGGAGAAGGCGGAGCGGACGCTCGCGTCGCTCGCGGAGGAGACGATCCAGCTGAAGAAGGCGAAGGAGGAGCTCGCCGCGAAGCTCGTAAAGCTGGAGGCGGATCTCGCGGCGACGGCGGCGAAGCGGGACGAGAGCCAGGGGGACGCGGACTTCGCGCACACGCTGCTCGACTGGGCGAGGACGACGGAGCAGCTCGAGTCGCACCGCAAGCGCGCGGGGGAGGCGGAGGCGGAGCTCGAGGCGCGCGTCGGGGCGACGTCCCGCCAGGAGCACGACGCGGTGGATCGATCGAACGCGATCGACGCGAACGAGAAGGTGCTGAAGGAGAAGCTCGGGAGCGCGGAGGGGCTTTCGAAGGAGCTCGAGGAGCTGAAGAAGAAGGAGCCGCTCCTCTTCGGGAAGGACGACTGGCGCGCGCGGGTCGCGGAGCTCCAGGGCCGGGTGGACGCGGAGAACCTCGAGGTGGCGAACCTCGCGCAGGCGTTCGCGCAGGGGAAGATGGAGCTCTCGGCGGCGATGGTGCGAGTGCACACGGCGCAGGCGGAGCAGGCGATCGCGGAGCGGTCGCTCGCGGATCTGCGCAACCGGATCACGGAGGCGGAGAGGGCGCTGCGGGCGCTGGGGGAGAAGCTCGGCTCGAAGAAGCCGACGCGACCGGTGCCGCCGGACGAGGTGGAGGAGATCGCGCTCGCGGTGGAGAAGCAGATGGCGTCCGTGGACGGGAAGATCGAGGAGCTCCGGACGCAGCAGCGAAAGCTGAAGGACGACGGGCTCAAGATGCTGAGCCGGGAACGCCAGATCGACGTGGAGCGGCAGAACGCGCAGGCACGCGTGGAGGGCGCGCGCGTCGCGCGCGCGGAGGGGATCGACGCGGCCCACAAGCGCCTCGCGGTGGAGCGAAAGGGCGCGGTGGAGGAGCACGTCCGCGAGGTGCTCGGGGCGCTCAGCAAATCGCTCGGTCAGGTGGGGACGGTGTTCGTGGACCCGGCGCGGGAGCGGGTGAAGGAGCTGACGGAGCCGAACCACGCGATCGCGGAGAAGGTCGAGAGCGCGGGGGTGCGGGTGGCACCCGTGGTGAAGAGGCTCCTCGCCGAACGAGTTCCGGAGATCCTCAGCGTGAAGGAGCTCCTGCACCGGATTCGAGTGGAGTTCTGCGAAGCGGCGCCGGCGGCGTGCCGGACGGCGTGGGGGAGCGGGGTCAGTCCGGCAGGGTCATGATCTCGTAGCCCGTCCGGGTGACGAGGACGGTGTGCTCGAACTGAGCGGATAGCGCGCCGTCCGCGGTGACGACGGTCCAGCCGTCGTCCAGGACGCGGATCTCCGGGCGGCCGAGGTTGACCATGGGCTCGATGGTGAGCGCCATTCCCGCTCGGAGGCGAACTCCGGTGCCGGGCTTGCCATAGTGCGGGACGTGCGGCTCGAGGTGCATTTGTCGGCCGATTCCGTGGCCGCCGAAGTCACGGACGACCGTGCACCCCTCGGCGCGCGCGAGCTCCTCGATCGCGGCGCCGACGTCACCGAGGCGAACACCGTCGCGAAGGACGGAGATCCCCCGGTCGCGACAGCGCTCCGCGACGTCGACGACGTGGCGGGCTTCGGCGCTCGCCCCGGGAAGGACGAGGGTCGCCGAGGTGTCGCCGTGGAAGCCGGCGAGCTCGGTGGTGACGTCGACGTTGAGGATGTCTCCTGGCTCGAGGACCTCGCGCGGGCTCGGGATGCCATGGCAAACGACGTGATTGCGGCTGGTACACACGGCGGCCGGGAACCCGTGATACCCGAGCTGGCTCGGGCGACCGCCGCGGGCGCGCGTGTCCTCGCGCACCCAACGGTCGATGTCGGCAGTCGCGACGCCGACCTGGAGGCGCTGGCGGACGAGGGCGAGGGTGCGCGCAGCGGCGCGCCCCGCCTCCCGAAGCTTCTGCTGATCGCGAGGGGAGAGGAGGGCAATCGGCATTCGCGATCCATTCCGGCGAACGATGCGGGGGTCCAATACTCATTCGGTATGGCGAGAGAGAGGATCAGGTCCCGGGCCGGAGGACGGAGGAAGAACATCTCCGGCGCCGCCCCGGCGGAGCGCGATGGGACTGCGCAACTGTCTGTCCATCGCATCGACGAGCGGGACTCCGAGGAGGGATCTCCGGAGGACGCACGGCGGCCTTGATTCCACGAGGTCCAGGTCGACCTGGTTGGATGGGGGGTGGCGGGCGCCAGCCGAAACCGCCATTCCGACAGGGCACGAGAAGTCGCAAATAGCCAGAATGATGGACTATCAGACAGTGGCACCGAAGCTGCTAAGAGCGGCGGCGATGACCGCGCCACGACCGATACTCCCCAAGACCTACTGGTTGATCTCGCGAAGCACGGCGGAGGGGCAGTGTCTGCTGCGTCCGGATGAGCCGAGCAACCAGCTCTTCCAGTACGCCGTCGCCGAGGCTGCTCAGCGGTACAAGATCGAGCTCCTGGCCGTGACGGTCATGAGCTCCCAATACGATGCCGTCGTGTACGACACAGACGGGCGACTCCCCTTCTTCCTCGCGCATTTTCACAAGCTGCTTGCGCACCTGATCAATGCTCGGGAGGGCCGCGACGGCCCGTTCTGGGACGCCAAGGAGCCGACCCGCGTGGAGCTCGTGGACATGGAGGATGTCCTGGAGGCGGTGATGGGTACGCTCGCGACCCCGGTGCAGGCACACCTGGTGGAGCGCGCCCAGGACTGGCCCGGAAGCCTCACCCGGTCGATGTGGGGAGGCCCGCCGGAAAAGGTCGAGCGCCCGGAGCTCTACTTCGGCGCGAAGACGGGGATGCCGGGCGTCGCGGAATTCAAGACGTCCGTCCCGCCCACGTTTCGCGGGTCGAAGGGCGCATGGGCGGCGCTCGTGGAGCGTCGGCTCGACGCGCGCGAGCGCGCGATCGGGCTCGAGCGTGAAGCCGCCCGCATCAAGTGCGTGGGGGCGACGCGCGCGCTGACGAGCGCCGCCACCCCGAGCGCGGCACATCGCGCGCCCGCGCGCGGCTTTGTCCCTGTGCTGAACGCGGCCACGGCGGAGCTTCGACTGCGAGCGGCGAAGGCACTGAAGCGCTTCCGCTGGCTCTATCGCCGAGCGTTCGAAGCGTTCCGCAGTGGCTCCCGAGACGCGATTTTCCCGCCGGGGACGTTCCAAATGAGGCATCGCTGCGGCGTCGTCTGCGCGCAAAACTAGCGACACCAAGTTCGCGCGGCCTCACGGCGCGCCGTTCGCATTCGAATCGGCGCCCTCGTTGGGGTATGAGCGCGTCGATGGAGATGGATCTCGAGACCGCGCTCAGCGCCTGCCTGGGCGACGAAACGGGCACGTCGTCCTGCCTGGACGATGCCTCACCGGCGCGGCTCGGCGCGCTCGACGGTTGGACGTTTTACGGCGGCAAGGTTCGCGACAACTACACGTCACCGGACGGACGCACGCGCGTCCTCATCACGACGGATCGGCTCTCGGCGTTCGACCGGGTCATCACGACGCTCCCCTTCAAGGGACAAGTCCTGAACGCGCTCGCGAAGTTCTGGTTCGATCGCACGGGTGAGATCGCCCCCAACCACGTCCTCGATACGCCCGATCCGAACGTCGTCGTGGCGCGCGCCTGCCGCCCACTTCCCGTCGAGATCGTCGTCCGCGCCTACCTCACGGGCGTCACGTCCACGAGCATCTACACCCACTACGCGCGCGGCGAACGCGTGTTCTGCGGCCACGCACTCCCCGACGGACTCGCCAAGAACGCCCGACTGCCCGCGCCCATCGTCACCCCAAGCACCAAGGCGGAGAAAGGCGACCATGACCAGTCCCTCTCGCGAGCGGAGGTGCTCGCGAGGACGGGGATGGATCCACGGCACTTCGACGAGGCAGCCGACCGGGCGCTCGCCCTGTTCGACTTCGGTGTGCGCACCGCCGCCGAGCGGGGACTCATCCTCGCGGACACGAAGTACGAGTTCGGCATCGACGCGGACGGAAAGCTCCGCGTGATCGACGAGATTCACACGCCCGACTCCTCCCGCTACTGGTTCGCGCGGTCCTATGAGGAGCGCGTGGGCCGGGGGGACGAGCCGGAGAGCTTCGACAAGGAGTTCGTTCGGCGCGCGCTGATCGCGCTCGGCTTCGACGGGACGGGGCCGATTCCCGCACTCCCGAACTCCGTCCGGCTCGAGGCCGCCCGGCGCTACATCGCCGCCCTCCGGACGATCACCGGAGATGAATTTTCCCCCCATTTGGCGCCTCCACTTCCCCGTATCGCGGCGGCGTTGGCCTCGCTTTAGCTCACGAACTTCGCAGGACCGAGAACATGGGAGAGACGATGAAGGTGACGGTGCTCGTTCGACTCAAGGGCGAGGTCCTCGACCCGCAGGGGGACGCGGTCAAACACGCTCTCGGCGTGCTCGGCTTCGAGGGGGTCCAGGGCGTTCGAATCGGGAAGCTCGTCGAGATCGAACTCGACGCGTCCTCCGCTCAAGCCATGAATCGTGAGGCGTTCGCCCGAATGGCGGACGAGCTCCTCGCGAATCCCGTCGTGGAGGACTACGAAATCCAGATGTCCAAGTAGGACGTCTCCCCCCGCGCATTGCGGGTCGATCCGCGGCTTGGTATTTCTTGTGTCGTGGAGCGCTTTTTCGCACGTGGGGTCGCGACGGGGACCGCCCTCGTGCTGAGCTCGTGCGCTTACGATCTCACGCCCTACCAGGTGGCCCCCGAGGAAGGGACGGGCGCGGGTTCGACCCACGCGGTCAGCAGCGCCGCTGCAGGCGGTGCGCCGGGGCAATCGTCCTCCAGCACGTCGAGCGGCGACGGAGGCGGGGGCGGGGGCGCGGGTTCCTCGAGCTCGGGGGTCCAATCGCCCTATGACTTTTGCAACGAGTACGACTCGCTCGAGGACTCCGGCAACTGGAACGAGGGGAACAAGGTCGCGTTCAACGCGGGACACGCCGATCTCGGGCCCGACAACAACCTGTCCTACGTCGCGTGGCACGATGATCTTCACATCACCCCGCCCTGCGTGTTCACGACGCGCCTGATCGCCAACACGGGCACCGCGAGCTTCGGGCTGCGCAAGAACGGGAACAACCAGGTCTACATCCTGATAACGGATGCCGAGATCCACGGCCTGGACCCGAACGCGATCCCTCTTCAGGGTGCCCTGCCGATGACCCTCGCGATCGTCGTGACCGCGACCGATCTCGTGACCGGCTTCAAGGATGCAGACGGATGGCACAGAGTCGATTCAATCCCACGGCCGGATTGGATCTCGAGCGGGATTCGCTCCGTCATGGCCAAAGCTGGGGATGACCTCTCGGCCTCCTTCGACGAGTACAACGCGGATCCCGTCCGCCCCGCCGACGTCGGAGAGCCACCCCTCGGTCCGTGAACTCGGCCTGCACGCCTCGGTCGTCGTCGTGTCGACGGCGACCGCGAGAGTGACACCGGCGGCGACCTTCCGGAGATGATTTCACCGGCTATCGGAAAGCGAAGTAGACCCCTGCCGCGATTGCGGCGCCCGCCACGAGGATCCCCACGACGATCCACCAGCGCCCCCCCACCTCCGACGGGGCCACCGAGATGCCCGGAGGCGGTCCGGAGATCCCCGATGTCGCCCTCCCCTCGATCGCTTGCTTTCGTTCGATGGGAACTTGTGACAGGCGCACCGCCAGATCGGTCTCCCCGAGCTCCATCTCCGTCGTCGCGATTCGCGACTCGGCCCCCGCTCGCCCCGCGAGCCGCCGCTCGGAGACCGCGCGAAGCGCTTGCATGAACGCCTCGGCGCTCTCGTAGCGCTCCGCCGGCTCCTTCGAGAGAGCGCGCGCGATCACCGTGTCGAGCGTCGCGGAGATGGCTCTGGCGGGCGCCACCTCCCGCGCCCGCACGAGGGGCTCCGTCAGGTGGGCCGTCATCGTCGCGAGCGGCGTCCTCCCCGCGAACGGCACCGCGCCCGTCGCCATCTCGTACAGGATGACCCCCGCCGAATACACGTCGCTCCGACCATCCAGGTCGTCCCCCCGGGCCTGCTCCGGAGACATGTACTCCGGCGTCCCGAAAATCATGTCGTGCTCCGTGAGCCCCGTCGTCATGTGCTCACCGTGGATCACCTTCGCGAGCCCGAAGTCCAGGATGCGCACGCGCGGCGCGCCGCTCCCCGCCCCGGGCCACCCGCGCGGCTCCACGACCACGTTCGCGGGTTTCAGGTCGCGGTGGATCACCCCCGCGCGGTGCGCCGCAGCGAGCCCCTCCGCGATCTGGATCGTGACCTCCACCGCGAGCCCCAAGTCGAGCGGCGTCCGTAGGACCCGGTCGAGCGGCGCGCCGTCCACGAGCTCCAGCGCGATGACCAAGAGCTCCCCATGCACGATGAAGTCCAGAAACTCCACGATGTTCGGTCCGCGGAGCCGCTCCAGGATCTTCGCCTCCCGCTGGTACCTCCCGAAGATCTGCTTGTTGCCGCAGAGCTCGCGGTGAATCACCTTCAGCGCCACGGGTCTCCCCGTCGCGACCGACTCGCCCCGATGCACCACGCTCGTCGCGCCCGCGCCGATCACGGGGCCGGCGACGTACTTGTCGCCGACGCGTTCCCGGGCTGAGGAGCGCCGCCTCCCCCGTCACTTCGTCCAATCCATCATCGTCGCACCGGTCGCGGCGCGGCCGGCGCGCTCGCCGACGCCGTCGGCTCCGCCGACGCGCTCGCCGACGCCGGGGTGCGCGGCGCGCTCGGAGCGGCGATCCAGGCCACCGTGCACGCGTGCATGATCTTCGGCGACAGCAGCACCGGATCGAGCTCCGCCTCGGGATCCGCCGCGCGGTACGCGCGGCACGCCTCCTCCGCGAGCCGATCCTCGTCCAGCGCCACGTACGCCTCCACCAGCTGCCTCTCGATCCGGGCGATCTCCGCGTCCGTGAGCTTCCCGGAACCGAGGAGCGCGTTGCCCTTGGCGATCGCCTCGACGTACGCCCCCCCGTACACCTGCTTCTCGAGCTCCGGGATCGCCGCGCTCGCCGCGTCCTGCGCGTCCCGATCGTCGCCCCCGCTCTCCGTCATCGTGTACGCGAGCCCCTCGCGCGCCGCGCGCTTCCCCTCGTCCGTGAGCTCCAGATCGCCGAGCGGGATGAGCAACACGTCCCCCGGCTCCACGGGTTCGCCCCCGAGATCGTTGTACCGGTCGAGGACGTACGCCTCGTCCCTCTTCTCCAGGAACCGGTACGCGATCGCCGGCGTCGAGTCGCCCCGCTTCACCACGTACCGAAGGTTGAACGGCACCCGCACTTCCCGTCCGAGCTCGGGCGCGAGCCACGGCCACGTGCCGTTCGCGACCGCCAACGCCTCCGCGCGCCTCCTCGCCCCGAGGTAGCGCTCCGCGAGGGACTCCCACGTGTCCCCCCGGACGACGACGTGATGCCCCACCGCGGGGATCTCCAGCCTCACCCCCGGCACGACCGCCGCCCCGTTCTGCACGTCGAGCGCGTTCGCCGGGACCAGCACGCGCTCGAGCTCCACGCGCCCGTAGAACCGCGTCGCGATATCCGCGAGCGTCTCCCCCTTCTTCACCACGTACGGGAACGAGCGCGCCTCCCCCGCCACGCTCGCGACGCACGCGACCACCGGGATCCACCGCAGGAACGCGGACGCTCGCGCGCGCTTCACCCGGCCGATGTTACCAACGCGCCGTCCCGCACGCCTCCACGAAAGCGCGCCACCGCGAGCAGACACGTGAGCGGGACGAGCGGAACGAAGTACCGATCCTCCCCGAAGAACACGGCGCGCACGAGCGCGAGCGCGACGATCCCCCACCCCACGTACGCGACCACGCCGCGCCCCGCTCGCGGCGTCGCGCACGCGACGGACGCCGCGACGAGGACGAGCGGCCACGCCACGCCCGCGCCGATCGCGAGGGCGCCCAATCCCGCCACGCCCGCCCACGCGAGCCCGCGCGCGCGACGCGCGGCGACGCGCGCCCCCACCGCCCGCCACGCGCCCACGAGCACGATGATCGACTGCAACACCGAGAGCGCCCGCATCCACCCGCGGCGCACGTCGGGCGACCACGTCCGCGGATCCGCTTCGCCCAAGTAGCCCACCGCGAACGCCTGCACGTCGAACGTGTGCGCCCACTTCTTCGGCGCCCGCGCGATCCATCGCGCCGGGTCCGCCGCGATCCACGCCCCCGCTCGCCGCGACCAGCACGCGTCCTCCGCCGCTTGCCCCCGCTCCTCACCGCACCCGTCCGCGCCCACGAGCTCCTCGAACCGGCCCGTCGCGCGCGGCGACGCGCCGATCGCGAGGTTCCATCCCCCGTTCGTCGACACGAGCGCGCATCCATCCATCACGACACAGTTGCGCACCGACCACGGCGCCACCACGAGCAGCGCGGCCCCCGACGCGATCGCAAGCACGACCAGCCGTCTTCCCACCCCACCGCCCGAGGAGGCGCGACGGAATCGCGAGCCCGAACACGCCCAGCAGCGCCTCCGGCCGCACCCACGCCGTGAGCCCGACGATCGCCCCCGCGACCCCCGCGCCGCACCCGCGACGCGCGCCGAACGCGAGCATCGCGAGCGGAGCCAGCACGAGCCCGAGCCCCATCAACGGCTCCGACATCAAGAGCGCCGCCTGGAGCACCAGGCCCGGGTGGAGCGCGACGAGCACGCCCGCGCCCACCGCGCGCGCCTCGCACCCCGGCGTGCCCCCGAACGCCGCGCGCCCGAGCGCGACGATCGCGACCGCCGTGAGCGCGCCCACGAGCGCACCCGCCACCGCCCCGACGATCGGGTTCGGCCCCGCGATCCCGTAGAACAGCGCGAGGAACCCGCTGTACCCCACGGGGTAGTGGCTCCATGGACCGCTCGGATCGCCGTACCCGAGCCCCGCCGCGATGCGCTGCGCCCCATAGTGGTAGTACTGCCCATCCCAGACCGGCTCGTGCGCACACCCGAGCGCAACCCCAATGCGCGGCGCGAGCGCGACGAGGAACACGAGCGCGGACGCGAGCGCGCGGTGCGCCGCGAGCGCTTCGTCGATCCGTGTGAACCACGCGCGCCCCGGCGGCGCCGCCCCCTCAGACAATGCCCCTCAGCTGCGCGGAGATCTCCCGGAACCGGGTCATGTACGAGCGCGTGACCTGCGTGGGATCGAGGCGCAGGTACTTCGCGATCTCCGTCACGAACCCTTGCACGTACACGAGCGCGGGGAGCTCCGCCGGGCTCTCCGCCTCGATCGCGCGGATGTGGGACGCGGAGATCTTCGAGCGCTGCGCGATGTCCGCGATCTCGACGCCCTGCGACTCCCTCACCCGGCGCAGCAAGCTCCCCGTGAACTGCGTCTCCGCCGTGATCTCCCGCGCGACCTCCGCCTGGAGCATCGCGAGCTCCGCCGCCTGCGCCTCGTCCAGGCGCCGGAGCGGCGCCTCCGCGCCCCGCACGTCGTCCGGGAACGTCGACAGGTCGTACGTCCGCCGGCGGTTCGGATCGAGCAGCGTGTCGTACGCCTCCTCGATCCGAGCCTGCTCGTCCCGCAGATCCTTGTCGCTCACGATGCTCACCACGGGGAAGCTGTTGTCCCGGAAGATCTCGCGCTGGCGCTTGTACGCGCGTCGAATCTCGTCGTCCGCCGCCGTCCTCGACAGGCCGAGCACGTCGTAGAGGTTCATGGGAGACGGCGCTCGCCACTCCCGCTCCGGGGACTCCGCGGTGACGCGCGTGTCGTGCGCCGCGAGGAGCGCGAGGATGCGCCGCGCGACACGCTCGATGTTCCGCGCGCCCTTCGACGTCGGGCTCTCGATGAGCAGGGGCGTGCGCTTGCGCACCGACAGCCAGATCGCGTCGTCGTACTCGACGTGCCCCAAGTAATCGAGCGCGACGCCCAGGAACCGCTGCGAGAGCGCGCCCATCGCCGGCCCGAGCTCCAGATCCGTCCGCAACCGCGTCTGCCCCACCACGAGGCGCGGCGCGAGGCGCCCGAGCTCGTGCGCCGCGACCCTCGACAACCCGGGGTCCACGCGGTGCAGCGAGCCGATGATGTCGTGCGGGCTCGCGAGCGCGGGCAGCGCGAGGATCGCGCGCTCCACGAGCTTCAGCTTGTGCCGCTCCTTCATGAGGCGCCGCCGCAAGCGACGCGCGAACAGGGCGCGCACGAACCCGTACGTCGTCTCGATCGCGATGGGCTCCGCGGCCGTCACCGCGACGCCCACGTCCGCCGTCATGAACAGGTCGAGCGTCGCGGGGAGCGTCGACGCGCCCAGGTACACGAGGACGTAGTCCGCGGAGATCTCCGAGATGTGCTGCACCCAGTGCGACCGCCGTGAGGGCTTCACCGGCGTGCCCGTGAGGAGGTCGAACGCGGACGGGAGGATGGAGAGACCCGGGATGCTCGTCGGGATCGGCCCGTTTCGCCGGCTCCCCGGTCCCCCGCGGCGCCCCCCGTCCGCGTCGTGCGTGTAGAACGGCGCCGCCGAGAGCCCGAGCATCGAGTGGAGGTTCCCGCCCGTCGGATCCGCGTCGCAGATGACGACGCTCTTGCCGAGCTGCGCGAAGTACATCGCCAGGTTGACGGTGAGGATGCTCTTGCCCACCCCGCCGCGCCCCCCGCCGACCGCGATCACGCGACGGCCGCGAGACACCACTCCCGGGGGCGGGAGCGTCGGCGAGGTCGAGCCGAGATCGTCGTCGAACACACCTCCCTTTACTACGGGCCGCGCCGTCGATCGACCCGCGCTCCGCGGGTGGCGGGCGCCACCCCGATCCGCCAATCCGTCACGCCCCGGGTGCGGCGAACCCCTTGGATCCAAGCCCACTCCGGCGCGGCGCGCCCCTTGCCAATGCGCACCGCATGCAAGCTCACTCGCTCTCGCTCGCGCTCATCGGCTTGGACGCCCAACCCATCGTCGTGGAGGTGGACGCGAGCCGCGGCCCCACGAGCTTCCACCTCGTGGGGCTCCCCGAGGCGAGCGTGCGCGAGTCCCGCGTGCGCGTGAAGGCCGCGCTCGAGCAGGCCGGCGTGGACATCGACGAGTTCGTCCTGACCGTGAACCTCTCGCCCGCGGATCTGCGCAAGAGCGGGGGCGCGCTCGACCTCGCGATCGCGCTCGCCGTCCTCGGCGCGCTCCGCGTCCTGCCCGCGGAGCCGCTCGCCGAGATCGTCTGCCTCGGAGAGCTCGCGCTCTCCGGTCACCTCCGCCCCGTGCGCGGCGTCCTGCCCGCGCTCTTCGCGGCCCGCGAGAAGGGGCTCCGGAAAGCGATCGTCCCGCGCGCGAACCAGCGCGAGGCCGCCCTCGCGAAGGGGATCGCGGTCCGCGTCGCCGACCACGTGAACGACATCCTCGAGCACCTCCGCGGCACGCGCGAGCTCGAGCGCCCCGAGCCCGCGCCCGCGGACGAGTCCCCCGCGACGTCGAGCACCGTCGACTTCAGCGAGGTGCGCGGCCAGCTCGCCGCGCGGCGCGCGCTCGAGATCGCCGCCGCGGGCGGTCACAACACGATCCTGTTCGGTCCCCCGGGCGCCGGCAAGACGATGCTCGCGAGCCGTCTGCCCACCATCCTGCCCCCGCTCGCGGACGAGGAGGCGCTGACGCTCACCGCGATCTACTCCGTGTGCGGCTTGCTCGACCCCGCCCAGGGCGTCGCGCGCACGCGCCCGTTCCGCGCGCCCCACCACACGATCAGCGCGGTCGGGCTCGTGGGCGGCGGCGCGCCCATCCGCCCCGGCGAGGTCTCGCTCGCGCACGAGGGGTGCCTGTTCCTCGACGAGCTGCTCGAGTTCAAGCGCTGCGCCCTCGAGGCGCTCCGCCAGCCGCTCGAGGACGGGGTCGTGACGATCTCCCGCGCGCGCGAGCGAATCACGTTCCCCGCGCGCCCCATGGTGGTCGCCGCCGTGAACCCCTGCCCGTGCGGGTACGCGCCCGCGCCCCGGTGCACCTGCTCGCGCGACCGCATCGAGAAGTACGTCGCCCGCTTGAGCGGGCCCGTCCTCGACCGGCTCGACCTGCAGGTCGCGCTCCCCCAGGCGGACGTCGCGGACCTCGTGGGCGGCGAGTCGGGAGAGAACTCCGCCGCCATCCGCGCGCGCGTGCTCCGCGCTCGCGACGCGCAGGCCGAGCGCGTGCGTCGGGGCGAGGTCGCGTCCACGAACAACACGACCCTCGGGAACGCGGACGTCGCGCGCGTCGTGCGGCTCGACGCCCGGGGCGCGACCCTCCTGCGCGCCGCGACGGAGCGGCTCGGCCTCTCGGGGCGCGCGTACATGAAAGTGCTCCGCGTGGCGCGCACCATCGCGGATCTCGAGGGCTCGACCGCCGTGCTCGCCGCGCACGTCGCCGAGGCCGTGCAGCTCCGCCTCCCCGCGCGGAGCCGGCCCGGGCCGGTGGAGGCGCAACCGGTGAGGTAGACTCCTCCTCCCCCATGGATGAGAATCTCCTCAGCCTCGCCGTCCCGTTCTTCTTCGTGTCGATGGCCGCCGAGGCGCTCGTCGCGCGCTGGCAGGGGAAAAAGGTCTATCGGCTGCACGACACGATCGCGAGCCTCGGCTGCGGCATCGGGCAGACCCTCCTCGGGTTCTGGCTGAACCTCGTCCTGCTCTTCCTCTACGGCGCGCTCGAGGATCACGCGCCGTTTCGCTTCTCGAGCGAGTCCCCGCTCGTCTGGATCGGGAGCCTGCTCGCGGTCGACTTCTGCCACTACTGGTTCCACCGCTCGAGCCACCGCGTGAACTTCCTCTGGGCGGGGCACGCCGTGCACCACCAGAGCGAGGAGTACAACCTCTCCACGGCGCTCCGTCAGAGCTGGCTCGAGCCCCTCATGAGCATCCCGTTCTACCTCCCGCTCGCCCTCCTCGGCGTGCCCCTCGAGGTGTTCATGATCACGCACACCCTCCAGACGCTCTACCAATACTGGGTCCACACGCGCCTCATCCGGAGGCTCGGGCCGATCGACTGGGTGTTCATGACGCCCACGCACCACCGCGTGCACCACGCGATCAACCCGGAGTACATCGACAAGAACTACGCCGGCATCCTCGTCCTCTGGGACCGCCTGTTCGGGACGTTCGCGCCCGAGGTGGCCGAGCCCGCGTACGGCGTCGTGAAGCCCCTCGCGAGCTTCGACCCGTTCTACGCGAACTTCGCGGAGTGGGCGCGTATCGCCGCGCTGTCGTTCGCCTCGAAGACGACGCGCGAGGCGTGGTACGCGCCGATCGCGCCGCCCGAGTGGCTCCCCCGATCGATGGGCGGACCGAAGGAGGTCCCGCCCGTGTCTCCGTCTCGGACGCTCTTCGACACACGGCCCGGCTGGAGCGTCGATCGCCACGTGGCGATTCACTTCGCGCTCGTCCTCCTCGCAACGGGCGTCGTCCTCCAGTTCGCCCACCAGCTCGGCCCCGAGCTCCTCCTCGCGAGCGCCGCGTGGCTGATGTTCGGCCTCGCGACGTTCGGCGGACTGATGCACCAGAGGAGCTGGGCGCGCACCGCCGAGCGACTTCGCATCGGCACGGCGCCCGTGCTCGCCTACCTCCTGCTCGGCCCGACTGGGCTCGGCGTGGGTGCCGCGTTCGCCGCGCTCGCCGTGTGGTCGTTTCCGCGGGAGTAGCGGGCGAGGATCGCTCCCCGCCCGCCCCCCGGCGCGCTCACTCGCTCGCCTCGCCCACGCACGTGATGAACGTCGTCCCGTTGCCGCGGGGCTTGCCGTCTCCCACGAACCGGATCAGGCGCTGCTCGTTCTCCGGGCACTTCTCGAACTCCTTCAGATCGGGGTTACCGATCTGCGGGAACGACGACGCGTCGATGTAGCACCACCCGTCCACGTTCGGATCCTGGACGTCGTCGAGCGTCTGACACTGCTCCCGCGGGCTCGGGGCGCCCTCCCCGGACACCTGCGGGATCGCGCAGAAGCTGTTCCACTCCGGGTTCGCGAGCGCGTCCCGCTTGATCGCATCGATCGCGGCCACCTCGTCCGCGGGGACCTCGGCGCGACCCGCGATCGTGTTGCAGTCGAGCTGACCGCCGTCCTCCACGGTCGCCTCCACGACGATGCACGCCGCGCCTCCCTTTCCGTCCGTCTTGAGCTTCCGGTTGAAGCAACCCGGGCTGAGCTTCTCCTTCAGGCGATTGATGATCGTCTCGACCGCCGGGCCGTAGCCGTACGGGATCGACGTGTCCGTGGGATCGATGCTCGCCGGGCAGATCGACGCGGGGATCCCCTGGTCTCCCATCCCCCCGAGCACCGCGAGCTCGCGGAGCCCCGGATACGCCTTCGCCTTGATCTGTTGGTGCGTGACGGGATCGCACACGGGGTTCTCGAACCCGACCGGGCACGTCCGCGCGTTCGCGTCCGCGTCCTCGATGGGCTTCGCGAGATCGTAGATGCAGGTGTATTGCAAGTCCTTGTTCGACTTGATGTCCCGATCCCCGCCGTTCGGATCGCTCGCGGTGACCCCCGGCCGCTTCGCGATCGACTCCATCATGATGCCCGCCGTGGGCTGTACGTGCTGATCGGGATCCCCGACGTACGCCTCGAAGAACCGTTCGTTCTTCAGATCGGAGACCTTCTTGAAGCCCAGGGTGAGGTCGGGACCGCTCGGGCCCGTGTTCGCGATCGTCTGCCAGGGCACGCCCACGATGCCGGCGAAGAAAACGAGATCCGCTCCGCGCTTCGCGTTGATGAGCGGATTCGACTCGCCCTTCGCGCCGCTCGCGACCGTGAGATCATCCGCGGTGGGATCGATCGTCGACCGCGTGAACGCGTTCACGTACCGCTGGGTGGGGAAGAGGTAGTCCGCGCCATACCGACGCTTCTGCTCCCAGCACCGCAGGTTGATGTCGTCCTCGTTCTTGCCGTTCGCGCCCTCGTAATTCGTCGCGCAGTTCGCGTCGTTCGAGCACCCCGCGGGCGGGCCGTCGCCGCACGCATAGCAGCACTTGTCGTTCGGCTGGGTGGCGCAGATCGAGGAGGAACGTGGGTTCGTCTGGGCGCCGATCATGTCGAACGCCTTCTTGGTCGGCTTGAACGAGCAGTCGTTCTCGTCCGTCAGCATGATGACGGCGACGAGCGAGTCCTCCCGGAGGAACTGCTTGCGCGCGTCGAGCACTTCTTGATCGTCCGCCGCCTCCGGGACGCCCGCGGTGACGATCTTGTGCGGGTGCGGATCCACGAGGAACCGATAGACGCTCTCGAGCTGCATCTCGAACCCACAACCTCCGTCGCTCACGCCCTCGACCATGTTCTTCAGGGTGGACGAGAACTTCCCGGAGTCCCCCTCGCCCCCTCGCTCCTGGTTCGGATCCCAGGCCAGGAAGCCCTGCTCGTTGTACGTGTCGGCGAGGGTGATCCCGCGCGTGAGCAGGTGCCCCGCGTCGTTGACCTCGGGGCCCTCCGCCCCGCAGATCGTGTTGCCGAGGGCGCCGAGCGCGGAGCTGATGACGCCCACGTTGATGTCGAGCACGGGCGGGAACTCGCGCGCGTAGCCCGTCGGACAGTCCGCCGGCACCTTCACGGACATCCCGAGCCACGTGCCGTCCGCGTCGACGCACCGGGGGTTCACGAGGCGATCGACGAGATCCGGAACCGCGTCACCGAGGAGCTCCTGCTTGTCCTTCATGGAGCTCGAGTTGTCGATCGCGAGGAGGATGTCGATCTTGGTGACCGCTTGGCTCGTCGCGCGCTGCGAGTTGATGAACGTCGTCACGGGCGCTCCGACCTCGAGCGGACGGCTGAGACACCCCGCCCCGACGCCGACGCTGATCAACACGCCCGCACACGACGCACCCGCCGCCCATTTCCATCGCATGGTGTTCTTCTCCCCGCTGCACCCGCGCAGCTGGCGATGGATGGAAGGACCGCGGCCGGTCCATTCGAAAATCGACCGGCCGCCGAAGAACCCTCTTCAGAAATGAATCAGGGAGCCGGGGGGGGCTCGAGGCGCACCACACCGATGCCGCCCGCCAGCTCCGCGCCATAGAGCAGCCCGTCCCCGAACGCGAAGCGCTGGGGGACGCCGCGCGTCTCGATCTTCCCCTCGAGGAACGGCGCGTCGGGCGCGCTCAGATCAAACACCATCACACCGACGCCCCCGCCGAGGAACGCCTTCGTGTCGTGCACCTCGAGCGCGCGCACCCCGCCGAGGTCATCGCTCCGGTAGGCCACGGTGGGCGCGTCCGGATCGGTCAGGTCGAACGAAAGCAGTCGCGTCGTGCGGTTGTGCGTGCCCTCCCAATCCACCACGAGGGTCGTCGTGAAGAGGCGATCGGGGATGGCCTCCGAGTACGCGAGCGCCCCGATGAGATCCTCCGCGGGGAGCTTGAGCGAGCTCTTCAGCACCAGATCTTTCGGGTTCGTCGCGTCGAGGACGGCGAGCCCCGTGCCTCCAGAGTAATAGACGCGATCGCCGATGCGCTGGATGTCCTTGCAGCCCCCGACCTCCGTGTTGAGGTCCTTGTTCTCGTCGATGACGACGGGGTTCGCGGGATCGGTCGTGTCGATGACGCCCACGCCGACGTTGTCGAGGCACGCGTAGAACACGTTCGGCAGCGCGCTCGGGATCACGATCCCCGCCGAGTCGTTCGACGCCGCCGACGCCTTGAACACGGGCGCGTTCGGCTCGGACGCGTCGAACACGGACACGCCCGCGCGCCCGTCGCCCACGAGGATCACGCTCCCCGCCACCGCGACGTCGTAGAGGCCCACGTCCCGCTCCGCGCCCGGGCTCGTCGCGAGCGCGTGGCTCGTCGGAGAGAGCGGGTTCGTGAGATCGAACGTCTCGAGGCCGCGCGACGCGGAGCTCACGTAGAGCTGCTCCCCCGCGAGCGCGACCCCGTAGTCGACGCCCCACCCGTTCGCCTCGCCGTACACCGGGGAGGCCGTCGCCGACGCGGCCATCCCGTCGAACGTGAAGAGCCCGGCGTCGCCCCCGACGATGAGCGTCCCGTCGGGCGCGACCGTCACGGAGTTCAGCCGTCCGGGCGCCTGGAACGTCGTCGCGACGGTCATCTCTCCCGCGTCCGACACGGTGAGGCGGACGGCCCCCGTGAGGAGGCTCGAGGCGAACACGACGCCGTTCGCGACGCGCAGGTCGGCGATCGCGTCCCCGCAGCCCGCGGCGCACTTGCCTTGAGGGCCGAGCAGATGCTGCTGGAACACGGGCGTCGCGGGCTCCGTGATGTCGAACGATTCGAACCCCGCGTAGCCCTGGGATGCGACGAGCTCGTTGCCCACGAGGGCGACGTCGTTGAACGGGATCGCGCTCCCGAACGTGTCGTCGCTCGGGCTCGGCGGCGTCGACGAGAGGAGGACCGGGGACGTCGCTTGGCTGACGTCGTAGAGGTGGACGTATCCCTTGAGGTCGACGACGGCGAGGAGATCGCCCTGCTTGGCGATCGAGACCGCGCCCTCGATCACGTTCCCCGTCCACACGTCCTTCGCGCCCTCCGGCGTCGACACGTCGATCATTCGGAGGCCGCCCGCGGTGTCCGCGACCGCGAGGTACGCGCGCCCCTCCTGCTCGAACGGGATGACCTCGCGCGCCTCCCCCGGCGTCCCCGCGAGTCCGATGCGCTTCGGCGCGGCGGGGTCGGACACGTCGAAGATGGGCACGCCGCGCGCTCCCGCGGCGGCGTAGAGGCGGTTCGGGAAGAGCGTCGCTCCGGGATCCGTGGCGACGTACCCGGGCCCCTCCTCCACGCGAACCTCCGAGACCAGGGCGGGGTGCGTGGCGTCCGCCACGCTGTAGACCTGCAGGCTCCGGGCGGAGGGAGAGGCGGTGACGAGGTGGGTCGCGTCCACGAGCACGCTCGACGCGACCTGCGTCGCCCGGAGCGGCTGCGACTCCTCCTGGGGATGCAGCGTCGCGAACGCGAGATCCACGGCCTCACACGTCTTCAACCCGTCGGCGGACTTCACCGCGCCCGTGACGATCGCCTGGTACGCCTCCCAATACCGAAGCTCCTTTTGCGGTCGGATCACGATCGTGTCCGTCCCGGATGCTTCGACGGTGAAGTCCACCGCCTCGCCGCCCAGGCGCGCGAGGCCGACCTGGGACTCGATCCCCGTCGCGTCGATCGCCTGGTTGTACGTGACGCGAATCTCCGGGCGCGTCCCGATCCCGGACGCGCCGAAGGCGGGGCTCACGGAGGTCACCGTGCACGTCTCGGGCGCCGGATCGGGCGGATCCGGCGGGACGGTCTCGATCGCGCACCCCGCGACCATGCTGGCCGCCCCCACCCCAGACACCAAGACCCACGAACGTCGCATGGCAGACCTTCCTCGCGCTCGGGCGATCGCTCGACCGGACCCAGAGCTTTGCATACTTCCCCCACCCCGCGCATGCGGGCGGCGCTCACTTGGATGCGGGAATCTTGCCGTCATTCAAGGGGAGCGCACGGGCGCGCGCTCCTTCCTTCCTCGCGATCCCTCCACCCCGCTCCAGCGGGGTGAAGTTCACTGAATCCCGAGCAGCTCGATGTCGAACGTGAGCTGGCCGCCCGGCTTTCCGCCGCCCGGGTTCTCGCCGTACGCGAGATCCGCGGGGATCCAGAACCGGGTCTTCTCGCCCTGCACCATGAGCTGCACGCCCTCGGTCCACCCCTTGATCACGCCGTCCAAGGGGAACGAGATGGGCTCGCCGCGCGTGACGGAGCTGTCGAACATCTTCCCGTCCTTCGTCCAGCCCGAGTAGTGCACCTTCACCTTGTCCGTCGCCTTGGGGTGAACCGTCCCGGTGCCCTTCGTCAGCACCTTGTAGGCGAGGCCGGACTTGAGCTTGATCGCGTCCTTCGGCGGCTCGGCGACGTCCTTCGGGACCTCGGGCGGCGGGGGAGCGACGGTGATCTTGAGGAGCTCGACGTCGAACGTCAGTTGGCCGGTCGGACGGCCGCCCCGGGACGGTCCGTCGCCGTACGCGAGGGGACCGGGGATCCAGAAGCGGCGCTTCTCGCCCTCCACCATGAGCTGCACGCCCTCGGTCCAGCCCTTGATGACGCCGTTGAGCGGGAACTCGATCGGCTCGCCGCGCTTCACGGAGCTGTCGAACATGCGGCCGTCCTTGGTCCAGCCCGTGTAGTGCACGAGGACCTTGTCCGTCGCGGCCGGGTGCGTCGTCCCCGTGCCCTTTTGAAGCTCCTTCGAGGCCAGGCCGGAGGGCGTGACTTGCGCGTCCGCGGGGGGCGCCGCGACGTCCTCGGGGGCGGGGATGTCCCCGGGCTTCGGGCCCGGGGGAGGCGCGACGGTCTTCGCTCCTCCGCCCTGCGTGTTGCTGGCCGTCGCGGTCAGGGTCGCCGACTTCGTGGTGTTCGAGGTGTCCGGCGTCGCCTCGGTCGGGGCCTGGCACGCCAAGAGCGCCGCCGAGAGGGAGAGAGAAAGGAGCATGCTTCGTCGCATGGCCGGCGTCTTGTCTCGGATCGGCGGCGCTTTCAACTACTCGATGCGGTCGAACTCGACGAAGCCCCCCTCGGGGCGCGCGAAGTAGCAGGCGACCTCGACCCGAGGGTGGACCGCCCGCAGATAGTTCGCTCCCGCGCGCAGGTCGCCGAGCTGCCTCTCGAAGATCGCGGCGGCGTCCTCGTACGCGAACTGGCTCCGGTAGTAGCCGCACCCTTGGTGCGCGAGCAGCGTCACGTGCTCGATGCGGTGCGCGGTGATGAGGAAGCTCGTCGACTTCCGGATGACGTCCACTTCCATCAACCCCGCGGAGCCCATCTCGAGGAGCGCGGGCCCACCCGGGATCGTCATCGTGTCGAGGCGCGGGTACCCGAGGGAGCGCAGGAGCTCCGCGACGGCGTTCGTGAACCGGCCGTCGGAGCAATAGAGGGCGAGCGCGTCCGGATGCTCGTGGTCGTACTGGAGCCCGTCGCTCCGCGGCTTCGCTTTTCCCACGCGGCTTTGTACCACGGACGGATCGCGGTAGCGTCCGCCCCCCTCGGAGGGTTCCATGCTCTACGATCATCCGGTTCACACGCTGCAGGGCGCGCCGTCCAGCCTGCGCGAACACGCGGGCAAAGCGCTCCTCGTCGTCAACGTCGCGTCGAAGTGCGGGCTCACGCCGCACTACAAAGGCCTTCAAGCCCTTCATGAGAAGTACGCCGCGCGCGGGTTCGCGGTCGTCGGCTTCCCGTGCAATCAGTTCGGCCGCCAGGAGCCCGGCTCCGCGGAGGAGATCGAGACGTTCTGCACGAAGAACTACGGCGTCACGTTCCCGCTCTTCGAGAAGATCGAGGTCAACGGGCCGAGCCGCCATCCCATCTACGCGGAGCTCACGGCCGTCGCGGACGCGGCGGGCAAGGCCGGGGACATCGAGTGGAACTTCGAGAAGTTCGTCGTCTCCGCGGATGGAACGAGCATCGAGCGCTTCCGACCCTCGGTGACGCCGGAGGATCCGAAGCTCGTCGCCGCCATCGAGTCCCGCCTACCCCGCTGACGGGCGCCGCAGGCGGAACACGCGCACGCGCTTCGACGCCGCGCTCTCGAGGTCGAGGCTCGTCGGCAGCTCCGTCTCGTCGACCGCCTCGAGGTGGGTCGCGTCCGGGAGGTAGCCCCGGCCCGGGTCTCCGACCATGACGATCGGGCGATCCCCCGGGGGTGCGACCCCTCGATCGTCGTCTCTCCGGGGACCGTCCGGAGATACCCCCCGCCCGTCCGCAGGGGCGGTCCATCGAAGCAGCGCAGCGAGCACCCGAGGCCCGACCTCGGCGTCGTAGAACAGATCGCCGACGAGGACGACGTCCGCCTCGACGCGCGCGTCATCGAGCAGATCGCGCCCCACGACGTCGACTTCGACGCCGTTCAGTTCGGCGTTGAGCTGGGTCGCGACGAGCGCCACGGGGTCGACGTCCGCCGCGAGCACCTGGCGGGCGCCACTCTTCTTCGCCGCGATCCCGACGACGCCGGATCCCGCGCCGAGATCCAACACCGCGCGGCCCCGCACCACCTCGGGGTGGTCGAGCACCCAACGCGCGAGCCCGACGCCGCCCGCCCAGGCGAACGCCCAAAACGGCGGCTCGATCTCGGCGTCCGCCAGGTCCTCGGCGCTCGCGGTCCAGAGGGGGGTGATCTCGGTCGCGAGGCGGAGGGGTATCTCCGGAAGGGCTCCGGCGGTCGTGATCGCCGTGTGATCGACGATGAACGCGCGGTACTTGTCGCTCAACCGCGGACGGCGTTCGCCACGAGCTTGGGCAACTTGAGCCAGCTCGGGTGCGCCTCCATCTCCGCGAGCGCCCGCGCCGTGTCCGCCTGCTTCTTGTGATCCGAGAACCAGAGCGGCGTCGGCTTGATGCGGAACGGCGCCCGCACCACGGACTTCTCGGGGTGGTCGAACATGTACGCGTTGTGCACGACCCCCCTGCCCGATTGGATGTCCTCGAGCGGGTGTCCCGGGAACGCGCCCCACGTCGTCACCACGAGGCCGTAAATCAGCCCCGCCCAGACGTTGTAGCCAATCCCGCCGTACCGCAGCTCCGCGATCGCTTTGTCGATCTCGACCGCGCACTCCCGCTCCGTCGCCGGGTGCACGAGCATCATGCAGGAGAGCGATCCCCACATCACGTCGTTCGCGAACGGCACGACCTTCTCGAGGTACGTCCGCGCGTCCGACGCGTCGATGTCGACCTCCGCGAGCACCCCACAGAACGCCTCGTTCGTGAGCGCGTACTCCCCCTTCTCGGGCCGCACACCCGGCAGAATCGTCCAAGGCACGATGTCCTTTCCGCCCGCCGTGAGCTTCTCCGCGCGCGCGTAGTGGTTCAGGAACCCCTGGAACCGGTCCTCCGCGCCCGGGTAGTACGCCTTGCGCTCCGGGATGCGCTTGAGCGCGGCGTGCACCTTCTCCACGAACCGATCGCGCAGGGTCCACCCCTTCGCGAGGACGAGCGCCTTCGCCGCGTTGCAGTTGAAGCTCCCGTTGTTCGTCACCATCGCGGCCACGTGCCGCGCCTGGAACTCGAGGTCGTCGTCCGACCACGGCCCCGGGACGATCATCACGGGCGTGACGGCGCCGAGCTCGCTCGAGATGGGCTTCGTGATCTTCGGATCCTTCGCAGACTTTCGCCGCTTCTGCTCCTCGGGGTCTCGCCCGTAGACGATCGCGTCGTGCGTCCGGTCGCTGCCCGTCATGTGGAGCGTGTCGACCTTCGGGTGCTCCACGAGGTGCGCGCCCACCTCCGCGCCGCCGTGCACGACCGCGAACACGCCCTCGTCGATGAGCGGGCGCATCGCGTCCTCGATGAACGGGCCGAGGTACGCGTTCACGGGGTTCGTCTTCAGCACGACGACCTCGTCCTCGACGAACAGCTTGTAGAGCGCGTCCATCGGGCCGATGGACGCGACGTTCCCCGCGCCGAGGACGAGCGACACCTTCCCCGCGTGCTTCTTTCCCGCGCGCTTGTCCCGGTAGATCTTGCCCTGCGTCGGCGGCTTGCCCGGCTCCATCCACACCTCGGCGGAGATGCCCCCCATCATCATCTTGTCGAGGGCGTTGCTCGGGAACACGTGCGCGATCACCTGGCCGCTCGCCCGCGTCTCGAGCCTAGGGACCTGCGGCGCGCCGTTCGCCTCGAGCGCGTGCACGAACAGGCGCATGTTGCGCACCGTGGTCACGGGTCCGCCGAGCCACTCCTCACCCGCCGTCTGCGACCCCTCGGGGATCCCCTTCGCGCGGCACGCCTCCCTCACCCACCCCTCCGCGACGCGCATCGTCGCGGTGATGCACCCCTCGAGCAGCTCGATGCGACGGACCAGCCCGACGCTGACCCACGCGTCCTTCTTCGCGGCGAGCCGTTCGACGATCCGATCGACCTCGGCGAGGGGCGTGGGCGGTACGGCGGGCGGGGGTTCGGGGAAGAGCGGGGACGCCATGCGCTCTCGCCTACGATCAAAGCGCGCGAGCGACAACCGGCTCGCGCGCCGAAACCGCGTCCGTGTCCGCGCGTAGGCGCTGCGATGACCCTCCCGCCCTCCCATCGCGCGGTCCGCCTCGCGCTGATGTCCGCGCTCGTTTCGGCCTCCGCCGGCTGCGAAGGGCACGCCGAGCCGCGCCCCGAAGATGCGACGATCGTCCGCGAGCGCGGCGCCACGCTCCCGAGGTCGACCGAGCCGGAGCCGGGCGCGCAGCTCGTCCCCGTCGTCGTCGAGCTCTTCAGCTCCGAGGGGTGCTCGAGCTGTCCCCCCGCGGACCGCGTGCTCGCGGAGCTCGCGTCGAAGCAGACAATCCCCGGGGCGCGGATCCTGCCGCTCGAGCTCCACGTCGACTATTGGAACGATCTCGGTTGGGTCGATCCGTTCTCCGCCGAGGCGTACAGCGACCGTCAGCGCGCCTACGCGGCCCTCGCCTCGCGCGGCGGCGTCTACACGCCCGAGGTCGTCGTCGACGGCGAAGGGTCCCTCGTCGGCAGCGACGCGTCCGCCATCGCCGACGCCATCGGCCGCGCCGCGCGGCGGCCCCACGTGACGATCGGCCTCGCCCGCCACGGCGACGCGATCGACGCGACCCTCGGAGCCGCCGTCCCGGGCGCGTCCCTCTGGATCGCCGTCACCGAGTCGGGCCTCGAGACGCACGTCCCGTCGGGAGAGAATCGCGGAGCGACGCTTCGTCACGCCCCCGTGGTCCGCGCGTTCGAACGGGTCGGCGCGGCGCACGAGGGCACGTCGACCCTCCGGGTGCCCCGCGTGCAGGACGCGCACGGCCCCCTCGCGGCGACCGTGCTCGTACAGATGGACGAGGCGCGCGCGATCCTCGGCGCCGCCCGGATCGATCTCGCCGCGGAGTAGGATCCTTCGCTATCGTCGCTGAAACATCGCCGAAACATGCGGCGTGCGACGTTCGGCCAGATGGACTTCTCCCAGTACGACGTGAGCGGTGCTTACGACGAGATGTTCGCTCCCGCCGGCGCGGTCGACGGCCCTCCCGGACACGCCGCGCCCCGGCCCGCGGCGCGCGTGCTCGCGCAGCGCCTCGAATCGATGGCCGAAGACGACCTGATCCGCCGCCAGAACGCCGCCGAGCGCATGCTCCTGAACCTCGGCATCACGTTCAACGTGTACGGGCACGCCGCCGGACGAGAGAAGATTTTCCCCTTCGACATCATCCCCCGCATCGTCTCGGCGGCGGAGTGGGCGAAGCTCGAGCGCGGCCTCGTGCAGCGCGTACGCGCGCTCAACGAGTTCATCCACGACGTCTACCACGAACAGAAAATCCTCCAGGATCGCGTCGTACCCGCGGAGCTCGTCGCGAGCGCAGCCTCCTTCCTCCCGCCCTGCCGGGGGCTCACCGCGCCCCACAAGATCTACTGCCATGTCACGGGCGTGGATCTCATCCGGGACGTGAACGGCGAGTTCATGGTCCTCGAGGACAATCTGCGCTGCCCCTCCGGGGTCTCGTACGTCCTCGCGAACCGACAAGTCATGAAGCGCACGTTCCCGAACGCGTTCGCCGAGTCCAACATCGTCCCCGTGGACGTGTATCCGAGCCGCCTCCGCGAGATGCTCGAGTTCGTCGCGGCCGCACCGCCGCGCGGGAAGGAGTCCCCGACGGCGGTGCTGCTCACGCCGGGGAGCTACAACTCGGCGTACTTCGAGCACTCGTTCCTCGCCCAGCAAATGGGCATCGAGCTCGTCCTCGGGCGGGATCTCGTCGTCCGCGACGGCTACGTGCAAATGCGCACGACGCGTGGATACCAGCGCGTCGACGTCATCTACCGACGCATCGACGACACGTTCCTCGACCCGCAGACCTTCCGTCCCGACTCCCTGCTCGGCGTCCCCGGCCTGATCGACGTCTATCGCAAGGGGCGGGTGACCCTCGCGAACGCCCCCGGCACCGGCATCGCGGACGACAAGGGGATCTATCCGTTCGTCCCGAAGATGATCCGCTACTACCTCGGCGAGGACGCGCTCCTCCCGAACGTGCCGACGTTCACGTGCAGCGACGACACCGAGCGCGCGCACGTCCTCGCGCACCTCGATCAGCTCGTCGTGAAGGCGGCGAACGAGTCCGGGGGGTACGGCATGCTCATCGGACCGCAGGCGAGCGCCGCCGAACGCGCAGAGTTCGCGCGGCGCATCGAGGCCGCCCCGCGCAACTACATCGCTCAGCCCCTCATTTCCCTGTCGCGCGCGCCCACCCTCGTCCCGGGAGGCGCGGACGCGCCGTTCGCGATCGAGGGCCGGCACGTCGACCTCCGGCCGTATGTGCTCTACGGCGAAGACATCTATGTCCTGCCCGGCGGACTCACGCGCGTCGCCCTCCGCAAGGGCTCCTACGTCGTGAACTCGTCGCAAGGGGGCGGCAGCAAGGACACGTGGGTGGAACGATGCTGAGCCGCGTCGCCGAGAGCGTCTATTGGATGAACCGCTACATCGAGCGCGCGGAGAACGCCGCGCGCGTGATCGACGTGAGCTTCCAGCTCATGTTGGACGGGGGCGAGGAGCTCGCCCAGTGGAGCCCGCTCGTCGCGACGAGCGGGAGCGAGGCGCTCTTCAAGCAGCAATACGGGGACGCGTTCTCGCGCGAGAACGTCATCCAGTTCCTCGCGTTCGACGAGAAGAACCCGAACTCCATCCTGAGCTGCTTCAGCTACGCGCGGGAGAACGCGCGGAGCGTGCGCGAGATCGTCTCGAGCGAGATGTGGGAGCAAATCAACAAGGCGTACCTCATGGTGCACGACGTGAGCGAGAACGCGTCCCGCCACGAGGCACCGCACGAGTTCTTCGCGGCGATCAAGCTCGCCGCGCACACGTTCGTCGGGACGACGTACCTCACGATGACCCACAACGAGGCCTGGCACTTCGGACGGCTCGGGCGGCTCCTCGAGCGCGCAGACAATACGTCCCGCCTCGTGGACGCAAAATACTACTTCCTCCTGCCCACCGTCGCCGACGTGGGGACGACGTACGACGAGCTCCACTGGGTCGCGCTCCTCCGCTCCGCGAGCGCGTTCGAGATGTACCGGAAGCGGCACGGACGCATCGTCCCCGACTTGGTCGTCGACTTCCTCCTCCGGGAGCCGCAGTTCCCGCGCTCCGTCCGCTACGCGGTGATCAAGGCGGCGCGCTCCCTCGGGGCGATCGTCCGCGACGGAATGGAAGACACCGAGGCGGTGCGGCTCCTCGGCAAGCTGCGCGCGGATCTCGAGTTCGACAGCACGCCCGAGATCATCGGCAAGGGCCTCCACGAGTACGCCGATCAGCTTCAGATCAAGCTCATCCGGATCGGACAGTCGATCCAGGACACGTTCTTCACGATCCGCGCGGAGGACGCGAGCTGACCTCGCCGTTCACGCGCCGAACGTGCGCGTGAACTCTTGCACCAGCGCGACGAACCGCGCCGCGAGCGCCGGATCGGCGGCGAACGACTCCCGGAACCGCTGCACGAGCGCGCGGTACACCGCGTCCGAAGCGACGCCATAGCGACGGCCGAGGTTCGGCGTGAGCGCACCTCCCTTCAGCCGGAGCTCGGCGTGCAACGCGGCGTACTGCTCGAGCGATATCCTCGGGAGCGGCACCGTCGTGAGCGCCTCGCGGAACCCCGTCTCCGATGCGCCCACCCCTCCGCTCTCGTCGAGCGCGAGCGTCCCCTCCCCCACCGGCGACGGCGAGGGCGACGCGGCAGGGACGCGGGCCGGCGCGGTCACCGGGGGAGTCGGCCGCGGCTCGGGTGAAGGCGCGGGCTCGGCGTGCGGGCTCGTCCACCAGCGCGAGAGCGCGTCGCGCGCCTCTCGGTCCTCCCATGCGTCCGAGGCGGGCGCGCCCGGGTGCGCCACCGCGAGGTCGATCCGCCCGACCCTGGCGCGCGCGGCGCGCGGGGGCAAGCGGTCGAGCGCGCGCGCCACGCTCCCCACCGCCCAAAGCGCGGCGGGCGCGCGCGATCCCTCGAGGAGGGGCGCGATCCGAACGCACTCGGGATCGATGTGGGCCGCGAGCAGCTCCAGCCATTGCATCGCGTCCTCCGGGGTACGGACGGGGGCCCGCACGGCGAGCTCGCGATCGCCGCGCTCGCCGTCGACGGGCCACACGAGCGACAGCTCGACGTCCCCCTTCGTCGCAGACAATCGCGCCGGCGCGCCGCGCGCGCGTCGCGGGCGCTCGGTCGCGCGAGGGCCAGCGCGAGGCGGAGCTCCCGCTCCCGTGCGGGATCGAACGCGTCCCCGAGCGCGCTCAGGAGCGTCCAGCGCTCTGGCCCGGCCGCGCGCCCGGTCGCCGCGTCGAGGACACCGCGAAGCGCTCGCGCCGCCTCGTCGTCCGACACGGGGGGCGAGGATCGGCCCACGGCGACGCGCGCCCGCGTCAAAGGTCGCGCGCTCCCGGGAGGTTCACCGCGGTCGTGCGCTCGTAGAGCTGGTAGCCGCCGGACGTGTAGTCGTATTGCGCGACATAGCGAAGCCGCCAATAGAGCAGCGCCCAGGACGCGGACGCGAGCACGGGCGCCACGTGCCCCGCGCTCCCGTAGAAGAGCGCCGCGCGATTCCCCGGCGCCTCCCCGGGCATGCCCGCGCCCGTCGTCGCCAATTGTCCCCACCAGAAGTCCGCGGTCAGGCCGTACGCGGCGCCGTGATGACAGACATATTGAACGTCGCCGGGAGGGATGTCGACCATCGCGGCCGGCACGGTCGCGCCCGGATAGTCCGCGCTCCCGACGTGGTTGCCCATGAACGCGTGGTAGGTGAACTCGTGATCGGAGCGGTACCAGAGATCCACGCTCTGCTGGGGCTGCACGAGCGGCGCGCCGGGGACCGCGTACGGCGCGTCCCCCGCGCGCGTCGCGCTCGCCTCGCCGCTCCACCCCGAGTACTGGGGACCGGCGGCGGGGCCGAGCTTCGCGAACGAGTCCGTCCACCGCCAATGGAGATGGAAGCAGTCGTGCGCGCAGAACGGCGCCATGTTGATCACCTTGAGAGAGTCGGCGATCACCGGGTACTTCGCCACCGGCTCGAGCCCGTGGAACCCCATCGCCTCGCCCTCGATGGACGGCCCGATGTACACGACTTGGGGCGCTTGCATGGGCGGCGCCGAGTGGATGTTGTCGAACTCCCCTTGCCGCGGGAGCTTCGTCGTCACGTCCGTGGACAGGGGGCCGAGCGTCCGCACGACGAACCCATTGTTCGATCGGGTGCGCGGCCGGTCGTTGCGCACCATCCGCATGCGCTGGAGCAGCACGTTCGCCGTCTTCGAGCGGGTGGGATCGCAGACATAGTAGGAGAACAGGTTGCTCCAGATCGGCAGCGGCGGGCGCTCCATCCACGCGTCGCCGGCGTTCGTCTCCGTCACGAGGACGCTGGACATGTACGCGTGCATCTCCTTGCCCCCCGATTTGCAGCACTCCTTCGGGTGGTCGAGGTTCGTCGTCGCCGCGGGGCGGTCGAACTGCAGCGAGGCCGCGAACGAGCGGTAGCTCGCGTTGGACACGACGATCGCGTGGGGATGGACGCGCCCCATGGGGATCGCCGCGCCCGGCGCGAAGTCGAGCGCGGCGCGGCAGAACGTCCAGCTCAGGATCACGACGATCCGGTTGCGAACGGTCGACGTCGCGGCCTTCTCGCCCGTCGCTGCGCCGACGCCGGCGCGCTCGAGCAGGCCGTCCGGGAAGAACGTCTGGTCCGCGAAGAGCTTCGCGGGGACGTCGTCGGGCGTGACGCCCGACGCGACCTTCGCGTACGCCGCGGCGGCCTCGTCGAACGCGGCTTGCTCGACGGCGTCCGCGCCGCGGAGGGGCGTCGGCGTCGTCGACCCGCCAACGAGCTCGTAGACGAGGACCTGCACGAGCGCCTTGTCGACGCCCGTCTTGAGCTGCCACGTCGGATGACCCGCGGGGAGCGTGACGTCCGTCACGAGCCAGGTCGCGCGCACGAAGTCCGCCGAGAGGGGGAGGTCGAACGCGACCCCGCGCGTGTCCACGGCCTTGATGACGGGCTCGAACGCCCCCGCCGCGCCGTTCGAGGGGAACGCCTCGTGACCGAAGCGCAGGGCCTCGAGCACCCGAAACTTGTCGTACCCCTCGCCCCACACGCGGCACGTGACGTTCGTCACCTCCGCGGGGTTCGGCCCGTGGTCGAACCCCCAAATCTCCTGGTGCTGAGCGTGCTCGTACGCCTGCTCGAAGGCGATCTCGAGGTAGGTCTGCGCGGGCGGCCGGAGCGCCGAGAGGGAGACGGATTGTCCCACGGGCACGAACTCCAACCTCCCCGCGAGATCGCTCCCCGCCGCGCGGCGGAGCGCGGGCCCGGGCCCCGCGGGCTGGCTCGCCGCGAGCGCGCCGTCGAGCGCGGCGAACGGGAGCGACTTCATCACGACATCCATCAAGCTGGCCATTCTCGTCTTCTCCCTTGATCCGCGGCCGCGCCGCGCACCTCACGCCTTGGCGACGGACGCGCCCGCGACGCGCACGTCGACCAGGTGAAACCGCTCCCCCGGCTGTCCGGGGATCTCGAGGATCCCGCTCGGCGGAACGGGGTGCTCGACGAGATCCCCGCTCGGCATGAGGACGACCGCCGTCGCGGCCTTCCCGGCTTCGAGCCCCTGGATCTCGAACGTCACGACACCGCTCTCGGACGAGCTCGAGAGCGGCTCGGCGTCCTCTTTCGCGGCCTTCGACGTGAGCTCGATCGCGTCGCCCTCGAGGCGCGCGCGCTCGCCGAGGAGGAGGTTCGCCCCCTTGCCGAGGAGCTCCACGGCGTCCGCGCGCGCGCGGACACTGTCTGTCACCGACAGCGTCGCCTCCCCGTCCTTACCCACCAATCGAATGTCCGGGGACTCGACGCGCACGCTCGGGCTGACGAGGGTGATCCCCTCCTCGCGCAGCACGAGGCTCGTCCCGCCCACCTGCAACGCGATCTCCGTTTGGCTCCGGATCGAGATGCGTCCGGAGGCCGTCGTCGTGTGCGTCCCCTGGACCGTGACCGCGGCGTGTCCGGGCGCCTTCGTGCCGATGAGGAGCTCGTGGTTCCTGCCGACGCGCACCTCCATGGACTCGCCGCACGTCTCGAGGCGACCGCCCCGCACCGCCACGGACTGATCGCCCCCGCGGAGGATCGCGGCGCCGCCCGTCTGCTCCGTGTGGGGCCCCACGACGGTGACGGCGCGCGCGCCGCCCACGGACTCCACGAGCCCACCGGCGACGTGCCGGGCGTACGCGCCGCCCGCGCGCCGCTCGACGTCGGCGGTCACCTGCTCGACGAGGTTCGCCCCGGCCCCGACGAACACGTTGCGCGCCCCGCGGAGCGTCAGGACCTCGAGCCCCGCCCTGTCCTCGAAGAGGAGCTCGCTCGCGCCCGCGCCCCCGATGGATCGCGTGCGGATCCCGCTCTCCGTCTTGCTCGCGGGCAGCGGATACGGATACGGGCGGTGCACGTCGTAGAGCCCGCCGACGACGATGGGCCGATCCGGATCGCCCCCCACGAACGCGACGAGCACCTCCGAGCCGACGCGCGGCAAGAACTGCGCACCGAAGCCGACGCCCGCCCACGCTTGGGCGACGCGGAGCCACGTCGACACGCGATCCGGCGCGGTGGTCGATCGATCCCACGGGAAGCGCACGCGCACGCGCCCGTGCCGATCCGTGTGGACCTCCTCCCCCGCGGGACCGAGCACCGTCGCGGTCTCGACGCCGTGGCAGACGGGCTTCGGGAGCCGTACGGGAGGGTACGGTCGATCGGCGCGGACGGACGTCAGCCGCGTCTCGCACACGATCGCGCGCGCGTCGTCGACGCGCAGGGTCGACTCCACGATCGCCCAGTCGCCGGCGAGCTCGGGCTCGAGCGACTCGACGAGCGCGAACCGCGTCCCCGCGACCAGATCGCGCGCGCTCGCGCGCCCGCGGAGGAGCGCGACGTCGCGTCGCCGCGCGTCGAGCTCGACGCGCGCGGGACCGGGCTTCGCAGGGACGGTCTCATAGGCGAGCTCGTGCACGACGCGCTCGAGCGGCGCGGGCCCCGCGAGGCCCGATCCCGGATCGGCGGCGTCGTCCGTGAGCGAGGTCGAGGGCCTCTGGAAGTCGAGTCCGGCGATCGCTACGCGCTCGATCGCCTGCCGGACCGCGTATCGAACGTCGTAGAGCTCGTCGGCTCCGCGCGCGTCCGAGCTCGCGCCCTGGCGGTGGACGAGGTGGGGCGTGTCCGACCCGCGCCGGCTCGTCGGTCGGTCGGTGAGCACGATCACCTCCGCCGGCGCCTCCGTCGCGTCGTGCACGGTCTCGCGCGGCTGCTCGAACATGTACGAGACGCCCTCCTCCGCGAGCAAGCGCTGGACGAACGCCGCGTCCGATTCGTCGAGCTGCACCGTGTAGGGCCGAGCGTCGAGCGCGCGCGCGATCTCCATCCGGGCGTGCACGCCGTGCTCCGCGAGCACCTCGAGCGCGATCTCCGCGGCGGTCTTGTTCTGGAAGATCCGCCGCCCCGATCGCAAGCGGAGCCGAGCCACACGGGGCTCCACGCGGAGCTCGAGGGTCGCGCCGCGCGCCCCGTCGCCGCGGTGGCTGGCGCGCGTCACGAGGCCCTGCACGCAGCGCTCGCGCGCGTCGTCCACCCGGATCACGAGCGTCGCGGGCCGACCGACGAGCGCGCGCTCCACGCCGTCCTCGAGCGTGACGGTGGCGGTCACTCGGTACGCCTCGCTCAGCCGCTCGCGCACGAGCGCTCTTCGGACGCGGAGCGGCGCGAGGCCCTCGACGTGGAGGCGCGCCACGTCGCGCGAGGACGACGTGCTCATCAGAGCGGCCTCGTGAGAGCGTCCGCGACGCTGTCCGTGCACGCCGGGCTCGCGGCCGCGCCCGCGGTGAGGTTCACGAGCATGATCTGCACGAACCGCGTGTCCGTCCGGAGGACGCGGTAGCCCGGCACCTGCCCCATGCCCTGCTCGATCTGCTTCGTGTCCGCGACGGTCTTGAACCGGAAGAACAAGGCGTTCCCGGTGCAGTTGAACCCCTCGACCCGGTACGTGAAGCGATCGAACGTCTCGAGGTGCTCTTCGTTCGTCTCGCGCACGCTCCACCCCGCGCTCTCGATGCGCGCCGCGCCGTCGCGCGCGCTCAGATCCGGGACGAGCCGCTTCGCCCACTCCACGTTCGGCTGCGTGGCCGTCGGGATCGCCGAGGGTGGGGGCGGCGTCGCCGCCGCAGCGGGCGCGAGTGGGGCGCTCGCCGAGGGCGGGGCCGCGGCTCTGTCCGCCTTCGTCGCGCCCTCCGGGACGCTCGAGTCCGCCTCCTTCGACTCGCGCGCGGCGCGCGCCTTCGGCGCTCGCGCCCCCGCCGGATCGCCCCCTCGCACCGCGAAGAAGACCGCCGCCCCGCCCGCGAGCGCGACGGCGAGCGCCCCCGCCGCGAGCACGGGTGCGCGCGAGCGACCGCGAGCGGGCGAGAGCGACGACGTGGGCACCGAGACCGCGGGGGCCGGCCCCGTCGGGCGAGGATCGGACGCGGGGACCGCCGCCGTCGCCGGGGCGAGGTGTCGCGGCACGGAGCTCGGCGCCGCCATCGAACGCGCGTCGAGCACCTGCGTGGCGCCGCGCGGCGCGACCGGAGCCGCCGCGGGCGCTGCGCCCTCGATCGCGAACGGCCGGAGCGCCGCGACGAGCTCGGCCACGGAGCCGATGCGCGCCGCGCGATCCCGCTCCGACGTCTTCTGACGACGTCGGAGAGCGCCTCGGGGATGCGCGGGTCGAGCGCCGAAACCGCGCCGGTACGGTCGTGAGGACGGCGCCGCGAGATCCTCGGCGGCGTGTCGCCCGGGAACGGGACGCTGCCGGTGATGGCGCGGTAGAGCGTGGCGCCGAGCGACCGGATGTCCGCGCGCGCATCGACGCGGTGCGCGTCCACCATCTGCTCGGGCGCCATGTAGAACAGCGAGCCGACACCGCGTCGCCCTGGGTGAGCGTGAGCGGGCGATCGGCGCTCGACCCGCTCGTCGTGCGCGCGATCCCGAAGTCCACCACCTTCACGTGCAGGCCCCCGCTCGTCGCGCACAGGAACAGGTTCGACGGCTTGATGTCGCGGTGCACGATGCCGGCGTGCGCCGCGCCGACCGCCTCGCACGCCTGGAGGATGACGCGCACCGCCTCGGGGAGCACGCAGGCCGACCGACGCGCTGGAGCCGCGCCCCGAGATCCTCGCCTGCGAGCCGCTCCATGACGACGAACACCTCCCCGGCATTGACGCGTCCACGTCGTGCACGGCGACCACGTGCGGCCCGCGGACGCGCGCGCCGCCACCGCCTCGGCGACCACCAGCCGCTCGCCCGCGCTCGGGCTCGACGCGAGCAGGTGCGGTCGCACGACCTTGATCACGACCGCGTCCCCGAGCGCCACGTGGCGCGCGGCGTAGACATCGCCATGCCCCCCGATCCGAGCACGCCCTCGATCAGAAAGCGGTTCGCGATGAATTCGTTCCGACGGTGAGCTTGGCCATTCGCGTCGCCGTGGAGCAAGCGCGGGGCCAGGAGGGACCTCGGCGGAATGCGCTCGTTTTGGAGCGGTCGCGCCCCGCGCGACGACGACCGTCGTCGCCCCACGGGCCGCGAACGTCCGCACCACTCCTCGGCAGCCGGCCGCGCGAGGACAGCTGACCCTTTCCGCTGAACGTCCGAAGCGGCCACAGCTCACGGCTCGATGCAAAGCGACGGACTGAAGCGACGACGCCCCACCGAGTGCGTCCGGCGACGAACGTCGCTATCGTGGCTCGATGGATCGCCAACGGCTTCAGGACGTCCTGAGCGTGTTCGTCGTCGTCCTCGCGCTCGCCGCATGCGGGAGCGGGGGACAAGGGGCTGACGCGAGCGCGACGGCTCGCAGCACCGCGACCGCGACCACGACCGCGCTCATGAGTGGGGATGGTTCGTCTCGGGAGCAGGCGCGCGAGCTCGCGCTCGGCCCCACGGTGACGGGCAAGCTCCCGTGCGATGGCGACAAGCAGAGCGTCTGGTTCCGCCTCGTGCCAGGCGGGATCGCGGCAGACGTAAAGCTCGAGCTGCGCACACCGAAGGACGGGGACCAGAGCTGCGTGCACCTGTCGTTGTTCGACGCGCAGGGCAAGCTCATCGACACCGCGGTCTCCCCCTGCTCCGATCGCGCTGCCGAGTTCGCCGTCGCCTCCGCCCCGTTCCGACAGGACGTGGCGTTCCTGGAGCTGCGATCGTCGATGGGGACGTGCTTCACGTCCGACTATCGCATCACGATCATCAAACCGTGACCGACCCGCCCGGGTTGGCGGGCAAGGGTGCTCGGGTCGTTCGGGTTGCTCGCGTTGCACGCGCGGGATAAGCGTCGGCCCCACGATGCGCGTCTTGTCTCTCCTCTCCGGTGCGGTGGTCCTTGGTTCGCTCGGCTGCGGGAACATCGAGCTCGTCTACCAGCCACCGAGCGGCAGCGGCTCGACCGATGCGTCGTCCGGCACGGGAGGCGGCTCCACGTTCTCGACCGGCAGCGGCTCCTCGAGCACTGGGCTCTGCCCCGGCGAGGTCACGTGCGAGAGCCTCGGGGCGACGTGCGGGCCCATCGGCAACGGGTGCGGCGGCGTGACGGAGTGCGGCACGTGCACCGTCCCCGGAGAGACGTGCGGCGGGGGCGGCGTGCCGAGCGTCTGCGGCAAGGGCAACTGCACCCCGAAGACGTGCGTGGAGCTCGGGAAGAACTGCGGCCCCGTCGCGAACGAGTGCGGGGAGACCATCCCCTGCGGCGACTGTACGCTCCCCGAGATCTGCGGCGGCGGCCCGGAGCCGAGTGTCTGCGCGCTCCCTTGCAAGGGCCTCTGTCTGCAGCAGGTCCAGTGCACCCCGTCGACGGTGACCACGAAGATCACGGGCAAGGTCTATGCCCCCGGCCGAAACGGACAGCCCGGCGATCCCTTGCTGAACGCGCTCGTCTACGTCCCGAACGCGCCCGTGAAGCCGTTCACCCCGGGCGTCGCGTGCGAGAAGTGCGCAGACAGTGTCTCCGGCTCCCCGCTCGTGAGCGCGGTGACGGGCGTGGACGGATCGTTCGAGATCACGAACATGCCCGTCGGGCAGAACATCCCGCTCGTGATCCAGCTCGGCCGCTGGCGGCGACAAGTGGTGATTCCATCCGTCTCCGCGTGCGTCGAGACCCCGCTCCCCGCGGACCTCACGCGGCTGCCGCGGAACAAGATGGAGGGCGACATTCCCCACATGGCCATCGCGACGGGGCGCGTGGACGGGCTCGAGTGCGTCCTCCGCAAGATCGGCATCGACGACAGCGAGTTCACGCAGCCCACGGGGACCGGCCGGATCCACATGTACACGGGGCTCGGCGGCGCGGGCGCGGATCACGGCCCTGGCACGCCTCCCGAGAGCGCCCTCTGGGGGACGCAAGCGAAGCTCGACGAGTACGACATGGTCCTCTTGCCCTGCCAGGGGGACGAGTACTACACGGAGCGCGGAACCGCGGCGGATTGGCAGGGGATGTGGCAGCGAATGCACGACTACGCGGGGCTCGGCGGCCGCGTCTTCGCGACCCATTACAGCTATGTCTGGATGCACGGCAAAGCGGGTCCCGCGATCCCGAACGGACCGCCGCCGATGCCCGGGCCCTGGGAGGCGGTCGCGAACTGGAACGTGGGACAAGCCTATCCCGTGGATCAGGACGGCGTGATCGACCAGAGCTTCCCGAAGGGCGCCGCGTTCGCCCAATGGCTGGTCAACGTGATGGCCTCGGCCACGCTCGGGCTCATGCCCGTGAAGGTCGTCCGCAACGACATGGACGGCCCCCACACGAGCGCGCAGAGCCAGCAGTGGATGAGCGCCTCCGACCCGGCGGGCGATCCGCTCCACATCACGTTCAACACGCCGGTGGAGGCCGCGCCGCTCGATCAGTGTGGGCGCGTCGTGTTCAGCGACTTCCACGTCAACGCGAACTCCACCGGACAGTCCACGTTCCCGCAGCAGTGCGACGACGGGCCGCTCACGCCGCAGGAGAAGCTCGTGGAGTTCATGCTGTTCGACCTCGCCTCGTGCGTCACGCCGGACATCCCCAAGTGCGATCCGATCGACTGCGCCGCGCAGGGCCTGCAGTGCGGCAAAGCGGGCGACGGGTGCGGCCTCGAGATCTTCTGCGGCGACTGCACGGTCCCGGGGGAGACGTGCGGCGGAGGCAACATGCCGGGCGTGTGCGGGACGAATGTCTGCACGCCGAGCACGTGCGAGAGCCTGGGCAAGAACTGCGGGCCGGTCGCGGACGGGTGCGGCGATCTGCTCGACTGCGGGTCCTGCAACAACCCGCAGACGTGCGGCGGCGGCGGGGTGGCGAATGTCTGTGGCGGCGGTGGACCGAGCTGACCGCGCGCGACGGCGGGCCACGGCTTCCCAAGGCGCGCGGTCCCCGGTAGAGATCGAGCCATGAACGTCTCCTCCCTCCTCGCGACCGCCGCGCTCGTCGGCGCGCTCTCGGCGACCGCGTGCAGCGGCCCCACTCCGATGAAGGCGAGCGCGGCGTCCCCGTTCAGCGAGGGCACGGTCGACGCGTCCTACAAACTCGGCGGCAACGGGAGCGTGAAGGTGCGCGTGAAGAACCTGGGAGACGCCTCGAAGATCGCCAAGGAGGCGACGATCTACGTCGTCTGGCTCACGCCGGAGAACGGCGCGCCCCAGAACGCGGGCGCCCTGAAGGTCGACGGCGACATGGAAGGCGAGCTCGAGTTCACGACGTCGTTCAAGAAGTTCCACATCACCGTGACGCCCGAGCCCAGCGCGGAGGCGGCGTCGAAGAGCGGCACGCCCGTCCTCGAGGCGGACGTCGTCGCCGACTGACGCGCGTGACGACCCCGAAGATCACGTCGAGGGCGCGACGTCCCCTCGCAGATCCTCCCGCGAGGGCGCGCTCGAAGGCTCCGAAGCTCGTGCATCAGGATCGCGGGCTCGCGCTCGACGCGGCGGGCGGGCGCGTGGTCGTCGTCGCCGACACGCACTCGCGGCCGCACCCGGACGCGGGCGCGCGCATCTCGGCGCTCGGCCCCCGAGCGATCGTCCACTGCGGCGACGTCGGCGATCTCGAGGTCCTCCGCGACCTCGAGGCGATCGCGCCCGTGTTCGCGGTGCGCGGGAACATCGATCGAGAGGCCCCGGCGCTGCCGGACACGCTGACGATCGACGTCTCCGATCCGAGCGGCGCGCTCGCGCGGATCCTCGTGCTCCACATCGCGGTGTATGGGCCTCTCCTGCGCGCGGACGTCGCGAAGAAGGCGCGCGCGCTCGACGTGGATCTCGTCCTTTGTGGGCATTCCCACGTCCCGTTCGCGCGCCGCGATCGCGGACTCACCGTGTTCAACCCGGGCTCGATCGGCCCGCGCCGCTTCGGCCTGCCGATCGTGTTCGGCGTCGTGGACGTGTCGCGCGCAGGGATCTCCGTCCGCCACGTCGACTGTGAGACGGGCGAGGTCTGGCTACCGCCGAGGTGACGGGCCCTACTTCTTCGGCGTGAAGAGGTCGCACGTGCCGATCGGGCTCACCGACCCCTTCAGCACCTTGCACGAGCCGCACGCGTCTTGCTTCGGCCCCGCGGTGAACTGCTCGCACCCCGCGCAGCGCTTCGCGGGGTCGGGCCCGGTGTCGAGGTACTTGTGATCGCGGCGCGCCCGCGCGTCGTCCGGCGCGAGCGCGCTCGTGTCGTCGCACGTCGGTCGGCCTCCGCAGGCGGAGAGTCCGAGGGCGACGAGGCCCCCGAGGAAGTCGCGGCGGTTTTCATTTGCATGGGAGCCCATGCAATCTATATGGGCTCCCATGCAATCGGATTCAAGATGAGCGCGCCACAATCGCTCCCCCCGGGCCCGGATCCGCGCGCGACCTCGCCCCGCAAGGACGACGCGAACCTCGGCCGGGTCGTCGAGGCGTTACGCCACATCGTCCGCGCCGTTCGGGTGTCGTCGCACGGCGCCGAGTCGTCCCTCGGCCTCTCGGGCGCTCAGCTCTTCGTGCTCCAGGAGCTCGCCGCGCTCACGGCCGATCGGCGGGGCGGTGCCTCGCTCGGAGACATCGCGGAGCGCACGCTGACGCACCAGAGCTCCGTCTCCGTCGTCGTCAGCCGACTCGTCCGCGCGGGGTACGTGGAGAAGGGCGTCTCCGCGGACGACGGGCGGCGCGCGGAGCTCCGCCTCACGGCGTCAGGGCGGGCGGTCCTGAGGCGCGCCCCCGAGCTCGCGCACACGCGGATGGTCGCGGCGCTGAGGGGCGCGACCCGGGCCGATCTGCGCGCGACGGCGCGCGTCCTCGGGGACGTCGCGCGGCACCTCGGCGCGGGCACCGAGCCCGCCGAGATGTTCTTCGAGGGCGAAGGCGCGCGCGGCGCGCGCGGGCGAGGCGCGAAGTGAAGCCGGGCAGGCCCCCCGCGCCCGAGCTCGGGGACTTCACGGCCACCCGGCGTGTGGTCCCGATCTCCCTGCTCGCGATCCTCATCGGCGGCGTCGCCGCGTTCGTCGCGTACGCGCTCCTTCGCTTGATCGATCTCGCGACGAACGTCTTCTACTTCCAGCGGTTCTCGTTCGCGCCGGCGACGCCGGCGGCGCACCATCTGGGGCCCTGGAGCGTGCTCGTGCCGATCGCCGGCGCCCTCGTGATCGGCCTCATGGCGCGGTTCGGGAGCGAGCGGATCCGCGGCCACGGCATCCCCGAGGCGCTCGAGGCGATCCTGTTCCACCGGAGCCGCATCGATCCCAAGATCGCGCTCCTGAAGCCCATTTCGAGCGCGATCTCGATCGGCTCGGGCGGGCCGTTCGGCTCCGAGGGCCCGATCATCATGACGGGCGGAGCCCTCGGATCCATCGTCGCACAGCTGTTCTCCCTCACGAGCGCCGAGCGCAAGACGCTGCTCGTCGCGGGCGCGGCGGCGGGGATGTCGGCGACGTTCGCGTCCCCGATCGCCGCGATCCTCCTCGCGGTGGAGCTCCTGCTCTTCGAGTACAAGCCCCGGAGCTTCATCCCCGTCGCGCTCGCGAGCGCCGTCGCCGCGACGACGCGCCACTTCATCCTGGGCGAAGGGCCCCTCTTCCCGATGGCGCCGCACGCGGCGTTCGTCGGCGTCCCCGCGCTCGCCGCGTGCGCGGTCGCGGGCCTGCTCGCCGGGCTGTTCTCGATGGGCCTGACGGCGGCCGTCTACAAAGCGGAGGACGCGTTCAAGCGCGTCCCGTTGCACTGGATGTGGTGGCCCGCGATCGGCGGGCTCGCGATCGGCATCGGCGGGCTATTCTGCCCGGACGCGCTCGGCGTGGGGTACGCGTCGATCGATCGCCTCCTCCACGAGGACATGGCGTGGAGCGCGATCGCCGCGCTCGTCTTCGTGAAAGCGACGATCTGGTCCATCTCCCTCGGATCGGGGACGAGCGGGGGAGTCCTCGCGCCGCTCCTCATGATGGGCGCGGCGCTCGGCGCCATCGAGTCGCGGTACTTCCCGGCCGCGGGCGTGGGGTTTTGGCCGCTCGTGAGCATGGCGGCGATCCTCGGCGGGACGATGCGCTCCCCGCTCACGGGCATCGTGTTCTCGATCGAGCTGACGCACGACATGAACATGCTCCTCCCGCTCGCGATCTCCGTGACGGTCGCGCACGCGTTCACGGTGCTCGCGCTCGATCGCTCGATCCTCACGGAGAAGGTCGCGCGCCGCGACTTCCACGTGAGCCGGGAGTACGCGATCGACGCGCTCGAGATCCTCCTCGTCCGCGAGGCGATGGATGCTGCCGCGCCGGGCATCGGGGATCCGGTGCCCGAGGGCGCGCGCGCGATCCTCTCGACCGACTCCGTCCGCGCCGCGGTCCACCGCATGGCGCTCGAGGGCGTGGGAGAGCTCGTCGTCGCGACGCCGGACGCCCCGCAGGTCATCGCGGGCCGCCTCGTGCTCCGGGACGCGCTCAAGGCGCGCACGCAGCAGCTCGATCAGGAGCGGACGAGGGAGCGCCTCCTCGAGTGGGAGCGCGTGATCCCTCGGCGGCTCCGCGGCTCGTTCCTCGTCCCGCCGGCTCGGCGCGACATCGGATGAACGTCGAGCGCGGGGCAGCGTCCCGCCGCCGTCGAGCAGCTCGGGTCGCGTCCCTCAGGGACAGAGGTACTTGCCGAGATCGCTGTACGTGTCGACGGGGAAGCCGTCCCACTCGGCGGTAGGGTCGAACGCGTCGGTCGCGTTGGTGTCGCCGACGGTCACCGAGCACTTCCGGCGGAGCGTCGCGTCCTGCGTGGTGACCGCGCCGGTCCCCCACACGGCGTCCTCGCCCACCTTGCCGATCGCGTCCTTCACGACACCCCCGCAGACGAGCTCGACGACGTCGTTCCCGGTGTGCTGCACGCTCCCCGACGTCTGATCGCAGAGGAGGGGCTGCGCGAAGCTCGAGTGACAGATCACGAAGACCTGCCCGGGCTGGAGCATCACGGGATCGAGCGCGATGGGGGCGAGCGCGGTCGTGGATCCGTTCTGGTACCGATCGATCTCACAATCCGCGAGATCGAGCGGTGCGTTGCCCCCGTTGAAGATCTCGAGCGCCTTGTTGTTGCTCGATCCCTCGACGTACTCGCTGAAGAAGGCCGCGCCCGGCTGCATCGTCGCCCCGGTGGAGGCCGAGCTCGACGCCATCGCGCTCGACGCGGACGACATGGTCGCCCCGCTGCTCGCATCGCTCGACGACGCGGAGGCGTTGGACGTCGAGCCGCTCGTGGAGGCGGTGGTCGTGGTGGACGTCGTCGTGCCGGTGCCGGTCGCGCTCGTGCCCGCGCCGCCGACCCCGCCCACCCCGTCGACGGCACCATGCGCGCAGGCGGAGAGGGCGACGAGACACGCGAGCGAAGAGACGAGGCGGCGCACGGTGCTTCGCTTAGCCCCGCGCGCCCCCGAAGTCGAACGTCCGCGTGGGCCGCGCCGAAGAATCAGAACGTCGTCCCCGTGGGGTCCTCGACCCGACCCGCGAAGAGGATGCTCGTCGTGAGCCGGTCTCGGATGAAGAAGAGGAACGGGCGGTTCGCGATGATCTCGGGCGGCGCCGACGTCACACCCACACCGACCCCGGTCGCGGCGGCCGCCTCGGTGCCGGACTCGTCGACCTTGACGAACGCTTGGTGAACGGCGGTCTGAAGGTAGAGCGACGCGACGGACTTGTCCGCCATGCCGGAGAAGTCCGCCTCTTCTGGGTTGAACGCCTTCTTCATCCCCATGTCTTCGAGGAGCTCCGCGAGCGGGAGGCGCCCGTCGACCTGGAAGCGTGGGAGCCCGACCGTCACCTCATGCTCCTTCGAGGATCCGAGGAAGTCGTCGATCGTGTTCGCGTCGAGCGTCGCCTCGACCTCCGCGAGCGTGCGGTCGCCCTGCGGAACGAGGAGCACCATCGACAGCTCGTCATCCTCGTAGTTCATCTCGACCACGGCGACGTCCGCGTTGGACGCGAATCGGAAGTCACCGCTCTGGAGCATCAGGGGGACGTCGACGGTCGACTCGTCGGGCTTGTGGAAGGCGCTGGTTTGCGTCTTGGCAGGATCGAACCCGAGCTTCCAATCGGCGTGGAAATAGATGGCGTTCGCGAGGGCGAGCTGGGTCGTCCCGTCGACGTCCCCGGCGTGGAAGAGCTCGGGGATCTTTCCCTCGGTCTGATCCGACACCCATTGATTGATGGTCCCGCGCGCGCCCTCGGCGTTGGCGGCATAGTCGACCTTCTCGAGGGGAGCGGCATAGGCGCCGCTCGTCACGTCGAGGAAGGGCTGTTGGAAGACGAAGTCCTTCTGTCCGAACAGGCGATTCGCGATGCGGAGCGTGTAGCCGCGCCCCTCGTGGACCCCGCCGAGATCGGCGATCAAGGCGCCGAACTCCTTGTGATAGGTGGCGGCGTCATCCTCGATGGAGAGGACGTGCTTCATCTCCTCCGCCGTGGAGCCCGCGGCGCCCGCGTACGTCATGCCGAACGCGGCGGACACGCTGAACGGCGAGAAGAAGAGGTTGCCCGGCTTCGCCGCGGCCTTCTTGTAGAGCTCGATCGCGAACGTGTTGTTGCCCTTCACGACGGGCTCGAGCGCGGGTGTGAGCGCAGCGACCGCGCGCGGATCGCGCTCGGTGCAGCCCACGGCCGCCGCGATGAGCGCGGCGCAAGAAGCGAAACGAACGAGAGAAGACGTGGCGGACATGAGTCACCTCGAAGAAAAGAAGATTCACCCCCCACCCGGGGGAGCGGCGTAGCGACGCTGGCGAAACGGAAGAGCAACCCGCGCGCCACCCGCGTCCGCCTCGGGTTTCGCGACCGATCACCCGCGTCTCGCCGTCGGAACCCTGACATCCGCGTCTCAGTCTGGCTCACGCGGCGCAGCCGCTGAGCTATTCTGATCGCCTATGCGTTTCGCGCGCTTGCTCTTCCCTTCCGTCCTCGCCACCAGCGCCCTCGGCTGCGACTTGGTCCTCGGCCTTGGGGACTACACCGAGACGTCGGCACCCGGGGCGGGCGGGGCGACCTCGACGTCGACCGGTGCTTCGCCCACCTCGAGCTCGACCGGCGCCAGCGTCACCGGGGCGGGAGGCGGTGGCTCGCCGGCGTGCACGCCGGGCACCGACTACCCCTGCTACGAGGGCCCCGCCATGACCGAGAACGTGGGCACGTGCCACGGCGGCATGCACACGTGCAAGGCCGACGGCGCGACGTTCACCGACTGCGTCCAGCAGGTCGTGCCGACGGCCGAGACGTGCCGAGACGACAAGCAAGACGAGGACTGCGACCACGCCGAGTGCGTCCTGCGCTCGATCCGCTTCGGCGACGACAAGGATCAAAGCGTCGGGGCGATCGCGACCGACGCGATGGGGAACGTCTACCTCGCCGGACAGTTCAAGGGCACGCTCGCGTTCGACGCGTCGCACACCCTCACGAACATGACCGCCAATCCGTCGCTCTATGTCGCGAAGCTCGATCCGACCGGGGCCGTCGTCTGGGCGAGCTCGTACCCGACCGTGGTGGCCGTGACCGGGCTCACCCTCGACTCGGCCGGCAACCTCATCCTCATCGGGGTCTTCGACGGAGTCCTCACCGGCCTCGCGCCGACGCCTCCCACCTGCATCGACTATGGCTGCTCCGCCATCGTCAAGTTCGACACGTCCGGCAAGCCGTCGTTCGCCCTCCAGGTGAACATCGACCAGATCACGAACGCGACCGGCGTCACAATCGGAGCCAACAACTCCATCTATTTGTGGGGAGACATGAGCTGCGGGGACCAATGCTCCAGCAGCACCTTCTGGCTGCGGAAGCTCTCCAGCAGCGGCTCCACGACCTGGACGAAGACGTACACGGCCGCGTCGGGGTACTCGGCGCGCCAGGCCGGCCGCATCGCGTTCGAGCCGCTGACCGGCCACGTCTGGGTCGTCGGCAACTTCATGCAGACAGAAGCGCTCGGGGGGACGGCCGTCACGTCGGCCGGCGGCTGGGACATCGTGATCGGCGAGATCGACGCCAACGGAAACACGATCTCCAAGCGAGTGTTGGGGGATGCCGCAGACCAGTTCGGCAACGCCGTCGCGGTCGACTCCTCCGCCAACATCTATTTCGCTGGATCCTTCGCCGGCAAGATCGTCGCGGGCGTCAACACGCTACAATCGAACGGCGGGCTCGACACGTTCGTCTTGCGCATCAACGCGAATGGTCAGTATGGCTGGGCCAAGGCGTTTGGCGGAGCGGGAGATCAGACCGCCCTCGCATTGTCCGTTCAACCCGGACCGGTGCCGACCGCCGTGTTCACCGGATTCACCAGCGCGAACGTCGACTACGGAGGTGGCCTGCTCACGGCCCCGGGAGGCCTCGACGCGCCGGTCGTGAAGCTCAACGGAAGCGACGGAGCGTACGTGTGGAGCCGCCTCTTCGGCGACGTGTCGAATCAGATCGGCCGCGACGTCGTCACCCTCCCGGACGGGCGGAGCGTGCTCGCGATGAACGCAGCCGGCACCTTCGATCTGGGCGGAGGCCCGATCATGACCGCTGGCGGCGCCGACATCGTCGTCGCCACGCTGGGACAGTAAGGGCGAGAAACGCCCGGCTCCGAACGGCCGGGTCTCTCGTGTCGTGGGCCAGTCGACGATTTGCGTTGGCGCATGTCCACTTCAGCGGTCGCGATTCGACGATGCCTGACGAAGCCCCAGGCACAGCAGCCATCCGGAGGACGACGCCATGCAGAGCCATTTTCACGAAACCTTCCCCGAACCGCGCCAGGACGGAGCCTTCCGCGCGGATGAATCTGCGCAACGAGAGCTCCCTCCAGGGGAAACAGGAAGCCCCCGAGGGGCTGACCTCCCGCTCAGAACGGCGACCCACCACGCTGCCACCCTGAGGTACAGTCAGACCATGAAGCGCCTCCGCTGGCTCGCCTTGCCCGCGCTCGCGGCCACTACGTTCGGCTGCGACTTGGTCCTGGGCCTCGACGAATACACCGAGGGCGCACCGACCGGGAGCGGCGGCTCCACGTCGGCGACCGGCACCTCCACCTCTTCGACCGACACCGCGACCACGGGCGCCAGCAGTGGCGGGGCCTCGTCGTGCACTCCTGGCACGGACTACCCCTGCTACGAGGGCCCCGCGATGACGGAGAACGTCGGCACGTGCCACGGCGGGATGCACACCTGCAAAGCCGACGGGGAGACGTACACGCCCTGCGTGCAGCAAGTCGTCCCCACCTCGGAGACCTGCCGAGACGACAAGCAAGACGAGGACTGCGACCACGCCGAATGCGTCCTCCAGGCCCATCTCTATGGAGGAACTGGATTCTTCTACGCTGGCGCGATCGCCATCGACGGCATGGGCAACACGATCGTCGGAGGTACGTACAACGGCACCATCACCTTCGACGCGCTCCATGTTCTCGCCGGACCTGGCAGCACATTCGTTGCGAAGTTCGATCCGAAGGGTGAGCCGATCTGGGCGAAGGACCTTGGCGACGCAGGTGTCAGTGGTCTCGCCGTGGACACCTCCGGCAGCATCTTCGTCACCGGCACGTGGCATCAAGGGACGGTCGACGCAGGCGGTCCGACCTTCGAATGCCAGGCGCTGGGCGCTTGCGCGTACGCGGTCAAGCTATCGTCGTCGGGGACGCATGTCTTCACCGCGATGCTGGACCTGGGCGAGTCTACGGACTTATCCCCACCCGCCGTCGATGGTTTCGGCAATGTCTATCTGTGGGGCACCGTCGAAAGCCTCCAAACCGGAGTCAACTTCTGGCTGCGCAAATTGACTGGATCCGGAACCCTCGCTTGGCACAAGAACTACACGGCTTCGACGACGAACCCGCGCCGAGCCGGCGGAGTCGTCGTAAACCCGGTCAGCGGCAACATTCACGTGGTGGGAGCCTTCAAGGGGAGTGAGGTCCTCGGCGTTGGTACGGCTGTGACGTCTGCAGGCGGATACGACGTCATCATTGGTGAGGTGAACTCCGGCGGAACCACCCTCAACAAGAAGACCCTCGGGGACAATGCCGATCAGTTCGCTGACGACGTGCGGGCCGATACCCAGGGTAACATCTACGTGACTGGCGGCTTCGCGGGGAAGATCCAAGCCTCGTCGACCCTCCAATCCGCAGGCAGCCTGGATACATACGTCCTTCGCGTCAACACGAATGGACAATACGGTTGGGCGAAGTCGTTTGGCGGGGCAGGAGATCAGACCCCATCGGGCATCGCTGTCCAGCCCGGAACGACACCAACCGTCGTCTTCACTGGAGTCTCCAGCGGCAACATCGACTTTGGGGGTGGCCTCCTCATGGCGGGCGGAGGGGAAGACATCTATCTGGCGAAGCTGGATGCGGCCGATGGAAGCTATCGCTGGAGTCGCCTCTTCGGCGACTTGGCCGATCAGACGAGCACGGGAGTCGGGGTGGCACCAGATGGCGAGTCTCGAGTGTCGATGAGCACCGCCGGCACCGTGAACTTTGGAGGAGACAATCTCTCGTCGAGCGGAATGAACAACGCGGTCTGGGCGACGTTCGGGCCGTAGCGAGGCGATCACTGCGCATGGAAAGCGAACGGCCCACCTCGTGGCGGGCCGTCCTCGCTGAAGCCGAAACGTGGCTCAGGGCGTATCGTTGCAGGTGGTGATGCTCTTCGCCATGCAGCCCATGCTGGAGGGCTCGAAGTCACCACAACGGTCACTGACGGTGAAGCCCCAGGTGCAGAAGTTGAGGTAGTGGAAGGCTTCGACGCTCGTGAACACCTGGTCGACCGGGTAGGCGAGGTCCTTGTAGTGGCAGTCTTTGTTCGGCGAGAGTGGGCGATACCAGGCCTTGCGATTCACGTCGTATGCCTCGACGGGCATCGTGGAGGCGTCATCGAGGGTCAGCCCAAACTCGGTGACCGCCGTCGCCTTCATGTTGTTGAGACGCACCTTCACGCCGCCCCACATGTGATGGAAGTCCGCGTCCGTAGTGGAAGTGACCTTCGCAAGTTCTGCAGGCGTCATCACGTGTGGCGTTGGAGGCGCCGTCGTCCCAGTCTTGGTCGCGCTGCAGACCTGGCTGAGTTGGATCATGCCCACGGTGTTCAATGGATTCGGCGGCTGCCCCTGTGGCGGCGGATCGGCGCAATTCGCGAACATCGTCGGGAACTCATCCGTCACGCCGACGAGATCGATGACGTCACCGGGCTTGATGTCGTCCGCAAACTTGCTGCCGACAGGGTCCTTCCCGAGCGCGGGACAGAAGGCGTCCACGCCGCCGGAAGGCACCGCGGGCGGTGAGCCGTAGCTGAGGGCGATCGCTCCCGTGTGGGGCCCCGTCTCCGTCAGCCCCGGCGCGGAGATGAACACCCCCCAGAGGCACGACGATGGGTTCGGTCCGGCACCCGAAACGAGGAAGAGCTGGCTCATCGCGACGGCGCCCTTGACCGAGATCTTGAGTCCCGTTCCGAGCGTCCCGTCCGAGATCTCCTGCACCGTGTGCTCGGGGCCGCTACAGCCGATGGGGCCGCCGCCTCCGCCACCTTGACCGCTCGACGTGGTGTTGGAGCCGGTCGTGGTCGTCCCGGACGAGGTCGACATCTTGGTGCCGGTCGACATCGTCCCGCTCGTCGATCCCGCGCCTCCCGTGTTGTCGTCGCCGTTGCTGCGACAGGCGAGGATGCCCAACGAGGCCACCACGAAAGAGGGGAGAAGAACGCGATACGCACGAGTCATGGGGACCTCCAAAGGACGCGAGAAGTTAGATGGAGCCCTTAGCACGGCTCGCGCGACAAAACCGTAACGAACGGAGCCCTTTGAAGGACTTTGCGCCGCTCAGGCGCCGCCGTGCTCTTCGCGTGCGGGCGCGCCGAGGCCGAACCCGTCGTGCAGCGAGCGCACGGCGAGCTCCGTGTACTTCGTCGCGACGAGGCAGCTCACCTTGATCTCGCTCGTCGAGATCGCCTGGATGTTGATGCCCTCCTCCGCGAGGATCCGGAACATCTTCGCGGCGACGCCCGCGTGCGACCGCATCCCGAGGCCGACGATGGAGACCTTCACGATGTCCTCGTCGTACCGGACACCCAGCGCGGACACGTTCGCCGCGACCGCGTCGATGACGCCGCGCACGCGCGCGAGATCCGTCTTCGCGACGGTGAACGTCACGTCCGTCCGCGTGCCCTCCGAGCCGGCCCGGTCCGCGCTCGGGAGGTTCTGGATGATCATGTCGACGGAGACGTTCTCGCGCGCGAGGTCGCCGAAGATCTGCGCGACGACGCCGGGCTTGTCGAGCACGCCCACCAGCATCACGCGCGCCTCGCCCTTGTCGTACGCGACGCCCGTCACGACGACGCCCTCGAGGGCCCCCTCGCCGGTGACCATCGTCCCGGACGCGGAGGAGAAGCTCGAACGAACGTGAACCGGAACCCCGTACTTCATCGCCATCTCCACGCTGCGGATCTGCAGCACCTTCGCCCCGAGCGACGCGAGCTCGAGCATCTCTTCGTAGCTGATGCGCTCGATCTTGCGGGCCGTGGGGCAGATGTTCGGATCGGTCGTGTAGACGCCGTCCACGTCCGTGTAGATCTCGCACACGACCTTCTCGGTCAGGCCCGACTGGATCGCCGCCGCGACCGCGACCGCGCTCGTGTCGCTCCCGCCGCGCCCCAGCGTCGTGATGTTCCCCTCGTCGTCCACGCCTTGGAAGCCCGCGACGACGGCGATCTCGCCGTCCTCCACGAACTCGAGCACGCGGTGCGCGTCGATCGTCTTGATGCGCGCCTTCGTGAACGCGCTGTCCGTCAGGATCTTCATCTGCGCGCCCGTGAAGCTCCGGGCGCGGCCGCCGAGGGACTGGATCGCGATCGCCATGAGGGCGCTCGACACCTGCTCGCCGGTCGCGGCGAGCGCGTCCATCTCGCGCGAGTTCGGGATGGGCGCGACGTCCCTCGCGAGGCGGAGGAGGCGATCCGTCTCGCCGCTCATCGCGCTCACGATGACCACGACGCGGTGGCCGTCCCGCTGGGTCGCGAGCGCGCGCGCCGCCGCGTTCTTGATCCGCTCGATGGATCCCATCGAGGTGCCGCCGAACTTCTGGACGATGAGGGGCTTTGCGGTGGAGGCCACGCGGTTTCCGGCGCGACATAGTGGAACGCGCTCACCCTCGCAAGCGCTTCGATGCTTCTTCGGGGGGACGATCCCTCTTCGTGCCGTAAGAAACGAGTGGAGGTAGACTCTCCCGCCACGCGATCGGCGGAGGAACCGCCTCGAAAAGGACCCAGCGCTCATGAACTGTCCGCACTGCGGCGCGCCCGCGCAAGCGCACCCCCAGCAGCCCACCGTCGAGTGCCGCTACTGCCGCAAGCAGTTCGCGAACCCCGCGGCCGCAGCCCCGCCACCGCCGCAGCAGATCCACCACCACCACTACGCCCCGCCCCCGCAGCCGTATCCGCCCCAGGGCCAGGTCGTGTTCGTCCAGCCGCCGACGTTCGACAACGTCCCGGTCATCGTCGCGACGGGCGGCGGGAGCATGGTCGCGGTCGCGATCGGCGGCGTGCTGCTCGTCGCCGGGGTGGGCGCGGCGATCTTCTTCATGCGCGGGAACCTCATGGGCCCGGGCTCCACGAGCTGGGACGGCAAGAGCCCCTACTCGTGCAGCGTGAACGAGAACGTGAAGTTCGAGAACGTGAAGGCGACGTTCACGTCCGGCACGGCGATCACCGCGGGCGGGAACTGCCATGTCGAGTGCGTCAACTGCACGATCAAGGCGCCCACGGCCGCGAAGGCGGACGGGAACGCGCGCATCAAGTTCACGGGGGGGACCATCGAGGGCACCACCACGAGCTTCGACGCCTCCGGGAACGGTCAGGTCGAAGCCGCGGGGGACGCGAAGGTCATCGGCCCCGGCAAGCGGAGCGCGAACGGCAAGATCATCGGCGCGAGCCTGTGGGACGGGAAGTCCCCGTTCGTCTGCAAGAGCTTCGAGGACATCGAGGTCGAGAACGTCACCGCCGAGTTCACGACCGGCGTCGCGATCGACGCGGGCAACTGCAACTTCACGTGCACGAACTGCAGCGTGAAGGCCCCCATCGTCGTGAAGTCGAACGGCAACGGGAACGTCCGCTTCATCGGCGGGAAGCTCGAGGGCGAGTTCGTCGCCGAGGGCCTCTCGGACATCACCGTCTCCGGGAACGCGACGGCGAAGGGGAAAATCACGAAGAGCTCGGGCGCGACCGTGATGGGCGTCACCGACACCGCGCCCCCGCCCGCGCCGCCGATGAAGAAGTAGCGCTCCGCGCTCGACTCAGCGGACCACCAAGTCGCACGTCACCATCCGCTCGCCGTCGAACACGAAGCGGCCGCGGAACGGCTTCTCTTCGAGCAAGAGCGGGAGCCAGAGGCGATCGTCCGCCCACATCTCGTCGAACGGGATCGCGTCGACCGGGGTCCAGAGCGGCACCGCCTCGTCCGTCTCGACGGCGTCGCCGACGCAGTCGTCCGCCCGGAACACGTGGCAGTGGAGCTTGTATCCGTCCACGAACTGGAACGAGAGCTGCCCCACCTCGCGCGCGGTCTCGACCTGGACGCGGAGCTCCTCCGCGATCTCACGAAGCGCCGCTTGGAGCGGAGTCTCGCCCGGATCCAGCCGACCGCCCGGGCCGTTCACCTTCCCCGCGCCGAGACCGCGCTTCTTGCGAATCAGCAGGATCTCGCCGCCCCGCACGACGAAGAGCAACGTCGCCGTCTCGGTCGGGACCCACGTCGTCCAGTCCACCTCTGTCATGCGGACGGCTTACCAGGAAAAGGGGGGACGGGGCGAAGCCCCCTCCGAAACCGAACGAGCCCGCGAGCGAGGACAAGAACTTTTCCGCGGGCTCCGCGTACGATGGGTCCGTGGACGCGACCCTGGTTCTCACGCACGACTGCAACCTCGGCTGTTCGTACTGCTACACGGGCCGGAAATTCCGGAAAGTGATGCCCGACGACATCGCCGAGAAGGGCCTGCAGTTCGCCTTCTCGGACGTCGCGGAGGGGGGTCGCGTGCAGCTGTCGTATTTCGGGGGCGAGCCCACGCTCGAGTGGGACAAGCTCGTGAAGTACGCGAAGCGCGCCCAAGAGATCGCGGCCGAGCGGAAGGTCGTGGTCCGGCAAAGCGTGACGACGAACGGCACGCTCCTCACGAAGGAGCGGGTCGACGTCCTCGCCGACCTCGACATCTACGTCGGCCTATCGATCGACGGCACCCGGAAGGCGCACGAGGTCAACCGCCCCACGATGAACGGCAAGTCGAGCTACGACGACGTCCTCCGCGGGCTCGATCTCCTGCTCGCGAAGGGGAAGGCGTTCGAGACCATCAGCGTCGTGACGCCCCAGAGCGTGCCGGAGTTCGGCGCGACCGTCGCCGACCTCTTCCAGCGCGGGGTCCCGCGCGTCTCCATCAACCCCTGCTACGAGGCGGTCTGGACGGACGCGGATCTCGAGACGTGGGAGCAGGGCTTCCTCGAGGCGCTCGGGACGGTCGCCGGTTGGCTCCGCGGGGGCCGGATCGTGAGCTTCGCGCCGTTCGACGGGAAGGTCATCGCGCGAATCAAGCGAGGTTTCGGCCAGGAGGACGCCTGCTCGCTCGGCGAGAAGTTCGCGGCGATCGCGCCGAGCGGGAACCTCTACCCGTGTGAGCGGCTCGTCGTCGAGGACGAGGACGAGAAGTACATCGTCGGGCACGTCGATCGCGGGATCGACAAGAAGAGCGTCAGCGGGATCCGCGCCGAGATGCCCGAGTACCACGCGACGAACGACGAGTGCGGCTCCTGCGAGGAGAAGCACCGCTGCAGCGCGTTCTGCGCGTGCGCGAACCTCGCCGAGACGGGCACGCTCGGCGTCGCGGGCGGGGTGCAGTGTTGGTACGAGCGCACCTGCATGGTCCTCGCCGATCAGCTCGCGGACGCGATGATCGCCGAGAACAACGAGGCGTTCCGCAAGTGGTTCTTCCCGCACGGCGGGCCCGTCGAGCTCCCGAAGACCGCCGTCGCGCGCGCCATCGAGAGGGACGCGAGCGCCCACAAGCGTCATCTCCAAGTCGTTTCCTGAGGTCATCCGTCCAAGGACAACCCATGCGCCACGCCAGCGAGTCCGGCCCGAAAAAGAAGGTCCACCCGAACCCGATCGCCCGGTCCTTGGAGGTGGGCGCGCCCGTCCGACCGCTGACCGAGGTCCGCGCGTCCTCGTCGCGAAACGTGGTCGTCCCGCTCGCGGTCGCGGCGGCCCTCGCGCTGAGCCTCTCGGGGTGCTCCAAGGCGTCGAAGATCGAGCGAGAGACGGGTCGATCCACGGAGAGCTCGAAGGAGACCCCCGCGAGGGCCGGCGGGGACAGCCCGGGCCTGCTCGACGGGTTGATGGGCTTCATCGATCCTGAGCCCGAGCCGGCGCGCCTCGCGGGGGACATCCCCGAGCCCCGTCCGCCCGCGACGGTCACGCCCGTCAACAGCGCCGGCCCCGTGGCCGCGCCCTCGGCCACGTTCATCCCGCCCCAACCGAACCCGCCGCGCCTCGCGGGGGACGTCGCGGATCCCTCGCCGCCGATCGGCGCGTCGCCGACGCAGACCGTCGCGTCTCCCCCGCCCCCACCCCCGACGGCCATTCCCCCGAACCCCGGGCACCCCAAGCTCGGCGGAAAGCCCGTGGCGCACCCTCCGGGGGGCACGATATGAGCCGACGCAAGTCTTCCCCCGCACCGCTCGCGCGCTCGACCGGCGCGGATCCGCGGCCCCTCGTGCGGGCGGACGGCAGGCTCGCCTCCCTCGCGCTCGCCGCGGTCGTCGTGCTCGGATCCGGGGTGCTCGCCGGGTGCTCGAGCCCCGAGGTGACGACCACCAAGGATCGGGCGAGCGCCAGCGGGACCGGAGCGCTCTCCGCGGTGCCAGCGAAAGCGAACATCGACCCCAGCCCGGATCCCACGCACCTCGCGGGAGAGCCCGCGCCTCCATCGCTCCCCTCCGCGGCTGCGCCCTCCACCTCGGCCTCCGCCGTGGCGGCCGGCTCGCCCGGACCGAGCGCGTCGAGCGCGCAGCGCGCGCCGGCGTCCATCCCGACGTTGAAGCCGGTGTCCAATCCCCCGCCGCTCGGCGGAGCCCCGCCCCAGTCGCACCGCTCTTCACACGACCCGATCTGAGTAGACAGCGCGGAGTGTTTGGAGCGGAATGCGGGCCGGTGAGCCCGCGCTCGGTCCTCCTCTTCGTTCTCGCTTCGACGGCCTGCGTGACGTCCGATCCCGTCGGGGTCGGGGGCGCGGGGACTGGATCGACGAAGGACGCATCGGCTTCGACGTCGTCGATCGGGAGCACGACGACGGGTACGTCGTCCGACGCGAGCACGGGCGCGAGCGGGACCGGCGGTGGGCCGCCCCAGCCCCTGCCCTACCCGACGCGAACCGCGATGCGGATGAAAGGCCTCCAGCCGGACTTCTGGCCGAACAAGGACGAGGTGGTCGGCAACAACGCGGGTGGGGTCGCGATGAACCTCGTGTGGGCCGTGTGGGAGCCCGCGCTCGCAACGGGTGCGTGCGGCGCCGATCAGGAGGAGCTCGACGGTCACTGCTTCACGGTCGAAGCCGCCGTCGACGCTGCGATCGCCGAGTACACCGACAAGGGCGTGGTCGTCACCGCCGTCGTCTACGGCGTCCCCGAGTGGGCGCGCGCGGGCAAGCCGTGCAGCCCCGTTTCGCCGGGGTTCGAGATCTTCTGCTCGCCCACGAACGCCGCGGACTACGGGCGGTTCGCGCGCGTGATCGCGCGCCGCTACGACGGCCTGCACGGGCACGGGCGCGTGGCCGACTTCGTCATCCAAAACGAGGTTAACGCGAACGACTGGTTCGACGTGGGCTGCGGGCAAGGCACGCCGTGCGACACCGCGAAGTGGCTCGACGAGTACGCCGCGAACTCCGCCGCGGCGTACGACGGGATCCTCGCCGAGCAGCCGTTCGCGAAGGTCCTCGTGTCGCTCGAGCACCACTTCGGCGCTTCGTTCGACGCCCCGGCCGCGTCGAGCCCGCTCCTCTCGGGCGAGACTTTCTTGAAGGGCTTCGCCGCGCGCGTCGCCCCGCGCGCGTGGCGCGTCGCGTATCACCCGTACCCGCCGAACCTGCTCGCGGCCGAGTTCGGCCCGGACGACTCGCCGCGCGTCACCTACGGCAACATCGGCGCGCTCGCGGGCTTCCTGCGCAAGACGTTCCCAGCGGTGCCCTCGAGCTGGGAGATCCAGACGACCGAGAGCGGCGTGAACTCCCTCGCGCCTTCGAGCGAAGCAGCGCAGGCGGACGGCGTGTGCCGGTCGTTCCACAACCTGCTCGGGACGCCCGGCATCGAGAGCTACATCTACCATCGCATGACGGATCACCCCGTCGAGGTCGCCTCCGGGCTCGCGGTCGGCCTGCACCACAGCGACGGATCCGCGAAGCCCGCGTGGAGCACCTGGGCGCTCGCGAACCGCGACGACACGACGCCGAAGCAGCTCTCGTGCGGCTTCGAGGATCTCCCGTACACGCGGCTCGATCGGAGCTTCCACCCGTCGCGCGGACACTGGGCCTCGTCGCGGTTGCCCCCGGCGGGCTTCACCATCGAGCAGAGCTACCACCTCGATCGGGACGCGCAGCCCGGGACCGCGATGCTCTATGAATGCCGCGTGGGTCAGCACAACGTCCTCACGCTCGACGTCGGCTGCGAGGGACTCGAGCCGCTCGGTCCCGTGGGGTTCATCGCGACGCAGCCTGGCGCGGGGCTCGTCGCGCTCCACCGGTGCCGTGTCGGCGCCGGCACGGATCACTTCATTTCGCCCGACGCGGGGTGCGAGGGCCAGGTGCACGAGAGCTTGCTCGGATATGCACACCCGTAGGCGAGGCCCATGGCGATGAGCGCGCCCGCCACGGGTCTCGTGGTCGCGTCTCGGTACCGGCTCGAGGAGATCCTCGGGGAGGGCGGGATGGCGGTCGTCTGGCGCGCGCGCCACACCGAGACCGATCGGAGCGTCGCGCTCAAGCTGGTGCGGCGCGACCTCGTGCGCGACGAGCAGGTCCGGGAGATGTTCGTCCGGGAGGCGCGCATCACGGCGCGCATCGGCTCGAACAAACACATCGTCGACGTGCTCGACGCCGGGGTCGACGCGGCGCTCGAGGTGCCGTTCATCGCGATGGAACTCCTCGTGGGAGAGGGGCTCGACGCGCGCATCAAGAAGCAGGGTCCCGTGGAACCGGGGCTCGCCGCCGAGTGGGTCGAGCAGCTCGCGGACGCGCTCGATCAGGCCCACGGCGCGGGCGTCGTCCACCGCGATCTGAAGCCCCAGAACCTCTTCCTCGCGCGGGACAAGCGGCAGCGAGTGGACGTGAAGGTCCTCGACTTCGGCATCGCGAAGCTCGCCGAGTCCGTCACCCAATCGTCGACGCAAGTGGGCACGCCCGCGTACTCGGCGCCGGAGCAGCTCGGCGCGTCCTGGAGGACGATCTCCGCCCAGCGCGGCAAGCCCATCGCAGAGCACGTGTCGGCGGCGACGGACGTGTGGGCGATGGGGCTCGTCGTCTACGAGATGCTCGTCGGCGGAACGTCGGGCAGCCTCTGGGGCGCGACGACCCTCGCCGAGCTTCCCGTGAAGATGATCCTCGAGCCCACGCCCGTCGCTTCGGCGCGCGCCGCTCCGCGCGGAGGTCTCATCCCGCCGGGCTTCGACGCTTGGCTCGCGCGGTGCCTCGACGTGGACGCGACGAAGCGCTTCTCGAGCGCCGGCGAGGCCGCGGCGGCCGTCGTCCCGCTGCTTCGCGCGCGCGCGCAGCGCGGGTCGCACGCGAACCTCGAGGCGCAAGCTCCTCCCGCGCAGCCCGCGGCGACGGGTTGGGGGCACGGACCGAGCGCGCACGCGACGCCGAACACGCACGGCCCGGGCTGGTCGACTCCGCCGGTCCCGTCGCTCCCGGTGGCGACGCCCCTACCCTACGCGCCTCCCACCGCGTGGGCCCCGCCGCCGCCGGGCGCGTGGTCCGCGCCGACGGAGCGCGCGAAGAGCGCGCTCGATCCGCGCATCCCTCCCCATTTCCACCCCTGGATCGCGGCGCGAGGCGCGGAGATCGGGTTCGATCCGAACCCGCAACCGTACTTCGCCTGGAATCCGCTCTACTTCATCCCCCGCATCCGCCACGTGTACCGCGAGGCGCGGCTGTCCCTGCGCGACGCGACGGTGTGTGCGGCCGAGGTCTCCATCGACGACGGGCTCCGCTCGATGACCGGCGAGAGCCGCCCGATCCTCGGATTTTTGCGGTCCCCGCGGATCCTGTACAGCGCCGCGGTGCGCACGCGCGAGGGCACCGGCGTCGCCGACGGCGTCGTGCGGGCGCTCGACAGCCTGTTCACCTCGTCTTCGCTGAAGATCAACGACCCTCGATTCGAGAGGCAGTTCGACGTGGGGTGCGACTCTCCTCAGATGGGCAACGCTGCACTGCCGCTGAGCCTTCGGGAGCTGCTCCTCATGGGCTTTCGCGGCAAGCTCGAGCTCCGCGCCGGGGGCTTCGTGGTGCACCTCGCGCACGTGAACCGGTTCGAGCCGCAAGAGATCGACGCGCTGCTCGACGTGATCGCGCGGATCTACTTCACGCTCGCGCCCTGAGGCTTCGCGATCGACCGCGGGGGGATGGTCGAAGGGCCCGACGGATCCCCGGGGAACGTCGCGAATGCGAGGCTCGCGCCGACGTTGATCTGGCTCGTGGCGTTCCCCGCGAAGAGCATGAACCCGTAGCGAAAGTGGGCGCCGAGCGAGAGGTGCTTCGTGACCCGCACGTCGAACCCCGCCGGGATCCCGACGACGGGGTAGAGCTCGTGGCCGCACGGACGAAACCCCTCCGGGCACCCGTACGTGATGACGTCGCTGAGCCCGATCGTCGCGCCGACGTGCGGGACGAACCGGCTCACGTCGAGCACGTACGCGAGCCCCACGTCGGCCGACGGCACCAGCTGATCCGCCGCGGGATACAGGCCGAGGTTCAGATCCGCGGCGAAGTCGATCGCGTCCGTGATGCCGTACCGCGTCTCCCCCATGACGAACCCACCGTCCCACCACTTCGTGGTCTCGTCGATGTACGCGTATCCCACGCTCCCGCCGAAGAACCACTGCCGCTCGGTCGCGCTCGCTGATCCAGGCGCGGCGACCATGATCGCGGCGGCGAGGAGCAGCGCGAACCTTCGCGCAGCGGGGCCGTGGAGCACGCTCGGAGCCTAAATCAGCGAGCGCGTTTCTGAATCACAAAAGGGGGGACCGATACCCGCCCCATCCGCAGACGACGCGAGCACGGTGGAGCACCGCGCTGTATCGTGAGGCGTGGGGGTCGGGATGCCGGAGCTCCGTGAGACGCGAACGCGCAGACGGTCCGTCCTCGTCGGGTTGGGGGCGCTCGCTCTCTCGGGTTGTGGCTCGAAGCGACGGCTCGATGCCAGGATCGAAGCCCTCCTCGAAGCTCCCAACAGCGTGGACGTGTTGCGCCTCGAACCGCATCGCCGCGCGCGAACTCCCGCGGCGGTCGGAGAGAACCTGGAGGGCTGTGAGGTCGTCGCCCGAGCGACGCTCCCTCCCACCGCGCACAAGAAGGTCATCGACACGTGGCGCGCGGCGCTCGACCCGAACGGGGTGTCCGCGGCGTGCTTCGACCCGCATCACGCCATCGTGGTGCGGAAGGGTTCGGCGACACTCTCGCTCGTGATCTGCTTCGGGTGTGGCGCGACCGCCGTCAACCTCGACGACCAACTGAGCCTCTACCTCGTGACCCGGGATATCCTCGAGCCCTTCGAGGCCGTGCTGCGCGACACCGGCGTCCCGCTCCCCGGACCGAGCCCCGCGGAGTCACTCTAGCGGCGAGAGAGACGCACCATTCCAACCGAGCGAGTACTTTTGCTGTTCGCCCGGGACGACGACACCGTTCGGGTCGACCCAGCCTCCGCCCACGAAGAGGACGTCGATCACCGTCTTGCCGGCCTTCGTTCCCCAGGCCCCGTGCCACTCGGCCGCGCCGACCTGAACCGAATCGTTCTGAAGCTCGATCACACCGGTCGCTCGATCCGAGAGCACCACGAACCCCAGCGCGGCGACGTTTTCGCTCCGCAGGCCGACAATCACGTCGCCGCGGCCGTCGCCGTCGATGTCCTTCGGGTCGGAGAGATAGGTCGCGAGGTCCAGCTCGATCGAGCCGGTGGACGTCGCGACCAGACACTTCTCGGAGGCCTCGTCGTTGTTCGCGCTCGTGCGGAGGTCCAGGAGGGACGCGCACGACATCGTCCAACGGCCACGCGTGTCCACGGCAGCCTGCTTCCAGCCCTTCGGAAGCTTCTTGTGCCACTCCGCGATGCGATCCGCCGCGGGGATCTCCGACACGGCGGGCGGCTTCGTGGTCGGCGACGGCGCTTCAGAGACGGCTGGGACGGCGCTCGAGCTCGGCGCGGCGACGACCGCCGTGGCCGTCGCGGCTCGAGCCGATCCCGGCGCGGGCGACTCGACCCGCGCGTGCTCCGGCGGGGCCTGGCTGCATCCGATGAGCGCTACTCCGCACGACACCAGAGCTGCCGCGGCGCGGCCCCCACGTTGGCTTCCGAACATGGCTCCCCCTACGCCCAATGCTCTCGCGCCGCACGCTCGCAGGTCTCGACGTATCGCCGAGCCGTGTCCCCGAGGCTGATGGACGCACCGCCACGCGCGATCGCCTCGCGATCCCAGTCGCGCGCGAGCCCCACGCGGAGCGCCGCTGCGAGGTCCTCCACGTCGCCCGGCTTCGCCAAGAGCCCGCCCGGAGCGAGCTTCTGGATGTCCGGCACGCCGCCCACGTTCGACGCGACCCACGGGCAGCCGCACGCGAAGCTCTCGGCGAGGACGTTCGGCCAGCCCTCGTCGAGGCTCGGGAGGCATGCGAGATCCGCGGCCGCGTAGTACCGGCGGAGCGTGTCGTCGTCGACGTGGTCGACGAACCGAAAGCGCTCGCCGACGCCGAGCTCCTTCACGCGCGCCTCGAGCCGCGCTTTGTCTGCTCCGCCGCCAACCGAGACCGCGAACGTGTCGCGCGGGAGGGTGGCGAACGCCTCGGCGAAATGTTGGACGCCCTTCTCGCGCGAGAGACGCGCGGGGACGAGGATGATCCTGTGATCGCTCGGCAGGCCCAGGCTCGCGCGGCACGCGCCGCGATCGGACGGGAAGAAGTGGCCGAGATCCGCGCCGGTGGGGATGACCTCGATGGTCGCGGCGCACTCCGGCTCGATCGCGAGGCACGCGTCCCGAAGGGCGGAGCTCACCGCGATGACGCGCGTCGCGTTCCGGAGGGCCCACTGGATCTGCGCGCGCCGCGTGGGCTCCTTGCCGTACGCGTTGATGTCCGTCCCCATCACCCGGAGGACGCTCGGCATCCCCATCGCCTTGCTGAGGGCCACGGCGGCGACCCCATCCGGGAACGCCCACGCGCTCAGGATCACGTCCGGGCGGTAGTCGTGCACCACGCGCCGCACCGGCCACGCGACGGACGCGGCGTAGAGCCACGGGTAGATGGATCGACCGACCTTCGGGAGGTGCGCGTAGCGGGGGTGCAGGACCTCCGTTCCATCCTCCTCGGTCTCGCGCTCCGGCGTGTCCACGATCGACGCGAGATCCGCGCGACCGCGCGTGGCCGCCGCCGGGTACCAGGGCAGCGGGACGACCGCCTTCACGTCCGCGAACGAGCGCATCGCGCGGCCGATGCGGGCGTTCGGCGGGCTCCGTCGGGGCTGATGCGGCGTCGAGTACAACGAAGTCAGGAACAGGATCCGCGTCACGATGGGTACGAGCTACTCCAAACCCGCTTCGTGACCCAAACTCAACTGCTTTCTCGACCGAGCGTCGACTCTCCCGACGATGCGCAGGCGACTTGATGATTTCTTTATGCGGCGCGCGTCCGTGCCGCGCGGTCACACGTCGCGACGTACTTCCTCGCGGTGTCCTCGAGGCTGATCGACGCGCCGCCCGCTGCGATCGCCGCTCGGTCCCAGGGTTTGTGAAGGGCGACGCGCAGCGCCGCGGCGAGATCCTCCGCGTCCCCGGGCTTCGCGAGCAGCCCACCGGGCGCGAGCTTTTGGATGTCGGGCACGCCCCCCACGTTGGAGGCCACCCACGGGCATCCGCACGCGAAGCTCTCCGCGAGGACGTTCGGCCAGCCCTCTTCCGTGCTCGGGAGACACGCGAGATCCGCCGCGACGTAGTGGAGTCGCATCGACTTCTCGTCGACGTGGTCGACCCACCGAATTCGATCCCCAAGGCCGAGCTCCGCCGCGCGCTTCGCGAGCCTGGGCTGCTCCGGACCGCCGCCCACGGACACCGCGAAGACCTCCTTCGGGAGCTTCGCGAGCGCCTCGACGAAGAACTGCACGCCCTTCTCGATCGAGACGCGCGCGGGGACGAGCACGACGGGCCGATCGATCGGGAGGTCGAGCGCCGCCCTCGCCTCCGCGCGATCCGACGGGAAGAACTTCTTGAGGTCGACCCCCGTCGGGATCACGTCGATGTTCGGCTCGCTCCTCGGCTCGAGCTCCACGCACGCGTCCCTCAGCGCGGCGCTCACCGCGATGATCCGCGTCGAGTTGCGGAGCACCCATTGGATCTGAGGGCGACGGGCGCGCTCCTGGCCGAACGCGTTGATGTCCGAGCCCATCACGCGGAGGACGCTCGGGACGCCGAGCGCCTTCGCGATCGCGACCGCGGCGATTCCATCCGGGAACGCCCACGCGCTCAGGATCACGTCGGGCCGGTAGTCGATGACGACGCGCCTCACGGGCGCCGCGACGGACGCGGCGTAGAGCCAGGGGTAGAGCGGTCGCCCGATCTTCGGCAGATGGAGGTAGCGCGGGTGGAGCACCTCCGCGCCGTCGATCTCCGTCTCCCGCTCCGGTGTCTCGACGATCGACGCGAGGTCCGCGCGCTTCTTGGCGGCGAGCGCGGGATACCAGGGCAGCGGGACGACGGCACGCACGTCCGCGAACGCGCGCATCGCGCGCGCGATCCGCGCGTTCGGCGGGCTCCGCTTCGGCTGGAGCGGCGTCGAGTAGAGCGACGTGAGGAACAGGACGCGCGTCATCGGCGGCGCCTCGCGACGAGCTCTTCGAAGAGGCGCTCGTGGCCCTCGGTCATCGCCCGGAGGCTGAACTCGCGGTGGAAGCGCTCGGGGTTCACCTTGGCCGCGCGCGCGCGGAGATCCGCGCCCTCGATCGCCCGCACCAGCTGATCGGCGAGCGGCTTCGGCTCGCCCGGCGGGACGAGGAAGCCATGCACCCCATCGTCCACCACCTCGGGGTTTCCTCCGACGGTCGTGCACACGATGAACTTCCCGAGCCGCATCGCCTCGAGGAGCGCGAGCGGCAAACCCTCCCACAGCGAGGGCAGCACATAAATGTCGTACGCGGAGAGGAGCTCCGGGATGTCGCTCCGGTAGCCGAGCAGGCGGAACCGATCGCCGAGGTTCTTCGAGGCGAGCTCCGCCTCGAGCTCCGCGCGCAGCGGCCCGTCCCCGGCGACGACGAACTTCGCGTTCGGGCAGCGGGCGATCACGTCCTCGGCGGCCTTCATGAGGTGCGTGATCCCCTTCTGCTTCGAGAGCACGACCGCCGTGCCGATCAGCACGTCGTCCGGGCCGACGCCGAGCTCCGCGCGCACGCGGTCCCCCGTCACCCCGTTGAAGCGAGCGTCGTCGATCCCGTTCTTGATGACGCGGACCTTTGCCTTGACCCGCAGCTTGTTGAGGAGCACGTCGTGGAGGTTGTCCGAGACCGCGACGACCTCGTCCGCGAGGCGGACGTAGTAGGCGAACTTCTTGAGATCCGCGGGGGACGCGGAGTTCACTTGGTTGTGCTCCGAGTAGACCATGCGCGGGCGCTTCGGGAGGCTGCGCGCGGCAAGCCCCGCGTAGATGAGCGGCGCGAAGTTGTGCGCGTGCACGATGTCGATCTGCTTGTCCCGGAAGAACCGGCGCAGCGCGCTCAGCGTCCCGATGTCGAACTTCGCGAACCCCAGGTTCGTGAGGTTCTCGGTCCGGAGGACGAGCCTGTCACTCTCCGGGAGCTTCACCTGATCATAGAGCTTGCCCGGCCCCTTCAGGCACGCGAGCGAGGGCTCGTAGCGATCTTTCGGGAGGGACGACAAGAGGTTCAGGACGACCTTCTCGAGGCCCCCGACGTCCATGTTGTTCACGACCATCGTGACGCGGATGCGCGATCCCATCGGCCAGCTTGTAACCCAAACGCAGGAGAGAACGAACCGCGGAGACGACCTCCGCGACGGCGACACCGAGGACACGGCCCGCACGCGCCGCGCCCGCTCGGACCCTCACGGAGGTTCTCGGGGGCTCTCGTCGAGGAGGAACTTGCGCAACGCTCGCCACACGACGAGGGGGATCTCGTGTGGACCGTCGAACGGGACCCACGTCACGCGCGCTCCCGCGCCCTCCAGCGCGCCGCGCAGCGCCTCCCCCGCGCGGAACGCGAGATCGGCATCCCTCCGACCGTGGCTGATGAAGACGGGGAGCCCCTCGAAGTGCGCGAGGCGTTCGGCCGTCCAGTCGGCGCCCGCGATCCGCGACGACGAGAGGAGCACCACCGCGCGGAGCCGCCGGACCCAGGCGCGCCCGGCCTCTCGGGCTCCCCAATGAAGGAGCGTCGAGCACGTGAGCATCCCGCCTTGGGAGAACCCACCGAGGACGATCGGCAGCGGCCAGCGCTCCGCGACCTCCGCGAGGAAGCGATCGAGCGTTTGCCTCGCCTCGGGCAAATCCGGGAGATCGAACGTGAAGAAGTCGCGCGGCCCCTGCTCGAGCGAAGCCTCGCGGGCGTGCGGATCGGTGCGCCACCAGGCACGGCCCTTCGGCCCCGACGTGTCGAACGCCTCGACGTGGCCGCGCGGGAAGAGCGCGATCGCGGGGAGGTTCAGCGAATGCGCGAACGGCGAGAGGTCGTCCGGCGACATCATCATCCCGTGCAGCAGGACCCAGACGAACCTCGCTAGCGGGGCGTCCGCGCCCGGCTCCACGACAGTCGTCGGCAGGCCGGCGATCTCGGCGCTCCGCTCGATCCTCACGCGGGCGCCTCGCCCTCGGCGGCTCGAGCCGGTCCCTTGGACGCGACGAAGTACCTCTTCATCCTGAGGAAGTGCTTCTCCAGCACGTGGAACGAGACGAACCCGAGCCCGACGCTCACCGCGCTCGCGAGCGTCACGTACCCGAGCGCGACGAGGGGGTTCGTCGTGCCCTCCGCGTAGCCCAGGCGAGCGAGCAGCGGCTTGCCGACGAACACGTGGAACGGCTGGTGAAACACGTAGATCGCGTAGCTGTACTTGCCGATGACCCCGAGCGCGCGAGCGCCCAGGATCGTCCGCGCGGCGCCGCGCGGCTCCGCGCCGCGCGTGATCGCGAACACGAGGAGGAGGCCGAAGATCAGCGTGAGGAGCGTGTAGCCCGCGGTCTGCCCGATGGGGCTGATGCGAGGGAAGCCGCGCGTCACCCCCGCGCTCACCACCGCGAGCCCGAGCGCGGCCCAGCCGGCGCGGCCGCCCCAGCGGCGGACGCGCGCGCTCCACGCGGGGTCGCGCACCACGGCGGCGATCGCCGCGCCGAAGCAGAGCGCGTCCATCCGGCACACCGTGTACATGTACGCGCGCTCCGGGCTGTCGCTCGTCTTCACGAAGTAGATACGGAAGGCGAGCGCGACCGCGCCGAGCACGAGCGACGTCACCACGAGCCGCTTCGGGGGCAGGAGCCGGACGACGAACGGCCACACGAGGTAGAACTGCTCCTCGACCGCGAGCGACCAGAAATGCGGGAACGTGTCGACCACGCGCCCGCTCGGCTGCGCCCAGTTCGAGGTGTACGTCCACAGCCAGATCTGGTGTGCGGGGAGCGCCTGCCGGAGCACCAGCGGGACGAGGACGACCCCGACGAGGAGCACCACGTAATAGAGCGGGAAGATGCGCACGAGGCGCCGGCCGAAGAACGTGCCGAAGTAGTTGTCCGCCGCGCGCGTGTCGAGGAGGCCGCCCGTGATGAGGTAGCCCGACAGCACGAAGAACAGCTGCACCCCGATCCAGCCCGCGTCCATCGCGAGCGCCAGGCCTTTCGCGGGCGCCGAGAGGTTGCCCGCGAGGATGTCGAAGTTGTGCGCGCACACGAGGAGGATCGCGAACGCGCGCAGACCATCCAGCGCGGGGACGTGGCCCCTCCCGAGCGGCTGGTCTTCGGTCATCCGTCGGGGCGCTCGGTCAGGTTCGTGAGGAGGCGGAGCAGGGGGGCGTGGGACCACACGGGCGTGAACGTATGGTCCGGACCGTCCACGACGTCCACCGAGACCGCGCCCTCCCGCTCGAGGCGCGTCAGCGTCCCGCCCGCCTCGCCGACGAGGATGTCGTGCCCGGGGTCGCTCTTCGCGAACACGAAGGCGATCTCCGTCCCTTGCTTCTTGGCCTTCACGAGCGCGCTCGCCACGTCCCGCTCGAGGGGGACCTCCAGCCGGCGGAGCACCTCCCGCCCGCGCTCGCGGACGATGCCCGCAGCGCGCTTGCCGAGGATCTCCGCGACGACGCGCACCTTCACGTCACCCCGGAGGAGCTTCTTCCAGGACTCGACCTGGAACATGCTCGTCGAATACCGCTTCGCTTCGGCGGTGATCTTGTGCGCGGGGATGTCGAGCGGCATCCCGGTGGACCAGAAGAACGTCAGCGGGTTGATGAGGATCGCGCGCCGGAGCTTCACGCCGTTCGAGGCCGCCGTGAACCCGTGATACGCGCCCGAACAGAGGCCGAGGACGCGCGGGCTCCCCGCCTGCTCCTCGCGCGCGAGCCACGCGAGCGCAGCCTCGAGGTCTTCGGTCGCGCGCGGCGAGTACGAGTCATTGGCGGGCTCACCCGGACGTGGAGGGCTGTCCCCGATGCCGGACAGATCCAGCCGCAGGCAAACGAAGCCGCGCGCCGCGAGCTCGCGCGCGAGCCTCGTGTAGAGCTCGTTCGGGCCCACGCGGTGGATCGACCCCGCGTTCAGCATCACGACCGACCTCCCGTTCCGCCGCGCTCGGTCCCGCGGCGCGGAGACGATCCCGAAGACCGGGCCGATCGGCGCGGTGCGCTCGACGACCTCGTCGCTCATCGTCGCGCGCTTCTCCGGGGCGCCCACGGGTGCGCGCTCGCCGCTCGTCGCCGATGGGAGGCGAGCGATCCAGGCCGACGCGGCGGCGATGATCGCCTTCGGAACGACCACCTTGTGCGGGTCCAGCATCATCTCGGGGTAGCCGGGGAGGCGCTCGTGATCGGGCGCGACCCCGAGCGCGCGCAGGCGGTCGAGGTACTTGTCGCTGGGCGGAAAATCGTCGCGGTCGATCACGAGCACGCGCGGCGCGGGCTTGGCTCCGCCTTTCACCAGATCCACCTCGCTCAGCGCGGTCTTGCCCTCCGGGCTGAGGTAGAACCCGACGGCCTCCTGACCGCCCTCGGGGAGCGGCTCCGCGGAGGGGGGCGCCGCCGCGAGCCCGAGCGCCATCTGGAGCGCGCGGAGCTCTCGCACGTACGTGCGCCCGGTGAGGATGGGCGCGATCGCGACGAGTCCGGCGGCGTCCTCGCGCTCGGCCGCGGTCAGCGCCGCGACCATCGCGCCGATGCGGACACCCACGAGCACGACGCTCGTGGCCCCCGTCAGCCGCTTCGCGGCGTCGATCGCTTCGCGCGTCGACGCGACCCAACCCTGGATCGACGGGGCGGGCTCACCCGGCGCGGAGTCCCCGGTGCCCGCGTAGTCGAACCGAAGCGCCGGCACGCCCGCGCGGGCGATCTCCTCCGCGAGGACCCGATAGCTGCGGTGGCCGCAGATGGACTCGTATCCGAACGGGTTGCACAGGACGGCGACGAGCGAGCCGGCGGTCTCCGCCGAGCGGTGGAGCCACGCGAAGAGCGGGCGGTCGGACGCCCCGACGTAGCAGGCCTCGGGAGGAGGGAGCGCAGCGGACATGGATTGGCCGCTTTAGCCCCTCGCCCGGGCTGCGCAAAAGGTCTTCTCGTCAGCGATTGTCAATCCGTGCGGGCTCAGGCGTGGCCGAGCTCGCGCGAGACCTCGACCACACGATCCGACGTCATGCCGAGCTCCTTCATGATCGTCGCGCCCGGCGCGGACATCCCGAAGCGATCGATGCCGATGACCCTCCCGTCCAGGCCGACGTACTTCGCCCAGGTCGACGAGACCGTCGCCTCGATCGCAACCCGCCGGGTGCACGACCGAGGGAGGACCTCGTCGCGGTACTCGGCCGGCTGCCGATCGAAGCGCGAGAAGCACGGCATGCTCACCACGCGCACGCCCGGGCCGAGCTTCTTCGCGGCCTCGAGCGCGTGCTGGAGCTCGCTCCCCGCGGAGAGGAGGATGAGGTCGAGCGGAGCCGTCTCGCGGTGCGCGACATAGCCGCCGAGGCGCGCGCCGTTGCGGCGCACGTCGTGCGGGATGTCCGACAGGAGGGGCACGGCCTGGCGCGTGAGCGCGAGCAGGGTCGGCCCGTCGGCGCGCTCGATGGCGGCGGCGAACGCACCCGCCGTCTCCTCGGGATCCGCGGGGCGGATCACGTCGAGGTTCGGGATGACGCGCAGGCCGGGGATGGTCTCGACCGGCTCGTGCGTCGGCCCGTCCTCGCCGACGCCGATGCTGTCGTGCGTGAACACGTACACGACCGGGAGGTGGCAGAGCGCGGCGAGGCGGATCGCCGGCCGACAGTAGTCGGCGAACACGAGGAACGTGGCCCCGCTCGCGTGGAAGATCCCGTCCGCGGCGACGCCGTTCAAGATGGAGCACATCCCGTGCTCGCGAATCCCGAAGCGCACGTTGCGCCCGCTCCGGTGGCTCGGGTTGAAGTCGTCGCTCGCGGACTTCAAGTCGCCGATGTAGTTGAGCGTCGACCCGTAGAGATCCGCCGATCCGCCGATGAGGAGCGGGACCGCCTTCGCGATCGGCTGCAACACGTCCTGCCCGGCTTTCCGGGTCGCGATCTTCGAGTCTGCCGCGAACGTCGGGATCGCGGCGAGGAGCGCCTCGAACGACGGCGCCGCGGACTCCGTGTGCGCCGCGCCGCGCACGGCGTGCGAGGTCGCGAGCTCGGCCCACTTCGCGGGGTTCGCCGCCTTCCAGGCGTCGAACGTCTTCGTCCACGCCTCGTATCGCGCGTCGAGCGCCGCGCGGTGCTTCTCGAAGTACGCGCGCACCTCGGGATCGACGTAGAAGTGCTCGGCGGGGAGGCCGAGGCCCGCGCGCGCCGCGTCCGAGAACTTCGCGCCGCCCTCGCCGTGCGCCTTCGCGGTGCCCGCGACCTCGGGGATGCCCTTGCCGATGACGGTCTTGGCGACGATGAGCTGGGGCTTGTCCGTGGAGGACCGCGCGCGCTCGAACGCCGCGAGCACCGCGCCCATGTCGTGACCGTCGACGGTCTGGACGTCGAAGCCGATGGCCCTCATTCGACCCTCGACGTCCTCGCTCTGCGTCTCCTTCGCCATCGCGTCGAGCGTCACGTCGTTCGCGTCGTAGATGAGGACGAGGTTACCGAGCCGCTGGTGCCCCGCGAACGCGAGCGCCTCCATCGCGACGCCCTCTTGCATGCAACCGTCCCCGGCGAGGCAGACGACGCGGTGATCGAAGATCGCGTGGTCCTTCGTGTTGAAGCGCGCCTCCGCCATCTTCGCGCTCATCGCGAGGCCGACCGCGTTCGCGATCCCCTGCCCGAGGGGTCCGGTCGTGACCTCGACGCCGTTCGGCGTGTGCTCGCGCTCCGGGTGCCCGGGCGTCTTGGAGCCGAGCTGGCGGAACCGCTTCACCTCGTCGAGCGTGAACTCGGCGTACCCCGCGAGGTGGAGCCACGCGTAGAGGAACATCGACCCGTGGCCCGCGGAGAGGACGAACCGATCCCGGTTCAGCCACTCGGGGTGCGCGGGGCAATACGAGAGGGCGTGGCCGAACAGGACCGCGCCGATCTCCGCACACCCGAGCGGAAGACCCAGGTGCCCGCTCGAGCAAGCGTGGACGGCGTCGATGGCGAGGCCGCGCGCGGTCGTGGCCGCGCGGGCGAGGGTGGAGGTGTCGAGGGTCATGGCGACGCAGTCCACCGCCGCGACGCGGAGGACGCCACCAGAATCTCGCCTCCCGGCGAATCCCGGAGGGCGGCCGGGGAGCTCCTGGAGAGCGCGGCGCCCGACGCCGACCGAACGAAGCAGGACGGGTTGCCCCCGGGGGAGGGCGCTGCTCCTCGAAGAGCGTCCTATCGGGGTTGGGCGCGCTCGGCGCGTCGCGTGACGATCCGCGCAAGCAGCAAGACGAATCGCGCGGTACGGCGCAGTCTCTGGGTGGCGATGTCGCTTCGGCGGAGTGGGTTGTGCCGCGGAGCGCGCAGTGCGGGTCTTGGCACGCGAGCCGCAACCCGTCTTCGCGCGGCGCCGAGTGCGCCACCCGGGCGCAGCACGCGCGTCGGAGGGAGGAGACACAAGGGGAACATCGCCGCCGTCGCGCGCGCCATGGACAAAGGTAGGACACGGATCCATCGATGGGTGCGTCGCTTCGCGCTCGACCCCTATCTGTTCCGCAGGGGGTGAGCGGGCGCGTTGACGATCGGGGCCGCCATCCGCGACCATTCGAGGGGTGAAGCCCGCCCCCCCCGACTGGCCGAGGATGAGCGCGTCCCTCTACTACGCGGATCCGCTCGCCGCGATCGACTGGCTCGTCCGCGCCTTCGGCTTCGAGGTACGGATGAAGATCGAGACGCCCGCGGGGATCCTGGAGCACAGCGAGCTCACGTTCGGCGGCGCGGTGGTGATGGTGGGTCGCGTGAAGGAGGGCGCGCGCTCGCCGAGCACCGCGGGCGGGTACACTGGCGCGCTGTTCTTCTACGTCGATGACGCCGACGCGCACGCGGCGCGCGCGATCGCTGCTGGGGCCGTGATCACCCGCCCCCTCGCCGACGTCGACTACGGCCCGGAGCACTGGGCGGATCGGGGATACAGCTGCACCGATCGCGAGGGGCACTTGTGGCACTTCGCGCATCGCGTCCGCAATCCCCCCTCGCCGTCCCCTTGAGCTTCGCGGACGCGCTCGTCGCGCTCACGTCGGAGGCGCTCGTCGCGCTCGATCGCGACACGCGCGTCCTCTCCTGGAACCGGGGCGCGACGCTCGTGTTCGGTTGGGACGAGGGCGAGGTCCTCGGCAAGGAAGCCGGCGAGCTCGTCTTCGCGCCCGGCCGCGAGGGCGCGCTGCGAGATCTCGTCGCCGAGGCGAGCGCCACGGGGTCGGCGGCGTTCGAGGGTGTCGCGCGCACGAAGTCGGGGGACGAGATCCACATGGAGGCGGTCGTCCGCCTCGTCCCCCCGTCCGCGGACGGCCCGGCGTGGGTCGCGCTGACGGCCCGCGACACGACGGAGAGGACGCTCCTGCTCCGAGAGGTGTTCGATCAGAACCTCAAGCTCGAGCGGACGCTCGCGGGCCTTCGCTCCGCGGAGCAATCCCTCACCCGCGCCGAACGCTTCGCCCTCGCGGGCCAGCTCGCCGCCAGCGTGTGCCACAACCTCCGTAACCCCCTCGGCGCGATCAAGAACGGCCTCTACTACGTGCGCCGACGGCTCGAGGCGAGCTCCGACGAAAGACTGGCGGAGCAGCTCGCGCTCATGGATGGCGAGATTGCGGCGAGCGCCCGGCTCGTCGCGGACCTGCTCGAGCGCGTCCATGAACCCCCGCTCGAGATCGCGCCCGCTTCGGTGCGCGACCTGGTCGATGCGGCGCTCGCGAGGGTGATCGGGTTCGATTGGGTCGTCGTGACGAACGAGGTCTCCGAGAGCACTCCGCCCGCGAACGTCGACGCCGCGCTCCTCGGCCAGTGTGTCACGAACGTCGTGCAGAACGCCGTCGAGTCGTTTGGCGCATTCGAACCCGGGGGTCGGGCGTGCTCCGTCGCGGTGAGCACGGAGTGCGCGGGAGAGCGCCTCGACCTCCGTGTCACGGACGACGGCGCGGGGATCGATCCCGCGCTCCTCCCGCGCGTCACCGCGCCCCTCTTCACGACGAAGGCGGGGCGACCGGGCGCGGGCCTCGCCATCGTCGAGCACATCGTGGGTCGCCACGGCGGGAAGCTCTCGATCCGACCGCGCGACGGGGGCGGGACGATCGTCACGATCTCCATCCCCGAGGCGTTCCCGCGGTGAACGCGGACGACGACGCTGCCGGGAGCCACCTGACGGAGCGCCGAGCCGAGGACCTGATCGCGACCACCATCGTCGGGCGGGTCACGGTCAGCATGGTTCGAGAGTGGGGCGCGGAGTGGGTGAAGCTCCAACCCGAGGGGGAGCCCTGCGGCCGCGTGTGGTTCTTCGATGCGCTGCGGCTCGCGAGCTACTCCACGGACGCGGTCGGCGAGGCGACGCGCCTCTTCATGCGACTCGAAGACCTGCGCGCGGTCGTCATCGCAAGTCGCTCGCGCGTGGTGCTGCTCGGGGCGGCGATCGTCCGCAAAGCCCTCCGCGCCACGACCGGGGTGGACGTGGCGGTCGTGGACTCCGTGAGCGCCGCCGAGGCGCGCTTTACCGATTTCCGCGCGCGGTATGCACCGCGGCGCTCAGCGCGGAGCCCCGCGGACACGCGCGATCGCGAGGACGATGTCGCTCGGACCCGCCTGCTTGCGCGCGACGGCGTCGACGCGGGCGACCCGCGCATCGAGTGACTCCGCGACACCGACGACCGACACCGCCCGCCGTCGAGCGAGCTCGATCAGCGCGTCCGGCTCGTCCCCGTCGGCGTCGAGATCGATGACGCAGACATCCACTCGTTCGCTCCCGAGGAGCGCCTCCGCGGAGCTCACCCTGTCCACGCGCCGAGCCGCGTTCCCGCGCTGCTCGAGGTGGCTCACGATGCGATCCGCGTCGGGCCCGGTCGCGAGCCCGACCGGGCGCCGCGCAGCGTTCGCCACGACGCGGAAGGCGGTCGACATGTCGAACGGCTTCGCGAGCAGCGTGAACGCGCCGTCTTCGAGCGCTCGTCGCGTCGGCTGGTCGTCGTGGAACGCCGTCATGAGGATGACCGGCGTCCCGTCGCCACGCGCGCGGAGGGCGCGGAACAGCTCGATGCCGGTGATGCCAGGCATCCGGATGTCCGTCAGGACCACGTCGAACGCCTCGGCGCCGAGCCTCGCGAGCGCCTCTTCCCCGCTCGCGGCCTCGGCGACGACGAAGCCCTCGAGCTCGAAGTTCGCCGACGTCGTCGCGCGCATCCCGAACTCGTCGTCGACCCGCGCGGGTGTGGGGCCCCCCATCACCGCCGCGTCTTCGAAGGGTCGTCGTGCTCGCGCCGCATCGAGTCCTCGTCGACGGATCTAGCCACCCGAAGCGGCACGCCACGGCAGCGCGAGGCCGTCGAGCGCGAGCCCAGCGAGCGTGCGGAACCCGATCTCGAGGCACCCCTCGTCGACCTCGAAGAGCGGGCTGTGGTTTGGCGCGGCGAGCGCCGGATCCGCGCCGGGCCGCGTGCACCCGATGAAGTAGAAGAACCCCGGCACGCGCTGCTGGAAGAACGAGAAGTCCTCCGCGCCGCAGACCTTGTCTCCGATCGCGACCGCGCCGCCGCCCGCGAGCCGTTCGAGCACGGGCGCCGCGAACGCCGTGAGCGCGGCGTGGTTGATCGTGACATCGTACCAGCGGTGGATGTGGACCGTGGCGGTCGCGCCCGCGCTCGCCGCGATGTTCTCCGCGATCTGCTTCACCTGCGCGTGGATCTCGCTCCGCTGCGCCTCGTCGAACGCGCGGATCGTCCCCTCGAGGCGCACCCCGTCCGGGATGATGTTCGGCCGCACGCCGCCCTGGAAGATCCCGACGGTGACGATGGACGGCTCCTTCGCGATGTTCATGCGGCGCGAGACGATGGTCTGGAGCGCGGTCACGATCTGCGCCCCGACGACGATCGGGTCGACGCCGCGCCACGGGAGTGCCGCGTGCGTCTGGCGGCCCGCCACGTGGATGTGAAAGTCGTCCGCGGACGCCATCAGCGGTCCCGAGCGGTACCGGATCTGACCCGTCGGTAGCCCCGCCCAGACGTGGAGGCCGAAGATCGCCTCGACCGCCGGATCGTCGAGGCAGCCCTCCGCGATCATCATCCGCGCGCCGCCCTCTTCTCCTCGCGGCGGGGATTCCTCCGCGGGCTGAAAGAAGAACTTCACCGTGCCCGCGAGCTCCGCGCGCCGCGACGCGAGCGCCTCGGCGACGCCCATCAGGATCGCGGTGTGCGCGTCGTGCCCGCACGCGTGCATGACACCGACGCTCTGGCCGTTCCACTCGGCGCGCGCCGTGCTCTTGAACGGGAGATCCACCTCCTCCGTCACGGGCAATCCGTCCATGTCCGCGCGCAACGCGATCACGGGCCCGGGCTTGTCGCCCACGAGCACGCCGACGACGCCCGTGTGGGCGACGTTCTCGCGCACGGCGCTGAGCCCGAGGGATCGGAGGTGCTCCGCGACCAGCTTCCCCGTGCGGCGCTCCCGATTCGAGAGCTCGGGGTGAGCGTGGATGTCCCGCCGCCAAGCGACGACCTTCTCGGCGACCCGCGCCCAGGCGGACGCGAGCCAAGCGTCTCGGGCCTCGGCCGTCACTCGATCACGACCTTCGTCCAGTCGTAGGACGGCTCGGGGTACTTCGGATCCATCTCCTCGAGCGTCTCGACGAGCGTCCGCGCGACGAGGATGTTCCGGTACCACTTGCGGTTCGCGGGGACGACGAACCACGGGGCCTCCTTCGTGCTGGTCTCGCGCATCGCGTCCTCGAACGCGACCATGTAGTCGTCCCACTTCGCGCGCTCCGGCAAGTCGCCCGGGTTGAACTTCCAGCGCTTCGTGGGATCCGCGAGGCGCTCCTCGAGGCGCTGCTTCTGTTCGTCCCGGGAAATGTGGAGGAAGAACTTCACGACCTTCGTACGCCGCTCCGCGAGCAGCCGCTCGAAGGCGGTGATGTGTTCGAAGCGGGCGCGGATCGTCTTGTCGTCGGCCCAGCCGTGCACGCGGACGATGAGCACGTCCTCGTAGTGCGAGCGGTTGAAGATGACGATCTGCCCGCGCTCGGGCGCGTGGGGGTGCACGCGCCAGAGGAAGTCCTGCGCGAGCTCGCGCTCGCTCGGTTTTCCGAACGAGTGCACCTGCGTGCCGATCGCGTTCAGCGGCCCGAACACGCTCCGGATGGTGCCGTCCTTGCCGCCCGTATCCATCGCCTGGAACACGACGAGCAGGGACTGCTTCTCCTCGGCGAAGAGCTTCTCCTGGAGCTTCGCGAGGCGGTCGGTGTACCCCGCGAGAGCCGCTTTCGCGTCGTCCTTGTCGATTTCTCCCTTCTCGTCGGGGTCGACGTCGGAGAGCTTGAAGCCTTTGCTGACGAACGTTGCGCGGTCGGACATCGCGCGAATGCTACACCGAGCGCGCTCGAAAGGAGCCCCCCGCGTGCCGGCGCACCGACTCCGGGTCGATGCAGGCGATCGCGACGCAGCGACCTCTTTCGGTGCGCCCTCGGCGCGCTGGGCGGCCCCTCCGAGCGCGCGGCGAGCACGCGTGCACGGAGGCGGGAGGCGTCAGCCGAACATCTGCCGCATGCCGAGCCGAAAGGCTTCGGCGCCAGCGGCTTGTCGTTGCGCGAAGAGCGCGTTCGCGTCGGCGCCCGCGATGTACCGGAGCTGGTCCTTGCCGTCGGTCGCGGCCTCGTACACGACGTCCGCGATTTGCTCCGCGGTGGACGCTTGCGCGGCGTGCTCGGGGCTCGTGAAGTAGGCGAGCACGCGCGCCGTGTGCTCCGCGTACGCGGCGTGCTCGGCGAGCACGAGAGAGCGCGAGATGAAGTCGGTCTTGATCCCGCCGGGCGCGACGGTCTTCACGCCAATCCCGAACTTCGCGAGCTCGTGGGAGACGCTCTCGCTCCAGCCCTCGAGGGCCCACTTCGTCGCGTGGTAGACGGAGTTGAACGGGAAGCCGACGTGCCCGCCGATCGACGTCGTCGTGATCACGAGCCCCGATCGCTGCTCTCGGAACGCCGGGATGAACGCCTGCGTCGTGCGGATGACGCCGACGAGGTTCGTGTCGATCTCCCGCACGATCTCCGCGTCGCTCGTCCCCTCGAGCGGGCCGGCGAGCCCGTAGCCCGCGTTGTTGAACAGCACGTCCACGCGCCCCTTCTCGAGCGCTGCGCGCGCGGCGTCTCGGATCTGGTCGGGCTTCGTGACGTCGAGCGGGAGGAGCGTGATCCCATGGATCGATCCGAGCTCCTTCTCGGCCTCGGGCTTGCGCATCGTGGCGATGACGCTCCACCCCTTGCTCGCGAAGAGCTTCGCTGCAGCGCGGCCGAGGCCCGTGGACGTTCCGGTCATGAAGATGGTCTTGGACATGGGAGATTCTCCTTTAGTGAATATCGATTCGGTTATGGGACGTGAGGCGGTGTGTCGGACATGGGAGAAGGTCGAGCCTCGAGCCGCCCTCGGCGAGCTCGGGGGCGCGTCAGGCCTTGAGGGCGTCCCAGCAGAGCTGGGCGATGGCGTCACGCTGGGCGCGGCGGGACTTTGGCGGGAGCGTCTCGAGGTAGCGCGAGAGCTCGTCGACCGTCCCGGTCAAGAACGCGATCATGAACGGCGTCTCGAGGTTCTTGAGGAGCGCCTCGCGCTTGCCCCGCTCGAGGAGAGCGGCGAGCGGAGCGGCGACGGCTTGCGCCTCGGCCCGCGTCTCCGCCGAGACGAAGCTCGAGCGCAGCATCTGTTGCATGAACGACACCGCCTCTCGGTGCGTCGTGAGGTAGTCGACGTACGCCACGCACGTCCGCTCGAACGCGACACGGACCGGGAGGTCCGCCGTGCTCTCGAAGACCGCGCTCGCGAGCTCCTTCTTGGTCGCGAGGTAGAGCGCGTCGAGCAGCGCCTCCTTGCCCTTGTGGTAGACGTAGACCGTCCCCGTCGCGACGCCGGCGCGCTTCGCCACCGCCTCGATCGAGAGGCTCGCGAGCCCGTGCGCCGCGACCTCGTGCAGCGTCGCGGCGAGGATCTCCCGCGCCTTCGCCTCGTCCTTCGGCTTCACCACGAGCGCCGCCCGACCATGGGCGCATAATTGAATCAATATTCGGTCATGTCAAGACGCGGCCGTGGATTCGGCGGAGGAGCCGCCGCTCAGCGGAGCGCCGTCGGCGCGCTCGTGGGACGAGACGCGGCTCGCGTCGACGAGGTCACCTTCGAGGACGCCGCCGCCCTCGAGCAGCCCGGAGTGGAGCTGCTTCTCGACGAGGCGCTTGTAGATCCCCGCCTCCTTCATCAGTCGCTGGTGCGTCCCCTGCTCGACGATCTTGCCGCCCTCCATGACGACGACGCGATCGGCGTTCGCGATGGTCGAGAGGCGGTGCGCGATGACGAGCGTCGTGCGGCCGGCGCCCCCGTCCGTGGACGAGGCGCGCTGCAGTCGCTCGAGCGCCTCTCGGACCAGGTGCTCGCTCTCCGCGTCGAGCGCGCTCGTCGCCTCGTCGAGGATCAGGATCCGCGGATCCTTCAGGATCGCGCGCGCGATCGCGACGCGCTGCTTCTGTCCTCCGGAGAGCTGCACGCCGCGCTCCCCGACCTCCGTCGCGTAGCCCTCCGGGAACGCGCGGATGAAGTCGTGCGCGTTCGCCGCGCGCGCCGCGGCCTCGACCTCCGCGTCGGTCGCGTCTCGCTTGCCGTAGCGGATGTTGTCCGCGACGCTCGCCGAGAAGAGGACGGGCTCCTGCGAGACGACGCCGATCTGACCGCGCAGCCACGTCGGGTCGAGCTCGACGAGAGGCGCGCCATCGATGCGCACCGCGCCTGCCGTCGGGTCGTAGAGGCGCGCGAGCAGCGCGGCGAGCGTGCTCTTGCCCGCGCCGGAGTGCCCGACGATCGCGACGACCTCGCGCGGCCGCACGGCGAGATCGAGATCCACGAGGACGGGCACGTCCGGGCGCGTCGGGTAGTGGAACGAGACGCGCTCGAACTCCACCCTCCCCTCCACCCGATCGAGCGTGCGCCCGCCCTCGAGCGGGATCGTGGGCCTCCGGTCGAGGAGCTCGAAGACGCGCTCCGCGACGCCCGCGGCGCGCATGAAGTCGCTCCAGAGATCGGCGAGCGCCGCGAGGCCGAACGCGACCGTCAGGGTGTAGATGAGGAACGACGTGAGCGCGCCCGGCGTCATCGTCCCCGCGAGGACTTGCCGTCCGCCGTACCAGAACACGAGGGCGACCGCGCCGAACGCGGCCGTCATGGCGACGCCCATGAACGCGCTCGAGGTGACGATGCGCTTCCTCGCGAGGACGAAGCTCTTCGAGGCCGCGGCGTCGAAGCGCGTGCGCTCGTTCCGCTCCGCCGTGAACGCGCGGACCGTCCGGATGTTGGACAGGCTCTCCTCGGCGATCGACCCGCTCTCGCCGATCGCGTCCTGCGCGGCGCGCGCGAGCTTGCGGACGCGCTTGCCGTAGACGACCGCTCCAATCGCGATGGGCGGGACGATCCCGAGCATGATCAGGGTGAGCGGGAGGGACGTGTAGAACAGCATCACCACGCCCGCGAGCACCTGCGCCCCGTTCCGGAAGAGCATGGAGATGTTGAGGCTCACGGCGCTCTGGAGGACGGCCGTGTCCGACACGAGGCTGCTCGTGAGGTCGCCGGTGCGCTTGCCGTCGAAGAACCCGATGTCCTGGCCGAGGAGCTTGTCGAAGAGATCGATCCGGAGGCGCGTCACGACGCGCTCGCCGGACGCGGAGAACAGCGCGAACCGAAGGGCGTTCGCGGCGCCCTGGACGACGAAGATCCCGAGCAGCACGAGCGCCGTGCGATCGATGACGCTCGGATCGCCCCCCGGCCGGAGGGCGCTGTCGAGGATCTGCTTGATCGCCTGCGGGAACGCGACGCCGCCGGCGCTGCCGATCAGGAGCATGACGAGCGCCACGGAGAGCGGCTTCCACTCCGGCTTCGCGAGGGAGAGCAGGCGCCGGAGCAGCGCCCGCGCGCGCTTGGGGCTCACCTTGGGCGCGTCCGCCGCTTCGGGTCCTCGGAAGGGTCGCGCCACGGTCGAGCAGTATGCGCCCGCGCGCCCACCGCGAACGTGAAGTTCTACGCGAGCACTGTTAACGGACGGTGTCGAGGCAGACGAGGACGCTCTCCAGCGTGGTCCGACCAAGGTTCTTCGCGCGCGCCGGGGACCACCCCTCCGCCTCGTCGGGGCGGTTCGCGTTGTCCTTGAACGGCATCTCCAGCGTGAGAGACAGACAATCGAACGCCTCGCCGACCCAGTTCGCCGCGGCCGAGAGATCGCCCTCCCCTGGATCGTCGCGGTCGTAGCCGTAGGTGCGCTGAAAGTCCGTGTCGAGCTCGACCAAGCTCTCCATGAAGAGATCCTCGAGCGCGTCGATCCGCTCGGTGTAGCCCGGGTTCCCCTCGCACCCCGCGGCGAAGACGTACGGGTTCTGCTCGTCCGCGTGGACGTCGAGGAACAGATCGCAGCCGATCTGCTGCATCTTCGCGCGCACGTGGAAGACCTCCGGGCTCTCGTCCTCGTCGGGCGCGTCCCACTGTCGGTTGAGGTCCTTCCCCGCCGCGTTCGTGCGGTGGTTGCCGAGGACGCCCCCGTCCGGGTTCATGTTCGGGACGAGGTAGAAGCACGCCTTCTCGAGCAGCGCGCGCGTCACGGGGTCGTCCGCGTCGAGCAGGCGCTCGATCACGCCTTCCATGAACCACTCGGCGCCCGTCTCGCCCGGGTGCTGGCGCGCGTTGATCCACACGCGCCGCTTGTCGTCGTCCTCGTCGCCCTCGTCCCCGAACACGACGAGGGTCATCGGGCGCCCCTCGACGGAGGTCCCGACGCGCTCGAGGCGCACGAGGGGAGAAGCGTCCGCGCGCTCGAGGAGCGCGAGGTGGCGCTCCCACGGGTACGGAGCGAAATAGGCGTAGTGGACGAGCGATGCGTCGGGCTCGTGCCCGAACGAGAGCACGCCGTCCTCGTACTCGGTCGGCACGCGGAACCAGGACTCACCGTCCGTGCTCGCGACGACCCGGTAGTCCTCCCAGGCCCCGGCGTACGTCGCTTCGCCCGCGTTGGTGATCCGGAAGTCCACGCGCTTCTTGGGCTCGACCGTCGCCCGAAACGAGAACCATTGCATGTGGTCCGAGGCGGAGTCCGGCACGAGGTGGAGCTCCGCGGACACGTCGTCGTGGCTCACGACGCGGATGCTGCCCCCGTCGAAGTCGGCGTCGATCTCCACGTGTCAGGGCTTCGCGCTGGACGCGGCGGACGCGGTGCAGTCCCGCATGCTGCAGCCGCCCTTGCCCTTGCACTCGTTCTTGCCGGCGCAGTCGTGCCCGTCCCCGCCGCAGCCGCCCTTGCCCTTGCACGCGTTCTTTCCGGCGCAGCAGTTCTTGTCGGCGCTCTCTCCGTGCATCATCGCCGCGGAGCCCGAGCGCGCGCTCGCGGACGCGCTCGCGGCGGTGGGCTTCGAGCTCTCGGCGCAGCCGACGAACAAGCCGCTCACGGCGGCAGCGAAGATCGCGTGGGTGCCTTCCCGGTTCACGGGTCGAGGCTTAGCACTGCGCGGCGTCAGCTGCCGGCGAAACGATCCGTCGCGCGCACCAGCTGATCGAGGATGCCCGACTCCATCGCGGAGTGTCCCGCGTCCGGGATGAGGTGGAGCTCCGCCTCCGGCCACGCGCGCGAGAGCTCCCACGCGCTCTGCGCGGGGCACACCACGTCGTACCGGCCTTGGACGATGACCGCCGGGATGTGCCGGATTCGGCCCACGTCCTCGATGAGCTGGTTCTCCCGATCGAAGAACCCCTTGTTCACGAAGTAGTGGCACTCGATGCGGGCGAACGCGAGCGCGAACAGGTCGCCGCCCATTTTACGAATGAGCTCCGCGTCCGGGTGGAGGCAGCTGGTCGAGCCCTCCCACACGCTCCACGCGCGCGCCGCGGACAGGGCGACCGAGCGATCGTCTCCGGTGAGGCGCGTGTGGTACGCGCGCATCAGATCGCCCCGCTCCGCCGGGGGGATCTCCGCGAGGTACTGGGCCCAGGCGTCCGGGAAGAGGCGCGACGCCCCCTCCTGGTAGAACCAGTCGAGCTCCCATTTGCGGAGGAGGAAGATCCCCCGGAGCACGAGCTCCGTCACACGCGCGGGGTGCTTCTCCGCGTACGCGAGGGCGAGCGTGCTCCCCCACGAGCCCCCGAAGACCTGCCACCGCTCGACGCCGAGGTGCTCACGGATGCGCTCCATGTCGGCGACGAGGTCCCACGTCGTGTTCTGTTCGAGGCTCGCGTGCGGGGTGCTCTTCCCGGCGCCGCGCTGGTCGAACAGGATGATTCGATACTTGTCGGGATCGAAGAAGCGCCGCTGCTTCGCATCGGTGCCGCCACCCGGCCCACCGTGCACGAAGACCGCGGCCTTGCCCTTCGGGTTGCCCGACTCCTCGAAGTAGATCCGGTGCACGTCGGACACTTGGAGGAAGCCCTGGTTGTACGGCTCGATCGGCGGGTAAAACGTGCGGCGGTCGCTCATTTCCTGGTCCGCATGAGCTACCAGCTATCCGGCCGGAGAAGAAGCGGAAGCGCTACTCCGAGAGCAGCGTGAACCCCGCGACGGCCTCGCCGTACGCCCCGGCTCCTCGCGCGACGAGGGCGTAGCGGACGTACCCCACTTGGAACGTCACGCACTCGATCGGCTCGCCCTCCTTCGCCTTGAAGACGAAGCGCTTCGCGGACTGACCGGCGACGGTGGTGTCGCTGTAGGAGGGCTCGTCCTCCGTCGGCGCGAGCCCGCGGTACTCGAGCTCGGCGGCGAGCGAGTAGCCGACCGCGAACGTCGCGTCCCAGTGCAAGCGAGATTGGATCGCGAGCGCCTCGATGAAGCGCGGAGCTCCGCTCCCCGTGTCCGCGGCGAGGGCGGTGATGGAGCGGCGCGCGGCCGCCCCGTCCATGCGCAGCACCCACGGCGACGGGAGCTCGAGCGCGAACCCGAGCTGGTGATCGACGACGCGCTGCCCCACCTGCTCCGTCGCGCTCGTGGGATCGAAGCGGAACTGCTGCTCGAAGAGATCCGGCACCTCCGGGTGATCGGCCATCGCGCGCTCCGAGCCGTAGCAGAGCAGCGCGAGGTCGTAGACCGGCTCGGCGCGCGTCGTGATGCGGTACGCGTACGCGCTCCCGGCGGTGTGCCCCGAGGAGCGGAGCGCGGCGCGCCCGTCGATCTTCGCCTTGGACGACTTGCCCCACGTCATCCCCGTGGCCTGCGTCAGGAGACCGCGCAGCATCGTGTGCCAGGCGTCGTTGTCGAAATGTTGGGCGAACACCTCGAGGCTGCACTGGATGTCCGCCGCGCGGTTCCGGGCGATGAGCCCAGCGTACGGGTCGACCGCCGCGGCGGCGACGCCCGCCTGCACGATCCAGCCGCTCGCGGGCTTCGTCCAGCGGACGCCGTTCATGAAGTCGCGGTACACCCCGTGGCGGAGCGAGAACGCACCCGCGACGAGGTTGTCATCGATGGGGCTCGCGTCGAGCTCCGCCTGGAGCGTCGCGGCGTCGGCCGTGGAGATCGGCGTGAGCGCTTCGAGCGTCTTTCGGAAGAGCTCGCTCGCTCGCGCGCGCGTCCCCTTCGGCGTCCACCCTGCGACGAGCGTCGCCCGCCCCGCCGCGTAGTCGAGGCCGATCGTCCACTCGTAGGAAGGCGCGTCGAGCTCCCGCATGACGAGCTCGCGTCCCATGAAGGAGTACGTGACCGTCCGGCCGTTCGGCACCGCGCCGACGAACTGCGCGAGCTGGGCGGCGTAGCCGTCGAGCGCGACCGCGGGGTTCATGATCTCGGTCGCGTCCGAGCGGAACGCGAGCGCCGCCGCGGGGGACGCGTAGAGGACCGCGACGTCGGCGGCGCCGTAGAGCGACTTCGCGTCGTCCCCGGCGACGAGGCGCGTGCGCGTCCCCGCTTCGAGCCGGAACGCGCCGGCCGCCGACTCGAACGTCCCGCGCCGGAGTCGATACGTGGGGCCGACGACGTCCGCCGTCGAGACGACGGGCAAGCGCGGGGTGATCTCGCCTTCGTCGAGCGAGAAGGACGCGAGCAGGGGCTCGAGGAACCCGCACCCGCGCGGCTGCGTGGGGGTCGCCACCACGTTCGCACCGATGACGTAGACGAAGCCCTTCGAGAGCATCAGCACGGTGCACTCGCGGCGCGTGACGCCCGCCTCCATCGTCGCGACACCGATCCGCCGCGTCGTCGCGCCAGCGAGGCTCTCGCTCGAGCGCTCCTCGATCTGCATCTGGACGGCGCCCTTCGACCGCAAGAACTCGTCGACCTGCTGATCCAGATCGACCGACGGCTGCTCGTCGATCCCGATGGTCCCGGAGACGCCGAAGGGTCCGATGAAGCCAGCGCGCGTGCCGACGATGCCGAGCGCGGACGCGTCCTCCTCGCCGAGCACCGACCACCCTGGGCCCGTCGGGCGCTTCAGCGTGAAGCGATAGTCGACGTCGACGATCGCGGCGTCGGTGACCGTCTGCCCCGGCGGGCGCTCGCGCGACGCGCTCTCGCTCGCGGAGGCGGACGGCTCTGCGCGTCGGGGCGCGTCGTCCTCCTTCGGCTTCTTCTTGGTGCCGCACGCGACGAGGGCGACGGCGAGGACGAGGAGAACACTGGCGAGGCGCATACGAAACCTCCGGCGTTCGAGGTCAGGGCGCCTCGTAGAACCAGTAGTGCATCGACCAGAACCTCTTCGACAGATCGGCCACTTGGATCCGAACGACGGACTCGGCCTTCACGACCTCCGCGGGGATCGTGAGCTCCTGCTCGATCCACGTCGCGACGGGAATCGACACGGTCCCGACGTCGGCGTCGTTGATCTGCACGCCCACGTCGACGGGGTGCTCCGCCCCGAGGCGCAGGACGAGCCGCGCCGCGCGCCCGGGCTCGAGCCGCACGACGAAGCCGTCGTAGTAGCGGTTCTTCCGGCCGCCATCGACGACGAGATCGCCCTCCTCGTCGTAGTGCGTGTAGACGTGGTTGTCGTTCTCGGCGGCGCCGAACCAATACTTGTGCGCCGCCTCGGACTCGAGATCCGCCACGTCGACCTCGTCGAGCAGGCGCGGCCCGGCGGGGACGTCGATCGGGACCGCGCCGCGCCCGAGCGTGTCCCAGCTCGCCTCGTAGGCGACCTTGGTCACGCCCCCGAGGATCGATTGATCCTCGACCGTGGCGGACGTGAGCTCCTTGCCGAGCACGGGGTTCATCGCCATCCAGCCGGGGTAGACGATGAAGTGCGTCGGCAGCTCTTCGCGCTTCATGCGCTCGTAGTGCTCGTAGCGCGAGCCCGCGCCCTGCACCCAATACTTCGCCTCGCCCTCCGTCGTGAGCCCGACGACGTCGAACGTCGCTCGGTTCGAGAGGTACGCGATCGCCCCGGTGTCGTTGACGCCGATCTTCGCGTCCGCCGGGAGGTGCGTGTTCGCCCACTCGCCGAGCGTGACCTGCTGCTTGTCGATCGCGCGCGCGCTCGTCCCGAGGTCGCCCACCGCGCCCGAGAGCTTCGCCGCGAGGGCGCCCGCGTAGATGCCGGTGATGACGGCGGGGACGAACCTCACGTCCACCGGACTCGGCGCCGCGCTGGCCTCCGAGCCGCGGCTCGCCTCGTAGACCCGCCCGACGAGCGCGCCGATTTCGCGCGCGAGCGCGGCGACGAGGAGGAACCACGCCGGCGCGAACGGGTAGATGTAACGGACGCGGTTCCAGAGGATCGTCGAGAACGTGCAGGGGATGAAGGACGCCGCGACGAACGCGAGGACGACGAGCGCCCGCGCCCGCGTCGTTCGGCGCGCGACCGCGACGAACAGGCAGAGGAGCCCCGCCCGAAGGATGTACTGCGTGTAGTCCGGGATGAACTCCGCCGTGAACGGCCCGGCGCCGAGCAGCTCGTCGACGTACATGCGCACGTTGTTGCCGATCGCTTGCCAGAGCAGCGCCCCCTCGTAGTGAGGGTTGCCGACGTACCACTTCACGATCGCGGTCGTGCCGCGCGCGTGGCCCGTGGCGATCAGGTTCAGCGTCGGCACGAAGAGCATGCCCGCGATGGGGACGAGCCCGAACGCGCGCTGGAGGATCGTCCGCTGAGGGGCGGGTCGATCGGCGAACGCGGGCACCCCCGCCCAGAAGAGCGCGCCCGCGCAGACGAGCGACACGCACGCGCCCTCGGGGCGCAGGAGCGGCGCCACCACGCCCGCGATCATCACGGCGCGCGCGCCGGCCATCGTCCGCTTGTCGCCCGCGTCGAGGTAGTCCGCGGAGACGCGGCACGCGCGCACGAGCGCCCACGCGAACGGGATCGTCTCCATCCCGCTCCAGGCGAACCAGACGAACGCGCCGCACAGGTAGCACATCGCCGCGACGCCGATCGCGGCGGCGCGCCCGACGAGGGGCTCCGCGAGGCGCTTGGCCTCGAGCACGGTCGCCGCGTGGAACACGGTCCCGAGCAGCCACGACGCGTAGATGAGGTTCAGCCCGTGGAGGCCGAGGAGATAGAACGGCGCGAGCATCATCGGCCAGAGGAAGCTCGTTGCCCCGCTCGAGAACCCGCCGATGACGTTCGCGAACGTGAAGGGGTGGCCCTCGGCGATCCGGCGCGCGTACTGCAAATGGATGTACGAGTCGTCGAGCGGGAGCGCGGGCCGCCCCGCGCGCTCGAGGATGTGGTGGACCGCGATCGCGCCCATCACCGAGGAGAGCGCGAGCGGGAGCGCGTACGGCTTCGCGCGCGCGAGCAGGCGGTCCTTCAGCGCCGCGGGCGGCGCGGACGGCGCACGCTCGGTCTCGAGCGTAGTGGCACCGAGGGGCTCGGGCGGATCGCTGGAGTCGCGCGGAGGAGAATCGGCGGCGGTCGTCACGTCCTATCGGTGGCGTCCTTTCCCACGAAGGCGGGTCGATGTACATGGGCGACGCATGAGCGGCCCCCGCGTGTCCTACGCCCACGCAGCGCGCCTACCGGACGGCACGGAACCCGTGCCGATCGCGTCCTTGCACCCGGGGGGCTGGTCCGGACCGGTGGAGATCGAGATCGGCCCCGGCCGAGGAGGCTTCCTCTTCGAGCGCGCGGCGTCCGCCCCGGACGCGCTGATCCTCGGCTTCGAGATCCGCCGCAAATGGGCGCACATCGTGAACGAGCGCCTGGTGAAGGCGGGCCTCCACCCGCGGGTCCAGTGCCTGGCGGAGAACGCGCTCGTCGCCCTGCCCCGGCTCCGCGGGTCGGCGCGCGCGGTGTTCCTGCATTTTCCGGATCCGTGGTGGAAGAAGCGCCACGAGAAGCGCCTCGTCATGGGGGACGTGCTCCTCGACGAGGTGGCTCGCCTCCTCCCCCCCGGCGGCGAGCTCTTCGTGCAGACGGACGTCGAGGAGCGCGCCACGCAATACCGTGAACAGATCGCGTCCCACACTGCGTTCGCGCCGCGGGGGGATCTGGAGGGATCCCCGACGCTCGCCGAGAACCCCTACGCCGCGCGGAGCCACCGCGAGCACCGCGCGATCGCCGACGGCCTCCCCATCCACCGCATGCGCTTCGTCCGACGCGGCGGCGACGCCCCCTGACCGCGTCGCGAGAGCGCTCGCGGGACGCTCGCCCCGCTCAGCCGCCGAGCTCGCGCTCGACGCGCTCGCAGAGCGTCCCGAGGACCTCGATGCGCGCGTGCCGCTTGTCGTTCGCCTCGACGAGCTTCCACGGCGACGTCGCCGTGCTCGTCCGCTCGACCATCTCGTTCACGGCCTCTCGGTACGCGCCCCATTTCTCGCGGTTGCGCCAGTCCTCCGGGCCGATCTTGAAGCGCTTGTACGCGGTCTGCGCGCGCTCCTCGAAGCGCTTCAGCTGCTCGTCCTCCGAGATCTGGAGCCAGAACTTCACGAGGATGACGCCCGCGCGGCAGAGCTGATCCTCGAAGTCGTTGATCTCGCCGTACGCGCGCATCCAGTCGGGCTCCGCGCAGAACTTCTCCACGCGCTCGACGAGGACGCGGCCGTACCAGGATCGATCGAAGATCGTGATCTGTCCGCGCTCGGGGACGTGGCGCCAGAAGCGCCAGAGGTACGGGCGTGAGCGCTCCTCGACCGTGGGCGCGGCGATCGGGACCACGCGGTATTGTCGAGCGTCGAGGGCCGCCGTGATGCGGCGGATCGCGCCGCCTTTGCCCGCCGCGTCCGCGCCTTCGAACATCGCGATGACGCTCCGCTTGCGCATCTCTTCGTGCCGGAAGACGGCGTTGAGGCGGCCCTGGAGCTCTTCGAGTCGGACCTCGTAGGCCTCCTTCTCGAGCATCTTCGAGTGATCGAGCGCGTCGAGCACGTCGATCTGATCGATCGACGGCAGGCGCGGCGGGACGCGCGCCCCGGACACGCGTGGCTCCTTCGAATCGAGCCTCCTGCGCATCGCGTCCAGGATCCCGCGGCCGACGGTGAGCGCGCGGTACTCCCGATCCGCCGCCTCCACGATGTGCCAGGGGGCGTCCGCCGTGCTGGTCGCGCGGATCGTCTCCTCCGCGATGCGCCGCACGCGCGCGTACTCGGCGTGGTTCGCCCAATCGTCCGCGGTGACGCGCCAGCGGGTGAGCGGGTTCTCCTCGAGGACCTTGAACGCCCTGCGCTGCGCCTTCTTCGAGAGGTGGAGCCAGAACTTGAGGACGAGGACGCCCTCGTTCGCGAGGAGCGTCTCGAACGCGCGCGCATCGTGCAACAGGCGATCGTACGCGCCCCGCCCGAGGCGCCGGTTCACGCGCTGGAAGAACGGGATCGTGTACCAGGAGCCGACGAACACCGCCGTCTTCCCTTTCGGGGGGAGCGCGTTCCACGCCGACCGGAGGGGCGGGCGCCCCGCCTCGGGGGCACCGAGCGCGTGCGTGCTGACGTGGCGCGGATCGAACCACTCGTTGAGGAGGTTCGCCATCTCGCCCTTGCCGGCGCCGTCCATCCCCCCGATGACGATGCAGACTGAAAACTCTGCCTTTTCGAGGAGGTCCGCCTGAGCTCGCAGGAGCTCGTCCCGGAGGGACGGCTCCTCCCGATCGAACGTCTCCTTGTTGACCTTGTGACCGAGCTCCGCCGACTCGAACATTCGCCCTCCTCCGCTCGTGCGCTCCGAGCGAACGCGGAGGGTACAGCGAGTGGCGAAGGAGCGTACAGCGAGTGGACGACGTGCGAACCAGCGCGTACGCTTCTCCTCGCGCGCGGGGAGGTGTCCGCGGAGCGCTCTATGGCCACGGACCAGATCGGCAAGTACCGCGTCATCGGCAAGCTCGGACAGGGCGGGATGGCGCGTGTCCTGCTCACGGTCGTCGCGGGCCCGCACAACTTCAACAAGCTCCTCGTCGTGAAGGAGCTCCGCGAGGATCTGGCGCAGGATCCAGAGTTCCTCTCGATGTTCCTCGACGAGGCGCGCCTCGCCGCGCGCTTGAACCACCCGAACGTCGTGCAGACGTACGAGGTCGGGCAGGAGGGGGACCGGTTCTTCATCGCGATGGAGTACCTCGAGGGCCAACCCCTCCACGCGGTGCTCCGCCGCATCGGGCGCAACAACGTCCCCCTCGATTTGCAGGTCCGCGTCCTCGCGGACGCGCTCGCGGGCCTCGACTACGCGCACCACCTCACGGACTTCGACGGGTCGCCCCTCAACGTCGTCCATCGGGACGTGAGCCCGCAGAACATCTTCGTCACGTACGACGGGCAGGTGAAGGTCGTCGACTTCGGCATCGCGAAGGCGTCCGGCGCGTCGTCGAGCACGCGCGAGGGCGTGTTCAAGGGCAAGCTCGCGTACGTCGCGCCCGAGCAGGCGCGGGGCGCGGCGATCGACGGCCGAGCGGATCTGTTCTCCGTCGGGGTGATGCTGTGGGAGGCGATCGCGGGTCGGCGCCTCGCGAACGTCGAGGGCGAGGCCGGCATCCTCGCGCGCCGAATGGCCGGCCAAGATCCGAAGATCGCGGAGGTCGTCCCGGACGCGCCGCCCGAGCTCGCCGAGATCTGCAACAAGGCGATGAGCTTGGAGCCGAGCGAGCGGTACACGACCGCGCGCGAGTTCCAGGAGGCCCTCGAGGACTACCTCGAGCGCTCGCCCTACCGGGTCGGGCCCAAGGAGGTGGGCTCCATCGTCGCGAACGCGTTCAAGGAGGAGCGGCAGAAGATCCGGACGCTCGTCGACGAGCAGATCCGCCGGCAAAAGGAGGCGAACGAGGCGGAGCCCGTCTCCATCGTCGACATGGCGGCGACCATGGGCATGCGTGACCCGACGCCGTCGGTGGTCACGCACACCGGTGCGCTCATGGGTGCGCGCAACGACAGCTCGCTCGGATCGCTGGGCGTCTCCCAGGTCTCGCAGCCGGGCGTGGTGCTCCCCGCGCCGCAGAGCCGCACGTGGCTCTACGCGCTCGCGGCGATCGTGCTCGTGGGAGCGGCCGTCGGAGCGTTCATCATCGTCTCCGGGAAGACGACGCGCGCGACGGCACAGCCGACCGAGGTGCCCTCGGCGCCGACAGCGAAGTCCGAGCCCACCGTGGTGGCGCCCGAGATCGCGGGCCCGCGCGTCGCCCTGCGGATCGAGTTCCCGAAGGGGGTGAAGGTGAAGCTCGATGGGGCGGCGATCAACGAGAGCCCCTTCACCGCGAGCGTCCCGCGCGACGCCGGGCTCCACAAGATCGAGATGGTGGACGAGTCGGGCGGCTCCGACGTTCGCATGGTGACCTTCGACAAAGACGTCACGGTCAACCTCGCCATCCCCGACCTCGCGCCGAGCGCGTCCGCGAGCGGTGCGCCGATCGTCACGCGCCCCTGGCACACGACGCCGGCGACGCCCGCGACGACGTCCACCCCGTCCACGCCGCCCACGGTCGTGATCGAGCCGCCCCACGTCCCGACGAACAAGCCGACCGGGGACGGGATCGACGAGTCCGATCCGTACCATCGGAAAAAGTGACCATTGCGGACGAGCCCGAAAGGGTGCGACGCTTCGCGATCATGAAGCGGCTGATCGCGATCGTCGTGGTCTCGTGCGGGCTCGTGGTGGCGTGCACCACGGTGCCGGACACGACTGGCACGGGCGGCTCGGGCACGACCAGCGGAACGACGACGGGCTCCAACATGACGACGACCTCCGCGTCGGGGACGACGACGAGCGGCTCCGGCGGCAACGAGTGCTTCTTCGACATGTCGAACTTCGATGAGTGCAACTTCGCGGAGTGAGCTCGGGCCCGTTCGCGGAGTGAGCTCGGGCCACGTCGCAGAGTGACGTCGCAGAGTGAGCTCGGGCCGGCTCCGAGGCCCTATTCGCACTCGTAGCGCTGGAACGTGACGCCCTGCTCGGAGCGCTGCGCGTAGACGACGCCACCTTCGTCGAGCACGGCGAGATCGCGGAAGCTCTCCTCCGGCGTGGTGTTCGCCGGAAGCGCCGCGCTGCCCGTCGGCGCGCCCGTCGTCTTGTCGAGGCAGAGCAGCGACACGATCGACGCGCCACCGCCCTCCTCCTCCACCTCGACGGCGAAGTAGATCCTCCCGCTGAGATCCGTGTCGAGGAGGAGGATCTGGTAGGTCGGCGCGCCGAACCGGAGCTCGCGCGTGAAGCGGTGCTCACCGGATGGGCGGACGTTCGAGGCGACGTACGTGCGACCCGCGGCGCTGTCGATGATCCCCGCGGAGAGGAAGGACGCTCCGTCGCGCGAGGGGCGCCCGGGCAGCGTGTCTCGCGTGGCCGCCGGGCTCCCCGCCGTGTCCCCCACCTTCACGAGCGGGCCGTGCTCCACCTCCGCATAGACGTCGTTCCCGTCGACGAACAGACCCGTGACGTCCCCGGGCGTCGGGACCCCCTCGCCCTCGAGCGGGAGCGAACCGACGAGGTTGCCGGCGTCGTCGTACAGCGCGACGTCGTGCCCGCCGTAGCGGTCGAGGACGGCGACGCCGTTCTTCGTGAACGCCATGTCCTGCGCGTTGAGGCGATCCATGGGGATTGTCTTGTCGAGCTTTCCATCCACGCCGAACCGCGCGATGCGGCTGTTGTTCTGATCGAGGACATACATTCTGCCCCCTGGGTCCACAGCGAAGCTCATGGGACCACTTGGACTACCTTCGCCAGGATCATCTCTACCCAGGCTCCCTGGTGCCCCACCCCATGGAGAAAAGATTGTCCCCCACCGCTCGTTCGAGCTGGATTTTGCGCTGTTTTCGCCGACAGGAGCGGTCCTTGTGCCGCGATGTGGGCGCGCGACCGTGGACAATCCGGCTGCGCCCTTCTCCGTGTTCGCTCGCGCGCTGGAATCACCGTTCTTTCCGCTCGATTGGGAGGCTCGGGAGCACGACCAATAGCCGATGAGTGTCGCCGTAAGCGCCGCACCTACAAGGAGCGCGTACGTCGTTCTTTTATCCATACCTTCTCCAATTTGCCCACGGGTATCGGCTAGTTGGCACAGCGCTTGGACATGCGACCGCGTCCCCCGAACGGAGTGCAAGAACAATGTCGACCTCCCTCCGCACCGTGTTCGCCGTCGCCGCCTCCGCCGCCCTCGCCCTCGCCACGACGGCGTGCGCGCCGCCGAGCGTGGATCCCGACACCGAGAGCCTCGTCGGCGCGGACGAGAACGTCGAGACGAACGACGACGCATTGTCTGGTTCGATCGCGGTCGGAACGCAGCTCGTGTCCACGACGAACGTGAACCTGCGAACGGGCCCGTCGACGTCGAAGACGATCCTGCACGTGGTACCGGAGGGCAGCACCGTGACGGTCGAGTCGTCCACGCCGAGCAGCGGCTGGTACAAGATCAAGCACAACGGCACGGTGGGGTGGAGCTTCGGCCAGTACTACAAGATCAAGGACACCGGCGCGCCCCCGCCCTCCAGCGGTGGTGGAGCTCGCGGCGACGCGATCGCCCGCGCCAAATCCGCCGTGGGCTTCTCGTACTACTGGGGCCACGGCCGCTTCCTCGAGACCGGCCCCACGTCGTCGAACAGGGGCTCCTGCTCCGGCTCCTGCCCGGACTGCACGCACTCCGGATCGTACGGCGGCGACTGCTCCGGTCTCGCGGCGAAGGTGTGGCAGGTGCCCGGGACGAACACGAGCCTCTCGACGGACGCGCACCCGTACAGCACGGTCGACTTCAACAAGGACAACAGCAAGTGGTCCACCGTGTCGCGCGCGAACGTCCAGTCCGCGGACGCGATGGTCTACAACTCGAACGGCGCGGGCCACATCTTCATCTACGACAAGGGTGATGGCTGGGGCTCGATGTACGCGTACGAGTGCAAGGGGTGCGCGGCAGGCTGCGTCGCTGGCTACCGCACGGCGGGCTCGGCGTACCACGCGATCCGCAAGGCGGGCTGGTGATCCCGGGCGGGCGCGCGATCAGCGCCGCCCCTTGAAGCCCATCATCCCCTGCACGACGCTCTCGCTCTGCTCGGCGATCGCGGCGCTCTCCGCGACGCGATCGCGGCAGTCCTCGCACATCTTCTTCTTCTTGCCGTCGACCTTCACCGCGATGAGCTGATCCACTTCGTTGTCGCACTCTTTGCAGGTCGGCATCGTCGAGACAGCTTATCCAGGTTCGCGGGTCGGGTCATCGGCGGGGAGGGATCGCTCGTCCGTGATGATCCAGCGGGCCGGCACGTCGTGCGCGCCGGCCGGGATCTCGGCGGCGAGTTGGAAGTCGAACGCGACGACGGCGGAGAACACGCCCGGGGACTCAGCGAGCGCGCGATCGTAGTAGCCCGCGCCGTACCCGATGCGGTGGCCCCGGAGGTCGACCGCGAGCGCAGGCACGAGGATCAAGTCGAGCGCGTGTGCGATCGGGGCGTCGTCCGCGGGCTCTCGGATGCCCAATCCGAACTCCTCCATGGCTTCGGGATCCGACACGAGGCGAAAGACCATGGATCGGTCGTCCGGGTTCGCGCGCGGGTACGCGACGCGGGCGCCCCGCTCGGCGAGCCGCGCATGGAGCGCGCGCAGATCGACCTCGTTCCGGCCCTCCATCGGGTAGAAGAGCGCGACCTCGACGGCGCCCCGTTCGGCGGCGAGGCGGTCCGCGGCGTCGACGATCTTCGCGGAGCGAGCCGCGATCGCGGCTCGCGACATCGAGCCGCGCACGGCGCGCGCGCGCTTCCGGAGGTGCGCCTTCGCGCGCGCCTGGAGGACCGAGAGCGCATCGGGATCGATTTCCATGGGGGGCCTTGGTACGAGACGCGGATGCCGATCGCGCGCGCCGCGAGCCCGCTCGTAACACTGTCCGTGGTCCTCGGCTCGTGTTTCGGCGCGCTCGCGATCGGGTGCGCCAGCGCCGATCCGCGCGTCGGCGCGCCGTCCGCAGGTCCAGCGTCCAGCGCCCCTCCCGCGCCGACGAGCTCCGCGGCGGCGCCCCCCACACAGGCGTCGAGCGCGTTCGCGCTGGACGCGTCGTTCGGGGATCGAGGGATCGCGCTCGTCCCGACGAAGAAGTCCGACGGCCCCTGCTACGCGTCAGTGGGCGCCGTAGCCGCGACCGCGGACGCGATCTATCTCGCCGGCACGTTCCGGTTCTCGGATGAGGAGCCGCTCGGCGGCTGCGACGCCGGGGTGATGAAGGTGCTCGCGAGCGGCAAGCTCGATCCCACGTTCGGCAAGGATGGCGTCGCGCGCCTCGACGAAGTGTACGGTTTTGCGAACGCCCTCGCGATCGGCCCCGACGGGAAGATCACCGCGGCGGGCGCGTTCCTCGCCGACGGGGAGACCACCGAGCCGGATCTCTCCATCGACCTGCATTTCGCCGCCGTCGGGCCCTACCTCTACGCGCAGCGCATCGAGGAGACCGCCCTGGTCGCGGGCCGATTCACGGCCGCGGGTGCGCTCGACGGCGCGTTCGGGGCGAAGGGCGCGCTTCGGTTCCGTGGGCACCCAGGGATGCTGTCGAACGAGATCCTCCTCGGCAGCGACGGGACGACGACGATCGTCGGGTCCACCAAGACACCCCAGGTCTCGGACGAGGGGGGCGAGCTCTCCTTCCCGAAGGCCGAGGCGTTCGCGATGCGCATCGGCGCGAACGGGAAGCTCGACGCCACGTTCGGCGAGAAGGGCGTCGCGTACTTCGACGGTGGAAAGCGGCTCGTCGGCGGGTTCGTCTCCCGGACGAAGGACGGCAAGTACGTGTTCGTCGCCGAGCAGGGGAACGACAGCTTCCTCCTCCGGCTCACGCCCGCGATGAAGCTCGACACGACGTACGGCGACGCGGGCTACGCGCCGACGGTCGCCGCGCCGAGCGCGGAGTCGTACACGGCGCACGTCGACGGTCGAGACGGCGCAGTCCTCGCGACGCTGCGCGACGGACCGACGATCTCGTTGACGCGGTTCGACGAGAACGGCGCGCGAATCGCCGCGTGGGCGAAGGGCGGCACGTTGAGCATCGAGGACGAGCCACCCGAGTCGAACGACGAGGAGCTCGTGCGCCGCGACGGCGCGATCTACCACTTCGTACAGGCGATCGGGGAGCCCGTCCGAGTCACCCGGATCGACCCCCAAGGGAGGATCGATCGGGAGGTGTCGAGCGAACCCTTGACCGCGGCGGGGACGACCTCGCTCGCGCTCGTGGCGGAAGATCCGGCCGGGGCGATCGTCGTCGTCTCGCTGACCGAGACGAGCGACGTCCAAATCGCGAGGTACCGCGCAAAGTGACGACCTCCGCCGCTCCAGGGAACGCCGCCGAGACCGCGCCGCCCCGGCCTCGCGTCGCAGCGGTCATCCCCGCGTTCGATGCCGCGCGGACGATCGAGGCGGTCGTCGAGGCCGTGCGCCACGAGTGGCAGCGCGGCGCGGCCTTCGAGGGCGACGTGTTCGTCGTGGACGACGGGTCGTCCGACGACACCGCGGCGCGGGCGCGGGCGTCGGGGGCCATCGTGGTTCCCCACCCCGCGAACCGCGGCAAGGGCGCGGCGCTCCGCACGGGGCTCCAGGCCGCGCTCGACAGCGGACACGGCGCCGCCGTGACGATCGACGCGGACGGACAGCACCCGGCGATCGAGGCCGCTCGGCTCGCGTCGATGCCGCCGAGCGACGACGCGCTCGTGCTCGGCGTTCGCGATCTGGAGCGCGCCGGGGCGCCCCGGCCAACCAAATCTCGAACGCGATTTCGAACGGGTTCTTGAGCCTGTTCTCGCGCACGCGGCTCGCGGACACGCAGTGCGGCCTGCGACGCTACCCCCTGCCGCTCGCGCTGTGGCTCGATGGCCGAGACCCGGGGTACGCGTTCGAGGCGGAGATCATCCTGCTCGCGATCGCCGCTGGCGCGCGCGTCATCGAGGTCCCGATCGACGTGGTCTACCCCGAGGATCGCGTGACGCACTTCGACAGCGTCCGCGACCCGATGCGCGTCGTCCGACGCGTGGTCGCGACGCTGGGACGCACGCGCTTCATCACGAGGCGCGCGCGCGCATGAGCGCGGCCCCGCCGACCGAGGAGCCGGGCTCGTCCGCGCCGACCGAGATCCCGAGCGCGCCCGCGGCCGGCGACGGAGCGGACGCGCTCGTCGCCGCGGACGCGCCGAGGCCCGCGCCCGCGCCCAAACCCAAGAAGGCGCCGTTCTACCGGCGCCACAAGAAGAAGCTCATCGCCCTCGCGGTCCTGATCGTGGTGCCGACGATCCTCCACTACTACGTGGGGTGCGCGACGCGGCTGACGCCGCCGGGGCTGCCCGATCTCTCGAGCGTGAAGGCGGTCGTCGGTCCGGACGGCGTGGCGCGCGCGGAGCGGAGCTACAAGCGCAAGCGCGGCAAGATCACCGAGGTCCGGCTCGTCGGTACCCCCGCGATGATCGGGGACGCGCAGTCGAAGCTCCTCTACGACGAGATGGTCGAGAGCGAGGGCGTGCTCTACCGCATGTTCGAGAAGTACGTCCCCATCCCGCCGATCCGCCACTTGCTCGTGGACATCGGCAAGTGGAGGTTTCGGCACCTCGACCAGGGGATCTCGAGCGACCGGCTCGTCGAGTTCGCCGCCGAGGCGCGGGCGTTCTCGCCCGATCCATTCGCGGGGTACATCCCCACGTACCAGCGCTTCGTGTACCTGCAGTCGCTCTACGACATCAGCTTGAGCTTCGAGCACTCCCCGCTCCTCGGATGCACGAGCTTCGTCGCGACCGGGGACGCGACCACGGATCACCACACGTACCTCGCGCGCAACTTCGACTTCGAGGTGGGCTCCGTCTACGACGAGCACAAAGTGGTGTTCCTCGTGGAGGAGGAGGGGAAGATCCCCTACGCGTCGGTCTCGTGGCCCGGCTTCATCGGGGCGGTGAGCGGCATGAACGCGAAGGGGGTCGGGGTCGTGATCCACGGCGGGCGCGCGCGCGACACGCGGGAGGACGGCGAGCCCGTGGTGCACACGACGCGCGCGATCCTCGCGGAGGCCTCGAACGTCGACGAGGCGATCGCGATCGTGGAGGCGCGCAAGGCGATGGTGAGCCACATCCTCCACTTGTCGGACGCGAGCGGCGGGGGCCCGGTGATCGTGCGGGCGCCGGGCGAGCCGCTCTACGTCCGCCGCATCGAAGGGAGCTCGCTCCGCGTGACGAACCACTTCGAGGGCCCGCTCGCCACGGACGAGAAGAACGTGAGCATCCGGAAGAACACGTCGACGCTGTCGCGCCGCGCGCGCCTCGACGAGCTCCTGGAGGGCGCATCGGGACTGACGCCCGAGGGCATGGCCGCGATCCTCCGGGACAAGAAGGGGGTCGGCGGCGGGGACGTCGCGCTCGGGAACCGGGGTACGATCGACGCGATCATCGCGACGCACGCCGTGGTCATGGATGGAACCGCGAGGGTGATCTGGGTGAGCGAGGGCCCGCACCTGATGGGTCGCTTCATCCGCTTCGACCTCGGCAAGCTCCTCGATCCGAGCTACGAGCCGATGGACGAGCCGATCGACGCGATCCCTCCCGATCCGCTCTACGAGGACGGGAGCTACGACGCGTGGGTGAAGGCGGGCGAGAAGCACGAAGGGATCGCGAAGTGAGCCCGCCCCCGCGAGACCGCGGGGAGGCCGACGAGGCGCGACGGATCGCCGCGCTCGAGTCGGAGCTGCGCGAGATCTATCGAGAGGTCGACGCGGCGCACGAGGGGTGGTCGTGCGACGCGTCCACGGACTGCTGTCACTTCGCGCGGACGGGGCGCGAGCCCTACGTGACGACGATCGAGGCGCGCCTCGTCGCGCGCGCGCGCGCGGCGCTCGGGGGAAAGCCGACGAAGGAGAGGCGGCTCCCCATGGCGCGTGACGAGCGCCGCTGCCCGCTCCTCGACGACGGGGGGCGGTGCTCCGTATACGCCTCGCGGCCCTTCGGCTGCCGGACGTTCTACTGCGAGCGGGCGACGCCGGGTGAGCGGGTGCGGCAGCGCGAGATCAACGCGTTCGTCGCCCGGATCCGCGGCATTGCCGCGCGGTACACGCCGGGCCGAGACACGGGGGCGCCGCTCACCCGCGCGCTCGACGCGCTGGGCCGGGGCACCTCGACACGGTGAACATCCGCGCGGCGCGTTCGTCCCACGTTGCGCCGGCGCTCGGTCGCCCTCACCCTCCGAGAGATCCCATGCACCGACGATCCTTCCTCGCGCTCTCCCTCGCCACGCCCGCGGCGCTCGTCACGGGCCCCGCGCTCGCGGACGGCGTGACGGACGCGCTCGACAAGATCGCCGCCGCGCGCGCCTCCGTGAAGACCATCGTCGCGCCCTTCATGCAGGTGCGGACGATCGGGCTCCTCGCGAGCGACGTGGCGAGCAATGGCGAGGTCACCGTCGTCCGTCCGGATCAGCTCCGGTGGGACGTCTCGCCGCCGGACGCGATCACGTACTGGGTCCTCCCCGAGGGCCTCTACATGAAGTCGTCGTCGAGCTCGAAGGCCGTGAAGGCGCCGCCCAACGCGGGCAACCTGGGCGGTGTCCTCGGGGACGTGCTGCTCTTCGTCGGAGGGGATTTGCGCAAGCTCGCGGACCGCTATGACCTGCGCGTCACGTCCACCGAGGGCGGTGTCGGGCTCGAGGCGAAGCCGAAGAGCGACGAGACGCGGAAGGTCGTCTCGCGCGTGGAGCTCAAGACGACCGCGGATCTCTGGGCGATCTCGCGGTTCACGATCGAAGAAGCGTCGGGCGACCGGAGCGTCGTGAGCTTCGGTGAGGCGAAGCGCGACACGTCGGTCGACCCGTCCAAGATGAAGCCGCCCGTCTGACCGTTCCGGGCTATGTTCCTCGGCGCGTGAGCGCGTCCGACGTGAAGCGGGTGGGGATGTGGCTCCAGGGGAAGTGGTTCCTGGAGCGCCTCATCGGGCGGGGCGCGACCGCGAGCGTGTACGTCGCGAGGCACCGGATCGGGCGCGTCGCCGCGATCAAGATCCTCCACGCTCACCTCCAGACGAACGTGGAGCTCTGCGAGCGGTTCCAGCGCGAGGCGCTCGCGGTGAACCGGTTCGATCACCCGGCCGCCGTGCCGGTGATGGACGTCGACGTCACGGAGGATGGAGCGCCGTTCATCGTGATGGAGTTCGTCGAGGGCGAGACGATCGCGCAGCGCATGAAGCGAGGCCCCATCCCGATCCCGGAGCTCCTCGACCTCGCGGGGCAGCTCCTCGACGTGCTGGCGGCCGCGCACGCGAGAGGCATCGTGCACCGCGACATCAAGCCCGAGAACCTGCTCCTCGACCGGGGGACAGGGAAGCTCCGCGTCCTCGACTTCGGGGCCGCAAAGTTCGAAGGCTCGGTGCTGACGGAGAAGGGCGCGCTCATCGGGACGGCGCCGTACATGGCGCCCGAGCAGGTGCGCGGTGAGGCGATCGATGCGCGCGCGGACGTGTTCGCGGTCGGCGCGACGATGTTCCACGCGATCACCGGCAGGCCGATCCACCTCGGGAACACGGTCGCGGAGATCCTCTATCAAGGCGCCACGAGCGCCCCCCCACCCCTCGCGTCCGTCGCGTCCGTGCCGGACGAGCTCGGGCTCGTCGTGGACTCGGCGCTCTCGTTCGATCCCGAGCAGCGCTACGCGGACGCGCGCGCGATGCAGGTGGAGGTGCGCGCGTTGTCGCAGCAGCTCTCCGCGAGCGGGCGCGAGGCGCCCCGCCCACCCGCCGAAGTGGGCCCGAAGGAGGACGACGATGCGCGCGAGAGCGCGGGCGACACGATGTTGACGAGCCCGGGGGACGCGAAGCGCAAGTGATCGTCAGCCGGGCGCGCCGCGCTTGAGCTTTCGGTACATCGTCGCGCGCGGGATCCCGAGGGAGCGGCACGCCTCGCTGACGTTGAAGTTCGAGGCGCGGAGCGCGGCCTCGATGCGCCGTTGCTCGTCGGCCTGGTGAGCCTTGCGCGTGAGCGGGGCGGAGGCGCGGGGACGCGCGGGCGCGGCGTCGAGCCCGAGATCGGAGGCGTGGATGACCTCCCGATCGGCGAGCACCATCGCCTTCGTGAGGACGTTCTCGAGCTCGCGCACGTTGCCGGGCCAGTCGTGGCGCATCATCGCGCTCATCGCGTCGCGCGCGACCTCGGGGGCGGGCCGGCCGAGCTCGCGCGCGGCGCGGGCGAGCAGGGCGGGCGTGAGCCACACGAGATCGTCGAGGCGATCGCGCAGCGCGGGCACGGTGATCTCGACGACCGCGACGCGGTAGTAGAGATCCTCTCGGAAGCGCCCCGCGGCCGTCTCGACGCGGAGGTCGCGGTGGGTCGCCGTGATGAGGCGCACGTCGATCGGGACGGGGTGCGGCGCGCCGAGCGCCTGCACCTCTCGGTTCTGGAGGACGCGCAGCAGCTTCACCTGGAGGGAGGGGGCCATCTCTCCGATCTCGTCGAGGAAGAGCGTCCCGCCGTTCGCGGCGAGGAACAGGCCGTCGCGGTCCTTCGCGGCGCCCGTGAACGCCCCGGCGCGGTACCCGAAGAGCTCGGACTCGAGGAGCTGCTCGGGGATCGCGCCGCAGTTGATCGCGACGAACGGACGGCCCTTTCGGGCGCTCTCGGCGTGGATCGCGCGCGCCACGAGCTCCTTTCCGGTGCCGCTCTCGCCCGTCACGAGGACGCTCACGGCAGCGGAGGAGACGCGCGCGATTTTCTCGAAGAGGCGCTGCATCGGCGCGCTCCGGCCCACGATCATCGAGCCGCGGAAGCGCTCGAGGGCGGCCTCCTCGCGCGCGCGGACCTCGAGCGCGAGGCGATCGGCCTCCTCGGACTTCTCGCGGAGGAGCTCGAGCGTACGCGCGCGCTCCACCTCGAGCTCCCGCGTGCGCTCGGCCAGCGCGGCGTGGAGGCGCGCGCTCGAGAGCGCGGTCGCGACGTGGTCGGCGAGGGCGAGGACGAGATCGATCTCGACGCGGTCGAACGCGCCGCGCCGCGCTCGGTGATCGAGGTAGAGCGCGGCGACGACGCCCTCCGGACCGCGGACGGGGAGCCCCATCACGCTCGAGAGGCGCATCGCGTGGATGGAGCGCTGGAGCGCGAACCGCTCGTCGCGCTGCGCGTCGACGGTCACGATGGGCTCGCCGGTCTCGAGGACGCGCTCGGCGATGCCGCGCGAGAACGCGATCTCCGCGTCCTCCAGGGCGCGCTGGCCGGTGTTGCGAGGCGCGAGGAGGGTGAGCGGCGCCCCGCGTAGGATGATGAACCCGCGCTCGGCGCCCGTGAAGTCGATCGCCGCGTCGACCGCCATGTCGAGCACCTCCTTCGGATCGAGGGACGACGAGAGTCGGCGAGCGATGGAGACGAGGCGCTCGAGCCGCGCCTCGCGATCGTGCGGTCGGGCGTCGGTCGCCCCGGTGCGCGCCTCGGGGCTCCTCTCGAGGGCGCTCCGCCGGCTCGGGTGGAGCGCGAAGGCCTCGGCGATCTCCCGCGGCAGCGCGACGAGGGTCCGCTCGAGGATGGCGCGCGTGGCGAGGCGCTCGCGCTCGGCGAGGAGCTCCGCGCCCCGCGCGTGGAACGAGGTGGCGAGCGCGGCGCGCGCGTCGGCCTCGAGGAGGCGCTGCCCAGCGCGGACGGCGCGCTCCACCGCGTGCTCGAGGTGCGCGAGCTCGGAGGCGGCGTTGCCTCGCGCGCGCTCGAGGCGCCCCTCCTCGAGCGCGAGGCGGGCGTCGACGTCGTCTGCGCCGAGGGTCCCCGCCGTCGCGCGCGCGGCTCGAGGAGCGCGTCGGCGCGCGCGAGCTCGCCGTCGGCTTGGATGACGAGGCGAGCCCGATCGATCGTGACCTCGAGACCTCGCGGGACGAGCCCATCGCGCCGTAGATGCGCTCGGCTCGGTCGAGGGCCTCGAGCGCAGCCGAAGGCCGGCCGAGGAGGGCGAGCGCGTCGGCCTGGATGGACGCCGCGAAGGCCTCGAACGCGGTCTGCCCCGCCTCGAGCGCGCGCTCGGCGACGCGCGTCGCGCCGGAGAGCCCGCGCTCGAAGAGCCCGAGATCGACGTGGAGCTTGGCGAGGTTCGCGTGCATCGCGAGCGCGAGCGGCGCCGAGCCGAGCGCTCGCGCGACGAGCTCGCCGCGCTCGTACGCCGCGAGGGCGAGCGCCAGATCGCCGAGCTGATGGCGCGCGATCCCGAGGTTCAGCGAGGCGTTCGCGACCAGGTCGAGCGCGTCGAGCGGCTCCGCGAGCGCGAGCGCGGCCTCGAACGCGCGCGCCGCCGTGAGCGCCTCGCCGGCCCGGTAATGGACGATGCCGAGCTGGATCCGCGCGCGCGCCTCGTCGAGGCGGAGGCCAGCGTCCGATGCGACGGTGGTGGCCTCGGTGAGGACCGCGCGCGCCTCCGCGTCGCGCGACGTGTAGGCCAGGGCGACGCCGAGCGTACCGAGGAGCTGCGCGCGCGACACCGGATCGGGCGCGTGCGTCAGCCCCGCGCGCGCGAGCTCCGCCGCGCGCTCGAACGACGCTGCCTGGAGGAGGGCGCGCGACGCGACGTCGTGTGCGCGCGCGTCGGCGCCGAGGTGGGTCAGCGCTGGCGCGATCGCGCGGAGCGCGACCTTGCTCGCGCCCGCGCGGAGGAGCGCGTCCGCGAGCTCGACGCGCGCCGCGAGGACGCGCGCAGGGTGACGACCGGCCCGCCGGAGCGCGAGCAGCGCGACGCGCACGGCGCTCGACTTCGCGCTCGGAGCGGACGCGCGCGCGGTCTCCCGCGCGGCAGCGACGAGATCGATCTCGTTCACCGAGTGTTCGTCGAGCCGGCGCGCGAGCGCGGAGACGCGCGCCGGGATGGAGTCCGTGAGCGCTTGGATCTGGGCCGGGGATACGACTGCGGTGCGCCCCTCGCAGAGCGCCGCGACGTCCTCGAGATCGAACGGGCCGAGGCGGAGGTGGAGCAACACCCCGGCCGCGCAAGCGGGCGGCTCCTCCGTCGACGCCGCGATCACGGACGCGCGGGACGATGTGGAGAGCACGCGCGCGAAGGCCTCCACCCTCGGCCAGTGGGGGGAGGCGCGGTCGAGGTCGTCGAGGATCACCGCGCGCGTGGGTCCCGCGTCGACCGTCGAGAGCGCCTCGAGCAGAGGGGCGCCGAACGGCCCCGAGCGCTCGAGGGCCCGCGCGCGGGGTTCGCGAACGACCGCGTGGCGCGCGGCGCGCCACTTCGCCTCCGCGAGGAGACGACTCTTTCCAAAGCCCTTCTCAGCTTGGATCCAAAGGACGCGCGGTCCGGTCGCGTCGAGCGTGGCGCACGCGGCGTCCAGGGCGCGGAGCTCGGCGGCGCGGCCGACGAACACGTAGGGGAGCGTGGCGGAAGCGTCCGCGCTCGGTGGTGCGTACGGCGCGAGGGCCTCGAGGATCTCCTCCATCGTCGCGGGTCGGGCGGCGCGATCCGGCGAAGCCGCGCGATCACCGATGGCGACGACGTCGGCGGGGAGGGTCCGCGTCTCACCGAGCGCCTGCACCGTTCGCCCGAACGCGAAGATGTCCGTGCGGACGTCGGACGGGCTCCCCGAGAACAGCTCGGGCGCCATGAACGCGGGGGTGCCGCTCGGCCCGGCCGTCGGGAGCGCGGCCCTCAGGGATTCACTCGCGCCGAAGTCGACGAGCTTGGCCCGCCCGGTGGCCGCGACCACCGCGTTCGAGGGCTTCACGTCCCCATGCACGAGGCCGAGGCGGTGCGCCGCGCGGAGGCCTCGCGCGACGTCCACGAGCGCGGCGACGACGCGGTCCGCATCCACGGTCTCGGCAAACGCCCCAAGATCCGGGCCGTCGATGCGCTCCATCGCGAGAAACGAGACGCGACGCTCGCCGAGCGAGGCGACGCCAAAGTCGAAGACTCGGACGAGGTTCGGGTGCTCGACGCTTCGGAGTCGCGCGAACTCGCGGAGGAGCGCCTCGGTGGCGTCCGCGTCGGCCTGCTCGACGACCTTGAGCGCGACCTCCGCGTCCGCGTCTCGATCCGTCGCTCGGTAGGTGGTGCCGCCCCCACCCTGCCCGAGGACGCCGTGCAGCTCGTATCGGTCGGACAGTGCCAGAACCAAGTGATACAGAATGATACAACTCGATTCTCTATGAGACTAGGCCGATCTTCCCCGGTGCTCCTCCGGTGATGGACCGGAGATGATTTTGCGCCGGCTTTTGGGCTCTGATCACGGCGGCCCGCAAGGTCGAGCTCGTGGCATAACGGGTGCTTGAGGGTGCGGACATGAGAGCTTGGCGGCACACGAGAACCTGGGTGGCGGCCCTGGTGGGCGCGACCCTCCTCGGCGCGCCGGCCTGTGTCGTGAGCCCGCAACCGCTCCCGCCCATCGTCCCCACCATCGACGTCGCCAAGCTGAGCCTCACGTCGATCAGCCCGACGGTCGTGCTGCACGGCGCGCCGGGCGCCGTCACCGCGGACGCGACGTTCAGCGCGCTCGGCATCACGAGCTCGAAGACGGACAGCGTCGTCGTCTCCCCGGACGGGTCGTTCGACCTCACGCTCACCGACGACGCCGCGCAGCTCTACCGCGTCGAGGCGAGCCTCGATGGAGAGCACTCGGTGCCCATCGATCTCGAGGCCCCCGGGACCGCGGTGGACGGATTGAGCATCGCGCCAGCGAGCCCAGCGTACGCCGAGTGCCTGACGATCGACCCAGCGACGGTCACCGATCGCGGCGCGGTCAAGGCGGGTCAGTCCCAGGCGTTCGCGATTCAGCTCCAGAACGGGTGCGCGGAGGATCTCACGGTGGACGACGTGCACCTCGTGACCGCCGCCTCCGCCTTCACCCTCTCGACGAGCGCGCCGCTCAGCGTCCCCGCGGGCGCGGTACGCGCCGTGTCCCTCGCCTTCACGCCCTCGGGAGAGGGCGACTTCGAGGACGTGCTCGTCCTGCACGTCGCGGGCTCCGCGCCCGGCTTCATCGTCGTGACGCTCCGAGGCCAGGGCACGCCCTAGCCCCTCACGCGCCCCTCACCCTTCGCTCGCGCACGCATCCGCGCTGCGCGCACCCCATCGCTTTGTCTTTCGCGCTCACCCCTCAAAGGAGTCTCGTCATGTCTCTTCGCTCGATCGTCCTCGGCCTCGGTCTCTCTTCGCTGTTCTTCTCGGGCTGCGTCATCACCCCCGGAGGGGGTGGGAGCGGCGGCTCGGGCTCCACGACGACGACGACGACGTCCTCGACGGGCGGGTCGACGCTCGGAGGGCCGTGCGGTGGCATCGCCGGGCTCACCTGCAACGACGGCGAGTTCTGCGCGTTCGAAGGCTCGTCCTGCGGGGCCGCCGATCAGCTCGGGATCTGCACGGCGGAGCCGACCGAGTGCATCGAGTACGACTGCGGGCCCACGGCCGACTGCATCTCCATTCCCGTCTGCGGGTGCGACGGCGTGACGTACGAGGACGAGTGCCACGCCCACCTCGGCGGGACGGACGTCCTCCATGACGGCGCGTGCGAGACGCTCGGCGGGCCCTGCGGTGGCATCGCCGGGCTCACGTGCAACGCGGGGGAGTACGGCGAGTTCCCCGCGGGCACGTGCGGCGCTGCCGATCAGATGGGCGTCTGCACCGCGACCCCCGCGGAGTGCCCCCAAGTCGACTGCGGCGGCGCGGACTGCATCCCCACGCCCGTTTGTGGGTGCGACGGCGTGACGTACGAAGACACGTGCCACGCCCACCTCGCCGGCGCCGCGATCGCGCACGAAGGAGCCTGCGACGCGAAGATCTGCGGCGGCTTCGGCGGCGACGCGAACGGGTGCGGGCCCAACGAGTTCTGCAACTACACCCTGGAGGCGATGTGCGGCGCCGCGGACGCGAGCGGCACGTGCGCGCCCATCCCCGAGGTGTGCCCGGACAACGTCGACCCCGTCTGCGGCTGCGACAACCAGACCTACTCGAACGCGTGCGAGGCGCACGCGCACAGCACCGCGATCGTCCACACCGGCGCGTGCACGCCGAGCGGACAGGCGTGCGGCGGCGACACGCCCGAGACATGCCCGCAGGGCGAGTTCTGCAACTACGATTTGAACGCGACGTGCGGCTGGGCCGACGCCCTCGGTACCTGCCAGGCGCTCCCGTGGGGCTGCCCCGACAACTACGACCCCGTCTGCGGCTGCGATCTGCACGACTACCCGAACGCGTGCGAGGCTCACGCCGCCGGCACCGCCGTCTACCAGAACCAGCCCTGCGCGGTCGACTGACCCACCGAGGCAACACGGTCCGGAGGCCGCACCTCCGGACCCCGGCGGGAGCGGAGCGAACGCGGCCTACAGCATCGAGACGGGGTCGACGTCGATGATGGCGCGGACCCGCCGATCGAGCTTCGCGAGGATGGGCTCGAGGCGCGTCAGCATCGCGCGGAGCGGCGGGCGCTCCGCGGCGCGCAGCATCACGCGGAAGCGATAGCGCCCACGGAGCCGCGCGATCGGGGCGGCGGCGGGGCCGAGCACCTCCGCGCCGCCGATCGCGCGCGCCTCCTTCGCGAGCGCGTGAGCCGCCTTCTCCGCGACCTTCACGTCCATCGCGTCGATGCGGAGGAGCGCGACGCGCGCGAACGGCGGGTACCGCGAGTCCGCGCGATCACGGAGCTCCTCCTTCAGGAACCCGAGCACGTCGTGCTTCGCGGCGTGACGGATCGCGGAGTGCTCCGGTTGGCGCGTCTGGATGAGCACTTTGCCCGGGCGCTCGTGCCGCCCCGCGCGACCCGCGACCTGGACGAGCAGCTGGAACGTGCGCTCGGCGGCGCGAAAGTCGGGCATCGAGAGCGCCGCGTCCGCCTGGATGACGCCGACCAGCGTGACGTTCGGCAGGTCGTGGCCCTTCGTGACCATCTGCGTGCCCACGAGGACGTCGATCTCGCCGCGCCGCATCCGCTCGAGGACGCGCTCCGCCTTCGCGCCGGACGCCACGTCCCGATCGAGGCGCGCGACCCGCGCCGTCGGGAACGCCGTGGCGATCGTCTCCTCGAGCTTCTCCGTCCCGAGCCCCTCGAGCTCGAGCGCCGGCGCGCTACAGCTCGAGCACGCGGTCGGGAGCTCCGTCTCGAACCCGCAGTAGTGACAGCACACGCGGGACCGCGTGCTCCTCCGCTGGTGGAACGTGAGGGACACGGAGCACGCGGGGCACGTCTCGAGCGCGCCGCACGACATGCACACCACGCTCGGCGCGAAGCCCCGCCGGTTGAGGAACAAGATCGCTTGCTCCTTGCGCTCGAGCGTCGCGTCGAGCGCGCGATGGAGGGGCAGCGAGATCTTCTTCTCGCCGCTCGGCCCCGCACCGATGCGCTTCAGATCGACGATCTCCACCGTCGGGAGGGACGCCTCGCTGCGCGCGCGATCGGGGAGGGAGAGGCGCTCGAGCTTCCCCCGATCCGCGAGCGCCACCGACTCGAGCGACGGCGTCGCCGAGCCCAGGACGAGGACGGCGCGCGCCCGGTGCGCCCGAAGGATCGCCATGTCCCGTGCGTGGTAACGGACGCCCTCTTCCTGCTTGAACGACGCGTCGTGCTCCTCGTCCACCACGACGAGCCCGAGCTCCGGGACGGGCGCGAAGAGCGCGGAGCGCGCGCCGATGGCGACGCGGACCCGACCCGCCGCGGGCCCCGCGGACGTCGGATCGTGGAGGCGCTTCCACATCGCGAGGCGCTCCGCGTCCCCCAGGCCGCTGTGCAGCACGGCGACCTCGTCCCCGAACCGCGCGCGGAACCGCGCGACGAGCTGGGGCGTGAGCGCGATCTCCGGGACGAGCACGAGCGCGCCCCGGCCCGCGTCGAGGCAGCTCCGGATCGCGTTGAAGTAGACCTCCGTCTTGCCCGAGCCCGTGACGCCGTGGAGCAGGAAGCTCCTCGGCTCCGTCGAGCTCGGATCGAGGCGGAGCGCACCCGCGAGCCGCGCCGCCGCTTCGGCTTGCGCCGGCGTGAGCTCCTTCCACGGATCGGTGGGCTCCGCCTCGACCCGGGCCGCGCCGCGCGCGACCGGTTCGAGCTTCACGAGGCCGAGGCCCTCGAGCTTCTGCAGCGCAGCGCGCGCCTGCGTGAAGTCACGCGCGAGCGCGCCGAGCGTCGCCGCGCCGGTCGCGCGGAGGCGGGCGAGCACGCGCTCGCTCTGCCCCCGCAGCTTGGGATCCGCGGAGCCCTCCGGGGGGATCGTCGCCGTCGCGAGGAGGTCCTGGCGCGGCGACGCCTTGCGCGACCCCTTCAGGCGCTCGAAGAGATCCGGCGTCGCGTCCACCGCCTCGAGGGCCTGCCTCTCCACCGCCGGAAGCGCGAGGCGCAGCACCGCGCCGATGGGCGCAAAGTAGTAGTCCGCGACCTCGCGCACGAACGCGAGGAGCTCCGCCGGCAGCGCGGGCGTGCTGTCCACGACGCCCGCGAGCGGCTTGAGCTCGATCCCATCGGGCGCGGGTGCCTCCCCCGAGCCCAGCACGACGCCCACCACTTTCCGCGCGCCGAACGGGACGAGCACGCGCGCCCCCGGGCGCGGCGGGCTCATCCACGTCGACGGGACGAGGTACGTGAACGCGTGCGCGAGCGGCACCGGCACGGCCACTTCGGCGAGGAGCGGCATCCGCGACACTCTACGGCGATCCCGAGGGGGTGGAGGCCTTTCGCGCTTCGCCCGAGACGGAGAATGTCAGCGCGGAAGCGGGAGGCACAGGCAGAGCGTGGAGGGGTCGACCATCGTGGCGGCTATTTCGGACGCTCGACGCGAAGTACGGGATCGACGCCGACCGTAGGAAGGATGGCAACGCGGCCGCCCGATCCCCCTCCGCCTCCGGCAGAATGCCCTTCCCCGTGGAGCATTCGCCCGCCCGCGAACCGACGACAGCGCTCAGCGCGCCAGCCTCCACGACCTCGTCCGACGCGATGGTGCGCGAGATGGAGGAGCACCTCCACGCGATCAGGGTCGCCGCCAAAGGCAACGCCCGCCGAGAGCTCGAGGCGCTCTTCCTGCTCGCGCTCGAGCGCGAGGAGCTCGCGGCGATCGGGTACGGAGGCGAAGGCGTCCACGCGCGCGTCGCCGCGCTCCAGGCGGACGACGCGACGCGCGGGGTCGTCGCGTACGCGCTCCGCTGGGCCTCGCGTGACGAGCGCACGCACGCCGTCCTCGCCCGCGGCCTCCTCGTACAGACCGGGCGCACGCGCCTCGCCGCCGCGCGCCTCGCGGCGGGGTTCGGCGGCTGGATCGCGGGGTGGGCGGCGGCGATCGTCACCCACACGACGTTCCGCAGGGCCCCGCTCTCGCAGCTCGCCGCGCGCGCGATCGTCGCGCTCGGTCGCGTCGCCGGGAAGGTGCCCGAGACCGCGGCCGCGGCGCTCCGGCACCAGTCGTTCGCGCGCTTCTGCGCGTTCCAGGTCGGCGCGGAGAAGACCGCGGTGCTGTCGTGGGATCACGTCGCGCGGATCCTCGCGGACGATCCCAAGTACGCGAAGCTCGCGCCCACCGCGACGCGCATCGCGAACGACGAGCGCAAGCACGAGCGCGTCCTCGGCGTGCTCCTCGCGGCGTTCGACGACGAGGACCGCCCCCGCGAAGGCTACGACGCCGAGCGCCTCGCGGACGCGCTCCGCGACGTGGATCCCGCGTTCGTCCGCGGCGGCGCGCGGCGCGATCGCGTGGGCGCGCTGGGCGAGGGTGGCGTGGTCGCCGTCCGCGAGGACGCGCGCACCCGCGCCGCGGATCCCGACGCGCTCCGCGAGCTCCTCCGGGGCGCGCTCGCCGCCGTGGATCTCGACGGAGCGATCGGCGCGAGCGCGGGTCGCGTCGCGATCAAGACCTCCTTCATGCTCGCCTACGACCGCCGCGACCCGAGCGCGCACGTCGATCGCGTCCTCGCCGAGGAGCTCGCCCGGATCTTGATCGAGCGCGGCGCGACGGACGTCGCGTACCTCGAGGCGCCGAACCACTGGGACCTCTTCTTCGCGGGGCGCAGCGTCGCGGAGGTGGCCCGGTATCTCGGGTTCGAGAGCCCGCTCTACCGGATCGTGGACGTGAGCGAGGATCAGGTACCCCACGCGTTCCGCCGCGGGCTCGGGCAGGACAGCGTGAGCCGCACCTGGCGGGACGCGGACACGCGCGTCGTGTTCGCGAAGATGCGGACGCACCCGATGATGCTCGTGCACCTCGCGACGAGCGCGCTCGAGTCCCTCGGCAAGCGAATCGAGGAGCTGCTCTTCGAGGAGCGCGAGGCGGATCTCGCGAGCGGCTCGATGATGTTCGTCGACGCGTTCCCGCCCGACCTCGCGATCCTCGACGCGACCCATCACGTCCCGGATGGCCTCACGGGGATCCTCGGCGATCCCACGCCCACGTACCCCGGCCGCATCTACGCGGCGCGCGATCCCATCGCGCTCGACATCGTCGCCGCGCGGCACATGGGCGTGGAGCGCTTCCCGAGCGAGAACGCGATCGCGCTCGCCCTCGACTGGTTCGATGATCCGCGCCCCCGCACGACCGTCGACGGCCCCGACACGCGCATCGCCGGGCTCTCGAGCCCCCACCGGAACGATCTCACCGTGCTGCTCTCGACGCTCGCGTACCCCGTCTACGTCTTCCTGGGCGATCGCGGGAACCTCTGGGTGCCGCGCATGGATCCGAGCGCGTTCCCCATGCGACGCCGACAGACGCTCGCGGAGTGGCTGATTCGCCCGCTCCTCCGCTCGGTCTTCGGCTTCGGCAAGCCTCCGCGCCTCGCGCGCTCAGCGCGCGCCGCGGAGAGCGAGGACCACGCCGACCGCGATCGCGAGGACCGCTAGCGCAGCGAGGATCGCCCACCGGGCGCGCGATCGGCCCTCCGGGCGCGCGACGATGTCGCTCGTCGTGCCCTCGAGGCTGCGCGGCGCGAGGCTCGGCGGCATCTCGCCGGCGGGGGGAACGTCTCGTCCGAGAGCAGACTTCGGCTCGCTCATCGCGGGGCTCTTCTTCTTCTTTTTGAGTCGGAGGCGCGTCGGCGTGGGGGTGGGCGTGGGCTCGGCGGTCGGACTCCCCTCCCCCTCGGCTCGTGGCGCTGCGATGCGCACCATCTCGACGATCGGTCCTCGCCGGAGCGCCTCGACCGCGAGCGCGCGCCGATGCGCGACGCGCGTGATCTCGCCCTCGAAGTGGTCCGACAGCCACTCCCCGAGGCGGAGCGAGCTCGCAACGAGGCCCGCGCGGTGCGCGTAGTCCTCGAGCGCGCGGCGCATCTCGTCCGCGGACGAGAACCGATCCTCGCGAAAGCGCGTCAGCGCGCGCGCGACGATGGCGGAGATCTCCTCGTGGAGCGGCAGCCCGGCCGCGGGCAGCGGAGGGATCTCCGCGCGCCTCGCCACGTCGAGCAGCGAGCCGTTCGCTCCGCGCTTGTAGAGCTTCTTCCCGCTCAGCATCTCGAACAGGATGATCCCGAGCGCGAACACGTCCGCGCGCCCGTCGAGCGCGTCGCCCCAGGCTTGCTCGGGGCTCATGTACCCCGCCTTCCCCTCGATGAGCACCTTCGCCGCGGGCGCCGCGCCGAAGTCCAGGCCGGACGCGAGATCGCGCGGCTCCTCGTGCGCGCGCGCGATCCCGAAGTCGCAGAGCTTCACCTCGCCGTCGAGCGACAGGAGCACGTTCGACGGGGACACGTCCCGGTGGATGATCCCGACACGGTCGGCCTCCTCGAAGCGGAAGCGGTGCGCGTAGTCGAGCGCGGCGAGCACGTCGATCGCGATTCGAAGCGCCATCTCCGTCGGGATGCGCGTCCCGCTCTGCGCGCACTTCCGGAACAGCTCCCGCAGATCGAGCCCGTCCACGTGCTCCATCGCGATGTAGAGCGCGCCCGCGTCCCTCCCCAGGAACTCCACGCGCACGACGTTCGGGTGCGCGAGCCTCGACGCGAGCTTCGCCTCCGCCGCGAGGAGCTCGGAGAACCGCGCCTCCCCGGCGAGCTCCGGGAGCACCTCCTTCACGACGAGCTCCCGCACGACCCCGAGCTCGTTCCGCCGGCGCGCGCGGTAGATGTCCGCCATCCCGCCCTTGCCGATGTGATCGAACAGCTCGTACTCCCCGAGCTTGCAGGGCAAGAGGCGCCCAGGCGTCTTCCGCGCCGGCCTCCCCACGACGTCGATCGGTTGCGCGACCAAAGTGCGCCGTCGATGCCAGACCCAGGGCCCCCGGGCCAACTTTCGGTCCACGAGCGCCCGGCGCTTCAGGTCCGAGCGCGAAGCCCGGGACGGAGTCAACTAGCTAGTTTGGGCGGCTCGTACTACGAGCGGCGCGCATGGCGCGGCCCCAGATCCCTTCCATCCCCGAACGCCTCGACGCCCACACCGACGTGACGGGGGAAGGCGTGGTGATGGGCTTCGTCGACAGCGGGTTCTACCCGCACCCGGACATGATGCGGCCGACCCGCCGCATCCGCGTCTACGCGGACGCGACGCGGGACGTCCCGAACGGCAACGAGTTCTTCACCGCGCAACCGTTCGGGTGGCACGGGACGATGACGGCGTGCGCGGCAGCGGGAAACGGCTACCGGAGCGGCGGGAGTTACCGGGGCATCGCGAGCGACGCGGAGGTGGTCCTCATCAAGGCCGGCACCTCGGGTGGGCGCATCCTCGGCAAGAACGTCGCCCACGCGATCCGCTTCCCGCTCCGCTACCCGGACGTGGGCATCCGCATCCTCAACGTCTCGCTCGGCGTCGGCCCCGAGGATCCGGATTTCTTCGAGGTGGAGCGCGCCGTCGAGGAGGTCGTCGCGTCGGGCATCACGGTGTTCGCCGCCGCGGGCAACAGCCCCGGACACAAAGTCGAGGCGCCGGGCTCGGCCCCCGCCGCGATCACCGTGGGCGGGCTCGTGGACAGCTTCTCGCCCGGCACGACGGACGACCGCGTCTGGCCCTCGAGCTATGGGACGCACCGGCCCGGTGTGCAGAAGCCCGATCTCCTCGCCCCCGCGATCTGGCTCCCCGCGCCCATGCTCCCCGGTACCCTCACCGCGCGCGAAGCGCAGCCGCTCTTCGCCCTGCTCAGCATCCTCGAGGAGCTCAGCGCCGAGCACGGCTTCTCCGAGCGCAACACGCTCTCGACCCCGGAGGAGCGCACGCAGATCGCCGAGCTGATGCGCGTCGTCGAGGCGCGCATCATGCGGCAGAAGTACATCTCGACCGAGTACCAGCACGTGGACGGGACGTCGTTCGCGTCCCCGATCACCGCCTCCGTCGCGGCGCAGATGCTCGAGGTCACGCCGTCCCTCACCCCGAAGGAGATCCGCCGCGGCCTGCTCGAGACCGCCGAGCTCCTCGCGGACGTCCCGAAGGAGGTGCAGGGCGCGGGCGTGCTGAGGCCGCGATCCGCCGTGGATTGGGCACGCGCACGCGGCGCCGGGCGGCCCACCGTGACCGGCGCCGAGTAACGCCGGTCGCGGCTCTCCTCAGTTCACGGTGGGTCGGTAGAACGGACGCTGCACGGTGACGTCCGCGTCCGACGCCATCGGCGCACGCGCGCGCGGGGCGCGCGGCGGAGGCAGCGAGGGCGGACGGATCACGGGCGGGCGCATCGACGGCGGACGCGCGGGCGGCGGCACGGACGGGACGCGCGCGGGCTCGCCGTACGACTCGAGCTCCGGCGCCATGAGGCTCGGTGTCACGCCACCCTCGCCGAGGAGCGGCATGTCTTGGTGTCCGAGGCCGAAGAGATCGAACAGCGCTCGGTGCATCGGCGCGAGCTTCGCGACACCCGCGAGGACCGTGTCGTACGACACGAAGAGCTCCTCTCGGCGGCCGTCCCCGAGCGTGCGCTTCAGCGCGAGCTCGCCCGCGCCGTTCGACCGCCTCGCGATCTCGCGGATGTAGGGCGCGATGGACTCGATGAGGAGCCGCGCGATCGCCGCGGGCTGCTCGAACACGCGCCCCTCGGGCGCCGACTCCGTCGGCGGCGCGTGGAGCGGAACGTCCCGAAAATAGGCCGCCCGGAGCTTCGCGCGATGAGGGACGAGCGAGCGCAGCTGCCCCGCGACACGCGCGAAGAGCGCCCTCGCGACGGCCGCGTCCTCGGGCCCCATCGACTCGGGTTCGGCGGAGCGCGAGCCGTCCTCCGCGATGCGCGCGACCTGCACCGTCCCGTCCGGCGCGTAGACGATGCGGAGCCCCACGCTCGTCCGCTTCGAGGACCGCCGAAGCGTCATCGACGACTCGCCCGGCAGGTCGATGAGCTCCGTGACATAGAGCGCGTCCAGGGTCTCGAGCTCGACGCGCGGCTTGCGGAGCACGCGCTTCTTGATCAAGTGGATGCCCACGCCCGACGCGAGCGAGCTCACGCGCACCGCCTTCGACCACGCGTGCTCCACCGGGATCGCGACGTCCATGCTCACGTCCAGATCCCCGGGCGCGCGCGCGTGGACCTGCGCGACGGTCGTGCCGCGCCCGTCCAGGCGGACGCCCCACGCGATGCTCCACTTCGTGTTCGGGAGCTGATGGCGCTCGAAGAACTTCCCGATCGCCGGCATCACCCGGCTCAGCGCCGCCGTCTCGAGGGCCTTCGCGATCGCCGCGTCCCGGAAGCTCATGATCTCCTTCCGCAGGGCGTCGGTCATGCGCTGCGCGGAGAGGCCGATCTGGCTGCGGAGGTCGTCCACGGGCTCCGCGTACGCGGACCGCACGGTCGCCTCGAAGTGCTCGAAGTGCCCGACCTCCTGGAGCGTGCGCTGCTCGACCGCGGCGACGAGGCGCTTCTCCTCGACGCGCACCTCGTCCGCGCGCAGCAAGGCGACGGCGCACTCCACCGCGGCGCACCCGGTGTCGAGGAAGTTCTCGTCGAGCGGGAACGGCGTCGAATCACCGAAGAGGTATCGCGCGCGCGGTGCAGCCGGCGGCGCGGAGCTCGCGCGAGGAGGAACAGTCGTCATGCGCTCTCCATCGGTCGCGGTCCGTCTTGACTGACGGCCGATCCAGAGCGCCTTGTGCAACGCGCGAGCCACGCCCGATTCGCCGCAGATTTGCGTCAATCACGGCGCCGTGACGCCCCCACACCTGGGCGCCCTTCGATCCGGGTGGCGCATCCCTTAGCCAGGCCGCGACGCGTGTCTCGGGGACGCTTCGAGCGCATTCGCCCGCGCCGTCAGAACCGGGAGCTGCGATCGCCGTCAGAACCGGGAGCTGCGATCGCCGTCAGAACCGGGAGCCGCGATCGCCGTGGCGATCCTCTTCGTGGTGCCCGTTTCGATGGTGCTCGTGCGAGTCGCTCTGCTTCCGCTCGTACTCGCGGTGGATGTCCGGGACGACCTTCGCGAGGCGCGATCGAACGATCTGCTCGACGATCGCCCAGAGGCCGTCCTCGTCCTCGCTCTCGGCGAGCACCCCGAGCGGGATCTGGAAGCCGCCCTTGTCCGCGCGCCCACCGCCGTACGGCTTGCCCGCCCGGTCCTTGCCGAACACGGTGTGGAGGAACGCCGCGGGCTCCACGCTCGGGCTGTCCGTCCGGAGCGAGCCGTCGATCCGATCCTCGACGATCCCGTACACGAGGACGGTGTCGAGATCCTCGCGCTGCATGATGAAGTCCGCGGTCGTCGCGATCGTGTCTCGCTCCCCCGCGGACACCTTTCCCACGCCCGCGAGCGCGAAGTCGCGCACCACGAGGAGGTTCGCGAGCGCTCGGCCGAGGACGCTCATGCCCGCCGCGGTCACCACGCGCCGCCCCATGCGCTTCAGGAGGTCGCTGTCACAGTGCTGGCGCACATAAGCCGCGGCCGCGAAGTCCGACGACGTCGCGAGCGAGAAGTCGTTCGTGTCCGTCTGGATCCCGAACAGCAGCCCCGTCGCGACGCGGGACGAGTCGCGGCCCTCGTTGAGCGGCGCGAGGCCGGAGAGCATGTACTCGGCGTAGATGGACGAGGACGCGCCCATCGTCGGTCGGATGTCGTGGAAGGGGCAGTCCACCTCCGCCATCTTGTGGTGATCGACGACCGTGAGGAGCTTCAGATCCGCGGGGAGATCGATCGACGGCTCCGGCATCGAGGTGTCGACGAGCGACAGGTACTTGAAGCTCGCGAGATCCTCCGGGCGCTGCACCTGAAGCATGTCGATGTTGAGGAGCTTCACCATCGCCCGGTTCTGGCGGTGCGACACGGGCAGGACGTGGGCGATGGTGCACGGCACGTCCAGCTCGTTGCACACGCGGTGATGCGCGAGCGCGCTCCCGAGCGCATCGGGATCTGGATGGCCCGTGATGAGGACCACCACGGGGGCACCAGCCGTGGATTTCAGGACGTTCGCGAGGGCCTGGTGCGGGGCCGCTTGGATTCCCATGCGCGGCCGACTCTACCAAACTTCAGGCTTCGCAACGACGACGAACGCGGAGGGGCTCCGCCCCAACCCCACGGCGAAGAGGCGGAGCTCGTCGCTGCGACGCGGCTCGGCTCGGCGGCGGCCCGCTCCCGCTCGCGCCGGTCCACCCTCGGCCGGGAGTTTTGGGTGGGAGGCGCGCGCCCGAGGAGCGGGCACCGGAAGACTGCTGCTGACAACCTGAGGGGCCCAGCGACGAGGCCGTGTGGATCGCACCTGAAATCGCGTGAATACTCGGTGATTCGAACCGGTCGGTGCTCTAGCCTGCGCGCGCGTGGAGAGCCTGTTCACCGTCGTCGGGCGCCCAGGCCCCATCGAGGAGCGCGTCCTCGCGGGGCTCGCCGAATCGAACGTGTCGCCGGGGCACCGGGTGGGCGATGGCGTCGCGCTACGTACGCTCGAGTCGACCAGCGGGCATCGTGGCGCTCCGCTCGTGTTTCTGCACGGCCGAGGTCACGCGGCCGCGCTGTGGGCGCCCTTCCTCGCGTCGTTCGCGACCACGAGGCGGGTCGTCGGGATCGACCTGCCGGGCTTCGGACGGTCGGGCGCGCCTCCACCGAAGGGCCGGGGGATCGACTACTTCGCGCGCCCCGTCGAGTCGGTGATCGCCTCGATGGATGCGCCCGTCCTCGTCGGTCACTCCCTCGGCGGGTACGTCGCGCTCGACATCGCGCTCGCGCGCCGCGCGCCCATCGCGGGGCTCGTGCTCGTCGACCCGATGGGGATCGCCGAGAGCCTCCCGCTCCGCGCGCGGGCGTACCTCGGCTTTGGCCCCGAGCGCCTCGCTCAGCTCCGCGGACTCTTCGCCCGCCGCGCGCCGCGCGCGGACGCGCCCCTGCGCTGGGCGGGAGACGACGAGGGCGACGCGAGAGCGCTCGCGGCGCTCCGCGAGGAGCTCCTCCGGTCGCGCGGAACGCGCGCCGCCGCCGCGGCGTTCGCGAACGCCGCGCGCACGCACGTGCGCGATCGCATCGCGGAGATCGACGCGCCGACGCTGCTCGTCTGGGGGTCGAACGACACGACGTTCCCTCTGCCGCACGCGATCCACGCGCGCGCCGCGATGCCCCGCGCCGCGCTCGCGCGCGTCGACGCGGGGCACTCCCCCCACCTCACACACCCGGGGACCGTGCAGCGCGCGATCCGCGGGTGGCTCGCGGACGCCGCGCTCTGAGCGCTCACCCCGAGACGTCGGCGTGGCGCTTGATCGAGGTGCGGAGCTTCACCTTCGCGCGGCCGTGGGGCTTCAACTCGAGCGTCCACGTGACGAACCCGTTCGCGTCGGGGGACCTTCGATCCGTCGTCTCCTTGTCGTGCACGGTGACGACGACCTTCTCGATCTCCGACACCGGGACGCGCTCGACGACGCGCACGCGTTTCGAATCGCCGCCGAGGTTCGACACCCGCACCTCGACGTCCGTCGTCTCGGTCGTCCAGTTGCCGAGCAGCGTCGACTCGCTCGGGAGTCGGTCGACGGAGCGGTGGACGCGGAGGCTCGCGTCCGGGCCCCACCCGAGCGCGAACCGCTCGCCCGGCGCCGCGTACCCCACGGTCGTCGAGCCCGACGGTCCCCCGCTCTTGACGAGATCGACGGGCCCCGCGAGCACCGGGAGCTCCGCGCGGTTCTCGAGCTCGGTGCGCTCGAACACCGCCTCGACGAGCTCGGCCGTCACCACGAGCTCGGACTTCGGCTCGCTCTCGAACGTGAACAGGGAGACGCGGTGGGGGCGGCCGTCGCTCGGGATCGTCTGCGCGTGCGTCGTCGGGATGTGGCGCGCGTCCCCGCCGTCGTCGATGCCCGGGAGGCCGGGAGGCTTCGCCCCGCCCCCGCGCGTCACCGTCGACACCCCGAGGCTCCCCTCCTCCACGGTCTGATCGCGCGTCTCGACGACGATCGTCTGGCTGCGCGGCACGACGTCGAGGACGTCCGCCTCGAGCACGGGAGGATCGGCGCCGAGCGAGGGCCGCTCGGTCGAGAGGACGAGCTCCACGTCCACCCAGTCCTCGCCCGTGTTCTGCCAGACGGTCCCCTCGCACGCGAAGATCACGCGGGAGCGCGGCCCACCCTCGCCCTCCACGCGGTCGAGCGTGGCGGTGTGCTGAGGCCGCCAGCACGCTCCGGGGACGACGTACGTGACCACGAGCTCGCACGTCTCGGCCTCCGACGCGCCCACATCCACCTCGATCCAAGCGTCGACCGAGGAGCTCCGGTCCGACGCGAGTCGCGCCTGCTTCCGAGCGATCTCCTCCTCGAGCTCTGCGATCGCCGCGTCCGCCCGCGTGACACGCTCCGCGAGCTCGACGCGCGCGCGGACGAGGCGGTTCAAGCTCGTCCGCCAGCGCTCCACGTCGAGGCGATCCCAGGCCACGTCCTCGCCGAGCTCCGCGATGGAGAGCTCCTCCGTCCGCACGAGCGCCGCGTCCTCTTCGAGGAGGAGCTCCCGCTCGCGTCGGCGCCGCTCCGCGAGCTCGAGCGCCGCGGCGAGCTCGTCCGAGATGCGGCGCTTCTCCTCCGGGAGCGCCGCGTCGAGGATGCGCAGCGACCGGCGCACACGCACGTCCTGAGCGTCGCGGCCTTGGAGGAGAGCCTCGCGGTCAGGGTCTTGTTGGCGAGCACGGGCGCGACCGCGTCGAGGCGGAGCGTCGACTCGCCCGCCGGGATCTCGACCGGCCCGCGCCGCGTGATCGCCGCACGGTCCTCGAGCACCGTGACCGACGTGATCGGGAGCGCGATCGCCTTCATTCTTCCCTCCGATTGCCGCCCGCGAGCTCGTGCTTCGCGGCGATGTGGACGACGTACTCGAGGTGGCAGGTGCGCTTCTCACCCGGCGCGAGATCGATTTGCCACACGTGCCCGCCCTGGATCGGGTGGGTCGGATCTTCGTAGCCCTTCCACATGGGCTCCACGCGCACGACCTCGACCTTCACGTCCTTCTCGCGGAGCGTCGTCGGGACGCGCTCGCGCACGTCGACGCGGATGACGTCTCGCCGACCGTTCGTGATCTCGCACGCGACCTTGTGCCAGAGGTCGAGCGATCCGCGCATCAAGCCCGTGATCGTCTCGCCGAACTCGATGTTGCGCGCGACCTTCACGGCGCTGTCGACCCCGAGCCCGACGCGCAGGATCCCGCGCGGCGGCGTCGTCGCGAGATCCGTCGAGAGCAGGAAATCGCGGCCCTCGTAGACGTCGAGCGGGCCCGCGAGCAACGGGGCGTCGAGCGGGCTCGTCACCTCCAGGCAGCGGAACACGTCGCGGCTCTCGCGCGGGACGACGACGTGGAACACCTTGGCCGGCGCGCTCGCCGTCGAGAGCGCGACCGCGTGCGGCTCGCCGTCCGAGGGGAGATCGATCGGCGCGTCCGCTTCGAAGGAGAAGTCGAAGCCCGAGAAGGACGCGGGGAGCGCGTGGCGAGCCGGCGGGGGCGCGAGCCACGGGTTCGCCGCGCCGTGGAGCGCGGCCGAGAGCGTCACGGACGCGCTGATCGACAGGGACACGTCGACGGCCACCTCGGCGTAGAGCTCGCCGACGCCGACGCGCGCGAGCTCCCCGCGCGACGGCGAGTCCGGAGCAGGCATGCGGAGGGATCCGAACGCGAGCGCCCTCGCGTCCACCTCGATGGGGGCGGGCGCGGCCGCGCCCTCGGGCGGAGCGGGTGCGCGCGCATCCATCGCCTTCTTCTTCGCGGCTCCGCCGAGGGCCCCGACGAGGGTTTGCTCGAGCAGCCCCCGGTCGAAGGAGCGAGAAGCGCGGTGTCGGTGCGGCATGGCCGCCTGCGGCTGCACCATGAACGGGGCTGCTGGAGCGCCGCGCGCGGGTCCCGGCATCGGCGGGCTCGCGCCTCCGCCACCCGCGGGCGCCTCCGCCATGTTCGCCGACACGAGATCGTCTTCCCGCTCGTCGCGATCCTCCGAGAGGAGCGCGTCCATCGCGAACGCGGTCGTGGACGCGGGCGACGGCGGCGGGGGTGCGGGCGGCGGCTCCGGCCGCTTCGCGAGGATCGCGGCGTAGTCCGCGTAGAGCTCCGCGGCGCCCACGGGCGGGGCCCGAAACCCCGTGCGGCGCTTCGGCTGCGCGCGCCCGATGCGCGCGCTCTGGAGCTCGGGGAGCTCCGTCGCGCGCTCCGCGTCCGCCGTCGACAGGGAGAGCGCGACCCTCGTCCAGTCCTCGCCCGTGTTCTGCTGCACGAGCGCGCGGAGCTGGAGCGAGGCGGCTCCGCCCTCGATCCGAAGCGTGTACGCGGGCATCCAGCGCGCGCCCGGGACGACGTACGAGAGCTCGAGGCGCGCCTTCGTGGCGCCGCCTCCGTCGAGATCCACGACGACCGCCTTCCGGAGCTCGTCCGAGCGCGGAGCGCGCGCGCTCGAGGCCTGCGCGTGTCGCGCGAGGGCCTCGCTGTGCTGCTTCTCCGCGAGCGTGACCGCGGCGCGCCGCTTGACGAGCTCGTCCGCGAGCTCGGTCCCCCGCTCTCGCTGGAGGTGGGCGAGCGCCATGCGCGCCTCGATAGGAGAGAAGACGGGGGCCTCGCCGCGCTTGCCGCGCGGCCGCTCGACCCAGGGCACGCTCCGGATCGCCGCCATGGAGGCCTCGCAAATCGCCGCGAGTCTTCGCGCGAGCGCGAGCGCCTGCTCCGCCTCGCGCACCGCCGCCTCCGCGCCGTCGTCGGTTCGACCGTGATCCGTCGCGACGAGCGTGACGCGCGCCGAGCGCACGCGGACGCCGTCACCACCGTCGACGAGCACGCGGACCGACGCGTCCTCGAGCGCCAGCGTGAGGTTCGGAATCACGAACCGATCCGGCAGCCGGAGGGTCGCGCCGTCCGCGCTCGACCCCGCCTCGACGTCGAGCACGCGCGTCACCTCGGCGTGCGCGCGCCCGACCCGAACCCGTTCGATCCTGGAGGCGATCTCGAGCATCGGTCCGAGGGGTCGCACGGCCACCGGGGCACCGCAACACTGGTTGCGCCGTCGTCCCGGGCGGGACTAGAAGGCCCTCATGTACGCCCCGCGAACGCTCCTCGGCACCCTGTCGCGCTCCTCCTGCCTCGCCGCGATCCTCGCGGCGGCCGCGTGCGGCCCGCCGCAGGACGTGAACGCGCCGCGGGCGTCCGCGAGCGCGTCGACGAGCGCGGAGGTGTCCGCCCCGAAGGCGCCGGATCTCTCCGTCCCGCCGGTCGTCTGGGAGAACCCGGGCGGGATGTGGAAGCCCGAGCAGGTGGCGCAGCAGGGCGACCTCCTCAAGAAGCTCGGGTTCACGATCGATCCCTCCGCGTTCGCGAACCCCGGCGTCTTCCCGCTCGCGGCGATCGTCTCGCTCGGCGGGTGCACCGCGAGCTTCGTCTCGCCGGACGGCCTCATCATCACGAACCATCACTGCGTGATCGGCGCGCTCCAGTACAACTCGACCGAGAAGGAGAACCTCCTCAAGGACGGGTTCCTCGCGAAGACGCGCGCCGACGAGCGGACGAACGGCCCCTCGTCGCGCGTGTTCGTGACCCTGAAGTTCACGGACGTGACGAAGGACGTGCGCGACGGGCTCGAGAAGCTCGGGAGCGACATGGCGCGCTACCAAGCGATCGAGGATCGCCAGAAGCTCCTTGTGAGCGAGTGCGAGAAGGGCCGCGAGGGCGTGGTCAAGTGCAGCGTCGCGCAGTACTTCGGGGGCGCCGAGTTCGCGCTCGTCGAGCAGCTCGAGATCCGCGACGTCCGCCTCGTGTATGCGCCCCCGGAGGGCGTCGGCAACTACGGCGGCGAGACGGACAACTGGCGCTGGCCTCGCCACGCGGGGGATTTCGGGTTCTTCCGCGCCTACGTGGGCAAGGACGGCAAGCCCGCGGACTTCAGCAAGGACAACGTCCCGTACAACCCGAAGCACTACCTTCGCGTTGCGAAGGACGAGCTGAAGCCGGGTGACCCGGTCATGGTCACGGGCTACCCCGCGAACACGAACCGCTACACGACCGCCGCCGAGACGAACGACGCCGTGACGTGGGACCAGCCGCACGTCCTCGACTTCTGCGCCGCGTACCTGAAGGAGCTCGAGCGCGTGAAGGCGCTCGACGCGAACGCCGCGATCAAGGCGGAGACGCTGATCCGCGGGCTCGCGAACTGGCAGACGAACGTGAAGGGCCAGCTCGAGGGCCTCGTGAAGGCCGGCCAGCAGAAGAAGAAGGAGGCCCTCGAGGCGGAGCTCAAGACATGGATCGACGCGGATCCCGACCGCAAGAAGAAGTACGGCGGCGTCCTCGAGAAGATGGAGAAGCTGCTCGTCGCGCACGACAAGACGCGCGAGGGGGACGCCGCGTTCGGTGAGGCCCTCCGGATGACGCGCATCCTCAGCACCGCGCTCACCATCGTCCGGAACGCGGAGGAGCGCGAGAAGCCGGACGACAAGCGCGACCCGTCGTTCCAGGAGCGGAACCAGCCGAGGCTCGCGGCCGGCTTCTCTGCGATGACGAAGGCGTACGACCCGCGCGTCGACAGCGCGATGTTCGCGCTCGCGGTGCGGCGCGAGATGGCGCTCAAGAAGGAGGACCAGCCGGGGATCGCGAAGGCGATGAAGCTCGACCAGCTCCCGAAGGGTGTCTCCCTCCCCGGGGATCCGGTCGCGCTCGCCATCGACGCGATGTACAAGACGACCACGCTCGGGGACGAGGCCACGCGGCTCGACCTCCTGAAGAGCGCGAAGCTCGCGGATCTCAAGAAGAGCACCGATCCGTTCATCCAGCTCGCGATCGCCCTCCGGCCGACGCAGAAGACGATCGAGGATCGCGACAAGCAGTTCGCGGGCGCGATGAGCACGCTCCGTCCGCTGTTCGTGGAGGCCCTCAAGGCCAAGCTCGGTGGCGCGCTCGCGCCCGACGCGAACCGCACGCTCCGCGTCACGTACGGCACGGTGCGCGGCTACAGCCCGAAGGAGGGCGAGCCCGTCTACTACCCGTTCACGAAGCTCTCCGAGCTCGTCGCGAAGAACCAGGGCAAGGGCGAGTTCGACGCGCCGAAGGCCCTCCTCGACGCGGTCGCGAACAAGAAGTTCGGCAAGTACGTCGACACGAAGATGCAGGAGGTGCCGGTCGACTTCCTCTCGGATCTCGACATCACGGGCGGGAACTCGGGCTCGCCGACGCTCGACGCGAAGGGGGACCTCGTGGGCCTCGCGTTCGACGGCAACTACGAGTCGATGGCGTCGAACTGGGTGTTCATGCCCGCGGTGACGCGCACCATCCACGTCGACATCCGGTACGTGCTCTGGTTCGCGGACGCCGTGAGCCACGCGGACAACGTCCTCGCGGAGCTCGGGGTCGCGCCGAGCGCGCGGTGAGCAAGCGCGCGAAGAAGACCCTCCGACCCAACGCCGCGAAGCGCGCGGCCGACCGCGACGCGGAGCGCGCGAGGAAGGACCTCGAGCGGCTCGACGCCCTCGCCGAGGGCGCGACGCCGGCTCGCGCGATCGAGCTCGTGAGCCCCTCGGAGGTGGAGGTGCGCGCCGAGGCGCTCCCGTGTCCCGTGTGCGGCGGGCGCCTCCGCATGGTGTCGCACGACGCGGAGACGATCGACGGCCGTCGCGTGCGCGTCGCGCGCACGCGGTGCGAGACGTGCCGCGCGCCGCGCGTTCGCTACTTCCGGATCGGCGGCGCGCTCCTCAACTGAGCCCCTCCGAGCGCGACCACTTCGTCGCGCTATTCACATCCGCAATGCGGTGAGGCGCGCGTGTTTCGGTCCTGCAAATGGGCCGCACGCGCGCGGTGAGCGACGCGCCGTGATCGCCGCCTTTTGTCGGGGTCGGGGCGCCGCCTCGCGCTTGGCCCCGATCTTGGATTGTGTGGAAGCAGCCCTGGCCCCCAGCGCGGACGAGCGCAGGGGGCGGGCACCCTCTACCTCGACGTCCCCGCGCCTCATCCCCTCCCCACCCCAACGAGGCGCGGGGACGTCATCTCTCTCCTCGGTCCGCGCGCTCCGCGACGGAGTTCGCGTGGAGGAAGCGCGTCGACCGGTGGGCGACGCGCATCGAGGTCGCGCGAGCGTGGTGTGTGCTACCGGGGTGCTACCGCGGGAACACGCCAGCGACCCATCCGATCCCGAAGGTCACGCCGATGGTTCCGTTCAGGCCGAGCCCCGCATCGGGGTAGGTCATGTGCCGGGTCTCGACGCACGCGACGAAGCCCAGGCCCACGCACGTCGAGCTCTGGATGAGGTGGACGACGCGCTCGCGGAAGACCGCGAGGTAGCCGAGGCGCGCGCTGAACGCCCCCGTCTTGAAGTCGGCGAGCGGGCCGATCTCCAACGCGCCGACGCGGTCCATCTCGAGCCGATCGACGCGGGCGTGGCTCGCGTCGAGCACGCCCCCGTGCGCTGCGATCTCGAAGTGCGTCGCCTCGACGATGCCGTCGCCGCGCGGGTGGAACGTGTACCCGAGCGTCGCCGTCGGAAACTCGAACGCGTAGTACGCGGTGTAGGGATCCACTTCGACCGTCGCCGCGAGGCCGCCGCGCAGGAAGACGTGATGGGCCCCGTCGAACGCGGGCGCCCACCCGAGCTCCGAGGAGAGGTTGGCCTGTGCCGCGGCGCCGTCCGCGTTCCCGCCGACCGCGAGCGCGGCCGACGAGCTCACGATGAACGGCGCCGCCGGCTCACCGATCTCCACCGCCTGGAGCCGCGCGGAGATCCCGCCGGTCGTGCCCTCGTCGGTCGGCGTGGTTCCGTGATCGATCCACACACCGGCGACCCCGGCGACGTTCGGACCTCGCTCGAAGTGACACCCGGTCAGCGCGAGGCCGCACGCGAGGAGGAGACGACGGTGCGGAGAGCGGACCCCGGCGGGCACCGTCGCAGGCTACGCGCGTACCCGAGCGACTTCGACTCGGGGATTCTGCGACGTTCGTCCTCGGCGATCGAGCCCGCGTCTCCCGACGGATCGCGCTCCGCCGCCGCGCGCGAACGGCGCGTAGAACACCATGCGGCGCTCGAGTTGAGCTAGCCTTCCGCGCCGCATGGCGCGCCCGAGCTTCCGCCGCACGTGGCTCTATCCGATGGGCGCCCTCGCGTTCATCGCCATCGCGATCGTCGCCACGTTGTACGCGATCGACGTGCACTGGACCGGCGGCCCCGCGGACAAGACGGGGCGCACGTATCAGTTCTTCTTCTTCGACGACAAGACCATCACGGACGCGGTCTCGGGCCTCGGCGCGATGGTCGCGGGCGTCCTCGGCCTCGTCGTCTCCGTCGTGTCCATCATCGTCCAGCTGTCCGCGGAGCGGTACACCGGCGTCACGGCGATGTTCCTCAAGGACCGCACGAACATCTCCGTGATGGCGTTCTACGTCATCGCGTGCGTGTGCGGCGTGTGGGTGAGCCTCTCGGTCCGGGAGTCGTTCGTCCCGCGCCTGACGGTCACGTTCATGCTGTGCACCGTCATGCTCGCGCTCGTCCTGATGGCGCCGTACTTCGCGTACGTGTTCCGCTTCCTCGAGCCGTCGCGGATCGTGCACCGCATCCAGAGCGAGGCGAGCCGCACCGCGGCGCGCGGGGCGCGCGCGGGCGGCGAGGCGAGCGAGGCCGCCCAGGCGGTCACCCTGGGCGCGATGGAGGAGCTCACGGACATCACCTCGAACAGCATCTCCGGCAAGGACAAGATCATCGCGTCCAACGCGGTCGACGCGCTCAAGGATCTCGCGCTCCGCTACATCGCCCTGAAGAAGGACGTGCAGCCCGAGTGGTTCGCGATCGGCGCCGCGATCCGCGACAACCCCGACTTCGTCGCGATGGACCCCGAGTCGCTCGACGATCTCGAGAAGCTGCGGACGTGGTTCGAGTGGAAGATCATGCGGCAGTACCTCGGCATCTACAACGAGGCGCTCGGCCAGATGCGGGACATCGCGTACCTCATCGCGATCGACACGCGGTACATCGGGGAGGCGGCCGCGGACAAGAAGGACAAGGCCGTCGTCGCGCTCGTGTTCCGGTACATGAACTCGTACATCCGCGCGACGCTCAACGCGAAGGACGTGCGCACCGCGTACAACGTGTTCAATCAGTACCGGAAGCTCGTCGAGGCGATGCTGAAGAAGGGCATGGCGGACGAGGCGGTCACCGCGGTCGGGTACATGCGCTACTACGCGCACGTGAGCTACGACCTCAAGCTGAGCTTCGTCACGGAGACGATCGCGTACGACGTGAGCTCGATCTGCCAGCTCGCGAACGAGCTCGGCGTGCCGGAAGAGGAGCAGATCCTGAAGGCGTTCCTCGACCTCGATCGGCCCACGTTCGAGCGCGCGCAGGAGAACGCGCTGAAGGGCGTGCGCAAGGCGCAGGTGAAGCTCGCGAGCTACTACATGTCCAAGAAATCCGCGGAGCGCGCGCGCCTCATCCGGGACGACATGATGCACGAACCGCGGGAGCGCCTGCGCGCGATCCGGGACGAGCTCGTGCGCGTGGAGTCGAAGGACTTCTGGGAGATCAACGACCGAGGGCGCAACTTCGAGTTCATGCCGGAGCCGCAGCGCTCGGCGATGATCGAGTTCTTCAAGGGCTTCGAGGATCTGGACGCGGATCCGAGGGCGTCGAGCGCGGGCGCGGAGCCCGCGAAGTCCGCGTGATGCGCCCGATGGAGGTCGTCGACGATCGCGGGCGGAAGTACAAACTCCCGCACCCTCCGCGGCGCATCGTGTCCCTCGTGCCGAGCGACACGTACACGCTCTCCAAGCTCGGCGGGGCGGGCCTGCTCGTGGGGCGCACGCGGTACTGCGTCGAGCCCGCGGAGGTCGCGCGCGTCGAGGAGGTCGGCGGCACGAAGGATCCGGACGTCGATCGGATCATCGCGCTCGCGCCCGACCTCGTGCTGATGAACAAGGAGGAGAACACGGAGCGCGCGGTGGAGCGCCTGGAGGAGGCGCGGATCCGCGCGTTCGTCACGTTCCCGCGGCGCCTCGAGGACGGGATCGCCCTCGTGTCGCGGCTCGCGCGCATGCTCGGCGACCCGACGCCCGAGACGAAGGCGATCGTCCGGGACACGTACCGCGCGAAGCAGGCGATCGAGGCGCGCCCGGCGGACGCGCCGAGGCTCCGCGTGTTCGTCCCGATCTGGATGGATCCGCTGATGACGGTCCACGCGGACACGTACATCTCGGCGGTCCTCGCCGCGCTGGGCGCGGACAACGTGTTCGCGGATCGCCGTCGCGCGTATCCGCTCGCGGCGGATCTCGGGGAGGCCGCGCCGACCGATTCGGCGAAGCTCGAGGGCCGGGACACGCGCTACCCGCGCGTGACGATGGCGGAGGTGGAGAGCCGAGCGCCGGACGTGATCCTCCTGCCGAGCGAGCCGCACGCGTTCAGCGAGGCGGATCGCGCCGCGTTCCTGTCGACGAACACGCCCGCGGCGAAGAGCGGCCGCGTGCACCTCGTCGACGGCCGGGACCTGATGTGGCCGGGGCTCCGGAGCCTCGATGGCCTCGATCGCCTCCGGGCGATCCTCTGGCCCGCGGCGAACGCCTGACGCACGCGTTCGCGCCCGAGGCGTTGCCGCTTCAGCGCATCACCGCGCGCACTCCGCGAGCGCGAGGCCCGAGAAGCCGGTGGCGGCGTCGCTCATCAGGAGGTGCGAGAGCGCTTGATCCCGGTTCGGCGAGCGTGAAGGGAGCGCGCCGTCCTCCGCTTGGTGGTCGGCGAGCCACGTGAGCGCGCGGCGGCGCGCCGCGATCGCGCGCTCCTCGGGCGCGCGGCAGAGCCCGAGCACGGCGACGGCCGTCGGGAGCGCGTCCGCGTCGTCGAGCGCGCCTCGCGCGCCCTCGATCCCGAGGCCATGCCATGACCACGCGCCGTCCGCGCGCTGCGCGTCGAGCGTCGCGCCGAGCCACGCCGCGCGACGCTCGGGAGTCGCGCCCCCGACGTCGCCGATCGACCAGACGACGAACGCGCGGTCGAAGAGGGGCTCGTCGCCGCTCGCCAGACGCTCGTCGAGGAACGCGCGGAGCTTCTCCACGTGGGCCGACTCGGCGCCCGGGAGCGGACCCACGAGGCCGACGGCGCGCGCCGCGATCGCGGCGCCGATCGCGGGCGCCCCGTCCTCGAACGGCTCGAGGCCGAAGTCGAGCCAGTCGAAGCCGCCGTCCGCGCGTTGCATGGACCACATGGCGTCGAACGCGGCGCGCGCCTCGGCGGAGCGGTCGTGGGCGCCGCGCGCTCGATCGATCGCCGCGAGCGACGCCGCGTCGAGGACCGCCTCCGTCGCGAGCGACGATCGCGCGCGCTCGCTCCCCTTCGCGCCGTAGTACGGCTCCGCCTCGGCCCACGAGGGCGTGCCGTTCAAGCGGCCCGCCACGGCGACCCGCAGGCGCGCGAGCGCGGGCGAGTCCTTCGAGAGCGCGCCGTGCGCGAGCGCCGCCGGCATCGCGGTGTGGCACGTCATCGCGCAGGCGAAGTGGTTCCCGACTTGCGGGGTGTGCTCCATCCAGTCCGAGAGCCGGGCGTCCACGCGCTCGAGGAGCCGATCACCGCGAAAAGACGCGACGAACGGCGCCTCCAAGCGCGTCACGCTCGGCTCCGCGACGATGGACGCCGCGGCGCTCGCGCCGACCCGCGCGCGCTGCGCCATCCCCGCGTCACACCCGAAGATCGCCGCGAGCGCGACGGTCCCACCCACGATGAACGCACCTCGACGCACGACCCTACGACGCTCGGGTCGCCCGCACCGTTAACCAGCCGCTCACAGGACCTCGGACGGATCGTCGTGGGCGTGCGACGCCGCCTTGGCAGACGGCGTAGCGGACGCAGGCGCCTTCGGCGTCGCGCTCGCTGGTCCGCGCTCTCGAGCCTTCGTCGAGGGCGCCGCGGACGCGCTCGGCGCCCCGGAGGCGCTCCGCTCCGCGGGGGTGCCTCCGCCGGACTCGACGGGATCGGGGTCGTCGGGCATGACCTCGACGTCGACGGGCGGGACGGGGATGCAGGGCATGAGCGGCGCCGGCGTGGACGCGCTAGGTGGCGCCCACGGCGTGCGCACCTCGGGCGTGGATGACTTCCCGATCCAGTAGCCCGTGAGCGAGGCGCCGACGACGACCGCCGCGAACGCTGCGAGCTGCGCGGGGCTCGCGCCCGACCGGAGGTTCGGCGGCGGCTTGGGGGTCGGCCCCCGAAGAGGGGCGGAGGCCCGATCGGCGGTCGCGACAGGAGGACCGCTGCCCGGACGCTGCGCGTCTGCGTTCGCTCTCGCGGCCGGCGGTGTCGAGACGCGCGCGTGCGGTCTCTGCGCGGCGTCGACGAACGCGAGGAACGCCTCTTCGCTCGACCCCCGCGTCGGGGTCGACCCCGAGGGTCGCGGCGGAGTCGAGTCGGTGCGCGGCGCGGGCGGCGGCGGGGCGCCGATCCCCTGCACGGTCTCCTTGATGGGAGCGCTCGAAGGCGGGGGCGGCGGACGGTCGGAGGCGGACACGCGACGACGGCTCCTACCTCAGTTCGGTCGCGGCAGCTGCCGCACTGGAAGCCCCTCTGCGACCGCGAAGGTGATGCCCCTCCGGACGAGCTTCGGCCGGTATCCCGGCGCGAGCTCGAGCCGCGTCCGCTCGAGGATCCGGGCGAGCACTTCCTTCATCTCGAAGAGCGCGAACGCGAGCCCGATGCAGCGTCGTACGCCTCCTCCGAACGGCAGGAAGTCGTAGGGGTTGGGCTTCCACCCGACGAAGCGCTCGGGATCGAACCGGTCCGGATCCTTCCACACGGCCGGGTTGCGCTGTGTGAGCCAGATGCTGGGGGCGAGCACGGTGCCCGCGGGGTAGCGGCGGCCTCCGACCGTGGCCGGCGCCATCAACTTGCGCCCCACGAGCGGGACGACGGGGTGCAAGCGCAGGCTCTCGCGCACGACCGCCTCGGCGTAGACGTCCCCGCCCGAAGCGAGCTCGCGACGCAGCTTCTCGAGGGCCGCGGGGTGCTGAAGCAGCTCGAGCATCGTCCACGTGAGCGCCGTGGCGGTCGTCTCGTGGCCGGCGACGAGGAGCGTCTTCATCTCGGACACGAGCGCCTCGTCGTCGAGCGCCCTGCCCTCGGGATCGCGCGCGGCGAGGAGGAGCGACAGCACGTCCTCGCCCTCGGCCGCGCTCGCGCGGCGCGCGCGGATCTCGTGCAGGATGAGCGCGTCCACCTGATCGATGACGCGCTTGAAGCTCGCCCAGGGCGAGAGGCGCCCGAGCCGGTCGTGAAGATCCTGCCAGCGGAGCGTCCCCTCCGGCCCCACCAAGAGGAGGAGGCCCGGGTGCTCGCCGAACGACAGCATCCGGACGAGCGCGTCTCGCAGCCGCGCCTTCGTCGCGCCCTCCTCGACACCGAACACGGCGCGGAGGATCACGTCGAGCGTGATGTCCTGCATTTCGCGGTGGAACGAGAACGTCGCGCGGGGATCGGTGGGCCATCGCTCGATCGCCCGATCCGCAGCCTCGCGCATGACGCGCGCGTAGGCCTGCATGCGCTCGCCGTGGAACGCCGGCATCATGAGGCGGCGCTCCTGCATGTGACGCTCGCCGTCGAGGAGGAGCAGCGAGCTCTTCCCGAGGATCGGTCGGAGGACGATGTTCGCGCTCCCGGCGTGGAACACCTCCGGATCGCCCGTGAAGACCTCCTTGATGTCGCTCGGGTTCGAGAGGATGACGAGGCGCGGAAGCCCCGCGAGCTGCATCGTGAACGTGTCTCCGAACTGGGCCCGCGCCGACTCGAGATACGAGATGGGCCGGAACACCCACGACGCCGACTGCAGAATGGGCCACATCTTCGGTCCCGGCGGGAGGCTCTCGGTCGTCGTCATCGGGGACCCACCATACGTGGGGCAAAGCGCCGCGCAACGCCCATCGCGCCGTGGCGATCGAGGCGAGCCTCCTCAGGGTGTGCGTGGTCTTACGAAAGAAAACGCACGCCTTACGGGCATGAGATGCGTGGATCGACGGTTGCTCCACCCGGCAGCCCTCGCCGTCGTTCCACGGCGAGACAGGAGGTAGCGATGGTGAAGCAGCTCCAGGTCGACCCCGCCCCCCTCTCCGTTCCTGAGGACCGCAACGGATACACGCACAGCACCTCCGGACCGCTGAAGCCGGTCACGCAGGGCGAGCGCGCGTTCCTCGATTCGATGCGACGGCGGCACTCCGATCCGTCGAAGCTCGCGAAGATCGAGGCGCGCATGGAAGACGACCGGCGAAACCCCGCGTTCTTCTGAGCGCGCGCGCCGCGGACCGCCCTTCGAGGGTCAATCGCCTTCGAGGGTGCACGTGAGCTCGGTGAGCGCGTCCCGCAGCTTCACGAGCTCCTTCCATCGACCGGGCGACGCGTCGACGCCGAGGCGGCAGCCGATCGCCGCGGGGACCTTCTCCGCCTTTCGCTCGAGGCGCTTGCCCGCGGCGCTGAGCTGAATGCGGACCACGCGCTCGTCCTCGGTCGAGCGCGCGCGCGTGACGAGGCCGAGCGCCTCGAGGCGCCGGAGCAGCGGCGTCAAGGTGCCGGAGTCGAGCCCGAGGCGCTCCCCGAGCTCGCTCACGGTCCGATCGTCCTCCTCCCAGAGCAGGAGCATGACGATGTATTGCGGGTACGTGAGGCCGAGCTCGGCGAGGATGGGTCCGTACGCGCGAGTCACCGCGCGGGACGCGGCGTAGAGCGCGAAGCAGAGCTGATCGTCGAGCTTCGGCGCGGCCACGTCAGGCGACCTTCACGTCGACCGCGATGTTGCCTCGGGTCGCGTTCGAATAGGGGCATACGCCGTGCGCCTCGGCGACGAGCGCCTCCGCCTCCGCGCGCGGGAGCTCCGGGATATGCGCCACGAGCTCGACCGCGAGGCCGAAGCCGCCGCTCGCGACGGGGCCGATGCTCACGCTCGCGTCGATCGCGACGGGTCCGGTGACGATCTTCTTCATGCGCGCGACGTGGGCCACCGCGCTGCCGAAGCAGGCGGAGTAACCCGCGGCGAAGAGCTGCTCGGGGTTCGTGCCCGCGGCGCCGAGTCCGCCGAGCCCCTTTGGCATCGCGAGGGCCACGTCGAGCGCGCCATCGTCCGTTCGCGCGCGACCTTCTCGGCCGGCGGAAGCGGTGGCGTGGGCGGTGTACAGCGTCTTGAGGAGGGGGGTCACGGTGCTCATGGGCAACATATTGTACACGATTAGATTGTGTGCAATCTATTTTGGAGGACATCGGCAACACCCCGTCGCTCGCGAGGGGGCTGCCCACGAGCACCCGTCCCATCCCCCGGTGGCCCACGTCTGCCGTGGGTCGTCTCGGGAACGATCGTCGAGGGCCGCTCGGGGTGTCGAGCGGCGCAGCTTCAGCCCTCGAGATCGTCGGCGATTTGCGCCGACATCGATCGAAGAAACCGTCCCCGATCGGCGAGCGGCTCGGCGGTGTCGGGCGGCGGGACGTCCATGAAGGAGAAGTGACCCGCACCTTCGGCGACGCGAAATCGCCCCTTCGGTCCGAGCGCCTCGAGGACGGCGTCGACGTCGGAGCGCGGGCAGAGCGCGTCCGCCGTACCCCACCAAAGGGTGACGCGCGTGTCCACGGAGGCCATCGCGTCGGGCGCACGGAAGAAGCCGAGCGGGGGCGCGAGCAGCGTGACGCTCTCGAGAGGGAGAGCGCCGATCTCGAGCGCGGCGGAGGGGCCGAGCCAAGCCCGCGCGCCGGCGAGGGTGAGGAGGAGCGTCGCCCCGATGGAATGGCCGACGCCGTGGATCGCGCACCCGCGAGGCGCGAACGCCTCCGCTGCGCGTCGGAGTCGGCGCGCGCGCTCGGCGAGCTGCTCGAGGGTCGGCCGCGGGTTCGCGAAGAACTCCGCGTGGGGCGCGATGACCGTCGCGCCGCGCGCCGCGAGCGCTTCGAGGAGCGCCGCGTGCCGCTCGGGGCTTCCTCCGCGCCCCGCGGCAAAGAGGACGGCGCGCGACGGTGACGGCGCCTCGATCAGCGCCACGTCGAAGGCCGGCTCACCGGCCGGTTCGACGCGTCGGATCGGCAGCGTGGGGAGGTCCAGCACGGTCGGAGCCTACCGCGTCTGCCGCGGGAGCGTGCCCGTGCGACGCCGCTTGCCCGCCCGGGCTGATCCGCGCGCGCTTCGGCGGTACGCTCGGCCCCGAGCCCTCGATGGAAAAGAAGCCGCGCATCTTCACGACGTCGTTCGCGAGCGTGTACCCGCTGTACGTCCAAAAGGCCGAGAAGAAGGGCCGCACGAAGGCGGAGGTGGACGAAGTGATCGACTGGCTCACGGGGTATCGCGGGGAGGCGCTGTCGAGGGCGATCACAGACAAGATCGACCTCGAGACGTTCTTCGCGGACGCCCCGCGGATGAACCCGAACGCGCACCTCGTCACGGGCGTCGTGTGCGGCGTCCGCGTCGAAGACGTCGCCGACCCGCTGATGCAGAAGATCCGCGTCCTCGACAAACTCGTGGACGAGCTCGCCAAGGGGAAGAAGATGAGCTCGATCCTGAGGGCGTGACGCTCTCGCTCTTCGCGTCCGCCGGTGCCGGTCAGCGCGAGCGATGCCGGTACACCATGCCGACGCGAGCGTCCGCGTCGGGGAGAGACGCGCGCTCGTCACCGAGCGCCTCGCGCACGATGGGCGGACACTCGTCGTCGCGGGCGACCACGAACCCGAGCCGTTCGTACCAAGGGCGGTTGAAGGGGACCTCGGCGTACGTCGTCAGCCAGAGCTCGCCTTCGCGCTCGCTCCACGCGATCGCGCGCTCGACCAGGGCTCTGCCGACCCCGCGACGCATCCACGCTCGGAGCACCGACACCTGCTCGAGGTAGGGGCGCCCGTCGATGACGTCGTACACCATGAGTCCAACCGGCGTTCCCTCGGCGTCGCACGCGAACACCGCCAATCCGCGGTCGAACGAGGCGCGCCACCGCTCCGCTTCGGCCACGAAGAACGGATGGTCGTCCGGCAAATCGAAGGCGAGACGTTCGTCGACGTCCGCGAGCGCGCGGCACGCATCGTCGTCGATCGCGACGGCCGTCTCGAGTTCGTGGGAATGCGCGGGCCGAAGGACGAACATGGGGTGCCTCACTCCGAGGGCGCGGCGCGCCGAGGGGACGCCGATGGCGTGAACGCAAGAACGGCGAAGCTCACGGGAGAGCGCGCCGCGAGGGGACCGAACGCTCGAATCGCCAGCCCACCCACAGATTCGGTCGAATCTCCCCGCAACCCAAGGCGTCGGTGTTCGAGCAGCTCTCGCCGCACATGAACGTCGCCCTCCGCTGAGTCGACGGCGTCGGACGCATCTCTGCGTTCTCGTCGTCCAGTCGCGCAGGGGTGATCGCCGCGTGGCCTCGATCTCATGGACTCGCCAGATGGCGCCCGACCACGCGCTGGCAGTAGTCCAGATAGGCGCGGACAACTCTCGAGGGATGCAGCTGCCGTTGGTAGAGCAAGCTCACTTCTTGTTCGGGGAAGGGGTGATCCGGCAGCAGCGCCACGAGGCGCCCGTCGCGGAGCGCCTCGGCCGCGATGAACGGAGGAAGCTCGGTAACGACGTCGCCCGCAATGGCGCGCTGACGCAAATGGAGATAGTCGTTCACCGCCAGGACGGCCGTCGGCTCGATCTCGCGCGCGCCGAGGCGCCAGGGCCGATGGGCATTCGCGTCGCGAACCCAGATGGCAGCGGGAAGCGCGGACAGCGCATCGGGGCTCGTGGGCGTCCCGAATCGCTCGAGCAGTTTGGGACTCGCGACGAGGACGTGCCGGTACCGCACGAGCCGCTTCGCCACGAGGCTCTCATGGATCACGGGCCCGATTCGCAGCGCGATGTCGATGCCTTCCATGCTCAGGTCGACGGCGCGCTCGGTCGTGTAGACGACCACCTGGATATCGGGATGCTCTCGTTGAAACGCGGCGAGCAGCTCCCACCACGGCTCGAACGACGGTGGTATCGACAGGCGCAGGCGTCCCTTCAGGACGTTCTGGTGGCTCGTGACCGCAAGCTCGGCCTCTTGGAGGGCGTCGATGCCACGGCTGGCGTGTTCGTACAGCAGCACGCCCGCATCCGTGAGCTTCGTTCCGCGCGCGCTGCGCTCGAGCAGTTGGACGGCGAGTTCTTCCTCCAACTGGCGGACGTTCCGGCTGAGCGTCGCGAGGGGCACGTGCGTCCTTGCAGCCGCGGCCGAGAGGCTCCCCGCTCGAACGACGGCGACGAACATCTGCGCGGCTTTCAGGTCCAAGCGGAGACTTCCATTTGTGGCAGGCAAACTATCGATTTTCGGTCTGACGCGTCAAATACGAGAGACCTACGGTCTGGTGGCTCGCGGACCTGACCCCGGTGCGCAGCGGAGGAAAGCCATGACCATCCAGGACCTGATCAAAACGTACGAGATCGCGCTCAACGCGAATGACCTCGAGAAGATTCTCACGCTCTACGGCAGCGACCCCGTCTTCATGCCGCAGCACGCGCCGGCGCTCGTCGGTCGAGAGGCCGTTCGCGCCGGGTATCGGCAGGTGTTCGATACCCTCAAGCTCAACATCCGGTTCGAAATCCACGAGGTCGAAGAGGCCGGAGACGGCGCATGGGCTCGCACGAGTTCCGCCGGCCGTACGCGGATCCTCGCCGCGGGCATCGAAGTCACCGAGGGCAACAACGAGCTCTTCATCTTCCGGCGCGAGGGCGGCGAGTGGCGCATTCACCGCTACCTCTTCGCCACCAATCAGCCCCGCGCGTGAGAGGACACCTTGCTCGCACATCGAGCGCTGCCGCTCGAACGATCTCCGCCGACCCTTCGCGACGTCGAGGCGCGTCGACCAACCGGCCGACGGACGCGCAAGGGATCGCGGGAGGGTCTGCCGACCGACGCCCTCGGCGCGACACCCGGCCACGTGGACTCGCGCATCGTCGAACGGGCCTACGGGCGACTGTCACTGGGCGCGCGTCCGAGGCGCGCTCGGAGATAGTTCCAGATGGCCCCTACCCCCGCGCAGTATGCCCCTGCCCCGCGCAGATGGCCCCTACCCCGAACACTTCGGCCGATCCCGCGGCCGCATCAGATTCGCGCGCCGCGCGAACCCCAAGAAAGTGGCTCCCCAAGAAAGTGGCTCCCGCTGCTGGACTCGAACCACCGACCCGGTGATTAACAG
>JAXLYP010000031.1:0-134962 GCA_046351395.1 Polyangiaceae bacterium
CTTCGCGAAGTTCTGGCTGCCCGACGAGATCGTCTTCGTGGAGCAGATCCCGCGCACGTCCACGGGGAAGTTCCTGAAGTCGAAGCTGCGCGCGGAGTACCGCGGCATCCTGAAATCGCGCTGAGGGCGTCCGCCACCGGGGCCGCCGGGCGGCCCCCGCGCCTCAGTGCTCCAGATCCAAATCCGCGACGGAGAGGCTCTTCGGCAATCTCCGGTACGTGTGGACGAAGTATCCCGTCGCGAGGAGCATCCCGGGGACCCACCAGACAAAGCCCATGGAGAGCCCGGCGTCGTTGGTCGCCGCCGCGGCCGCCGTGAGGCTGCGCTCCGGCACGCGCGCGGGCAAGACATTCGGGAACACACCGAACATCGCGTTCCCGATCGCCCCCACGATGAACGCCATCGACGCCTGGAACGCGCGCTTCCACTCGCCCCGCCGCGCGAAGAGCTGGGACACGACGAGCGATCCGACCGCGATGAGGGGGAACATCGAGCCCCACGGGCGCGCCTTCAGGTTCGCGAGCATCGCGGGCTGGACGACGGTGGTCGCGGCGGTGACGGCCGCGCCCACCACCAGCACCGCCCAGCCGACCCGCTCCGCGAGGACACGCGCGCGCGCCGAGGGTTCGCCCTCGGTGCGGTGCGCGATCCAGAGCGCGCCGTGGCGCCCGAGCGACAGGACCCCGAGCACGCCTACGGAGAGCGTGTACCAATCGAGGATCCCCGTGTCCTCGCCCACGCCGAAGTCCGTCCAGAGCGCGGCGAAGAAGTGGCCCTCCGCGTCGATGGAAACGCCGCGCACGAGGTTGCCGAGCGCGACCGACAGAAACAGTGCGACGAGGAGGCTCGCGCCGGCGAACGCGACGCTCCAGATCTGCTCCCAAATGGGGTGCTCGATGTGGTGTCGCATCTCGATCCCGAGCGCGCGAAACGCGAGCAGCCAGAGCAGGATCGTCACCGGCAGATAGAGGCCGCTCAGGCCCATGGCGTAGAGCTTTGGGAAAGCGAACACGAGCGTGCCGCCCGCGGCGAGGAGCCACACCTCGTTCCCGTCCCACACCGGGCCGATCGAGGCGGAGAGGAGCTGCCGCTCCTTGGGGCTCTTCGCGACGAGCGGCTGGATCAGGCCGACCCCGAGGTCGAACCCGTCCAACATCGCGTACACCGCGAACGTCAGCCCGGCGATCCAGAACCAGACATTCGCGAGCGTCACGCGGCCTCCGCTTCCGCGCTCGGGGCCTCTCCCGCGGACGCTTTTGCCGCGGCGGGAGCGTCGACCGGGCCCTTGCCGATGATGCGTACGATCAGGAAAAAGAAGAGGAGCGCGAGGAGCGCGTCGAGCCCCATGAACCCGAGGAGCGAGAAGATCACGTTGCCCGAGGAGACCTGGTCGCTCGACCCGTGCTCCGTGCGGAGGAGGCCGTGCACGAGCCACGGCTGGCGCCCGAGCTCCGCCGTCATCCACCCGGCGGTGTTCGCGATGTACGGGAACGGGAGCGCGAGCATCAGCGCCCAGAGCGCGCGGCGCGCGAGCCGGTGCTCGAACAGGCGATTCTTCCAAAGCAAGAGGGATGAGCCGCCCATGAGCGCGATGAACAGGGTCCCGAGGCCGACCATCGCGTGGTAGGCGTAATAGAGGAGCGCCGGATTGTCTGGCCACTCCTCCTTCGGGAACTCCTCGAGGCCTCGGATGCGCGCGTCCCAGCGCTGGTAGGTCATGAAGCTCAGCACCTTCGGGACGACGATGGGGTTGTCGAGCGTCAGGGTGTCGAGGTTGGGCTGGCCGATGATCGCCATGCCCGCGCCGTCCTCCGTCCGGTAGTGGCCCTCCATCGCCGCGAACGTCACGGGCTGGTGGTTCGCGACGAGCTTCGATTGTTGGTCCCCCGTCGGCATCGCCATCGCGACGCTGCTGACGACGCCCGCGATGACGCCCATCTTGACGAACACGCGCGCGCACTCCTCGTGCTTCTTCGAGAGCAGATAGAACGCGCCGATGGACGCCATCACGAAGGAGGCGGTGACGACGCTCCCCATCATCGTGTGCGAGTACTGGATGAGCGCCCATTTGTTCGACAGGAAGGCGACGAGATCCTTCACGTGGTAGGCGCCGCTCGCGTCCACGTCGTGGCCGACGGGGTGCTGCATCCACGCGTTCGTGACGATGATGAAGTAGCCCGAGAGCCACGATCCGGTCATCACGAGGAGGGCCGCGACGAAGTGTCCTCTCGGCTTGAAGTGCTTCTTCCCGTTGAGCAGGAGGTAGAGGAAGCTCGACTCGAGGAAGAACGCGAAGATCCCTTCCATCGCGAGCGTGTGGCCGATCACGCCGCCCGTCCGCTCGCTGAAGCGCGACCAGTTCGTGCCGAACTGGAACTCCATGGGGATCCCAGTGATGACGCCGACCGCGAAGTTGACCGCGAAGATCTTCGCCCAGAACGTCGCGGCGCGATCCGCGGTCGCGCGCGTCGCGTCCGTGCGGCCGTACGCGGCGAGCCACCGGAGGATCGCGATGAGCAGGCCGAGCCCCATCGTGAGCTGGGGGAAGATGTAGTGGAACGCGATCGTGAACGCGAAATGGAAGCGGTGGAAGCCGAGGGAGTCCATGTCGCCGCGCGGAGAATACCTGGATCGGCCTTGACGTCCTCCGCGGCGTGAACACGATCCCGGCCTCGATGCAGAACGATCCCTCACCCGGCGCGCGGAAGACCCCGAACGGACCGCCGCGGCGCCGCGGGGTCGTGGAGAACGCGCGGTACTTCGCGAACTTCTACTTCGACCCGCTCGGGTTCATCGAGTCGCGCTTCGCGACCTACGGGGACGTGTACTTCGTCCCGGACGCGAAGCAGGGCCTCTTCGTGTTCCGCCACCCGGATCACCTGCGCGAGCTCCTCAGCACACAAGCCTCCAAGTTTCGGAAGGAGCACTCCGCGTTCGAGCGCTTGAGCCTCGTCCTCGGGGAGGGCCTGCTGACGACGGACGGGGACACCTGGAAGCGCCAACGCCGCCTCGTGCAGCCCGGGTTCACGAACTCGCGGAGTACGCGGGCGTGTTCGTCGACGAGTCCGCGCGCAAGGTTCGGGAGCTCGCGAACCGAAAGATCGCCGCGCCGGACATGAGCCGCGAGCTCATGGAGCTCACCCTGCGCGCCGTCTGCCGGACGCTCTTCGGGTTCGACGCCTCGAGCCAAGCGGAGACCGTGGGCCGGGCGATGCAATCGCTCCAGAAGTCCCTGTCGCGTCCCGAGCAAATCCCAGATTGGCTGCCGATCCCTGGCGCGGGAGGGAGCCCGAAGAGGTCGATCGCGGCGCTCGACGGCGTCGTCTACGGGCTCATCCGCGGCCGGCGAGAAGAGCTCGCGAAGGGCGCGGACACGCGCGGCAACCTGCTCGACGCGCTCCTCACCGCGGTCGACGTGGAAGGGGACGGAGGAGGGCTCTCCGAGAAGGAGATCCGCGATCAGCTCATGACGCTCTTCCTCGCGGGCCACGAGACGACGTCGCACGCGCTCACGTGGACCCTGTATCTCCTCTCGCAGAACCCGGCCGCGCGCGAGGCGGTCCTCGAGGAGACGCGATCCGTGCTCGGCGATCGACCCGCGACGATGGACGATCTCGGCCGCCTACCGCTCGCGCTCCAGGCGATCAAGGAGGCCATGCGGCTCTTCCCGCCCGCGTACATGCTCGCGCGCCGCGCCGCCGAGGACGTGGAGATCGCGGGCTACGCGATCCCGAAGGGCGCGGAGGCGATCGCCTGGATCTACATGACCCACCGCGATCCGCGCTGGTTCGACGATCCCACGGCGTTCCGGCTCGATCGGTTCACGGAGGCGAACGAGCGTGCCATGCACCCGTTCGCGTTCGTGCCCTTCGGCGCGGGCCCGCGCGCGTGCATCGGAAAAGCGTTCGCGCTGCTCGAGGCGCACCTCATGCTGGTCACGCTCGTGCAGCGATTCCGCTTCACGCTCGCCCCCGGGCAGCTCGTCGTTCCCGAGCCGCGCATCACGATGCACCCGAAGGACGGCCTCCGGATGCAGCTCGAGCGGCTTTAGCGATCTCTCGCTCGCCCCGCCCGCCTCAGGCGGTGGGGGCTTTCGCGGGTGGCGTGCTCTTGGCCCAGCAGTGGAGGCACCGGGTCGCGTCGCGCATGATCGTTCTCCCGCAGTGCGGGCAGCTGCGGGTCTCGGGCTCGGGTCCCAGCGCGAGCGCGGCGACGAGCCGCGCCCAGGCCGCGCGCAGTGCGGCCCCCTCGCGCGTGCGCTCCTCCTGCGTCGCCCCTTCATCGAGGGCGCCCAAATGCTTCTCCACGTCCGAGATGCATTTCCGAAGCTCTGTGTGTTCCATGTGGTGTCCCTCTCGCGGATCCCGAAGATCCGCGTCGACTCTCGAGCTCAGCCGTCTTGCGCTCGCTCGGCCGACGAGACATCGCCCTCCGGATGAGGTCGGCCTCGACGCCGCTGCACGCTACGTCGGCGAGCCGCTCAGAGAGCGACCAGGGACATGTCGTCAGTCGATGGGCACCGTAGCACGGCGTGCACGCCCCGACACGACGCCGTTCGCGCGCGAGATATGACGAGGAAATGAGGCGCCTCCGCCTGGCGCCCGCGAGGGCTCTGTCTCCGGGCACTCCGCGTGCGAGCGTGAGCACGATCACAGTCGACGCAGAGAACAGGGAGACGGGAAGGGGGGAAGAGCGGTGAAGACAGAGAGTTGCAGTGCGCTCGCTCTGACTCTGCTTCCGCTCAGCGCACGAAGGTCCAACCCATCCGGAGGCCTAGGCTCATGAGCATGGAGACGTCGGGCAGGCCGCGGAGCCCGGACAGCGCCCGCGCGTCGCCAGCGAGGCCGAATCGAAGAGGGGGCCCCATGAGCTGAATGGCAAACTCCATCCCCACGAGCAGGCCGAGGAAGGGTTCGGCCTCCGCATCGGGGGCCGAGGGCCAGACACCCATTCCGGACACGCCGGTGCGAGCGGACGCGATGATCGCGTACGACCCGGCCTTCCGAAGCGGGTACGCCATGAAGTACGTGGCGTCGAACAGTGCGATGCGCTCGTCCCGCGAGCCGCCCGTGGCCGCGCGGCCGTCACCGTAATCGACGCTGAACCCGAGCCCGTGGGAGAGATCCGCGCCGCCCGGATATGGCCACGGGAACGAGAGCCTCGGCTCGACCCCGACGAACGGGATCGCCGTCGCGTCGAACGTGTCGCCCGGACCGAGCGGGAGCTGCGCGAGCGTGCCGCCTTGGACGCCGAGGAGGACGAGTTTGTCGTCCTGGTCTTGCGGCGCCGCCTGCGCGTCCACCGGTCTCGCGAACGGGACCTGGATCTCCTGGGCAAAGACGCTGTGCGAGGCCGAGACCGCGGCGGCCACGAAGAAAAGGCCATGGAGGAGGCGTTCCCGCCTCCTTCTCCGCGGCCCGTGGCACTGGACGTGGACTTCGTCGTCAGCGGCGGCCAAAGGCCGGCGCGTCACTGCGGAGGCGCAGCGCTACAGACATTGTTGATGCACTCGGCCTGGACGTCGCAGCAGTCGGCGGCGGTCACGCACGAGTTGCCGTTGTCGGAGCAGCCGTTCGGGTTCGGGTCCTTGCAGACGCCCATGTCGCAGTTCTTGTTGCAGCACTCCGACCCCGTCGCGCAGCTGTCCCCCGCCTGCTTGCACGGGTCGAGCGCCCAGAAGCCGCGCATGTTGAGGTTGTCGTCCTGCCCGGGCATGCGGAAGGCCGGGTGGCTGGGATCCGTCGTCCCGACGTTCTGATCGATGGCGGCGACCCAAAGCTGCTTCACCGCGTTCGCGCCGCCCGTGAGGCGGTTGCCGTACGTGCGGCGAGACGTGAAGACGACCCACGCGTAGCCACCGGAGTTCACTGGCGCGAAGGTTGGCTCGTAGTTCCACGACAGATCACGCGAGCCGGCGGCGAACGGGTAGCCCGTGCCGTTGAGGTTCGCGAGAGGGATCTGGAGCCCCGGGAAGCTCACGCGGGCGAGGAAGAGATCGGCGTTGCCGTTCCGCGTGTCGAGCGGACCGCGGTGATAGACGACGCTCTCGTGATCGGGCGACACGCTCGGGAACGCGATGACGACGCCCGGGACGCCCCCGTTCGGGACGAGGTCGACCTTGTTGCTCACCTGCTTGGTCGCCGCGTCGTAGTCGTAGACGCAGAGGCCCTTGGTGCCGTGGTCCACGAACGCGATCTTCTTCCCGTCCGGCGCGAACGCCGGCATGTCGAGAAACACGCCGTCGAGGCCCGTGCCGGTGATGTGCTGACCCGTGTGCGTGTCCCACATCCCGTCGCTCCCGCCGGGAGGTCCGGGGATCCCCTGCTCGTTGTTCTCGATGAGGACGTTGCCATCCGGAGAGATGGCCGGCATCGCCCAGTTGCGCGTCGCCTTCCCGACGGAGCTGACGTTGAACGCGGACGTGTTCGTGAGGAGGTTGAACGTGCTCGTCGGCTGGTCGCCGCCGAGGATCAACGTCGACCCGTTCGCAGAGACCGCGTGGCACGTCGTGCACTGGCCCGGCGTCCCGTTCGTGACGCCCGCGGCGGTGAGGAAGTTCTCCGGCGCCGTCGCCCCCGGCTTGATGCGCAGCACCTGGCCGACGTTGTTGGACCAGTAATAGATGGTCCCCTTCATGCTGCCGTTCGCGATCGTCCACTCGTGGTTGATCACCTTCGTCGCGGTCGACTGACCGAGGATGAGGCGCGACACCTCGAGCGTGAGCTTGCCGCCCGGTCCGCTCTCCGTGATCTGCGTCCAGTCGGTGTCCGGCATCAGGAAGCGCGACGGCGGATCGGCGGTCGTGAAGAACTCGAAGTCGACGAACGCGTTCGTGAGGTGCACGCGGTAGAGGTCGCCGACGCCGCTGTTGTTCCACATCATCTCCGGCGGGAGCAGGCCCTTCGGGAAGACGGTCTTGTCGTACGGGTAGGCCCAGACGACGGACGCGTCCTGCGTCGCAGCGTTGCGCAGGGCGTCCTGCTGTCCGGGGGTGACGCCGCCCGGGTTGATCGTCTTCTTGATGTGAACGGTCACCGTCGCGGTGGCCGTCTGGTTGTTGAGCTTCGCGGTGAGGACGACCTCGCCGCCCGCCGTCCCCGTCGCGGCGACGACGCCCTGGCCGTCGACCGTCGCGATCGACGAGAGATCGACCTGCCACGTCGGGTTCACCTCGACTCCGCCCGCCATCGCCGCGAAGTCCACGGGCGAGGCGACGCCGTCGACGACGTCGATCGTCGCGCTCGGCGGGACGAGCGTGAGCGGGGCGTTCGCGTTGCCGCCGGCCCCGCAGAAGCCCGTACAGTTCCCGCCGGTGCCCTGCCCCGACGAGCCGTTCGGCGTGGTCGTCCCGGTGTTGGTGCCGCTCGTCGACTCGTCGTCGGAGCCGCTGGGTGCGCACGCGAGCGGGAGAAGCGCGAGGAGCGCCACTGAAACGAGAAGAAAGACGTGGAAGTGGAAGCGCGACTTCATGGTGTTCCTCCGCATCGTCGACTCGTCAGGCGCGTGGCCGGGGAGCGGCGAGCGACCATTCTACACCGACCCGCGTGTTCTCGGGCGCCTCTCGTCGCGCGATAACCGTTTCCGATCGGTCGCAACATGATCGACACTTCGACTCGGTGAGGTACTCGACCTTCCGCGCGCTGATGATCGCCGGGGGCGTGCTGTGCGTCGGCGCAGGCGTCGCAGGCGCGGCGATCAGCCTCGGGACGCAGCCGGCGCCCGCCGTGGCGGCGGCCACCGAGAGCGCGAAGCCCACCCCGCCGCCGCCGAAGGAGGCCACGATCCTCCGGTCGCCCACAGCGACCACGTCCGCCGAGGTCGCCGCGCTCCGGCCGATGGACAAGGCGCTCCTCGACAAGCTGCACGAACCCCTCCGCGCGGACAGCCAGAAGGACGCGTTCCCCCAGCAGGCGTACCGCGTGAACGTCTACCAGGAAGCGGGGCACACCACGCCGAACCGCCTCGACGTGGACCTCAACCGGAACGAGAAGTGGGACGAGCGCTGGACCGTCGACGGCGCCGCCATCAAGCGCGAGGTCGCGCCCTCGGACGACGAGCATTTCACGAAGGAGTACGTCCTCGAGAACGGCTCCTGGGTCCCGAAGAACTAGCGATCAGGGGCGGAGGATGAGCACGGACTGCGGCGCCATCGGATCGATCGCGAGCCGCCCGCCCGGGCCGACCTTGAACGACTTCCCGCTCCCGAGCGCGTCCGTGAGCGTCGTCCCTTCGGGGGCGGAGACGGTCATCGGCGTGCCCATGAACGTCGGCGCGCTCTCCTTGGTCGCGTTCGCGTTGAAGACGATCAGCGCGTAGTCGCCGCCCGCGTCTCCCCCCGCGCGCTCGAACGCGAAGACGCCCGCGTCCTCCGCGTCTCCGGTGCGATCGGTGGACCAGACAATCTTCACGTCGCCCTTGCGGATCGCCTCGGAGCCGCGGCGAATCTCCGCGAGCTTCTGGATGAACGTGAACGTCGGGCCGTCCTCGGGGAAGCCCGTCGGCCAGAGATCCTCGCGGTTCGCGGGGTCGTTGCCGCCCGAGAACTCCTGCTCGGTCCCGTAATAGACGCAGGGGATCCCCTGCGCCGTGAAGATGAACGCGAGCGCCTCGTGGAGCCCGGCGACGGTCCCGCCAAAGAGGAAGCGCGGGACGTCGTGGTTGTCGATGAAGTTGATCGGGAGCTGGTTCGGCGGGACGCCGGCGCCGTCGAGCTGCGCCTCGGTGCCCCACGTCGTCGCGCGCTGGTTCCAGAGCTCCTCGAGCTTCTTCGTCGGCAGGCCGAGCTGGAACACGTCCCGAATGGCGGTGAAGTACTGGGGGAAATAGAACACGCTGTCGAGCTGATCCCCCGTGATCGGTACGCCGTCGGTCACGCACTGGTTCTCGAGATCGAGCTGCTCGGGGGACGGGAGATCCTTCTTCGTGAACGCGCCGACGAGCTGGTCCCGGCCGTCGAACGCCTCGCCGAACATGAGGAAGCGCGCCTTGTTCCCCTTGAGCAGGCGCTGGCGGACCTTCTGCGTGAAGTAGCGCCAGAACTCGCGCTCCACGTGCTTCACCGTGTCGATGCGGAAACCGTCGACGTCGGTGAGCTCCACCCAGCGGGCGTACGCGTCGACCATCGCGTCCTTCACGCCGATGCCGTCACGCTTCTCGCACAGGGTGGTGTTCACGTCCTTCAGGCCGCCCGGGAAGTCGCCGTGGACGAGCTGATCCGGATCCTCGAAGTTGAACGTGCGGCCCTTGCGGTTGTACGCGAGCGGGTTCTGGAACACCTCGGGGAGAGGCGGCAGGTGGTTCGACGCGGGGTCGTTCACGAAGATCACGGGCGCGGGCCCGGACTCTCCGAGCGACGTGAACGACTGGACGCCGCGCGGATCGAAGTCGGGATCGTACTCGTTGATGTGCGTCACGCCGGACGTCGTCCCGTTGCCGGCGACGCGCTCGTCGGGCTCGCCGTTCTTGTTGATGTCGTAATAGAAGAGCTGCCCGAGGTGGTTCGTCACGATGTCGACGATCACCTTCATGTGCTTCTCGTGCGCCTTGAACACGAGGCTCCGGAGCGCCGCGAGGTCCCCGAAATGGGGGTTCAGCGCGGTGAGGTCCTGCGCCCAGTACCCGTGGTAGCCGTCGAACCCCGCGTCCGTGTCCACGTTCTTGACGATCGGCGAGATCCAGAGGGACGTCACGCCGAGGTGCTGCAGATAATCGAGGCGCGACTCGAGGCCCTTCCAATCGCCGCCGTGCCACTTGCCCATGGCGCTGCGGTCGACGCGGAAGTCGTTCCCGACGTCCCCGTCTTCGAAGCGGTCGATGAGCACCTGGTAGATGACCTCGTCGCGCCAGTCGAGGACCTGGGTCGACATGAGGATCTCCCCCTCGAGGCCGACGTCGTACGACATACAGCTCGGCTGCGTGAAACCGACGATCGCTCCGACGGCGCCGAGGAGCGCGGTGGAGAACGCGAGGCTGCGACGCTTGGCGATGCGCATGTCAGTTCCCGTAGGTGGAAGAGTTGAACCACCACTCGGCCCCGAAGCCGATGAAGTGCTCGATGTCGCGCCGGTGGAAGATGTCGTCCGCCGGGTAGAGGGCCTTCGCGTCCGCGTCGCGCGCGGTGACCTCGTAGATGAAGCGGATATGGGGTCTCGAGAAGTCCCCTCGCCCGGCCGGCGAGAGGAACGGGACCACGCCGAAGCGGAACAGGCTCGAGAGGCGCGGGCCGTTCGGGAAGCCCGTCGGATCGTCCGGATCCGGGGCGATGACGCCCCGCTGCGACAGCTGATACGAGGCCTCGAGGCTGAGGCCCGCGAGCTCGCCGAAGAACACCGTGGGCCGCGCGAGGACGATGCCCTCGTCCACGTCCTGGAAGTCGAGCGCCTCGGACGCGTCCCGGAAGCTTCGGAGGTAGGTGCCGAGCATCAGACCGAGCGGCCCCCACTCCGCGTTGCCGCCGAGCGCGACGAGGATCTCGTGCGCCCCCGACGTCGTCTTGTCGGGGGCGAGCGCGCCCGGGACGCCGAACTGTCCGTAGGCGGCGAGCCCCGACGCGTAGCGGAAGAAGACGTTCACGTACGTGTCTCGGATGCCCGTGTACGTCGCGAGCTCGCCGCCGATGACGAACCCGCCGTCGGAGGGGAGATCCTCGAACACCTCGGGCTTGGTCTCGCGCTGCCCGGAGGGGGTGCCGTGGCCCTCCCCATAGCCGACGATCTTGAGGCCCGCGGCCGGCCCCTTCTCGGGGTCGCTGAAGCGCTGGTTGTACTCGAGCCGCAGGCTCCCGATGACGCGCGTACGATCGAGGAGCTCGACGGGGACGGTCCCGAACGCGTCGAGCGGCGCCTGTCGGATCACCGTCTGGTGGTAGAACGGCGCGTCCGGGCGCGACACGCCGACGTGGAACATGCCGCTCAGGCGCGCGAGGCCCGCGTCCCGCTTGTACCCCACGCCTCCGCCGATCGTGTTGAGGTTGTCGAGCGGCCAGAAGTCGAGCGTGTAGATGTCGTCCCCGCGGAGCATCCGCGAGCCGGCCCAGACAGACAATCCCTTCGCGCCGAGGCCGTCCGCCTCGAGGTACAGGTTGCGCACGGCCATCTTGATGTCGAAGTCCGAGTCCCAGTGGAAGAGCGGGCTCGCGATCGCGAGGGTGATCACCGCGCGCGTCTTCGCGCCGGTCGCCTCCCACTCGTCGTCCCGGCGGAGCTCCGCCTCGACGTAGTTGTCCTCGTCGAGGCGCGAGCCGTGCGCGACGATGTCCGCGTCCCGACCGGGGCCCGCGCTGCCGTCCAGCGCGGCGACGACGCGGCCGTACGAGCCGAACTGGAAGCTCCCCTTGTGCTCCTTCTTCGCGGGCTCCGTCGCCGCGGGCGACTTCGGTGGCTCCGGGCTCGGCGGCGTGTCGGACTTCGGCGACGCGTCGGCCTTCGGCGTGGCCGGCTCGTCCTTCGGTGGCTCCTTCGGAGGATCCGGGGTCGGCGGAGGATCCTCGGGCGCCGCGCCCGTCGGCGCAGCGGTGGGAGGAGGCGTCACGGGCTGCGCGATCGCGGCGCGCGAAGCGAACAAGACGACGAGGACCGGCACGGCCGTACGCACGGGGCGACGGTATCACGGCTCTCTCGGGGACCTGAGCCTCACGCCGCCTTTCGAGAGCCTGGGCGCTGACGCGTGGCCGCCTTTGCCCGACACTGGCGCACCGCCGGAGAAGGCCGATAGAGTGGCGCCGTGCGTCCCACCTCGAAGAAGAATCGGTTGCGTCGTCCCCTGCTCGCGGCTCCGCTCGTCGTGACCGCGGCGCTGACTCCCGGGTGCGGCAACGGCGGCACCGTGTACTCGAACCCGGGCTATCCGGAGGATCCGAGCGCCCACCCGACGACGTCGGCGAGCGCCCCCGCGACGGCGACGCCGGTCGTGAGCGCGTCGACCGCGCCGTCGACCCCGTCCTCCAGCTCGGCCGCGACCGCGCCGACGACGAGCGCGCCCCCGCGTGACGAGGAGCCGCTCGCCGAGATCCCGAAGAACGGCGGCGGCAAGGTAGTGAAGCAGCCCGATGGGAGCTGCAAGTACGTCTTCCCGGTGGAGGACGTCAGCTGCCCGCCGACCGTGCACTGCAACCCCGGGCCACCGCAGAAGCCGATCAAAGTGAAGTGTCCGCCCGATGGAAAGACCCAGCCGTAGAGGGCGAAAGACGGCGTCGGCGCTCGTCGCGTACGCGTGGGCCGGGCGCGTCGAGGCGGAGTATCGGTCGGCGGCGCAGACCCAGGAGCTGACGCTCTGGCTCCTTCAGATCGGCGCGTCCCCCGATCTCGTCCGAGACGGTCTCCGGATCGTGGAGGACGAGCTGACGCACGCCGAGCTCTCGCGGCGCGTTTGGGTCGAGAGCGGGGGCGACACGCTACCCGTCCTCGATCGAGCGTCGCTCGGGCTCGGCCGGACGCACGACGTGCTGGAGCTCGACGTGTGCGCGGCGGTCGTCCGCTATTTCTGCTTGGGCGAGACAGTCGCGGTGCGGCTCTTCTCCCACCTCCGCAAGTCGACGACCGTGCAGGTCGCGAAGCGGGCGCTGGACAGGATCCTCGAGGACGAGGTGCGGCACCGACAGTTCGGCTGGACGAGCCTCGAATGGCTGCTCCAAGGTCCGCTCGAGGCGGAGCTCAGGGCGCAGATCGACGCGATGCTGCCGACCTGGATCCGCGCGCTCGAGCGCGCCTACGGCGACGACGTGGAGCACGGGATCAAGGCGGTGACGGACGAGGAGCGCGCCTGGGGAGTCGCGCCGTGGCGCGAGTACGCAGACATTCTCCATCGCACCTACGCGACCGACTATCGAAGGCGCTTCGAGAGGCTCGCGATCGCGTTCCCGGCGCGAGCCTGATTGGGACTCAAGCCTCGAGCCGTGGACGGCTCACCAGCAGAAGCAGAAGCAGAAGCAGAAGCAGAAGCAGAAGCAGAAGCAGAGAACAGGAAGACGGGAAGAGGGGAAGTTCGGAGAAGAGCCCCTGTCCTTCTGCTTCTCCGGGCTTCCCGTCTTCCCGTCTTCCTGTGACTCTCCTCTGCATCCCACACCCCGGCCCTCGGCGGCGTCGTGGACAAAACGTTTGAATGTCCGTGCGTCGCGTCGGCACTCGACGACGAATCTCCTTCCTAGAACCGGTCGGTGATCCAAATCAGCGAGCGTGATCCTCGGTCGGCAGCAGAGGCAGAACAACAGGAAGACTCTCCTCTGAAACTGATTCAGAATCGCGCTCAATGATTTAGCCTGGCGGCGTGAGATCGAAGACCGCGCGCAAGCCCCTCCGCCGAACCCTCCTCGCCGCCCCGCTCGTCGTCACGTCGGCGTGGTCGACCGCGTGCGGCGGCCCGACCCACACGAACCCGGGTCCACCGGTGACGTCGCCCACACCACAGGAGACGTCGGGGCCCGCGCCCACGGCGAGCGGCTCTCCCGGACCAGGGCGACCGCTCGCCGAAGTCCCGAAGGACGGCGGCGGCCACGTCGAGAAGCGCCCCGATGGCACGTGCGTCTACGTGTTCCCCCCGCCCGACATGACTTGTCCGGACGACATGGCCTGTAACCCCGGCCCGCCGCGCGAGCCGCTCGACGTGCGCTGCCCCGAAGGGACGAAGTAGCTCGGCCGACTCGTGCGGGGAGGGAGGGCGCGTCGCGGCACTCGACCGAGCGCGGCGGTCATGCGGAGGTCGCCGCCGATTCGGCCAGCGTGGGACGGGACCAGAGCGACTCGTCGGAGAGGATCGCGTCCACGAGCTCGCCGAGATTCCGGCCCACGAACTTCGCTTCGGCGCCCTTGAGGATGCCGAGCTCCACCATGAAGAGCGCCCACGCCCCGCGCCCGAGCACGCCGCGCGCGTCGTAGAAGAAGACCGAGTCGGAGCCGTCGGTGCCGATGGTGATTCCGCCTGGCACGTCCGCGCACGTCAAATGCTCCTCGACGCACTTCCAATCGAGGTCTTCGAGGGGAAAGAGCTCGAGCCGCGTGGTGAATCCGTAGAGCCAGCCGCCTCCGCTCTCGATGAGGAGCGCGCGGTAGTCGCTCGGCAGCGAGAGCCCCACGCGCGCCTCCACTGCGGCGAGCTGCGCTTCGGTCCCCGGGCCCGGCTCGCGCCAGCGCTCCCGACCCAAGGGCCGCAGTCGTTCGAGGAGTGGGTTTGCCATGCGCCCCACTGTCGTCGGCGACACCGAGTCGGTCAACGCTGACGCGGCGGGTCCGCGCGCGGCGGTGATCCGCGTTCGCCCGAGCGCGCGGATCAGCCCTTCACCGCGCCCGCGAGCATCCCGCTCGTGAGCTGCTTCTGCACATAGAAGAAGAGCAGCACGACCGGGATGGAGAGGACGATCGAGCCTGCGGCGAAGACTCCCCAGTTCGGGTCGAAGCCGCCGACCTGCTGCTGGAGCGTGATGGGGAGCGTGTACTCGGCCGCGTCGTCCAGGAAGAGCGCCGCCATGATGAACTCGTTGTACGCGGTCATGAACGAGAAGAGCGCCGTGATCCCGATCCCGGAGCGCACGAGCGGCAGCATGACGCGCCGAAAGATGGTGAAGCTCGAGGCGCCGTCGAGGCGCGCGGACTCCTCGAGGTCCTTGGGGATCGCGTCGAAATAGCCCTTCAACATCCAGATCGAGAACGGGACGCTCGTCGTCGAGTAGACGATCACGAGGCCCGCCGTGGAGCCGAAGAGGCCGAGCCGGTCCAAGATGAAGAGCAGGGGCACACCGGTGACGACGGCCGGGAACATCTGCGAGACGAGCATCGCGCGGAGGCCCGCGTTGCGGAGGGGGAAGCCGAAGCGAGAGAACCCATAGGCCGCGCTCGTCGCGGTGAGGACGCCGAAGATCGTGGACGCCCCCGCGACCAGCAGGCTGTTGCCGAGCTGGATGAAGAACAAGGGGCGCCCGTAGAAGTCCTTCGCGAAGAGGAACGCGCTGAAGTTCTTTCCGCTCGCGTGGAACTCGCGCCCCGCGGCGACGAACGCCTGATCCGAGAACGCCATCCGCACGACCCAGAGGACCGGGTAGAGGACCGCGGTCGCCGCGAAGAGCAGGACGACGTGCACGAGGAGGGTCTCGGCGAGCCTCGGCTTCACTTCGACTCCATGCGCCGCGTGAAGCGGCCGTAGATCAACAGGAACGCGAAGATCAGCACGGAGTAGGCGGCCGCGTAGCCGTAGCGCTCGCCGCGCTCGAACGCCCAGCGGTACGCCTCGCTCACCAGAATGTCCGTCTGGGAGCCCGGCTCGCCGCCGCTCACCAGATAGACGACGTTGAACATGTTGAACGTCCAGACCGAGCCGAGGAGCACGGACGGCAGGAGCGCCGGGCGGATGTGCGGGAGGACGATCCGCGTGAAGCGCGTCCACCTCGACGCGCCGTCCAGGATCGCGGCCTCCTCGAGATCCGTCGGGATCTGGGAGAGCGCGCCGAGCGTGACGACCATCATGAACGGGAACCCGAGCCACGTGTTCGTGACGACGTTCGCGAAGAACGCCGTACCGAAGTGGTCGAACCAGTTCTTGCCCTCGAACCCGAACGGCGCGAGCAGCTTGTTGATCGCCCCGACCTGCGCGTGGAACATCCCCTTCCAAACGAGCGCGGTGATGTAGTTCGGGATCGCCCACGGCAGGATGAGCACGAGCCGATAGGCGGTCTTGAACCGGAGGAACGGCCTGCGCAGGAGGAGCGCGAGCGCGACGCCGATCGACACGTGCAGGAACACGTTCACGAGCGTCCAGAGGATGGTGACGGCGAGCGCGAAGTAGAACGATCGCGCCTCGAACGCGCGCGACAGGCTCACGAACAGGATGTCCTTGAAGTTCGCCATCCCGACGAACACGAAGCTCCCCCGCTCGTACACGAACAGGCTCATCCCCGCGCTCACGACGAGCGGGACGACGACGAGGAGCGCGACGGCGAGGACTCCGGGCGCGAGGTACGGGACCGCGACGCGCCCGAAGAACCCCAGCATCCGCATGCGCGCCGCGTCCGGAGACGCGACATCCCTCCGGACCTGACGCACCACGAGGACCGAGCCGACGAGGAGGACCGCGACGAGGAGGACCCCGTACACCGTCGCGCTCGCGGGTGCCGTTCGCTGCACTTCGACCTTCGCGAGCGTCTCCTTCGCGCGGACGATCTCGTCGTCCACGCTGCGACCGGCCACCGACGCAGACAATACGTCGAGCGCGGGCCGCCACGCCGCGCCCATCGCGAGCGAGTTCGGCGTGACCTGGCCGTGCTCGAGCGCGTAGCGCTGGGCGAGGACCATGTGATGGTCCGTGTGGTAGAGATCGGCCGCGAGCGGGGGCAGCGAGAGTTGCTCCAGGCGGTCTCGCTGCGCGTCCTCGGAGCCGAGGAACCGCGCGAGCTCGATCGCCTCCGCGCGCACCTTCGTCGCCTTCGACACGAACGCCGCCTCGATCGTGACGAACGAACCCGCCGCGACGCCGTCGACGTCGAACAGGGGCGCGACGTCCCAGTCCTGCGACTCCCCGATCGCGCCCCCGGGCCGGTACCACGGACCGCAGACGAACACCGCGGCTTGCCCCGCCTCGAACAGTCGGACCGCCTCGTTGTAGCTCGTGTCCGGCGGGAGGATCCCGCGGGACTTCCAGTCGCCCGGCCAATCGAACGAGCGCCGCGCGGGCTCGTCGAACAGCGTGAAGTGCGTGCCCGATTCGTCGAACACGTGCCCCGAGGCCGCGAGGAAGAACGGGGAGTGGAAGTAGAGGGACGTCGCGTCGTACGCGAGGGGGAACACGCCCGCCGGGAGCTCGCGCGTGAGCCGCTCGAGGTCGCGCGTGGACGCGAGCCCCCCGGGCAGGAGCCGCCGGTCGTAGAACTGCACGAGGCCTTTGAACGTGAGCGGCACCCCGACCAAACGGCCGTGGTCGGACACACCATCGACGAGCCCCGGCAAATAGGACGCGCGGAGCGCGGGGAGCTCCTCCTCCGCGAGCGCAGACAATACGTCCGCGTCGAGGAGCTCGCCGATCTCGTTGTGCGGGCGAATGAAGAGATCGGGCCCCGTGCCGTGCTGGATCGAGCGGCGAACCTTGTCCTTGAACGCCGCGTCCGGCACGGCGAGCGGCTCCACGACGATCCGCCCTGCGTGCCGCTCGTTGAACTCGCGGAGGAGCCGCTCGAGCGTGGACTGCTCGTCGCCGCGGTAGCTGTGCCAGAGGACGAGGCGCGTCCCGGGCGGCCGCGGGATCGCGAGCTGGCTCAGCGGGCGCACGAAGAGGAGCGCGAGGAAGAAGAGGATCGCCGCCAACGTCCTCCAGCGGCCAGTCCACGAGCGCGCGGGTGACGCTCCCCTCGGCGGCGGTCCCTCCGCCGATGTCATCGCCGGCGTCCCGTCTTCGGGTCGAACCAATGACAGCGCGATGGCTCGAGCGAGAACCGCACGACCGCGCCCTCCTTCACGCGGAACGCGTCCCGACCGGGGATGCTCGCGACGAGGAGCGGCGCGGCGGACTCCGCGTCCGCCTTGCCCGGGGCGGGCGCGTCGTCGCAGACGAGACCATCGACCGCGAGGTGGAGGTAGCCGGACTCGCCGATCGGCTCGACCGCGCGGACGGTGCCCGCGTTCTCGCCTGCGTCGCCGACCGTCACGTCCTCGGCGCGGACGCCGAGGACGACTTCCCCCTCCTTCGCGCTGTGTTCGGGATGGAGCGGCACCGAGAGCGCGCCCGATCGGAACACGCCCTTCTCGATCGAGCCCTTGAGGAGGCTCATCGAGGGCGTGCCGATGAAGCGCGCGACGAAGCGGTTCGCGGGCGCGCGGTAGAGCTCCTCGGGCGGGCCGATCTGCTCCGCGACGCCCGCGTTGAGCACGACGATCCGATCCGCGAGCGTCATCGCCTCGACCTGATCGTGGGTGACGTAGAGCGTCGTCTTCCCGAGCGAGCGCTGGAGCGCCTTGATTTGCACTCGGATCTGCGAGCGGAGCGCGGCGTCGAGGTTCGAGAGCGGCTCGTCGAAGCAATAGATCTCGGGCTTTCGCGCGAGGCACCGCCCGATCGCGACGCGCTGGCGCTGCCCGCCCGAGAGCTGACGCGGGAAGCGATCGAGGAGTTTGTCGAGCTCGAGGATCTTCGCGACGCGCTCGACCTCTTTCTTCTGCTCGTCCGCGGGGACCTTCCGCACGTCGAGCGGGAACGCGAGGTTCTCGCGGACGGTCATGTGCGGGTAGAGCGCGTAGCTCTGGAACACCATGCCGACTCCCCGCTCGTGCGGCGGCAGCTCGTTGAGGACGCGATCCCCGGCTTTGATCGTGCCGCTCGTGGTGACCTCGAGGCCCGCCACCATGCGCATCAGCGTGGATTTGCCGCACCCGCTCGGACCGACGAGGACGACGAGCTCCCCCGCCTCCGCGCGGAAGGTGACGTCCGACAGCACGACGGTCGCGTCGTAGCGCTTTCCGACGCGGTCGAACGTGAGCGGCGTACTCAAGGCGAGAGATGGTCGAGCACGGCGCGCGCGCTCGTCAACCTTCCCGCGCGGGCCCGTCCACCGGCGGCGCGGGGGACGCTGGCGCTCTTTTCTTGCGGCGATTCTCCCGCGCGTTGCTAAGCACCGCGGCGGTCCATGTTCTTCTTCCTCTCGAAGTTCCTCGGCTGGTTCATCAACCCGCTGCACTCCGGGCTGCTCTTGCTCGCGATCGCGCTCGTGCTCCACCGGCTCAAGAAGCGCCCGCGCGTCCAGCGGTGGCTCGTCATCGTCGCGGCGGCGGAGATGTGGCTCTTCAGCCTTCGGGTGGTCTCGGAGCCGCTCACGTGGGGGCTCGAGCACCAGTACCCGCGCGAGCCCGAGATCGCCGCCGAGCCGCGCGCGATCGTCCTGCTCACGGGGATGACGCGCATCCCGGACCGAGGGTCCTACGAGCTCACGGAGGCGGGAGATCGACTCGTCGAGACGGTTCGCCTCGCGCATCGGTACCCCGCCGCGAAGATCCTCGTGTCGGGCACGTTCACGGACGACGACGGGTCGAAGACGTCGGAGTCGAAGACGATCGCGGGCCTCCTCGCCGACATGGGCGTGGAGAAGGAGCGCGTGCTCCTCGACGAGAAGTCCCGCAACACGTACGAGAACGCGAAGGAGTCGTCGCTCCTCCTCAAAGACGCCGCGGCGGACGAGGGCGCGGGCCCGATCCTCCTCGTGACGAGCGCGATGCACATGCCGCGCGCCGCGGCGTGCTTCCGAAAGGCGGGCGTGGACGTCGTCCCGTGGCCAGTGGACTTCCACTCGCGGGGCCTCGGCTTCCCCCGCGGGCTCTTTCCGGGCATCGACGATATGACGGAGAGCTACGAGGCGCTCCGCGAGTACTTCGGCCTCCTCGCGTACAAAGTCTCGGGCTACACCTGACCGCATGGATCGAGCGAGCATCGACGCCGCGGCCAAGGCGATCCGAGACGCGGACGCGCTCGTGTTCACCGCCGGGGCGGGCATGGGCGTGGACTCGGGTCTCCCGGACTTCCGCGGGAACGAGGGTTTTTGGCGGGCCTACCCGCCGTTCGCGAAGCTCGGGCTCGGGTTCACGAGCCTCGCGAACCCGCGCTGGTTCGCGGATGATCCGGGCCTCGCGTGGGGGTTCTACGGTCATCGGCTGCACCTCTACCGATCGACCGTGCCGCACGCGGGCTTCGCGATCCTCCTGCGCTGGGCCCGCTCGAAGCCCGGCGGCGCGCACGTCTTCACGAGCAACGTGGACGGACAGTTCCAGCGCGCCGGCTTCGCCGACGATCGGGTGTTCGAGGCGCACGGCTCGATCCACCACCTGCAGTGCGCGCGGCGCTGCCCGGGCATCTGGTCGGCGGACGCCGAGCGCGTGGACGTCGATCCGGAGACGATGCGCGCGGCGGAGCCGCACCCGCGCTGTCGAACGTGCGGGGCCATCGCTCGGCCGAACATCCTCATGTTCGGCGACTTCCAGTTCGACGAGGCCCGCCACGACGAGCAGCAACGACGGTATGTCGAGTTCCTCGGGGCGCATCGAGGCAAGCGCCTCGCCGTCGTCGAGTGCGGCGCGGGCACCGCCGTGCCCACGGTGCGCGCCCAGGGCGAGCAGCTCGCGATGCGCCTCGGCGCGACGCTCGTACGCTTGAACCCCCGCGAGTTCGACGTCCCGGCGGGCCAGATCGGGATCTCGACCGGCGCGCGCGCCGGGCTCGAGGCGATCGACGCGGCGCTCGGCTGATCCCGGTCGAGAGCGACAAACATGTTGGAACGCGAGCAGATCCGCGCGAGTTCGTTCGTGAGGCGCACGCCCGAGGAGCGAGCACCGAGAAGACGACTCCTCGTACTCTGAGGAGCGCAGCGACGAGGCCGTGTGGATCGCTTTGAAATCGGGCGCACGTGCTGTGGTTTCAACTTGTTTGTCGCTCTAAAACGCGTACACGGTGTCGCTCCCCGAGCTCGGCCCGATCTCCTCGATCGGCGCGACCTCCGCGCCGATGAAGACGCGCCCAGACGGGCTCGTCCCGCCGTGCGTCCAGTCGAGCTCGAACGTGTAGGAGAAGACATTCGCATCGGTGGGAGCGTCCGGGAAGCGCGCGCGTCGCCCCGAGTCGTCCGTGACGATCAACGCGACGGAGAGAGAGCCTCGCTCGATCGGCGCCGCGACCCGCGAGAACGGGCAATGGAGCGAGACCGGGCACGCGAGCGCCGACGCGTCGTGCGTGTTCGGCTCGGAGGAGCTGACCCAGAGCGCCGTCGGTCCGATGATCTCGACGCTGTCGCTGCCCTGGCAGCGATCCGGGCCCTTCACCAGGGAGGAGCGGTGCCGCGTCGGCGGTCGCGTCGACCCCGACTCGGGGTGCCCGGACCGGAACGCGTACACGAGATCGGCGACGATGGGCTGCGCGATCACCTGGAACGCGCTCGTCGCCTCGGCCGCACCCGTCCACGGATCGTACGTGCCCTCGAAACAGATGAACCGGAGCCTCCCCTCCTCGCGGCGAGCGGGTCCGCGCCACACCGCCGGGGTCCGCTGTTTGGGGAGCGCGTTCGCTCCGATGGGCATCTCCGACGGGGACTGGCCGTCGATCGCGAAGAAGCGGAAGCTCGCGAACTCGAGGTCCAGGGCTTCGAAGCCTGGGAGCGCGATCCTGTCACTCGCGAGCGTGAGGCGCGCGGCGCCGCGCGCGGCTTCGGGCAGGTCGTCGAGGGCGACGGGCTCGAGTGACGGCAGATCGCCGACGTCGAAGTCCCGGCTCTCGAACGTCCGCGGGCGCTCCGGCCCACGCACGTGCGGACGGCCGCGCTCGTCGGCCTCTCCGAACCGCGCGGCGGGGGGCGCGCTCACGGGCGGATCGGCGGATCGAGCGCAGCCGGCGAGCGCCGCGAACACAACGAACCGCGCTGCGCTGCGCCAGGTCATGGGCCTCTGACGCGGCATCGTACAGGTCCTTGGCCCTCCGAAGAAAACGCCCGCGCGTATGGACTTCGCGGGCCGCGCTCGACGCTTGTAGTCTGCGCCCCATGCTGGCCCTACGACCGTCGCGCGCCGGGTGCGTCGCCCTGCTGCTGTCGTCGCTCTTCGTGCTGCCGAACGTCGCCTCCGCGCAGGACGACGACGAAGGCGGGTTCTCCTGGGATCATCAGTTCCGCATCAAGAGCGACCTCCGCTTCCGGCTGGAGGAGAAGACGATCGGCGCTTGGTACACGGCGAAGCAGCTCCCGCAGGGCGTCGAGCGCAACCAGAACGAGTTCGGCGCGAAGCTCTCCGCGAAGCTCAGCAACTGGAAGGCCGTCGCGGACATCGGCCTCACGTTGTTCGGCTACCACGACACGCTCACGAGCCTCGGCAAGCTCTCGCAGATCGAGGAGGTCCAGCCTTACCGGTTCGACGTGAACGAGCTCTTCATCGAGGCGAAGGGCTTCGGCCTCTCCGACCTCGACCTGAAGATCGGTCAGCAGACGGTGCAGTGGGGCGTCGCGGATCAGTTCAACCCGACGAACAACCTGAACCCGGACGATCTCCGGGACACGCTGCTCTTCGGCAAGCAAGCCGGCAACTTCATGATCAAGGCGGACTACTACGTGACCGAGGACTTCTCGTGGTCGGGCGTCCTCGTCCCGCTCTTCCGCCCCGCGCTCCTCCCCGAGACGGCGCCGCTCCAGCTCATCGCCATCGACCGCCTACCGTTCGTCGATCCGGCGCTCCGCTATCGCATCCACTCGGAGCGCATCGCCTCCGAGTCCTCGATCATCCAGCACCCGACGGTCGTCGACCAGACGACCGTCAACCTGCCGACCCCGTCGTTCGAGAACATGCAAGCGTCTTTTCGGCTCGCGTGGACGCTCGCGGAGCAGGACTTCGCGCTCAGCTACTACAATGGTCGGAACGACTTCCCCGTGCCCGTGGAGGAGCACACCCACGCGGACAACGACTTCACGGGCTGTGATCCGCTCGATCCCGCGGCGTGCGCCGTGGGTCTCCTGCGGACGGACGTCACCTTCGAATACCCGCGGATGCACGTCTATGGGTTGAACATCGCGGGCGAGTTCAATCCGTTCAAGAAGATCGACGAGAAGATCAACGGCATCGGCTACCGGTTCGAGGGCGCGCTCATCGTGCCCGAGAAGCGGAAGATGAGGATCACCCAGGACAAGCTGGATCTCACGATCCCGCAGCCCGCCGGCGAGTACGACTACGACAATGACGGTGTCCCCGGGGGGCCCGTCCCGATCGTCGTCGACGACACTCCGTTCTTCAAATGGACGCTCGGCCTCGACTACACGTTCGGGACACACGTCTACGTGAACCTCCAATGGGTCCACGGGCTTGCGGACGAGTACGGCGCGGGGGATTGGATCTTCCCGGGGGAGAGCGTGCGCTGGGGCGGGAGCAGCCGCCCCGCAGACAATACGGCGCTCCAGTGTGCGCTGCCGCGCGACGGGACGACGTGCGCGAAGGAGATCACCCGGCCGCGCATCGGCGACTTCCTGGTCGTGGGGACGGACGTCCACTTCCTCGACGACGCCGCGCTCGCGCGCCTCTTCTTGATCCTCGAGATGAGCGGATACGACGAGACCTATTTCGACCTCGACACGCAGGAGCGCGTGAGCGTGAACCACCCGTTCGTCACCCCGGAGGGGTTCTCCGCGGTCATCTACCCCGAGTTCGACTACAACTTCGGGAACGGGTTCAACGTGGGCGCCGGCTTCCTCTTCCTCCTCGGAAAGGACTACACGAAGTTCGGTGACCCCACCGCGGGTGGATCCCTCGCGTTCCTCAAAGCCAGCTACGCGCTCTGAGCGCCGGCGCTGGGGCCGCGACTGTCCGATCTCTCGACGAGTGAAATCGCTCGACGGAAGAGCTTCGTGCGTCGCGGCGCTCGCGAACGCTCGCCTGGGCGCGGGAGCCCCCTCGAACAACCCCGGCCAAAGACTCCGAAAAGTGATGTAGGTATTTTGCGTACCTGAAGAAAGTGTGGCCTGCTTAGGGCTGTGAAAGCCTCCCTTCTCCGATGGTCAGCCGCCTCTCTCCTTTCCTTGTTCGTCGCGACGACGTCCGTCCAGTCCGCGCTTGCCGAGGAGGACAATGACGAGTCCGCTCAGCAGAGCAGCGGAAAGCACGAGGGCAAGGGTCACGACAAATCCGACAAGAAGGGCAAGAAGAAGCAAGCCCAAAAGCCCAAGAAGTCCTCCAAGAAGGCCCACAAGTCCGCCGCCCGCAAGAAGGACAAAGAGGCCGCTCCCGCGAAGGCCGACAAGCCCAAGGGGAAGGACAAGGACAAGTCCGACAAGAAGGACAAGGAGCCCGCGCTCGTGAAGGGTGCGAAGCAGGACGAGGCGGCCAAGCACCCCGCGACGGACTCCGCCAAGGATCAGCAGGGCAACCGCTCCGGTCGACTGCGCAAGAAGGCGCGACGCCGTCAGGGCAAGTAGCCCGCGCGTCGCGAGCGGACGAGAGCCGGATTGGATGGGAGGAGGATCCGGCTCAATCCCGCGAGCGAACGGCGACCGACCCGCAGGGCGACGAGGGCGCCCTCGACCATCATTGGGAAGCGAAAAGACGCCGACAGAAGAGCATTGAAGGGGCTCTTCTGCCGGCGTTTTTGGCGTGGATCGTGGGTGTGAGCGGTCGCGAAGAGACGGACGGAGGCCGCCTATTGCATGGCGTCGACGAGCCAAGCGTGGCCGCTCACGAGGACCTGCTCGGGGGATGCGCCGCCCTGGATGCTCGGGCCGGTGGCCCAGCCATTCACGGGCGGCCCGAGCGTGAACCCGTGATCGCCGAAGACGTACACGAGCGTGCGCGGCGGGAGCGTCTCCATGAACATCACCACGAGATCCGTGACCTCGTCGGCGAGCGCGTCGAGGCGCTCATCGTACGCGGCGCCGGGGCTGTGGAGCCGAGCCTCCACGAGATCGAGCTTCATGAGCTCGCGGTTCCCGAGGCGCTCGCGGCGCATCGTGGTGATGCTGCGGCCGCGGGACACGTCCGGCTCGGAGCTCGAGACGGGGCTCGCGTCGCGCAGGCCCTCCGCGCCCTTGCCGAGCAGGTGCATCTGCGTGGGCGTCGTGGAGGGAAGCGCGGACCAGAGCGTCGTTCGCTCGACGAGGACGGCGCGCTTGTCGAGCTCCGTCTTCATTCGCGTCGCGACGCGCTCCGCGAGGTCGAAGCTCATGCTGTCGACGAGCACGCACTTCACGCTGCGCGCGCTCGAGAGGCGGGCGATCCGGCCGGCCGCGTCGAACGCGTCGAGCACCATCGTGGGGCGCTTGCCGGTCACCTTCAGCGCGGAGAACGCCTCGTTGTAGCTCTCGGCGAAGCTCCGCGCCCACTCGCTCGCGATCGCGCGCACCGAGCTGTCCGCGTCCCCCCGCGCCATCGCGCCGAGGAGCGGGACGTAGTGCTGCTGGAACAACCGCTCGATCGCTCCGACCGGCTTCGGCCCTCGCGCGCGGTCCAGCTCCATCGCGTGGTTTCGCCATTCGGCCGCGTCCACGAGGCGCTCGGCCTGCGCCGACGCGGCGACGGGAGCGGGCCTCTCCGCGGGCGGAGGCGCCGGCGCCTTGGGCTCGCGGTCCTTCGGTTTCGCCGCGACCTCGGGGGGCGGCGCGAGCGTGGGCGCGATCGGCGCAACGCGCTCCGGCTCTCGCGCCGCGCGCTCCGGCTCTCGCGAGGCGCGCTCCGGCTCTCGCGAGGCGCGCTCCGGCTCCCGCGCGGCGCGCGCAAGCTCCGGTGCGATGCGGACGGGCTCGGGCTCGGAGACGCGCTCGGACTCGGCGGAGAGGCGGTCGGCCGCGATGGGCTGCGGGGCGGGGACCGCGCGGCTCTCGGTGAGCGGAGGAGATCGGGCAGGCTCAGACCTTCGGACTCACACGTCTGATCGAGCGGATCTTCATCGGAGACGAGGGGCTCGTCCGCGTCCGCTCCCTCGACGAGCGACTCGAGAGCCTGCGGCACGGGGAGCGCGATGGCGCGATCCACCGCAGCGAACGCGACGACGACCGGGAGGTCCTCGTGCGGGTGGCGCGCCGCGCGCATGAACGCGTGCAGGTATCGCGCATCGGCGGCGTCGACGACGCCGTCCTCGTCCGCGATCGGCGCGAGGCTCGGGAGCGCGAGGCACACGCCGCGCACACCCGCTTGGCGCGCGCGGTCGAGCTGGCGCTCCAAGCAGCGCACGGGATCGAGGTCGCTCGAGAGGTCGGGGTGAGCCCCGCGGACCGCGAGCGCCGACTCGAGATCCCCGTCGATGGCGCGAGCGATGGAGCAGCGCTTCTCCGCGCGCGGCCGGAGCACGACCCAGCGGGCGCGCGTCGCCGACACGGTCAGCGCGTCCCGCGCGGCCTCGTCCACGAAGCGAACACCCGCGTCGACGCGCTCCACACCTTTGGGTTGGAGGACCTCTCGCGACGGACGGAGCTCGGGCGTCATGGGTCCGACCCTTGTCAGAAAACGACGGGCCGGGCGAGTTTCCGGCAGACGCACGGGTGGCGGGGCGGCCGGGTGTCAGCGGGATCTCACGAGGTCAGGAGGGATTTCTGCACCTTTCCCATCGCGTTCCGGGGGAGCGCCTCGACGAAGCGCACCTCTTTCGGGACTTTGTGGGGCGCGACGCGGGTCCTCGCGAAGCTCCGCACTTCCTCGGACGTGAGCGGCCCTCGCGCGACGACGACGGCGACGACGCGCTGCCCCCACTCGTCGTCGGGGACGCCGATCACGGCGACCTCCACGACGGCCGCGTGCTCGCGGAGGACGTCTTCGATCTCGAGGGCCGACACCTTCTCCCCGCCCGTCTTCAGGATGTCCACGCTCGACCGGCCGAGGAGTCGGTAGACGCCGTGCTCGTCGCGCTGAGCGACGTCCCCCGTTTGGAACCAATCGCCGCGGAAGTCGATCGACGGATCCTTCCCCCAATAGCCCGCGAACACGCTGGGGCCGCGGATCTCGAGCGCGCCGGGGCCGTCGACCTCCGCGCCCCGCTCGTCGACGATGCGCGCCTCCACCGTGGGCAGCGGCGTTCCCACGCAGCCGAGGCGGCGCCGCGCGGGATCGAGGGGGTTGGAGAGCGCCATGCCGATCTCCGTCATCCCGTAGCGCTCGAGCGGCAGGGCGCCCGCGAGATCGCGCACGCGCGCGGCGAGCGAAGCGGGGAGCGCGGCGCTGCCGCTCGTGAAGAGGCGGAGCCTCGAGAGGCCCTCGGCGAGGGGAGTGCCACCCGCCTCGATCGCCTCGACGATGCGCGACCACATCGTGGGGACGGCCATGAAGACGGACGCCGACCGCATCGCCTCGAGCGCGGCGACGGCCTCGAACTTCGGCGCGTAGAGCACGTTCGCACCCGCGGTGAGCGCGGTGAGGAAGGCCACCGTGATCCCGTGCACGTGGTGCATCGGCAGGGCGTGGAGGAGCGTGTCGCGCGCGCTGATCTCCCAGGCGTCCCGGAGGACGCGGGTCTGCGCCGAGACGTTTTGATGCGTGAGGACCGCGCCCTTCGGGAGGCCGGTCGTGCCGCTCGTGTAGACGACGAGGACGGGCGACCGGGGATCGATCGCGTCGAGGGCGTGATCGATCCAACCGCGGTCCACCACGCCGGGTGCGGGTCGATCGATGCGCTCGACGCCGTCCGTGATGCGGGTCTCGGGGGCGTCGCCGTCGACGCCGAACTTCGCCCCGACGTCCCGCGCGACGTGGGCGAGCTCGGGCGGGGCCGCGCCGCGCGCGACCGGGACGACGAGAGCCCCCGCGAGCGCGAGGCCGACGAACGCGCTCCCCCACGCGGGCCCGAGAGCGCCGCGGAGGAGTACGCGCTCGCCGCGCACCTCGTCCCCCAGGTGTCGAGCGAGGCCCACGGCCTCGGCGAGGACGCGCTCGCCCGGCACTCGCGCGGCGGGCTCGTGGGCGGAGGCCCACCACCCGGGCGAGAAATCCGGGCTGAGGAGCCGGTGCAGGATCGTCGAGGGGCTCGGTTCCACGCGCTTGTTCCTCTCTCCGCCGCGAGTCTAAACTCCGCGGTCGATGCGAACGACCGCTCTCACGCGTCTCTTCTTGCCGATCGCCTTGACCGCGGTCGCGTGCAGCAGCGGCGGGAACGACGACTGGGGGAGCGCCAAACCCACCAGCACGGGGACCTCGAAGCCCCCATCGACGACGCCCACGACCGCGTCGAGCTCGCCGCCTCCTCAGGACGTGCCGATCATCACGATCAAAAAGCCCGGCGGGATCCAAATCCGCGGGCAATGGACGAGCCTCCAAGAGGCGGGCGGCAAGGAGAAGGTGCACACGACGATCTCCGGCCTCTCCCTCACGGGCAAGGAGGTGAAGCTCCTCGTGGAGAAGGAGAAGAGCGCCGTCCCCGTGGAGGACGTCGCGTTCGCGATCGACGAGCTCGGCAAGGCGGGCGCCGCGACGATCCGCATCCAGGATCCGAAGGTCCGCAAAGACGTCGCGCAGGAGATCGTCATCCTGCCCGTGCAGCAGATCAAGGACGCGCCTCCGCCGTGCTCCGTCGTCGCGGCGGTCGACAAACTGAACGGCAGCGCCGTATGGCCGATCAAGGGCGGCACCGCGAAGCGGCGGGACGCGGGCCTCGGTGGGCCGGATCTCGCGATCCTCACCGAGACCCTCCAGAAGGAGTTCAAGGGGTGCGACTCGACCTACGCGTTCTTCACCGCGGAGGGCAACGTGGACTGGGAGCTCGCGCACAACACGGGAGGCACCGTCCTCGCGAGCGACGCGGACAAGAAGGTCAAGTCCCTTGTCTTCCTCGATCCGGCCACGCAGATCGGCAAGGAGGTGACGCTCAAGAAGTAGTCGGATCGCGTCGTCGGTTCGGGCACACACTGGCACCGCTCCAAGTCATGGCCGAGCTTGATCCACCCCACGACGTGCTAGTCTCAGCGCCCTCCTCCAGCGTCGGGGTGCGCTTCGACACGAAGGAAATCCAGCGCTCCGGGCATGTACTCGGGGTGAGCCTCGAATTCGTTGCTTTGCTTCAGGTCGGGGGCCCGAAAGTCGACGACCCCGATGCGTCGCGCGGGCACGATATCTGAATAGCGGGACACGCCGTCGCGATCGAATGGATGGGTCTCGCTCCAAGGCCCCACTCACCGTTAGCCAAGTAACGAAGGAACTCAGGTATGTCGAAGCGTCTTCGCGCCTCTCTCGCCTCCAAGCGTGGTCGGATGTTGCGGCCCCGGTCCGAGCGCGCCTCCTCCGCCGGGATCGAGACCGGCTCCGACAACACCGAGAACCTCGAGGACGATCGCGGGTCACTCGCCCCCGCGGACGAAGCGGCGGACGCGGGCGACCGAGCGTCCGAGGCGCCGAGCGAGGCGCCGCCTCCCGTCATCGCCGCCCCTGAACCGGCGGCTCCCCCACCCGCCGCCCCCGAAGCCGACGCGAGCGAGGTCCTCACGGCGGCTGCGGAGCCGCCGCCTCCGGAGCCGATCGCGAGCGCGCCCGTCGCACCCGAGCCGGCCGTGGAGGCCGCCGTTGCGGCGCCCGCCGCACAGGAACCCGAGGCCCCGAGAGAAGTGCGCCCGGCGCCCGTCCCGACCGCAGAAGTGAAAGCGGAGGCTTCCACTCCCGAAACGGCCCCCGCGCCGGCCCCCGCAGCGGCCGCGGTCGAAGCTGAGCCTGCGCTGGCGAAGGAACCCGCGCCGGCGAAGGAATCGGCGCAGCCCAAGGAGCCCGCCGAGGTGAGCGCGGCGACCAGCGGCAAGAAAAAGAAGAAGAAGGGCGACAAGGGCAAGAAGGCCGCCCCCGAGGTCGCGAAGACCTCCGAGCCCCAGAAGACCTCCGAGACCAGAGAGGAGCCCAAGGAAGACGCGGCGGCCGCGACGGCGAACGATGCCGCCGCGCCCGAAGAAGAGAAGGCCGCCGAGCCGCACCGCGCGCCCGCCCCCACCCCGCTCGCGTTCTCCGCGGACGACGATCACGACCTCTCGATCTCGAACCACCACTTCTTCAGCGCTGCGAGCGTCGAGACGGACCACGCCGCGGTCATCGAGGAGGAGCAACCCAAGTTCGTCCCGCCGACGAAGGAGGCCCTCGCGCACCGCGCGCGCCTGAAGCAGATCGTCGGCGGCGTCGTGGCGGTCGCGGCGCTCGTCGCCGTGATCGGCGTTGGAAAGATGGTGCTCGGCTCGAAGCCGGCGGACGCGATGCCCTCGTCGACGCCGGCGAAGTCCACCCCCGCGAAGACCGAAGAGCCCAAGTCCGAGCCGACCACGGCGCCGACGCAAGCCGCGGCCCCCGCCACGCCCGCCTCCGCGTCCGAGCCCGCTGCGACTCCCGCCGATAGCGCCTCCGCGGCGCCGAGCGCGAGCGCGAGCGCCGATGTTGCGCCCGGTGAAAAAAAATCGCCCGAGGAGATCAAGAAGCTCGAGGTTCAGTGCATGCAGGTCGCGAACGGGACGGACATGAAGAAGGCCGTCGACGTGTGCCGCGAAGCGCTGGCAGCGGGCGGAACGAACGCGATGACGTACATGTACATCTACAACTCGCTCGGCACGCTCGGGAAGGCGAAGGAAGCGCGCGAGGCGCTCGATGACTGCATGACGAACGCGACCACGGGCAACAAGGGCGAGTGCGCCCAATGGGGCGGCAAGGCCCGAAAGAAGGAGTAGCGGGGTCGTTCGCAACCGGGCGGCGCGCGTGCGACGGCGTCCGCCGCCTCTCGCGGGAACGTGCTCAGGGCTCCAAGCTGCTACTCGCCGCGACGGGCCGGCACTTGCCGGCCGAGCTGCTTCAAGACCTCTCGCAGATCGCTCCACACCTCGCGCTTCACCTGCGGCGTCGGGTTTCGGAGGACGTAGGACGGGTGGTACGTCGGCATCACGGGGATGTGGCCCTTGTAGAGGCGCCACGTCCCGCGGAGCTTCGTGATCCCTTCGACGCCGCAGAGGCCCTTCAGCGGGATGTTGCCGAGGGTGACGATCACCTTCGGCTTCGCGAGCTCGAGCTGCTCCGTGATGAAGGGCGTGCACGCCATCATCTCTGCGGGGAGCGGGTTCCGGTTCAGCGGAGGTCTACATTTGACGATGTTGCAAATGTAAATCTCATCCGGAGTGAGGCCCATGCCCGCGATCATCTTGTCGAGGAGCTGGCCCGCGCGCCCCACGAAGGGGAGGCCCGTCGCGTCCTCTTCTTCGCCCGGCCCCTCTCCCACGAAGCAGAGATCCGCGAGCGGGTTGCCGCGCGCGAAGACAGTCTGCGTCCGCTTCTCGTGCAGCACGCACGCGGTGCACCCGACCACGCGCTCGCGCAGCACGTCGAGGCGCTTCACGCGCTCTTCGACGGAGAGCTCTGGCGCGGGCTCGATCCGGAGCGGAGCAGGCGCCGCGGGGGCTTTCTGGAGCTCGAACCGCGGGGGCTCCGCTCGAGTCGGCGCAGTGAGGCTCTGGGGAGCCGAGGCGAGCGTGGTGGGCGCCACCTCGGGGTCGTGCGAAGCGCTCGGCTCACCACGCGGCCCGTCCGCCGTGCCCGCGGCGCGGGAGTCCGCCGGACGATCGGAGGTGCCGATCGGCACGAGCTCGGTGCCCGCGAAGCCGTGCCACTCCAGCAGCGCGCGGAGCCCCGCCGCGATGTCGCGCAGCTCGCCGCGCGCAGCTTCGAGCTCCTCGGGCGTCATCGATCCGGCCGGCGCTCCACCCCGAGAGAGAGTGCAGCGATCAGTGACCGCCCTCGGCGCCGATGAACCGCTCCGCCTCGAGCGCCGCCATGCAGCCAGTGCCCGCCGCGGTGACCGCCTGCCGGTACACGAAATCCTGGACGTCGCCCGCAGCGAAGAAGCCCTTCACGCTCGTCTGCGTCGTGCCGGGGACCGTCTTGATGTAGCCGTTGTCGTGGAGCTCGACCTGCCCCTTGAAGACGTCCGCGAGCGGCGTGTGGCCGATCGCGACGAACATCGCGGCGACCTTGATGTCGTGCTTCTCGCCGGTCTTCACGTTCTTCACGCGCACGCCGGTGACCTTGTCCTCCTCGACGCCGAGCACCTCGTCGACCACCGTGTCGTAGAGGATCTTGATCTTCGCGTTCGCGACGACGCGATCGACCATCGTCTTCGAGGCGCGGAACGCGTCGCGGCGGTGGACGAGCGTCACGGACTTGCAGAGCCCGGAGAGGTAGTGCGCCTCCTCCATCGCAGTGTCGCCCCCGCCGACGACGACCACGTCCTCGTTGCGGAAGAGCGCGCCATCGCACACAGCGCACGCGCTGACACCCTTGTTCTTGAGCTTCTCCTCGCTCTCGAGGCCCACGTAGTTCGCGCGCGCACCGGTCGCGGCGATGACCGTCTTCGCGAGGTACATCTTGTCCTCGACCCAGACCTTGAACGGGCGCGACGAGAGGTCGACCTTCGTGACGTCCGCCGTGATGATCTCCGTGCCCTGGTGCTCGGCCTGCTTGCGGAACCGCTCCATGAGCTCTTGCCCCGTGACCTTCTCGGGGAAGCCCGGGTAGTTCTCGACGTCGCTCGTGAACATCAGCTGGCCGCCCGGGATGAGCCCGCCCGCGCTGAATCCCTCGATGCAGAGGGGCTTCAGGTTCGCTCGCGCGGCGTAGATGGCGGCGGTGAGGCCGGCGGGGCCCGACCCGATGATGATCACATTGCGGACGTCTTCGCTCATGAGCGGATCCTTACCACGGCGGCCCGCAAATGCGCTGGCGTCAGAAGCGGAAGTCAGCGCCCAGCGCGACCTCGTTGAGCGACTCGCGGAAGCTCCCGCCGTTGATCGCTTGGCGGCTTCGATACGGAGGCATCGGCGTCGCGTCGCCCGAGAGGGCCTTCACGGCGCCCTCGCCGCCGTTGTCGAGCGTGCCGTAGAACACGTGACTGTAGGCGAGGTGAATGTCCGCCGGGCCCACGCGCACCGTGCCACCGAGCGTGAGGCCGAGCTTCCAGCCTTGGTGAAAATCCAAGTTGAGGTACTCGTCGTCCTGCCCCTTCGACTCGAAGAACACGCCCCCGCGCAACGCGAGCCGGTTCGGGATGACCGTCACGTCGCTCCCGACGCGAACGCCCACGACGTCGAGCCAGTGGTGGGGAATGTCTCCGTTCACGGGGACCGACCCCGGCGTGCCCTTCACCGGGATGCCGGAGTCCGTGCAGTTGGGGTCCTCCTGACACTCGGGCGTGCCGAACCGGATCTTGATGTCCTCGACCGCGCTGTTGTGCGACCAGGTGCCGTCGACCTCGATGTCGAACCGATCCTCGCTGAGGCTGTCGTGGACGTTCGGCCGATCCTTCGTCCACTTTGGCTTCTCGCTCGTGTCCGAGCCGAGAGGGTGGTGGTAGCGGAGCCCGAGCTTCGCCTCCATCGGGATGGGGATCTCGAGGGAGCCCGCCTCCTCCTTGCTGGTGACGTTGCAGTCCGCCGCCATCCCCTTGCACGGATCGGGGTTCAGGTTGCCGTTCTGGAGGAACTTTCCGGACGTGAGCGTGAGGTCCGTGACCGAGCGGACCGAGTCCGAATAGCGGTACCACGCACCGAGCTCGATGCGTGGGTGGGGCCGCGCGTCGACGCCGACCACGAAGCCCGGGACGAAGAGATCCGCGGCTTGGAGGCGGGCCTCGACGTCCTGGTGACCGAAGAAGTCGTCCTGCGCGCTCGGCGACAGCGCCTCGGTGTACGTCGTGAAGTCGGCCGTCGCGATGCCCCACGAGAAGCCGGCGCCGATCGAGAACTCGGGGACGAACGCGTAGCTCACGCTGATCGTCGGATAGAGGAGGAGCGCGTTCTTGTCCGTCACGAGGTAGCGTTGCGGCGCTGGCTGGTTGCGATCCACGTTGCCCTGCTTGAACGGCACGGTCTCCGGCCACGACGCGCCGCCCGCGGCGTGCGGCGCCACCACCGCGATGCCGATGCCGAGCGCGTCGATCGGCTTGAACACGGCCGCGAGCTGAGGGTTCGGGAACACCGGCATGATGCACACGTCCGGGTCGGGACCGTTCGCATCCCCCGGCCCCGGCAGGCCGGCCCCAGGCGACACGTTCGCGTTGTTCGGCCCTTTGCGCGTGAAGCACTGGTCGATGATCATCAGGTGGACGCTCAGCCCGACGCCGTTCGACTGGAAGCTCATCGCAGCTGGGTTGTAAAACGCCGCGAGCGGTCCGTCGGCCTTCGCGACCCAGGCGGCGCCGCGCCCGAGCTGCTCCGGTCCGTTGTCGGGCGCGGACTCGAGGCCGTTCGCGCGCGCCTCGGTCACGGAGAGCGCCGCGGTGGCCACCGCGACCGCCGAGAGGATCGAACCAAGCCCGAGGCTCGTCGTGGAAAGGTCGCGCCGGCTCATTACAGGGACCTCACTTGATGGGGGAGGCCGTGAGCGCCGCCTTCCCATCCTTTTCGTAGACGGTGAACTTCACACGCGTGCACGCGTGCCGCTCGACGAGCGCGGCCTTGTTGCGCTCCAGCGTCGCCTTGAATTTGTCGAACGTGAGCGTGTCGGTCGGCTCGCCGCACCGACGCCGAACGGTGAGGTATTCCTCGTAGACCTTCTTCCAGTCGGCGAGCTCGTCGAACGGCGCGTCGTCCGCGAGCGCGGCCGCGGCGTCGGGGTTCGAGGGAGGCGCCACCTTCGGCATCGTTCCCGACGTGCCGCTCGGCGGCTTCGGCTTCGGAGGCGGGGGCTTCGGGGCGCTCGCGGGGCGCGCCTCCGCGACGGAGATCGGCTCCGACGCCGGGCCGCTGTCCGTGGTCGGCGCGGACCGCGGGACGGAGGGCGGCGGGCGGCGCTCCGGTCGAGGGGCCTCCGGCACGGCGAACGCGCTCATCGTCGGCTGCGCGGGGATCGGACCGATCACGCTCTCGAGATCGGCGGCGCGCCGCGGCACGCCGCCCTTCGCGGCGACCTTGTCGACGCCGTCGTTGATGTCGGCAGCGATCTTCTTGAACACCCCGCGGAAGCGGCTCGGAGCGAGCTGATCGACCTCGCCCTTCGCCATGCGCGCCGCCTCGCGGCGGAACACGCCGATCGGCATCGTGTGCTCGAAGATGGAGAAGAGCAGGCCGAGGACGCCAGCGAGCACAGCGCCGCCGATGAGCCAGATCTTCGGGATGGAGTCGGTGTCCTGCTTCTCGACCTTGTCCCCATCGAGGAACTGGAGCGGGGTCTTGAACAGCGTGATCTTCCGGCCGACCGCGTAGCCCGCGCCCAGGTCGAGCGCCTCGCCGTTGAGTCTCGCGTAGATGACGCCGAGATCCTCGCGCGGCTTGCTGACCCGGCTCCGGCCCTTGTCTTGGTACTCGGGGTCGTTGTGCACGTCCACGAGCGCGCTCTGGATCGCGTCCATGTCGAGGTTCGAAACCTGGCGCGCGGTCACGGTGTCGCCCGCCTCGTAGGGGAGGCCGCGCGCCGCGCGCGCGCCGTCGACGTAGAACGCGATGGCCGCGCCCGTGCGCTTCGCGACCGCCTCGGCGAAGACATCGTCGACGACGGCGATGCCGACGATCGCGCCGACGGGCGCACCCCCGCCGTCGCGCTCGACGGGTCGCGCGACGACGCGGTAGAGCTTGCCCTGAAGGGCCCACGTGTCGTCTCGGATCCAGCCGGCGAGCGCGTCCGCGACGACCGTGAAGCCGCCCGCGTTCCAGGACTCGGCGTCGTTGCTGGGCTTCAGGCCCTCGGACGCGATGACGCGCCCCTCCGCGTCGATCGCCCAAACGCCGAAGAACTTCGGATCCAGCTCGGGGAACAGCTTGGCGAGGGACGCGCGGACCTTGTTCGCGTCCTCGGGGGGCACCTTGTCGACCTCACCGGTCTTCGCGAGGCCGTTGCGGATGTCGGCGTCGAGCGCGACGCGCAGGAGCACCGAGGCCCGGGTGCGCGCGTCGTCCTTCAAGTAGAGGCCGACCGCGAACGAGTCCGCGGCGAGCGCGTCCTTCATCGCCTGCTCGGCGACGCGGTTGTGGTAGTGCTGCGCCACGAAGAGGACTGCGACGGCGCCGCCGAGGGCGAGCGCGAGCACGAAATACCAGAAGCGCGAGAGGATCATCCGTCAGCCGCCCTTCTTCTCTTCGGGCTTCTTGTCGTCCTTCTTCTCTTCGTCCTTCTTCTCCTCGGCGCCGACCTTGAGATCGCCGAGCGGAACGTCGGCGTTGTTCGCGCCGGGCTTGATCGTCACGCTCAGCGCTTCGCCGACCTTCTCACCGTTGAAGTACCCCTGGAGGGTGTAGTTGCCCGGCTCGAGCTCGGTCTGGATGTCGCCCTTGCGGGTCGGGAAGACGCTCTTCAGCACGGGCTTGTCCGAGACGACGATCCACGAGCGCACGCTCGGAAAGAGCTTGTCGCGGAGCTCGTATTTCCCCGGTCCGGGCGGGGTCCACGTGCGCGCCTGGCCGGACTTGAGGGTCGCGTCCCCGAAGCCCGCCTTGTCGTCGACCGCATAGAGCATGTGGTCCCACGGGTCCTTGTTCGCGAACTCGATCTGCTCGCCCGGCCCCACGACGAACGTGACGGGCGACGTACGCCCGCCTTCGACCTTCACGCTCCATGGACCGGGGCGCGGCGGCGGCGCGGCGTCACCGGTGATCGCGACGCAGAGCTCCTTCTGGAGGTGGCCCCGCAACACGCGCACGTCGCTCGGCACCGTCGAGGCCGGCTCCATGAAGTAGTAGCGGTTCGACTTCGCGTCCTTCGCCTCGTTCCACACGAGGTTCAGGAGCTTCTGGGTGTTGACGACCTTGCCCTTCGCCGGCACCGCGAACAGCGCGCTCGGCACCCCGAACCCGACCCCCGCGACGACGCACGCCACGCACGCCCCGAGGGCGATCCTCCGCCTGGTCTTCATGGACCGCCGACGCTATCACAACGCGGAACCACCGCGTCGCGCGCACCCGCCCCCCCTCGCGCTCGGTGAACGCGGGCAGGCAGAGGCAGCGCCAGAGGAATCACCGCGGACGCGCAGAACGCGGAGACAGAGCGGAGGGCTGGAGGTTCCCAACCTCACTGCTTCGGAGAGCGTCGGGTGCTCGGTGCGTGGGTGCTCGGCAGCGCCGGTGCTGGGCAGCAGTGGTGCTGGGAAGTCGGTGCCCGGCCGTGTTGGTGCCCAGCCCGTGTTGGTGCCCGGCCCGTGTTGGTGCCCGGCCCGTGTTGGTGCCCGGCCCGTGTTGGTGCCCAGCCCGTGTTGGTGCTCAGCTGAGCGGAAGTCTTTGCAACCTCGGGAGGGCGACGCGTCTCGAGAGAAGGAGAGAGGGGCTCGGGAGAGCGAGAGCCCTCCGGAGCCTGGTGAGCCCGCGGGCTCGAGAGTTAGCGTTCCGACCACCGTAAGCGTGGATGTTCGACGTGAACCCCTAGCAAGTTTGCTAGGTGGGAGCCCACTGAACCGCTTTAGGCTTCCCAGTGAAAGATTCTGGGCATGCTCACCACGGTCTAAACGCAGACCCCCGGGTTCGTGCTTACTCGGGATTCATATGTCGAGATCTCACGACAGAGGCAGTTGGAACTCCTCCGAGCATAGGGCGATCTCCTCCGTCGTCAACCACGCAGGAAGCGCGCCGGCACGCGATCGATGGATGGGTCGCGCGGGGTTCAAAACATCTCGTTCATCGACGGCATCGGTCCGCTGAAGATCGCATCGGCCGCCTCGATCGCGCGCGCGGAGCCCTCGAGCTCTCCGAGCGCGGCGAGGCGCGTCGCCGACAGGTAGCCCGTGTAGAGCGGCGCGAGCGCGCGGACGTCGAGGTGGAGCGCGTCCTTCGTCGGCTTGACCTCGCTCACCGCGCCTCGTCCCTCCGCGACGTCGAGGCGGAGGCGGCGCGCGTTCGAGGGGAACAGCTCGTCGCGCAGCGCGAGCGTGACGCTCGCGCGCATGAACCTGGGGTACCCGCGCGCGTCGAGCGCGCGCCGAGCGTCGACGACGCGCAGCATCCAGTCCTCGATCGATCGCTCCTCGTAGTGTGGCTCGGCGATGCGCATGAGGAGCGGATCGCTCGGGCTCCCTCGGAGCTCCACCGTGCGGCCGCAGGACCTGAGATCCCCGAGGAACGAGATGATCGCGTCGTACCCGCGCGCGTCCCGCGCGGCCGCGTCCTTCACCACGATCGTGTAGAAGAGCGAGTCGTCGGACCGCCCGTTGAAGAAGTGGAGGTACGCGTCGAGCTCGCCCGCCTTCGTGAAGAACCCGACCCCGTAGGTCGGTTTGCCGCGCGGCTTCCGGACGCGCGACCACATGTACGGGCCGCGATCGAGGAAGCCGTTCCGGTCGCGCGCGGTCTCGGTGTAGAGGCGCTCGACCGCGGGCTCGTCGCGCTTCGTGAGCGCGCGGCTCGTCAGATCCGACCGCGGCGCCCGGAAGTGCGCCGTCGCGAGCTCGACCTCGCAGAGCTTGCCGGCGCGCTCGTAGCCCACTTTGCGGTAGAGCGTCTGGGTCGAGGGGAAGAGCGTCGAGAGCGGGACCTTCTTCCTCGCCGACTCGCGCAGCGTCTGCTCCATGAGCCACCGCGCGACGCCCTTTCCGCGCGCGTCCAGCGAGACCGCGACCCCCGCGATGCCCGTCGTCGGCACGCTGCGGCCGCCGAAGAAGTGGCCCATCGGGATCACGATGAGGCACGCGAGGACGCGCCTCCCTTCACGAACGACGCGGACGTTCGAGTGCTTCGCCGTGCGCAGCCAGAGCGGCGCGTTCTCCGCGGGGAAGGCGAACGCGGTCGACAGCATCTCGGACAGCACGGGCACGTCCGCCGCTTTCATCGTCGAGAACTGCATGGGCTTCTCCTGACGGTGCTCGCGACCAGGACGGACACGCGCCGACGCACGACCTTCGTCCCGAGGCCTCAGACCGGTCGCTGTTCGTGGGGCGCGCCGCCCGAGCGCTTTTCGCCCCCGAGCTTCGCCCGAAGCTTCTCGTAGATGCCACCGAACGCGCCATTCGAAAGCACGGCGACGGTGTCGCCCGGCTTCGCTTCGACCGTGATGGTCTCCACGATCGCGTCCACCGAAGGCTCCCGCGTCGCGCGGCCCCCGTGCCGGTCGATGGCCGCGACGATCCGATCGAGGTCGAGGCGCTCGGCCTCCGGGATGTCGCTGCGACCGAGCGGCGGAAAGAGCACGCGATCCGCCGCGCCGAAGCACGCTTCGTACTCGGCCTGGTGGACGGCGCGACACGCGGTCGCGCTCCGTGGTTCGAAGACGGCGATCAACGCGCCCTTCGGGTGCTTCGCGCGCAGCGCGGCGAGCGTCTCGCGGACGGCGGTCGGGTGATGCGCGAAGTCGTCGTAGACGTTCACGCCGCCCGCCGTGAAGAGGAGCTCCTGCCGCCGGGCGACACCCTGGAACGTCGCGAGGTGGGCGATCGCCTCGCGCACCTCCACGCCGTACGCGGTCGCACCCGCGATCGCCGCGAGCGCGTTGCGCACGTTGTGTAGGCCCGGGACGCGGAGCGCGACGCGGCCCGCGGACACGCCGCCGACGAAGAGATCGAACGTCTGGCCGTCCGCTCCGACCTCGGCGGGGCACGCGAGGAAGTGGGGTGGAGCGCCGGACGTGTCGTCGCTGTCGAGCGCGTAGAACATCACCTCGCACGCCGCGGTGCGCGCGAGCGCGACGATCTTCGGGTCGCTCGCGGACGCGATGAGGAGGCCGTGCGTCGGGAGGCGATCGACGAACCCTTGGAACGCGCGATCGTACGCCTCGGGCGTCGGGTAGATGTCGACGTGATCGTACTCGATGGACGTGATGACCCCGACCTCCGCGCGGTAGTGCCAGAACTTCGGCGTCTTCTCGAAGAACGCCGTGTCGTACTCGTCCCCCTCGATCACGAACGGGACGCCGCGCCCGCCCGTCTTGGGATCCGCGATGGGGAGCGCGCCCTTGCGGGGCTTGGTGACCACCGCTCGCGCGGACGCGTGGAAGCTCTCGTCGAAGTTCTTCGGGATGCCGCCTATGAGCCAACCCGGATCGCGGCCCGCTTCGCGGAGCAGGTGCGCGGTCATCGCGCTCGTCGTCGTCTTGCCGTGCGTGCCTCCCACGACGAGCGGCGCGTACGCGGGGAGGACGTGATCGGCGAGGGCCTGGCACATCGACGCGTACGGGATCCCGCCGTCGATGGCGGCGCGCGCCTCCGCGTTCCACGGGCGGCACACGTTGCCGATGACGACCAGATCGGGGCGCGGCTCGAGGTGCTTCGGATCGCAGCCCTCGAGGAGACGGATGCCCCAGCGCCGGAGCGCCGGGCCCATCGGCGGGTAGAACGCGGTGTCGGAGCCCGACACGTCGTGTCCGAGAGATTGGAAGAGCCCGGCGACGGAGCCCATGCCCGTGCCGGCGACCGCGACGAAGTGGATGCGCATTCGCTCGACGCTCAGTGTGACCGCTCCGCGGTCGCGGTCTTGTGCTTCGATCCTCGGCCGATCGACGCGGAGTACTTCGCGACGTTCGCGAGCACTTTCTCCTTGAGCTCGCCCTCGAGCACGACGGGCCGGAAGTCGTTCTGGGTGCGGCTCCCGGAGACCTGGACGGGGATGAGCTCGTCCTCGGCGACGCGCGTGATCACGCCGTCCTCGAGCGCGAACCGCGTCCGATAGATCATCGACTCCCACTCGCCCGGCCGCGCGTTGCCGCCGAAGACGAAGTTGCCGAGGCTGTAGAGGATCTTCTTGCCCTTGTACTCCTCGATGCCCTGGAGCACGTGCGGGTGCGTCCCGATCACCAGATCCGCGCCCGCGTCGATCGCCGCGTGGCCCAGGTTGATCTGGACGGAGTTGATCGCGTGCGAGCCCTCGATCCCCCAGTGGAACGAGACGAGGACGAGGTTCCCGGGCTTCTTGTACCTCCGCACGTCCGCCTGGACCTGGCCCTTCACCTCTTCCCTTCCACCCGTGTAGCCGAGGTTCACGACCTCGATTCCGCGCACCGTTCGCACGTCCACCTTGCCGAGGCCGAACCAGCCGACACCCGCGTCCTCGAGCGCCTTCTGCGTGTCCACCACGCCGAGCGGCCCGCAGTCCCCCGAGTGGTTGTTCGCGAGGTTCACGAGCTCGACGCTGCCCGCCGGGAGCATCGACGCGAACGCGGGGCGACCTCGGAACGCGAACGCCACGTCCGTCCGTCCGGCGTGCGTGCCGAGCGTGCCCTCGAAGTTTGCGATGGTCAGGTCGTCCGACGCGAGGATGTCGTGCACGCCGGAGAAGGGGCGCGCGAGGTCGCCGCCCGTGTCGTCGAACATCCGGTGGAAGCTGCCTGGCGCCTTGTCGGAGCCGTACGGATCGGCGAGCGTGCAGTCCCCCACCGCGCTCAGCGTGAGCTCGCCGTCGGGCTTCGGAGAGGGCGCCACCGCGGGCGTCGGCGCCGAGGGGGCCACGTCCGCGACGGCGGTCGTTGCGACGTCCGCGGGCGGTTCGGGGGGCGCACCCGCGGTCTCCTCGATCTTCGAGGAGCCGCAGGCGGCGAGGATGGGGAAGAGCAAGCCAAGCAACGGGGGATGCCCTCGCATTCGCTCCTCTTCGCTCGCGCTCGCGCGGACGGCCAAGAAACGCGCGTGAGGACGCGCGCCGCGCTGCACGGTGTCGGCCTCTCAGCCCGCGCGCTCGAGCTCGAACGCGATCCCTTCGCGACCGAGCCGCGCGGCGGTCGTCGCGATGGCGAGCTCGGACGCGTCCCCTCCGATGAACGCGCGCCCCTGGCGCGCCGACGTGACGAGCGTCGTGCCGCTGCCGCACATCAGATCCGCGACGGTGTCCCCGGGGAGGCTCGAGAGGGCGACGATGCGCTCGAGGAGCTTCTCGGGCTTCTGCGTCGGGTACCCCGTCGCCTCTTTGCGGAGCGGGGTGTTCGCCACCATCGCGGAGATGTCCGTCCACACCGAGCCACGCTTGCGCCCCTGATCGGCGTAGTACCGGTACGCCTTGCCATTGATGACGCGCTCGCGGTAGCGGCGCCCGTCACTGTCCGTGTTTCGGAAGTGCATTTGCAGGCTCGTCGCCGCGTACGGCTCGCGGAGCGCGGGGTCGTCCCCGTTGTACGTGACGCTCGCGCGCGTCGCGGCGGAGCGCGCGTAGAGCAGGAGCGTCTGGTGCGTCACCGAGGGGCCGTGCCCCTTCGCGCCGTTGCCCGGGACCCAGATGATCTCCCCGAGGAACGCGCCCCGCCCGAAGACTCGGTCGAGCGCGACCTTGGCCTCGTGCACGGCGCGGTGATCGAGGTGGAGGTACAGCGTCGCCCGCTCGCTCATGCGATCCCGAACGCACGCGGCGACGCGCGCGAGCTCCGCGACGAGCGCGTCTACGTCCGCGTCGTCTTCGTACGCGTCCGGACCGCTCTTCGCCTGCTTGCGCCCGCGCGCCTCCCCCCGCGCCGATCGCGCGGACATCGTCGTGCCGACACCGTACGGGGGATCGAGGTAGACGAGGTCGAACCGAACCCCTGCGGGGCAGAGCTCGCAGGCCCGCGCCGCGTCCGCGTGGTAGAGGCGCCCGAGCGTCACGAGGATCCTCGCCGCACCACGTACGACGCGATCGTCGCCTCGATCGCGCGCACCTCGCGCTCCCCCGCGTGGGACTCGGTGAGCGCGAGCGTGTCGAGGGACCGCTTCACCCAGCCCGCGTCCGCGAACGCGAGCAGGGCGGTCTCGATCAGGGGCCGGCTGATGGCCTCGCGGCGATCGATCTCGCCGCCGAGGAACATCTGCTGCCCGACCGCGAACGCGCGCGTGAAGAACTCCTTCGCCGCGAGGGCTCCGTGAACGAGCACCCGCAGCGTGCGCGCGGCGACGCGATACCCCTCCAAGAAGTTGTCGATGTGGCGCGCGTGCTGCCGGCAGAGGAGCTCGTCCTCGAGCTCACCGTTCGCCTCCATGTCCCGCCATGTGGCCGCCACGAACTCCTCGGGGGTGCCGCCCGATCGGTACGCGAACTCGTGCGAGAGGAGCTTGCCGAGCGCGACCGCGCGCGCGGTGATCTCGTCGCGATCGAGCGGCTCGCGCCTCGACGAGAGCGCGGCGGCGCTCACGATCGCGCGCTCCACGAAGAAATGCTGGATCGCGTTCTTCGAGAGATCGAGGCGTGATCGCGCCTCCTCCGGGACGGTATAGACCACGTCTTCACCGCCGTACGGCCGGCGTCGCCGCGCGGGCGCGCGCCCGAGGACGTCGTCCGGGACGTGCTGCTTGATGAGGCCGCTCCGCGCGAACAGGAACGTCGCCTCGCGGATCGACGCCTCACGGAGAACTACGCGCTCCTCCCCGTTCGCGCCGACAGCGCGAACGTGGAGTGTCTTCGCCGGTCGCGCGCCCGCGCGGAGCGCCGTCTCGAGGAGCGCGCCGCAGCGCGCGACGAGCTCGTGGTGCGCGAGCCCGCGGCCCTCCATGTCGAGCAGCGCCGTGGCGACGAGCGCGCCGGCGGTGACGGCCGTCGCGTTGTTGATCTCGCTCATGACGCGGTTCGCGAGCCGGGTGACGAGCGCGCGCCGCTTCGCCGGCGTGAGCGTGGCCCCGTCCAGGCCGACGTCTCGGCGGAACGCCGCGAGGTCGATGACTTGTCCGAACTGGACGTTCACGCGCCCGTACTTCTCGAGGAGGGCCTCCCCCACCGCGAGGAGCGACCGCGCGCTCTCCTTCTCCTTCGGCGCGCCCGCGCGCTCGCGCACGAGCTCCACGTCCTCCATCGTGCGCTCGTAGACGATGCTGATCGGGACGAACGAGAGCGGCCGCGACTCGAGCTCGAGGGCCGCGTCCACGACGATGTTCAGCAGGCCGAGCTGGGGCGGGAGGAGCTTACCGGTGCGCGATCGACCGCCCTCGAGGAAGAACTCGATCGCCCAGCCGTCCTTGATCACGCGCCGGATGTACGCGTCCACGAGCGCCGCGTAGAGCTTGTCCCCGCGGAAGCTCCTTCGAATGAAGAACGCGCCTCCCCGGCGGAGCATCGCGCCCACGGGGAAGAACGCGAGGTTGTCCCCCGACGCGATGAGCGGCAGCTCGAGCATGTGCTTCTTCAGCACGTACGAGAGGATCAGGTAGTCGACGTGGCTCTTGTGGCTCGGGAGGAGGACCACGCCGCCGCGCTTCGACGCGGCGCGGAGCCGCTCGAGCCCCTCCGTGTCGACGTCGATCCCCGTGTAGACCTGCTGGACGAGCGCGTCCGCGATGGGCGCGATCGCCTCCACGAGCTCGGGGCTCGGGAGCGCGCTGAGCTCGCGCAGCATCTTGTCCGCGCGCCTCGCGATCGCCTCCGGATCGGCGCCCCCGTGCTTCACCATGTCCGAGACGATGTGCTTGAGCTTCGGGGACCGGAGCACCTCGTCACGCACGCGATCCGGCGCCTTGCGCGCCGGCCCCACGATGGCGCGCCGCTCGCGCTCCACCTTGCGGAGGAGCGCGTACGTGAGGCGACGCACGCGCGCCGGCCCGGGATCGGGGTCGGCCAACATGAACTCGCGCAGGCTCACCGCGTCCCCCGCGCGCACGACGCAGCTCCGATGGTGCAGGAAGAACTGCGCGACCGCGCGGACGTCCCCGGGCATGTCCGTCGGGCCGAAGAGGCCGTCGAGCACGGAGAAGCCCCGGCGCTCCGCGTGCGCGGACCAGATGAACGCGACCGGGAGGAGCATCACCTCGCCGTCGATGCGCTCCTGCACCGAGAGCAGCGCCCCGAGGCGCTCGTCGCTCTCCCCGGGGACGCCGCGCGGGAGGGTGACGAGCCCCGGCGACCGCTTGAGGAACAGCAGCGCGGAGCGCTTCGCGTCGAGCGCGCGCTCGAGCGCAGGCAGGCCGTCGTCCCCCACGCTGTCGTGGATGCGCAGCAGGCGAGGGATCTCGCTCGCGTAGCCGATCGGCGGCAGTCCGAATCTGCGGACGAGGTGCGTGAGCGCGAGGTAGTCGACGAGGGAGCTCGTCCGAACGACGAACACGATGGGGCCTCGCATCGCAGCGGCGCGCGCGTCCTCCACCCAGTCGTCTCCGACCTGGACGTGCCGAAGGAACCGATCCGCGATCGCGACGAGGGGATTCACCAGACGCCCGGCCGGAGCTTAGCCGCCAAGCCGCCGAGCGCGCCAAGGGCAGAAGAGCGCCCCTCTATTCTCTCCCGTCCTCGGCGTCCCCTCGCCGTCTCGCGCGTCGTCCGTCTCCCCCGTCGTTTCAGAAGCACTGCGCGGCGCAGTTCGCCGTCACGCAAGACGCAAACGCGTTGCAGTTCATGCTGCCCGCGCAGCACATCGACTGGCACGTCGCCGGGTTGCCGCCCGCGATGGTGCACCGCTGGAAGCAGCCGAGGCTCGCCGCGCACGTCGCGTCGAAGAGGCAGTTCTCCGTCTGATCGCAGCACTTGCCGACGATGCACTGGCTGCAGGGCGTGCCGCCCGGGTCGAGCGAGCACATGCCCGCGTCGATGGGCGGGGTGCCGCAGTTGTTGCCGTTGCACGTGAGCCCGACGCAGCACTGATCGCTCGAGGTGCAGGTCGATCCGGGCGGGAGGCACATGCCCTCGCCGCAGATGCCGCTCTTGCAGACGCCGCTGCAGCACTCGTCCGGCGCGTTGCAGGGGAAGCCGTCGATCTGGCACTGGCCACCGCCGCACACCCCGTTGTTGCACGAGAACGAGCAGCACTGGCTCGGATCGAAGCAGCCCGATCCGTCGGGCTGGCACTCGGTGAAGCCGCACGTGAGCGTGGTCGGGTTGCAGAAGAACGAGCAGCAGTCCTCGTTGAAGTTGCAGAAGCTCCCGTCCGGGGCGCACTCGGTGAAGCCGCAGCTCCCCGTGTTCGGGTTGCAGAAGAACGAGCAGCAGTCCTCGTTGAAGTTGCAGAAGCTCCCGTCCGGGAGGCACTGGCTCCCGCCGCAAATCCCGTTGAAGCAGTCCTTGTTGCAGCACTGCTGGTTGCTCTCGCAGCCGGAGCCGTCCGGGAAGCACTGGCCACCGCCGCACACACCGCCGAAGCAGTCCGCGTTGCAGCACTCGCTCGACGAGCCGCAGCTCTGGCCGTCCGGCTTGCACTGCTGGAAGTCGCAGACCCCGCCGTCGCAGATCCCGCTGCAGCACTGGGATGGGCCGGCGCACGGTTGCCCGTTCGGGGTGCATTGCCCGCCCCCGCAGATCCCATCCGGGCAGACCCCCGAGCAGCAGTCGGAAGGCGCCGTGCAGACGAACCCGTTCGGCTCGCACGAGCTCCCGCAGTGGTTGTCGTTGCACGACTGGTTGCAGCAGTCCTTGTCCTCCGTGCAGAGCGCGCCCTGCGGCTTGCACTGCCCGTCGTTGCAGAAGCCGTTCGAGCACGTCCCGTCGCAGCACTGGGAGCCGTTGCTGCAAGCGGCGCCCTCGGGCTTGCACTGCGTACCGCCGCAGAACCCGGCGATGCAGCTCGAGCCGCAGCAGTCGTCCCCGGGTTTGCAGGCGCTGCCGAACGGGACGCACTCGACGCCGCCGCAGAAGCCGTTGGTCGCGCAGTCGAAGTTGCAGCAGTCGACCGTGAGCTCGCACGCCTTGCCGTCGGGCTGACACAGCGCCTCGATCCCGCACGAGCCGTCGACGCAAGCGAGGCCCGCGCAGCAGGAGTCGTCGGAGGCGCACGGGGCGTTCACGGACGCGCACGTCCCGTTGCCCTCGGTGAAGCCGATCCCACGGGCCCCGCACGACGCGACGCCCACCGCCGCGCCGCCAAACGCAAGCAAAGCTGCACCCACCATCAAGGCGGTCCGGAGGCGCATAGACCCCGATGCTAGCCGGTCGCACGAGCCCCCACCATCTCGCGGGGATGGCGCGTCGAACTTGCTGGATCGAGTTTGAGGTCGTATGCCACGGCGTGGCCGGCCCGAAGCGCCTCGCGATCCCAGACCCCTCGCGGCCGCGCCGCGCGCCCGCGGAGCGCGCCCCGTCGACGGAGCCGTCACGCACCGAGGGAGGCGCGGCGCCGCCAGAGCTCCAACTTCGCCTGCCCGGGCGACGCGACGACGGGCCTGAAGAGTCGTCCGCGCGCATGATCGCCGCGGGCGCGCTCGGTATCGCCGTCGTGCTCGGAGCGGGCCTGCTCTATCGGTTCTTCGCGTCCCCCGAGGCGCCGGACGAGCGCGATCCCGCGCTCTCCGCGTCCGCGGTCGCTTCGGTCGCGCCCCCCGTCGTCGAGCGTTGCGAAGCTCTGCCCGCGTCCGACTTCGTGATCGGCGACCCGCCAAAGGCCGCCGACACGGACGCGGACGCGGGGGAGGAGCCGCTGGACGCGCCGTTCGCCGCGGTCCTCGGCCGCGCGATCGCGACGCCGCGGGGCTTCGCCGTCCCGGTGCTGGGTGACGGGGAGAACGGGTCCGTGATGTCCGTCGTGGAGCTCGATCCAGGAGGGGCGGGGGTGACCACGCGCCTCTCGCGATCACGTGGGGATCTCGAGCCTCCCGTGCTCTTCGCGGACGGGCCGAAGGTCCTCGGTGCGGCGATCGAGCCGGACGCGTCCGGCCTCGCGCTCAAGCTGTTCACGATCGACGGCGGTCACCTCACGTGGGGCGCGGAGCTCGAGCAGCCCAAGGACGAATCGCTCGCCACGGACGTCGCGGCGAGCGGCGAGCGAGGGATCGTGGTGTGGGACGCGGTGAAGGACGACACGTCGCGCATCGTGATGGCGAGCTTCAAGCGGAGCGACGTGGGGACGACGACGACGCCGCGCGTGATCACCGATCCCAGCGTCGACGCGGAGGCGCCCCGGCTCGTGCCTCGGACCGGCGGCTACTTCCTCCTTTACCGCGTGCGCGGCGCGCCCCTCCCCGAGACTGGGGGCGACTCGACCCCCACCAAGAAGAAGGGGTCGAGCTCGAGCGGCGACGACGACGAGATCGACGAGTCGCGGGGGGAAAAGGGCTTCGCATCGTGGGTGGAGGCGCTGCGGCTCGACGAGAACGGCTCCCCGCAGGGCGACGCGGAGGTGCTCACGCCGCGCGAGGGGCGCGTGACCGGGTTCGACGTGACCGCGGCGTCGGACGCGTTCGCGCTCGCCTGGCGGGACGAGGACGGTCCGACGGGGAGCGTGGGCGGGGACGTCCACGTGATGCGCGTCACGACGGCGGGCCCGCTCCCCGTGTCGACGCTGCGCGAGCGCGGAGAGGGCGGCGCCGCGGCGTTCGGCTCGCCCGCGCCTCCGAGCGCGGGCGTCCCGATCCTCCTCGGTCGATGGATCGCGGTCCCCACCCTTCGCGGACAGTCGTTGCTCGCCTCCCTCGACGGCGCGGGGAACCCGGTCGAGCGCATGAAGCCCGAGCCCGCGTTCGCGTTCGGCGAGCCCATCGCGCAGCGCACCGTCTTCGACGGCCCCGCGAACGCCGCGAACCCGGCCGACGTGCTCCTCGTCGCCGAGCCGCGGGGCCGCGCCGTGAGCCTGCACCTGCTGAAGTGCGTCCCGCCGCGCTGACTCCCCGCGCGCGAACGAGCGTCACTCCTCGGGGAAGAAGCAGGCGACGCGGTGGGAGCTCTCGTTCGACAGGGTCGAGAGCTCGGGGGCTTCCACGTCGCACTTGCCCTTCTTCGCCTTGTAACAGCGCGAGAAGAACGGGCACGCCTTCGGAGGCGCCTCGACGGTGGGGGGCTCACCGACGAGGCGGATCCGATCGCGACGCCGGCCGATCTCCGGCGTCGCGCTGAAGAGGGCGCGCGTGTACGGGTGCGCTCGGCGCTCCGCGACCTCGGGCGTCGGGCCGATCTCGACGATCTTTCCGAGGTACATGACGGCGATCCGGTGGCTCGTGTGCTGCACCACGCGGAGGTCGTGGGAGATGAACAGGTAGCCGATGCGGCTCTCCACTTGGAGGCGCTCGAGGAGGTTCAGGATCTGCGCCTGCACGGAGATGTCGAGCGCGCTGATCGGCTCGTCGAGCACGATGAACTGCGGACTCACCGCGATCGCGCGCGCGATGCCAATGCGCTGGCGCTGCCCCCCCGAGAACTCGTGCGGGAACCGATCGACCACGCGGGGGTCGAGCCCGACCTCTGCGAGCGTCGCGCGGATCTTCTCGAGCCGCTCCGCGCGCGTCTTGCCGATCTGGAACGCGCGGAGGCCCTCGCCGACGATCTCTTCGACCGTCATCCGGGGGTTCAACGAGCCGATCGGATCCTGAAAGACGATCTGCATGCGACGGCGGTACGGCCGCAGCTGATCCTCCGCGAGAGACGTGACGTCGTCCCCGTCGAACTCGAGGCGACCGAGCGTGGGTTCGTGCAGGCGTAGGATCGTTCGGCCGAGCGTGGTCTTTCCGCAGCCCGACTCGCCGACGAGCCCGACGGTCTCGCCGTGACGGACGTAGAAGGACACGGCGTTCACGGCGTACGTGAAGCGCTGCTTCGAGAAGAACCCGCGCGTCGTCGGGTACAGCTTGGAGACCCCCTCGACGCGAACGAGCGGGTGCTTGTCCGACTTCTTCGCGGTCACGACGACGGGGCGGCGCTCACCATCGTCGTCCCCTGCGAGCGCGAGCGCCGGGCTCGACGTCGAGCGCGAGCGCGCGCCTGCCCAACGACGGCGGGGGATGGTCCACGAGGAGGCAGCGCGCGACCGTGGCCGACCCGGAAGAGCGGGATCTTCTGCTTCGCGCACGCGTCGAACCGCTTCGGGCAACGCGGCTCGAACCGGCAGCCGGGCGGCATCTCGTCGAGCGCGGGGACGCCTCCCTCGATCACCGGGAGAGGCCGCGGAGCGTCCCCGAGCTTGCGCGGCGGTCGAGCTCCGGGCGACGCGGGAGGCGGCGGGATCGCGGCGAGGAGAGCCTGGGTGTACGGGTGAGAGGGCGTCCCGAGCACCTCGGCGAGCGTCCCGTCCTCGACCACCTCACCCGCGTACATCACGACGAGGCGATCGGCGACCTCGGACACGACGGCGAGGTCGTGCGAGACGAGCAGCACCGTCAACTCCGAGGTCGCTCGCAGCTCGACGAGCACGTCGAAGATTTGAGCCTCGAGGCTGCGATCCAAGGCGGTCGTGGGCTCGTCGAGGATGAGGAGCTTGGGTCCGGGCGCGAGCGCCATCGCGATGAGCGCGCGCTGACGCATGCCGCCCGAGAGTTCGTGCGGGTAGCTGTCGAAGCGGCGTGCCGCCGCCGGCATGCCGACGCGCTCGAGCCACTCGATGGCGCGGCGCTTGGCGGCGGAGCGGCTCAGGTCGTGGTGGAGGCGGATCGCCTCGACGATCTGCGCGCCCACCGTGTAGACGGGGTTCAGCGACGTCATCGGCTCTTGGAAGACCATGCCGATCTCTCCGCCCCGTACGCGCGACAGCGATGGATCGTCGAGGCGCGTCAGATCGCGCCCGTCGAACATGACGACGCCGGACTCGATCCGTCCGCCCGCAGGGAGGAGGCCGAGGATCGAGAACGCCGTGAGGCTCTTGCCCGAGCCGCTCTCACCGACGATCGCGGTCACCGATCCGCGCGCGATCTCGAGCGAGATCGCGTGGAGCGCGTTCACCCGGTGGTCCTCGGCGGCGAGGGAGACGCTGAGGTCTCGGATCGAGAGCAGCGGTGCGTCCACGCGGATCGGTGCTCAGAGCCGAGGGGGCTTGGGCTTGGGCTTGGGCGGATCGGAGGGCTTCGCCGATGCGCTCGGGCGCGCGGAGGGCGCGGACGACGCGCTCGCGGACGCGCTCGCCGACGCCGAGGGGCGCGCGGAGGGCGGGGGCGCCGCGTCGGTGCCCTCGGCGACGAGGTAGAGCTCGAGGCGCGGAGCGGCGCCCGCGCCGAGCCCGGTGGAGTAGAGCGCGCCGATGGGATCGTTCCCCTGCGCGTAGATCGCCACTCCGTTCGCGAGGCCGGAGCGCCGCATGAGATCCGTCACGTCGATGCGGAGGGGAGCGCGACCGCGCGGGAGGTTCCGCGCGACCGTCTCGGCGACGCCCGTCGTGGGCTTGCGCGTCCACGACACGGACGAAGAGTCCCACGGGACCTCGATCGCCGCGATCGACACGTCGATCGGCGAGGCGGGCGCCGGCGCGCGGTCGACCGGATCGAGCACGACGAACGCCGAGTCGACGCTCACGCGCGGGCCGAGCTCGGCGTCGAAACGAAGCAGCAGCACCACCTCGCCGAGGGACGCGCGCCCGAGCGCGATCACGTCCAGGTGGACGGGCTCGGACGCGCGCGACGAGAGGACCGCGACGTCCGTCGCGTCGAGGACGACGCGCCTCGACGCGGGCGGGACGACCGCGCTGGTCGCAGGTCGGCACCGCCCGACGAGGCACCCCTGCCCCACGTCACAGTCCGTCGCGCCCTCGCAGAGCAGCGCCGGATCGCGCGAACCACACGCGATCGCCGCCGAAGCGAGCGCGAAGAGCGCGACAGCACCGACGAGGAGGACCTTCACGGGAGCCGCAGCCTACCCTGATCAGAGGGGGTGATTGGGCGTACCGAGCAGGGCGGGTAGCCATTTCTGGTACGTGAGCATCGGCGCGTAGTCGTGGAAGTTCGTGGGCAGCTCGTCCATCAGCCGGAGGATCCCGGGGTTCGCAGGGTGCTTCGCGACGAGGTCGTCGAACACGGCGCGGAACACGTCGAAGTCGCGCTCCCACGCGCCGCTCTGGTAGGCGGCGATCACGTGCGTCGTCGGCGGGGCCGCGCCGAGTCCCTCCGCGAGCGCGGCGTTCATGCACGTGTCGATCGAGATGATCGCGTACGGCGGCTCCTTCGCGACGGCGCCGCACGCGACCCCGCCGGTCTTCGCGCAGCCCGCGCCGGAGTGGCCCGTGACGATGATGCGCGCCTCGTCGATCTCCGCTATGCCCGCGATCGCCTTGCGCGACAGGTAGACGAACTTGTCGAGATCGAACACCGGGAAGCTCTCCCCCCCGGAGACCGCGGCGGGCTCGATCGAGCCGGGCCCTGCGACGATGACGGGAGGGATGTCCCCGGCGTCGACCATGTCCGCGATGATGCGCCGCACGTCCCCTTCGTTGCCCCCGCCCATCCACCGGTGGGGCGTGAGCGCCTTGTTGAGGCCGTGAAAGAACACGATCAGCGGCGCCGGCTTGCCCTGATCGAGCACCTTCGCGGGGAGGAACACGCGGCCCTGGTACGCGCGCGACGGGGAGTGGACGTCCATTCCGTCGTAGTCGAAGTCGATCGTCTTGCCGTGGATCGGGAGGGTCTCGAAGTTCCCCTTCGCGTCCGGCGGGAGCGCGACGTCCGACGGGGGCGCCTTCTTCACCGAACCCGGTGCGACCTGCTTTCCGGCGCGGGGCTTCGACGCTTCGAGCGCCTTCTTCGCGCGCCCATCGGGCTTCGCGAGCGCGGGCAGCGAGGCGCCGAGGAGGAGCCCCGCGCACACGGCGGCGCGGACGAGAGCTTCGCGGTGGGACTTCATGCGCGTGCCGAACCCTTGGATTACCACGCTGCTTTGCGCGCTGAAAGTTCGTGGATCCCGGTAGATTGCGCCCATGCGCGCGCCCTCGCTCGTCGTGATCGCCTCGGTCGTGGCCGCGTGCTCGACGGGTGCGCCGAGCCCGAGCGCGCCGACGAGCTCGGCCTCGGCCGCGTCGAGCTCGGGCTGGACGGGACCGCGCACGCACAAGCCGCGCAAGGTCTCGCACCCGCGGAGGCCGGCCGAATTCACGAGTGAGCCTCACGACCTCGCGCACGCGGTGATCCAAAACGAGCGAGACGAAGACGAGCGCCAGATCTTCGCGAACGGCGCGTACTGCCGCGTCCGTGTTCCGCCGCCCGGCCCGATCTCGGCCGATCACGTCGAGTACGACTACGAAGAGGTCGACTGCCCGGCCTCGTACGACGACCCGGCCTGGGACGACTGCACAACCACGATCTTCAAGGAACCGAAGGGCTGCTACTGCACGCCCGAGAGCGACGATCCGCCCTCCCCGCCTACGGTCGTCGACTGCCCAGCGCCGCGCTGAACCAACGAGCGTTGTCCTCCATCACGAGAGAGGAGACATAGCCGCCAAGACGCCAGGGACGCCAAGGCGGAGAAAGTACATTTGCGATCCTTCTCACTCTTGGCGTCGTCGGCGGTCGATCTTCTGTGCGGTCTGAGAATCGCGCTTCGCCGATTGGGCGCGCGGAGGACCGCGCCTTCAGTGCGCGTCGAGGGCGGAGCGGACCATGGCCGTGGTCGCGGACGTGACCTGCGTGAGGAAGGGGTAGTCGAGGGTGTCGGCGCCGTCGATCGCCTCCCAGCAGTGATAGCCGGGGTTTCGGAACTCGCCGCTGTCGCTGATGAGCATCGCCGGGTAGCCCGCGAGCCAGAAGCTCGCGTGATCGGCGCGCAGCACGTCGTTCATGATGAGCCGCTCGAGGCTCGACACCTCGAGGATGCCCGTCCGAAGGCCGATCGCCTCGGCCTCGGTCTCGAACGGCGCCACGAGATCCGCGCTGTCCGGATCGTGCACGAGGGCGATGAAGTCGCCTCGAAACTCGCCGTCCTCGACCTTCTTCGCGAGGCGCGGCGCGAGCGTCTGCAGCCCCGGAGGGAGCTCCTGCGCGTTCGGCTTGCGGTTCGTGTAGCCGACCGCGTCGAGCGCGACCGCGAGCTTGATGTTCGCGCCGGCGTCCTTCGCGTGGTTCGCGTAATACGTGGAGCCCACGAGGCCGTCCTCCTCGAGATCCCAACACGCGACGACGAGCGTCCGTTCGTGGCGCTCGGGGGCGAGCAAGCGCGCGATCTCGAGGGTCGCGGCGACGCCGGACGCGTCGTCGTCCGCGCCGGGGCAGCCCGAGACATGATCGTAGTGCGCCGAGACGATGACCTCCTCGTCGGGTCGGCTCGTGCCCCGCTTCACACCGACGACGTTCTCGTACGTGTACGGGTACGACGGGACCCCCGGGAACATGAAGCGGCTGATGCGCGGCTCGAACCCGAGCGACGCGAGGCGCGTCGCGCATCGCTCGCGCGCGGCGAACCACCCCGCCGAGCCGGGTGAGCGCTCGATCGCGAGCGCGCGCACGTCCGCCTCGACGCGCGCCGCGTCGGCCTCGCCCTTCTTCCTCGAGGGGGCGGGCGCGGACCTCGCGCTCGACGTCGGCGCGCCCGCGTCGACGACGACGGGCGGGGGCGGTGAGCTCGCGCACCCGGCGCCGACCAGCGCGGACGCGGCCAGCGCGAAGCGAGAGACCCCCACGCGCGCTACTCGACCTTGACGGTGACGGAGAGCGGGACCTTGTCGACGACGCACGTCGTATCGGTGCACACGGAGAGCGAGCACGTCCCCGTGAGCGTGTAGGACCCCGCCTGCGACGGCGTGAACGGGACGCTCATCGTCGCCTGCTTCTCGGACCGCGACACGTCCGTCACCGTGTCGGAGGCGAACGACACGCCCGCGGGCGCGGCGTTCATCTTCATCTTGTACTTGTACGTCGGGTTCACGTGGTAGCCCTCGAGCGCCGAGACCACGACGAACAGCGCGCCGGACTGGCCCGCTTTGTAGGACTTCGCCCCGCCCATGTACGCCGTGTACGCGGGCGCCGACTTCTCCTCGCCCTTCACCTCTCCCGAGGAGGACGCAGCGGAGACGGGCGGGATGGAAGACGCGGGCGCGGCGGAGGACGCGCTCGCGGACGCCGACGCGGAGGGCGCGGACGAGGCGGAGCCCGAGGGCGCGGCGCTCGGGGTCGCGGACGCGCTCGTCGCAGCGGGCGCCGTCGAGCCGCTCGCGATCGGCGTCGAGCTCTTCGCCGCCGTCGTCGCGGTCGGCGGGGCGCCGGTGGTCCCCGCGCCCGAGTCTCCGCACGCGGCCACGAGGCCCGCGGCGAGGACGAAGGGCAGCGCGGAGCTCGCCCAGCGCGCGGCGCGCCGGGATGGGGAAAGCGGAGGAGAGGGGGCGCGGTGTTCCATGCGGGACCGAATCTGTAGCGCGATCGGAGCCGAACCGCACGAGGACCGTGGAACGCCTCCTTGCCGCGGCTCCGTCCACGGATAGCCTGGCCTCATGTCGAATCCGTTCGAGCACACGGGGACGTTCCAAGCCGGGGAGGTGTCCGGGAACGTCCAGCTCGGACAGTTCGAGGCGCAGTACGAGGAGCTCTTCGCGCACGCCTACGAGGACGGAGTGATCACCGCGGAGGAGCGCGCCGAGCTCGATCAGGCGGCCGCCGCGATGGGGCTGGATCGGGCGCGCGTCCACCAGGTGGAGGGCGCCCTCTCGGCCGCCTGGAGCGCGCGACACCGCGAGGCCGCGCCCATCGAGCTGCCCCCGGGGTCGCTCCGCTCGGAGCCGACCACCGCGTCGCTGCGACCGCTCGAGATCGAGAACGAGCCGTACGTGCGCGCCCTGCGCCGGCAGATCGCGGAGCTCTCGGCGCGCGTGAAGCAGCTCGAGGTGGAGCTCGAAGAGGCGCGCTCGCACATCAACGTCGAGGTCGACTTCTCGGGGCTCGCCCCCGCTCCCGCGCCGACGCAGGATCCGGAGGAGCTCTACCGTCGCATCCGCCACGACGCGCGCGACCCGGAGAACCTCCGCGCGCTGATGCGCGCCGTCGCGGGCGAGGACGCCGATCGGGCGCTCCGGATCGCGCGGGCCCTCGCGTTCCTCGGCGCGGCGACGGACGAAGAGCACGCGCTCCTCGCGAAGCACCCGAGCGACGGCCTCATCCGGCCGACGAGCGCGCTCACACCGGAGACGTGGAAGCGGAGCCTGTTCCACCCGGACGAGGAGCTCCTCACCGGGGAGATCTTCGCGGTCGTGACGAGCCCCGTCCTCCTCGGTCGCGTCACGACGCTGAGACAGCGCAACATGCTCCCGAAGCTCGAGCCCTCGCGCCTCCAGGATCCGGAGACGTCCACGCTCTCGGCCGTGAGGTGCTTCGCTTGGGCCGCCTCGATCCTGGGGATGCGATCACCCGCCCTCTACGCCGACCCGACGTGGGAGGGCGTGGCGGGGATGGTGCCCGGGCTTCCGCCCGTGTCTCGGCTCGGAAAGCTCGCGCTCTCGGGGCGATCCCCGACGGAGCTCGCGTTCGCCGCCGGGAGGCACCTTGCGAGCTATCGCGAGGACCATTTCTTGAAGCTGCTGTTCCCCTCCATCCCCGATCTCGAGGACATTTTCCTCGCCGCGCTCACGATCGGCCAGCCCCAGCTGCCGCTCGGCGCCAGCGTGAAGGCCCGCGCCGTGCCGATCGCGGCGGCGATTCAGCCGCTCCTCGAGGCCTCGCAGGTGGATCGGCTCCGCGGACACTTCCTGCGGTTCGTCGAGGAGGGCGGGCGCACGAACCTCCAGCGATGGGCGACGGGCGCGGACATGACCGCAGCGCGCGCGGGCCTCCTGCTCGCGGACGATCTCGGCGCGGCTCAGCGCATGCTCTCGCTCGAGCGCGTGGCCGACGCGGACACGTTCGTGGACGATCTCATCGTGTTCTACGTGGGGGACAAGTGCTCCCGCATCCGCAGACAAATCGGGGTCGCGGTGTCGTGAGGGACGCGATCGATGCGTGAGAAGAGCGCGAGCCGGACCGCGATGTTCATGGCCGCCTACCGCGCGCGCGCCACGCGCCGCGGGAGCGCGCTCGCGAGCGATCCCTTCGCGCACGCGCTCGCGGGGGAGGAGGGCGAGGCGCTCGCGCGCGAGTACGACCGGGTCTACGCCCACATGGAGCTCTGGACGGAGCTCCGCACCGCGTTCATCGACGCCGAGGTGCGCGCGTCGACGGCGCCCCAGATCGTCATCCTCGGCGCGGGCTTCGACACGCGCGCCGCGCGGCTGGCTCAGCGCGGCGCGGTGTTCTTCGAGGTGGATCACCCCGACACGCAGGCGGAGAAGCTCGAGCGCGTGCGCGCGCTCGAGGGCTACCCCGTGGACCAAGCGGTGTACGTGCAATGCGACTTCGAGCGGGAGGACTTCGTCGAGCGATTGTCTGCTTCGGGGTACTCGACGCGTGAGCCCGCGCTGATCGTCTGGGAGGGCGTGACGCCGTACCTCACCGAGGCCGCCGTCCGCGGGACGCTCCGGCGCGTGGCGTCCGGGCTCGATCCGAGGACCGTGATCGTGTTCGACCACCTCGGAAAGAAGATCGTCTCGGGGGACGTGGGGGACGCGCGCGATCTCGCGTCGCGCGAGTTCGTCGGCGCGCTCGGGGAGCCGCTCCGCTGGGGGTGCGACGACGTACTCCCCGTGCTCTACGAGGAGGGCTTCCGGAAGGTCCGCACGACCACGTTCGACGAGGTCTGCCTGAACCTGACGGGCACGTACGACCGCGCCCGCAAGTTTCGCTTCCAGCGCCTCTCGGTTGCGTCCGTCGCCTGACGGAGGAGCGCGCTCAGAACGCGCGCGGCGCGATCGCGAGCGGCCGCGCAGCGTCCGCCGGACCGATCGGCCCGACGGTCATCTTGTCCTTGCTCTCCATCGTCGCCGTGAACGCGTACGCGCGGTCGGGCTTCCCGTCGGAGTCGCCGTCGACCCAGACGAGCGCGGTGCCCTGGACGCCGGGCTTGTCGACTTGCCATTGGAAGACGAACGGCATGGGGCCGATGATCCGGAACGTGGTGCAGACGAAGAACGGGTTGTTCCAGTTCGCGTCCGTCGCCGGGTAGGCGCCGCCCTTGAGCCAACCGAACGTGTCCGGGACCGCGGGGGAGCCGCCCGGGAGGTTGTGGATCTTCTTCTCGGCGCACTCCGCGAGGAGCGGCGCGAGCTTCTCGAGCGCCGCCCTCGCCTGCGCGTCGGCTTCGGGGAGCGCCTCGGTGGGGCCCGCGCTCGCGCTCGGAGCGGGCGGCGGCGCGGTGACGGTCGCGCTCGAGGCTCTCGGCGGCGCGATGAGGGCGGACGCGGACGCGCTCGGCGCGACGTCTCGATTCTTGGGTTTGGAGAGGAGCAGGACGAGCGCGAAGGTACCACCGGCGATCGCGATGGCCGCGACGACGACGATCGTCACGAGCATCGGCGTCCACCCGGCCTTGTCGTGGCCCGGGTTCGTCGGGAGGTTCGTCCTGCCGAGGGGCGCGTGCGGTCCGGGCGACTGCTGAGGGAGATCCTGACCGCCCTCGAGGCGCCATTGGGACGTGTCGATCACCTCGGTGGGCTGCGTCGCGAGCGGAGTGTGCACACCGCCGCGCTGGGCCGCGATCGCCGCGGCGACGGCGCGCGTCTGCGGCCCATCCGGGCTGAGGACGCGCGTGCCCCCCGGTCCTTCCTCGTCGTCCTCCATTCGAACGAAGCTATCAGCGATCGCGAGAGCACCGAACATGTTGAAACCCGAACGAATGCGCTCGAGTTCGAGGGAGAGGCGTACGCCCAGCGCGACGAGGCCGCGTGGATCTCTCTGAAATCGGGTGCATGCGTCGGCGTTTCAACCTGTTCGGTGCTCTAGTCGGCCGAGGGGGCGATCCGCGCGCGCGTCACGCCCGCCTCGCTACTCGAGGTAGCCGCAGCCCGCCGGATCGGACGCGAGGCAGTGGTGCGTCGTCGGGTGAGAGAGGTAGTAGACGTCCTCGCCGTTCGTCATGAAGAAGCGCGCGACGAGGTTCGTGAGGTACGTCCCCGAGTCGAAGTTCTCGCACGGGTTGCCGTTCGTGAACGTGTGCACGCCCCCCGGGACGATGTACGCGTCGAGCAACCCGGTGACGGGTTGGCTCGGCGTCCACCCACCATCCGCGGAGCGCGGCGCGCCCGCGATGCGCGGCTCCCACACGTGCGCGAGGTTGTCGACGGTCGCCTGCTCGGTGTAGCGGACGAGGCGCAGCGGGATCGGCGAGGCTTGCTCGAAGTAGAGCTGCTCGCCTTCGTCGAGATCGTCGGCGTCGAAGAGCGCCTCCTCGCACGTCTCCGCGCCGAGGGTGTCGGGCTTGCACTCCCCTTTGTCGTTGCAGCGGCTGTGCGGGTAGCACACGCGCGTCGCCGGATCCTTCTCGGTGTCGGCCGTGCATCCGGTGGGGAAGCACTTCTTCTCCGCGCCGGTCGAGTCGGTCCACGTGCCGTCCAGGTCTGCGTTCGCGCTGCCCGCGCACGACGCACCCGCGGGGTGGCGCGCGAGCTTCGTCACGCCCTCGATGACCTGGTTGCTCACGAGGACCTGGTTCGGCGTCTTCCCGCCGAGCTCGGTGTAGAGCGCCTGCGGGGTGACGTACGGCGCGTACTCGGGGTAGAGCGCGGCCTGCTCGGGCCGCATGAACGGGACCGCGCCCGTCGCGCGCGCGAACGCGATGCCCGAGTTGAGCGGCACGTTCATGTCTCCAATCGTGTTGAGCGTCAGGACCGCGTGCGGAGCGATGGGTTGCCCGAAGGGATCGGTCATCTGTCGGATCGCGTAGTAGGGCGCGAAGCTGATCGGATCGCCGGGATCGAGCGCCGCCTGCGCGAGCTGGATGAAGCGGCGGAGGGACGGCGTCTGGCGGATCTGACCGAACCCCTCGGCGGGCGCGACCAGCGGCTTCCCCTCACCGTAGTACTGTCCCTGGAACGAGCTGCAGCTCGTCGCGTCGCAGGTCGCCGTCCCGACGTCGTTCGGCGTCCCCTGTGGGATGCGGCCCGGGCCGTAGGAAGCGATCTCGGTGCGCGGCTTCGCGCTCGTATCGAAGATCGGCGCGCAGGAGCCGTAGTCCCGCACCTGATCGACTTTGTCGTAGAAACGGAGATCGATCCGATCCCCAATCGACGCGGGGATGCCGACGCGCATCGTGAACTTGTCGTCGACGCGCGCGCAGCGGACCTCCTGGTTCGACTGGTTCGTCACGTAGACGGTCGTGCCCTGGATGTCGGACTTGTCGACGCAGCGGATCTCGAGCTCGCCCGTGTCGTTGAGATCGGGCATCACCCACCGGAGAGAGATCTGGTCGGCGCTGCACATCGTGCAGAAGTCGTGATCGCGCGCGGTCGGCGTGCACACGGGGCGTTGGTCCGCGGGCACCGTGACGATCAGCGGGCCCCAAATGCGGAGCAGAACCGCCTCGACGACGCCCCCCTGGAACGAGCGGATGCCGATGTCGGTCAGGCCGCCGCCCCCCGATCCGGGCGACGCCGCGGTCACGTAGGCGTCGATGGCGCCGTGGATGCCGGAGAGGATCCCGCCGAGCGACTCGCCCCACGTGCTGTAGTGCGCGTTGGGGCCGCCGAAGTCGGGGACCCCGTTGCCGTCGAAATCACCGAACACGTCCGCCTTGCCGTCGCCGTTCGCGTCGCAGTCGGCGGTCGCGGGCTTGTCCCACCCGGTCTGCTCGTTCTGGCACTTCGCCTTCCCCTCGGTGCTCCCGAACGCGCGCATGATCCGCACGAGCTGGATGTGATCGAGGATCGACTGGCGCACGCCGTCGCGCGTGTGGAAGAGGTAGCTCGACCAGAAGTCCCCGCCAGAGTCCACGCGGCCGTCCCGGTTGAGATCGCGCGCGCGCCCCTGGAGGAGCGCGTCGTTGAACGGGGCGACGCACACGCTCGAGAGCACGCCCTTCACGATGAGGTCGGTCGCCGGATCACCGAAGTCGAGCCCGTGCCCCATCGCGTTGATCCCGATCGTCGCGAGGCCATGCTTCGCGAGGTTCCCCGCGTAGATGATCTCCTCGATGAACGCGCCCGTGTAACCGTGCCCGTAGACGTTCACGTCGAACGGCTGGTGGAACTGCGCGGTCTCCTTCGGGACGATCGCGAAGAACTGGACCGTGTCGGTGGTGATCTCCCCCTCGCCCGTCTTGTAGTTCAGCCGGAACGCGGCCTTCGGATCGGTGCTCTTCGGGCCGCCTTCGAGCAGGAACGGCGTCTTGTACGTGCCGATCATCAGGTAGTCGACGGCCTCGAACGTGCGGACGAGCTCCTGCGTCGCGGGCCCGTCGTCCTCGCCGAAGCCCTCGGTGATGAGCTGCTTCAGGATGGGCTTCAGATCGTCGGCGTGGATGATGAACAGGTTGTCCGCCTTCTGGTCGCACCCGGCCGACTTGCCCATCTCGCTCGTCTGCCACCCGGGCGTCTCCGTCGCCCCGTTGGCGAGCCCCGCGATGAGGCCGACGGCGCGCTCCATCGTCATCTCGACCGGGTAGTCGGTCGCGAACTTCGCGAACGGGCCGCGCCCATAGAGGCCGTCACGGAGGAGCTTCATGTCGTCCACCGTGGGCTCGGTCGTGAAGCTCCACGTGAAGGCCACGTGATCGAGGCCGGTACCGGCGATGTCCCCGTAGTAGTTCGCGAGCTCCTTCTTGTTCAAGATCTCCATCACGCGCGCGGCGCTCGCCTCCTGCGACGCGTGGTAGATGAACTCGAACGGGGACTTCACCGCGTCTCCGTTGGCGTCGACGAGCCGATCGGTGACGACGACCGCGTACCGCGTCATCTCGCTCATCGGGATGATCGGCCGCAGGAGGAGCGTGTCCGTCTCGCGCTCGTAGAACGGCAGGAAGTGATCCGCCACGCAGCGATCGCGGAGGCGTCGCACGCCCACGCACGTGTCGCTCGCGTACTGAGGGTTCTTCGCGTCGTCGCAGACGGGGCTCGGATCGGGGCAGGCGAACGGATCGTCGAGGTTCGGGACGTCCAGCGTGCCGTCGAAGTCGGTGTCGAGCGCGGCCGTGAACGTGTCGCGCCCGATCGAGCCGCGCTTCGTCTCGTCGATCGTGTCGAAGAGCAGGTTCCGCTCGCTCGCGCGCGTGTCGTTCGGCCAATATTTGTCGAGCTTCTTCAGCGTGTAGTCGAAGTTGCCGTTGCCCACGTCGAGCGCGACCGGGACGCCCGTGTCGAGGTTCACGAGGTAGAACGCGTCGTTCGCGAAGTCGTAGTCGTCCCCCTGGTGGCGCTTCGCGACGTTGTCGAGATCGAGCGCCGCCTCCGTCGGCAAGCGCGGGTGACCATGCACCTCGGCGAGATCGAACGAGACGCTGATGGGAGCGAACGTCCCCCACCCTTCGAGCTGATCGAACTGCTGACGCGCGTTCTTCTCGATCTCGGTCGGGGCGACGAGGCTCGCGTTGATCCGGAGGCCGGTGCGGCTCGTGGGATCGGGCCACGTCGCGGTGTCGTTCGGCAAAGGGATCTCCGGCAGGGGCGTGTGCGCGAGATCGAATCGGATCGTCGCGCCCGGCCCCGCCGGCGTGCGCCGGAGGCCGTGCGGCGCGCTCTCGTCGCACGACGCGGCGGCGATCGTCATCGCGAGCGCGGACACGGCCAGCACCGCGCGGCGCGAGCGAGAAGTGCGTGACGACGGGTTTGTAAGCGACGAGCGACGCATGTCGCTCAGAGCATATAGGAAGCGCGCCCGCGCGCCGCGGCGAGACGCGAAAATGAGCGGCGACGCCCGCGCGAAAACGAGCGAGAGGCCAACTTCTCACCCGTGCTGGACAGCGTCGTACAACGAATTACAAGCCGCTGACAATTCGCGGATCCACGGGTGTTACCAAAGGCACGAGAGAAGAATGAGCATCGCCTTCAGCGTCGTGTATTTCGCGGTCCTCGCGTTCCTCACTTCCTTCGGAGTCCACCGCCTCTACCTCGTCGTCACGTGCCGCGCGAACCGCGGCAAACTCGCGAGCCGCATCGCCGAAGCTCCGTTCGAAACCTCGACGGACAGCGCCTCGCTCCCGATCGTGACGGTGCAGCTGCCGCTCTTCAACGAGTCGACGGTCTGCGAGCGGCTCATCGAGGCGACCGCGGAGCTCGATTGGCCGAGGGATCGGCTCGAGATCCAGGTCCTCGACGACTCCACGGACGAGACGACGTCGATCGCGAGCGCCTGCGTGGAGCGCCTCCGCGCGCGCGGGATCGACGCGGTGTACATCCACCGGACGAACCGCGTCGGGTACAAGGCGGGCGCGCTCGCGCACGGGCTCACGACCGCGAAGGGCGAGCTCGTCGCGGTGTTCGACGCGGACTTCGTCCCGCAGCCATCCTTCATCCGGTCGATCGTGTCGCACTTCCGCGATCCCAAGATCGCGATGGTGCAGACGCGCTGGGGCCACATGAACCGGGACGTCTCGCTCCTCACCAAGGTGCAAGCGCTCCAGCTCGACGGGCACCACCTCGTCGAGAACCGCGCTCGATTCGGCGCAGATCTGCTCTTCAACTTCTCGGGCACGAGCGGCATGTGGCGCGTCGCCGCGATCGCGGACGCGGGGGGCTGGCAGCACGACACGCTCACCGAGGATCTCGACCTCTCGTACCGCGCGCAGCTCAAGGGCTGGCGCTTCGTCTACCGGCCGGACGTGGTGACGCCGTCCGAGGTCCCGGAGGAGGTCTCCGCGGTGCGCGCGCAACAGTACCGGTGGGCGAAGGGCACGGTGCAGACCTTCCGCAAGCTGATGGGGACGGTGCTCCGCTCGGACCTCCCGCTGCGACAGCGCGTCGAGGCGTTCTTCCACATGACGCCGCACTTCGCGTATCCGCTGCTCGTCGTGCTCACGGTGTCGCTCCTGCCGACGCTCGTCCTCTTCCCCGCGACGGACAGCTTCCACCTGCTCCTCATCGACCTGCCCCTCCTCGGGGCGACGACGGGATCGCTCGGGGCGTTCTACGTGGAGGCGGAGTCCGCGCAGGGCCGCAGCAAGCTCGCCGCCGTCGCGAAGCTCCCGCTCCTCATCGCGTTCGGCACCGGCCTCGCTCCGTACATGTCGAAGGCGGTGTTCGACGGTTTGCGATCGATGTCGGGGGAGTTCGTCCGCACGCCGAAGCACGGCGCGAACGGCGCGCGTTACAAGGCGCGCACGGACATGCCCGTCGCGGAGGTGTTGCTCGCCTTGGTGAGCTTCGCGTCGGTCGTCGCGTCGATCGAGAACGGGAACTGGTTCGCGCTTCCGTTCGCGATCCTCTTCACCCTCGGGTACGGGTACGTCGCGCTCCTCGTCGCGAACGAGCAGTCCGAGCGGCGGCGCTCGGCGGCGTGGAACCGCGCCCCCCGCGAGACTCCCGTGAGTGAGCCTCCTCCCGCGCAAGACATCTCCGAGGTCGGCGCGTCCTGACGGTTCGCCCCCCCGTCGCGCACTCTCGCGCGCGGACCTCGGTGCAGAGGCGAGCCGATGGGAGTGCCCGACGGACCTACCCCTCGAGCCGCGTGCGCGTGTGGGGCGGTCGACGGCCCGCGAGCGAGCGTGTTCGGCGGGCTTGACACTCGACCCGGTGCGGCGCTTGTCTAGCGGTGGGGCGGCGGATTCGGGCGGGGGCCGAACTGCGACCGCACGATCGAGGGGCAGGGGATGGACGCGAAGGGACCGAGATGACGAAGGCCGATATCGTCCAGGTGATTTACGATCGGCTCGGAGGGTTCTCGAAGAAGGAAGCGGCCGACCTGGTCGACCTCGTCTTCGAGTCGATGAAGCAGACACTCGCGCGGGGTGAGAAGATCAAGATCTCGGGCTTCGGAAACTTCGTCTTGCGAGACAAGCGAAACCGCCAAGGGCGAAACCCGCAGACCGGCGAGCCGATCGTCATCAGCGAGCGGCGCGTGCTGAACTTCAAGCCGAGCCAGATCCTCCGCGAAGGGCTGAACACGCCGAACGAGCGCGGCTGAGCGCGAACGCCCGAGCCGAGTAGCCCGCGCTCGAACCGCAATCGCCCACGCTCGAACCGCAATCGCGTTCTGGGGCGCTGCGCGTCCCACCTCGAACGCCCGACTCGAAGGCGGCGCGTCGAGTGTTCGGTTCCTCGACGGAACTCCGGAGCAGCGCCGCAGGACGTGGCGTGGCTCTTGACCGTGGTCCCCACAATCGAGGGGCTGAGCCGCTTTCCCGGCGCGCCGTGGTGGCGCAGGCCAACGCGAGGTACGGCGGGGGGATGCGCCAGCAGTTCCACCGCGGAATTTCGGTGCTTTGGGGGCTGCCGAGCGTGGTAGGGATGGAGAGGCGTGTCGCTCGAGAAGCTCTACTTCCGGATCGGCGAGGTCGCGAGCATCGTCGGGGTCGAGCCGCACGTGCTGCGGTATTGGGAGAGCGAGTTCCGCTCCATCCGGCCGCTGAAGTCTGCGAAGGGCCAGCGCATCTACTCGCGGCGCGACGTGGAGACGCTCCAGAAGGTGAAGGAGCTCCTCTACGCGCACCGCTTCACGATCGCCGGGGCGAAGAGGAAGCTGCGCGAGGGCGGCATCGAGCCCATCGGCCCCGAGGTGGTGACGCGCGAGGCGGACGTGCAAGCCGTGCGTGAACAGCTGCTCGAGGTCCGCGAGGAGTGTCGCGCGTTCCTCGGTGAGCTCGAGGCTTCTCGGAGCGAGCCGCCGCGCAAGCGCTGAGCGTGACGGAGCTCTATCGAGACGCGGGACTCGCGATCGCGTGGGCCCCCCCGGATTTGCCGTCCAAGATCGTCGACTCGCCGGATGTGTCCGGCCTCCCCGGCGCGCGCGTCGTCGGCGCAGCCGCGTACCAGGACGAGTTCACGACGGTGCGCGCGGGGTGCGTGCGCGGACCGTCGGATCGCTTCGTCCAGGGGCTCGAGGGCGTGCTCTTCGACAAGGCGACGTGGTTCATGCTGCGCGCTGCGGATGCGCGCACCACGGAGCTCGCCACGACGGGGACAGCGGGCGAGATTCAGGCGGGGCTCGTCGAGGAGACGCGCTCCGGGAGGGTCGACACTGGCGCGACGCTCGCCATGCACAGCACGCTCACGTTCGTCGGCGAGGATCGGGACGTCCTCCTTTGCTCCGCGATTTGCACGACCCGAGCGAGCGCGCCGTGCCCCTCGATCGTCGCCGCGCTGCGCGTCGAGGGCGCGCACGCGGGTTTGCCCGAGCCGAGCCTCTGGATGCGCGCCGTGTTCTTCACGGCCGAGCGCCCGCTCGTCGGGGGCGTGATCGCAGGCGCGCTCTTCCTCTTCGCCGCGACGATCCTCGCGTTGCGCCGTCCTCGTCGGCGGCGGCTCACCTGAGGCGCGCCCCCGACTCCGCGACGGCCACGCGGCTCAGAACGGGATGTCGTCGTCGTTGCCGCCGCCGAAGCCGAAGTCGTCCGCGCCGCCGCCCTCGGGCTCACGCGCGCTCGGAGGGGGCTGACGATCGCCGCCGCCACCACCACCGCGCTGAGGAGGCCGACGCTCGCTGTAGCCGCCGCCGCCCCCACCCTCGTCCGACACGCCGCGCGCTCCTCCACCCCCACCGCCGCGACCCGCGAGGATGATGTTGTTCGCGTTGATCTCGGTCTTGTAGCGCTTGTTCCCTTCCTTGTCGTCGTAGCTCGACGTGCGGATGGAGCCCTCGACGAAGATCGTGGAGCCCTTCGTGAGGATCTTCGCGAGCGCCTCACCTCGCTTGCCCCAGACCGTCACGGAGTGCCAATCGGTGCGCTCGCGGCGCACGCGATCCTTGTCCAGATAGCTCTCGGTGGTCGCGAGGCGAATGTTGAGCACGGCCTGCCCACCCTGAGTGAACCGGAGCTCTGGATCCGCTCCGAGGTTCCCGAGGAGCATCACGCGATTCAAACCTTCAGCCATGGCGGTTGCCTTTCTCCCGCGCGCTCATGGCGCGCTCTCCTACGCGTGGTCCCCCGGGACGAACGCACTGTCAAGGGCGCGGCGGCCGGAGAATGTCAGTGCACGCCGTGCTCCGCCAGCACTTGGGCGAGGACGATCTTCGCGACGTTGAAGTAGACGAGCAGCCCGAGGACGTCGACGAGGCTCGCGATGAACGGCGCGGAGCTCGTCGCCGGGTCGAGCCCGATCCGCTTGAGCAGGAGCGGGAACATCGAACCCACGGTGCAGCCGACCACCACGATGCCGATCAGCGTGATGAAGATCGTCAGCCCGAAGAGAATCCCGTCCCCCCACATCATGGCGCGGGCGGCGCCGATGAGCCCGATCGCCACCCCCATCACGAGCCCCTGGCCGAGCTCGCGGACGAAGATGCGCCGATAGTCGCGCACGGTGATCTCGCCCGTCGCGAGCCCGCGGATGATGAGGGAAGACGACTGCCCCCCCGAGTTGCCACCCGCGGACAGGCAGAGCGGGACATAGAACGCGAGCGTGGAGACGGCCTGGATCACCTCGTCGAAGTGCCGGAGCGCGGTGCCCGTGAAGAACTCGCTGACGAACAAAACGATCAGCCAGACGAGCCGCTTGCGGATGAACGTGAAGAACTTCGTCTGGAAGTACGGCAGCGCCATCGGCTCGACGGCGGCCATGCGCTGCACGTCCTCCGCTTGCTCCTCCGTGAGGACGTCCATCACGTCGTCGACGGTGATCACGCCGAGGAGGCGCTGCGCCGGACCGACGACGGGGAGCGCGGAGAAGTCGTATTTGGCCATCGTCCGCGCCACCTCTTCCTGATCGGTGGTCGGGCTCACGGCGTGGACCATCTCCAGCATGACCTCCTCGATCGGATCGGTGGGCTTCGCGAGGAGGATGTGTCGGAGCGAGGCGACGCCGAGGAGGCGGTTCTGCTTACCGACGACGTACACGTAATAGATCGTCTCGGCCTCGGTGCCCTCGCGCCGGATCACCTCGATGACCTCCGAGACCGTGAGCGTCGGCGCGACGGAGACGTAGTCCGTCGTCATGAGGCCGCCCGCGCTGTCCTCCGGCCACTTCGCGAGCTCCTCGACCTCCGCGGCGGCCTCTGGATCGTGCTTCTCGAGCGTCTCGAGGAGCGTGTCGCCCATCGCGTCGGGCAGGCCCTCGATGAGGTCCGTACGATCGTCGGCGCTCATCTCGCCGACGATCGGCGCGACGCTCTCGTACCCGATCTTCTCGACCAGGGCCTCCTGCTTCTCGTCGTCGAGCCGCTCGAAGATCGTCGCGGCCTCTTCCGGCTTCAGCGCCTTGAGGAGGGCTGCAGCCTCGGCCTCGTCGAGCATCGTGCAGAGATCCGCGATGTCCTCGTCGTGGATCTCGTCGATGAACTCCGAGAGCTGGGACGGATCCTCCTGCAGGAGCTGCCGAACCTCCGGCGCGATCGCTACGGCTACACGAAGCATCCCTCTCGGGTATCGACCATGCTCCCGTGGGTCTACGACAAAAAGGCGAGAGGCCCGAAAGGGCCTCCCGTCTGGTCTCGACTGGGTCGATCGGCCTCACCCGATGGGGGGAAGAGCCGCGACGAATCGCGCTATCGCCACTCGATCAGAGGGCGCCTTCGCCGGAGCAGGTGATGAACGCGGTCGCGCCCTTCGCCACGTTGCCCCCGTTCACGAAGCGCACGAGACGCTTCTCGTTGTCGCCGCAGCTGCCGAAGTCCTGGAGGCCCGGGTTGCCGTACGGGGGCACCGTCGTCGCGTCGACGTAGCACCAGCCGTTGATGCTCGCCGGGACCGCGTCGAGGTTCTGGCACTCGTAGCGATCCGACGGCGCTCCGTTTTTGTCCGGATCGTTCGTCGTTCCGTCGTCATCGAACGCACCGCCGAGCTGCGTGATCTCGCAGAAGCTGTTCCACGCGAAATCACCCGTGGGCGCGAACGCGTCCGCCTTGGCGGCCTCGACGGCGGGTTGGTGAGCGGGGTCGACCTTCTGCCGCCCAACCGCGTCGCAGACGCCGATGCGGGCCGGGTCGTCCTCGTGCGCCGCCTCGATGACGACGCACGGCGTGCTCCCATCGGGCGCGGGCTTCAACTTGAACGGCAGGCACTTCCCGCTCAACGCCTCCTTCAGCCGATCGACGATCGTCTTGATCGCGGGGCGGTAACCGAAGGACGGATCAGGGTCGCCGTTCCCGAGTGTCGGGTTGTTGATGTTCGCGGGGCAAATCGATGCGGGGATGCCCTGCACTCCGAGGCCATGCAACACCGCGAGCTCACGCGTGCCCGGATAGGCCTTCGCATTGATCTGCTTGCTGTGCTTTGCGGGATCGCAGAGGGGGCTGTCCGGCGCGGACTTCGTACCGCAGTCGGGGCCCGGATCGACCGGCATTTCGAGCGGGAAGATGCAGGCGTACTGAAGGTCGTCCGGCGCGGCCATATTGATCGTTCGGTCGCCACCGTTCGGCTCCGACGCCGCCACGCCGCGATTCTCGTACGTCTCCACCATGATGGGATTCGTCGGCTCGACGTACTTGTCCGGATCGCCGACGTACTCCGTGAAGAACCCGTTCTGGTCGAGCTCGCCGAACGGCTGGAAGCCGAGGCTGAGATCCGGGTTGCCCGAGCCATCTTTCTTCGCGACCGCCTGCCACGGCACGCCGACGATGCCCGCGACGAACACGAGCTCCGGGCCGCGCTGGCTCGTGAAGAGCGGGTTGGGGATCGTCTTGTACTTCCCGTCCGCGGAGCTGAGGCTCCCGTCCGGGTTGTCGAGCGAGATCGCGAGCTGGCCGAACGCGTTGATGTAGCGAGCGACGGGGTAGAGAGCGTTGAACCCATACTTCTGCTGCTCGTGCCAGCACCGCAGGTTGACGCTGTCTTCGCCCGCTTGCGTGTTGTACTTCGGGACGGGCGGGCCGCAGGCCGGATCGGCCGGGCAGCCGGGCGGCGGCATGAGCGCGCAGCTGTAGCAGCACTTGTTGCCCGGATCGGTGTCACACACGGGGGCGCCCTTGAAGAACCCCGCCGAGTTGAACACGCTGTAGGCCTGTCCGCCGGCGACGACGGAGCAGTCGTTCTCGTCGCTGAGGATGAGGATCGCGACGAGCGAGTCAGGCCGCAGGAACGCGGCGCGCTGATCGAGGATCGTCTGATCGACGCCGTCCTTCGTCGTGCCCGAGTAGGGGTCCGACGGGTTGCCCTTCACGAGCGTCGAGTACGGCGCGGGATCAATCAGGAACCGGTAGATGCTCTCGAGCTGCATCTCGTAGCCGCACCCGACCTGATCCACGCCCTTCACCATGTCGGTGAGCGACTGGACGAGGGCGTTCTTGTCCTCCGTGCCGCTGCGCGCTCCGTTCGGGTCCCACGCGAGGAAGCCTTGGCTCATGTACGTCGGGACCGAACCGCCCATCTTCTTGCGGGAGAGGAGCTCGCCCTTGTCGTCGTTGTTGTGGGTCGCATCGACCAGACATTGGTCCGCGCCCAGGCCGCCGAGGCTCGAGCTCACGATGCCGATGTTGATGTCCACGATCGGGGGGAACTCACGGTCGAACCCGTTCGCCGTGTCGCACGCGGCCGTCGGATCCGTGGGCTGCGTCGGCTGCAGGTTGCCCGATCCGTCCACACAGAGCGGGTTCACCAAGCGCTCGACCAAGTCGGGGACCGCCTTCGCGAGGATCTCCTGCTTGTCGGCCATCGACGCGGAGTTGTCGATCGCGAGGAGCAGGTCGATTTTGTCCACGCCCTCCTGCTTGATCTTCTCGATGACGGTCTTCGTCGTCTTCGGCTCGACGGGCTCGACGGGGCGGTTCAAGCAGCCGGTCGTGGGGAGCAGCGAAAGACCGATGACGGTGGTCATTCCGAGGCTCAAGCCCAAGTAGCGCGATGGAGACATTCTCATGGCAATCCTCTCCGTAAGCGATCGCTCTCGCCACGTGGCGTCCGCGCGATCCGGCGATGAGGTGAAACTATCAAACACGCACGATCAAAAACAGATCCGAGGCTTCGAGGCGCTTCGAATTCCGCGGAGGAACCGCGGCTGAACAGGCGCCCTCGCGCCTTCCTCGTCGATGAGGAGCGCCGCATCGCGGAGCTCCCGACGAGGGACGAAAAGCACTCCACGTGCCCGTCGTTGCGCGCTCCGCATGCGTTCAGGCGAGCACCGCGATCGCTGCAGGATCGGGCCGATCGACGCAGGGTGGCGCCGCCAACGACGTTGGCGTATCGCTCTTTCCGCTGTCACCCGGCGCGCGGAGCTACTTCGACTCGAGCTCCTTGGCGACCTGGTTCCCGGCCCCGTCGTATGCGCGGACGCCGATCAGGTGGGAGCCGGGCGGGATGATGCTCGACACATCCACGTCGAACGCCTCCGTCGCGTCGTCGAAGACGAGGTCCTTCGGGAAGATGGGGCGCCAATCCTCCGTGCCCGCGAGCGAGATTTCGATCCGCGCGATGGGGCCGAGGCCGTCCGTCACGGAGCCCACGAGCTTCCTTCCCTCGAGCTTCACGGAGTCGAACACGGGTTGGGTGTTGTCCACGAGGACGGTACCGGACTCGAGGAAGTGCGTGAGCGAGCGGTCAGGCGGGTTGACCAACTCGTCGCTCGCCTCAACCTTGATGCGGTAGAGCCCTTCCGGCAGCGCGGTGGTGTCCCATTCGAAGCTCGCAGCGGTGAGGATCTCCCCCGGCTTGAGCGCGTCGCGCCACTCCTTCTGGCCCTCCAGCCGGTAATACACGCGATAGCGCAGATCGTCCTTGTCGGGGTTCTCCGTGTCCCACTTCAACGACACGGAGGACGACGGCTTGCCAATCTTGCCGCCCGACGACTGCATCCCCGTGCCGATGCCGCCCTTCCTCTGCAGCCTGCTCTCCGCGGTGATCGAGGTCACCAGGGCGCGCGCATTGTCGGTGACGAACGCGACGGACACCTCGGAGAGCGCGGCCGCCGGATCCTTCCCGAAGCGCGCGCGGACCTGGAGGTAGCGCCCCTTCGGGCTCGGCACCTTCCCCGCGGCGGTGAGATCGCTCGACCACGCGCTCCACGACGCGTCCGGCTCCTGCGTGTTCCCGCTGCGGGTCGACAGCGCGACGCCGCCGCCTCCCTGCCACTTCACGTCCCCGAAGGTGGCCTGCATCCCCGCGTCGAGCACCTTGCTCGTCCAGATCGCGTCGGCGCTGCCCTCGCCCTTGATGTCGTACTCGACGGCCGCGTCCGAGCCGATCAGGTAGCGCTTCTTGCCGCTCATCACGAGCGACGAGATCTGCCGCGAGTCCGTGTCCGCCACGAGGCGCACGAGGTGGCTGTCGTCGACCGTGTAGACGCGGCCCTCCGCGCCCGTGCCGACGTACGGGACGCCGTTGTCGTCGAGGACGAGCTCCTCGTAGTGCGTCTTCCGATCCGACATCATCTCCTCGGGGGAGACGCCCGTCTTGAACCGGTAGAGCGTTCCCTCGCCACCCTTCGGGCGGGAGCCCGCGCCGCCCTTCGACGGCATGGAGAAGCCGCCGCTGTACTTGTTCGCGGTGGCCCAGATCGTCCCGTCCTTGGCGGCCGCGATGCCGGAGACGTCGTCGCCCTCGAAGTCGTAGACGACGCGCGCGTGGCCCGGCGAGTCGATCGCGTAGAGGAGCGCCTTGCCGCTCGTCCCCGCGTAGACGACGCCGTCTGGGCCGATCGCGAGGCTGACGATGTGCGTGTCCTCCGCGTCGAAGTGGACCTGCGACTTGCCGTTCTCGTCGATGCGAAGGACCTTCCCCTCCGGCCCCGTCGCGGCGTAGAGCGACTTGCTCTTCTCGTCGTACGCGAGCGCCCAGATGTAGTCGTTGCCCTCGAGCGTCGCCCAGGGCTTGATCTCCTCACCCTTCCCAGCCCCCTTCGCGAGCCGGAACAGCTTGCCGTGCGGGAACGATCCCGCGATCACGTCCCCGCCCCAGGCGACGACCATCGTCGTGACCGCCATCTCGCCGGTGAGCGCCGCGACGCTCGTTTGCCCGCCCGAGACGCGGAGGATCTTCCCCTCGTTGCCGGTCCCCACGAGGATCGATCCATCCCCGAGCAGGACGCTCGACCAGGTCGTCTGGGCGTCCGTCATGGGGATCTTCCCGAGGTCCAACCCGGGTCGGATGGTTCCGCGGGAGTCGATCGCGACCCCTTGCAGGTCTCCGCCGGACAGATCGTCGAGCGAGTCCATGTGGAACTGGCGCGTGCCGACGGCGAGCGCAGGCAGCGCGGTCGTCGCCGCGGTGAGGGTGGCGAACAGGAAGGCGCCGGAGAGGAGGGCTGACGGGTTCTTCAACATGACTCGTGGGGTGGAAGGCGGTGGTACGGCTTCTTGGGGCGACGAGCTTCCGCGGACGTGGCCGCGTGGAAAGACGGTGGACGACGCGCGCTCACTTGATCGGAGCGCGGACCTTCACGCGGACGTGGTCGCGACCGACGACGTAGCGCTGCATCGGGAACGTCGTCTGGACGTAGGCGCCGAACGTGTCCGGGCCCACGGAGCTCGCGGACACCCGGAGCGCGTCGAGCGCGGCGGGTGGGAGGCGCTCGGCGACGTTGCCCCGGTAGGCCGCGCCGCCCTCGTTCTGGAGGCGCACGGTCGCGACGATCGAGTCGTTCGGGTACGTGGGATCGGCGAGCTGCGCCACGAGCTCCGACACGTCCTCCGCGTTGGCCCGCGGGCGCTCGACTTCGAAGCCAGGCGAGAGGTCGACGTCGACGTCCTGGCCCGCGTACTCGAGCGGGATAGGGACCTCGATGACTTTGTCCTCCGTCGTCCCGAGGTAGGGCACGAGCGTCAGCTTGATGTGGAGCGGCTGGCCCGGATCGATCTCGGTCTCGAGCGGCTCGACGGAGCGGAGGAGCGACACCTCTCGCTTGAACGTGACCTTCACGGTCGTCGACATCCCGTTGATCTTCACGCGCTCCCAGGGGTTGTTGAGGAGGGCGCCGAGCGCGCGCACGAACCGAGCGCGCCCGAACGAGTCGGCGCTGATCGGGTCACCCGCGGAGGATCCAAAGTCGTCGAGGCCGAGCGTCCCGTACCCGTCGATCTGGATGTCGGTGTGGGCCTTCCACGTGAAATCGCCGCGCTCCGGCGTCGTCGTCTCGAGCGCGTTGCCGACGGCGGTGGCCGCGTAGGCGGGCGCCATGAAGGGATCGTGCGTGACCTCCATGTCCCAGACCGTCTTCGGCGCGCCGTCCACGCCCTGAATGTCGACGTGCACGGGGAACGTGGAGGCGGTGCGCTTCGTGTCGATGACGATCGACGCCTGCCGATCGTTCACGAGCGTGCCCATGCTGCGCGCCGACTCTCCGATCTTGAAGCTCCGATTCGTGCTCGCGAGGATCCAGTGCACCTTGCCGATGCACGTCGGCAGATCGCTCGCGCCGCCACCCATCATCGGGTGCCCGAACGCGACGAGTTTGTCCCCGACGACGCGCGTCACCGTGCCGAGCGCCATCGACGACATGTCGCCTCGCACGAGCTGCACGCCGATCGCGCCGCCGTCCTCGTACATCGTCGGGGCGTCCGGATCCTCTTTGCCCGTCCCTCCTCCGGCCATCACGTCGAGGCCCATGGGGCCGAGGGTGCGCTCGAGATAACCCATGGAGCGCGGGCTCAGCCCGGCGAACAGCACGGGCGTCTCCGCGGGCGCGAGGCTCGCCTCCGTCGTGGCGCTCCGCTCGCCATCGTAGAGCTTCGCGAGCTGCTGCGCGTGGACGTCGAGGTCGTACTTCACGAGGTCGTCCCCGTTGAACGAGCGCGACGATCGCGGCGGCGCGGCGTCCGCGGTCTTCACGGTCTTCGTCGCCTTCGGGAGGCGCGGCTGGAAGAGCGGTGGGATGGGCTTTTGCAGGTCGTCCATCATGTTCTGGATGGGCGTGATCCCCGCGATCGGCTCGGAGCCGAACGTCCAACCGTAGGCGTACGCGCCGATCATTTTGCCCTCGAGGTAGATCGGGCTCCCGCTCATCCCCGCGACCGTCTTCGCGGCCTCGAGGCGCGGGTGATTCGGGGTCTTCACCAGGACGAGATCCTGGTTGGGCCGGAAATTCGTGAGCACCGAGATGACCTCGACGTCGAACTTCTCGGGCTTCGTGCCGCTCATCACCGTGAGGCCGTACCCCTTCATCCCCGGCTTGATGTCCGAGACGGGCATCGTGTCCGGGTCCTTGCCTGGGGCGGCGTGCGCGATCGACGCGCCGATTCCAGCGGCGACGAGCGTCCCGCCGATCGCGCCCGCGAGGAGCGGGCTCCTCGTGAGGAGGCCGAGCGGCCTGCGAAAGAAGGAGCGACGCGAGGGCGGCGGTGAGGTTGGGGCGCGATTCACGGAGGTCTCGCACTGTAGCAGGCTCCGTCCAGTGTCGCGACGAACCGGCAATTCCACGGAGGACCGCGGCAGAATCGAAGGCCCGTCAGTCGCGGACGGCTGCGACGATCCGGGCTGCGACGTAGATCGCGAGGAACGCGCACCAGGCCACGGAGGCGACGCGGCGCTTCGCCGCGAACCCCCAGACGGGCGCGAGCGGTGGCACGAACAGCGCGAGCGCTCCGCGCCACCTCGGCTTGTGCGCGATCGTCAGCGCGAGCGAGAGCCCAACGTGGGCGGTCACGAACGCGGCGAGCGCGACGACCAGGGTGATGTAGAGCGCGAGGTCCACGGCTCCGCCTTCAGGGAGCGAAGGGGAACTTCTTGGTCACGAGCGTCACGACGAGCGTGACGATCGCGAATCCAAGAACGAGCAGGCCCAGCATCCCGACGACGAGCCACGCCTTGCTGCGGCGTGGCTCGGGGTTCGCGACGGTCGGCGGCGGCCCGTCCTGGCCGCGACGATAGACGGCGGTCTGGAGCTCGGGCGCGACGGGGACCTCGTCGGCGGTCTTGACGGGGACGTGCCTCGCCGTCTGTCCGGCGCCCGAGACGCTCGCGCGAGGGTCTTGTTGTTGCTGCTGTTGGTGCTGCTGCTGCTGCCCAGCCGGTTGCACCGCAGGAATCGCGCTCGGAAGCGTCCCCTGGGAGCCGCCCTGGTTTGCGTTGCCCGCGACCGGGTACGCGCCGCTCGAGCCCGCGCCCGCGATGGGGTACGCGCCGCTGCTCTGCGGGATGGGGCCGCCCTGCGGCATCGGCGTGTTGGGCGACGAGAAATTGTTCATCGCGATCGTCCCCGCCGAGCGCACGGGCTGATAGCCCGACTGGCTCGGCGAGAAGTTCGATCCGGAGCTCGATGGCTGCATGGATCGGCTCGGGAGGAGCTGCGTCCCGAGATTCGGTCGATCGTCGTGGAGCTTCGGAAGCCCCGCGCCCGGGGATGAAGAGTGGGCGCCGGAGTTGGAGTGCCCCGCGGACGAGTGCGGCGACTGCGGCGCGTTCGACGATGGGTAGGGTGACGCGGGCTGCGCCGAGTAGGGGGTCCCCACCTGGAAGCTCTGCGGGGGCGAACCCTGGGACTGCATCGCTGCGCGGTTCGCGAGCGCGTCCGCCACTTTTCGCATCGGGATCGCGACGGTCGCGACATGGTCACTGCCGTGATCGCTCGTCGAGTCCGCGACCGACGGCACGCTCGGTCGGCTGAGCGACGCCTCGTTGATCGCGACCGTGCCGCCGAGCCTCTGTGGCGCGGGGGTCGTGGGGGCCTGATCGCGGACCGCGGGCATCCCCGGCTGAGAGGCGCCCGGCCGCATGCCGTAGCTCGCGTTGGGCGGGTTCGGCGTGTACCCGGGGTTCACCGCGGGGTACCCCGCGCCCGAGGTCGACGAGTTGTTCATCGGCGGCGCGCCCGCCATCGACGGCGCCGACATGTGCGAGGGGGGCGCCGCGGGTTGGGTGGGCGCGAAGTTCCGAGGCGCAGAGGGCGCGGGCGCGGGGATGGCGGGCGTGCGCAGCGCTCGCCACGCCTCGAGCGCCTCGAGGGCCGTCTGAAAGCGATCCTCGGGCTCGCGCTTCAGCGCCTTCGACAGGAACGCCTCGAGCCGAGGATCGACGGGCGAGTCCATCACGTCGCCGAGCTTTCGCGGCTCGGCCTTGGTCTTGAGCTCGACGATCATCAGGATGTTGCGCGCCGCGTACGGGAGCTGGCCGCTCATCGCCTGATAGATGAGGGTCGCGCAGGAGTAGATGTCGGCCCGGTGGTCGACCGTCTTCGCCTTCCCGATCTGCTCGGGTGGCATGAACGAGAACGTGCCGAGGTTCTGGCCCATCTCGGTGAGCGTCTCGCTGCCGACTTCGCGCGTGAGCTTGGAGATCCCGAAGTCGAGGATCTTCACGCGGTGCGTGTTGTCCGGACGCCGCTCGAGGAAGACGTTGGAGGGCTTGAGATCGCGGTGGATGACGCCCGAGTTGTGCGCGTCCGCGAGCCCGATCCACACTTGCTCGACGATCGGAAAAATCTCGTCGAACGACATCGGTCCGGTGCGCTTCAGCCGATCGATCAGCGACTCGCCCTCGAGCAGCTCGAAGACGATGACGATCCCGTGCTCGGGATCCTCCTCGACGTCCAACACCTGCGTGACGTAGTCGCTGTGGATCGCGCCCGCGGCCCTCGCCTCACGGCGGAACCGAGCGACCGCGGAGCTCTTCTGCTTGGTGTCGGCGCGGAGCAGCTTGACCGCGACCGTGCGCCCCGTGCGGACGTTCTCCGCGGCGAACACCTCGCCCATGCCGCCCCGACCCAGAGGCTTCTGGACCCGATAGCGGTTGGCGATGATGGTCCCGGGCTCGATGTCCAAGACGGAGCGTCTCCTAGAAAGAGCCCATGAACGCGAGGCCCGCGCCACGCGCGGCGCCCTGTGCGTCGACGTCCAGCGTGGGGAGCATCAGCCACCCCGTCTGAGCCGGCTTCGTGACGGTGGGCCTCGTCACGATGAGGATGGTGGTCGTCACCGCCCCCGCCACGGTCAACCCCAGGAACACGTCGCTGAGCGCGCTCTTCAGGGCGACGTCGCTCTTCAGATCTTCGAGCTCGGTCTTCGACGCTTTCCCGTTCTTCTCGTTGAACTCGTCCTTCCCTTGGATGCCGAGCACGCCGAACGCGACCGTCGGTGCGATGAACGCGACCGTCAGCCCGCCCACGATCCATGCGGAGACGGGGATCGGGCGCGTGCTCTCCGTGGGGGTCTCGGGCGGCTTCGGCCCGTCCTTGTCCTTCGCGTTCCTCTTCGCGACCTCGAACTCGATGATCTTCGTGTTCGTCTCGCCGTTCTTGATCTCCACCGTCCATTTGATCTCCGGGTTGCCCTCGGAGTTCGCGGTGAACGTGTATTGGCCCGGGTGGATGCGGAGCGTCGTCCCCGTGAGGCTGACGGTGTAGTGGTTCGTGATCGGCAGGCCCTGCGATGGGGTGCGCACCGCCGTGAGCGCCGTGTTCGGACCGTCCGTCTTGAACGTGATCGTGGCGACCACCGCCTTCAACGCTTTGAGATCGTTCTCGGCCTGCGCGACGTCCCCGGGCTGCGCGTCCTTCGGGGGGTGGTCGACGTAGAGCTGCAGGTCGTCGATCGCCGCGCCGTCCTGCTCGAGGGCCATCTCGCAGATCCCGCGCGCGCGAGCGGCCTTCACGGATCCCGAGAGCTCGTACGCCTTGCTGAACTCCTTGACCGCCTCCTCGCACTTCGCGCCGCCCGGGTCGTTGTAGAGGGCGGTGCCCGCCTCCATGTGGCGCTTGGCTTCTTCGAGGACCTTCGGATCTTTGACCGGGTCCTTCGGCTGCGCGAGCGCGCCGCCGGGCAGCGCGGCGGTCACGGCGAACGCCAGCGCGAACGCCGCTCGCGCGCTCGCCCACGTCCCGCCCAAGGGGCGGACCAACCGCTTCTCCGGGAGGCCCATGCGCGCAGCGTACGCGTATCCCAACCAAAGCAACAGATGGCTGTCGCCGATCCGGCGGGGCCCTGATCGAACGTCAGCTGAGCGCGAGCATCCGATCGATCGGGAGGCGCGCCGCCTCGCGCAGCTCGGGAGCCATCTCGATGCGAGGCGCGAGGTCCCGGAGCGCGAGGTACACCTTCTCGAGCGAGTTCTTCTTCATGAACGGGCACTCGTTGCACGCGCAGCTCGACGTCGGCGGCCCGGAGTAGAACGTCTTGTCCGGGGAGGCCTTCCGCATCTGATGGATGATGCCGTCCTCCGTCCCGACGATGAACGCCTTCGCGGGGTTCTCCACCGTGTACTTGAGGAGCTGGGTCGTCGAGCCGATGAACTTCGCGTGCCGCAGCACGGGCTCCTCGCACTCGGGGTGGGCGATGAACACGGCGTCCGGGTGCTGCTCGATGAGCTGGATGATCTTCCGCTCGCTGAACGTCTCGTGGACGATGCAGCTCCCCTGCCAGAGGCGCATCTTTCGCCCCGTCCTCTCCTCGAGCCACCGCCCGAGGTTCTTGTCGGGAGCGAACAGGATCTCCTTCTCCGGCGGGATCGCGCGGACGATCTTCTCCGCGTTCGACGAGGTGCAGATGTAGTCGCTCGCGGCCTTCACCTCGGCGCTGCAGTTGATGTACGTGATGGAGACCGCGTCGGGGTACTTCGCGCGCCAGGCGCGGAACCGATCCCCGGGGCACCCGTCGGCGAGAGAGCAGCCCGCGTCCATGTCCGGGACGACGACCGTCCGCTCGGGGTTCAGGATCTTCGCGGTCTCGGCCATGAAGTGCACGCCGGCGAAGAGGATGACGTCCGCCTTGGTCTTCTTCGCCTCTTGGGCGAGCTGCAGCGAGTCCCCGAGGAAGTCCGCGATGTCCTGGATTTCGCTGCCCTGGTAGTAGTGCGCGAGGATCACGGCGTTGCGCTCACGCTTCAGATCCGCGATCGCCGCGTCGAGGTCGGTGGGGAGGCTCATGACCGAACCTTAGGGTCTTTCTCGCCGATCGGAAGTCGGATCCTCACGTGACGACGGGCCGCGGCGCGGTTCCTCCGCGGATGGCCACGGTGCTACGTTCTCAGCCCTGGGCGCGAGCGACTCCGCGGTGGAGGGGCTCGTGCCCCCGCCGCGTTCCATGAACACCGCGCTGACCGAAATGTGCAACGCTCGGGTCGGCCGCTTGTTGAAGGGCAAGTGGAAGCTCGAGCGCGTGCTCGGCATCGGCGGCATGGCCGCCGTGTACGAAGGCGTGCACCACATCGGCCGAAAAGACGCGATCAAGATCCTCCACCCGGAGGTCGCGCGGCAGCCCGATTTGAAGCGGCGCTTCGAAGTGGAGGCCAGCGCGACGAACCGATTCGCGCACCGCGGCGCCGTGGAGATCCGCGACTTCGACGTCTCCGAGGACGGGTGCCCGTTCCTCGTGATGGAGATGCTCGACGGCGAGTCCCTGGGCGAGCGGGCGCGGCGAACGGGAGAAATCGCCGAGCGGGACCTGCTCCGGTACGTCGACCAGCTTCTCGACGTGCTCGCCGCCGCGCACCGGGAGGGGATCGTCCACCGCGACATCAAGCTCGACAACGTGTTCATCACGCGCGACGACGAGGTGAAGGTCCTGGATTTCGGGGTCGCGAGGATCCTCTCCGGGCCCGTGCTGACGATGGCGGGGACGCGCCTCGGCACACCCGCGTACATGCCTCCGGAGCAGCTCCGCGGCCTCGAGGTCGACGGGCGCGCGGACCTCTTCGCGGTCGGCGCGACGATGTTCCGGCTCCTCACGAAGCGCCGCATCCACGAGGCGCCCACGGAGGGCCAGCTCATCCTCAAGATGTCGACCGAGCCCGCCCCCAAGACGCGGACCGTCGAGCCGTCTGTGTCCGAGAACGTCGCGCTCGTGATCGATCGCGCGCTCGCGTTCCTCGCGTCGGCTCGATATCAAAACGCAATCACGATGCAGGAGGACGTGCGCGAGGTGCTGGCGGGGAACCCGCCCCCCTTCGCGAGCGCGAGGTCGCGCGCCGAGTCGCTCGGGGCAACCGCGCCCGACGCGAGCGCCGATCGGCCGACCGTCGCGCCGTCGAGCGTCGCCGTCGGGGCGGGGTTCGGGATCGACCCGACCGGAGCGACCGTCCACCACGGCCCCAACGCAGCGGCGCGCGCGATCGCGACGACGGCGCCCATGAACGACGCCTTCGCGTCCTCTGCGACGACCGCGGCCGCGAACGCCGCGGCGCCGCCGAGCGTGCGCCTCGTCACCGGAGGTGGGCCCGCGGATCCCTCGGCCGCGACCCAGTACGGCGCGCCCGCCCCCCCGATCGGGCGCGCCGCGATCGCATCGACGGTCGCCGCCGATCCCGCGGCGTTCTCTCTCGTCGCCCCGACGCCGAGCGCGCCCGTCGTTTCGCCGGGGCGCCGCGCGATCGCCGCGACCGCGGCGATGCCACCCGAACCGTCGAGCGTGGAGGTGCGCCGCGCCCCCGCGCGCCGGTCCTCCCATTCGCTCGCGCCGATCCTCCTCGTGTTCGGGATCACGGCGCTCGTCGGCATCGTCGGGCTGGTGCTCTTCCTCCGCGCGTCCGCGTCCGACGCGAGCTCGACCGCGTCGGCCGCGCTGCCCGCAGAGTCTTCGCCGTCCGTGGAGAGCTCCGCACCCACGCAGGTCGACTCCGCGATCCGCCCCACACCTTCGCCGATCGCGTCACCCTCTGCATCCCCCGCCGAGAGCGCATCTGCCCCCCCGAGGCCGACGATCGATCCCGTGAAGCTCCTGCCGCTCCTGAACCCCGAGCCGGTCCCTCCCCCTCCCCCCATCACGGCACAGCCGACGCATGGGCCGCCGCCCCCCAAGAAGCCCAAGCCGAAGCCCAGGGACTTCGAACACGAGCGCTAGAAACAGCGCGCGCAAGTCTGACACACCCATGAGATCAACCGCCGAGAGCGCCCGCAGCTTGCTTCGTGTTGGCGCCTTGGCGTCTGCGCGGTCGATCCTCTGGCTCTGTCGGGATCGCGCGCGCTGGTTGAGAGCGCCGAACATCGTCGGTGCTCTGGATCGCCGCCGGCGCAGACTTCGTCAGCCGGGGTTCCAGACCGTGCCGATGCGCCTTCGCTCGGCGTAGGACTCCGGGGAGAGCGCGTAGCGGATCAGCTCGTTGGTCACCGGGTGTTGGAGCAGGAGCCGCGGGTTCTCCAGGGAGCGCGAGATCTCGACGTCGTACATCCGGAGGTAGTCGATGGCGGCCACGAGGTTCCCCGAGAGGACGTAGCCCGTGCGGTACTCGCTGCGACGGACGCCGATCGAGACGGCGCGGAAGTCGAAGTTCGCGAGCAAACTCGGGGCGAGCTCCTCGAGCATTCGCCGCTGCTTCCGCCCGATCGCGCGCTGCATGTTGGGCGACATCTGCTGGGCCGCGTGTTCGCGCGCGGGACCGATCTCGCCGACGCCGAACTGCGGGAGCACGCACCGCATCGCGGAGACGATGAGCGCGTCCCCCATGTCGACGGGGATCTCGTCGAGCCACGCCATCCCGACCGCGACGCGGAGCATGAGGCGGCCGAGGCCGAACATCTGCTCCGCCTCGCTCAGATCCGCGAACGAGATGTGGCCGACGAGCGCGGGGGGATCCCCTGGGTACGCGCGCATCGCGCCCTGCCACGACGGCGTGAGGTAAATCTCGAACTCCGGGACGCCGAGCGCGCGCGCGACGCGATCCGCGAGGGCGCGCGTCGGGTGCATGTCGCGCGGGTTCAGGCGCTCGCGCGAGCCCACGCCGAGGCTCGAGAGCTCGAAGCGGAGCGCCTTCGCCGCGATCGGCGCGAGCGCGAGGGCTCCGTCGATCACTGGGGAGCGCGCCTCGGGCAGGAGCGCACGTGAGATCTCGGAACCTCCGTACGCGTTCGCGTACGGCGTGTCCGGCTCGAGGCGCCTCGTCCGGAGCTGGTTCACGCGCTCCGTGGGGATCTCGCCCAGCGCGGAGCGGACCTCCTCGACCGGGAGGCGCTCCTCCGCGCGGCCGTCGATCGCGAGCGCGGAGTCGAGGCAGCTCAAGGTCGCCGAGAGGACGGTGCCGGTCGCGGCGATCGTCGCGCCGCGGATCGCGGTGAACTGGCTCGGCTCCGCGAGCCGCATCATCGTGTCGGACTCGTTCGTGAGGAGCTCGCGCAGCACGATGACCGCCTCCTTGTTCCGACCGACCGCGAGGAGCCCCTGACCGAGGGCGGCGCGCATCTCGGGCACGGCGCCCATCGCCGCCGCGGACTGGAGGTGGGCGACGCCGTCCGTCGCGCGCTTCAGCACGTTCACCTCGATGAGGCCGAGCGTGAGCATCCAGCGCGCCTCGAGCGGCCGCCGACGCGCCCGCGCGAGCTCGATGATCTGCTCGAGCACGCGCGCGAACGCGGCCGCGCCATCCGCGGTCTCGGTTCGATAGGCGCGCCCGAGCTGGGTCCACGGTCTGAGATCCTGTGGCGAGGAGACGATCGCGTCGCTCAGGGCCTGGGCCATCGCGACGCCGTCGCCGGCGTTCTGACACACGTCCGCGAGGCGGATGAAGTACTCCGTCCGCGCGGCGAAATCCGTCTCGTTCTCCGCGAGTCGGCCGAGGGTCGAGCGCACGAGGGCGACGTTCTCGATCTTCACCGCGAGCTGGTACAGCCGCTCCAGCGCGGGCTTGCTCTTCGGGTCGATCTGGAGGAGCTGCGTGAGCGTCTCCTGCGCGGCGTCGATCTGGCCGAGCGGGCCCTCGTAGACGTCCGCGAGCTGGAAGTGCGCCGCGATGCGAGCCTTCGGGTCGGCCGCGATCTGGATGATCCGGAGCAGCGTGTCCCGGGCCTCGGACCACGCCTTCTGCGCCTGGTAGAGCCGAGCGAGCAGGAACTGCGAGCCGACGTCCTCCGGGTTCACCCCGAGGACGCGCTGCATCGCCGCGATCGCCGGGCCGTAGTCCGGGCGCTCGTCCTGCGTCTCGCCGAGCTCGAGCGTCGCGATCGCGATCTGGCAGCCGAGCACGACCGTTTGCTCCGGGCTCCGCACGCGATCGAGCGCGGCGCGCAAGCGCTCGACGAGCCGACGCGGATCGCCCTTCAAGAGGCGCGAGAGCGCGACCGCCGCGGGGCGGTTCTCCGGATCGCTCGAGAGCGCGTTCTCGTACAGATCGAGCGCCTGGCGCTCGTCCCGGACGTGCGAGAGCAAGAGCTCGGCCGCGCGGACCATGTGCCCGGCCTTTTGGACCGGGTGCTCGACGAGCTTCGCGAGCGCGAGCTGGCTCTTGATGACGCCCTTCGCGTCGCCGAGCTTCGTCGCGAGGCGGTCCAGACCTCGGGCGGCGAGGAGGCTGTCCGGCCAGAGCGCGAGCGCGTCCCCGTACGCGTCGTTCGCGATCCGAATCTCGGAGTCCGTCTCCGCGCGCTCACAGAGGATCGCCTCCTCGAGGAAGAACGCAGCCTTCCCGAGGGGATCGGACGTCATCTCGCGTCGCGCGTGGATCGCAGCGAGCATCTGCCCACGCGCGGCGAGGAGCGCGGGGTGGGGGACGCCCACCCCCATCACCAGCTTGCTCGCGACGCGCATCACCGTGTCGAGCGCGGCGCTGTCGCGCGGGAACTCGTGCGTGATCCGGCCGAGGGCGTCGAGCGTCGTGCTCGGACCGACTTTGTCCTCCATCGCGACGAGCTCCCACAGCGCGCCCGCGCGCGCCGCGCGGGAGCCGAACACCGAGGCCTCGGCGTAGAGGGTCTGCGTGAGGGACGCGTGGACCGAGCGATCCCGGTGGAGGTGTTCCAAGCGGCGGAGCGCGGGCACGTGCCCCGGGACGACCGTGACGAGCGCCTCCAGCACCTCGACCGCTTGCTGCGGAGACACCTTCGCGAGCACCCCCGCGAGCGACACGCGGAGGCTGTGATCGAGCGAGGCGATGGGCTTGCGCTCGAGCCAACGCGCGTAGAGACGCGTCAGCGCCTGCACGTTCGCGTCGCTCGGGTCGGCCACCGCGCGGCGCGTGTAGATCCGCTCGAGGGCCTCGAGGACGAGCGGATCGTAGGGCGTCTCCTCGTTCGCGAGCGCCATGCGCGCCGCCTCGTCCGCGCGCTCGAGCGTGATCGCCGCCGCCGCGTCCTTGCCGAGGCAGAGCTCCTCGACCTCGGCTCGGGTCACGAGCAAATGCATCAGGCCGAGCGCGTCGCTCTCGAGCTCGCACAGCTTGTCGAGCTGCTCGACGAGCTTGTCGTGCATCTTCGCCGCGCGGAGCAGGCGGACCGTACCCACTCGCGGCAGCGGGTGATCGGGGCGGAGCTGGGCCGCCTCGCGGAGCGCCGCGACCGCGTCGAGCGGGGCCTTGCGGTTCATCTCGTCGAGCTCCGCGATCTCGAACCACGTCTCGAAGCGATCGTCCGTCTGGACCGACACGAGCGCGGTGAGCGCCTTGCGCGCTTCGTCGAATCGCATCGCGCGCTTCAACACGTTGACGCGCGCGCGCAGCGCCTCCGCGCTCTTCGGGCTCGACGTGATCGCGCGGTCGACGAGCGCGAGCGCGCGATCGCGGTCCCCCACGCGCTCCGCGAGATCGGCGGCCTCGAGCAGCAAGAACGTCCGCAGGCCGGCATCGTCCGTGATCTTCGCCTCCTCGGCGAGCGCCCGCGACAGGCGATCCTGATCGTTCGCGCGGCGCGCGTTGCGGCTCATCGCGAGGAGCGCCGTCCGGCGCCCCGGCTCGAGGGCGAGGATGCGGTCGACGATCTCCATCGCGCGCTTCGGATCCGCGAGGTCGTCCTCGTAGATGCTGAGCGCCTTCTCGAGGAGCGCGATCTTCCGGGACTTGTCCGCCTCGAGCGCCTCCGCTTGGAGGTAGAGGTCGAGGCGAGCCTCGACGCGCTGCACGTCGGTGGGCTGGGTCAGCTGCGTCCCCGAAAGGAGCGCCGAGAGATCTTCGAAGAGCCCGACGTTGCCGGGCTCGAGGACCCACGCCGCGCGCAGCGTCTCGATCGCTTGCTGCTTCTGGTTCAGGTGGCGGACGCAGATGTCCGCGGCGCGCCGATACGCCGCGATCCGCTGGCGGATGGGTCGATCGCTGTTCGCCTCGAGCACGTACGTCCGCACCCGATCCGCGTGCCGCCCGAGGCGCTGGAGCGCTGCGTCGAGGCGGTCCCGCGTGGCCTGGCTCGAGGGTTCGTGCTGGAGCGCGCGGCCGGCCATGTCCGCCGCGACGTCCGGGCGGCCGAGGCGCTGGTACGCGTCCGCGAGGCGCCCGTATTCGAACGCGATGTGGCTCGGCTGGGTGACGAGCGCGAGGCGCTTCTGACGGATCTCCGCGACCTTCGCGAAATTGCCGTCCGCGTCGTAGAGCGCGGCGAGCTCGTCGAGGACCCGCACGCGCGTCGGCGAGTTCTGCGGCGCGCGCCCGTCCGCCAAGGTGAGGAGCGAGATCGCCTGCGTGCTGTCCTTCGCGCGATCGAGCATCGTGCGCGCGGCCGCGTAGAACATGCGAGAGGCGCGCGCGTTGTCCGCTTCGCGCTCGCCCTCGACCCGGAGGGCCGAGCCGAGCCGCTCTCCGTTGTCGTGGACCACGAGGTGCCGCAGCAGCGACGCGCGCACGGGGCCGGGGTTCGGCTCGAGCTCCACGCCGCGCTCCAGGGCCTCCAGCGCGAGCTTGGGATCTTTCAGCTCGTTCTCGAGGATCTCCGCGCGCTCCACGTGGAGCCAAGCCGCGAGCGCGACGTCCGCGTCCTTGCCGCGCTCACCGCTCGCGCCGTACGACTCCGCGAGCCGCTGGAGGTGGTCCGCGAGCTCGGGGGCGCGATCCTTCTTTCCCGCCGCGAGCTCCTTGCGCAGCACCGCCTCGAGCCCGCGCAGCGACGCGGGGTGAGTCCGCTGGAACTTGAGAGCCTCGAGGTACGCGGTGCGAGCCTGCGGCAGCTGCCCCGAGCTCTCGAACAAGCGCCCCCGCGAGGCGTGGAGATCGGCGCGCGCCTCGTCGGTTTCGGCGAGGGCGATCTCCTCCTGGAGGATCTGAAGCGCCTCGACGCGCTCGGGCCGTTGGCCGAGCAGCCGTCGGAGCCGGTAGAGCGCCGCGTGGAACGTCGGCACGAGCTTGCGCGCCGACTCGTAGTGCTTGCGCGCCTCGTCGCGCTCCTCGCGCCCCCACTCCGCGAGCAGGCCGAGCTCGAGCGCCGCGCGCGCCGAGCCCACGGGATCCTCCTGTCGAAGGCGATCCGCGCGCGCCGCGAGCTCCCCCGCGATCCCCAGATCCTGCGGCTCCGGCGCTGCGGGAGGGGGCTGCTGGGGCTCGACCTTGATGCGGACCGGGAGCTTCTCGATCGACTCCTTCGGGGGACCGTCGTCGTCCCCGGGCCGACCACCTCGCCCGCCCGTCATGCTGTAACCGCCCGGCGTCCGCGGGCGCGGCGAGGGCGAGGGTGCAGGCGGCGGAACATCGTCCGGGGACGTCTTCGAAACGGGCGTGAGGCGCGGCGCGTCCGTCGCGAGCGTCGCCGAGGGGGACGCCGTCCCCATCGTGCTCGTCACGATCCCCTCCTCCTCGAGCGTCGGCGTCGACGGTCGCGTGACGGAGGCGAGGTTGACCATCGGCATCGCGACGGGGGATTGCGAGCGCTTCGGCGCACCAAACGGGAGAGTCTTACCGACCGGGGCCATGCTCCCGGAGGGCGAGCGCGGCGGGAGCGGGGGCGGTTTGCGCTCCGGAGGGGGGCCGTCGAGCGTCAGCGGTCCGTGCGTCGGCGCTGGGCTGGGCGCTGGCGGCGGGACTGGCTTCACGCTTGGAGAAGCCGCGCCAGCTGGGGTGGGCGCGGTGATGGGCTGGAGCTTCGGGGGATCGATCCCGAACTGCGTCTGCGCGATCTTCGGCGGTCGGAGCCGCGGAACGGGTCGCATCGGCACGTCCCCGCGGGCGGGGGCCGCCGGCTTTTCGTGCCCGATCAGCGTCTTCGCGGGAGGTGGCGCTTCGCCCTCTTCCTCCCAACCCTTGTCCTCGTCGCCCTCAGCCACCTGCGAATGCTACCGAAGCCCGAGGACACGGGCAGAAAAACGAGGAGAACTCGCGAAATCGGCGCCGTCACAGCGCGCGGAGGCCGAGGCCTCACGCGGGAACTCGCAAACGCCGAGGGCGTCTATTCGAAGAGCTTGCCCTGATCGGGGGCGGTCTTGGTGGCGCGACCGAGGAGCTGGAACGCCTTTCGGGTGGCGACGCGCCCGCGCGGCGTCCGCCCCAGGAAGCCCTGCTGGAGGAGAAACGGCTCGTACACGTCCTCGATCGTGTCGCGCGGCTCGCTGAGGGCGGCCGCGAGCGTATCGAGCCCGACGGGCCCGCCGTCGTAGTCGTCGACGAGGATGGTGAGGATTCGGCGGTCCATCGAGTCCAGGCCGTGGACGTCGATGTCGAGCTTCTCGGCGGCCGTCGCGGCGATCTCCGCGGTCACCCGCCCTTCGCCGAGCACGTCGGCGAAGTCGCGCACCCGCCGGAGCAAGCGGTTCGCGACGCGCGGCGTCCCGCGCGCGCGGGCCGCGATCCCGCGCGCCCCCGCGTCGTCGATGGGCACTCCCGAAATGCGCGCGCTCCGCTTTACGATCTCTTCGAGCTCGTCCACCGGGTAGTACTCGAGGCGCGCGACGTACCCGAACCGCGAGAGGAGCGGACCGGTGAGGAGGGCGGTGCGCGTCGTCGCGCCGACGAGCGTGAACGGCTTCAAATCGAGCTGGATCGTCGTCGCGTAGGGGCCCTCGCCGGTCATGATGTCGATCTGGAACGACTCGATGGCGGGGTAGAGGCTCTCCTCGACGATCGGCGTGAGGCGGTGGATCTCGTCGATGAAGAGGACGTCCCCGCGCTCGAGCTTCGTGAGCAGGCCCGCGAGCGCACCCTTGTGCTCGATCGCGGGGCCGCTCGTCGTGTGGAGCTTCACGCCCATCTCGTTCGCGATGATGCACGCGAGCGTCGTCTTGCCGAGCCCCGGGGGGCCCGAGAAGAGCACGTGATCGAGCGGCTCTCCGCGCTTCTTCGCGGCCTGGATGAAGACGCCGAGGTTCTCGCGGTGCTTCGCTTGCCCGACGTACTCGGACAGCGTCGCCGGCCTGAAGAGCCGGTCGAAGCGCTCGTCCTCGGCCGTGGGATGCGGGGAAACCGCGCGATCGACCATCGGACACGGTCCGTACCGTGCCGAGCCCGCGCCGTCGAGAGACGTCTCGCGTCCTTGGCCCACGTTCTCTACGATCGGGCGTGATGGCGGATTCGCCTCTCCTGGTCGTCGACGACGACGCGCTCAGCCGACGCGTGTTGACGCGCGCGTTGGAGGTCGCCGGCTTCCCGTTCGAGGTCGTCGCCGGCGGGGACGAGGCGCTCGCGTGGCTCGCCTCGAACCGCGCGTCCCTGATCTTGCTGGACCTGATGATGCCCCCGCCGGACGGCTACGCCGTCCTCAAGCACCTCAAGAGCTCCGAGGCGACGCGGGGCACGCCCGTCGTCGTCCTCACGGGGCTCGACGCGGAGGCCGAGGTGTCGCGCGCGTTCGAGGAGGGCGCGGACGACTTCGTGCGCAAGCCGTTCCGGACCGCCGAGCTCGTCGCGCGGATCCGCAGCCAGCTCGCGCTGCGCTCCCACGTGGACGCGCTCGGACGCAAGGAGCAGGACGCGAAGGTCGTGCTCGAGCTGACGCACGCGCTCGCCTCGACGCTCGATTTCCGCAACATCCTCTACACCGTCGTCCGGCGGATCGCCGAGGTCGCGCGCGTCGATCGGTGCAGCATCGTGCTCGTGCGAGAGGAGGGGAAGATCGGGTACGTCGTCGCCGCGAGCGACGATCGCGCGATCCGCGATCTGCCCATCGATCTCGGGAAGTACCCGGAGATTCGCCGCGTGCTCGAGACGGGCGAGTCGCTCCTCATCGAGGACGCGCGCGAGCACCCCGTCTTCGTCGAGTCGGACCTGCCTCCCCACGTCTTCCGGTCGCTCGCGATCATCCCGATCATCTACGAGGAGAAACCCCTCGGCGTCCTGTCCTTGCGCGGGAGGCTCCCGGGCGCGACGCGCGAGCACGAGCTCTGGGTGGCGAGGATGATCGCGAGCGCGATGGCGATCGCCCTGCGCAACGCGCGCATGATGCAGACGCTGCGCGACCAGACGCGCGAGAGCACGTACGCGCGGTTCGAGGCGGAGCGGAAGATCCGCGCGCTCGAGCCGTACGCGGACTTCTTCCACTCCTCCGCGGAGGGCATCGCCGTGCTGGACGCGGAGGGGGCGGTGCTCTTCTCGAACCTGCGCGCGAGCGAGATCACGGGCCGCTCCAAGGAGCTCATCGCGGAGGCGCGCTTCGGCGAGCTCATCGTCGCGGAGGAGCGCGCCGAGTTCCAGGCCATGCTCAACCGGTTCGCGGTCGATCGACAGCCCGCGACGCGCGACTTCACGGTGCAAAGCGGTCCGAGCACGCCCGTCGCGCCCGTCCACCCGGACCGCGGCGGGGAGGCTGCCGAACCCCGCATCGTCGTGAGCATGAGCTTCGTTCGCGTCGTCGACGCGGACGCGATCCTCGTCTCGTTCAGGGACGTGACCGCGGACCGCGCGACGGCCGCGGAGCTCACGAAGACGAAGGAGTTCCTCGAGCGCGTGATCGAGAGCTCGGTGGACGCGATCATCTCCGCGGACATGCGCGGCAGGGTCCTCCTCTTCAACCGAGCCGCGGAGCGCGTCTTCGGCTACTCCGCGAAGCAGGTCGTTCGGCGGATGAACGTGCGCGATCTCTACGCGGATGGCGTCGCCGCGCACCTCATGCAGCTCATCCGCTCCCCCGAGCACGGCGGCGTGGGCCGCCTCGAGGCGTTCACGACGGAGGTGCTCGCGTCGGACGGGCGGAGGATCCCCGTCCAGGTGTCCGCCGCGCTCATCATGGATCGCGGCATTCCGATCGGCTCGGTCGGCGTCATGACGGACCTGCGCGATCGACTGCGCATGGAGGCGAGCCTGAGCGAGGCGATGGAGGAGCTCCGGGCGCGAGAAAAGACGGCGTTCATCGCGGAGCTCGCGGGCGCGGCGGCGCACGAGCTGAACCAACCGCTCACCAGCGTTCTTGGATATGCTGAGATCATGAGGCGCCGTGTCAAGCTTGGCGAGCCGGTGCTCCGAGAGACCGAGGCCATCGCGAGTGAGGCGGAGCGGATGGCGGAGATCGTCCGCAAGATCGGCAAGATCACGAAGTACGAGACGAAGGCGTACGTCGGGGACGCAAAGATCATCGACATCGAGCGCTCCTCCAGCGCCGACGGGTCGAAAGGAGACTGAGTGCCCGGAGACAGGTCCCCCGAGCGCGACGGCGATCCGGAAGCGGCGCGATCCTCCGTGGCTCCGCGGATCAGCTCCACGTCGCCGCCCGCGTCGGACGTGCGCGTGAGCGGCGCGCCGCGGGGGGATCACTACGTGGAGCACCTCTTTTCCACGCTCGTTTCGCGCCCCTCGGACGAGCGCTTCGAGGCCTCCGCGAGCGCCCTGCTCGAGTGCTTCTCGTCCTGGTTCGGCACCGTCGCCGTGGGCGCGTGCCTCGTGCTCGGCAAGACGCAGACCGTGATCCGCCGCTCCCCGCGCCTCGCGCCCTCCGTCGCCCAAGATCCGGCGAGGCTCTTCGCCGACTTCGCGCACGAGCGGATCATCGAACTCGGCGACGGCTCCACCCTGCACGTCGCCGCGGCGGACGAACAGCTCCTCGCGGACGTGACGAAGGGCGCCGAGCACCTCGGAGCCGCGCTGAAATTCCTCATGAGCCGCACGCTCACCGTCGAGACGATCCGCGAAAACCAGGCCGAGACAGAGGCGCTTCGGCTCCAGATCATCCAGGCGGAGAAGCTCGCGAGCCTCGGGCAGCTCGCCGCGGGGATCGTCCACGAGCTCAACAACCCGCTCACGTCGATCCTCGCTTACTCCGATTATCTGCGGCGCGAGTGGGATCGAAAGGGCGGCGCCCAAGCGGACGCCGAGCGCCTCCGGCGAATCAACGAGGCGGCCGAGCGCATCCTCACGTTCACTCGCGATCTCATCGCGTACTCACGCCCCGCCGTGTCCGTCCCCGGCCCCGTGGACGTCCGCGAGGTCCTCGATCGCGCCCTCCTCTTCTGCGAGCACGTCATCACCACGAACAGCGTCCAGGTCGAGCGCGACTTCGAGGCCGTGCGGCTCGTGAGCGGCGTCGGCGGTCAGCTGACGCAAGTCTTCGTGAACCTCGTGACGAACGGCTGCCACGCGATGGCGTCCACCGGCGGCGTGCTGCGCATCCGCACCTCGATGTCCGAGGACGGCGAGCACGTGCTCGTCCGCGTCGCCGACGAAGGCCACGGCATCGATCCAGCCAACATGGCTCGCCTCTTCGAGCCCTACTTCACCACCAAGACCGACGGCCTAGGCACAGGCCTCGGCCTTCCCATCGTCCAGAACATCGTCCGAAGCCACGGGGGCACCATCCACGCCGAGAACTGGGCCCGAGGCGCCGCCTTCGTCGTAGAGCTCCCAGCCTCCGCCCGGCTCTCCCTCCTCGACGGCTAACTCCTCTCCTAGACGCGCCGAGCTCTCGCCAACGCGCGAAGCTCTCCCCTTTTCATGCGCGAAGCGCGGAGCTCTCTCCGCGACGCGCGGAGCTCTCTCCTCTCCGCAACGCGCGAAGCGCGGAGCTCTCTCCTCTCCGCGACGCGCGAAGCTCTCTCCTCTCCGCAACGCGCGAAGCGCGGAGCTCTCTCCTCTCCGCAACGCGCGAAGCGCGGAGCTCTCTCCTCTCCGCAACGCGCGAAGCGCGGAGCTCTCTCCTCTCCGCAACACGCGAAGCGCGGAGCTCTCTCCTCTCCGCAACGCGCGAAGCGCGGAGCTCTCTCCTCTCCGCAACGCGCGAAGCGCGGAGCTCTCTCTCTCCCCACCACAACGTCGCCGAATTTCGGCGAGAGGGGTGTCAGCGGAGGCAAGGCTAGGGAGGTTCCCGCAAGCGTGGTCTGCCCACGCTGAGGACAACCGACCGACGTCCTTGCCTTCGCTGGCGCCCCTATCGCCGAAATTCAGAGGATGCGGATGCCTATGACGAGGACACCCTCTTTGAACTTCGGGCCGCCGACGAAGAAGTACTCGCCCTTCTGAGCGGACACCTCGAGCTTCGGGAGGTAGGAGCTCCCGTCCGGCTTCTTGATGTTCGTCTCCACCGTGTAGCGCGTCTGATCGTCCTTGGTGGTGATGTCCTGGAGAGACACGCTGAGCGTGTTCTGATCGGGGAGCACCTGCTCGACCCACTTGCCCTTCACGAGCTCATGCTCCTTCCGCTCGAGGAGCTTGTAGCTGTTGTACGCGGAGAACGGTGGCTTCGAGAGGGCCGGGATCTTCCCGAGGCTCCCATCGATGCCGGAGTTGTCGTTCGCGCCGTACAGCACGATCACCTCGGCCTTCGCGTCCGCCTGGGGCTGCGTGACGTGACTCGCCGACCCGTGGTCTCCGCGCAGCTCGACGGCCGTCGCGGGGCCTGCGACCAACGCCAAGAGCATCATTCCGGCCGCGGCTCTTGAGCGCCCAAAGGGGGCGACGACGCCAGGGAGCTTCATTCCATCCTCCAAGCTACTCTGCTTCTGCCGCTACTCGTCGGACACCCACACGACCGTGGTGGTAGCTCCGTGCGAGTCGGAGGGCACGTAAATTACTGCCCCGGTCTTCGTGCCGAAGTCCACGGCCGCCACAGCGACCGCCGGGGTGTCGTCTTTGACGGGCGATGGTGCCTTCTTGTTCGATTCGATTTCGGCGGCCCGGCGGTTCTCCTCCGCGAACTGCTCCGGGGTCGGCACCGCGCTCACGTCCTCCGCGACGATCGCGACCTTCTCCCCCACCGGCAGGGATGGCGAGGGCGCCCCGCGCCCCCAGATGCCAAGCGCGATCGCCGCCGCTGCCGCGACACCAGCGAGGCCGAAGATCAAGCGCGCGTTGTCGTTCGCGGGCTTCTGCATCGTCGGGGCGTGGTCGTGCGGAGCCTTCGTGTGCGACTTCGCCCGCGCGAGCGGCACGACCTCAGCTCCAGCCTTCTCGGCGTGCGACCTCTCGAGTCGCACGCTCCCGTTCGTGCGAGCTCGGGCCTCGGGTGACTTGCCCTCTTGCTCCGCGCGGATCGCGTCGAACACGCTCGCCACGATGGAGTCGGCGCCATGCGCGGTTGCGGCGCGATCGGCCTCCGCGCGCACGTGCGCCGAGAGGACCGCGAGACCGAACAGTTTGTCGCCCGCGCCCCCGCGCGGGTGCTCACCCAGGAAGCGAGCGACCTCCGCCGCGCGCTCCGGATCGAGCTCGCCGTCCGCATACATCATCAGCTCGAGATCCGTGGGCTCCGAGATTTCAGCGGCTGCGGGCTCGGTCATGGCGCTTCCTCTTCCTGCGATTCTTCGTCCTCGCTCTGGGACGGGACGTCACCAGAGAGCGCTCCGCGCGCCACGTAGCCTTGTTCTTGGTAACAGTCGGACAGCGCCTTCTGCATCTTCTGCCGAGCGTGGAAGAGCCGGCTCATGATGGTGCCCTTCGAGACGTTCATGGCCGACGCCATCTCCTCGTAGGACATCCCCTCGACCTCACGCATGAGGATGACCGCACGGTGGTAGTGGGGCAAAGCGTCGAGCGCCGTTTGGATCCGCTTGGCGATTTCCCGGCGCCGAATGACGTCCACGGGGTCGGCGCCGTCGATGCGCGAGACCAGGGCGAGCGGCGCGTCCGCCTCATCCTCGACGCTGCGCGACTCATCGAGCTCCGCGGACTTGCGCCCCGGCTTCCGCATGAGGTCAATCGCGAGGTTGGTGACGATCCGGTAGAGCCAGGTGAAGAACGACGAGGATCCTTCGAAGCTCGCGATACCCTTGTAGACCCGGAGGAACGCCTCCTGAACGATCTCGTGCGCGTCGTGCTCGTCCCGCACGAGGCCGAAGGCGATCGCGAACGCCCGCCGCTGGTGCCGCTCGACGAGCTGCCGAAAGGCGGCCGCTCGGGTCGGCCCATCGCTGGACTGTGCTTTCGCGATGAGCGCACGATCTTCCTCCGCCTCCCGGGCCCGCTGCTCCTTGGACGCCTCGGACATCGCGGTATTCACGCGCCGCGCCCGCTCCGGCGCCGGGAGATCCCCCGCGGGGCCGAGATTCGCCCCGGATCCGACGTCTCCGGCCTTGGATTCGCCGTCGGCGACGGGCCGCTCCGCCGGCGTTTTGGGATCTTTCGCGCCGTTCGCACCCGCGCGAGGCGAGTTTCCGCCCTTCGCGGAGGACGCTTGCGGGCGGATCGAGGAGGCCACGGCGACGCTATCTTATCAGTCCCCCGCCAGAGCCGGGTCAGTGGTTGTCCGGATCGCTCGGCAGCTCTCCGAGAGTGACCTTGAGCTCGAACTCGCGCTTCCCACGCGCCACGCGGACGACCGCCGTCGTGCCGACGCCCGCGATGCTCGCGTTCCAGCGAAGGGCGTTCGGGTCGTCGATGACCTTGCCGTTGAAGCCCACGATGATGTCGTCCACGCCGATGCCGCCCTTCTCGGCCGGGCCCGAGCTCTGGACGGCCTTCACCCACGCGCCCTTCTTGTTCGGGCGACCGAGGCGCTCGGCTTGCTCCATGCTGAGCTCCGCGACGACGACACCGAGCGCGCTGCGGTGGATCTCGCCGTCCTTGAGCAGGCGCGGGAGGAGCTCCTTCACCATGTTGATCGGGATCGCGAACCCGATGCTGTTCGCGTTCTGGCGGATCGCGGAGTTGATGCCCACGACCTCACCCTTCAAGTTCAGGAGCGGGCCACCCGAGTTGCCCGGGTTGATGGACGCGTCCGTCTGGAGGAAGTCGAAGTAGCCGCTCTCGTCGAGGCCATGGACGTCGTCGCGCGTGCGGCCGCGCGCCGAGAGGATGCCCGCCGACACGGAGTGAGACAGGCCGAACGGGTTTCCGATCGCGACGACCCAGTCCCCGACGAGGAGCTCGTCCGAGTTTCCGAGGGGGAGCGCCGGGAGATCCTTCGCCTCGATTTGGAGCACCGCGATGTCCGTGCGCGCGTCCGCGCCGACGACCTTCGCGCGGTAGTCCTTCCCGTCGCGGAAGCCGACGAGCACGTCCGTCGCCTTCTCGATGACGTGGTGGTTCGTGAGGAGGAACCCGTCCGGATCGTAGACGAACGCCGTGCCGAGGCCCTCGCTCAACGTCCCCACGCGCCCCGTCGCGCTCGTGCCGCGCTCGATCGCGCGCACGATGGCGACCGACGCGTCCGACTTCTCGACGAGCGGCGCGAACGACATCGGCTTGCCGAGAGAGTCGACGATGACGGGCCGCGGTCCGCCCGGATCCGTCAGCACCCTCGGGATCGGCGCGGGCGTGACCTCCACCGAGTTGATCTGCGGCTTCTGCGGCTTGCTCGAGCACGCGACGAGCACCGTGAGGAGGAGCGCCGTCGCTCGGGCGAGGGAGCCGCGCGCGCGGCCGCAGCTGGATCGCGCTCCCTGGGCGCGCTGTTCTTCGTTCGACCTCGACTCGAGCATCGGACCGATCGTGGCGCGCCGAACGGAAAACTGCAACGACGCTTCGCCCCCGACGCTCGATCGGAGCGCCGTGACGCGAGCCCTCGATTCGCGCTCATCCAAGGAGTGCGGACGCGAAGCCCCGCCGGTCGCGCGCGAGACGGCGAAATCCCGCAGGCGCCGCAAATCGCGCAGGCCCGCAGTGGGATCGCGGCGCTCCAGCGCCCCGACCCGGCGCTCTAGAGCACCGACCGGCTCGGTGGATTCGCGGCTTCAGCCGCGTTCCTAGGCTCCTCGGGCACCGACGACGTCCTTGCGCTGCCTCCGTCGTGCGCGCTCGGCCCGCTTTTCAACAACCTGCTAGCCGCGGAGCTCTTTGTACCGGTGCTTCAAGTCGGTGAGGGCTTGGTCGAGGAGACGCTCCTCGTCCCCCGTGAGGTTGCCCTTGGTCTTGTCGTGCAGGATGTTGAGGATCTCGATGTTCTGGCGCGCCAGTTCGAAGTCCTGCTCCGTGCTGCCGTCGGGGCTCGGCGCGTCGCCCAAGTGGACGTAGGCGCTGCCGATGATCCCAAGCACGAACGTGGAGAAATCGAGGCTGGGGAGCTCGTCCTTCGAAGGCGTCGCCATGATCAATCCGCGTCGGCGTCGGCCTGGGCGCCCTGGAGCGCAGGCTGCCCGAGCTCCACCGGGAGAGCGGACGCGGCCGAATCCTTGAGATCCGCGAGGTGCTTCTCGAGCACCTTCGCGTCGAGGTGGCCGTTCGCGAGGTAGCGCTCGCGGACGCGCGTGTCGAACTCGTTCGGACCGAAGACCGGTTTCGTGGGCTTGCTCATCGGGGCGCTGTCTTTCCCACGTGAGCGAGCGGCGATCAAGCCTTGCCGCGGCCGTCGCCCTTCTTCTTCGTGCCGAGCTGAACGAGCGAGTCCGTCGCCTGGACGGCGTGGTCGTGGCCGTGACCGTCGCTCGGGCCGTGGTGGTGGTGGTGATGATGCCCTTCGCCGTCCCCGTGATCGTGGTCGCAGCAGTCGTCGTACGCGTGCGCGAGATCCTCCGCTTCGTCCTGCGCGTCGGCGATTTCGGCCTCCGTCGCGGCGCGGACCTCCTCGATGTCCACCTCGAGGCGGACCTTCTTGCCCGCGAGCGGGTGGTTCGTGTCGACGACGAAGCTGTCCTCGCGCACCTCGAGCACGCGCATGAGCATGCTTCCAGCCTCGCTCTCCGCGACGAGCTCGTCGCCGACGCTGAGCTGGTCCGCTTGCTCGAATCCCTCTTTGTCGACCTCGAGGATGCCCTCGGGCTCGTGGGGGCCGAACGCGTCCTCCGGCTCGGCGTCGATGGTGATGTGCGTCCCCGAGGTCTCGCCGAGCAGCCCCTTCTCGAGCGCGGGGAGAGCGAGACCGTAGCCGTGGACGTACTCGAGCATGGCCGAGCTGTCGTCGTCCCCCATGTCGAACGGGTTCGGATCGCCGTCGACGTAGATCGCGTACTTGAGGCGGACGAACGAGTCGTGGGCGATGACGGCGGCAGGCTCTTTCACACGCGGTCTGTGCCATACGCCCCCCACCGCTTCAAGACAGGCGCGCCGCAGGCGCTCCTTTCCGGCGCGGTTCCTCCGCGCACCTTCAAGACAGGCGCGCCGCAGGCGCTCCTTTCCGGCGCGGTTCCTCCGCGCACCTCGAGACAGGCGCGCCGCAGGCGCTCCTTTCCGGCGCGGTTCTCCGCGAATCGCGCATTCATTGCGTCGCACACACAACTCAAGGGATGGCCCAATACAACTTCACGGTCGTCGGCTAAGACAGGGGGAATGACCAGCGCCGCGACGTCCAGAGAGCCGCCTGCGCCGAACGTGTCCTCGCCCACCCCTCCGGCGAACGCATCGGCGCGGGGGTCTGCGGTGCGCGAACAGCGCGCGCTCGAGCGGGATCTCGCGGCCGTCGAGGGCGGGCGCAAGTGGCTGCGCCGGCTGATCACCGTGCTCGTGCTCGGGGGCATCGTGGCCGCGATCGTCGTCTACAAGATCAAGACGGCGCCCCCGCCCCAGCCGAAATACGTGCTCGCGCAGATCACCGAGGGCGACATCAGCGAGACCATCCAGTCGACGGGCCAGGTCCGCCCCGTCACGGAGGTGCAGGTCGGCGCGCAGGTATCGGGCCGCGTCACGCAGGTGTTCGTCGACTTCAACGACACGGTGAAGAAGGGCCAGCCCCTCGCCGAGATCGATCCGACGCTGATCGCCTCGCAGATCGACGCCTCGCAAGCTCAGCTCACCGCGGCGCTCGCGTCCGTGCGGCGCGCGGAGGCGAACGCGGCGAGCGCGCTCACGCGGCTCGATCGCGCGAAGTCCCTCTTCGCGGGCGGGGTGGGCTCGCAGGCGGACGTGGACACCGCTCAGGGCGGGTACGACGTGGCGGTGGCGGACGTGAGCGCGGCGCGCGCGCAGGTCTCGCAGATCAACGCGCAGCTCAGCTCGAGCAAGACGAACCTCGGCTACACGAAGATCCTCTCGCCCATCGACGGGGTCGTCATCAACCGCGCGATCGATGCCGGGCAGACCGTCGCGGCGAGCTTCCAAGCGCCCGTGCTGTTCGTGCTCGCGCAGGATCTCCGAAAAATGCGGGTGTTCGCCGACATCGACGAGGCGGACGTGGGGCGCGTGCGCGAGGGCATGCTCGCGGACATCTCCGTCGACGCGTTTCCCTCGGTGACGTTCGAGGGCGAGGTGAAGCAGGTGCGGTTCAGCCCGCTGACGACCGCCGGGGTCGTCACGTACGCGGCCGTGCTCGACGTGAAGAACGACGACCTCCGGCTCCGCCCCGGAATGACGGCGACGGTCACGATCAAGAGCGCGCACGCCGGCGGGGTGAAGCGGTTGCCGAACTCCGCGCTGCGGTTCCACCCGTCGCCCCCGCTCGACGAGAAGGGGAACAAGGTCCCCGAGGAGCCGCTGCCCAAGCTCGAGCCGGGCAAGGGGCGCATCTACGTGGTCGTCGACAAGAAGCTCGGCAAGGAGAAGATCGAGCCGCGCATCGTGGACATCGGCGTGAGCGACGGCGTCTACACCGAGCTCAAGTCGGACCTCGAGGGCGTCGACGTCGTGCGCGACGAGACGGACTCTGCGAACCCGCAGATGAAGAAGAAGGGCCTGTTTTAGGGGCTCTCATGAACGACGCTCCACAGAAGCACGAGAACTCGGCCGGGCACTCGCCGTACCGCGCGTCCCAGGAGGACGCGCTCATCCGACTCGAGGGCGTGACCAAGGAGTACCGAAGCGAGGCGAGCGTCGTCCGCGCGTTGCGCCAGGTGGACCTCGACATCGCGCGCGGAGAGTTCGCAGCGATCGTCGGTCAGAGCGGGTCCGGAAAGAGCACGATGATGAACATCATCGGGTGCCTCGACCGGCCGACGACGGGTCGCTACATCCTCGACGGGATCGACGTCACGCATCGCTCGAACGACGCGCGCGCGATCGTCCGCAACCGCCTCATCGGGTTCATCTTCCAGGGCTTCAACCTCCTTCCCCGGACGACGGCGCTCGAGAACGTGGAGCTGCCGCTCATCTATCGCGGCGTGGGCGGGAACGTCCGCCGGCGCCGCGCGCGAGACGCGCTCGCCGCCGTGGGCCTCGCGGACCGGATCCACCACACGCCGAACCAGCTCTCGGGCGGACAGCAGCAGCGCGTCGCGGTCGCGCGCGCGCTCGTCACCGAGCCCCCGCTGCTCCTCGCGGACGAACCCACGGGCAACCTCGACACGCGGACGAGCTACGAGGTGCTCGAGCTGCTGCAGCGCCTGAACCGAACGGGGATCACGATCGTGCTCGTCACGCACGAGCCCGACATCGCGGCGTGCGCGAAGCGCGTGGTGCGCTTCCGCGACGGCCTCGTGCAGTCGGATCTCCGGAACGCCGAGCCGCACGACGCAGCCGCGGCGCTCGCGGCGCTGCCCAACACGGATCAGGCCGCGGGCTCGCCGTGAGGGCGCTGTTCGCCGCGCTTCGCCTCTCGCTCCGCGCGATCGCCCGGTCGAAGGTGCGGGCCGCGCTGACGATCCTCGGGATCCTGATCGGCGTCGCGGCCGTCGTGATCGTGGTCGCGCTCGGGAACGCGGTGCGCGACAAAGTCATGGGTCAGATCTCGACCCTCGGCGCGAACACCATCTTCATCTTCCCGCAGGACACGCGGTCGAGCGGCGCGCGGGACGCGTCACGCTCCAAGCTCACGGAGGACGACGCGATCGCCATCGGCCGCGAGGCGAACAGCGTCGCCGCGATCACGCCCATGAGCTCGACGCGCGCGCAGCTCGTCTCGGGCGACAAGAACGCGTCGAGTCAGGTGTTCGGCGTGGAGGAGGCGTTCTTCTCCATCATGCAGTTCTCCGTCGAGAAGGGCGTGATGTTCACCCCGACGGAGATGCGGACGAAGGCGAAGGTCTGCATCCTCGGCGAGACGGTGCGCGAGGCGCTCTTCGGCGCGGAGGACGGCGTCGGAGCCTACGTGCGGATCGGCAAATACCCGTTCCGCGTCGTCGGCATCTTGAAGAAGAAGGGGCAGTCGCCGTTCGGCGAGGATCAGGACGATCGCGTCCTCATCCCGATCGGCACGTTCCGCACGCGCGTCTTCCCGACCGCGGGCAACCGCGTGCAGACGCTCGTCGCGTCCGCGAGCGACGAGCGCACCGTGGAGCGCGCGACGGCGCAGATCGAGGACATCCTCCGGCAGCGCCACAACATCGATCCTGAGGATCAGCCGGACTTTCAGATCATGACGCAGGCCGAGATCCGAAAGAGCAACGACCAGATCTTCGGGTTCCTGACGGCGCTGCTCTCGTCGATCGCGGCGATCTCGCTCGTCGTCGGGGGCATCGGCGTGATGAACATCATGCTCGTGTCGGTCACCGAGCGGACGCGCGAGATCGGCATCCGGATGGCGATCGGCGCGAGCCAGGGCGACATCCTGTTCCAATTCCTCATCGAGGCGATCGTCCTCAGCTTGCTCGGCGGCCTCGCGGGGCTCCTCCTCGGCGTCGTCGTCGTGACGCTCCTCTCGCGCTCGCTCGGCTGGGCGATGACGGTGCCCATCGACGCGGTCGTCACCTCGTTCGTCACGAGCGCGACGATCGGCGTGGTGTTCGGCTTCTTGCCCGCGCGGCGCGCGGCGCGCCTCGATCCGATCGACGCGCTGAGGCACGAGTAGCCATGTGGGTGTTCCTCCAGCGCATCCTCACGTCGGTCTTCCTCGCGCTCCGGGCGGTGCGGCGAAACAAGCTCCGCGCGGGGCTCACGACGCTCGGGATCACCATCGGCGTCGCGGCGGTCGTCACGGTGACGGCGCTCGCGACGGCCGCGCGCGCGAACGTCGCCGCGCAGGTCCAGGCGCTCGGGACGAACGCGCTCATGGTGTTCCCGCGATCGAGCAAGCCGTCGGGCGCGCGCCTCGACGCGTCCTCGCGGCTCAGCGAGCTCGACGTGAAGGCGATGGTGCGCGAGTCGACGAGCATCGCGCTGGCGGCGCCGTTCCTCCGCGGCTCGGGCACGATCGTGTACGAGGGGCAGAACGCGACCCCGACGATCGTCGGCACGCGCCTCGACTACTTCGCGATCCGCAACTGGAAGGCGAAGAGCGGATCGCTCTGGACGCCCGTGAGCGAGAACATCGCGGACAAGGTCGCCGTGATCGGCACGGCCACCGCGAAGACGCTGTTCGGCTCCCTCGATCCCATCGGTCGCACCGTGCGCGTGGGGCGCTTCCCGTTCGAGATCATCGGCGTCCTCGAGGAGAAGGGCCAATCGCCGTTCGGCCAGAGCCAGGACGAGATCCTCGTCGTCCCGATCACCACGATGCGCGGGACGATCTCGAACGCGCGGCCGAACGAGACCCACGCGATCATCTTCTCGGCGACGAGCGCGGAGACGACGTCGTCCGCGCAGCGCCAAGCGGAGGGCATCCTCCGAGAGCGGCACCGCATCCAGCCCGGTCAGGAGGACGACTTCGTCGTCCGAAGTCAGGCCGAGTTCCAGGCGCTCCAGGACACGATCTTCGGCGCCCTGACGATGCTCCTCATCGGGATCGCCGCGGTGTCCCTCGTCGTGGGCGGCATCGGCGTGATGAACATCATGCTGGTGTCGGTCGCCGAGCGGACGCGCGAGATCGGGATCCGCATGGCGATCGGCGCTCGAGAGGCGGACATCATGGTCCAGTTCCTCGTCGAGGCGCTCGTGCTCGCGTTCCTCGGAGGGCTGATCGGGACCACCCTCGGGCTCCTCGCCATCCACGGCTTCGGCAGCGCGCTCTCCTGGGAGATGAAGCTCGAGCCGCAATCGTTGCTGATGGCGCTCGTGACGAGCACGACCATCGGGCTCGTCTTCGGCTACCTCCCCGCGCGCCGGGCAGCGCGCCTCGACCCCGTGCAGGCCCTCGGGCGGGAGTGATCGCCGACCGCGCTCCGAACGACTGTCGACGGAAGACTGTCTGTCTGGGCCGCAGGCTCAGGGGAGGCACATGCGGTCCGTGGTTGGCGGTGACGCCCCGGTCGAGCTGGATGCCGTCGCAGCCCTCGGGCTTCGTGGACTCGAAACGTCGCGCAGATCCGCCGCGCGAGGTCCTCGACCTTCGGACCGCCGAGGTATCGCACGCCGTTCAGGAAGATCGTGCTTCGCGCCCGCCTTGCGCGAGGCCGCGAAGGACGAGGCGAGCAGGCCCGCGCCCTCCTCGGAGCCCGCGCACGCGCGCACGGCGTCGGTCTCGGACGCGGGGATGCCCACCTTCGCCGCGCACTCCGGCCAGCTCGAGTCGACCGGGGAAGCGGACTCGTTTTGACAGACAATCGAGTCGAAGGCGCGCGCGGTGTGCTTCTCGGCGCACACCTGGAAGAGGTCCCCGTCAACGCCGTCGGTCCGTGGACGGACTGGAGCGCGCCGCCGCGTTCTTGACCCACGAACGACGTGGATGCGCACCGCGTCGCGGTCCAGGCGCTCGCGGACTCTCGTGGGCGCTCCGGGTGCGCGGTGAACGGCGCGCGTCATCCGCGTACCGGTGAGGCGGCGCAAAAGAACCGGTCCTCGTTCACGGCGCGCCCCGGGGAATCCCGAAGCGGGGATCGCGAAGCTCGACGCTCGGGGCCGGTGGCGTCGCCCGCGGCGTCGACGGACTGGGACGCGCGACCGCCGGAACCGGCGTGGCACGAGCCGTCTCCCCGAGCAGCGAACGCGCGGGACCTGGAGATGCAGCCACCGTCGAGGGACTAGGACGTGCGGTCACTTCCGTCAGCGCTGTCGACGACGTGGAGGATCTGTCGGGCGCACGTAAAGTGCCTGCAGAGCGCGGGTCTGCGCCTCGACCGGGCAGGGCCGCGAGGGCATCGGCCGTGGAGCCTGCGCGCACGGCGAGGACGCTTGGCACCGCGAAGACAAGAACGAGAGCGGCAACGACGACGCCCACTCCAACGCGGCTGGGCTGCGAGCGCCGACCTTCGGCAGCCGCCGGGAGCACGCGAACCGGTCTCACGGGAGCATCGACGGCTGCGCGGAACGCGGCCGCCAGCTCACGTCCGCTGCCAAATCGGCTCGCGGGATCGCGCGACAGCGCTCGCGCGAAGAACTCGTCCACCGCCGATGGCAACGAGCCGTCGTAGGTGGAGGGCCGGGGAAGGTCGGACCGGAGGATCCGGTCGAACACCTTCGCCATCGACACGTCGTCAAACGGGTTCGTGCCGGTGAGCATCTCGAACGCCACGACTCCCAGTGACCAGAGGTCGGTCGCACGTGTCAGCGGCTCGACCCAGACTTGCTCTGGGCTCATGTACGCGGGTGACCCCACCAGCCCCGATCCTGTCGATTGGGTAGTTCCGCCGTCTTCGATCTTGGCGACTCCGAAATCGAGAACCTTCACGACGACGGCGCCGTCGGCTTCCTCGCACAGGAAAATATTCGCGGGCTTCACGTCACGGTGGATCACGCCGTTCTCGTGCGCGTGATCGAGCGCGTCGCCCACGGCCTCGACGATGGTCTTGCAGAGGGCACGATCCAGCTTCGAGTCGCGCGCGAGACGATGACCGAGATCACACCCGGCGAGCAGCTCCATCGCGAAGTACGGACGCCCCTCGTGCAACCCGAAATCGCGAACCTGCACGACGTGCCGACTCGCGAGCTTCGCGGCCGCCAGCGCCTCGCGGCGAAACCGCGCCTCGCCGTTGGGCGCCGCAGCGACTTCGTGGAGCATCGTCTTCAAGGCGACTTCCGTCGCGAGTTGAACGTGCCGCGCTCGCCACACGGCCCCCATCCCGCCCGTCGCGATCAGCTCGACGAGCTCGTAGCGCTGGTCGACAATCTGCCCCGCGACGAGCATGCCGCCCAAGCTAGCACGCACGAACTCCTCGCGCGTCACGTGGGACCCTCGTAAAGTCAGCGTGAACCATGCCGCACGGACGCCACGCCGGGACGGCGGCGCTCAAGCTTCGCGACGCGATGCCCGTGCGCACTGTGGTCACCACCGTGCGCACGGGCGTGGACCAGGGAAAGCGACTCGAGGCGGAGGTCGCCACGCTCGGGACCGCCCGTGACAACGATCTCGTACTCACCGATCCAACCGTGTCCGGCTACCACGCGCGGCTCTCGGCAGTGAAATCCGGGATTCAGATCGAGGATCTCGGTTCGAAGAACGGGACGACGGTCAACGGCGTCCGCGTGGAGCGCGGCATCGCGGCGCCTGGTGCGTTGATCGAGATCGGTCAGACGCGCCTCGCGATCGAGGCGGGCTTGCCCCTGACGGTTGAACTTCACGCCGAGGATCGTTTGGGCGACCTGCGCGGTGCGACGAGCGCCATGCGGCGCCTCATGAGCGATATTCGGAAGCTCGCTGCGGGGACGGTTCCGGTACTCGTGAGCGGGGAGTCGGGTACGGGGAAGGAGCTCATCGCGCGCGCCATCCACGACGCGAGCGCTCGGTCCGACGCGCCATTCGTCACCGTCGATTGCGGCTCGCTCGCTCCCGCGCTCGTCGCGAGCGAGCTCTTCGGCCACGAACAAGGAGCGTTTACCGGTGCGCACAGAACCAAGCGCGGCGCCTTTGAGCTCGCCCATGGCGGTACCCTGTTCCTCGATGAGATCGGCGAGTTGCCCGCCGAGCTCCAAGCCAATCTGCTCGGCGCGCTTGAGCGCAGGCGGTTCTGTCGTGTCGGAGGCCGCAGTGAGATCGAAGTCGATCTCCGCGTCGTCGCAGCGACCCACCGAGATCTGCGGCGCGAGGTCAACGCAGGGACATTTCGACTCGATCTGTACTACCGCCTCGCGGTCGTGACGCTCGCCGTCCCCCCGCTCCGCGATCGCGCCGCGGACATCCCGCTCCTCGTCGAGCACTTTGCGCGCGCAGAGGGGTACGCGGGGGCGATCGAGGAACGGTTTCCACGGGAGACCATGGAGCGTCTGAAGGCCCACCCGTGGCGCGGCAACATTCGCGAACTGCGGAACTTCGTGCAGGCGACGCTGGCGATGGGCGAGCCCGCCCAACTCGACGACACGAGCGCGCCTGGTGCGCGCGGCAACTCCGTCTCCCTCGTCCCGACAGAGCTGCTCGCTCTTCCCTATGGTCGCGCTCGCGCGCTATTGGTCGAGAGGTTCGAGGAGAGCTATGCGAGAGCGCTTCTCGAGCGCGCGGGTGGGAACGTCGCGAAAGCCGCGCGCGAGGGAGAGATCGCGCGTTCTCACCTCAACCTTCTGATCCGCAAGCACGACCTGAAGCCCTGAGGCGCGCGCCCGCTGCCCGACTTATTCGTTCGTTTCGGCGGCGTCGTCCGCGACCTCCTGCTCGAGCACCTCGCCGGCGGCGTCGACCTTCACCTCCCAGAGTGTGTCGCGGGCGTCGAGGACCTTGACCTCTGTGTTGCAGCCGCCGTCGTCGTCGGGGCCCGCGAACACGGCGTCTCCGCCGACCTCTTGCTCGGCAGCGTCGATGATGGCGGCGAGGGAACCCGTGCACACGTCACCCGTCGCCTCGGAGGTGGACTGGGATGCGAGGATCACACCCGTCGACGGATCGACGCGCACGTCTTTCACTCCGGTCGTCGAGAGTGCGTGGATCGACAGCACCTTCGACTTCGTAAGGAGAGTTGCCCTCACGGCGCGCGCGCCGTCGATGGATCTTTCCGCAATGCCGACCGAACCCTTGAGCGAGATCGACGCGGAGTCGACCGCCGTCCTGAGCTCCGTGTTCCGCCCTGCGGAGTCGGTGCAGCCTGCGAGCGCGAGGACGCCAAGAAGAGAGGTAACTTGAATGTGTCGTTTCATAGGTGAGACTCCTTCGCCGTCCGCCTCCGCAACCCGCGTGCCATGCGGCGGCGCAGCGGATCGTGGGAGACATGCGCTTCCCACATTGGCCCTGTGTCCTCTCGAGCGGACAGTTGTCCTGATGGTAGGACGACTCGAGTCGTCGCGAGATCGCGCGACCGCGCCGCGCGAGCGCCGATGAGGCTGGGTATGGGGCGTGCTACCGTCCATGCCGTGGTGGCGCGTCACGCGCGAAACTTCGTTCTGGCGTTCGCGGGTGCGCTTCAGGGATGCACCGTCGTCGTCGATCCGGGCGTGACGTACTGCGACCGCACGAGGGTGGTCGACGAGTTCTCTGAGCCTACGTTCGCCGCGCTCACGTCCGCGTGTTGGCGTGTGGACAACACGGACTCCGAACACGCCGAGATCTTCCTCGACAGTGGTGATCTCGTGGTCCGCGCGAACCCGCCGCCCCATGGAGAGGCGACTTGGGTGGGGGGGACTCAGGGGGCGTTCATCTACCAATCGTTCGACGACGATTTCGCGATGGTCGCTCGCGTCGAGGCTGTCAATCAAGTCTCGGGGGACCACTGTCTCGAGGCGGGCAACGAGGCAGGACTCGTCGTACGAGGGAGATCCCCTGGCCTCCCGTTCGCCACGTTGTTCATCGCTCCGTTCGTGCCCAATCCACCTCCGAATCTGGCCTGCAACGCTGACTCCCCGACCTACCCCCCGACGCGCGCGACGATGGCGAGCGCAGAAGACGCCTGGGGTCCCCCTGCCTCCACCGAAGGCATCGATCAGCGCGGCATCGGCGTCGATGGCGAGGCCGATCTCGCCGTCTGCCGCGTCAACGACACCCTCGCGTTCTTCGTTCGAGACCCGAGTTCGGAGCCGGCAGCGGTGAAATGGGATCTCCTCGGAAATTACGTGATCGGAGACTTTCCCTTCGACGTCGGACTTACGACCGCCGGGGCGCCGCCGACGTTTGCCGCCGAGGGACACTTCACTTGGGTCGGGTACATGGAAGGGCTCCCCGCAGACGGGTGTCGCGGCGCGCTCGAGACACTGGTTTTGCCCGCCTTCGATTGATCGACATGCGCCGCTCCCCCACGCTCATAGGGATGTTCGTTCTCGCGCTCGCGCTCGCGCCTCGCGTGTCGTTCGCAGCGCCGACGGACGCGTCAGAGCGCGCCATCACACGTGGCCAGGAAGCACTCGCGCTGTACGAAGCAGAGCGATGGGAGGACGCGCTCGCCGGATTCAACGAGGCCGAGGCGCTCTACCACTCCCCCGTCTTCGTCCTTTACCAGGCTCGAGCGCTCGCGCGACTCGGTCGCCTCACGGAGTCGAAGGCGCGATACACGGTGCTCGTCGCAGAGGTACTCGGGAGCGAGGCGCCACGGGTGTGGCTCGACGCGCAGACGGACGGCAGGCGGGAGCTCGCGATCGTCTCGGGGGACATCGGCTCCGCGGTGGTGATCGTGCGCGGGCCGACGCCAGAAGCCGTCCTCGTTGCTGGTGCGAGGGTCGAGACGGGAACGGCGGTCGAGGTGAATCCAGGGCGATTGGAGGTGGAGGTTCGGGCGCGGGACGGTGCGCACCGCAGGACGGTGGAGGTCCGGACCGGCGAGCGCGTGCGGATCGAGTTCGACCTCACGAGCCCACTCGCACCACCGGCGGAAGCAGTGCCGGCAGCGTCACAGGCTGGTCGCTTCGCAGGGATCGTCGTCGCCGCGGTCGGCGGCGCGCTCGTGGGAACGGGGAGCATAACCGGCGGACTGGCGCTCGCTGCCGCGAGTGACGCTCGGCGGAAGCTCCCATCGACCTGCAACTCGGCGCTCGCGTGCCCCAAGACGGACCAACCAACCATCGACCAGACGTACGCACCAGCGCGCAACCTCGCCTACGCTACCGATAGCCTGCTGGTGCTTGGCAGCGTGGCGGTGATCGCGGGTGTCGTGATTGCTGTCGTCAATCCAGGAGCGAGTCGCGTTCGGGCCTCGGGCGCCGGCGTCGCGTTGTCGTTCGACTGATGGCCGAAGGACCTCGCCTCTCCCGATTGCGGCGGCTCTTCGGGCGCATCGAGCTCGCTGTCAGCACGTCGCACGACCTCGTTCTTCCGGCGGAGGGGGTGCATGTCCTGGCGCGAATCAGCAGCCCGTCGCGGCGCTCGTGCAACGGCGCGGTGCTCTCGCTGGTCGGCACGGAGACCGTCCGGGGCGACTCAGGGGAGCGCGAACACGCGGTGATCATGGAGGAGCGACGCATTGAACCGTTCGTGCTGGAACCGGGTGAGCGCGTGTTGCAAACCCAGTTCTTCCTTCCCTCTGACGCACCACCCTCCTTCCAATCGCGGCGTGTTCGCATCGACTACGAGGCGCGTGCGCGCCTCCTGATTCCCCGCAACTTCGATCTCGAGGCGCGAAGGCGAGTCGAGGTGGGAACCCACCCTCCAGGCCCCGGCCAGAGCACCACCACGCGCGTCGAAGCGGGTGAAGGGCGGCGCCGCATCGCCCTCGAGCTCGCCAGCACAGCGGCGTCGTTGGGCGGTAGGGTCCGCGGTCGATACCACCTGACGGAAGTCGAGCCCGGGGCGTTCGAGGCGATCGTGGCGACGGTCGTGACGATGGAGGGACTGTCCGGCGGGCGCTCTCGCCCGGTCGAGGTCTCCCGCCCAGAGCGTTCACGCGGACCTATCCGGCGTTCGTGGCGTTCGCCGAGCGCAGGCAGGGCTCGCTGCGTCCCGGCGACATGCACATGGACGGCATCCGCATCGGGACGACGAGCTTCCGCATCGCGCACAAGTACGTCGGCCAGGATCCTCGGAAGACCACCGTGGAGGTCGCGATACCAGAGCGGGTGAGTGCCGAAGTGAAAGGCGAGCCGTTGCGGGTCGCGTTGAGCTCCGTCGTGCGCGCCGATATCGTCGTACGCGACGTGAACTGTGTGGCATTCGAGCTCCCACTGGTCGAGGACCCACGCCCCATCGAGCCCATCCTCGAAGAGGTCGCGGAGATCCTTCGTCGCTTTGGCGCCGAGCGCAGCCCCTACCGCTGAGCTCCGGACGCTGGACTGCATCGCCGGGATCCGGTTCGCTGCGGCCCGTAAGGATACTCAGTCTTCGGAACGCTGCTCACTTTCGGGTCGAGACGGCCCAGCCAGCAGGCTCCTGCCGGCCTCGGGTGAGGTGTCCGCGGGCAAGCCTCGCAACGACCGGATCGTGGGCGCGATGTCGCGCAGGCGAGCGGGGCCGTCGCGGTCCGCGAGGCGCGTGCGCCGGAGGACGGGCTCGGAGGTCGCGCCCACGACGAGCCATACGCGTGCGGACTCCGGGTACGCTTCTCCGTGGTCGTAGAAGTCGTCCGCGCGACCGTGATCGGTCGTCACGAAGAACACCGTGGGCCTTCTGTCCTCGGATTCCAGGCGGCGAGCGTCCTCGAGGAGGTCGCCGAGCAGGTCGTCGGCCGCGTGCAGCGCGGCGACGTATCCCTTTCGATCGCCGCCGTGCGCGAGCTCGTCGGTGTCCCCCAGGCTCACGAACATGAGCTCTGGGCGGGCGCACGAGAAGTACGACCGGGCGAGCGGACGCGTCACCGCGTCGGGCCGATAGTCGTCGTGGCCCGGAGACGGACGCGACGTCTCCCCCTCGATGCGCAGCGCGCGCGTCGCGGCGTCACAGTCCACCCACTTCCGCGTGCCGCCCCCCGTGCGGCCTGCGGTGACGACCGCCGTCTCCGGCGCGATCTTCGCGATGCTCTCCCACGACGAGAGCATCGCGACCGGTGCGCTGCCTGCGTCGCCCATCTCGGCGACGATGGTGGTCGACGGGCGCTCGTCGCACCCGTTCTTCTGACACGCGGGCGTCGAGCCGCTCAGGATCTCGGTGTATCCCGGGAGCGACACGAAGTTCGGCCCACTCGCCAGGATGGGTCGCTCGTCGCCGCCCAGGACGTAGCCCGTTCGTCCGAGGGCGGTGAGGTGCGGTAGTTCGTCCTCGCCAGCGGCGAGCGCGTCCGCGGGGAGGACACCGTCGATCGCCAACACGACGACGCGGGGCGGTTCGGCGTCGACGTCCGCCCACTGGATGTCGTCCGAGGTGAAGTCTCCGACGAGCGTGCCGCCGTGCGCGGTCTGCAGGCCGGAGCAGTTTTGGAGTGCCCAGAACGTCGCGATGGCCGTCGCCCATGCGCGCGCATTGCTCTTTCGATGGGACATGATCGCACGGTCGCAGGGTGGAGTGTCTGCCTCGTGTAGCTCATGCAACAGATGTGTGATTGCTCTCACCGCGAGAGACGCCGCGGGCCCGTTCGTCGCACGGCCGTCACCTCCTCGACGCGCGACGGCGGCACGCGGCGCGCGCCCGACGGTCATTGAAATGCATCACCCCGCTCGCTGACCGCGCCACAAGCGGCACACGGTCCGCACCGCCCAGTCACCGGAGGAGAGTTCACTGTGCGCGAACGAACGAAAGGAACGTGGCGCATGTGGATTCAACTCGTGGTCCTCGACGTCATGGGGACGGTCGTCGAAGACGATGACATCGTGACGACCGCCCTCGCGGCGACGCTGCTCGACCTCGGCGTGGACGCCGACCGGGAGGAGCTCCGCCACCTCGCCGGACTTCGATGCAAGCTCGCTCTCCGCGAAGTCCTGCGAAGGCGCGGCCTCGACCCGTCCGCGCAGGCGGTCCACGCGGCGTCGGTGCGCTTCGACGAACGGCTGATCGTCCGGATGCGACGGGCTGATCCGGAGCTCGTTCATCGAGCGATCGACGCGATCACCGTGCTTCGCGCCCGGGGCTGCCGCGTCGCGCTCACGACGAGCCTGTCCGGGCGGGTTTTGGACGAGCTCTTGTTTCGGGTCGGGCTCCGCCCCCGACGCGACCTCGACGCGATCGTCGCCGGGGACGACTGCGTCCGCTCGCGCCCGGATCCGGACGCGATCGAACACGCGATGTGGAGCGCGGGCGTCGACGATTCGGCGCGCGTCTGCAAGGTCGGCGACGCGGTCGCCGACGTGCGGGAAGGTCGCGCGGCGCGGGTCGGGATGATCGTCGGCGTCGCGAGCGGCGCCGCGACGCGGCTCGAGCTCGAGCGCGCCGGCGCGACGATGGTTCTGCCGAGCGTCGCTTCGCTGCCGATGCTCCTCTGCGGGCTCGACCCGAAACGACGCCGTGGCGGAGGCGTCCCCCGAAGGGTATCCCCGCCCCACGCCCTGCGCGCCGGCTGAGCACCGGGTCGCGTCCCGACGGGCCGCCGCGGCCTCCCGTCGCGCGTCGCCGTCGCGCCGCGGTCAGGTCGTCGCGGTCGGGAACGATCGTGCGCGGGTCAACCTGCCCGCCGCCCGCCACGAGGAAGCCTTCGGTCCGCGCGACGCCGAGGACCTCGCGCGCGTCGACGAACGTCTCGGTGCCGTCCGCCGCGCGTTCGCCACGGCGATCGCGCCCCCGGGGTTTTCGCGCCACGCCGTCAACGTGGGGAGCGGAAACCCGCGTTGCGCGTCCCTACGGCGGCGCGAGCGCGGGGTTCTGGAGGAACGTCGGATCGGTCAGCGCGCCGAGGAACGCGACGACGTCGTCGATCTCCGACTCGCTGATCTCGAAGCCCCTCACCAGTCCGGACTTCAGCGGGCTGATCCGCCCGTCGCCAGCGTTGGGCCCGCTCTCGATCAACCTCCCGCCGGCAGCGTAGTGGCGGACGACGTCGCGGAGCGTGGCGATGCTCCCGTCGTGCATGTACGGCGCCGTCAGCGCCACGTTGCGGAGGCTCGGCGGACGGAACAGGCCTCGGTCGCTCGGGTTCAACGTGAGGTCGTAGAGGCCCTGGTCGATCGCGGGGTAGCTGCCTTCGCCGTCGACGTTGTAGAGCCCATTGTTGAAGAACGGCGTCTGCCGGCTCCCGTCGGGGACGTTCACGTCGAAGTAGGAAACGGTGAGGTTCGCGCCGCGGTGACAGTGGAAGCACTCGAGGCGCTCGCCGTTGAAGAGCGCGTAGCCGCGTCGCTGCTGCTCGTCGAGCGCGGTCGCGTCCCCCGCGAGGAAGCGATCGTAGGGCGACCCACCGCTCAGGAACGTGCGGAGGAAGCTCGCGATCGCGTAGACGACCTTGTTCACCGTCGCGCCGGAGGCGCTCTCTGGGAACGCGGCGGCGAACATCGAGGCGTACCCGGGATCGGCGTCGAAGCGCGCCATCACCTCGTCGACGACGCCGTCGTTCACGCCGAGCTCGACGGGGTTGTCACCGCGGATCGGGACGGGGATCTGATCTTCGAGATCGAGCAGGCCGCTGTTCGCCCACGTGAGCGTCGAGAAGTACGCGACGTTCGCGAGCCCGGGGCTGTTGCGGTGCCCGAGCTGACCGGTCGAGCCGACCGACGAGATCTTCCCGTCGGCGAACGCGAGGTTCTGCGCGTGGCACCCGCCGCACGATTGCGTGCCGTTGCCCGAGAGCTGCTTCTCGTAGAAGAGGCGGCGGCCGAGCGCGATCTTCTCGGCCGTCGGCGGGTTGTACGCCGGAACGACGGGCGTCTCGAGACCGTCGGGGACACCCAAGAGAGCCCGAAGCGCGCTGTCGTCGGGCGGCGGCGGCGCGTCGTCGGGCGGATCCTCGCAGGCCGCGCCGAGCGCGGCAGCGATGAAGACGGCGACGGCGACGCGCTGCCCCACGGTCGTCCTCAGGGCGCGACGCCGAACACCGCGTTCTTGGCCGCGTCGGCCTTGCCCGTGCCGATGTCGACGCCGAACGCCGGGAAGATGAGCGGGCAGTCGGGCTGCATCGGTGAGGAGTGGCACTCCGCGCCGACGCCCTGGCCGATGACCTCGAACGTCATCGGATCGTAGATGGGGGCGGAGAAGTCGATCGTCTTCAGGATCGCGTCGAGGTCCACGACGACGCTGTCGGTCGCGAGGTCGAAGTCCTTCACCTCCACGGACGGCGTGTTCACGAACTCGCACGCGTCCCGGTCCGAGAGCGCGAGGCCGTCGTCCGGGCCGCAGTTGCGGCTGCCGAGGTGGACGTAGCCGCCGCCCTTCGCACCCATGTCGTCCTCCGCGACGAAGTTGAAGACGAAGTGCCGGTAGCCGCTCGCCCAGTTCCAATACATCTCGTTGAGTGGCGTCGGCGCGTTCTCGAGCGAGTGGCTCCCGATGATCGACTTCATGAGCGGCTGCGGGACGCCGATGTCGAACGACACGGAGGTCACGTTCTCGACCACCGTCTTGCCCTTCACGACGTCGTTCGTGCGGGCGGTGCCCTCGGCGAACGCGATCGCGTTCGCGGCGCAGCTCCCCTCCGTGTTGCCGGTGAGGTCGATCAGCGCGACCTCGCCGCTCGGGTCGGTCAGCTGGAAGTCGTTGGTGTCGAGCGTGCGCGCGACGACCTTGCCGTCCTTGTCGTGGAACTGGATGTTGCTCACGTAGAACCGGAGATCGCTCGCGCCGACGCTGAACTTGCCGTTCGGTCCCTCGCCGGAGACGAGCGCCCCGCAAGAGACGGGCTTACCGCCGAGCGTCGCCGAAAACTTGAGCGCGAACGCGCTCTCCTTCGGCGGGTCGACGCCGTCGTCCGTCGTCTCCGTCTTGCAGCCCACGAGACCGGAGACACCGAGGACGAAGAGACCCACCACCGATGATCGTCGCAGCATGACGCGCTCCTTGAAAACGTGAGCTCCGCTCTAGCATCGCGGACCCAAGCCCCCCGAGGGCCAAGCGACGTGCGCGACAACATGACGCGCGCGACAACATGACGCGCGCACATGACGCACGACCAAGCGCGCCGCTCGGCATTTCACGGGCACGGAGGGCGACTGGAGGTCGTCGTACCAGTGGTGATCACCCTGAATGAATGGTGAGCTCGACGGTGTCCGTGCCGCCGTTCGTGGGACGACGGGGGGCGGACATTCGGAGGGGGCGGTGTTGCGCGCCGTCCCCACGCCGCAGTTGCGTCCGGGCGCCGCGGTCGTTGCCCCCGTCGCCACGTGCGCGACCGAGGGCATCGCGGAGCTCCGCGACGGGCAGCTCGCGTCGTGGCGTTCTTGCACCGGCTGCAAGGCCTCCCGGGCGCGCGAGGGAAGCTCCGTCGGCGGGTGCAACCGGCGCCGGGACGCGCTCGGGAGCCGACCGACCTGATGAAACAGGCTCCCTCGGCGGGCGGGGAGGGTGATGCAGCGCCTGCAAAGGCGTCCGGACGCGCTGGGGAGGCGCTTGCACCAGGTGCAATCGCGCCGAACGGTGCCCGCCCCGCACGAGGCGACGGGCTCCGACCTCGACGGGAGGGTTCCGGCGCGCCTCGGGCCGCGTGTAGTCTGCGCTGACAGCCTGGGGCCCGCGTGGTTGGAAGGACGGGAGGGCGGACAGCGGGAGGCGTGGCGCGCGGAGATCATCGCGCAGGCCGCCGTGTCCGCGGGGGCCGACGACCTCGACGACACCACCGCGGCGATCGATCGCGAGTTCCTCCACGTCGCCGGGGAGCGCACGTCCCCGCGGTACGTCCGGTACTTCAAGAAGACGCGCAGCGACATCACGCGCCTCGGGCTCGAGAGCCAGCTCGACGTCGTCCGCGAATGGTCTCCGTCGCTCAAGACCGAGACGGAGGCCGAGCTCAAGGACCTGGGCGCGCGCCTCGAAGCGAACGTCGCCGCGGGTGATACGGCCGTGAAGGACCGACGCGCGAGCGCGGCCGCGACCGCCGACCACCGCGTCCGCGAGATCGTCCGGTTCATCGACGACGTGAACGCCGCCCGGCGCACCCGGTACGGCGTGCTCATCCAGCGCGGCGAGTCCCTCGGCCTCGCGAAGGATTGGCCGCTCCGGTTCTTCCGGCGAGGCGCGAGCACGCCGAAGACGAAGAGCGAGTGACCTGCGCGGGCCCTGCCGCGCGCCCGACGATGCCCTCGCGAACCGATCCGAGAAGCGTCATGATGCCCCCATGAGCTCCCGATGGTCCGCACCGGGTCGAGACGGTGATGCGTACAGCCATCTCCCCGGTCTCGACGATCGCCTCGCGCCGCCCGAGACGCGGCTGGAGTACATCGACGGGATCGAGTACTTCGCCGCGCCGGCCGACGAGCCCCACGGGAGCCGTCACGCGCAGATCGCGATGGTCGTTCGCGCGAGCGCGCGGCGCGATCACCAGACCGCCGTGGACATGCTGACCCGCACGGACGACGCGACGGACGTCGCACCCGACGTGAGTGTCTTTCCGAAGGAGATGGACGCCACCGGTCGCCGCAAGATCGACGAGCTCAGCTTCGAGATCGCGAGCGAACAGAGCATGTCGGTCCCCACGAAGAAGGCCCGCGCACTCAGCGCGCGGGGTGCGCGACGCGTGTTCCTCGTGCTCGTGAAGCAGGGCCGCGTCCTCGAGTGGTCGAAGGAGGCGGACACATGGCGGACGCTGCACGAGGACTCCGCGATCGAGGACGCGGTGCTCGTGCATCCCCTCCCCGTCCGCGCTCTCCTCGATGCCGCGACCGCGGACGAGACGACCGCGAGGGCGCTCATCGCGCAGCATCACCCCGTCATCGAGAGCGCGATCGCCGCCAGCGAGGCGAAAGGTAGAGCGGAGGGGGCGGCGGAAGGCAAGGCGGAGGGCAAGGCAGAGGGCAAGGCAGAGGGCAAGGCGGAGGCCCTGCTCAGCGTCATGGAACTGAGGGGCCTCGTCGTGACCGACGAGATGCGGGCGCGCGTCCTCGCGTGCAGGGATCCGCTGGAGCTCGCGAACTGGCTCGCCGCCGCCCTCCGCGCCGAGACGGCGGAGGCGGTCTTCCACCCGCGCGAGTAAGCGCTCCGACCGATCGTCAAGTCGCGAACTTCGGGTCGTCGGAGAAGCATCGATGCCGACGATCGAGCGACGCACGCCAGGTTGCCCCGCGCGCGCCAGGTCCGATAGGTTCGAGAGGGTTCGCCGCCCGCGAACACACGAGGAGGTCGAACGTGGCACGCTCCCTCTCCCCACGCGTCGTGACGGCCATCGACCGTGCGGTGTTGGTCGGCCTCCCGGCGCTCGGAGTCTTCTCGCGGCACGGGTGGTGGGCGTGGTGCGCCGCGCTTCTTCACGGCTTCGCCCTCATCGCGATCCCGGTGCTCACCGGCGCCGGCATCGTGACGTGGGTCTGCGAGCGCCGCACGGTGCGCATCCAGGGGCCTCGGCGTGGCTCCGCGTTGATCGTGCGCGGCCTCTGGGACACGGCGCTCGCCGCGTGGGTGGCGGCGAGTCTGTTCGCGTGGGCGCTCGTGCGCATGCGCGCCGGCGAGCCGACGGGGTTGGTGTGGACGGTCGCCGAAGCAGGCGGACCGGTCGCGCTCGTCCTCGGGAACCTGGGCGGCGTGCTCGCGCTCGACGCGTGGCTCTATTGGAAGCACCGGTTGCTCCACACCCGGCTCCTCTTCGGCTTCCACCGCGGACACCACGGCTACCGCGATCCGACACCCTTCGCCGGCTTCGCCGTCGGACCGGTCGAGTCGCTGCTCACCTTCTGGCCGGTGGTTCTCGTCGCGTTCCCCGAGACGCCCCACTACGGACCGCTCTACTTCTCGCTCGTCATCGGGTTTGTCTGCCTGAACTACTACCTCCACTGCGGGGTCGTGTGGCGCGGCCTCGAAGCGCTGCTCCGCCCGTTCTCCATCAACACGTCGACGCACCACAACCGGCATCACGCGAACGCCGACGTCCATTTCGGCGAAGCGCTCACCCTCTGGGATCGACTGCTCCGGACGACGGAACGCCGCTGAGCGGGTTGGCCGTCGACGACCCACGAGGCTCCGCCGGTTCGCGCCGATCTCCCGCGGCCCGGACGAGGACCGTGACCGCAACGAACGCGCGGCGACGAGCAACGCGCCCACGTAGAACTCCCCTGGGCACGGAGGGCCGCGCCGATCGTCACCCGAGGTAGTGGGCGATGACGCCGTCGGAGCTTTCGACGCCGACGATTTGCATGATCGTCCAGAGCGCCTCGCTGAAGTGCTCGCGCACCTCCGTGTCGTCGTACGCCAACGCGATCAATCGCGGCTGAAAGCGCTCGAGCACCCACCGCTTCGCGGGATGGGTGGCGAGGCCGGCGATGAGCTCGTCGAGGATCGCGTCGAGCATCGGTTCGAGCATCACGATCTCCTCGGGCCGCAAAATGCCGCCCCCGAGCTTCGGTCGAGCGCGGAGCCGAGCCAGCTCGTCGAGCATCGACGACGTGACCGCGAGGGGATGGTCGACCACCGCACCGAGAGGGTCCTCATCGTCGTCGTGCATCCGCAGTGTCCACAGCCTACGCCGTTCTTGCGCTCGGCTCGCTGACGCCTCCACGTCCCACCCCTGGGCACGGCGAGCCGCCGAGAACCGGTCGATCGGGGCGAATCGACACGGGTTTGGATCCCTCGAGCCGCACTTCCCTTCACGGGAATCGTCGCGCCTCTCGAGCCGCCCCAACTCGTCTGCGTGCGCCGATCTTCGATTTGCCCGGTCGTCCTGATCCTCATGAGCGGTTGCGCGGCGACGCCCGATCGGCCCGCGACTCCCGATCACTACGCGGACTGCGACCCCACGCTCGCCGCCGCCATGGTGGAGGATGGCGCGCTCGTCATCGAGGTCCGCGACGACCGGACCGCGCCGTTCGTGGCCGGCGCGGTAACACTCGGGTTGGATGATGTTCTCACTACCGTCGCGCGGGAACGTCGCGCGCGCTGCGGAATCGTCGTCGTCTCCGTCGGGGGCCTGAGTGGACCCGCGACCGCCGCGCTCCGCGGCGCGGGGTACGACGCGACGGATCTCGGCGAGGTGGAGGCCTGGCGCCACGTACCGCGCTCGGCACGCGACGCGCTCGCGTCTTCAACGAGGCCGCCCTGCGCCCGCTAGTGCGACGAGCGAAAGAACGCGTCGCTGTCGTCGTCCGCGGGGAACATCAGCTCGACGCGCAGCTCGGACGCCGTCACCTCGACGGCGGTGTCGAAGCGCATGACGGTGGAGATCGTCCGAACACGTCGACCGCCGATGTTCAACCGCGGGCAGATCACGGGTAGCTCGGGATGCGCGTCGCGCTCCGGCGGAGGGATCGCCTTCGCGTGCGTCTCCGCGCGACGAACCAGCTCGGTCAACGCGGGATCCGTCGCGCGCATCGCCTCACGACGGAGCGCCGCGACGCCGGCCCACACGACGTCCTGCCAGTTTTCCACGATCTCGCGAAAAGGCCCAGGGCCAAACCAAAGGTCGACGATCGCCTGCGGCGACATCGCGCACAGGCCCGGGAACAGCGCCTCCGCCGCGCGGTTCGACGCGAGGAAGCGGAAGCCGCTCGCGCCCACCCACGCGGGGTAAGGCTCGTGGGAAGAGAGCATGCGATCGAGCACCCGCCGGATCGGCTTCATCGCGTCGGCCTCGAGCGGCAACGCCGGAAACGCTGGTGGCAGGCCCGCCGCCGCGAAGAGCGCGTTGCGATCGCGGAGCGGCACGTCGAGCGCCGTCGCCAGACGGAGGACGAGGTCCGCACCGGGACGAGAACGCCCAGTCTCGAGGAACGAAAGATGGCGCGGGGTCGTGCCCGCTTCGCTCGCGAGCGCGAGCTGCGAGAGGCCCGCGCGCACGCGCCAATGTCGAAGCTGCTGGCCGAACGGACTCAGGGTCGCGTCACTCACGCCGTCACTCTACGGGCCGCTCACCTGCGCGGCACTTCCCGAATGGGGAAGCGCGGCGCTGCGCGACTTCCGCGGGTGCGGCCGGCCGTGCTCGACGAAGTGCTTGAGCTCCTCGGCGACCTTCGCGCCCGCGCGCAGGAATTGCCAGCGGAGCACACAACCGAACAGCGCCATCGGTCCGCGAAGCTCGAGCGACGCATGAATCTTCACGACGGACTGGGCGTCGGCGACGCGCGCGACGCTCCATCGGTTCACCGCGCGTGCGACGAAGCGCGGCATCCCGGCGATCGCTTCGTACTCGAACGCACGCTCGTCCGGCTCGTACCGTGTCAGCCGCTCTTGAACGACCCCTGCGCCAATCGGACCGAACGGGGCGATCGTGCACGCACGGGTCGCCCCCGCACCGGGTACGTCGGTGCCGACCGAACACGACGACGTGATGGGCGCCGCCCACTCGCCGACGTGCATGAACCGCTCGCCCAAGACGCGCCAGATCCGCTCTGGCGGCGCATCGATCAGGATCTCGTTCCAAAGTTCCATGCGGCGAACCTAGGAGCCCGCTCGCCCCTCCACGATTCCCGTGGAAGGAAGGCGAGGGACGGAGCGGCCCGAGCCGGAGCGACGCCGGCTGGTGCATCGTCCCGTCCCCCGCGCGCGCGGCTCTTCGGGCTCAACGGTTTCCGCGGGCATCCGCCGACGGTGCACCGCTTACCGGACACGTCGAGTAGCCGACGAGGTAGTAGATGCTGCACTTCGAGAGCACGCCCGTGAGCGTCCACAGCGCGCCGAGCAGAGCCCACTGAGGAGGGCCGACGGTTCTACGAGCGGATCTCCCGCGTCCTCTCGGAGCTCGAGGACGCCGAGGAGGACGTTCGCCCGACCGCGGGACGTTTGCGGGGCACCGTACGAATGGCGATCCCGGCAGCCATCGGCGCGCCTCCTTTTCTCCACCACCTCTCGCAGTTGCTCAGCGCCAACCCCGATCTCGCCGTACAGACGCGTATCACGACGGACGCCATCGACTTGGTCGCCGGTGGAATCGATATCGGTGTGGTCGTCGGGCACCTCCCGGAGACGTCGTTCGTCGCTCGCCTCCTCGGGCGCGCGACGTGGGTTCTCGCTGCCACCCCTGCGTACTTGGAGGTCCACGGTCGCCCACAGCAGCCCTCCGAACTCCGGGCGCACCGCTGCCTCCGGCTCCTCGCGCACCCACCGCAGGACCACTGGGTGCTCGTGGACCGACGCGGACGGGAGACGCGTTCCCGTCACGGGACGTTCCAACTGACGACAGCCGGGTGTTGCCGACGCCACCTACGCCGGACTCGGCATCGGCGTGCGGCCCGCCGGTGAATGCGCGCGGGCCGAAGCCGAGGGTCGCCTCGAGCGGGTGGTGCGCGGACATCATTCGAAGCCCTCGACGTGCACGCGCGCTGGTCGCGTAGGGCCGCCCTCGATCCTCGAATCGTGGCGCGCCTCGACGCCCTTCGCGCCGCCGTCGCGGAGCTCGGCTGACGCGCCCTGGGCGAACGGCGCCCGCTCCGAATAAAGTTCGGGGCACCTGTCGTGGCGAACGAAGCTTCGGCGTTCCGGGTGCGGCCGCGTGGCGGCTCACGCTCGAGGAGAATGTGCCATCGCGCTCGGTGCGGCGCTCGTCCGCGAGAAGACCCGAGAACGGCCGGCGATTTCGCGGTCGTCCGCCGAGCCCCCGCGTTCATCCCGTTCGGGTCGACCCGATCCGACAAGTGCGGGTCGGTTGTGCCATCCGGCCGCGGAGGCGCCGTATCGATCCACGAGGGTCGCGTTCGCGATGTTCCCTGGCGCGAGGTCGGTCGGTGGAGGCGATAGACGGAGGTGTCGCCCGGCTCTGGCTGCTCGATCTCGTCGATCGACCCAGCGAGGGGGAGCCGAGCGGGGCGATCGTCGGCCTCCGCATGGAGCTCCGTGGTGATCACACGAGCGCCTCCGCGTGGGTTTCCTCCGACGGCGCGCTCCCGACGCGGCTCCTCCTCGATCCGCGCGCCACTTGGGTGAACCTCCGCGCTTTCATCCGGACCCCGGAAGGCGAATGTCTGTCCGCGGGGCGAGGCGTCGCGGTGATGCCGAACAAAGACGTGCCGGGCCGGGACCGAGTCGCAGGGCGCGCGGCTACGCCGTGACCACGACGGCGTTCGCGTCCGCGGACTCGACGCCGAAGCTCCGCACCGTCGCGACGTACGCGTTTCGGAGGTCGGCGACGGGCACCTCTCCTCGATGCGCGAAGAGCGAGACGTTGATGTTGAAGAACGTCGTGTCGTTCATCGCCCTCTCGAGCTCCGCGACCGCGTGCTCGAGGTGGAGCGCGTCGCAGAGGGGCGGGAGGTCGGCGGTGCGACGAACGGGCGCGGTATGGAGCGTCGGTCGCGGGGCCTTGAGGACCGCGAGGTGCCTCCTCAGCAGGCGCTCCATGGCGGTCGTCCTCGTAGTGGCCGAGGACCAGCCCCAGGGAAATCCCACGGCGACGTTGACCCCGGGCACCTCGGCGAGCCCGATCAACATGAGCCAGCTGACGGTGATCCCCGCGATCGCGTCCACGACCCCCATGCCGTCGTGGTGCTCGAGGGCTTCCGCGAGCTGAATCACGCCGGTCACGATCCCCACCACCGCGCCTACGACCACGACCACGCCCGAGGTCGCCTCGAGCACCCGAGCGAGACCCGCGAGCGACTCCTCGCAGGTCACGCTCCGCAAGACCTGCACGAGCGCCTCCGCGGACGTGTGCGCGGCTTCCACCATCGTGCCGGTCAGGTGCACTACGCGCTCGAGCGTCGGGTGCTCCACGACCTCGTTCATCGCGGCGCCGAACTCCAGCACCGCGACGAGCGCGCTCAGGGTCGTTCGATAGGGCGTCAGGGTGTGCTCCTCGAGGATGTGCTCCGCGGTGCGCGTCTGACCATGGACGAGCGCCTCGTGCAGCTCCTCTCGCGCGTGATGGCCGAGCGGGAGCATCGACGCGAGGCGGTTGCGGCTCACCCGATACGCGGACGCAAACCCCGCCTTGTCGTGACCGTGGACGAGCTCCTCCACGGCGAAGGTCGTGGCGAGCTCGAGCAGCATCTTCGGACCGCGGAGCGCGTGGACGGCGCCCTCCGCGACGGCGCCCAAGCCGCCTTCTTCCGACTCCGCGCCCTCCGCGCCTTCGCTTCGCTCCGCTCCGCCTCTCTCCGCTTCGCTCCGGTCCGCTTCCGCGACGAGCGGCGCGAAGCTGCCCATGAACGTCGCGCACAATCGACCGATCAGCGTGCTCGGGTCCTCGCTCGCGTCGCGGAGCCGGCTCGCCGCGGTTCGCGCGCCCGGCTGCCCCACCGCGTTGTAGTCGCGGATCGCCCGGATCGCGTCGGCGAGGACATCCGAGAGCTCCATCAGCACCTGCACGTCCTGCGCGGCGGACGTGCTGCTCGAGCTCCGGAGGAACGTCAGCACGGTCGTCCCGAGGTCCGTGCGCACGAGGTGATCGATGGCGCTCGCGACGGTCGCGTCCCAGTGGCGCGCCTCGTTGGGGAACCCCGCTCTCGCCGAGTCGCCCGTCCACGCGGGCGTGTCCACGTGCCCAAGCAGCGCTCGTGAAGCGTCGGCGAGGGCGACGGGCGGCGCCACCACGCCCGTGAAGTACAAGTCCGTGGCGATCCCCCTCATCAGCTCCGCCGTCCGGGCGATGACGCGCGCGGATCGTACGAATCCTGCGGTCCGCGCCATCACGGTGTGACGGTGGCGGATGCTCGTGCGGATGTCCGAGGTGCAGGCCCCGCCTCCGGGATGGCGACCGACGAACCCGGTCAGCGTGACGTTCGGGTCGAAGAGATCGACGATCTCTTGGAGTGGCCGCAGGCGATCCGAGGGGAGGGGAGCGGTCGCGTGCGTGCGTCCCCCCGGGGCCACGTCGAGCGGCGGCCCACACATCTCTTCGGTGCCATCACAACCATCGGTTCCACACATGCTGTCGTCTCTCCTCCGTCGGGAGCCGCGCCTCGAGCGCGGCGTCAGGAGCCGTGGGCGTCGACGATCGCGGCGCGGGTCGCGTCGTCCAGCGCGCCCGTCACCGCGAGGCCATGGTCCGATTGGAACGCGCGGAGCGCGTGGCTCACGCCGTGGCTCCCCTCGCTCACGAAGTAGCCGAGCTGTCGGAGTCGCGAGCGCAGCCCCGCGTCGACGTCCACGGGGTCGAGGTGGCCAATCCTCACGTCGTACGCGACCTGCTTGCCCGGAACCGAGAGGATCACGCGCTGCACGTCGCAGGGCACCTCGGCCTCGGCGATCCCGTCGCCGTCGGTCGTCCCCTCGGCGAGCGCAGGCGCGCTCGCGCCGGCGCCCGCGCGGCGCACGACGAAGCGCTCGCCGCGCCAGGCGGCGTCTCCGCGGCCGAGGGCCACGCGCACCTGCACCGTCGGCACCCGCAACGTGAAGCGGTTCGACGCGCCAATGGAGAGCGTGAGCGGAGGCTCCGGCGTTGGCTGCGGCACGTGCAAGACATCCCCCGGAGCGAGCATGTCCGGATCTCGGCGGAGCGCCCGGAGCGCGTCGTTCGCGGCATCGCGCCAGACCGCGGACGCGTCGAAGCCCATGCGATAGGCGAGCACCGAGAGGTGATCGCCCGCTCGGATCACGTACGGAATCATGACGCCTGCACCCCTCTCCGATCGGGGAACGTGACTGTCGCCGACCCTCGTATGCGCAGCGATGCGCGACCGTCGTCGTCCAGGAGACCCTCGCGCACCGAGCCGTCGTCGAGCGCGACGCGGTAGCGCGCGCGTGGGACGGGCGCGCCGCGCTGGTCGACGAGCTCGATCGTCGTCTCCTCGCCCTCCTCCGAGGAGATGCTCGCGCTGTCGCTGCTCGCGGCGCCGAGCTTCACGTGCGCGCCGGCGATCTTCGCGTCCGTGTCGAGGACGAGGGAGGCGCCCTCGGAGACCGCGAGGATCTTCTTCGCGAGCGCGACGACCTTCTCGTCCCCGCTGAGCACGACCTTCTGCCCGGCGAGCTCGATCCACGCGTCCTCCCCGGCGAGCCGCACGGTCGGCGAAGAGAGCTCGATGGCGTCGGGGCCGACCGCAAGGATGCTCTTCCCGCACCGAATCTCGAGGCGCTCGTCGCACTCGAGCTCGATGCGGCGCGTCGCGCGCGTGTGGACGGACCCTTCGACCGAGAGGACGGCCGCCTGGGGCGCCGCCTTCGTGCCGACGACCGCGGTGAACGAGCCCGTCGAGCGGAGCACCGCGCCGCTCTCCGCCGTCGTCTCGATGGGGCCCGCGACGGTCCTGCGATCCGCGCCGCGAATCTCCTCCACTCGATCGCCTCTCAGGCGTCGCTCGACACGCCCCGAGATCTGCTCCTCCAGGTTCCCGGCGATGGTGACGCCCACGCTCGAGCGGTAGAGCTCGTGCGCGTCTCCCGTGACGCTCGTCGTCACCATCCCCGCGATGTTCGTGAGCGCGTTCGCGCCGACGACGGTGAACCGCGCGCCCTGGATGCTCTCCGTGTACGCGCCGCCCACGCGGTGGGTCTCGTTGCGCCGCGCCTCGACGTCGAGGTCGCGCTCCGCGCGCAGGAACACGGCCTCGTAGCCGGCGCGGTCCTCGAAGCTGAGCTCGTTGTAGCCTGTGCTCGCGCGGGAGCTGCGCGTTCGGATCCCGCTCCGCGTCTTGCTCTGCGGCAGCGCGTAGGGTGGCGGATGGAGCGCGTTCCACGCGGTCCCGAGGACGACGGGCGTGTCCGGATCGCCGCCGAGGAAGCCCACCACGACCTCCATCCCGACGCGCGGGACGAACTGCACGCCGTAGCCGTCCCCGGACCACGACTGTGCGGTTCGAATCCAGCAGGAGCTCGTGGCCGACCCGCCGTCGAGGTCCCAGTGGAAGTGCACCCGCACGCGTCCGAGCGCGTCGGTGTGGATCTCGTGCGCCGCGGGGCCGACGACCGTCGCTGTCTCCATCGCCTGCACGTGTCGGCGCGGTGTCATGCGAGGACGTGGCACCGCGCCAGCGTCCGGGGTGCATTCGATGTCGTTCACGTACGCGAGCTCCCCTGCCGCGCCGGCGCCCGGCGCCGCCGCGCCGCCGCGGTGACGCACGCCGATGACGTGGTAGACGCCGTCGACCTGCGGCGAGCCCGTGTCGACGAGGGTCACCGCGCGCCCCGCGGCGAGCTCCGCGATCGAGGATCGCGCCCGGGCGACGAGGGCGCGCCGACGCGCTTGGTCGAGCGTGCGTGTGGCCTCCCTGCCGACGCCCGACTGCTCGCGGGAGCCCGCGTGCCGATAGACCCGACCCGACGAGGCCGCCGTCGCCGGCACGCGCGCCTCGGTGCGGAGGTCGAGGAGCGGACGCTCGTTGCTGTACGCCCGTTCGAGCGCCGCCGCGGACGTGACCTTGGCGCGGATCGAGAGCTCGGAGATCGCGTAGCCGCCTCCGCCGAGCCCCGCCTCGTGCACGACGGGCAAGGGCTGCGCGAGCGCATGGAGGGGCGAGCCGCCGTCGGAGACGACGATCCTCTCGCCTTCGTCCTCGTTGCCGGGGTCGAAGGCGTAGACCCAACCGACCTCCGCCAAGATGCGCTCGAGGAAGGCGAGATCCGTCTCGTCGTATTGAACGAGGTACGACCTCACGGGCGCGTCCGCGACGTCGACCCGGTGCGGGAGCGCGTGGTCGTGCATGAGTGTGGCGAACACGTCCTTGACGGAGCGATCCTGAAAGATGCGGTAGCCGCGCGTCCTCGCGAGCATCGCGAGCCTCGGCTCGAGCCGGAGGTGCAGCCAGATGTGCCCGTCGCGCGCGCTCGCGAGCGAGAGCTCCGCGGCCGCGACGACGCCGCGGACGACGCGCTCGTCGCCGCTGCCGCTCGCGATCGTGAGGGTGGCGCGCTCCCCGACGAGCCGTTCGGTGAGCTCGAGTCCGTCGACGAGCTCAGGCAGTTCGACGTCGACCTCGAATCGAAAGCAGTGGCTCGTCCGCTCGGTGCCGGTGAAGCCGCGGACGACACTGCGTTCGGGGAGACGCTCACACGCGAGCTCGAACGATCGTGGACCCGTCATCTCCACGCAAGGCTACTCTACGAGCGGGTCCACGAGCGGAGCAGAGTGCGGCTCCGGCGCGCGTCCACCGCTGGAGCACCGGTCCGCGATCTCCACGGGCGCGTCTTCGGCCGCGTGGTGCCCCGCCGAGCTCGTCTCCATGGAGACTCGGAGCTGTCTCCAGAGAACCCCAGTGTTACTTTACCGTGGCTCTTTGTCTGGGGGCGTTGCGACGCCCCAAAGCGCATTTTGTAAACCGCTATCGTATGGGGCGCCCTGCAGTAGCGGTTACGAACTCTGGCGCCCCGGGCTCCGGAGGTCGCGGACGCGCATGTCGCGCTGAAATTCGCGAGGCGCAGCTCGCGGGGCTCTCCACAAGCGGGGCATCGGCTCGCTCCGTGGGCCACGCAGCACACGCACGGCCCTCCGGTGAAGGCTATAGACGACATTGACCGGCGGAGACTGTCCTCTATCCGACGGTCGCGACCCACTCGCCCGAGTTCCGCGAGCGCCGGACGCGCACGGCAGTCTGCCCGAGTTCGTCCCTCGCCAGTGGCTGCGCACCATCGACCTCCGGATTGCGTGCACCGGCGACGCACCTCGACGGATCTGCTTCAGCGTCCGAGGGGCCCGATGTCGATCTTGCCAGGGAGTCTATACACCCTCCGGTCGGAACCTCCGCACCGCTCCGGCGCCGCCGCGGCTCAGGCGCGTCCGAGGGCGTGGAATCAATTGCAATAGCGCGTCGCCGGGTCGACGGACGCGCACGTGCTGAGGGTGGCGCTCTGGTTCGCGGGCACGCTCGCCGTCTCGATGTGGATGTGGGGACCGCTCGAGCACCCCGAGTTGCCCGACAGCGCCACGAGCTGGCCCTTCGAGACGTGGGACCCGTTCTGGATGCCTGGCGCGAGCGAGTCGATGTGCAGGTAGTAGACGAACAGGTCGTGGGTCGCGTCGGCCGGATCCCCGCAGTCGCTCTTGATCTTCACGTAGTTGAAGGAGTTCCAACAGGTGGCGGAGCAGCCATTCGAGTAGCAGTTCGGGAAGCCGAGCGCCGAGCCGACGACGGTGCCGGCGATGCCCGCGTAGATCGGGGTCCCGATCGGCGTCCCGTAGTCGCGACCGTAGTGGGAGCCGCCGTTTCCGCACGCCGAGTAAGCTTGCGTGAGCGTCCCAGGCGGCACGCCAAGGCAGCACTCGTTGCTCGCGCTCGCGCATTGATCGGGCGTCCCCGGCGGCGCGATCGTGCAACCGTTCGGGCAGGTCGAGGCGCTGCCTGTCGCGCCGTTCTGACAGTCGTAGAGCTTCGCGGGATCTCCGCCGATGGTGCCGCCGCAGTACTTGCCGTTCCCGCTCGTCGCGTTGGCGCACGGATCGCCGCTCGGTGCGCACACGTCCGGCGTTCCGGGGGCCTCGACGATGCACCCGTTGGCGCACGTGACCTTGTTCGCGGTCGACCCGTTCGCGCACGTGTAGAGCGCGTCCGGCGTGCCGCCCGGGAGCCCGCTCCCGCAGTAGTCGCCGTTGCCCGACTGCGCGCCGCTGCATGGATCCGCCGGTGGCGTGTCGCACTTCGCATCGGTGCACCCCAGCGAACACATCGAGACGGTCACCGTCGCCCCGCCGACACACGCGTAGAGGCTCGTGTGCTCCGCCAGCCCGCCGAGCTCCGAGCCGCAGTGCGCCCCGTCCGACGCTCCCGCGCAGGGATCCGCGTTCGGCGCGCCGCCCGAGCCGGTCGTGCTCGACGAGGACGCCGTCGTCGTGCCCGTCGTCGAACCCGTGGCGGTGGTGGTCGTCGTCGTTGTCGCTGCGGACGAGGATGCCCCGCCCGCACCGGACAATGCCGTGTCCCCGTCCCCGCAGGCCAGCATGGCGAGTGGGATCGCGAGCACGAGCACCGCCGACCCAGCGCGCGGCGGCGGCGATCTCCGCACGCCGCGCCCGGCGCACCGCTCGGCGGCCGTCGCTCTTCGGACGATGGCGCGGATCCCGTGGGAGCTCATCCCGACACGCTATCAAGGAAGCGCGTCGCCCGCGGAGATCTCCTCCGGAACCGTGTTCGCGCAGCGATCGACGACGCCCGGCTCGGCGGAGCGCCGTCGAATCCAATTCAGACCCCCGGAGGGGCTCTACACCGAAATCGGATCGTCGCAGTCGGCGGGGTCGCGTCGTCGAGCCCCGCCGTGCGCACCTCGTCCGACAGGCTGTATGCGTCGGCACGCGCCGCGCGGCGTGGAAGACTGTTGCTGTCGGCCGCCACCCGATTTCGCCAATCCATCGGGGTGCACTCGCACGAGATCTCGCTCGACGGCGCGTACGTGTAGAACGAAGGGCACGCCCGCACGTTGGCCCGCCTCGCTTGCTGACCCGGCGTGTGCCGCATAGCCTCTCGAGCCTCGATGGGCGACAAGCTGACGATCCACTCCGAGACCCCCGAGGTCACGACGCTGTCGATGGGACGGCTCTTCGTGACGCGCTGGCACGTGCCGCCCCACGCGGTCGCGTTCGCGCGCGTGTCGGGGGACGTCGAGCGGATCACACGGGAGCAGCGCAATGTCTGCTACGTCGGCATCTCGGACGAGCACTCGGGGACGCCCGACGAGCCGACGCAGAAGCTCCTCGTGAGCACGGCGCTCGGGATCCTCCGGCGGGTCGAGGCGATGCACCTCGTCGTCGAGGGCGATTCGTTGAAGTCGAGCCTCAGCCGGACGCTGTTCCGGGGGATGATCATGGCCGCGAAGCTCGGGAACAAGGTGGTCGGGTTCGAGGTCGGCGAGCTCGCGAACAAGGTCACTCTCCGCGACAGCACCGAGGCGCTGCTCAAGCTGCTACCCGACGCGCTCGGCTGCAGCCGCGGCGACGTCGCGGGCGCGTTCGACCGCGCGAGAGCGCACCCGCAGCCATGACGCACGCGGCGACCTCCGAAGCGATCGCCGCGTCCTGGGCCTGGTGGCCTGGCGGCACGCCGACGTTCGCGGCGAGCTTCTCGATGGGCGCGCCGTCGGACGACCTCATCGAAGCGATGACCGCGCATGTGAAGGCGATCGACGATCGCCGACCCGACGACCAAGTCGCTCGAGGGGGATCCTCACCGCGCGTGCGCTGGTCGAGGTCGATCGGATCGCACCCGTGAGGTCGACACCGAGGGTCGCCGCCCCGACGAGGGCGGTGAGCGCGTTCTTCTTCGCTCCGACGATTCGAGACGCGAGACGAGGAATGGGCTGCTCCGGGGCCAGCGTTCGTTCCGAGGGAAGGGCGGCGCCGGGCCGCGCGTACCGATCCCAGTGCTTCGCGGCTCGAAACGGTCACTCTGTGCGGCTCTCGTCGCGTCGTGTCCACCGACGCCGTCGCGCATCCCGACGACGGAGTCGCCGTCGAGCATGCCGAGCAGGAGCCGCAGCGGATGGAGCACGTACACAAATACGTCGGTGCCCCAGCCGGAGCAGACGCGTGGAGGAGGAGAGTCCGATCGACCGCACGCGCATCGTGGGACGGGGATGATGCTACCGGAGCGCGGTCCGCCGGACTGTCAGAAGGGCACACCGACGGTCGACCAGCACGCGAGCACCCAGGGGCCGCCGCCGAGCGCGTTCGCCCACGCGTTTCCGGAGCATGCCCATGTCGGGTGACGCCACCACGCGCTCGTCGCGAAGTAGGGGCCGCGGCCGTGCGTCGGTCCCTCGACGAGCGGCATCACCTCCGCGGGGAGGAACTCGTGCCAGTGCTGCGTTCCAGGGCCGCCGCGGTATCGAGGCAGCGCCTCCAGCGCGCGCGTGATCGCGGTCCAGTCGTCGAAGCGGAGGAGCGCGTGAACCTCGTACCACAGCGACCCTACGCGCCCGCTCGACGCTTGGCCGACGCCGCGCCACCTGGCCGCCGAGGGCCCGACGGGGAAGCGGATCCACGCCGAGAGCTTCGCGACGTCGTCCGTGGGGTCGACATTGTCTGGCAGCTTGGGCCCGAAGATCTCGCGGTAGAGAGAGAGCGGAGGATGTTCATCGATTGTCTGCGCCGGGTGCTGGCTCCGGGCACGCGCGATGGTACGCGCCGAGCGACGGCCGTCCATCGCACCGAAACGAACGTATGCTGGGGCCATGAGCGACGAGGCGGAGGAGCGGTTCGAGCAGCTGAGTGACTGGTTGTCGATGGAGCTTTCGCGCGCCCGCGGCGACGATGCGCGCGTCGCCGCCTTGCTGGACGAGGCGGTGCACCGCTATGCGGATGTGCGCGCCCTGGTGGATCCCGACGAACGCTTCGCCTACGCGACGCACTTCTTCGGGGCCGACGGAGTGGGCTGGCAGAAGACGCGCAAACCCGCGCTCCAACGCGTCGAGGGCGCGACACCGAGCGAGATCACCGCGTGGTGCGAGGTCATCGGTCGGGTGGCGATGGAGCTCGAGTCGGACGCCGTCATGGCCGCGCGCGGCGGCGTCGCCGCGCGACCCGGCTCGGGCTCGGACGACAAGCCCGCGCCCAAGAAGACGCCCGCGCCCAAGAAGACGCCCGCACCCAAGAAGAAGCCCGCACCCAAGAAGAAGCCCGCACCCAAGAAGAAGCCCGCACCCAAGAAGAAGCCCGCAAGGCGATAGTCGAGTTCGTCTCGGTTCGACAGCCTCTGCCTCGGCTCACGCGGACGTCGAGACAAACTGGTCGGCTCGTTCGTCGCCGAGCCCGGAGAGGGCGCGCGGTCATCCAATGAAGTCCGCGGAGCACCCGGAGCGGGCAGGAGCTTCTTCTCCTTGGCCGTGCGAGGCACCATCGACGGGATCGGTCGTCCCTCGCGGGAGCACGCGAGGAGCTGCACGAACCGCTTCTCGCGTGTCGCGTCCTGCTTCGCGCTCGTCACCCAGTAGCGAGCGATGCGCCGGTAGCCGGCCGGACGGGCCGAGAAGTGCGCGAACGCCTTCTCGTCTCTCTTCTCGAGACGCGCTTGCATCTCGGGTGGCAGCACCGACTCCTGGCGCTGCTTCGACGCGGAATCGTAGGCCAACGTGAACTTCCACCCGACGAGGTTGAAGCTCATTTTCGCGAGGATACGCTCCCTCCGTGGCACGTGATGCACTCGGTCCGGATCTCGACGGCGAGGCCGCCGGACTCCTCGAGGAGCTCGCGATCGCGATCGACGTGGTCGGCGCTGCGCGGTTCACGGGCGCGCATGTGGTCCTGCCGACGACCGAGTTCTTCCCGGAGCGCTGGACGCCGAACCTCGAGAGCGTCGAGCGGCTCGCTGACAGGATGATTGCGTACGCGGGGCTCGGCCTTCAGATCGCGGTCGACCCGGAGCCGCACGCGGAGGACGCGTCATGCGCGCTCACCCACCGGGGCACGCCGGTTTGGTTCGCCGCCGTCGAGGACGGCATCTGCGTGCTCGCGGTCGATCGGTTCGAGCTCGACGATCAGGCGCTCGTCACGTCCTGCATCGCCCACGCGCTCGGACACGCGGCGCGGGCGATCGCGGGGCGCGCGGAGATCGCGACCTACCGCACGGCGCCCGAGCGAGAGGGCGCGCCGGGCGCGCTGGAGGAGCGGCAGGTCGACCTGACCGCGATCATCCTCGGGTTCGGCATCCTCACGACGATCACGAGCGAGATGGAGCGCCGGCGCCAGTTCAGTCGAGGCGGCCGGGTCGGCCACGAGGTGAGGACGATCCGCTTCGGGATGCTCGACCCGATCGACGCGACCTTCTTCCTCGCGGCTCAGACCCTCGCGCTCGGCGACCGCGCGCCGGCCCGCGCACGCATCGAGGCGTCGCTCGAGGCCGTTCAGGCGGACGCGTTCCGGAGTGCGTCCGTTTTGCTCGGCGGCCCCGCCTCCGCCACCGCCATCCGCGCACGGCTAGGGCTCGGTCCCCCGGGGACGTGGCCGCCGAGGCCGCCCGTCGCGATGCCTGCGCCGAGCCCGCAAGTGACGTCACCGATCCGCGAGGGCGCGCGACCCACCACGGCGCCCGTCGCGGTCGTCGTCGCGGACAGGGGCGCCGCGTTCGCCCTTCTGGGATTCTTCATCAGCCTCATCCCGATGCTCGCCATCTTCAAGAGCGCTGGAAACGCCCTCGTCGGGCTCGTCCCGGCGGGTGGGGCCGCGATCGTCGGAGCCATCCTCGGTTCGCGCGTCCGCGCGTACACGTGCGCGATGTGCGACCGACGCACGGGATCTCGCTCGGGTCACTGTGATCGCTGCGGAGGCCACATCGTCGCGGAGGTCAGAGATCCGGCCAAGCGATTCCGGGCCATCGAGCGTTACGAGGAGGAGCAGCGACGCCTCAACGCGAAGAGTGGCGCGCCGATGGCGGACGACGACTGAGGTGTTCTTTGCCGGATCGCTCGCGGCCGGCTACGCCCTCCCCCGTGCGGTCCACCTCGGCCCTCCTCTTCGGGTGCGCGCTCGCCTGCGCGTGCTCGAAGCCGAAGGACCGACCCGCCGATCCCGTTCCGCCCGCACTCGCGGCCCCGCGGGGGGCCGAGGTCGCGATCGCGAACGAGGAGGCGGGGATTGTCTGGGACGCGAAGACGAAGACGGAGCATTTCATCCGGACCGCGAGGTTCGTGTCGTCATTCGGGTTCCTCGTCCCCACTCCGTCCAGTATGTCGACAACCAATGGTACATGACCGCGTTCGTGGTCGCGTCGTCCAATCCTTCCAAGGACGCTATTCGGGGATCGCGATCGCGTTGAGACGGCAGCTCTCGTACACGGCCAAGGATCCGTCGGACTCCCCGCATACGAAGCAGTTGTTGACCCCCGAGGGGGTGTCGGAGGTCGGCGCGTGCGCCTGGAGCGCGATCGTGTGGGCTCCCGGAGGCAGCTGGAGCGCGTCCGTCAGCGACCAGTTGGAGTGCCATGACGACTGTCCGTTGCTGACGTCGATTCGTTGGCCCTGATCGGCGACGTCCCGGGGGACGCCGTCGACCACGTAGCGATACCGCACGTGGCAGATGCTCGTGGCCGCGAGGTTCTGGGTGCGCTGGTTGCCCGTCGCGTCGAGCGTGACGAGGGAATCCTGGCCCAGCGTCAAGCTGACGGACATCCCTGGGACGGTCGTCCAGGCGGCGATACCGGTCGCGCCGCCGATCACGCCAGTCGCCTTCGCGGTCGCGGCGACGGGCCTCGCGGCGTCCAGCGCGGCGATCCTGCCGTCGAGATCCTGGAAGCTCGCGTTGAGATCCGCCGCCTTGAGCGCCTCCCCGGCGACGAACGTCTTCGGCGCGGCGATCGCGGCGCCCGCGAGAGCCCCGAGCGCCGCGAGGCCCACCGCGACCACGCCCAGCTTCTGCCGCCTCGACAGCTCGAGGTCCACCACGATCACCTTGACCTTCATGTCTTGTTCCCTCGCTCGGCTCAGATCTTGATCAAGTAATTCACTGTCGCGTTCGTCGGGCGGGTCTCGCTCCCACCCTCCGGAGCGATGTCGTGACCGTGATTGTCGAAGTAGTTCCCGCAGCCCGTTTGGATGGAGTAGGCAAAGCCAGCGCAGGTCGGCCCGCCGCCGCCCGAATAGTCGCGCGCGGCGTTCGTCCAGCCAGCGGGGGTGTGCGTCCCCCCCGTCGAACCTCCGTGCGCGTGGCTCTTGAACGCGCCGCTCTCGACGGTGCTCACGGCGTCCCCGGTGAGGCCTCCTGTCTGCATCGCGGTTCGCGCGGCTGCGTCCGGATCCCTGCCTGCGCCGAGGTCGGTGCCGCGGAGGAAGCGCCCGCGGTAGTCCGGGAGCCTGAACGTCGTCGTCCCATCGCCGGTGCCGGCGGTGGTGCCGATCACGCCGAACAGCTTCGCGTAGGTCGTCCGGTTGACCTCTGCCCCGTCGCAGAACAGCCACCCCTCGGGCGGGTTCGCGCCGACCGGTGCCGCGTACGCGATGACGGTCCCGATGGGGACGAGGCTCGCGACCGCCCCATCCGTGCCGTTGATGCGCTCTTCCAGGGCGGCGAAGCTCGCGTTGAGATCAGCGGCCTTCAACACCTCCCCTGCGGTGTACTGCTTCCCCATCGCGGCGCTCGTGATCGCCATCGCGAGGACGGGGAGGCCGAGGAGCGCTGCGCGGCGGAGCCATCGCGGCGAGGTGACGTCGATTCGCACGTTGAGTTCCATGGGTCGGCCTTTCGAGTCGAGGGCGCGGCGAGGTGAGCGCGCGACGCCTGGTGCCACGCGTGAGTCGTCGTCAGGACGGTCCGTCGACCGTCGGCTGGATCCGCGCAGAACGGGGGGAGATCGACTGATCGGTCTCACGTGAACGGAATATCGACAATGGGTATTTTGTCGAACGACCGTCGACAGACAGTCGCGAGAGATCGCGTTTACCAGCGACCGAAGACGGTCGCGCCCGAACGGCCATCCGCGCCCATTCGGGGAACGACCGCTAAATCATTGAGCGCGATTCTGAATCAGTTTCAGAGGAGAGTCACAGGAAGACGGGAAGACCGGAGAAGCGGAACAAAATCATTCTGCTTCTCCAGTCTTCCCTGTCTTCCTGTTGTTCTGCCTCTGCTGCCGACCGAGGATCACGCTCGCTGATTTGGAGCACCGTCGCGGCCGCGGCGGGCGCCCTCCTTTGCGGCGATGCGATCACGACGATGCCTGCGACGAGCGCGGCCCCCGCCCACGCCCGTGAGCGCCCAGCCCACCGCGATCTGGGTCTTCGCTGCGTCATTGTCTGCTCGCGCGGGCTCTTGCTTGGGCTTGCTTGGGGATGTCGTGCGCGGCGACGGCCCTTGTCGAAGGCGGCGGGAGCGCGTTCGACAACCCGACACCTGCCCCCGCGAGCACGACGCCGACGCTGCCGACGATGATCCCACCGATGCGCACGCCGCCGATGGCCGCTCGACGCGCCGGGCTCCATGGGTTGCGGCCCCGGGCCGGGACCTCGGGTCCCCTCGGATTGAGCTGCTTCGGGGGGTCTTCGGCGCGTCCGCGAACGCGACGGTGGCGCCGATCGAGACCCTCGTTCGCCACATCCACCACCTTTTGGAAGGACGGCTTTCCGGGCGCGGTGGCGTGCGGATCACGTAGTGTCCGCCATCCAGCGCACGCTCAATCGGCGACGGGCACGTAGAGATCCGTCACGAGGTCGTCGACCGCGGTCGTCGCCGGGTTGTTCACGTACATCTCGTAGGAAGTGCCTTCCCCCACGCGGTGCCCGCTCTTCGGCAACCACTCGCCCATCAATCGCGCCCACGCATCGCCGAGCCCGGCATAGGAGCCTCGATGGGTGACGCGCGCGTAGCGCCCTGCCGGTAGCGTCGCTTCCGTGAGCTCGGCGGGGAGCGCGACATCGTCTCGCAGGATGAGGGCCGCGTCCGAGCGAAGCTCGGCGGGCGCGGTCGCCTCTGGGTCGTCGTGGTAGAGCGCGATCATTCGAGGGTCTACGTGCGCATAGAGGCCCGCGGACGCGGCGATGCGGCCAAGCCGGTGGAACGCGGCCCCGATTTCGGGGTACGGCCCGACGTGTCGAATCGTGGCGAGACGGAGGGCAGGCAAGGTCTCGATGGTGACATCCATGGGTTGTTCTCCGGTGGTGAGGACGAGGGCGGTCAGGTCGACAGTGCCGCGGCGCACGTGGATGCACGAGCGCGACGCGAGCGCGGTGGAGGGGCCTCCGTGGCAGCTCTTCGCCGACGCGAGCGCCCGCTCGCGAAACGCGGAAGGGGCCATGGAGTAGCGAGCCCGAAACGCGCGCGTGAAGGCCTCGTGCGTCTCGTAGCCTGCGTCGAAGGCGATCTCGGTGATGGCTCGCGCGTCGTCGCGCAGCTGCTCGGCGGCGCGCTCGAGTCGCAGCCGCCGATGAAGCTCGAGCGGCGTCTCACCGACGAGGCCCCGGAACACGCGGTGGAAGTGGAACGGGGATAGGCTCGCCGTACGAGCGAGCGCCTGGAGATCGAGCGCTCGATCGAGCGACCCCGCCACGCGCTCGACCGCACGAAGCACGGCCGCCTCGTAAAAACTGCGTGTGTCCGCCTTCATTGGTAGATCTTACTTTCCCGCCGGGTTCGCCGGCGTTTCCGGAAGACC
>JAXLYP010000032.1:0-126185 GCA_046351395.1 Polyangiaceae bacterium
CGCGAATCCACCGGTGATTCAAACCGGTCGGTGCTCTAGTGCCCCGGAGCGGTGTGACCGCCATGCGGATCAGAACGCGGTGAGCGCGTCGGCGAGCTCGGGGATCTCGCGGAGGCTCTGCGCGAAGGCGTGAACCGACTTGCCGACGTCGAGGCCGTCCACCTCAGATGTCTCCGAACAGCCTCACGACCTCGAGCTCGATCGCGTCGAACGGCTCGATGCGCGCACGCTCACCGGGCTCGTGCGTGGACGCGATGAGGTAGCCGTCGGGCGCGTGGCGCAGCACCGTGAGGAGCGGCGCTTCGAGGTCGACGATCCAGTAGTGCGGCACGCCGCACGCGTGGAGCACGCGGCGCTTTGCGTGCAAGTCGTGGCTCCGGTTCGTCGACAGGATCTCGCACACCCAGTCGGGCCGCAGGGTCACTCGCTTTCCGACCGGGCGCTCCGGGACGCGCGACTTGCGCCAGCCGGAGAGGTCGTGCTGGAAGCATTGGTTCGCGCCGTACACGACGCTCACTTCGCTCACGAGCCACCATCCCTCCCCCCCGGGTGGACCGTCGCCTCGGAACGCCCCCTTCAGCTCCGCACTGAGCGACGACTGCGCGTCGCCGTGCTCGAAGCTCGTCATCGCGTCGCGGACGATCTCGCCGTCGATGAGCTCGACGCGATCGTCGTCCTCGAGCCCGTCGAGGTCGTCCACCGTCAGCTTGCGCGGAGCCCGAGTCGCCACCGCTGAAGGATAGCGAGTTTCAGGAGCGGCGCGCCCATCCGGACGCGGAGGCGAGAACCTAGAGCACGAGGCAGTACACGTCGTAGAGCGCGTGCGCCCACACGGCGGGCGCGAACCCGCGGGTCGCGTACACGAGCGCGAGGACGAACCCGCAGATCGCGCGGTAGGCGAACGAGCGCGCCTCGAACGTGTCCCCGTAGGGCCCGACGTAGTGCCAGGCGGAGAAGATCGCGCCCGTGACGGCCGCCCAAACGATCTTCAGGAACACCGCCGTCCCGGCGTCGATGAGCTGCTTGATGATCCACGCGCCCGTCCCGAAGAGCAGGACGCGGAACGCGATCTCCTCGTAGAAGCCCGCGCCCATCGACATGATGACGCCCATGAACGCCTGCGATCCATCGGCCGCGCCGTCGGTCGACGCGAGGGGCAGCGCGCGCAGCGCGTACGTCGCCACGAACCGCAGGATCGCGGCGTACACGCAGCCCTCGATGGCGACGACCGCGAACCGCTTCCCGGACAGCGCCTTGCCCCGCCCGAGCGCGACCAGCACGCCGACGAAGACCGCGCCGATGAGGAGCGTGAGGCCGATGTAGCTCGCGATGCTGTCGTTCGCGAGCTCGCGCAGCTTCGCGGTGAGCGGATCCGCCGCGTTTCGGACCGAGAGGAAGACGACGCCGAGGTGGTACGCGACGAAGATGGGGAGCGTGAGGCCGAGGTCGGTCCACGCGTCGGAGCGGAGGAGCGATGGGCTCGGCGGCGCCTCGGCGCCCTCGTCGACGGCGGACTCCTGGGCCTCCTCTTCGTCCGCCATCCCGCGCGCTCAGCCCGCCTGCGGCCTCAGCTGGTAGACGATGACGATGATCTCCGCGACCCAGCAGACGAGGTTCAACATGAACGGCACGTCGCGCAGCATCTCCTGCGTCGGGGACTCCGCCTTCGGCCGCGTGACGACGAGCTGCGCGAACCGAAGCACGCCGAGGAGCGGGTGGATCGCGGTCATCCAGAGCCAGCGCGAGTGGAAGAACTCCATCGTCTTCGGATCGAGCGTGTACGCGGTGTACATCGCGACGCTCGCGAGCCCCGTGAGGATGACCGCGAGCGTGAGCACGCGCGGCGAGTACCCCTGGAGCGCGGCGCGCTGCTTCGCGGCGTTCGCGCCGGAGATCTCGTGCCGCCGCTTGCCGAAGCCGAGGAACGCGGCGAGGAGCGCGGTGCACGCGACGAGGTAGAACGAGAACGGCTTCGTCCCCCCCGTCCCCGTGCGCAGGATCGCGAAGCCTCCGGCGACGACGCGCAGCACGAAGAACCCCGACAGCATCGCCACGTCGAGGTACGGGATCTTCTTGAGGCGCAGCGAGTAGGCGATGTTCAGGACGAAGTAGCTCGTCGCCGCGAGGCCGAACTGCCACGGCCCGATCCACGCCCCCGTGAGCCCGACCACGAGGAGCACGGCGAGCATGACCTTCGCGAGCGTGGGCGGGACCTGCCCGGATGCGATGGGCCGCTTGCGCTTCACGGGGTGCGCCCGATCCGCCTCCACGTCGACGAGGTCGTTCAGCGTGTAGACCGCACCCGACAGGATGCAGAACACCCCGAACGCGCCGACCGCGCTCACGATCACGGACGAGTGCGTGATCTGCTTCGCGAACACGACCGGCGCGAGGACGAACGTGTTCTTCACCCACTGGCTCGGGCGGACCTCGCGGATCATCCCGCGGACGGTCCAGAGCAGGCTGCCGCGCTTCGGCTCGGGGAGGTGGGGGGACGGCGCGTCCGAGCTCGTGTCGGAGGTCCGCTCGGGGCCTACTTCGTCCCCGGAGGGGGCCGCCGACTCCCTCGGAACGTCCGTGATGGGGGGATCAGCGGGAGCGCGCGATTCGGCAGACACGGAATCCAGAAGCACGTACCGCGCAACGCTCGGGGGGGCCAACTCCCTTCGTGGCCGGGCGGTGCGAGGCCCGGAACCTCGAGCTCGGAGCCGCCGAGGGTCCGCGGGAGGCGCCCCGAAGCTTCCGGGCTTGCCGACGGGATCCCCGTGCTAGCATCGTGGGCGATGACATCGGCCCTTCCCGTGGCCCGAGAACCTTCGCCGCTCGTTCAGAAGCTGCGAAGTAGCGTGGAGCACGCTCTCGAGGGGAAACCCGAGGCCGTCGAGCTCGCGCTCGTCGCCCTGCTCGCGCGCGGCCACCTCCTCATCGAGGACGTGCCGGGAGTCGGCAAGACCACGCTCGCGAAAGCACTGGCGAAAGCCGTCGGCGGGGAGTGGCGGCGCGTCCAGTTCACGAGCGACATGCTCCCGAGCGACGTCCTCGGGGTGAGCATCTACGACCAGCGATCCAGCGAGTTCGTCTTCCGGCAGGGCCCCGTGTTCTGCAACATCCTGCTCGCGGACGAGATCAACCGCGCGAGCCCCCGGACGCAGTCCGCGCTCCTCGAGGCGATGAACGAAGGCCAGGTCTCGACGGACGGGATCACGACGCCGCTCCCCGATCCGTTCTTCGTCGTGGCGACGCAGAACCCCCAGGATTTCGCGGGGACGTTCCCGCTCCCCGAGTCCCAGCTCGATCGGTTCATGCTCCGGATCCGCATCGGGTACCCCCCTCCCCAGGTCGAGGCCCGGCTCCTCCTCGCGACGGACTCGCACGATCGCCGCGGCGTCGCGCAGATCATCGACCCGGCGCAGCTCGTGGCCCTCCAGCGCGAGACGGATCGCGTGGAGATCGACTCCTCCCTCGGGGCCTACCTCGTCGCGGTCCTCAACGCGACGCGCTCGTCCCCCACGCTCTCGCTCGGCGCCTCCCCGCGCGCCGGCCTGAACCTCGCACGCGCGGCGCGCGCCCGCGCCCTCCTCCAAGGGCGGACGTACTGCATCGCGGACGACATCCACGATCTCGCGGTGCCCGCGCTCGCTCACCGCGTCCGCCTCGCGGCCCACGCGGAGGGTTACGTCCCGTCTCGAGATGAGGCGGAGACCGCCATCCGCGACCTCGTGGCGCGCATCCCGGTTCCTCTCTGATCCGCCGTTCGCGAGCGGTCCCCACCTCTCCATGGAGAGCCGGTGGATGGGCCGTGGGCAGTGCAGCATGACCGAATCGGCCGACAACCTCTCTGGCGCGAACTTGGCGGATCCTCTCCACCCGAGCGAAGGGTTGGTGCGCGCGTCCGTGCCTCCGCCGCAGAAGCGAGGGTTCTTCTCGCGGTTCTCACGGCGGTCGAGCCGCAAGCTGAAGTTCACGCGCGAGGGGAAGTACTACCTCGGCATCACGCTCGGCGTGGGGTTCGCGGCGATCAACACGGGGAACAACCTGCTCTATCTCCTCCTCGGGATGCTGCTGTCGCTCATCATCGTCTCCGGCGTGATGAGCGAGATGTCGCTCCGCGCGCTCACCGTGAAGCGCCGGCTGCCGCTCCGCGCGCAGGTGGGGCGCGCGCACCTCGTCGAGATCGAGGTGTTCAACCACAAGGGGAGGGTCCCGTCGTACGCGATCGAAGTCGAGGATCTCCGCGCCGGTCAGCCGGCGGACAAGCGCTGCTTCTTCCTCAAGATCAGCCCGTCCTCCGCCCAAGTCGCCGCCTACCGGAGGACTCCGGCGCGCCGCGGGCGCGATCACCACACGGGCTTCCGGATCGCGACGCGCTTCCCGTTCGGGCTCTTCGAGAAGTCGCGCGAGGTCGCGGCGGCGGGGGACCTCATCATCTACCCCGCGGTGGATCCCGTCCGCATCCCGATCCTCGAGGGCGGGCGGCGCGGGGAGAGCGGCGCGACGGCGGGGCGCGGCATCGGGGACGACATCTACTCCGTGCGGCCGATGCGCGAGGGCGACGACCCGCGCGACATCTATTGGCGCAAGAGCGCGGCGACGCCCCCGCCCTTGGCGCGCGTCTCGCCGCTCATCCTCCGCGAGCGGATGCGAGAGGCGCAGCCGGACGTGGAGATCGCCGTGGACGTCGCCGCGCCCACCGAGCCGGACGAGGCGTTCAGCGCACAGTTCGAGAAGCACGTCCGGGACGTCGCGTCCCGGGCGGTCGCGCACGTGAAGCGGGGGGACGCGGTCGCCGTGCGAACGACCGCCGGTCAGCGCGTGCGAGCGGACAAGTCCGTCGGCGCCGACCCGATCCTCCGGTTCCTCGCGCTCCTCGAGCCCACGCCGGCCGCGCGGGCGCAGCGAGGAGGCGCGTGAGGTTCGGCGTCGTCCACCGGTTCATGACGAACGCCCTCGCGGCGCTCGGCGTGCTCGCGCTCGTCTCGAGCGGGCAGTTCTCGCGCGTCGTGAGCCTCGTCGTGCTCGGCGGCCTCCTGCTCGCGCTCCTCGTCCGCGAGTCGTGGCAGCGCCACCCCGCGTTCCGCCACGTCGACACGGTGTCGCTGGTCCTCGTCATCGCGCTCCAGGTGACGCGGTTCATCCTGGGCGCGAGCAGCCTCGACGTGCTCATCGAGTTCGCGGCCGCCCTCCAGATCATCCGCCTCGCGACCCGGCGCGGCGCCGTGCACGACCAGCAGGTGATCGTCCTCGCCCTCCTCCACCTCATCGCGGGCACGGTCCTCGGCGGCGGCCTCGGCTACGGCCTGTGCTTCGCGGGGGTCCTCATCGTCGCGCCCGGCGCGCTCGTCCTCAGCCACCTCCGCCGCGAGGTCGAGGGCAACTACCGGCAGGGCGCGCGCGATCGGACGGGCCTCCCGGTGGACGTCCCGCGGATCCTCCGCTCCCGCCGCGTCGTCGGTCGGTCGTTCATCCTGGCGACGTGCCTCCTCTCGATCCCGATCTTCATCTTCACGGCGATGCTCTTCATCGCGTTCCCGCGCGTCGGGCTCTCGCTCCTCCAGCTGAACCAGAACCACCAGGGCCCCATCATCGGGTTCTCGGACCACATCGATCTCGCGACGAGCGGCGCGCTCCGGACGGATCCGACCCCCGCGATGCGCATCACGATCCCCGGCCTCGGGGACAACCCGCCGAGCTGGATGACGATGCACCTCCGCGGCCGCGCGCTCGACAACTACGACGGCAAGGGCTGGTCGCAGAGCGACGCGCAGCTCCACGCGATCGAGATGTACGACTCCCCGATCCCGCTCGACCCCGACTCGAACCCGTGGGTGAGCGACAAGCCCTGGCGCGTCGACCTCGATCCGTTCGAGCCGCCCATCCTGTTCTTCCCCGAGCACACGACGGCGTTCTCGTTCCAGCGCCCCGACTCGATCCTCGGCAGCTCGAAGGTCTCGCCCATGCGCGGCGCGGACGGGGAGTTCCGCTACCAGCCGTCGGAGCACGGGATCGAGTACCTCGTGTACGTCGATCGCAGCCAGACGACGTTCCGAAGCCCGCTCTCGGCGCACGAACGGCAGATGTACGTGCGCCTCCCGGAGATCCCCGCGCGGATCGGGGAGCTCGCGGCGGAGTGGACGGCGAACGCGTCGACCACGCGCGAGAAGGCTGCCGCGATCGTCGAGCGGCTGCACCACGACTACGCGTACGATCTCGACACGCCGTCCGGCAAGGCGGACGACCCGCTCGATCACTTCCTGTTCGAGTCTCACAAGGGCCACTGCGAATACTTCTCCACCGCGCTCGCCGTCATGCTCCGCACGCTCGACGTGCCCGCGCGGACGGTGAACGGCTTCGCGGGCGGGACGTACAACCGGTTCGGAAAGTTCTACGTCGTGCGCCAGGGCGACGCGCACACCTGGGTCGAGGTGTTCGTGGACGGGGAAGGCTGGGCGACGTTCGATCCCACTCCGCCCGCCGGCTCCGCGCCCCAGGTCGAGTCGAGCGGCATCATCGCCACGCTGCGCGACCTCATCGAGGCGACGAGCGAGCGGTGGGACCGCCACGTCGTGAACTACGATCTCGATCAGCAGTACGGGCTCTTCCGGTCGTTCTCCGGGGGCGATCGGCGCGCCTCCGGGGGCCGCTCGATCGGCGGCCGCACGACGTGGATCGCGCTCGGCGCGCTCGTGGTGATCGGTGGCGGCGTGATCCTGTACCTCCGGCGGCGCCGCAGCCCGCCGTCGCCGGCGCCGAAGCCGTTGAAGCGGACGAAGAGCGAGATCGCCGCGACGCAGCTCTACGAGCACCTCGAGGCGGCGATGGGGGCGAACGGCATCCACCGGCCCCTCGGGACGCCCCCGCTCCGGCACGCGCAGTCGTTGGCCGAGAGCGCGCACGCGCTCGCGGATCCGATCCTCGAGGTCACGCAGGCGTACCTCGGCGCGCGGTTCGGGGGCGCGGCCCTCAGCGAGGCGAGGCTCCACGAGCTCGAGGCGCGGATCCGTCAGATCCGGCTCGCGGCGAGCGAGGCGAAGAGCCGCGCGAACGCATCGCCCCCGTCGCGCGCGCCGCGTTCGGGCGCGGACACGGCTCAGGCTTGAGCTTCGCCGGCGCGCCGACCCCACCCGTCACGCTCCCGACGGAGAGCGCGTTCTTCTTCGCGGCCTGTCAGCCCGGGGGCGAGGCGTTCCTCAAGGCCGAGGTCGCGCGCACGCACCCGAGCGCGAAGCTCGCCTACTCGAGGCCCGGCGTGGTCACGTTCAAGGGGGAGCGCCCCGTGGCGCTGAGTTTCGCGCCGGGGTGGATCTTCGCGCGCGAGCGCGGCATCGGCCTCGGGCGGATGGAGATGCCCGCGATCGCCGCGCTGCGCGCCGCCGATCCGCGCGTGCGATGCGCGATCTTTCCGAGGGATCCGAGCGTCGTCCCGGTGGAAGACCTCGAGGCGGTGCGTGCCGCGCTCGGGGCGGCGAACGAGCCTCCTCCCGCGGACGGGGACCCGGTCATCGACGTCATCGTCGGCGCGCCGGGCGAGCCGCTCCTCGTCGGCGCGCACACGATGAGCGCCGATCACCCGCGCGTCCCGGGCGGGTTCTTCGACGTGCCGCTCCCCGCGGACGCCCCGTCGCGCGCGTACCTGAAGATCGAGGAGGCGATCGCGTGGTCCGGCGCGTCGCCGCGCGAAGGCGAGGTGGCGCTCGAGGTCGGGAGCGCGCCGGGCGGCGCTTGCTTCGCGCTGCTCCAGCGCGGTCTCACGGTGCACGGCGTCGACCCGGGCGAGATGGCGGCGAACGTCCTCGCCTCGCCGCGCTTCGTGCACCACCCCATCCCGGTCGGCGCGCTGAAGCGGGAGGCGCTGCCGCGCCCGGTGCACTGGTTCCTCCTCGACGTGAACCTCGCCGCGCCCGTCGCGCTCAAGTACGCCGAGCGCGTGATCGGCCCGCTTCGGAGCACGCTCCGCGGCGCGTTCCTCACCCTCAAGCTCAACTCGCTTCGCGAGGCGGAGGCGCTCCCTTCGCTCGTCGAGCGCGTGCGCGGGTTCGGGTTCGAGTCCGTCGCCGCGACGCAGCTCCCGAGCCATCGCCAGGAGATCGTCGTGGTGGCGCTCAGGCGAGAGGGCGGGACTTCAGCGCGTCGAGGATCGCGTCCAGGCGCTGCAGGATCTGCTGCTGCGTCTCCTGCGCGGCGCGCTTCTCGTCCTCCTCTTGCTTCTTCGTCGGATCCAGGAGGCGCGCGGTCATCGCGGGGCCGAAGGTCTGGATCGCGCTCGCGATGATCTTGCCGCGCTCCGTCTTCGGGAAAATGTCCGAGTACCCGACCGACATGCTCGTCGAGATGAAGACGAGCGCGTCCCCGAACGTGACGACCTTGGGGTTCACCCCCTTCTCGGCTTGGTAGAACGCGTAGCTCCCGACGAGGATCGCCATCATCGCGCTCTCGATCGGGTCCTTGGTGAGGGCCTCGCGCACGTCGTCCTTCGCGGATTCGACGAGGGGATCGCCGAGCAGGGAGACCGCCAGCGCGAGGAGCGCCTCCTGCTTGCCCTTCGGGTTCGTGGTCGTCATGTCGTTCACCCCGCAACTATGGAGGCAGAATCGCAGAAATCCATGCGCGCGCATCGGCGCACGTGGACGCGGTCGTGCGCGCCGGGCCCACCGCTTTGTACGGACCGGCGACGATCGCCAAATCCAGGCCTTTTTGCGCCCATGCGAGCGGCCCCAGCGTCGCGCGCTCGGTGCAGGCCGACGCGCCCACCGCTTTGGCCAGATACGTGGAGAGCGCGTCCGCGATCTCCTTGGCGGAGGGCGCGTCGTCCATCCGTAGGTGCAGCGCGAACGCCCACTCGCTCGATCCGTCGTCCGCCTTGCGCTGCGCGAGGACCCACCGATCCCCGCCCCAACCGTCCGCGGACTTCGCCGCGGCCGCGAAGTCCGCGCCCTTGGCGTGCAGCATGAAGCGGAAGCCCGCCTCCCCCATCGTGTCCACCATGACGGATTGGAAGCCCTTCCCGAGCGCGTCGATCGGCGGCTCCGGGATCGCGTCCGCGGGCTCGAGCTCGATGAACTTCTGCGGATGGAGGACCTGCTCGGTCGTCGTCGGGCGGTGGCGGAACGCCTCGTCCACCGCGGCCCACCCGCCCTCCTTCCGCAGGTAGTGCACGAACGCGAAGCCGTCCGCGTAGGGCGCGACCAAGGAGTCGCGGATGAACACGGGCGCGCTCGCCGCCGTGTCGGACGAGGCCATGGAGTGGCGGAAGCTGTCGGAGATTTCGCTCGCGTCCAGCTTCATCGCCGGGTTCCCCGCGGCGTCGAACATGCCGTTCACCGCGTCGCCCTCGATGAGGGCTTGGACCGCGCTGTCCTCGTCGCCCTTGCCCGGGCGGTACTTCGTGAGGGGCGCGAGATCGAAGGACTCGTCCTGGAGCGCATGGACGAGCTCGTGGTTCAGCGTGATGGCCTTGTAGTCGTCGTCGAGGTCGTCGATGAGGTACATCATCTTGTCGTCGGAGTCGTAGTACCCGGCGATCGCGCTCTGGAGGACCTTCAGGAGCCCCGCCTCGAAGTCGTAGTCGAGCGGCACGAGCTCGAGGGCTCGGTACGCCTCGCCTTGCTGGGCGAGCACCTCGGGCGGGAGCTCCTCCTTCGCCTTCTTCTTGAGGTTCACGAGGAGCGCGTCGCGACCGAGCGATCGGCCGTGCACGGGCTTCAAGATCGGAAGCTCTCGGATGGCCGCGACGCGCTCGAGGACCCTCCGGATCTCCGCGTCGACCTTCGGATCCCCCTTCGGCTGCGCGGCGATCGGCCGCGCGCTGACGCTCGCCGAGGGGGTGGGGGTCAGTACGACGGGGACCTCGAGCTCGCGCACGCGGCGCTCGAGGTTGCCGCTGCACGCGGCGAGCGTGATTGCCCCGAGCGCCGCGACGAACCGGCGTCCCTTCACGTGGCCTCGCGGAGCGCCGCGAGCGCGCCGCGGTACGCCTCGACGCGCTGATCGAAGGCGCCCGCGCGCCCGAGCCCCTGGCCCGCGCCGAACACGGCGTTGCCCGCGACGAGCACGTCCGCCCCTGCCGACTTCACGCGCCCCGCCGTGTCCGCCGCCACGCCGCCATCGACCTCGATGATGACCGCGAGCCCGCGTTCGTCAACGCGCCTCCGGAGGACCTCGATCTTCTTGAGGACGCTCGGGATGAACTGCTGCCCCCCGAACCCCGGGTTGACGCTCATGACGAGGACCTGATCGAGATCCTCGAGGACCCGGTCGATCGCGTCCTCGTGGGTGTGCGGGTTCAGGACTACCCCCGCCGCGCAGCCGAGCTTGCGGATGAGCTGCAACGTCCGATGGAGGTGGGGGGACGCCTCCACGTGGACGAGGATCCGGTTCGCCCCCGCCTTGGCGAACGCTTCGACGTAGCGCTCGGGCTCGACGATCATGAGGTGCACGTCGAGCGGGAGCGCGGTCGACGCGCGCACCGCGCCCACGACCACGGGACCTATCGTGATGTTGGGGACGAAGCGCCCATCCATCACGTCGACGTGGATCCAGTCCGCGCCCGCCGCCTCGACGGCTCGGATCTCCTCCGCGAGGATCCCGAAGTCCGCCGAGAGGATCGAGGGCGCGAGGAGCGCGGTGCGGGCCGTCATCGTCGGGGGAGTAGAACGTGCGGCGCGAGGAGGAGCAAGTCGGCGTAAGCTCGGGGCTGCTCACCATGCAGACCCGACCGCTCACCAAGGCCGACTACGCGAAGATCGTCAGCGTCATCGATCAATGGTGGGAGGGGCCGACGAGCGCGCTCGCGCACCCCATCTTCTTCTACGAGCTCGGGCGGCTCGCGCGCGTCGTCGAGTCGGACGCCGAGCTCGTCGGGTTCCTGTTCGGGTTCGTCGCGCCCGAAGCGCAGCCGTTCCGAAGCTTCTCGCGCACCGACCCCGAGCAGATCGGGTACGTCCACCTCGTCGGGATCCACCCGGACTTCCGGCGCCGCGGCGTCGCGCGCGTGCTCTACGCCGCCTTCGAGGACGATTGTCGCGCGGTCGGCTGCGTCGCGCTGAAGGCCATCACGACCCACGGCAACTCGGGCTCGGTGCGGTTCCACGTCGCCCTCGGCTGGTCCGTGACGGACGTGGACGACTACGCGGGCCCGGGCCGCTCTCGCATCGTGTTCGAAAAACGTCTTTAGGGCGCCGCGCGCGATCCCGTACGATCGCGTCGATGCAGCGCTCCCTCCGCACGGGCTCCTTCTTGATCGCGCTCGCCGCGGCGGGCTGCGCAACTGGCGCGACGATCGACGGCGCGGGCGGCGCGGGCTCGGGCGGAGCGGCCGCGAGCACCGGGAAGTCCTCGTCCACCAACTCGATGTCGACGTCGACCCAGAGCTCGATGTCCACGACCTCGTCCACGCAGAGCTCGATGTCGACCGCGTCCATGATGACGTCGACGGGCGTCGATCCGAACTGCCCCGAGCAGCCCTGCAAGCTGACGAGCCCGCAGTGCGGGTGCACCGCGGATCGCCAGTGCTCGCTCGACGCGAACAACGACCGCACGTGCATCCTCGAGGGGAGCGCGCCCGTCGGCGCGAGCTGCGGGACGGGCAACCAGTGCGTCCCCGGCTCGATGTGCCTCGGCCCCGCGGTGGGGGCGCTCTCGTGCCTCGAGTTCTGCGACATGGACAACGACTGCACGGGCCCCGGCGGCATCTGCTACTTCACGCTCGACGACGGGAGCGGCGGAGCGGTGCCGGGCGTGAAGCTCTGCACGCAGAACTGCGATCCCACGAACAACAGCGGCTGCGCGGCGGGCCTCGGCTGTCAGGCCGTGCGCGACACGATGACGATGCAGACCTTCACGTTCTGTCCGAAGGCGGGCACGGGCGGGGACGGAGCGTCGTGCGCGACGAACGGGTTCGCGGACTGCAAGCCGGGGTTCGGCTGCTTCACGAGCAACGGGAGCGACGTCTGTCTACAGTGGTGCAAGGTCGGTGGCTCGTGTCCGAACGCGCTGACGTGCTACAGCCTCCTCGACCCCCTCATCATCGGCAGCACGGAGTACGGCGTTTGTAACTGAGCTCGAGCTCCCAAGAACCCCGGGAGGATCCGATGACAGACGAAACCGACGACGACACGCTCGGCGCCGCATCGGCGCACCAGGACCGCCCTCCCATCGAGGTGCTCCGCGACATCGGCATCTTCGGCGGACTCGACGATCACACGCTGGAGACGTTCGTCCGCAACCTCCCCACCTCGAACCTCGCGCCGGGCTCCGCGGTCTTTCGTGAGGGCGACCAGGGTCGGGAGCTCTTCGTCGTGCTCGGCGGCGAAATGGAGGTGCTGAAGAAGTCGAAGGGGGATCGAGAGGCGCGCGTGGCCGTGCTCGGTCCGGGGGACTGGTTCGGCGAGATGTCGATCCTGGACGTGATGCCGCGCTCGGCGACCGTGCGCGTGCTCGCGCCTTCGCGCGTGCTGCGCCTGTCCGCGAGCGACCTCGACTCGCTCTACCGGCGGGACGTGAAGTCGTACGCGATCATCGTCCTCAACGTCGCGCGCGAGATGTCGCGCCGGCTGCGCGTCGCGGACGGCATCCTGGCGGAGATGATCGCGAACGTGACGGACGCCTACCTCAAGCGCTGACCGCAGCCGAGTCGGGCTCGGCGCGGCGCGCGCATCGAACGCGCGCCTCGCTCGGCTCGGCGTCGGCTCGCTCAGGAGCCGGTCGACGAGCTCGACGCGTCGCTGGAGCTCACGCTCGACGACGCGTCCGTCGTCGTGACGCTCGTCGAGCCCGCGCCGCCCTGGCCGCCCGCGCCGCCCATGCCCCCTTGCGAGCCCGTGGACATCGGATCGCCCGTCGAGCTCGATCCCGTTCCTACCCCGGTGCCGATGCCCGTTCCGGTGTTGCCGGTCGCGGCGCTCGTCGCGTTCGTAGCGGTGTTCGCCTCGCCGGTCCCGCCGCTGCCATCCACGAGCGTCGGTGGCTCGGGCTGCGGGTTGAAAATGCAGCTTGCGAGGCCGATCGCGGCGACGAGCGGGACCCACCAGCGCGGGTTGAAGGAAGAAAGAAGTCGAGGGGTCTTCACGGATCGCGGTGGTGTCGCGGCTTCGGCTTGGGGTGGGTGTTCGGAATGAGGCTCGTCGCGCCGCCGCTCGTCACCGCGACGGAGCTCGTGGGACCGCGGCCGTGATCGAACGACGGCGTTTGGGAGCTACCCCCGGCGCCGCCTTCTCCGCCCGCGCTCGCGCCGCCGCCGCCGTCCCCGGTCGCCGAGTCCGCCGGCTCCGCTTCCGGGACGAACGAACCGCTCTTCGCGGGCGGCTCGGGCTGGGGGTTGAAGCACGCCTGGAGTCCGAACGCGCCGCCGCAAGCCAAGGCTATCGCCCATGGCATCCACCGGGTGGACCGCCCCTTCATCCCGCGCACGCGTCGAAACTCTGCAGGACCCACGCCACCTCTTCAGCTTGAGATTCTACGCATTTTTGGGGTTTCCATCCATGGGTGTGAACGGCCCCTGGCACACGCTGGCACGCCCGGTCGGGCGGTGGGTTCACGCTACATCCATCCAGGTCTTGCGGGCGCGGCCGACCGCGACCAGAGATCGCGCGTGCCTGAAGCCTGGAGCCACGTCCGCGAGAACCTGGAGCGCGTCCGCGCGGACATCGCGCGAGCGAGCGAACGAGCCGGCCTCCCTCTGCCTCGACTCGTCGCCGTCTCGAAGGGCCAGCCGAGCGACGCGGTGCGCGCCGCGTTCGCCGCGGGCCAGCGTGTGTTCGGCGAGAACTACGTCCAGGAGCTCCTCGGCAAGCGCGCGGACCTCGCGGACCTCGAGGGTCTGGAGTTCCACACGATCGGGCCTCTCCAGCGGAACAAGGTGAAGGACTGCCTCCGCGCGTGCGAGGTGATCCAGACGGTCGATCGGATCGAGCTCGCGACGGAGATCGACAAGCGCGTCGTCACCACGCCGCGTCCCCCGGGGCGGATGCCCGTGCTCGTTCAAGTGAACGTGGGCCTCGAGCCGCAGAAGAGCGGCGTGCTCCCGGACGCCGCGCCCGCGCTCGTGGAGCGGATCGTCGCCCTCCCGAACCTGCGCCTCCTCGGGCTGATGACGGTGCCTCCGCTCGAGCAGGACGCCTCGCAGAACCGGCCCCTGTTCGCGGCGCTCCGCGTGCTGCGCGAGCGCCTCGTCGCGCGCGGGCTCGGTCCGCTGCCCGAGCTCTCGATGGGGATGAGCCACGACTTCGCGGAGGCGATCCTCGAGGGCGCGACGATGGTGCGCGTCGGCACCGCGATCTTCGGGGCGCGCGCGCCGCGCGCCTGAGCGACGTGGCGACGAAGAAGACGAGCCCCGGCGCCCCGACGCTCTTCGAACAGCGCGGGGACGCGTCCGATCCCATGGGCGTGCCGCTCGCCGAGCGCATGAGGCCCCGCACGCTCGAGGAGCTGGTCGGTCAGCGCGCCATCCTCGGGGACGCCGCGCCGCTCGCGCGCGCGATCCGAGAGGATCGGGTGCGCTCCATGATCTTCTGGGGGCCCCCCGGCTCCGGCAAGACGACGCTCGCGCGCGTGATCGCGGAGGCGACGCGCGCGAAGTTCGTCCCGCTGAACGCCGTCCTCGCGCGCGCCGAGGACGTGCGCGCGGTCGTCGCCGAGGCGAAGGAGGCGAAGAGCTTCCAGGGGCGGCGGACCATCCTGTTCATCGACGAGATCCATCGGTTCAACAAGGCCCAGCAGGACGCGTTCCTCCCCCACGTGGAGGCCGGCGTCGTGACCCTCGTGGGCGCGACGACCGAGAACCCCTCGTTCGCGGTGAACGCGCCGCTCCTCTCGCGCTGCAAGGTGCTCCGCCTGCGCGCGCTCGACGCCGAGGACATCGAGCGCGTCCTCGCGCGCGCCGTCGAGAGCCCGCGCGGCCTCGGCGGCCGCGTCCGGCTCGAGCCCGAGGCCGCGCGCGCGATCGCGCGGCTCGCCCAGGGAGACGCGCGCCGCGCCCTCACCTCCCTCGAGATCGCGGCGGACGAGGTGACGTCGCGCGGAGGAGACACGATCGGCGTGGACGAGATCGCCGCGGAGGCCGAGCACAAGACGCTCCTCTACGACAAGGCGGGCGAGGAGCACTTCAACGTCATCTCCGCGTTCATCAAGTCGATGCGCGGGTCCGATCCGGACGCTTCGATCTACTGGTTCATGCGGATGATCGAGAGCGGCGACGACCCGCTCTTCCTCCTCCGGCGCATGATCATCTTCGCGAGCGAGGACGTGGGGAACGCCGATCCCCGCGCGCTCGAGATCGCCCTCGCCGCGGACGCCGCGTACCGGCGCGTCGGCATGCCGGAGGGCCTGTTCCCGCTCGCCCAGGCCGTCCTCTATCTGGCGACCGCGCCGAAGTCGAACGCGGCGATGGTCGCCTGGCAGTCCGCCCAGGCCGCCGTCCACGAGCACGGCGCGCTCGAGGTCCCGCTGCACCTGCGCAACGCGGCGACGAAGCTCATGAAGGACGAGGGCTACGGCGACGGCTACCGCTACCCGCACGACGAGGAGGGCGGCGTCGCGCGCGGCGCGAGCTACCTCCCCGACGCGATCCATGGAGAGTCGTTCTACCGGCCCACGAGCCGCGGCTACGAGAAGACGATCGCGGAGCGCCTCGCCGCGCTCCGCGCGAAGGGCTGACGCCTACAGCTTGGCGAGCGCCTCGCGGATCTCGCCGAGCGCCTTCGAATCGCCCTTCTTGCTCGCCGTGGCCTCGCCGGCCGTGAGCCATTCGCGCGCCTCGTCCGCGCGCTGGGCGTCCGCGAGCAACGTCCCGCACATGAGGTACATCGGCACGTATCCGGGGTCGAAGCCGCGGAGCTTCGTGAAGGCCGCGAGCGCGTCGTCCACGCGCGCGAGGCCCTTGTATTCCATGCCGAGGGCGTACCAGGTGAAGGAGTCCGTGGACCCCTCGGAGGTGACCTTCTCGAGGTAGGCGAGGCGCTTCGACATCACTCGCCCGCTTCGACGACCGCGATGTGCGGGTGGTTCCGGTACTTCTCGCCCCAGTCGAGGCCGTAGCCGACGACGAAGCGATCCTCGATGGTGAACCCGAGGTAGTCGATCGGCACCTTGATGCGCGTCCGCGCCGGCTTGTGGAGGAGCGCGCAGACCTTGAGGCTCGCGGGCTTGCGCGTCCGGAACAGGTCGATGAGGTGCGCGATCGTGAGCCCCGTGTCGACGATGTCCTCGACGATCAGGATGTCCTCGCCCTCGATGGGTCGAGAGAGGTCCTGCGTGATTTGGACGACGCCGCTGGTGGACGTTCCCTCGCCGTAGCTGCGGACGCCGAGGAACTCGATGCGCAGCGTGCTCAGGTTGATCGCGCGCGCGAGATCCGCCGTGAACATGAAGCTGCCCTTGAGGACGCACACGAGGACGACGTTTCGCCCCTGGTACTCCTTCGCGATCTGCTCCCCGAGCGCCTTGACGCGCGCGGCGATCGCGTCGGCATCGATGAGGGTGACGATTTTCTCGGCCATGGAGGACCGAGCTATCAAAAACTCGCCCCCGCGACGAGCGCGAAGACGGGATGGCGCGCGGATGCGCGCGGAGTAGGTTCTCGCCCGTGGAATCCGCCGCCCTATCGTTGCCCCAAACGTCGAAGACACGGCTCCAGGTCCGGTTCTGCGAGACCGACCTCATGGGCATCGTGCACCACGCGAACTACCTCACGTACTTCGAGGCGGCGCGCGTCGACTTCATCCACCGACGGGGCGTCTCGTACGATCTGTGGGTGCGCGAGGGCGTCCACCTCCCGGTCGTCGAGACGTCCCTGCGCTACCGAAAACCCGCCCGGTTCGACGAGATCATCACGGTCGAGTCGACCGTCGTGGAGATCTCGCGCGTGACGGTGAAGTTCAACTACCGGATCGTCCGCGACGCGGATCTCCTCGTCGAAGGGTGGACGCTGCTCGCGTGCGTCGGCAACAACATGGCGCCGAAGCGCATCCCCGAGTCGATCGCGAACGTCTTCCGGAGCCCCGAGCGCGTCGAGCCCCCGCCCACCATCCCCTGATCGGCGCGACATCGAGCGTGAACACGGAGAAGTGAACCCGTCCCATCGCGCGCGAAGCCCTGCGTTTCGGCTCGATCGTGAGATCCGCTGACAAAGGTTTACAAAGAGCTCCTTCGCGCCGCCCGATCGATGTGCTTTGGTTCGTCTTGCGCCGCTTCGCGTGAACCTTGTCCCCCCTTGGTGCGTGGAGCGGCGTTTTCTTTTGCGCCCTCGGCATCTTCTTTGCGCCCTCGGCGCGTTTTTTTTTGGCCCGCCTCTCGGCCCTTGGGGCGGTGGTCGAGCTCGCGCGCCAGGGCTTTGCCAGCCAGGGGAGACTCAGGGCGGGCCGGCGTCCGCCGTGACACCCGCGGGCGCGTCGCTGAAGCGGCCGGGCAGGATGATCTCGTGCGGCGCTTGGATGATCTCGCCGAAGAACGTCCTCCACTCGCCCGTGTACCGGCCCTTGGGCATCCCGAGCACGTAGCGCGTGGACTGCGGCGGCGGCGGCACGAGCGCGAGGAGCACGCCGTCGAGGGCGAAGTAGACGCGCCGATCGAGCGCGTTGTCGACGATGATGCCTTCCGCGGGGGCGTTCGTGCCCGGCTCGACCTTCGGGTCCGACTTCGAGCGGAACCCCTCGAGCTCGGCGGGGACGAGGAACACGCCTTCGGATGGATCGGGTAGCCCGGTCGCCTCGTAGCTGGAGCCCGTGGGGGGGCAGCTCGCGTCCGCGGCGGGCATGTCCGTCCGCTTCATGAGCGCGGTCGCCTCGAAGTCGATCCCGCCTCCGGAGGCGAAATCGAAGCGCGCGGCGAGGACGACCTCATCCGCCTTGCACTCGGGGCTCGCGGGATCGACGCCCGCGATCTCGAGGAGCGTCCGGCAGAGGAGCGGCCCCCCGATCGACGCCTCGGGCACGGAGGCGATGTCGAGCTGCACCTTCGCGACCGGCGACTCGATCGTGATCGATCGGGTCGGCTCGCCGAGCCGCTTGGACGCCGCGCCCTTCGTCACCGTGCCCACCACGACCGGCATCACGTCGACGCGCGCCTCGTCGAGGACGGCGCGGAGCGATCCGACCGAGAGCACGCGGTATTTCGCGAGGCCCGGCCACAGGAGGACGTGGCCCCACCGATCGTATTTCGCGCGGAGCTCCGAGTGGAGCGGGAGCGGCATCGCGCGCGACGTGATGCCCCAGCGCATGCGGCCCGTCGCGAAGAGATCGATCGTGCTCGTGAGCGCGGTGAGCCGCTGCGCCTTCGTGATCGCCGCGGCGCTCACCTCGGGCACCTTGGGCGGTGAGCCCAGGTGCCGCATCTTGAACTCCGCCTCGACCGTCACCCCGGCCTGCTCCTCGTGCGCGGGAGGCTCCGCTTGGAGCGGACGGTCGGCGCGCATCGCGGTGGGCGGCGGCGGGCCGGAGTCGGGGGAGACGAGGCGCCCGCTCGAGTCGAACAGCATCCCCTGCGGGCCGCTCGATGGGATGACGGGGGGCGTCGGCCCTCGCGCGAACGACGACGGAGGCACGGGCACGTCCGCGCTCCCCGCTTGGGACGGCGCGCCCGACGTCGACCCGTCGACGGCGGGGCACCCCGCGACCGCGAGGCACGCGAACGCTACGCCCGCGCTACGCATCGACCTCGAAGGAGTCGATCACGTGGGCGCGCGGGTCGAGCTCCGGGGGATCCGGGGCGTGCTGCGTGTCGATCAGGATGCCGAGGGACTCCGGGTGGAGCTCGAGGAAGAGGTTCACGTTCGCGGGCTCGTTGTCGATCGAGGCGAGCACGGGCGTGTGGAGGGAGAGCTGGGGCGCGACCCCGAGCTTGAAGTCGGTGTCGGGCATCTCGAACGTGGGCTTCGTGATGAGCGAGGTGTTCGCGACGCCGATCGGGAACCCGAGGTCCCGGAGCGAGGCGAACGTGCCGAGCGCCATGTTCGGGAGATCCCGACCGGTGAGGTAGACGATGAGGGCGCCCGCGTCGTAGCAGGCGCGGACGAACGACACCGCGCCGGGCGTGGCCGTGTCGTACTTCATGTACGCGTCGTAGAAGAACCGCTCGCGCCAGAACGTGAACGCCTCGGCGATGAGCGCCTCGTCCGTCACGCCGAGGCGGCGCATGTTGTCCGCGAGCCCGTAGACGATCCTCTCGGTGACCGCGGCCCGGCAGAGATCGGCCGCGGCGGGGTGCTTCGTCGCCCAGGCGTCCGCGAGCTCGTGAAAGATGCGGACGACGCGGGGCCGGTTGTCGAGGAGCGTCCCGTCGAGGTCGAACACGATCGACCCGCGCCGCGCCGAGGCGACGAGTCGCCGCAGCAAGCCGCTCCGCTCACCGCTCGCGACGCGCCGGTCGAAGTGTCTCGAGGGACCCACGCTGCCACTCTCGTCGTGCATATTCTCCGCGCGCCCGAACGATCGAAATGGGCGCGCAACGCATATTCGCGGGCCGGCCCGAGGGCAACCACCAGCGCTTCCGCGTCGGGTTCTCCCCCGATCTTCTTGGCCCGACAAATCCGCGTTCCATACGATTCGAGTTGTCGCCGCGCTCGCCGAAAACGGCCGAGCGGAGGCGTCCGTGGGCGCGCGCCTCTCGCGCCCGCGACACCGCCCTCGCGCCGGGACGACCGGTCGCGGACACCTACGGGAGCCCTCATGCGCGCTAACGTGCCGCTGATCCTCGCATGCATCGCCGTGTCTGCATTCTCTCAGGGCTGCTCCAAATCGCCCCGGGATCGGCTCCAGGGCAAGTGGCGGGGGGTGGGCGTGGAGCACGTCGCCGGTGAGAAGGCGCGCGTGAGCGCCGAGGGCTGGGCGAAGCAGACGTCGCTCGCGTTCGAAGGGAACGCCGTCACCATCGCCATCCCCGCCGAGGCGCCCCAGTCCGGGACGTTCAAGATCGCGAAGATCGAGGGCAACAAGCTCACGGTCGATTTCAAGCGTTCGCCGCAGGACTCGAGCCCCGCGTCGAGCGAGATTCGCTTCATGAACGAGGACCGGCTCGTCTGGTCGCTCGGCGGGGCGGACGTCGTCATGGCACGTCAGCTCGATTGAGTCGCCCTCTCGGCGCCGCGCGCGACGCGCACGCGGGGTCACCGGCGCAGCCGCTCGGTGCGTGCTTCGCGCTCGCCGCGAACGGCGTGATGGGGCGCGCCGGCGGGCTCCCGTGGGACTACCCGGAGGATCGCGCGCACTTCTTCCGCGTGATCGCGGGACGAGCGATCGTCATGGGCCGCCGCACCTTCGAGGAGACGGGCCGGCCCATCGAGGGCTCGCGCAACATCGTCGTGTCGCGCGCGCTCGCGGCGCCCGGCGTCGAGGTGGCGCGCTCGCTGGACGAGGCGATCGCGCTCGCCCGGTCGACCGACCCCGAGCCGATCGTCATCGGGGGGGCGGAGCTCCTCCGTGCGGCGATGCCCCGCGTGACGCACCTCTGGCTCACCGAGATCGCCGAAGAGCCCGAGGGAGACACCGTCCTCGAGCTCGACCGTTCGGCGTTCCGCGAGCTCACGCGCCGGGCGAGCGGCCCGCTCACGTTCGTCGAGCTCGCGCGCGTCCGCCCCGACGTGGGACGGTGAGCGCGCCCGTCACATCCCCATGAGCGCTCGGATCGCGTGCACCGACGGCGCGCCGAACCCGAGGAGCTTGTCGTGGTACGCCCGCTCGGAGAAGCCGGGCTCGCGCTCGGCGCGCTCGCGGAGCTTGATGAGCTCGCTGAACCCGTAGAAATAGCTCGAGAGCTGGCCCACGCCGAGGCGCGCGCGGGTCCACTTGCCGATCGCCTCGCCCTCCTCCTGGAAGCCCTCGTTCTCCATCAGGTCGAGCGCGCCCTTCTCGTCGAGCGTGCCCGCGTGGATGTCGTGATCGAGGATCGCGTTCACGCACACGCGCGCGAACATCTTCTGCCGCTCGATGCGGACGCGCGCGCCCCCGAAGCCGTGGCGCGCCATGAGCCACTCGCCGTACACCGCCCAGCCCTCGACGAACGCGCCGTTGTCGAACACCTCGCGCGGCGCGGCGCGCCGGCCCGCCCCGCCCTTCGCGCGCGCGTCTCGCGCACCTGGGACGACGTGGAACTGGTTCGCGTGCCACGCCTGGAGGTAGTGCCCCGGCATCGCCTCGTGGATGATGAGGTCCTGGAGCATGCTGTCGTTGTACTCCCGGTAGAACGACTCGCGGCGCTCCGGGGTCCAGTCGAGCGGCGCGGGCGAGAGCGTGATCAGCGTCTCGCCGTTCTCCTCGAGCGCCCCGGGCCACTCGCAGTATGCGATGGCGACGCCGCGCTCCCACTCGGGCATCTCCATCACCTTGCACGGCTCCGTGGGGACCGTGACGAGGTCCTGTTCCTTCACGAACCGCGTCGTCTCGTCGAGGACGCCCTTCGCGTCGGCGACGAGCGTCTCCGTGGTGGGGTGCTCGTCCGCCAGCTTCGCGAGGACCGCGCGGACGGCCGCGTGCGGGTCCCCCGACGACGGGACGGGCTGCCCCTTCATCACCTCGGGCCAGAGCTCGAGCGCCGTGTCCGCCATCTCCTTCTGGGTCGCGGCGAGGGACGCGCGCGCCGCCGCGACGAGCGCCTCGCCGTCGACGTCGTCGTCGAGCGTGAGCGCGAGCGATCGCATGTACGCGTCGCGCCCGGCGCGAAAATCGCCGTCGCTCCGCGCGAGGAGCTCCCCTTCGAAGAACTGCTGCAGGTCGCGGAGCGCGACCTCCGCCTTCTTCGCCGCGGCGAGCACGGCGTCCCGCTCCGACGGAGCGTCCGGGAGGAGCTCGGGGAACCCGCTCCTCACCAGCGCCACGAGCCCCTTCACCTGCTTGATCGCCGTCTCCGTCGCGATCTTCGACGGTCGCGTGAGCCTCGCGCGGGCCGCCGCGACGATCGGGCCGACCGTCGCGAGCCGCTCGGCGAGGTGGCGCGCGCGCACGGGCGCGGGCGCGAACGTGCGCGAGACGAACCCTTCGAGACCCGCGCCGATCAGGCTCGTCGTCGCGAGCGGATCGCGCTCCGCGACGCGCAGGACGTCGCGCGCGAACGCGATCGACTCGAGCCGGCGCTGGAGGACGCCGAGGTCGATGCGGCGATCGGGCGAGAGCTGCGAAGCTGGAAGGGCGTCGAGCTCCGCGGCGATCCCGTCGTAGAACGCGCGAGCTTCGCGCTCTCCCTCGACGGATCGATCCGGCCAAAGACCGTCGTGGTCGTGCATGCCGAGCGTCGTCGCCTCGACGGGTTCGCGCCGCAGATAGCCGTCGAGCAGGCGCGCCCACACGTCGTCGAACGCCGCGTCGGCCGTGACGATCGCGCTGGACGGGGCGGCGCCCGTCGTGACGGGCGCGGGGGGAGAGGAGCAACCGGCGGCGAGCGCGACGGCGAGCGCGAAGACCACGTTTCGAGCGAGCACGCGGGCGAGCGTAGCGCGCTCGCCGCATCCTCGCTGATAGCCTCGCCGCGTGACGGCGATGGGCGACAATGAACGGTGGCGGCGGCGCGCTCGGCGCGCGTGGTGAAGCGTGGCCTATCGAGAGCGAGCCCACACCTCCTCCGAGGTCTACGTCATCGCGGCTCCCCGGCGCATGGCCTCGGGTCGAAGCGTGCTGCTCGCCTTGGGGCTCCTCTCGGCGATCGCGATCGCGATCGCGACGCTCGCCGGCGCGAGCGCGCGTCAGCTCGGGACGGTCGCGACAGTGTGCTTCACGCTCGCCATCCTCTTCGTGCTCTGGCTCCTTCGGCTCGGGGCGAACGCACGCTGGGCGTGCCTCTCCGCGACGACCGACCGAATCTCGGCCCGCACGCTGACGGAGCTCGGAGGCCGCGCGGCGGAGCTCTCCTTCGAGCGGGAGCAGGTCGCCCGCTGTCGACCCGCGCTCTTGAACGCCCAGGGCGTCGAGATCCGCGGTCGAGAGCTCGCGATCGACGAGACCACGCACCCCGCGGTGGTCATCGAGGTCGGCCGGGGCGAGGTGACGCTGCCCACGGCGGACTTTCGCATGCGACCCGAGGTGATCGCGCGGCGGCTCGATCGGTTCGTGCGGCACGGGCCCGACGGGCTCTTCGCGACCAGCGGAGAGATCGAGGCACACGCCGCGCGGTTCGCCTCCCCCATCGATCTCGAGGACGCGAGCGCGAAGGATGGGTGCCGCGCGGTGACGCGCGAGGGTTTGCTCGTCGACGTGGGCGCCGGCAAGACGAAGCTCCACCGCTGGCACGAGATCGTCTGCGCCCACGTCGTCCCGACCCTTCCGGCGTACCCGGACGCGGTGCAGGTCGAGCTCGCGAACGGCGAGTGTGTGGACGTTCGTCCGCGGCGGGGCTGCTCGCTCGAGAGGCTCGCCGCGCTCCTCGCGCCACGCTGGGTGGGTGCAGACGGCGTCGAGCGGACCGCCCTCGATGCTCGCGCCGAGCGCCTCCACGTCGAACCGGATGGCGAAGCACTGGATGGCGAAGCGCTCACCGACGAGGATGTTCGCGACGACGTGGGCCTCGAAAACCGTCGCGTTTTCCCCGCGCGATGAGCGGCGACGAACCGACCTCGTCGAGACTCACGCCACTTCTTTCGCCCCCGCCCCAACGCACGCGCAACGCTCGGGCATCGACTCGAAGAAACGAACGTGAGGTCACGACCGAAGCGCGCGCCCGGCGCTTCGCCGTTTTCGAAGCCATCTCGCGGCTAGTGCACTAGCCTCCGGCCCGCTGGCGGGCAGATGTTCGGATCGGTGGAAGGGCGAGCGGGAGCGTGGATCGGAGCCGCGGCGTGCGGCGTCGTCCTCGCGGCGTGCGGGGTCGTTCTCTCGGCGTGCGGCAACGCGCATCCGAATGCGCGCTCGCAGCTCATCGCGGTGAGCTCGGGCTCGCCCCCAGCGGCGGCGCCCTCCGCATCGGTGGCCGCCCCTGCGTGCGTCCCGCTCGACACGGAGCTGCCCGAGATGGTGTCCGTCGCCGAGCTGGATCTCCCCGTTCCCGAGGTGCTCGAGCCGGGCGGCCCGGTCATGGCTCCGTTCTACGAGAAGCTCGCGAAGCTCCTGCGCGGCACGGCCACGGACCACGTGCGCATCGGCGTCCTCGGCGACTCCAACATGACGATGGACTTCATCACCGGCGAGATGCGCCGGAAGCTGCAGACGCGCTACGGGGACGCCGGGCACGGCTTCATCGCGCTCGCGAAGCCGTGGAGCCACTACTGGCACCGGGACGTCTACCAGCACGAGTCGTACGGCTATCAGGCGTACGCGGTGTCCACGAAGCCCACGAACGACGGCTATTACGGCTTCTCCGGGATCGTCGCCGAGAGCATGCAGCAAGGCGCGCTGACCTCCGTCGGCACCGCGGATCCTCCGTCGAAGGTGGGCCTCAACGTCGGCCGCTTCGACGTCTTCTATCTGAAGCGGCCGAAGGCGGGCGCCTTCAAGATGAAGGTCGACGGCAAGGAGGTCGCGACGATCGACGCGTCGGCGTCCGAGGTCGGCCTGGGCCACTACCGACAGGAGGTAGACGATGGGCCGCATCGCGCGGACTTCGTCGCCACGAACCCCTACCCGATCCGCTTCCTCGGGGTCACGCTCGAGCGGGAGAAGCCCGGGATCATCGTGGACTCGCTCGGCGTCGGCGCGATGAACACCCGGTGCATGACGACCGAGAACGCGGACATCAACCAGGAGATGCTGCGCATCCGCCCGTACGATCTCGTCGTCTTCATGACCGGCGCGAACGACATCTACCAAGCGAACGACGTGCCGACGTGGCTGAAGCAGGTGATCGATGTCTATCGGGGCGCGCTGCCCGACGTGCCGATCATCCTCGCCACGCCGCCCGACCGCGGCGAGTACTCGAGCTTCGCGCCCACCCTCGAGATCATCAAGCAGCGGCGCGAGCTCGCGGAGCAGTTCAAGACGGGGTTCTGGAGCACGTTCGAGGCGATGGGTGGGGACGCGTCGATGTCGCGCTTCACGCGCCTCCGTCTGGCGTACGCCGACGCGGTCCACTTCACCGAGGCGGGCGGCGCGTGGATCGCGGACCGCTTCACGTACGCGATCTGGCGCGGGTTCAAGGCGTACCTCGCCGAGCACCCGTGCGCCGGTCAGTAGATCGCGTTCCCACGCTCGCGCGTCAGGACCGGACGATCGGCACCGAGCCGACGAACGTGAGCGGCGCGCTCGGGTTCGCCACGAGTCGGGGGTCGTACTCGAGCGCGTGGAAGACGAGGGCCGCGCGCGCCTCTCGGAATCCCCGCTCCTCCGCGAGACGGACGGCGGCGTCGCGCCACTGCGACGATTGCGAGAAGCCAGAGAGGAGCGAGGCCACGGGCTCGATGGGCTTCTCCCCGGACCAGGGACCGGCTGCGTACTCGGGCCCGGACGGCGCGTGGATCCGGAAGCCGAAGTCGCTCGCGAACCGGTCGCTCAGGTAGGCGTCCAACTCGCTCTCGTTGCGAATGCCATCGCCGAGCCAGATCGACACGACGCCCGCCTTCGACAGGTCTCGCTGCGACTTCATCGGTCCACGCTCTTACACGATGGGCCTCAGGGCAAGTGGAGGATCGCGGGCGTGTTCGACACGACCAGCAGCGCCTCGTCACCGAGCGACGTCAGGCTCGTGTCCGCGCCGCTGTCGGCCCGGGAGGCGACGATCCAAGCGCCCCCGTGGGGCGCGGCCTCGAGCACACGCGTCTCGTTCGAGTAGCCGGCGACCCCGGCCGCGACGAAACGACCAGCGGGCGTCACTGTGGCGGCCGGCCCGAAGATCTCCGCGTCGAGATCGACGGAGGGGTCGAAGACCTCGCCGCTCCTCCATGTCATCGCGTACGCGCCGAACACGGCCACCTCGCCGCCGCGCTCGACCGCTGCCACGTCTCCCGCGAAGCCGGGAAGAGGGGGCGCGGCCTCGAACGCGCAGCTCGTGCACGCGCTCCGCTCGGTGCTTTCGAGGGCGGCGTCCGGCGACTCGCCGCCGAGGAGCCACGCTCCCCCGGTCCCGACGGGGAGCACGGCCGCGCGATAGCGCGCCTCGAGGAGCTCGGGACCCGCGGTGACGGAGCCGCTGCCCGGGTCGACGATCTCGGTCGACGTGAGATCCATCGCGGGCGGGACGCGCCCTCCCAAGACCCACAATCGCCCGTCGGAGAGGCCGACCAGCGCGGGCTCTCGCCGAGGCGCCCCGAGCTCCGGACCGAGCTCGAAGGTCAGAGAAGCCGGGTCGAAGTACTCGACGTGCGGGCTCTCACCCACGAGCGCGATCCGTCCGTCCGCGAGGCGAGCCGTGGCGTCCCCCGAGCGCGGCTCCTCGGTCGTGAGGCTCGAGAAGGTCCTCGTCCCGTAGTCGTAGAGGAGAGCGGAGCTCGGCTCGGTCGCTGCGCCGAGCCAGCAAACACCCACGAGGAGCACGCGCCCAGGACCCACCGCGGTGGCGCTGTGCTCGTCGCAGTGGACCTCGACGTCGGACGCGGCCTCCCAGATCGCCCCCCCGCCCCCGGACGCGCTCGACCCCGTGGTGGTGCTCGTACTCGCGCCGACGGCGCTCGTGCTCGCGCCCTTCGCGGTACTCGCGCTCGCGGTGCCTCCTTCGCCCCCCGTCGGGAAGATCAGGACGTCGCCGCTGCACCCCATGGCTCCGAGCACCGCGATGACCCCGAGTCCCCAACCCATTCGTCGCGCGTTCTTCATGCGCTCGACCGTAGCGACCGGCACATTCACCGGTAGCGAATAGGAGTCGATACACTATTCACCCATGGTAAACACTCCGCCTCTCGCGCCGCTCCACCTCTTCGACGTGCGGTACTTCCTCGCCTGCGTGGACGGCGGGTCGCTCCTCGCGGGATCGCGGCGCTGTCGCGTCACGCCCGCGGCGATGACGAAGGCGCTCCGAAGGCTCGAGGACGCGCTCGGCACGAGCCTGATGGCGCGCTCGACGCGCGGCGCGTCCCTCACGACGGACGGCGAACGCCTCGTCGCCCCGCTCCGGGCCTTGCTTGATCGCGCGGAGAGCGTGCAGCGCGAGGCGCGCGGGGAGGGCGCGGATCTCGGGGGCGAGCTGCGCATCCTCGCGATGGAAGTGTTCTCCCCCCTCGTCCTCCCGCGCGCGATCGCCGCGCTCGTCCGAGGGCACCCGCGCCTCGTCCCGAAGACGTACGAGAGCATCCCGGAGAGGATGGTCGAGCTCGTCGCGACGGGTCGCGCGGACGTCGCGTTCACGATCGGCCGGATCGAGAGCTTCGCGGTCAGCGTGGAGCGCCTCGGCGTCACGCCGGGCGTGCTCGTCTGCGGGCGCGGGCACCCGCTCGCGAAGAGGCGGCGCGTCGGCCGCGAGGACGTCGCCCGGTTTCCGAGCGTGGTGCCGCGCTTCTGGGGCGCGGAGCACCTCGCGAGCCTCGACCAGTTCCCGGACGACGCGTGGCCCCGCGCCGTCGGGGCCACGATCGAGCTCCTCCGGATGGGCGTCGCGCTGGTCGTAGAGGGCGCGTACCTCGGCTATTTCCCGGAGATCGCGATCCAGAGGGAGCTCCGCGAGGGCGCGCTCGTGCCGCTGTCCTCACCCCCCGCCGCGCCGTTCGAGCTCCTCGCCCTCACGCCGCGTTCGGGGCCACGCCCCTCCGCGGCGCGGCTCGTCGCCGAGGTGAAGGAGCTCCTCGCGCGCCTCCCGTCGCGCACGACGCGCCGGCCCAAAGGCCGGACGAGAGGCGCCTGAGCTCGGGCCCACCGCGGCGAGGGTGGGCCCGTCTTCGCCCGATGGATCAGCGCAGCTTGAGCGCGGTCATCCGATTGATGGACGTGAGGCCGGCGGGAGGCGAGACGACGACCTGCGACGCACCATTTCGGAGTGCCCGAACCCGGAGCTTCGTAGCGGCCGCCACCGTCACGACGGTCGAGGTCACGAGTGGGACGGCGAGACATCCGCCCGCGGGGCATCCGCCGACGCTTCCAGTCGCCCCAACGGCGCTCCGCGAGTTCGGTAGTTCGGTCATGGCCGTGTCGTTCCAGAGCGCGATCTGGACGCCGTCCGCCTGGCCGATAGTCGTGGAGACCGTAACGCTCGCGTCGATCCTCCAGGTCCCCGGGGTGAGGTCGAGGCTCATCCCTTGGTAGGTCACGTCGGCGCCGAGATTTCCGGTGACGCCCGTCGTCCCGGTCGCGGTCAAGAACGTCGGTGCCGCCTCGAGCGCGGTGACCCGCGTGTCGATACCGGTGACCTTGGTGTCGAGCGCCGTGACCTTGGTGTCGATGCCCGTGACCTTGGTGTCGAGCGCCGTGAGGTCGGTGTCGAGGCTCGCGACGGACGCTTCGACGGCGGTGAGGCCCGTGTCGAGATCCGCGAAGTTCGCGTTGAGGTCCGCGGCCTTCAGCACCTCACCCGCGCTGAACACCTTCGGCGGCGCGCCGAACGCGGCCCCGGTGAGCGCCATCGCGGCGAGCACGCTTCCAAAGAACGCACCCCGACGGAGCCAGCGCGACGGCTCCACACGGATCTGAATCGTAAACGGTCGCATCTCCATGCGAGCCAGTAGAGGCGGCACGGCGGGCGGGGTCTCTAGTCATTTTTCCCGTCAGCCGAACTCGACCTTCGTCCACATCTCGCGGCGCATGCGCGCGCGCTTGCGGTCGCTGCGCGTCACGATGCGCGCGGCGCCCCACGCGGCGAGCAGCTCGCCTTCCTGCCCGAGCCCGGGGAGCACGCTCCGGCCGACGAGCAGCGTGCCGTCGATGGGGCCCCGGATCGGCTCGCCAGCGAGCCCCAGGTAGCCCGGGGGGTCGACCTCGAGCTGCCGGCGCATCGGCTCGATGCGAGGGAGCCCGAGCTCCATCCGATCGGTCTCGCGGCGCTTGCCGCCGCGAAAGTCCCAGAGGGGCAGGCCATCGTAGGGAGAGTCCACCGCGACGACGTGGGCCTCGAGGAACGGCATCTCCGCGAGCATCGCCCGGAGGATGAACGCGCGCGCGTCTCCGAGCGCGAGCGCTCCGTGATCCCGAAGGAGGATCTCGCCCACGAGGAGCGAGTGCGCGGGGTCGAGCGTGAAGCGCTGGACGTGCACCGCGAGCGCGCGCGGCCCGCCCTCGACCTGCGGCGGAAAGATCATCGTCTCGGGGCCGAGCGGGGCCGGGAGGCCGCGCGTCCGCACGATCACGGACGCCACGAACCGACCCACGGTGGACGTGATGCGGGGCCACTCGCGCAGCGCGCGCTGATGGATCGCTTGGCCTCCCGCGAGCGCGGCGATCCCCTCGCCGTCGAGATCCGTGAGGATGAACGTCGCCCCCGTGGGGTGCTCCTCCCCCTCGACCTGCACGCCGGAGGCCGCGCCTCGCTTCGTCGTCACGGACGCCGCCCGCGCGAAGAGCTCGCACTTGCCGCCGTGCATGTGGATGCGCTCGACGAGGAACTCCTCGAGCTCGCTCTCCGCGTTGCCCAGCGCGAGCAGCCCGCGGCTCCACGCTCCGTGGAGCCGGGCGACCGCGAACGGCGGCGGCACGCTCGAGAAGTCCGTCGCGAAGAGGACCGACGCGCGGACGAGGCGCCGATAGAAGTGTCCGCGGGGGAACTCGCTCAAGAGATCCGCGTCCGGCTCGGCGTGGATGTACGGCAGGTTCTTCGCGAGGCGGTTCGTCTCCCGCCGCTCCCAGAACGTGCCCGGCGGCCAGAGCGCCTCCTGGTCGAAGATGTCGTCCGCGACGGCGTTCACGCGCGCGAGGTCCTCGTAGAGCTCCGTCACCACGCGGAGGAGCTCGCCGAACTCGCGCCGCGTCTCGCGCTCGAACAGCTTCGGATCGGTGGGGATCTCGAAGCGCAGCGTGTTCGAGAGCGCCTGCAGCATGGGCTCGCACACGGTCACGCGCCGCTTCCACGTCTGCGACTGGGCGAGCTCCGCGATCATGCGGCGCCACGTCGGGCTCGTCGCCCCGAGGAACGTGAACGCGCGCCGGTGCATCCGAAAGCCGAGCGCCGTGTAGGACGGGGGCGGCGCGCCCTGCCCGAGGACGAGCACGTTGAAGTCGCGCCGCGCGAGCAGCGCGGCGGCGCTCAGCGCGCCGATGGAGCGCCCGAGCACGACGACGTCGTAGTGCTTCTGCATCATGGCGAGGGCCTCGCGCGCACCTCACCGGACGCGACGCGCTGGAGCGTCTCCACCAGGAGCGCGTGCTCCTCCACGAGGATCCGCGCGGCGAGCGCGTCCCGCGTGTCCCCCTCCTCCACGCGCACCGCGCGCTGACCGATGATCGGGCCCGTGTCGACGCCGCCGTCCACGAAGTGCGTCGTGCAGCCGGTGACTTTCACGCCGCGCGCGAGCGCCTGCGCTTGCGCGTCCACCCCCGGGAACGCGGGGAGGAGCGACGGGTGGATGTTGATCACGCGCCCAGGAAACGCGCCGAGGAACGCTGGGCCCACGATGCGCATGAACCCCGCGAGCACGACCCACTCGACGCCGTGCGCGCGGAGCACCTCGACGAGGGCCGCGTCGTAGGCTGCCCGATCCGCGTACGCCTGGTGCGGGAGCACCACCGCGGGCACCCCATGGTTCCTCGCGCGATCCAGGCCGAGCGCGTCCGCCTTGTTGGACGCGACGACGCGAACGGTCGCGTCGAGGCGCCCCTCCGCTACCGCAGCGAGAATCGCGCCGAGGTTGCTGCCGGTCCCGGAAATGAGGACGCCGAGCGCGAGGCCCACGCCCTCCTGGTTAGCACGTGTCCCGCCTCGCGGGGCCGATCCCCCGCCGCGCGGCCTACCCGCGCGCGGGTGCGGGCGTCGAGGCCCGAGCCCTCGCGACGAGGAACACGGCGCCCGTCGCGAGCGCCGCGAGGAGATGCACCACCTCGGCGATGGTCACGGCGGTGCTCGCCTCCGAGACGGGCTGGTCGAAGAAGTACATGACCGCCCGGAAGAGGAAGTAGGCACCGACGAGCGCAGCGAGCGCCCAGAGGCCGACGCCGGCGAACGCGATCGGACCCGTCTTTCTGTGGCTCGCCGCGAGGGCCCCCGCGTTCGCCGCGAGCGAGATGAACATCCACCCGTTGAGCGCGACGAACGCGAGCTGCCAGAGAAACACGCCCCCGAACTCCATGAACGCGAGCGCCTCGATGCAGAGCGCACAGATCCCGACCACCGCGTTGCCGCCCGCCGCGAGCATGCCCGGAAGGGTTCGCAGGCCACTGAAGCCCGCCGCCATCCCCATCAGCCCGAGGAGCTCGACGAACGTGAAGAGCAGTCCGGTGAACTTCGACGGGTCGTCTCTCGTGACCATCGCGATGATCGCGCTGAGCGCGAAGAGCCCGCACCCGACGACGCCGATGAGCATCCGCATCGGGTCGACGGGCTTCTCGGTCACGGCCTGGGGTGGCATCCCCTGAGGCGTCGGCGCTGCCGTGCCGTATCCCGGGGCCGTGCCGTATCCCTGGGGTGGCCCCCCGACGGCGGGCGGTGCGTAGTGGCCATACGGCGGAGGGGGCGGCTGCTGCATGCCCCATGCGTAGAACGCGCGCGGCGAGGTCGCAAACCCCGGGGCGTGGACTTCGGTGGACAGTCAGGCGCACCCGCGTTGGGGTGTGCACGCGGTCAGCTCGCGGGGCGGCTGCTCCCGAGCAGAGGGATCAGGGCGCGCTCGCTGGTGAACACCTCGTCGACGCCGTCGGACTCGAGGAGGACGCCGAGCACGCGCTCGCCGAGATCGTCGGGCCCCCGCGTGAGCTCGGTCGCGAGCGCCTCCACGATCCCGGAGGCGAGGAGCTCCTCTTCGCTCACGATCTCGACGCCGCCCGACTCCACGAGCTCGGAGAGCAGCGCCGCCGCCCACCGGATCGCGTGGTCATCCTGGGCGGGCTCGTCCTCGTGCATCTAGGCCCCGCGCGCCGCGGTGATGGAGGCGATCTCGTCTGCGGACAGATGGAGCGCGCGCGCCGCCCAGTTCTCCTCGAGGTGCTTCTCGGAGCTCGTCCCGGGGATGGGCGCGATCGTGGGCGATCGCGCGAGGAGCCACGCGATCGCAACCTGAGACTCGGTCACCGCGCGAGCCTTCGCGACCGCGGCGATCGCCTCGTTCTTCCGCGGCGGACCGGGGATCGCGAGCAGGAACCAGGGGAGGAACGCCATCCCCTTCTCCCGGCACAGATCGACGATTTCTTCCTGGCCTTCGACGACCGCGTACGGGAACCCGCGCAGCTTCTGCTCGCCATGTGCGACGTTGTAGAGGTTCGAGACGCACACGATCTCCGTGCGCGTCATCGCGTCCCGGAGCTGGGCCAGCGTCACGTTGCTGAGGCCGATGTGGCGGATCTTTCCTTCGCGCTGGAGCCCGATCATCGCGTCGAGCGCCTCGCGGAACGGGACGTCGCTGTGCTCGATCCACCGGAGGTGGACGACGTCGACGCGATCGAGCTTGAGCAGGCGCAGGTCCTCCTCGCACCCCGCGCGGAGCTCCTCCGGGCGGAGCGCGGCGGCCCACCCCTTGTCGTCCGTGCGGCGCCCTCCGAGCTTCGTCACGAGCACGAGATCCTTCGGGTAAGGGTGGAGCACCTCCGCGATGAGCTCGTTCGAAACGCGCGGGCCGTAGTACCAAGACGTGTCGATCAGGTTGAGGCCGAGATCCACGACGCGCCGGAGCACGGCGCGCGCGCCCGCGGGATCCTTCGGCGGCCCCCACACCATCGGCCCGGGGAGCTGCATCGCGCCGAACCCGAGGCGACACACCTCCAGATCACCGAGCCGAGTCGTGCGAGGGCCGTGCGCGAAGTCGTTCATGACGCAACTCTACCCGGGCGCGCGGGCTCAGCCGCCCAAGAACGCGATCGCCGCGGCGAGCTCCGGATCTTGGCCCGCGGCGAGCCCCGCGGCCGTCGGGAACACCTCGACCGTGGGCGGGATGCCCACGCCGTGGAACGTGGAGCCGTCCGCGAAGCGCACCTCCATGCCGGTGAACGTGAGGCCCCGTGAAGACGGGAGCATGACGCCGGTGATGTTCCCGTTCGCGCCCGCGGTCTGACGTCCGACGAACGTCGCGCGCTTCGTGCTCACGAGCGGCATGAGGATGTGCTCCGCCTGCGACTGCGTCCACGGGCCCGTGAGCACCACGACGGGCCCGTCGAAGTGGCCCGTGCCCGTGCCGAGCGGCGCCCACGGCTGATCCTGCTCGACGAGCTCGGTGCCGAGCGTCGAGACGTTCGGGATCCGGAATTTCACGCTGGTCGCTTGCGTGAGGACGCGCTGCACGAGGCTCCACGTCTCCTGCGTGCTCGGGTACCCGCGCCCATCGAGGACGAGCGCGCTCGCGCCGCTCGCGGCGGCGACGAGATCCGCGGCGTTCGGCGTCCCCGTGTACGACGCCCCGTCGAGGTTCACGTAGTAGACCGTGGGCTGCCCGAGGTCGGTGAGGAAGCCCGCCGTACGCGTCGACACCGCGGGGTACGCGCCGGTCGCCTCGGCGAGCGTGAGGTTCACGTCACTCTCGGTGCCCGCCGGCTTCCGCACGTGCCACACGCTGTCGCCGGTGAGGCGCGTGAGCAGGCTCAGCGCGTTGCGCCGCAGCGCGGACGGCGTGGACGCCGAGGTCGTCTTCTCGAGGGTGGGCAGGAGCGCCCCGACGGCGACGCCGTCGATCGAGACGATCTCGTCTCCCGCGACGAACTTCGGGGAGCCGGACGTGCGGACGAGGACCGCGCCGGACTTCGCCTCGTCGAGCAGCAGCGGGACGAACCCGGCGGGCGCCCCTGCGTCTCCGAAATAGAAGACGAACCCGTGCGAGTCGTGGAACCCGTTCGAAAACCGGCGCAGCGGGAGGCGCTCGATCTCGGGTCCGACGAGCGAGCCGTCGATCGCGTCGAGCTCGGTGGTGAGCCCCTGATCGATGGTGTCGCCGACCGCGGGGAAATACGGGAAGAACGTCCTCAGCGTGCCGTGCGCGACGGTGAGGAGAGCCCGCGTGTGTCCGACCGAGTGCTCGTCCGGCTCGGGGTCGAGCGCATACGGGATCTTCTCGATGCCGGATCTCGCGTGCGCGCCCGTGGGCGCGGCGGAGGGCCGCGGCCCCTCCTTGAAGAGGCGCTCCGCGGCGGCGATCGGATCGAGCGCGCGGAGATCCGCCGGGACCACGTCCGGCCAGTCGCCGGTCGATCGATCGCGATGGACGATCCCGTCCGCGCCGACGCCGATCCACTTCCCCTCCGCGACGGACGCGAGGACGTCCTCGCCCGCGATCCACGCGCGGTTCGCGACGCGGAGCGAGATCGCCATCGCCGCGGCGGCCGGGGCGAGCTTGTCGTCCGTCAGGACGGCGAGCGCGCGGTCGGCGATCCCTGCCGCGGGGATCGGCGTCGCTTTCAGGGTCTTCTTCGCGTTCGCGTAGATGGACGCCATCCCGATCGACGGCGTGTAGACCTCGTCCGTGAGCCCGTCGTGCAGGCGAACGACGAAGGAGGAGCGGTCGACGGGCGTCGCGATCGCCGTGCTCACCGCGCGGTCGAGGGCGTCCGCGAGCTCGGGGACGGCGGGCAGATCGCGCAGGTCGACGACGACGGCGATCGCGTCGACGGGGAGGATCGGCGTGCCCGTGCCGGGCCTGACGATCGCCATCCAGCCATCCATCGTGACCGTCGCGGGGCCGAGCGCCGTGTTCGATGCGGGCAACGCGCAAGCGACGCCCGTCGCTGCGGCGTACGCGTGGAGCGCGTCGCTCGTGAACCCACCGGCGAGCGCCGCGGCGAGCGCTCCGTCGACCTTCTTGTGATCGGTCTCCTCACCGAAGAACCGCACGCTCGCGTGCGCGCGCGACCACGCCACCGGAACCGGCTCCGAGGGGCCGGGCGGACCGGCCTCGAGGCGTTCGCACCAATCGGCCGAGGGCGTCGGGGGAGCAGGGAGCGCGCCTCCCTCGCCACCCGCTCCGCTCGTCGACGTGGCCTGGCTCGTCGAGCCGCTCGAGCCACCCGCGCCGTCATCACAGGCAAGGGAGCCGAGGGACGCGAGCGCCCCGACAACAAGAGCGAGTCCTGCGCGCGTCCTCATCGAGCTCGAGGCTACCGCCGCTCCCCCATCGAGCGCCGACAGGAACCCTCAAACCGCGCTCGACCGGTGGTGTCCGCTCCGCTCCGAGCCATCCCCAACGCGCGCGAGCTACGCGCGCACAAAAGGAGAAGGGCCCACCGCACCCGCTTTCTGCCACCGTTGCTTCCTTCCGGACCTGGCGGGTTCACAGCGCGCTGTCGGCAGACCCATAACGGCGTCCACGAACGCGAGAGACTCGTACCACCGAACGAGGGGGCTGTCACGCCGTCTTTCCGGTGCGCCTCCGTCGGGTTCGGGCGCGCCGCGCGTGAGCCGCGCGGACGCGATGGCTCGTCTCACACCCGAGGACAACGGATGAACCTGCGATCGATCGGCTTGGGCTTCTCTCTCCTTCTCACCGGCTGTGCGGCGACCGTCGTCGCGGACGACGCGGGGGATCCGCCGGGTCCGAGCGCCGCGGCGCCGACCTCCAAGACACCGGGGACGGCTCCGTCCTCCTCCGCGCACCTCGGCCTCCCCGAGTCGGGGTCGTCCGCCCCCGAGCCGAACCCGAACGGCAAGCCGAACGGAGAGGCGTGCGGCAAGGGGTCGGATTGTCAGAGCGGCGCGTGCGAGGGCGAGGGCTGCGACCCGGCGACGACGAAGGCCGTGTGCGTCGCGACGGATCGCATGTGCACGCGCGACTTCGTCACCTACTGCGGGTGCGACGGGAAAGAGTTCGGCGGGAGCGGGTCGTGCGCCGGGAAGCCGTACAAGAACAAGGGCAGCTGCAAATAGCCTCGCGCTAGGCGGGGGTGACGCGCTTTGCCCCATCGGCTTCCGCGGGCGAAAAAAGGTGTGCAGCGCGGAGGGGACCGCCGTACCACGGCATCGTGACCCTCAAGATCGCCATCGTGGGCTGCGGGAAGATCGCGGACGGCCACGTCGACGAAGTGCAGAAGCTCGGGAGGCAGCGCGCCGAGATCGTCGGCGTCTGTGATCGCGAGAAGCTGATGGCCGAACAGCTCGCGGAGCGGTTCGGCATCACCCAGGTGTACGACGACTTCGGCAAGCTCCTCGCCGCGGAGAAGCCGGACGTCGTGCACATCACGACGCCGCCCGAGTCCCACCTCGCGCTCGCGCGCATGGCCGTGGAGGGCGGCGCGCACGTGTTCGTGGAGAAGCCGCTGACGCTCGACTACGCGTCGTCCAAAGAGCTCGTCGACACGGTCGAGCGCGCGAAGAAGAAGCTCACGATCGGCTACAACTTCTACTTCGATCAGCCGAGCCTCGAGATCGACGCGATGATGGCCAAGGGCCAAATCGGGGACGTCGTCCACGTCGAGAGCTTCTACGGCTACAACCTCGCCGGCCCGTTCGGTCAGGCCCTCCTCGGGGACGCGAACCACTGGGTGCATCACCTCCCCGGGAAGCTCTTTCACAACGTCGTCGATCACCCGTTCTCGCAGATCATCCGCTTCCTCGGGGACGACGATCCCGAGGTCCACGCGTTCGGCCACCTCCAGCGCGACAAGCGCATGGGCGACTCGCGGGACGACCTGATGGACGAGCTCCGGCTCGTCATCCGCGGGCGCAAGACGACCGCGTACATCACGTTCTCGGCGCACATCCGCCCGGTCGCTCACTTCATGCGCGTCTACGGGACGAAGAACACCCTCCACGTCGACTACGACGCGCGCACGCTCGCGTTCGATCCATCGCCGACGCTCCCGAGCGCCATTGGCCGCGTCGTCCCTGCGTTCACGCAGGCCGTGCGCTACGCGCGGGAAGGCCTGAAGAACACGAAGCGGTTCGCGAAGAGCGACTTCCAGTTCTTCGCGGGGCTCGCGGAGCTGCTCAAGAGGTTCTATGGCGCGATCGAGAACGACGGCCCGCCTCCGATCCCGTATCGCGACATCCTCCGCATCGGGAAGATGATGTCGACCGCGTTCGATCAGCTCGGCCAACACGATCCGACGCTTCGCGCGGGCAAAGCCGGAGCGGTGGAGGTGGTGTCGTGAAGCAGCTCGTCACTGGCTCGAACGGGTTCCTCGGCGCGGCGTTCGTCGATCGGCTCATCCAGCGCGGCGAGAAGGGCATCGTCTGCCTCGTGCGCCCGGGCAGCGATCGCTCGAAGCTCGACGCGGTGCTGAGGAAGCACCCCGGCGCGGACGTGTCGTTCACGAACGGCTCGCTCGGCTCGGTCGCGTCCGCCGCAAAGCTCATAGAAGGGATCGACATCGTCCATCACCTCGCGGCGACCGTCGGCGCTCCACCGGCGGACATGTTCCTCGGCACCGTCGTCGCGACGAAGAACCTGATCGAGGCGATGATCGCGCGGCCGGGTGGACCGCCGAAGCTCGTGTTGATCAGCTCGTTCGGCGTCTACGGCGTCGGTGAGCTCCCGAAGGGGACCGTGGTGGACGAGAGCACGCCGCTCGAGCACCGACCCACGGAGCGGGACGTCTATTCGCACACGAAGCTCCGACAAGAGGAGCTCGTCTACAGGTATTTCGCGAAGCACAAATTCCCGCTCGTGACCCTGCGCCCGGGCGTGATCTACGGGCCGAACGGCGGCGCGATGTCGAGCCGCGTGGGCATCAAGTTTCCCGGGATGTTTTTGTATCTCGGTGGCAAGAACGTGCTGCCTCTCTCGTACGTCGACAACTGCGCCGAGGCGATCTGCGTCGCCGCGAAGAACGCGAAGTTCGACGGGGACGTCTACAACGTCCACGACGACGACCTCATGACGTGCGACGAGTTCCTCGCGCGCTACCGCCGCGAGGTCGAACCGCTCCGCGTGCTGCCGATGCCGTACCCCGCGCTCCAGCTCGTCTCGAAGGCGGTCCTCGCCTACAACAAGGCGTCCAAGGGGCAGCTGCCCGCGCTCTTCACGCCGTACAAATCGGCGACGACGTGGAAGGGCAACCGGTTCTCGAACGCGAAGCTCCACTCGATCGGGTGGAAGCCGATCGTCTCCACCGAGGAAGGGATCGCGCGCACGTTCGAGGCGCTGCGCGAGCGCTTCAAGAAGGCGAGCTGAGCGATGTGTGGGATCGCAGGTCGCTTCCACTACAAGTCCGGCGCGCCCGTCGCCGAGGCGGATCTCCGCCGCATGGCGAAGCGGATGGATCACCGCGGGCCGGACGGTGAGGGCTACTGGACCGCGGGCCCGATCGGGTTCGCGCACAAGCGCCTCGCGATCATCGATCTCGAGGGCGGCTACCAGCCGATGCAGAACGCGGACGGGTCGCTCGTCATCGTGTTCAACGGCGAGGTGTTCAACTACCTCGAGCTCTTCGAAGAGCTGAAGGCGTTCGGCCTCCACCCGCAGACGAAGAGCGACACGGAGGCGATCCTCCTCGCGTACCAGGCGTGGGGCCTCGAGTTCCCGAAGAAGCTGAACGGGATGTTCGCGATCGCGCTCTGGGACACGAAGAAGAAGCGCCTCGTGATGGTGCGCGATCGGATGGGCGTGAAGCCGCTCTACTACGCGGAGACGGACGACGGCGTCGTCTTCGCGAGCGAGCTGAAGGCGCTCCGCGGATCACCGGGGATCGACACGAGCCTCGATCCCGAGGCGTTCGACGACTTCATGACCATCGGCTACGTGGTGAACCCGCGCTGCATCGTGCGCGGCGTGAAGAAGATGGAGCCGGGGACGATGACCGTCCTCGAGCAGGGGAAGGCGCCCCACACGCACCACTACTGGCGGCTCCAGTTCATCCCGGATGGATCGAAGTCGCACGGCGAGTGGGAGGAGGAGATCCGCGCGCTCTTCGATGACGCGGTGAAGCTCCGCCTCCGCAGCGACGTGCCCCTCGGCGTGCTGCTCTCGGGGGGCGTCGACTCGAGCGCGATCGCCGCGACGGTCGCGAAGAACGCGGGCGGGACGGCGGGCGTCGACAGCTTCTGCACCGGCGTGGACGTCCCCGGGGCGATCAACGAGTTCGAGTGGGCGCGCGAGATGGCGCAGCGGATCGGCACCCGCCACCACGAGCTGCCCCTCAGCGCGGAGGAGAACGGCGAGCTCCTCATCGAGAGCTCCGCGCTCTTGGACGAGCCGCTCGCGGAGCCGATGGTCGCGCAGCTCCTCGCGGTGTGCCGGCTCGCGCGCAAGCACGTCACCGTGGTGCTCTCCGGCGAGGGGTCGGACGAGACGTGGTTCGGCTACTACGCGTACCGGACGATGTACGCGATCGAGCTCGCGCAGCAGCTCTTCCCGAAGAAGTCCCTCGAGGCGCTCGCGCCCATCGTCGATCAGCTCGTCTCGAAGCTCCCGGTGAGCGCGAAGGTCGCGAAGCACGTCCGGAACCTCACGGAGCCGCTCGAGCGGCGGTACCTCGGCCTCAACTACTTCGACCCGACGCTCAAGCAGACCATCTACTCCGCGGAGATGCGGGATCGGTTCGCGGATCGAGACGCGCGCGAGTCGATGCGTCGCCTCTACGACATGCAGGGCGGGCCCGAGACGATCTCGCGCATGGCGGCGGTCGACTGTCGCGGGTGGCTGGTCGACAACACGCTCCTCCGATCCGATCTGATGAGCATGGCCGCGAGCGTGGAGCTCCGCGTCCCGTTCCTCGATTACCGCCTCGTCGAGCTCGCGGGTCGCGTGCCCGCGGGGCTCAAGGTGAGGCCGACGGATCAGAAGGCGATACTCAAGAAAGCCCTGAAAGACAGGCTCCCGGAGGCCGTCGTGAAGCGCCGCAAGATCGGCTTCCCGACGCCGCTCGTCCCGCTCTTCCGTGGACCCTGGGGCAAGAAGGCGGAGGAGGCGATCATGAACCCGACGAAGACCTCGAAGGGACTCTTCGACTTGGACTTCGTCGCCAAGATGTTCGCCGACCACCGCGACGGGAAGAACGACTACTCGCGCCCGCTCGTCCAGCTCCTCATGTTCGAGTACTGGGCGAAGGCCGCGGACGTCCTCGATCAGGCCTAGCCACGCGGCGAGCGGGCCGCGGCGCCGAGAGCATCAGGTGCACTTCCCCATCATGCACGTCTGGGAGCAGCACTCGAGATCCGTCGTGCAGTCGCTGTTCCCGAAGCGGCAGCACGTCTTGTGCTCGCTGACGCCGTCGCAGCAGTCGGCGCTCGTCTCGCAGCGCGTCTCTGCGTCCGGGCAGCCCGGTGCGGCGCACGCGCCGCGCGTGGTGGAGCAGCACTTTCCGTCCGCGTTCGCCTTCCCCGTGCAGCAGGTCGCGCCGGTGGGCGAGGGCGTGCCCGCAGGGGCGCAACATTGGCTCGAGGCGGCGTCGCACGCCGCGCCGCCGCAGCACTCCCGATCCTCGACGCAGGCCTGGGCTTGCCCCGCCCCGAGTCCGATGCAGCACGCGCCCTGATCCCGCTGGTCGGTGCAGCACTCGGCGTCGGTCGACGCCACCTGCCCCGCGGTCACGCAGCACGCTTGGCTCACGCACGCGTAGCGAGGCGCGCAGCAGTCGGCGCTGCCAACGCACGACTCGTCGAGGTTCGCGCACCCCATCGACGCCGTCGACGTGGTCGATCCGTCGTGACCTCCGTCGTCACACGCGGCCGCGAGGCCGATCGCTGCCGTGGCGAGGAGGACGATCCCGAGCGTGGAGCGGAAGGCGGACACCCGCCGATCCTACGCGAGGATCGGCGGGCTGCGCGCGCGTCGTGGGCGATCGCGTCGAGGGCGATCGCGTCAGGGCTTCAGGCTGTTGCAGATCTCGATCGCAGCCTTGCGCTGGTTCTCGTTCGAGACCGTGGTCTCGCACATGTAGCCCTTGCCGCCGATCTCGCGGCGCATGCTCAACCAGTAGTTGTCGCCCATCGAGCCGGTGTTCTCCCAGGTGACGATCCAGCCGTCCGCGATCTTGTCGCCCTTGAGGCCGCGCCCTTTGTCGCCGAGGAGCGCGCTGTCCTTGCCCTGCTCGACGGTCTTCGGATCCGTGTCCTTCGCGACGGAGACGTTCATCGTCGTCGCGTCGGAGGTGATCATCGCGCTGCCCTCGCTCATGCCCTTCATGATCTGCCCGCCCGCCGGCAGCATCGCGGTGAGGCCGATCGCGTCGATCTTCGTGGCCTTCGCCTCCTCCTTCTTCTCGGCGGGCTTCTCCGCGGGCTTGTCGGCGGGCTTGTCGTCCTTCTTCGCGGCGTCCTTGTTGGGCGCGGAGGCGCCGCCCGAGGGGCTCGCGGAGGCGGCCGTGTCCTTCGGGGAGCCGCAGCCCACGTGGAACAGCGCGATCATGGCAGCGGCGGCGAACAGAGTGGTCTTCACGCAGGTCTCCTAGGCACCCCCGTCGGGTGCCGCGTGTACGTCGTCGCGCCGAATTCCTTCCCTCGATTTTGTCACTTCGCCCAGAGGACGAACTCGCCCGCCGTCTTCGGGGGAAGGGTGCTCTCGTCGCCGCTCTCGAGCTTCACGGTGATCTTGCCGTCCTCCCCGATGACGTAGCTCGTGTTCGCCTCGACGAGCTTCTCGTTCGCCTTGATCTGCTTGATGGTCTCCTTCTCCTCGTCGCTCAGCGTGGACTCGTCGGGCTCGACGCCGACGGTGCAGCCCGAGACGGTCTTCACGGGGACGGTGATCGGGCAGCGCGTCGCCGCGTCGCCGTCGCCCAGCACGCAGACGGTGTCGTGGTTCACGGTGTGCTGGCAGAGCTCCATCCCGCCCATGTTCATGTCGTTGTCGTCCTCGAGGTGGTGCAGGACGACGATCGACTTCGAGCCCTCCTTCTTCGCCTCGGCGCCGGTGATGGAGTGCTCGTTGTGCACGCCGAACGCGCCCGGCTCGTAGCTCGACCCGAGCACGGCGACCGCGCGGAGCTTCTTGCCGTCCTTCGACACGAGGACGTGCGTGTCCTCGCGGCCCTCGTCGGCGCGCATGTGCACGAGAGAGAAGCGCGCGTCCCCGAGCGAAGGAGGCGAGGGATCCGCTTCGCACTTCGGGCCGGCGTCGCCGAGGATCATGAAGTCGGGCGCCTTCTTCACGAGGCACGCGCAGAGCTCCTTCATGCTGTCGAACCCGTCCGCGCAGAGCGTCGGGCTCGAGGCGATCTCCTCGGGCTTGCCGCCGACGCCCGCGAAGCGCTTCGCGACCTCCTTGTTCTCGCGCAGGCTGAGCGACTCTCCGTAGGCCGCTTTGGCCGCCGCGGTGTCCTTCTCCTCCTCCGCGACGCGGCCGATGTTGTAGAGGATCTGCGCGCGCTGCGCGGGCGCGCTCGCGACCGCGAGCGCCCGCTTGTTCGCGTCCTTCGCCTTCGCGAGATCGCCCGCCTGGAGCGCGGCGAAGCCGAGCTCACCGAGCGCGCGGCCGTCCTTCGGCGAGATCTTCAGCGCCTCTTCGTACTCCGCGATGGCGCCCTTCCAATCCTTCTTTCCGGCGAGCTTCCGACCCGCGGTGAGGTGCTTCACCGCCGACTGGGTGTCCGCCTTCGCGGGTGCCGGCGGCTTCTTCGGGGCCGAGCTCGCGGCGACCTTCACCGAAGAGGACGCCGAGGCGAGCGGGGCCGAGCTCGGCTTCGAGGAGGCGACGCCGCTCGACGCGGGCGGGGTCGCGCTCTCCGATCCACACGCGGCGAGGAACACGAAGACGATGGGGCGGAGGGTTCGGGTCATGGGGTCGCGCGTACAACGCGGACTCCCAGGGTTCCACTTCCAGGTCGCTCACCCGCTCGACGGGTGATTCAGGGCGTCACCGAGCGAACGCGCGCGAGGCCCGCGTTGGGATCGAGGACGTCCACCTCGCCGAAGACGGTGAGCGCGGGCGCGAGGGTCTTCGCGTCCCCCACCACGACGAGCACACCGTCGTGACCGAGGATCGCGCTGCCCGTGACGCCGACGTCCGCCGCCTCGGCCATCGTGATCTCGAGGCCTCGCGCCTCGAGCGCGTTCTCGGGCGCGTCCACCGCGGCGCCGCGCGCGAGCTCGTCCGCGAGCGCGCCCGGCGGATCGATCGTCCGCAGCAGCTCCCCGATGACGTGGTTCTTCGCAATGACGAGCTCGTCGGCGCTGGGCGCGGACCACCCGTCGAGGACGGCGTGGAGCTTCTTGAACCCGTCGGCCGCGGAGGCGGGCGGCAAATCGATGTGGAGGAGCGCGAGCACGGGCGCTTGCCGCAGCGGGGTGACCTCGAGCCGGGCTTTCTCCACGCCCTGGCGCGTGAGGCGATCGCGCAGCGCCGCGCCGAAGATCCGCGTCTTGGTGTCGGTGCCCTGCGCCGCGGTCGGGCCGAACCGTCCGAGCGTCACGAGGACGGGATCCTGCGCGGGCACGTCGACGAGCATGACCTTCATCGGGCGCGGTCGGCCCTCGGGCTTGTCCACGTCCGCGGAGCGAGCGTCCCCCTTGCGGACGCTCGCGAGGGCGTCCTCGACGATCGGGCGCAGATCGGTGGGCGCGGCGGCGGACACCGCGACGACGGTCACGTTGGACGCGACGTAGAACGAGGAGAGGAACGCGGACGCCGCCTTCGCGTCGACCCCGGCGATCTCGTCGGCCGTGAGGAGCGTGAGGGAGTAGGGGTGGCGCCCGATCGGAGCGACGAAGAGGTCGCGCTGAACGAGGCGCGGCCCGAGGCTCGGCAAGTCTCGGAGCTCCGCCTTGACGTCCTCGGTCACGCGCTGGGCGGCGGCGCGCGTCTCCGCGGCGTCGAGGGAGGTCTTCGAGAACGCGGCGGCGAGCGCCTTCAGGGTGGGGCCGACCCCGTCGGACGCGGCGTGGAACGAGAACGTCGTCGCGCTCGGGGACACGGCCGCGGTGACTTCGGTCGCCGCGCGCCCGTCCGTCGCGAGCGCCTTGTAGGCCGTCAAGAGAGAGCGCGCGACCGTGCGCGCCGTGCCGGGGTGCTCACCGTCGTCCGCACTGCCGGCCCGCACGACCACCCGAATCTCCGCGACCCGGGCGCTCGCGCGCGTCACCGACTCGAGGCGGACGCCGGTGCTCGTGTCGACTCCGGTGACGGCGGGGACGGTCGCGGGGTCGACGGCCTTCGCGGGGTTCGGCGGTTCGCTCGTCGCAGTCGAGGCCGAGGTCGAGGCCGAGGCGCTCGGAGCCGGGGTCCGTGTCCCCGGGCCGTGCGCGGGGCCGCACGCGGCGCCGAAGAACGCGGAGAGGACGAGCGCGGCGGCGCGGGCGCGGCGCGAGCTCAATGTTTCTCCTGCTTCTTCGGGGTCTTCGAAGCGGGCGCCTTCGCGGGATCGCTCACCTGCACGACGGCGCGCGTGAGCGGCCCCAGGTATTTGGCGGCCGCGGCGCGCACGTTCTCGGGCGTGACCGCTTCGAGCGCCTCGCGCGCGTCGCCGAGGGGGCGAGCTCCCGCGGCCAAGCGATCCGCGGAGGCGAGCGGGTCATCGAGGCCCGCGAGCGCGTCGACCCACTCCGCCTCGCGCGCGTGCGCGAGGTCGAGGGCGACGGCGGCTTTGGTGGAGAGCGCGACGAAGACGTCCTCCACGGCGTGCCGCGCCTTCTTCAGCGGCGTCGCGTCGGGGAGGCCGACCTCGACGAAAAAGACACTCGCGCCGGCTCGCCGGCCGAGGCGCGCGTGCACCTGCGCCGGCAGGGAGAGCTTCGCGACGCTCTCGTCGATCGCCCCGCGCGTCGTGAGCAGCCGGGCCGCGAGCGAGAGCGCGTTGAGCTCGGCCTCGGATGCGTCCCGGATCGCCCAGGCGTAGAGGAGCGTCGTCGGCGCGCCCGTCGTCTCGACGTCGGCCGCGCGCTGGTTCGTCTGCTCCTGCAGCGTGCCTGCTCGCGCGGGCCGCGCCCCGTCGACCTTCGGCCCAGTGAAGCGAGCCTTGAGGCCGTCCAGCGCCGCGTTCGCGTCGCCCGGGGAGACCAGGGCGAGCGTCGCCTGGCCGGGAACGACGCGGTCCTTACGCAGCGCCTCGAGCGCCGCGACGTCGATCGGGGCGCGCGAGGCCGCGGTCCCGTCGACCGCGTGCTCGTAGGGGAAAAACCCCTGGTAGACGAGGCCGACGAGCTGCGCCTCCGCGCCCTCACGGACGGAGGGGGCGGGGAACGTCGCCTTCGCGGCGTCGACGTCGGCCTGCGAGAGCGCGCGCGTGAACGTCGCGGAGACGAGCCCGAGCGCGGCATCGATCGCGCCGGACGGGACGCGGATCCGAACGGACGCCGCGTCCGGACCGAGGTCGAACGTGGCGTCGCCGCCAAGCTCGCGAAGCGCTCGGATCTCGGGCCCGAGCGCGTGCTCGAGCGCCCGAAGGAGGACCGCGCCGGCCCCGGCCTGGGAGGCGGGATCGTCGGCCGAGCCGAACGAGAACCGGAGGACGAGCCCGGCGCTCGCGAAATCATCGCGCTGGGAGGCGACGAGCGTGAGGCCCGAGTCCGCGATCGCGCGCACGCTCGCGGGCTCCGACGCCGCGACCAGCGGGCGGATCACGGGAGCGTCCTCGACCGCTGTGGGCTTCTTCGCGCTTTGCCCCTGCGCGGGCTTCTTCTTGCCGGGCTTCGGCTTCTTGGGCTTCCCCTTGGACTTCGCTTGGGTGGCGGGAGGGGCGGCCCACGCGGGCTCGGCGACGCCGATGGAGAGCGCGAGCGCGACGAGGAGAGACGAGAGACGCATGCCCGGCGGCGATAGCACGCGCGCCCGACCGCGTGCGCCTTTCGATCCCGTCTCGCTCGGCTTTCGAACCGTCCTCGCTCGGTGGACGCGATCTTCCGCCGAATTCCGCGGAGGGCCGCGGTTGAATCGAGCGCCTACGGCGCGCCCGCGAATTTCTTGCTCCCTTGGCGCGCGAAGTGGGACGATCGAGGTCCACTTCGCTTTGCCCCGTGGGGTCACCGATGAAGAAACACGTCGCTGTCGTCGCTCTCGTCGCCCTCGCGCTCGGCTCTGCGGCCGCTGGATCGGCGTGTGACAAGCCCACCCGGGAGCCCCCCTCGTTCACGCCTTCGAGCGGGACGGGCGTCATCGCGACCTCGGGCGGAGGCGGAGCGGGCGGCGCGACGGGGTCGAGCGGGTCGAGCACCGGGACCGGTACGACCGGCACCAGCGCGTCGAGCGGCAGCGTCTCGACGGCGAGCGGGACGGGGACGGGGATGACCTCGACCGGCTCGCTCTGCATGGTCTCGACCTGCGAACCCGCGTGCTCGCTCAACAAGACGTGCATCGAGGTCACGCCGTGCGACTTCCAATGTACGCAGGGCGCGGTCGGGGATCCGTGCGCGACGACGAACGATTGCGTTGCTCTGCTCGTATGTATGGCCCACGTCTGCCAGTAGCGGGGCGCAGGGTCGCGTCGGCCCTCGCGCTGGCCCTCGCGTCGGCGTGCGGCGCGAGCAACGACATCACGATCTCTCCGACGTCGCTCCCGGGCAACGTGGCGCCGACCGTCGCGCCGCCTGCGCTCCCGACGGGTCGGCTTCCGGAGCTCGCCAGGCCATCGCATTACGCGCTCGATTGGAAGGTCGACCCGGCGGCCGATCACCTCGAGGGCCGGGTGAAGATCGCGATGGACGTCCCGCGGGAGACGAGCGTGTTCGTGCTTCACGGGCGCGACCTCTCCTACAAGAACGCGCTCGTCGTCGCGGGCGGCAACGCGATCACCGCGTCGCTCGAGGCGCGCGAGAGCGCGCAGAGCCTGGGCGTGAAGGACGAGCTCGTGGTCACGCTGCCGCAGCCCATCCAGGGGAGCGCGGAGCTCGTCATCGAGTGGAGCGCGCCGTACACGGACGAGCTCGTGGGCGCGTACAAGACGAAGGTCGGCGCGGAGAGCTACGTGTTCACCCAGTTCGAGTCGATGAGCGCGCGCCGCGCGTTCCCGTGCTTCGACGATCCGAGCTTCAAGGTCCCGTTCGAGGTCTCGATCACGACGCCCCCGGGGAACATCGCGGTGTCGAACACCGGAGAGACGGCGCGCAAGACGAGCTCGGATGGGAAGTGGATCACGTACGAGTTCCGCCCCACGAAGCCGCTCCCGACGTACCTGCTCGCGTTCGCGGTGGGCCCGCTCGACGTCATCGAGGCGAAGGACGCGAAGATCCCGCTCCGCGTGATCACGGTGAAGGGCAAATCGAGCCTCGGTCAGCTCGCGATCGACGCGACGAAGGCGTTCCTGGACATCCAGGAGAAGTACTTCGACATCCCCTACCCGTTCGACAAACTCGACCTGGTCGCGGTGCCGGACTTCGCCGCGGGTGCGATGGAGAACGCGGGGCTCATCACGTTTCGCGAAGAGCTCATCCTCGCGGACGCGCGCTCACCGGCGAGCTCGATCCACGGCATCGGGGTCGTGATCGCGCACGAGCTCGCGCACCACTGGTTCGGCAACCTGGTGACGATGGAGTGGTGGGAGGACCTCTGGCTGAACGAGGGGTTCGCGACCTGGATGGAGGAGAAGACGGTCGACCTCTGGCGCCCCGACTACCGCGAGAAGGACGGGAGCGTCGCCGGGCGGAGCTACGCGATGCGCCTCGACACGCGGCCGAGCGCGCGCGCGGTGCGGCGCGAGATCCGATCCTCGGGTGAGGCGGAGGAGGCGTTCGACCCAATCACGTACAACAAGGGCTCGGCCGTCATCGGGATGCTGGAGTCCTGGCTCGGCGCGGACGCGTTCCAGCAGGGGGTACGGAAGTACCTCAAGTCGCACGAGTACGGGAACGCGAGCGCGAAGGACTTGTTCCAGGCGCTGGCGGAGGCGTCCGGGAAGGACGTGGTGGGCGTCGCGTCGAGCTTCCTGGATCGCCCGGGCGTCCCCCTCGTGAAGGTGGAGCTCGACTGCAAGACGGACGCGAGCGAGCCGAAGCTGATCGTGTCTCAGGAGCGCCTCGTCGTGGCACCGCCGACGGCGAAGGCGGTCGACCACTCGAAGGACCTCTGGAAGATCCCCGTCTGCGCGGACGCGGAGGGCCGAACGGGGGGCGCGGTCTGCACGATCGTCGAGGGCGCGACGGGCTCCCTCGGCCTGGGCAAGGGCGCGAAGTGCCCGACGTGGATCACACCGAACGTGGACGAGTACGGCTACTACCGTTGGTCGATCCCCGGGGAGATGTTCCGCGCGCTCTCGAAGGCGACGCTGTCGCCGCGAACGCGGTACGGCGTGATCGACGACGCGGCGACGCTCGTGGAGAGCGGGCGGCTCGGCGCGGACGTGCTGTTCGATCTGCTGGAGGCGATGCGACCGAGCGCGACGAGGCCGTCCCCGAGCGACATGCTGATCGCGGGCGAGATGGTGAGCGTGATCGAGGACCTCCACGGCGGGGTCATCGACGACGCGCAGCGCGCGAAGTTCGCGAAGTTCACGTCCGATCTCCTGCTCCCGATCGCGAAGTCGACGGGGTGGGACGCGGCCCCGGGCGAGGGGGACGACGTGAAGATCTTCCGGCGCGACTTGTTCGCGGGCCTCGTGCCGATCGTGGACGACCCCTGGCTGAAGGCAGAGGGAAAGAAGCACGCGCTCGAAATCCTGAAGGACCCGACGAAGGCGCCGATCGAGAACTCGACGTCCGCGCTCGTGATGGGCGCGCGCTACGGCGACGCGGCGCTCTTCGAGTCGTACCTCGGGCTCCTCCGGAACACGGACGTGCCGCAGTTCCGCCCGGGGACGCTCATCGCGCTCGGGTGCTTCGACGACCCGGCGCTCCTCCGGCGCGCGTTCGACCTCATGCTCCAGCCGGACATGCGCAAGCAGGACGCGCTCTACGTGCTCCGCGGCTCGCTCTGGTTCCCGAAGTCACGCGCCACTGCGCTCGCGTGGATCGACGAGAATCAGCGAGCGATCGACGAGAAGCTGCCGACGTGGACGCGCACGGGGATGGCGGACGCGCTGCTGCTCTGTGATCCCGACTCGCTCGCGAAGGCGCACTCCGTGTTCGATGGGAAGCTCGACAAGATCGAGGGCGGCGCGCACGCGCTCGAGGAGCTCTACGAGCGCTCGGAGCTCTGCATCGCGGAGCGGGCGCGCGAGGGCGCGCGGATCAGCAAGCGGTTGAAGGTGAAGTAAGGCCGTCTCCGCGCGACCGACGAGGCGCTCGCAACGCTCCAGACGGGGAGCGCGATCCTGAATCACACAGACCGGAGAGACGAACCGCCAAATCGCCAAGGCCGCCGTCGGAGAGGCCACGGTCGTCTTCCTGGCGCTCTTGGCGTCTTTGGCGGTGGATCTTCTGGCGGCGGCAGAACCGCGGTCGCTCATGGGGGCGCTCCGGGCGGCGAGGTGAATCGAGTCCTCGTTTGGCGAATGGTTCCTTGGTGGAGCGGACAGACCAATGGCGAGATCTTCCTCACGGAGCACGGAGAGAAGATCTCCCTGGACCATCTCACCGAGACGATGCGCCAGTACATCGAGGCGGCCGAGGTCGGCAAATGCGGGGCGGTGCACATCTTCCGGCACTCGATGGCGACGGGACTGCTCGAGGGTGGCGCGGACCTGCGCGTGATCCGGGAGATCCCGGGCCATCGGAAGCTCGACGCGACAGAGATTGAAGGCGGTGCATGACGTGTGTCACCCGCTCGGGAAGATCGCGATGGAGCGCGGCGAGGCGACGAAGGGGGCTCCGGCGTCCACAGGCGAGGGTCGACGAGCGCGGCCGATTCCCCAACTGCATTCGGTCGTACAATAGCGTTTGGGAACCTAGTGCCAGCGGCGCAGATCGGTTTCGGGCGGTCGTTCAGACGGCAATCTATCTCCTTCCGGCAGCACTTGAAAGCACGCTCACCAGCATCCGTAATATCCCCTACAACATCGCTACTGGAATTCAGGAATACTGGCGGGAAAACGCCGGTACGGGAACGCTGAAGCTGCTCGGCGCCGCCAACACGATCGGCTCGGTGTACAAGTTCGGCAAGCTGACAATTGGCGTGTTGCTTCCGGCGCCGGGGATGTCCTCGATGATGCCGGGGTCGCGATTTTGTCGGGCCGCGAGCGGGGCGCGCCGCGCGACGCGCGCTGCTCGCTATCCCTCGCGTCGCGTGAGGCGCCGGCGGCGGGGCGCTGCAAGCGAAGCCAAAACCGCGCCACCTCAGCCCGTGGTCGACGCGAAGTGGCCAGTGGGCGGAGCACTCTTGCCCTCGAAAGCATCCGCCTGATCGGTGATACTCCATACAGCCAAGAGGCCTCGATCTCTGAAAATCGAACGGCGCCTCGCCAGAGCGGACGACCGCTCTGGTGAGGGGCCGCGCAATCTCAGCCAAGCGCCTCCAGGATGCGGAGCAGCACCGCGGGAAGCTGGGTGCGCACCTGCTCGGCGAGTACGCGGAGCACCCGCCAGCCGAGCTGAGCAAGAGCGCGGTCGCGCCGCGCGTCAGCGCGGACGCGGTCAGCGTGGTACTTGCCGTCCACTTCCACGACGAGTCTGCGTGAAGGGGCGGCGAAGTCAGCGATGTAGTCGCCGATGACGAGCTGCCGGCGGAACCCCACACCGAGCTTGGAGCCAGACAGTGCCTGCCAGAGGAGGGACTCCGTGGCAGTGGGCGCTGCACGGAGTGATGCCGCGTGTGCCGCGAGGACCGCGGCCCGATGAGCCGAAGGACGTGTTGGACGAGAGCGCATGGGACCTTTCCGGCCCGGCGAGCGGCCGGGCGTCGCGCTCCACGGCGCAGACGGCGTGACGCGCGGACAGGCTCTCCCCTCCGCGCCACAGGACGATTCCGCCAGCGCGGCGCGCCGTGTGCGCCATTTGCGCGTCGCCCGGCCGCTCGCCGGGCCTGAAGTGCAGCGCTCCCGGTCACGGCGGGGACCGAGGTGCCTGCGCACGGAGCGGCGCTGCTGGCGAAGTCCCGTGAGCCTCGGTTTTGCACGCAGAGCCATCCTTTCAATGCCGACAAACGCTCCAAGAGACACCCGTGATTGCCGACCCAAGCGATCCTATTGTCTGGGTCTGTCGGACGCGCCTCCCCCACGCGCGCGCAGCGGGCGCGGCACGACGGCCATTCACGCGCGATTCACCCGTGCTCGCGCCCGCGGTCGGGTCGCCCCCGGGGATCGCTCCCCGGGGGCTCCCACAGATCCGGACGTGCGGAGTTACCGCATCCGGCTCCTCAGGTTGGGGATTCGCTGCGGAGTGCCACCTGGTCTCGGCTCGACGAGCGGGTACCGCTCGAGGAGTCGCACCATGGTAGGCCAGTTGAGCTTCGCCTTCTGGGATCGGCGCGAGAGCCAGCGGCGCCATATCTGGCGCGTTCGGTTCCACACTTCCCAGAGCCTCCCGATGTTCCCCTGCCGACCGAAGTAGGCATAGTGTCCTCGGAGTTTCTGGTTCAGGGCGCTGCTGAGCGTCAACGGGATGATGTCGGTGCATCCGACCGCACTCAGTGATGTTCTTCAGCGTGCGCCGAAAGCGGCTCTTCGATGTCCGTGCTCTCACGACCCACTTACCGGCCAGGCTCTTCTCCCAGAGGATCGTGAAGCCGAGGAAGTCGAAGGTCCCGGGCTTGTCGGGCCGGAATCCTCGGCGACGTTGGCGTACCAGCGAAGGCCGATCTGGGCGCTCGAAGGCGACCATCTTCGTCTTCTCGGGATGCAGCGCGAGCCCGAACCGGCCGAATCGCTTCGGCAGGACCTCGAGCACGCGCCTCGCGTCTTCCTCGTTCGAGAACACCATCACGGCGTCGTCCGCGTATCGCACGAGCGTGCCGCGCTGACGAAGCCGCGGACGAACGTCGCGCTCGAACCACAGGTCGAGCACGTCGTGCAGCAGGATGTTCGCCAGTATCGGCGAGACCACCCCGCCCTGCGGAGTCCCGGAGGTCGGTCGCGTGACCGCGCCGTCCTCCATGACCCCCGCCGCCAACCACTTCGGAAACCAGACGAAGTACAACTCCGTCCCGCACTCGCTGACGCAGGACTTCCTTCGGGACCTTCCGATCGACACTGTCGAAGAACTTCCAAATGTCGATCTCGACAACCCACCCTCCCGCGCCTACGACCGCTGCCGTCCGCATCGTCTCGAGCGCATCACGCGCCGAGCGCTGCGGGCGGAAGCCGTACGAGCAGTCCATGAAGTCCTGTTCGTAGACGGCTTCGAGCAGCATCGTGATGGCCCGTTGCAGTACCTTGTCCTCGACGTCGGGATGCCGAGCGGCCGCATCTCCTTCCCATCCTTCGGGATGTATGCGCGCCGCACCGGTGGCGCTCGGTACGTCCCCGACTTCGCGCGGTCGAGCAGCGACCGGAGGTTCCCCTCCAGATCGGCCGCGTACTCCGCAGCGCTCTGCCTGTCGACGCCGAGTGCCCCGTTCTTTCGAGTGCGCCGGTACGCCTCGCGCAACCAGTCGACGTCGACGTAGTGCGCGAGTGTGGTGATGGCCTTGCCGGGGTTCTCCCGCGCCATTCTCGCTATCCGATCGAGTTTCGTGGAGATGCTGTTCGAGCTCGCTGTCCCGCTCATCTGATCCCTCGACCGGTTCCACAACCTGGTGCCGCCCTTTGCTCGACCGGGTCTCTCGAGTCGATTCCCCGGCTTCTCCGCTCATACTGCGGCACTCCGACTTCCCGCCCGCCACGCGAGGCTTTCTGCGCTCGCCCTCGCGCTTCCTGCTTGCAGCTTCGCTGCAGGAGCCGACGGGATCTCTCCTGTTCCTGGTGTCCCTGCTGCGTGCCTTGCTCTACGACCGCGGCGAGACCGCAGGAGCGAACGCCGCCGGGCTGACCGCCCTGAGTTTGCTCTCCTGCGATGCTGCCTTCCGGGGCGTACTGACCCGTCGGCTCTCGCGACTTCCAATTCGCGGCCCAATCACACGACCCGCTCGCTCGCTGTCTACGCTTCACCCGCACGATCGCTCGGACAGGCGCAAGACTTGCTTCCGACTTTCGGCGCCAATTGTTCGGACGGGACTCCAACCCGCTGGGACACATCACCTGGTTTCCGCTTGTTCTGGTCTACATGGCTTCCTCCAGGTCACGGTTTTCAGGACGCACAGCACGCGTAAGGGGGAGGCGGACGCGCGCCAGCGCGGCCGGGTGGGGGCCCCTCCACTGGCTCCTGCGCCACGTGTTTCGAGATCGATGTGACCACCTGCCCGCGTTGCAACGCGGAGATGCGCTGGGTCGAGGTTGCGACGAGGCCAGGCGAGATCGCGAGGCTCCTCGCGAAACACGGCCTCCACACGGGGCTCCGCCCCGTGGACCCCGCGGAAAGAGATCCAGAACCAGAGCAGAGGCAGAGCTCGGCTGGCGCCTCGCCGCGCGCCCGCCGCCCCATGAGAAGCCCTCGCCCCCAGCCCAGCTGAAGCTCCGCTTCGACGCCTGACCTCAAGCGCTCCGCCCGGGACGTCGCGCGCACCGATCCGTCTTCGCGCTGCTCCGCGAGCCGTCGCTCGCCTCGCTCGCCTCTTCACAATCGGCGCCGTCGCCCTTCGTCGACTCGGCGCTCGCGTTTCGGCCCTCGCGAGGTGCCGCTTCTCCGAGGTTCGCATCGACGCGATCCGAAAAAGAGCACGTCGCTTGTCCTAACCGCCCGGCGGGCGTCGCCTCGAAGTAGCGCGGATCCGGAGCGCCTTGTCCACCACGACGAAGTGCTCGCCATGCGAGAGCGTGCCGGCCTTGTCGCGGGACATGCGGATCTTGAAGCCCTGAATCACGGCTTCTCCACGACCGTCGGATCCCCCGTCACGAACGACCAGCGCGGCGAGCGCTGCCCGTTCTTGTCGAGGCACTCGGTCATCCGCGCGGGCGTGTCGTTCTCGGGGTCGACCGAGATCGAGAGGAGACGCACGTCGTCAGCGGTGCGCGGGAGCAGCGCGCTCATCTTCTTCGTGAGCGACGGCAGATGCTCGGACAGCTCGTGAAGACCAAGTCGACGATCGTGACGTGCCCCGCCATCGCGTCGGACGTGAACGGCGCTCCCGTCTGATCGATCAGCGAGAACGCCGGCAGCGGGAGGTTCACGTCGGGCCGCTCGGCGCACACGTTCGTCACGGGCGGCCCGCTCCCCTCCCCCGCGCGGTCGCGCTCACAACCTCCGAGGAGCAGGCTCAGCGCGGCGAGCGACGAGACAGCCAGACAGCCAGACAGGACAGAAGGGTTCATCTCCTGAGGCGCTGCTCCGTGCGGATCAGCTGCCGGCGAGGACCGCCGCGAAGATCCCGACGAGGTACACGATCGAGACCAGGAACAGCATCCGCGCCCACTTCACGCCCGCCCCCTGGCGGAGCCCGTAGAGGCCACGCCGAAGAACGCCGCGCCGAGGGGAGACGCGGTACACCGTGCCGCCCAGCGCCGTCGGGAACAGGAGGAAGCTCGAGAGGAGGAGCGCGGCGAGCCAGCGGACGATGTGGTGCCGCGTGACGCGATCGCCCTTCGCCACCGTGAGGACCTTGAGCCCGGCGTTCTGGTACTCCGACTTGCGGAACGTGGCGATCGCGAGAGAGTGCGGGATCTGCCAGAAGAACATCAGCGCGCAGAGGAGCAGGCCAGGCGCGTCGAGCGTGCCGCGCACCGCGGACCAGCCGAGGAGCGGCGGGATCGCGCCGTGTGGGCGTCGTTCAGCTTCAAGGGCAGGGTGCACGTCGGCGAGACGCAGGTCGACAGCAACGGTATGTCGAGCGTCACGCTGATCCTGAAGTTCCCACGCTGAACCACGACACTCTCGCGGCGTAGGACGCCGCGATGATCAAGCTCCCCCAAGAAGGTCACCGACCTCCTGCGGCTCGCGCTCCACCCGGCACCGACGCGCCGACGCTCGCGGAGCTCGTGCGCGCGAAGAACGCGCTCATCCAGACCGCCGCGCTGGTGCATCCGTCCACGCCGCTCGAGGCGCTCGCGCCTCACCTCGTCCCGAGCGATGCGCTGTTCTCGCACGTGCTGCAGCACCCCGCGCTCCCCGCGTCACTCCTCGAGGAGCTCGCGGCGGGCCCGGAGCTCCTCGCGGACAACGTGGCATTGGGGGGGACGTCCAATCGCGGCTCGTCGCCCACCCGAACACGAGCGCGCCCTCCTCGAGCGGCTCTTCGTCGCGGCGCCCAAGGATCCATCTCGCCAGGCGACGTCGTGGAAGAGGGAGCTCGCCGCTCATCCGCGCTTGCCCGCCGCAGCGCTCGAGCGCGCCGCAGCGGATCCCACGACGGACTGGTCGATCGCGGAGATGCTCGCGAAGAACCCCTCGGCGTCTTCCGCTGCGCTCACGGCGCTCGCCGAGCGGTCGGAGGGCGCCGTGCAGCGAGAGGTGGCGGTGCAGCCCGCTTCGCCTCGCGAGGCCCTCGAGAAGCTCTTCCGTGGGTTAACGTCCCCACTCGCGCCCGTCGATCTCCGGGAACGTGACCTTGCACGAGCCCGCGTCGATACCGTCGATTCGGGCAAAGCCGTTCTCGTCGAGCGTCCCGCTCCGGGGCGATCCGTCGGGGACCATGACGCGATAGGGCTCTTTTGCGTTCGGGCGTCTCCGCTCGTCCAGAAGGACGATCTCGATCCACGTCTTCTTCGCCTCCGGCAGGGGCAACGGCAGCGGCCGCACGCCAGGAACCAATGCGGGCGCGAGGACCGAGTGCACCCGGATGACCCACGCGACGACGTGACCCCTTTCGAACTCCTCGCGCAGCGGGCCAAGAAGTCGATGGAACGGCACCCCCGCGGGCTCGAGGAGGGGCAGACCAAACGCCGCCTCGTGGAGCTCGAGGAGCGCGCTCTCCTGCGAGGGATCCAGGCTCCACCGATCCAGATCGTGGCACGCGGACCGCGGCCGGCAGCGGCTCGTACCACGCGTCGGCGTGCTCGACGCCCGCAGCGAGCACCCACTCGATCTCCGCGAATCCGGGAAACCCGAAACGATACATCCAGGGGTGCTCGGGTGACCCCGAGGGCGTCGCCATCGCCCCCGAACCTATCGTACCCGTTCACCGGGTCGAGCAGCCATACATGATCATATGTGATCATACGCGATCGGGGATCGACACGAGGATCGCCGCATGATCAGTGGGTCGGTGAGCCCTCGGTCAGCAAGCGTCTGGCGAAGTTGGAAGCCCAGGTCGCGGCGCTGCCCCTTATGGTCGCGGGCCTGACGCAATCATCGCCCGGAGCAGAGGACGCGGAGATCGGCAACTCAAGGTGAAGTCGCGACCTCGAGCAGCAGCTGGGGCAGGGAACTCGAGGAATTCGGGCAAGCCTCCGTCGGCCAGATCCACCTGGGACTCGACCCGAGAAGAAGCCGACCGGTCGAAGTCGCGGCGGCCAGCCCGGACACAAGCCGAACACCCGCGTGCTGTTCCCGCCCGAGAAGGTGACCCGTCGGACGAAGCTAGCGCCGAAGAGATGTCGAGGATGCGGCGGACGGAATCTCGCAGCGGAGGGGATCGACCCGCGCCTGCATCAGGTCGTCGACATCCCCGAGATCAAGCCGGACGTTCACGAGATCGTCATGGGCGAGACCTGTTGCAAGGACTGCGGGAAGACGACGTGGGCGAGTCTGCCGGCAGGAACGTCCCGAGCACATGTTCGGTCCCCGGCTGCTCGCGTTCATCGGCTGTTTCCTCGGCGCGCGGACAGGCCGGCGAGCAGTTGCGGGTACACCGCCGAGATCTTCGGCATCCCAGATCTCGCTCGGCGCCCTCAGCGAGGCCGAGGAGCGGATCAACGCTATCTTCGCTGCCCCAGTGGATGCCGCGGCCTGCTACGTCCGCGCGCACCCGTGAAGCACGTGGACGAGCGCCTTGCGAGTCGCCGGCCTGTATGCCGCGCTCTGGACGATCGCAACGCGGTCCGTCGCTGTGTTCTTCGTCACCGCCGATGGCGGCCGCGAGACAATCGCCGCGCTCCTTGGAACCCTCTCCGGGATCATGGTGACGGACCGGGAGCTCGCAGTTCGGCTTCTGGGCCATGGAGCGGCGGCGGATCTGCCGAGTAGGCGGGGGCGTTGCCGCCCCCGCCCCTCACGAACCCGGACGTTGCGGAATTCCCGCATCCGGTTCTTCATAGAGCAGGTTCGCTCGGCGTAGCGGCGTAACGATGAACGATTCGTGTCGGCAGCAGAGGGTATCGATCGAGGATTGCGCGGCTTCGCGGTGCATCGGGTTGCCCCGAGTGCGCCAGGAAAGCCGCATTCGCCATGTCACCTCGACACGACGCAAATACCCAGCGAAGGCGGCGACCATTCCCGGTGATGCCGTAGTAGGCATAGTGCCCCAACACCATCCGTGAGAGTCGACGATGCTGCTCTGGCAGAGACAAGTGCCGATGCTTCACCAATCGTGCACGGTCCGCAGCGCTCGCGCGAATCTCACCTCCGCTTCGCCGTTCGTTGATAGACAACGTTCTTCCCTCGTCGGGACTTTCCCCAGACGTGAGTAAAGCCGAGAAAGTCCGAACGTCGTCCCTGGTGGAGGATGCCGCCCATGGTGCGCCGAAGCGAAAGTCGATCATGCGGGTCTTGTCGGATGCAGCGGAGAGCCGAATCAATGGCCGACTCGCTTCCCAAGACCTCGAGAACTCGCCGACAATCGAGGAAGTCCTCGAACGCCATGACGAAGTCATCGGCGAACCGCACGATGGTGTACTTTCGCTTCATGCGTCCCAACGCTGCTGCGACCCAATCGTCCAGCACATAGTGCAGGAACACGTTCGCAAGCAGCGGAGAGATCACTCCACCCTGCGGAGTGCCCACGTCCGGGCGTCGCAACTGCCCCTCCTCGAGCACCCCTGCTCCAGCCACTTGTCGATCATCTTACGGACTGCCATCTACGACTCGCCGGTCGAGAAAGGCCCGAAGATAGCTGTGATCGATCGTGTCGAAGTACTTCCGCAAATCGACGTCGAGCACCCAGCGTGCTGCGCACTCCATGATGAAGGGCAGGTCCGCGGAGGGCAGCGTGCGCCGATATCGCTGGCGGAACCCAGCGCGAGCAGGGCAGGAAGTCCTCCTCGTAGATGGGCTCCAGCAAGAGCGCGATCAGCGCTGCTCGCTGCGCCACCTTGTCTTCAGATATTACAGGGATGCCAAGCGGCCTGGTCGTCCATCGGCCTTCGGGATGCGCGTCGGACTGGCGGGCGACATGGCGGCCCGATTTGATGCGTGCGACGAGATCCGAAAAGTTCTCGTCGGCTTCATCTATTGATGCTGCCGTCCTCGTCCGACCGCGCCATCCTTGCGCCTCAGGTTGTACCGCATGCCGGAGCCATTCCTCCGTAAGATGGTGAGTTCAGCAGGGAATGGCCTTTCATCGCGCCAGTTCTTCTCGCCAGCTCGGCTTTATCCGCCGCTGTTCATCGGACACGCTATCCAAGGGTTTCAAAATTGCCCGTCATGTTTATCGGCGGTTCTGCTCTGACGCTCCCTTCCCTCAACCCAGGTCGCGTGAGCCACGTTCGGCACAGCGGAGTCATTACCCGAAGCCTTCACGACTTCCACGTCCGTTGCCCGTTCGCTTATGGATTAGCTCATGGGTTCCGCGTCATCGTCCAGGTGGTGTTCGCGCGGGGCGCTCACGTGCGACGGACGAACGCATTCGTGGCCAGGAGCTTGCCTGGGTACCGTTCGCTCCGCTTCGGCCTGTCACGTGGCGGTGCGTGGGATCTCCCAGGTTCCTGGACGATCCATCCTGCTGCCTCTGCCACTCCAGATCCCGGCTGAGCCCGACGCTGCTCGCATAGCGCGGCGTCGGATGCTGTCCCCGCTTCCAACAGGGCGAAGACCCCGGCAGAAAACAATGATGTCGAGATTCAATCGCACGGCTTCGATACCCGCTTTCTACGCTTCACGACGCCCGTTGCCGGACGCCATGCAAGATTCGCTTCCGGGCGGTTGCTTGCCTTTCCCGGGAGGGAGTTGAACCCTCTGGATCGCTACGAGAGGTTTCGGATTCTCGCTACATGTCGTTCTCCTCTCCCAGGCTTCGACCTGGCGCCCAGCTCGGCCCATTGTCGCCGCTACTTCTTCGAGGCGGCGGTCTGCAAGTACAAGGTCGGAGTCGAGGGACTCCATCGAATCCAGATGATCTATCGCGCGGACGCGGAGCTCGGCGACCTTCCGCCGTCGAAGCGTGTCGAGCGGCGCCGTGCGCGCGTGGCGCCCCTCGTGGAGCTTCTTCGTCTGGTGGAGCGAGCGGGCAGCTCGAGCCGAGGCCGTACGCTCGCGACGAAGGCGCTGGGCTACGCGCACGATGGGCCGAGCTCGAGCGCGCATCCTCCTCGACCCGGTCGCCTCCCACTCGGCGACAACACCGAACGGCGCGCGCTCCGCAAGATCGTCGTCGGTCGCAAGAACTGGTTGTTCTACGGCAGCGAGACGCACGCCGAGAGCGCGGCCGCGATCTTCAGCATCATCGCCTCGTGTCGGCTCCATCGTCTCGACGTGCTCGACTACATCGCCGACGTCCTCCGTGCTCCCACTGGCCGAAGGACCGATACATCGAGCTTGCCCCGCTGCTGGCGCGCCGCGCGCGCAGGCTCTCGCGGCTGCGGAGCTCGCGGCCCCCGGCTGGTGTGATCACGGTCCCTCCGGCGCCCGTTCGCTCTGCGATCGTGGCGCGGATTTCCACCGGACTGACGCCATACCGCAATGTCTGGACTCCGTCAACCAGGGACCCACCGTGGGGTCTGCCGCAGCGGTTACGAAGCATGCCTCGCCGCACGCCCGCCTCACGGAGGCCCTCACCGCGGAACCAGCTGAAGCTCCCCTTCGACGCCTGACCGCCAACGCGCGCCTCTCGAGGCCGGAGGCACCGATCCGTCCTCGATCGACCTCGCGGCCGTCTTCGCTGCGCTCGTGGAGGTTCAGGTGGCTCGAGGCGAGGTGCAGCTGCGCGTCCCCGAGCTTCGGGCTCCGCATTGCCCCGCGGCGGACCGTAGCGGAAGCGAAAAAGCGCAGGTCGAATGCCCTATCCGCCATGAACGCGGTCTTGCGCGCTCACGATCTGCGCGCCGCAATCGACGATCTCGACTGCATCGAGGCCGCCATTCAGGCGGAAGCGGGGAGCGCGCTGACGCTGGATCGCGACGCGATCGCGCTCGGTGGTTGGCGGGGTGCTGGGGGGGTGAGGTCCTCGGCGGCGCCGACCAGATCATCGTGCCGAGCGACGTTCACCTGAATCTGCCCGATCCCCGACCCCGCGCCCTCTTGTTGAACTCGCCGCCAGGGCCGAGCGCGCGAGACGAGGGGCGTGGCTTCTTCTGTACGCCGAGCGATCAGGACTGTTGCGTGCCGGGCACGGGTGCCGCCTGCGCGACCGGGTGGGAGAGCATCAGCAGCTGGCGCGACATCGCCCTCCCGTCGATGTTGCTGACGGGCGACGGCGATTGCGCAGACTTCATCGGCGCCGAGCGGCGCGCCTCGTTCGCGGGGTTCAGCTCGCCCGACAAGTATTTGGTCGACATCGTCGAGGGCGGCAGCTGCATGGGCGATCTGGCGACGGGGACGTGCACCGGGTGCTTCGCCGAATACAACACGTTCAACATCTACGGCGGTGACATGTGCGACGCCGATGGGCAGCTCTTGCCGGCCGGGAACGCGCCGGGGGACGCGCTCCGCTTCGGTGCGACGCGCCTGCTCACGTCCGCGGCGCGCGCGTTCCTCGATGCCCACCTGAGAAAGTCGACGGCAGCGCACGACTATCTCGCTTCGGACCGGCTCGAGGTGTTGTCACAGGGGTTCGTCACCTGGCCTGGTGACGCGACGAAGAACGGCGCGTGCGCGACGGCGAGCGACCCAGCTTGCGTGTATCCGGCGCCCCAGACCTATCCCGTCGGGGAGATCGGAACGCCGCACGATCCGGCGAGCTACTACGTCGTGCACACCGATAGCTACTGAAGATCCTCGACGATCCGCGCGAGCACCGCTCGAACACGAGGGCCCACTCCACGTCGGCGCAAGGGCTCAATCGACCACGTCGGCCCGGGGCAGTGGCACGACGAGCCCCGGGCGGACGAGAGCGCCGCGACCCGGGGAGCCGCCTTCGACGGCTCGTGCCGATCCCCGCGCCGGTCGCTTGCGGCGGGGCGCCGTCCGCTTTTCGTGGCGCGAGCTGTTAGGACCGCCGTGCCACGACCGTTCGTAGCCAGGTGCGTACCGAGACGCGTAGCGAGATTCGTGGCGAGCGGCATGGCGAGGTGCGTTCCGCGGGCGCATCGATCCTCGCTGGCGCCGTGCTCGCGGCGTGCGCGCTCCTACCAACGCGCGAGGCGCGCGCGGACTTGGGGCCCGAGGCGGAGGGCGTGGGCATCGGTTTCGCCGTGGCGTTCGGCCTCGCGGACATCGGGTTTCTCTCGTACGACATCCACGCGATGGCGACCGACGTCGAGCCGGAGGAGGAGGTCCACGTCGCGCGCTCGATCCTGTTCGCGCCGCAGGGCGCGCTCAGCAGCATGGTGCTCGTGTTCAGTCAGCACGAGACCCACGGCCTCGAATGGACGTGGGGCGCGCTCGGTCCGGCGATCTTCACGAACGCGATGGCCACGTACGGGATGTGGTCCGCCGCGAGCCCGCGGCTGCCGATGGAGCAGCGCTTCGGCCTCTCGTTCCTCATCGGCGCGGATCTCGCGCTCACCGCGGGCGCCATCTCGAGCGCGTTCCGGGAGGACCACACGGCAACCCCGTACCTCGCGATCCCCGAGCTCGCCTACGGCCTGGCGAGCGCGGTGCCCTGCTTCATCCAAACCGCGCGGGACGGCGAGCACCGCGTCGAGTGGGCGTCGCTCGCGGTGTGGTCGAGCGCGATCGCGATCCACGGTGCCACGTCGGTCGGCCTTTGGGCGAGCGGCGCGAGCTCGCCCAACACCGCCTCCGGGCGGTCGTCCACCGCGTCCGACGGCCCGTCGTGGTCGCTCGCGCCGACCCCTCTCTCCGACGGCAGACATTCGGTGCCAGGTTTGATGGCGAGCGGGAGCTTTTGATGTCGCGTCCAGCGTCTCCCTCGACGAGAACAAATTCACCGACGCGAGCGCGAAGTCTGTTTCACCTGTCGCGCTCCCGTCGGAGGCGCGGCCAAGGCGCCCAACGTCCCCCCCCGAGGCAGCGACGAGGCCATCCTCGGATCGACGGTGAATGCGCGTTGATTCGAACCGGCAGTGCACTGCGCGTGATCGTCGGCGTCTGGGCGAACCCTCCACTCGGTTTCGTCGTCGACGGACGCGGCCTTCGCAACCCGTTTCGGTTCAAGCAGATCCACGCACTCCGCCCCAATAGAGGCTTGGATTCGGAGAGGACATCGCGCGTTCCTCAGGCGGGGCTCGGGCGGCCGAACGGATCCTTCGCCGGCGGACCGCTCCTACCGTTCGTCCACGTGGGCACGGCCACCCAGGTTTCGGTCGGGCAGCCGTAGCTACGAAATTGCCGCCCGGCGAACGCCCGCGGAGCCTCCAGGTCGCCAGCCATCGCGCAACGCGTTTCCCCTGCTCTGGAGGGCGCCCCCATCGGGACGACCTTGCGCACCCCGGCCCAGGACCTCGGCAGGGTGCCGACCGCGATCGCCTTCTCGGCGGTCTCCTCGGCCCCAAGAGCCAGAAGCCGCGCACGCGTCGGCGCCGGCAGCCGGCCGGAGCTCACTTCGCCGCGCGCATGATCTTTCCGTCGAACGTATCCCAGTAGACGCTCGTGCCGTCGACGGCGACGTTGAAGGGCGCGTACTGGCCGGACGCGATGACCGTGATGGGCCCCCCGTCCTGCGCGACGGCCAAGATGCGGCCCTCGTCCTGATCGGCCCAGTAGACGCGCGAGGCGTCGATCGCGATCCCGCGGGGGAACGTGCTCGACGCGAGCGTCGTCGCCGCGCCGCCCGACTTGGGCATCTTCAGCACCTCATTCTGCGTCGTGAAATAGAGGTGGGTCGCGTCGAGCGCGATCCCGTCTGTCTGGTCCAGACTGACGTCCAGGAGGTCCTGGGTTGGGCCGCCCGCGACGGCCACCCGGTGCACGCTGCCGGTTTGCGTCCAATAGACAAAGCTGCCGTCGACGGCCATCGCGTGAGGCGAGCTGTTCGACGACCCAATCACGACGGGCGCGCCGCCCGCGAGCGGCGTCTTCTGGATGGAGTCCGGCGTCACGCCGGAGAAGTAGACGCTCGACGCGTCCACCGCGACCGCCCACGGGAGGGTCGCGTTCGCGAGCGTGATCGGCGCGCCACCACCGATCGGGACCTTCATCACCGCCCCGCCTCCAAGATCGAGGTTGCCGCCCGTCGTCCAGTACACGTGCGTCGCGTCCACGGCGACATGCGTCGGGTGGAGCTGTCCCGAGGCGAGCACGACGGGCGCACCGCCGCCGAGCGCGAGCTTCATCACGGTGCCATCCCCATTGTTCGCCCAGTAGAGCGCGCCCCCACCATGGACGAGTCCGAACGGACCGCCCTGTCCGGTGGCGAGGGTCGTCAGACAGTGTCCCTCGACACACGCATCGCCCGCGTCGCACACGGCCCCGCACGCGCCGCAATTGTCGATGTCGGCCGCTAGATCTTTGCAGACGCCGTTGCAGACATTCGTCGGCGCGCACGCGCAAGCGCCCGCCTGACAGGTGAATCCCGGCTCGGAGCAGGTGGCGCCGTCGTCCACCGTTCCATCACAGTCGTTGTCGTGACCGTCGCACGTGTCTTCGCCGCTCGGGATGCACTGACACATGTCTGTTGGGAACCCGCTGAGCGGACCACACGACCATTCGTCCGCGGGTGGACAATCGGACGCGGACGCGCACGTGGACGAACAGTGGCCGCTCGCGAGGCAGAGGTTCGAGACGCACTGCGAGCCGTCGACGCAGGCCGCGCCGAAGCCGAACTGCTGCATGCAGTAGCCCGACACGCACCCCACGCCCTCGCCGTTGCAGGTGTCCCCGGCGCAACACGGGAAGCTGGGAACGCCGCAGATGCCCTCGCCCGTCCCCACGGAAGCCGTGTCGCCGGTCGTCGTGGTCGTCGTGGTCGTGGTAGCGCCCGAACCGCCCTGACCTCCCGTGCCGCCGACGGTGAGCGTGCATCCGAGGAGGGAGAGCGCCGCCGCGGACGCGGCCGAGACGACCATGGGACGTGCGCGCCCGAGGCGGGGGACGTGGCGCGGGAACAAGCGAAGGGAAGTGTTCATCGTTGGGCCGAGGAAGCCAAGATCGTGCCAAGCCACATGTGGCAAACACTGCGGAAATACCGCGATGTCACCGTGCCATGCTGCGCCGATGGCGCAGGACTTCCGCGGTGAACGCAAGGGAGGACGCGGTAGGGCGGGAGCGCCGGATGCCCCCCCGGATCGACGCGGTCGAGCCGGCCGTCGAGCGCCCCCCCCGGCGTCGAGCGCGCGCGCGTTCGCGCGGTCGACCTCGCGGGACAGACACTCCGAGGCGGCTGCCGCAGCCGTGGGGTGAGCACGCCGCCCACCGGCGCGCCGCGTGCACCTCCACCGCCGATGTCGACTCGACCCTTCCTCCGTGAGCTCGCCGGCGTCGCGGTCGGCTGGGCTTGGGCTCCGCCGATTGCGGCGATCGCGGCGGCCCGCCGTTCTCGCATGTTCCACCCGGACGGCACGGTCCTCACGGCTGACGTCGAGGCAGCGGCGGACGCGCGCGATGGCGACCTCGTCCGCGTGGCGGAGCGCCTCGCTGGGCCGGCGATCGTGCGGTTCTCCTCCGCTCTCTGGAAGGCGGACGCCGAGTGGCCGGACGCGCTCGGGTGCGCGATTCGGTTCGGGGCGGTGGACGCGCACGCCCTCGCGCCCGACCACCAGGACCTCCTCTTCGCCACCATCTTGAGCCCGCTCACCCTGCCGTTCTCCCCGTTCACGACGGCGGTCCACGACTACCTCGCGAACACTTACTTCGCCGTCGCCCCGATCGAAATGGCGGCTCCGCCCGGAGTCAGGCGCCGCCCCAACCGACACGACGACTTCGACATCAGCGCCGACGACGCGTGTCGAGAAGCTCCGCGCCGCGATCGGGGCGCACGTCGCGCTCCGGCTGGAGGTACGTCGGACGTGGACGCGCTCGCGGCGACCGGTCGCGCGGGTCGTCCTCGACGGCGAGCTCCCCGTCGACCCGCCGAGCCTACGCTTCAGTCCGTTCCAGACCGGCCGGGGGATCGAGCCGCGCGGGTTCGTCCACGCCCTCCGCCGCGGCGCGTACGCCGCGAGCCAAGCCGCCCGCCCTCGTCGCGACGCTCGACGATGAGGCAAACCGCCGGCGGGGGCCGCTCACGATTTGCGCGGATCGGTCGCCGCGACCCGAAAGCGAGCTCTCCTTTGGCGCGCGCGCTCCGCGCATAATCAAAGCATTACTTACGTTTTGCGCATACCGAAGGCCGACTCGGGTCGCCAAGTCGGGCCGCGAGCGATCGAAGTCGGCCGTCCGGAGCTCACTTCGCCGCGCGCATGATCTTTCCGTCGTACGTTTCGCAGTAGACGCTCGTGTCGTCGACGACGACGTCGAACGGCGCGCTCGGGCCGGACGCGATGACCGTGATCGGCCCGCCGTCGTGCCCGACCGCCTGGCCTGGGTCGCGAGAAGGGGGTCAAACGGGGAAGCACGCATTCGGTGCGAACACCCGCGGGTCCACGTTGCTAACGGGTTGTTGAAAAAGGGGCCCTGCTAGGGAACCAACAGCTTTCCCGTGGTGAGATCCCACACGCGCGGGTCTTGCTCCACGTAGCCGAACACCTTCGCGCCGTCCGGACTGATGCTCACGAAGGCCGCGCCCTCGCCGCGCTCGAAGGTGGGCAGCGGCACGCCGTCGCTCTTCAGCGCGTTGCCTCCAGCCCATTCGGGACCGGGCACGAGAAAGCGGCCGTCGGTAGTGATGTCCGCAACCTGGCCCCAGTTGTCGCCTTCGTGGACGGCGAGGTTCGTGTCGAAGCGCGCGAAGTCGACCAGGGCGTCTCCGCGCGTGGTGACGCGTGCGCCACCCGTCGCGCCGGTGCCGAGCAAACTCAGCGGGATCGACGTTCCCGCTGACGACCATGCCGTCACCGAATAGCCCTGGCCATCGAAGTTGCCCGCCACGAGTCCCCGACCGCCTGCGAAGTAGACGAGCATGTAGACGTCGCGCGACGGGGTGCCTTCGATGGTCGATCGACGGGGCACCTCCCACGATCGCAGGAGGCCGAAGCAGCTCCGGACCGATCTCACGTTCGCCGCCGTCGGCATCTCGTGCGCGCTCGGCCTCGTGATGTTCGTCGTCGTCGGCGCGCTGGGGACGCGGCTCACCCGCAGGTGGCACGCCTCGTCGCAGGGGGCCTGAGCGCTCCCCCGGCCTCTCCCGCCTCCCGCATCTCCGGCTCCTACGTCATGCCTCGGCGACGAGGTCTGGCGCGCGTACTCTTCGGGCGTCGGGAGGACCCTCTAGGCTCGACGTGTGGCTGCCTGGCTCGGCGTCGACACCGCGCCGTTCCCGACTCGTGATCCCGAGCGGCGCGGGGCTGATCGAAGGCGGCCCGCTACACGTTCACGAACGTCGTCGGCTCCCTGCCCGGGACCGGCGCGCTCGCGAGCGAGGTCGTGGTGGTCGGCGCGCACCTGGATCACCTGGGCGCCTCGGGCAGCGCCGACGGCCAGGTGATCCTCGGCGCGGACGACGACGCGAGCGGTGTCGCCGCGGTGCTCGCGATCGCGCGCCACCTCGTCGACGAGCCGGCGTCTTCCGACCGTCGCACGATCGTGTTCGCGGCGTGGGGAGTCGAGGAGGACCCGTTCTACAAGCGCGGGTCGGAGGCGTTCCTCGGCGCCCTCCAACCAGACGCGCTCGCGCGGGTCATGAACTACGTGAACTTCGACATGGTCGGCGGGTACGCGTACCGCGGCGCGGTCGAGGCGCTGGGCGCCTACAGCGCCGGGGATGGGCACGCCGCGAGCGCCGCGTCCACGCTCCTCGATGGCATCGTCGGCGGGTACGCCGACCTCCACGTCTCGCGCACCGATCCTGCCGGCAACAACTCCGATCACCACACCTTCTGCAGGCGCGGAATCCCCTACGTGTTCTGCTGGACGGACGACGACTGCTACCACGAGCCCTGCGACGTGCCGGCCCGCATCGACACCGTCCACCTTCGACGGATCCTGCGGCTCGGCGCAGACCTGACGCGTGCGCTCGCGCGCGAGCCGACGCTCGTCCCGACGCGCACGGACTTCGTGGCGGCCCACGTCGCGAGGTTCGGCGTCGATTGCTCGCTGGCGTCGGCGAGCGACTGACGAGCGCTACGCCTACCGCGGATCCATGATGTCTCGACGGTCCCCCTCGGCCGTCGCCGCGACCCAAGCGTCCGCGGTGTCGACGGCGAGGCGGACGACGGACACGGCGTCGTCCGTGGTCGGGATGGCGAACCCGAAGAACGCGAACAGGTCGCTCGTCACGTGCGGGGCCTCTCGACCAGGCATCGAGCGAGCGACCGCGCCCCAGGGGCTCGACGGCTCCGTGAACCGCTCGAGCGGCGTCACCAGGAGCCCGACGCCCACGTCGGTCGCGAAGTTCGCAGGCTCGCGCTCGAGAGGATCGGGGCCGAAGCCGCCCGGTCGGCGAACCTCGAAGCCCTCGGGCAGGAAGCGTCGCCCTCGAAGTTCGACCTTGGCCCAGTCGCCGTGGAGCGAGAGACGGACCAGCACTTGCGCTTCCCCGACCGCACCGCGAAGGAGCCACGTGGCCTTCGACGGATCGAGGCGCGGCGGCGACCAGCCCAGGCGCTCCGCGAGCTCCGTCGCGCGCGCAGCGCCGTGGTCGCGACTGCGTTGCGCCGCCAGGTCGCGTCGCCGACGCTCCCATAGCGCAAACGCCAGGAACGGGAGCCCGAACCCCACGGCGATGATCCAACCCACGCGTCGTGGATAGCACCGCGCGCGGCCTCGCGCGGACTGGGATCACTGGAACGTGACGTCCGCCGCGCACCCGAACGGGCCCGCCGTTCTCCATCCAGTCGCCGCGAGATGAGCGCCGCCAGCCCTCGTGCGCGTATCACGACGCGACGACGTCCGCGCCATCGAGAACCGGAGACGCGACGCGATTCGTCGTCGGGTCACGACCTATCGCGGCGCGGAGCGCCGCGTGTACCGAGCGAACACGGACTTGCAACGCGCGCGACGCGCGTCGCCGCGTCGCTCTGCGCCGCAGGCGCAGAATCGATCCTGGGCGGCGTTCGCCCGAGGAGGAGAGACTTATGACGATGCCTTACTGGACTCGACGAGCAGGCGCGCTCGTCGCGCCGTTGATGATGGTGGTCGCAGGCTGCGAGAGCTCGAGCGACGGAGCTGGGGCGACAGGCGGCGCGACGAGCACGAGCTCGGTCACGGGATCGAGCAGCACCGGGCTGTCCTGTCAGTCGCCGCTTCAAGCGTGCGGCGCCGAGTGCGTGTTCGTCGCGAGCGACGCCCTTTACAAGCTGTACGTCGGCGCCGAGATGCAGGTGCTCCCGCGCCTCGGAGTCGGCGAGCGCTCGCCGATCTTCGCCATCCTCGCGCCGGAGAGCTTCGCGCGCTGGTCGTGGTTCGTTCGCCTCGCGGCGCCCGCGCGCACCGACTCCGAGTGGGCCGGGCTGGCCCGGCTCGAGATCGCGCGGGGACCGGCGGACGGCCGGCAGGTCGAGCTCGCCGAGGCGCAGCGCATCGCGGACGAGACCGCGCTGCGCTTGCCCCGGTTCGCGCCGTCCCGCGCGCGACGCGCGGTCGCCGCAGAACCTCCTGCCGATTGGCGCGCTCGAGGCCCGCCTGCGGCGCTTGCTCGGCGATCGGCGTCTCGCGCGGCGCCGCCTCACCGCGTCGATCGGTCGCGCTAGCGTGGGCGCCGACGGGCCGAGCGCAGGCGTGCGCGCCGTCGAGCCCTCTCGGAGGGCCGAGGCGTGAAGCCGAAGAAGCGCGCGCCGAACGTGGACGAAGGCGTCGAGCCCGTCGGCCGCGTGCTCGGATCGCTGGACGCGACGCCGCTCGAGCTCTTCATCGGCGTCGACGAAGGAAAGCACGTACAGCTCGACGATCTCGTCGTGATCGAGACGGCGGGCCCCGACGGCCCTGTGAAGTTCTACGGCGTCGTCGACGTGGTTCGAAAGCGCTACGAGGGCGCGACGTTCGACGGCGACGCGTTCCGCGCGGCGGAGGGGCTCATGCCGGTCGACGTGTCGTACGCGGCCCACGTCCAGATCACGCCGATCGATCCCGAGGTCTTCGTGCCTCCCCACCCCGGGGACCGCGCGAGCGTCGTCCGCGGCGAGGCTCGCCCGCGCCCTCTCGTTCGATCGGATGGAGCGCAAGATCGCGAGCGGCCTCTCGCGCGCGGGCGAGCCGCTCCACGCCAACCTCGAGTTCGTCGACGGGACGCGCGGCGCCCACGCGTCGATCAGCGGGATCTCCGGCGTCGCGACGAAGACGTCGTACGCGACGTTCCTTCTCTATTCGATGTCCAACGGCGGCGCGCTCGGCGCCGACGCGATCAACTCGAAGGCGCTCGTCTTCAACGTGAAGGGGGAGGATCTCCTCTGGCTCGACCGGCCGAACGCGCGCCTCGACGACGACGCGCGCCGCGCTTACGCGACGCTCGGGCTGCCCGCCGGGCCGTTCAAGAGCGTCGGCCTCTTCGCCCCAGCGCGCCGCGCGGCGCCCGGGAGCGCGCCGATGCCCGACACGGGCGGCCGGCAAGAGGGCGTTCGACCCTACCTCTGGACCATGCGGGCGTTCGCGCGCGATCGGCTGCTCCGCTTCGCCTTCGCCGATGCGGAGGACGCGCGCGCGCAGGTCGCGTTCGTCATCGCGCGCGTCGAGCGCGTCCTCGAGCTCGCCGCCGATCAGGGCGATCCGAACGACCCCGGGATCTCGATCGGCTCCGCGCGCGTGGAGAGCTTCAGCGAGCTCGTCGACCTCCTCGACGGCGACGCGCTCGACGGGATGGTCCGATCCGCCGCGTCGGGCACGCTCGACGCTTTCCGCCGCCGCCTCCACGCCGCCGCGATGCACATGGGCCAGCTCGTCCGCGGCGACGCGTCGGCGAGCGGGAGAGAGGTCGACTGGAGCGCGAGCCAAGTCACCGTCGTCGACATCCATCGCTTGCACTCGCTCGCGCAGATGTTCGTCGTCGGCGTGATCTTGAAACGCGCCCTCGAGGAGAAGGAGCGCACCGGTCGGTCCAAGCCGCTCCTCTTCGTGGTCTTGGACGAGCTCATGCGCCCCGACGCCCTCTGGCACGGCGACGTTTGCCATGGTCCGACGCTCGTCGTTGGCGAGAGCCGGACGCCCGTGCGGATCCACGCGCTCCTGGGCGACCACGCTCGCTTCGTCGTCGCGCTTCGCGTCGTCTCAACCGAGCGCGAGCAGGACATGCTCGAGCTGATCGTCGGCGCGCTCCGCACACACGGCAAGCCGGACGCGCTCTACCTCGACAACGGCTCGACGTACCGAGGAGACGTCCTGCGCGTCCTCTGCGGACGGCTCGGGATCTCCCTGCTTCACGCCCGCCCGTACGACCCCGAGGCGCGTGGGAAGATGGAGCGTTTCTGGCTGACCATGCGCCGGCAGGTGCTCGACTACTGCGGCGGCCTCGCGACGCTGCACGACGTCCAGGTCCGGCTCCTCGCGTGGCTCGACACCCACTATCACCGCGCGCCGCACGCGGGGCTCATGGGCAAAGCTCCGGTGGGGGTCTACGCCCCCGACCAGCGCGACGTGGAGCCTGTCGACGACGAGCTCCTCCGCAAGGCGCTGATTGTCTGCCACCGAAGGCGAGTCTTGGTGCCCTGGTCCTGCTTCTTCGCGGCAAGGCGCGTCAACCCTGCCTGCCAGTAGAGGCGGCGGATCGTTGCCGCGCTCACCTTCTCCGCGTCGAGCCGCCCATCCGCGATGAGTGTCTGTCGAATGAGCGGGACAGACGCGGTCGGGTACTCACGCCGGATGTCGAGCAGAAGCTCCCGAAGCTCTGGGGGAGCTCGCGACCTCGTCCTCGGTCGGAGCGGCCCGCGCGGCGCAACCCATCGAGCCCCTTCTTCTTGTAGGTGTAGAGCCAGCGCTCGAGCGTGGGGACCGAGAAGGTCCTCGTGCGGACGGCGTTGGGCGGGCGGTAGCACTCCTGCGAGATCCGCCTGAGCGACTCGGCCAACTCGCCGTGCGTAAGGCCCTCGCGGAGCGCGAGAGCACTGATCAATCCGTGGCGAAAGATCGCCACTTCTTCGGCGCGATCGCGCGCCTCGATGGTCGACATCGGTTTCCTCCTGCGCGGGCAACACGCGTCCCGCGCAGGTCGGTGAATCGCCGATCCGCCCCTCTCCTGATCAGGCGCGGCCTTGGTGGGCCGCATATTTCTGCGGAATCCGAGTCTCGATGGGCCTCAATGCCGCGACAACGCCATCACCCCTGCGACCACGCGCTCCTCGAGGGAGTGCGTGCGTGAGTCGTGCCCCGAGTCGCCCGCGATCGCGACGGCGACGTGCCTTGCGACTGCCCGCGGGACGAGCTCCGATACCCCACGGATCCAGCGGAAGAGTCGGCCCTCGGCGAACGCCTTGCACCAGCGGCGGATGGAGGGCCATCCGTCCTCGAAGGTCGCACCCGGGCTGATCTCCTTTCGGATCGCGCGAGTGCTCACGCCATCGCCGAAGCGCAGGAACGCGAGCGCGAGGAGCGTGTAGCGCCGCCAGCCGGAGATCTCGCACGGGACGACGAGCATCACCCACCCGCAGGTGCACAGGTACCGCCGGCAAGATACCGAGGTCACGACCGGCCTCGCCCCCACGCTGAGGACGCCCCATGCGTGCCGCTCTCGGGCGCCATGGGCCACGATCTGCAGGGCGGCGCCAACGGGCCGGCTCGGGCCGCTGCAGGACGGGCATTGGGTCGGCCGGACGTCGTCAGCAGAGGACGGCGTGCGAGCCAGCTCTTGATGTCGACCGAACTTCGGGTCAATCTGTCGATGCTTCGAGGTCCTTCCAAGATCTCCTCGGAGCACGACAGGAAGCGGGTCCGCCAAGAAGCGCTTCCTGTCACCTATTTCGGCGCCTACGTGGCGTGCTCCATCTCCTTCAGCGCATCTGATTACCCGCTTCCGAGCGAACACGTCAGCCCAAAAGACCATGGCCATCGAAGGCGGGCTTGACCGTCCAGGCGTCGAAGGACATCAAGCAGCCGGTCTGAGATCGGCGCTCAAGCCACCATCACACCGGCGCGGTAACACCCTCGTACTCGATCATCCGCTCGGTGGTCTCTTTCGCGGCGCGCGCTGCGGCTTGCTTCGCGATCACCTCGGCGGCGGCTTCCTTGCCAAAGCTCTGGAGGAGCTTGTTGCCGAGGAGGTCCCCGAGCTTCCGCGCGGCCATCGACGCGAAGTTCCGCAGCACGGGCTTCAGGGCGTCTGCGACCGCGCTTGCGATCTTCGCGAAGACGATCTCCAGCGCCGCTTGCTTCGCCCACTGGATTGCGAACGCGCCGTAGTCGCCCGCGGTCGGCGAGAGGTGGATCGTCGTCTCGCTCCAGTACGCCGCGGTCGGCAGGGAGACGGGATCCGCGCAGTCCAGGGCGAGGCCGAACCCTCCGACGATCGTCGACGCGAGGGGCCCGTTCGACGCGAGGACGCTGCTCACGGCGAGCTTCCACGACGTGGACGAGAAGCCGATTATGAGCGGGATAGCCAAGTTTCCGCCGGGCGGGATGTGGATGGTCCGCTTGGCCGTGTGGCCTTCGGAGATCAGCGGCTTCCCCTCCCCGATCACGGTCGGATTGCTCTTGTCGTCGAGGCTGACCCAGTTCGTATCCGTGAGGACCGCGTGGAACGACTGCGGATTGTTCGGCAGCCCGGGGATGACCGCGGGCGGCTTCGGCGGGATGGACTGGCCCGTGTAGAGGTGGAGGTAATAGAGGCCGTTGTGCGGGTCCACGCCCAAGGCCATCGTCCGGCCGACCTTCTGGATGACGCGCGCGGCCATGTCAGGTCGCCTCCGTCGGCGACGAGAGATGCCGGTAGGGTTGCTGTGACATGCACCCCGGTCTGGACGAGGCGGCGCCGTTGGACACCGGTACGCGGATCCACTCCGCGCGACGAGGGTCGGGACGCGCGTTCGTGGGGGGTATCCATGGTCGACGGGGTCGGTCGGGTCGGATAGAGTGCCGCGGTTTGCGTCTCGCGCGCCTCCACGCCGCGGCCGCGCGAAAGGCACCATGAAGCTCACGCTGCGATCATCGAACGACCCCGATCGAGTCCTCTTCGGCCTCGAGCTCGACCGCCGGCTGCTGCTCGCGGCGCTGCCGATCGCTGCGGGTCTCGTCTCCCAGCTCAGCGTCGCCGAAGTGAACGGCGCCTGGATCAAATCGGGGGGAACGATCTCGTCGGGTGCGTTGAAGGCCGATCTCGTGGATCTCCAGGGCCAGATCTCGGGAGTGGACGCGCGGCTCAAGGCGCTCGAGGACGCTCACGCGGACGAGACGTCGAACGGGACGTACTCCCAGGGCGCCGAGTTCTGCGGGGTTGGCCCGGTCACGAACGGCGCCATCACGGGCGCGTACGGAGGGGCAAAGCTCGCCTGCCAGGCCGCCGGTGGCGCCTGCAGCGCGACTGCCCACATGTGCACGGCGGAGGAGTTGCTCCGCGGAAAGCAGTCGGGCAACACCCCGAGCACGGAGGGCTGGTATTCCACCGGGGTCTTCGCGAGCGCAGGCGGCTCGGACGCGAACGATTGCAACGGGTGGACGTTCGGCTCGGACAGCACCCACAGGGGCGCAGTCTGGGTCCCCTCGAGTCAACCGTTCGGCCAAGGCCCCTTCACGATTGGGTGCGATGGCATGCGCGCGATCTTGTGCTGCGACTGATCGGAAGACAGACATTCCATCGGCGGGCCATGGCCGTCACACCCGCTCGAAGTCGAGCCCAATGTCCGCCGCAGGCGCGCTTTGCACCAGCCGACCGACCGACAGCCGACCGACGCGAAATCCACTCCGCCCGCAGCGATCGCCCCGATGGTGTCGAGCCGCACGCCGCCGCTGGCCTCGGGCGCCGCACGTCCCGCCACCGGCGCCACCGCCTCGGACAGCGTCGTCGGCGACATGTTGTCGAGCAGGATGTGCGTGGCGCCGGCTGCGATCGCTGGCTCGATCTGGTCGATCCGATCGACCTCGCAGATGATCCGCTCGACGCCCGCCGCCCTGGCCCTCGCCACGGGGCGCCCGACGTCCCCAACCATCGCAGCGTGGTTGTCTTTGATCATGACGGCGTCCCACAGACCCATGCGGTAGTTGGGCGCGCCGCCCATCCGCGTCGCGTATTTCTCCAGCGCGCGCAAGCCGGGTCTTGCGAGTGTCGAGCAGGACGGCGCGGCCGCGCATCGCGTCGACGTAGGCGCGCGTCATCGTGGCGACGCCCGAGAGGTGTTGGATGGTATTGAGGCGCTGCGCTCGGCGGTGAGCAACGCGCGGGCGTTCCCGGCGATCCGCATCAGCGCGGCTCCGGGGGCGGACGCTCTGGCCGTCTAGCACGAGCTCTTCGATATCGCACGCCGGGTCGAGATGGCGAAAGAACGCGGCGGCCAAAGGGAGCCCCGCGACGGTGATGGGCTCACGGCTGTCCATCGTCGCAGCCAGCTGCGTCTCCCCCGGATGACGCTCTCCGAGGTGACGTCGCGCCCGCCACCGGGAAGCCCAACGCCGAGGTCTTCGACCAGCGTGGTGATGAAGGAAGCCCGATCGAAGCCTGGGAGGGTGACCGACACGAGCGTGTTCTAGGGGATGGATGGAGGAATCAAGGTGACTTCTGCGGGCGCGTGGAAGACACGGGGCCCCCGGTGACGGGTGAGGACCTCGCGACGACGACCGTCGTCGACTTTCGTGACCACGCAGCGCTCGTGTCCCTCTTTCTCGCGACTTTCAACGGCCAGCGCACGGGCATGACAAGTGCTTTGGGTCGTCCACCATGAACACCAAGAAGCCTCTCCTTGCATTGTTCCCTCTCGCCCTCATCGCCGTTCCCTGTGTCGCGCTCGCAGGCGCTGGCGAGTTCGAGCCGATCGGTGGCGGTTCGCAGGCGTGCGTCGACGCCAAGAAGGCGCTCACGAACGCGCTCAACGACTATCTGGCGGAGTACAATGCCTGGGATGTGAGATGCAACCAGGGCAGCAAACCGAGCAACACGTCGCACTGCCGCCAACAGCTCGCGAAGGCGCTGAATCTGCGCTACGATATGTGCCTCGCGGCCAGCGAAGCGGACGCCCAGTGCGGGACGGGGACCGCCAATCGACAGGCCGTTGGCTGCGGAGGGAGCTGATCGCGCAGCCATGGGTTCGCTGAGGCTCCGGCTTGCGGCGCCTCAGCGAACACGGAGGGTCGGTCTCGTGCGGAGCTCCATCACCGATGGCTGCCGTCCCCGACTCCATGTACCCTCGCCGATGGTCCGGGGGGCCCCTCGCACCTCGCGGCGTCCCGCGTGACCACCCCTCCCGCCCCCCAACTTCGCGTACCTCGCGCACCGCGACCCGCGGCTCTCCAGGCGGCGGCGCTGGCGATGCCCACGAACTACCTCCACGCGGCGATCCAGCAGGCGGGGTGGGGCGATCGAGCTCGACGAAGCGGCGACGCGGCGGATCATCGATCAGCAGCTCCGCGACGCCGGATGGGAAGCGGACTCGCAGACACTCACGTCGCGCGCGGTGTCCGGCCCACGAGCGGGAAGAACCTCGCGATCGCGGAGTGGCTCACGTCCCTCAGAGGCAGAGAGGGCTGGGCGGACTATGTCTTGTTCGCCGGCCTGAAGGTCGTCGGCGTCGTCGAGGCGAAGCGCAAGCACAAGGACGTGAGCGGCGTCCTCTTGCAGGCGAAGCGCCATTCGTCGGGGTACGTGATCTACGGGAGCGAGGAGCTCGCCCTTGGCCTGCCCTGGGGCGAGCACAAGGTGCCATTCCTCTTCGCGACCAACGGGAGACCTTTCCTGCGGCAGCTGCGGACGAAGAGCGGGATTTGGTTCCTGGACGTGCGCTGGAAAGACAATCACGGCGGCCCACGCGAAGCTCAAGGTCGAGCCGATGCCGTACATCGATCGCGTCTACTAGCGGAGCGCGATCCTCGCGGTGGAGGGCGCGCTCGAGAACGGGCAGCGCGAGCTCCTCGTCGCGATGGCGACGGGCACGGGCAAGACACGGACATGCATCGGGCTCTGCTACGGCTCCTCAAGACGAAACGGTTCCGGCGCATCCTCTTCCTCGTCGACCGGAACGCGCTCGGGAAGCAGAGGCGCGGAAATAGGCTCCAACTCCAAAGCAGGCACACCGGTCTGGGAGGCGCCCGAGCAAGAGTGCAGCGTACACAACGTCCTATCTCGCTTCGAGGCTGCTTGTCTGCCCAACGTACGGGAATCCAGCTGCGAGCGCCACCACGGTGGCGGTTCAGACTCGGGATCGCCTTTCCGTGGCGCTCGTCAGCTGCAATTCCTTGCTGGGCCACCGCCTACACCTTCTGGGTGTCGGGAAGCTTGGAAAGGGCCTTGTCAAAGCTGCCAACTGGCTTGTGTCCCGCCCTGCGTGCAATCTCCACAACCAGGCAGTCGGAGAATCCGAGAGCTGGGCGCGCCACGAATTGGGCGAGAGCCGCCTCGACGACGTCCGCGTCCTGGAGCACGAGGGTGTCGTGCTCGAGGAGCATGCGAACGGATGCCGCGAGTGACGGCGCGTCACGCTTGAAGACCGACCCCAGCACCCAGATCGCCTCGACGAGAACGACGTGGGAAACCCACGCGCCAAGGGCGACGAAGGTCTCCGCGGCAGCTGTTTGCTTTGGGTCGTCTCGCGCAAGCAACCGGACGACGATATTCGTGTCAACGGCGCGCATAGCGACTGACCATATGGGCGGCGATGCCTGCCTTCAGCTCGGCAAGTGTGCGGGGCTCCGGTGGACCGTCAGGAAAGAGGGCTCGGTGGATGTCCTCGGACGAGAATCGTCGTGCACGTCGGACCACGATGGTGCCATCCTCCTCCTCCTCCCACTCGAGGACGGACCCGGGGGCCAAGCCGAGTCGTCGCCGCACCTCAGCGGGTACGGACACCTGGCCCTGCGACGTGACACGAGACTGCGCGAGCTTCATGTGAATAAAGTACCATGGTAATGCAGCGGCGCAAGCGATGGATTCGCCAGGGTGCGACGCGACCAAGTCGGCCCGTACGGGATCCACTGAGCCGAGAGCGCATCCGTCCACGCAGGCGTAGCAGTGTCACACCGCCGTTGCACCGGCACGAAGACGCGCCACCAGCGCCGCCCAGCTAGCGCTGGAGGGATCAGTCCGGTCTATCTCGCTCCATAGGTCGGCCGGCTGCCTGCTCCCGAGGCCAGAACGCGGGGCAGGCATTGGCCCACACTTCACCCGCGTCTTCGATTTCGAGAATCGCCTGTCGATTCCAATTTGGTCGAGCCGCAGCGACGACTTCACCTGCGGGCACGCGGGAGGCCTCGTCGTGAACTCCAGCTCGTCGCTCTCCCGCCATAGGCTCAGGGCGAGTCCGGGGAACACCCACGCGGTCGGGAAGTCATCGTCCGTCGGATCCACCCCGACTTGGCTCGCGAGCCAGGGCGCGAGCTCGCGAAAGAGCACGTCGAACACGTGCACACCTCGCAAGACGACGTCCACCTCGGGTCCGCGATGGACCCCGACGAACGAGACGCGCTGATCCACGTACTCCACCTGGACGGCGGAGCCGAGGAACCTGTCGACCGCCGGGGTCTTCACGCCACCGATCTTGCCAGCTCGTTCTGTCATGTTCGGCTCTCCCAGAACGCCCCGAACCGCGCGCTTGGTCATTCCGAGGCGAACAGGGCCGATTCCCTCTCGCTCCACGACTTCCCAGGCAAGTCGCGAGCCTACCACTCGCGCCAATCTTCCGTCGGGTCGTTCCCCTTCCAGGTCGCCCCCGCAACACGGGCGACGTGCTCGATGTATGCACAAAGCTCCTCTCGCTCCACGGTGTCGATGAAGCACCCCATCGAGCCCTTGAAGCCCGCCACCACATTGATTCGCTCGACGACGCGCTGCATGGCAGACATGGGCTCGCTGCCACCCCGGACGCTCTTCTCGTACTCCTCCAGCAGAGCCTCGACGGCTCGGATGCGCTCCTCGGTGAAAACCGCGTCGCCGTCCGCCATTCGTGCACGCCACGCGATTGTTGGGTTCTGGACCATAGGTTCCGTCAACGCGGCTTCTTGATGCCGGGCTCTTTCGTAGTTTACCGTCAATGCGCGAGCTTCCGCCTTCTCTCCAACGAACGGCGTCATCGAGCGGAGTGCTGGAAGCCCACTCGCTGGGGGCCCTGAGCACCCCTCCGTGGAGAGTCGGTGCTGCCGCGCGGCGGGCACCTCCTCAGTAGGGTCCCGATCGGCGGTGGCGCCCGAGGGGGTCGGCCATCGGCTCGTCCGCCGCGACGTCGAGCGCGGCGCGGCCCGCGTACGTCGCTCCCCAGCCGTGGCTTCGGTTTGCGACTCCGTGTACCCTCACGAATCGTCCGGGGGGGCCGTTCGCTCCTCGGGGCGTCCCCCGTGCCCTCCCCTCCCGCCTCCCCCAACTTCGCGTACCTCGCGCACCACGACCCGCGGCTCGCCGCGCTCGGGACGCAGGCGGAGCAGCACTTCGAGGCGGACCCCACCATCACCCTGTGGAAGCTCCGCCAGTTCGGTGAGGTCCTCGCGCAGCGGGCCGCGGCGAAGTACGGCGTCTTCGTTCCCAACGAGCCGCAGCAGCAGCTCATCGATCGCCTCTACGACCGCGGGATCATCACTTCGCTCCCGCGCGGCCTGCTGCACGATCTTCGGCGGACCGGGAACGTCGCCGTCCACGAGGGGAAGGGCACGCACGCGGAGGCGCTGCATCACCTCAAGGTCGCGCGCGAGCTCGGGGTCTGGTTCCAGCGGTCGTACGGGAACAACAAGAAGTTCGACCCCGGGCCGTTCGTCCCGCCTCCCGAGCCTGCGAAGGCGGACCAGGCGCTGCACGAGCAGATCGCACTCCTGAAGTCGGAGGTCGAGAAGCGCGCGAAGGAGCTCGAGGCGGCGCAGGCGGCGATCGCCGAGGCGAAGGCGGCGGCGGACGCGGAGGCGGCGAAGAAGCTGTCGGCGGAGCAGCTCGCGGCGAAGGCGAGGGAGGACGCGGCGATCTGGGAGGCGCTCGCGAACGAGTCTTCCGACGCGAGCGCGGCCGAGAAGGCGGCCCTCCAGGAGCAGACAAAGAAGCTCCAGGCGGAGCTCGCGGCGCTGCAAGCGGCAGCGCTGGCGACGCCGACGAACTATCTGCAAGCGGCGATCGATCAGGCGGGAGCGGCGAGCGAAGCCATTCAGCTCGACGAGGCGGCGACGCGGCGGATCATCGATCAAGAGCTCCGCGACGTCGGATGGGAAGCGGACTCGCAGACACTCACGTACGCGCGCGGCGTGCGGCCCACGAAGGGAAAGAACCTCGCGATCGCAGAGTGGCCGACGTCGCTCAAGGGCAAGGATGGCTGGGCGGACTATGTCTTGTTCGCCGGCCTGAAGGTGGTCGGCGTCGTCGAGGCGAAGCGCAAGCACAAGGACGTGAGCGGCGTCCTCCTGCAGGCGAAGCGCTATTCGTCGGGGTACGTGATCCAGGGGAGCGAGGAGCTCGCCCTTGGCCAGCCCTGGGGCGAGCACAAGGTGCCGTTCCTCTTCGCCACCAACGGGCGACCTTTCCTGCGGCAGCTTCGGACGAAGAGCGGGATCTGGTTCCTGGACGTGCGCCGGAAAGACAATCACGGCGTTCCACTGGAGGGTTGGTACACCCCCGAGGGCCTGCTGGATCTCCTGAAGCAGGACGTCGACGAGGCCCACGCGAAGCTCAAGGTCGAGCCGATGCCGTACATCGATCGCGTCTACCAGCGGAACGCGATCCTCGCGGTGGAAGGCGCGCTCGAGAAGGGGCAGCGCGAGCTCCTCGTCGCGATGGCGACCGGCACGGGCAAGACGCGGACATGCATCGGGCTCTGCTACCGGCTCCTCAAGACGAAGCGGTTCCGGCGCATCCTGTTCCTCGTCGACCGGAACGCGCTCGGGAAGCAGACCGCAGACGCCCTCAAGGATCTCCGGCTCGAGAACCTCCAGACCTTCACCGACATCTTCGATGTGAAAGAGCTCGCCGACATCAAGCCGGACCGCGACACGAAGCTCCACATCGCGACCATCCAGGCGATGGTGAAGCGCGTCCTCGAGCCGCGAGACGACGGGGCGAAGACCGATGTCCCGACCGTCGACCAGTACGACTGCATCATCGTGGACGAGTGTCACCGCGGCTACCTCCTCGACCGCGAGATGTCCGACCGAGACTTCGAATTCCGGGACGAGGAGGACTACATCTCGAAGTACCGGCGCGTCCTCGACCACTTCGACGCGACGAAGATCGGCCTCACCGCGACGCCGGCGCTCCACACGAAGGAGATCTTCGGCGCGCCAGTGTTCTCGTACTCGTACCGCGAGGCCGTCGTCGACGGGTTCCTCGTGGATCACGAGCCGCCGATCCGCATCGTGACGAAGCTCGCGCAGGACGGCATCCGGTACGAGGCGCACGAGGAGGTGCTCGTCCTCGAGCCGGACACGCAGACACTCCGGAAGGAGGAGCTCCCCGACGCCATCCAGTTCGACGTGGAGCACTTCAACCGCCGCGTGATCACCGAAGCCTTCAACCGCGCCGTCCTCGGCGAACTCGTGAAGCACATCGACCCTGCGGGGGACGAGAAGACGCTCGTCTTCGCCGCGACCGACGATCACGCCGACCTCGTGAAGCTGCTCCTCCTCGAGGCGCTCAAAGACAAGTACGGCGCCGTGGACGACGACGCGGTGCTCAAGATCACTGGCGCGACGGATCGCCCGCTCGAGGCGATCCGCCGGTTCAGGAACGAGCGCGATCCCAACATCGCGATCACCGTCGACCTCCTGACGACGGGCATCGACGTCCCGAAGATCGCGAACCTCGTATTCCTCCGCGGCGTCGGGAGCCGCATCCTCTACGAGCAAATGATCGGCCGCGCGACCCGCCTCTGCCCCGAGATCGGGAAGGAGCGGTTCCGGATCTTCGACGCCGTCGATCTCTACGCCCGCCTGAAGGACGTGACCGACATGAAGCCGGTCGTCGTGAACCCGCTCGTCACGTTCGAGCAGCTCGTGAAGGAGATTGTCCAGTCCAAGGACGAGGGCATGCGCCGGGAGGCGATCGACGAGTTCCTCGCGAAGCTCCAGCGCAAGAAGCGCGCGCTCGCAGGTGAAGCGGAAGCCGGGTTCGAGAGCGCCGCCGGTATGAACGTCTCCGCCCTCGCGCTTTTCTTGAAGAGCAGCAAGCCCAGCGAGGCCGCGGCGTACTTCACCGCGCACGCGCCGCTCGCCACGTTCCTCGACAGCACGACCGGCGGCGGCCGATACCGCGCGATCGTGTCGGACAGGATGGACGAGGTCCGCGAGGTCACCCGCGGGTATGGCAAGCACGGGAGCCGCCCGCCCGCCGACTACCTCGAGGCGTTCCGCGCGTTCCTAAAGGACAACGTCAACAAGGTCGCCGCCCTCCTTGTCGTGACCCAGCGCCCGAAGGACCTCACGCGCGAGGATCTCCGCCAGCTCAAGCTCCTCCTCGACCTGGAGGGGTTCAACGAGCGGAGCGTGCAGACCGCGTGGCGCGATCAGAAGAACGAGGACGTCGCCGCGACGATCATCGGGTACATCCGCCAGCTCGCGCTCGGCTCACCCCTCGTCCCGTACGGCGAGCGCGTCGACCGCGCGATCGGGCGCCTCGGCAAGGCGCACAAGTTCACCGACCCGCAGCTCAAGTGGCTCGGCCGCATCGCCAAGCAGGTGAAGCTCGAGACCGTCGTCGACCGCGCGTCCCTCGACGCCGGTCAGTTCCAGGCGGAGGGCGGGTTCAACCGGCTCAACAAGGTGTTCGACGGAAAGCTCGAGACGCTCCTCGGCGAGCTCGCGGACGCGGTGTGGAACGATGACAACCTGAAGGATGCCGGCTAAGCACGGGGGCGCGCATGCCGACGACGCAAGACATCGTTCAGAAGCTCTGGAACCTCTGCCACGTCCTCCGGGACGACGGCATCACGTACCACGAGTATGTCACCGAGCTCACGTACCTCCTGTTCCTCAAAATGGCGAAGGAGACAGGGACGGAGGAGCAGATCCCGAAGGGCTACCGGTGGGCCGACCTCGTGAAGGAGGACGGCGTCGACCTCCTCTCGTTCTACAAGAAGCTCCTCCTGGATCTCGGCAGCCCCGCCACCCGTGGCTCGGATCGCGTGCAGGCGATCTTCGCGAACGCGACGACGTCGTTCCGCCAACCGCGCCACCTCCGCACGGTCGTCGACGCGATCGACGCGCTCGACTGGTACAGCGCGAAGCATGAGGGCCTCGGCGATCTCTACGAAGGGCTCCTCGAGAAGAACGCCGAGGAGACGAAGAGCGGCGCCGGACAGTACTTCACCCCGCGCCCTCTCATCGAGGCGATGGTCGCGCTCACGAAGCCCCAGCCCGGCGAACGCGTGCAGGATCCCGCGGTCGGCACCGGCGGGTTCCTCATCAACGCCGACCGGTACGTCAAATCCAAGACGGACGACCTCCACGATCTTCCCCAGGCGAAGCAGAACTTCCAGCGCCGCGAAGCGTTCTACGGCGTCGAGCTCGTCCCCGACGTCCAACGCCTCGCCCTGATGAATGCGATGCTCCACGACATCGAGGGCGACATCGTCCTCGGCGACACCCTCGGCCCCACCGGCGCGCGCCTCCCGAAGGCCGACCTCATCCTCACGAACCCGCCGTTCGGCACGAAGAAGGGCGGAGGCGGCCCGACCCGCGACGACATCACCTACCCCACGAGCAACAAGCAGCTCGTGTTCCTCCAGCACATCTACCGAGGCCTCAAGCCCGGCGGCCGCGCTGCCGTCGTCCTCCCGGACAATGTCTTGTTCGAGGAAGGCGTCGGCCAGAAGGTCCGCGCCGACCTGATGGAGAAGTGCGATCTCCACACCATCCTGCGCTTGCCGACCGGCATCTTCTACGCCCAGGGCGTGAAGACGAACGTCCTGTTCTTCACCCGAGGCGAGAAGGACAAGGCGAACACCAAGGCCGTCTGGTTCTTCGACATGCGGACCAACATGCCGTCCTTCGGCAAGCGGACCCCGTTCACCCGGGCGCACTTCGCCGAGTTCGAGAAAGCGTTCGGCGAGGACCCGTACGGGAAGAGCAAGCGCAAAGACGGCGGAGAGACCGGGCGGTTCCGGAAGTTCACGCGGGAGGAGATCGCGAAGCGCGGGGACAACTTGGATGTGTCGTGGCTAAGGGATGAGAGCGTGACGGACCACGCGGATTTGCCGGAGCCGGAGGTGATCGCGGCGGAGATTGTCGCGCAGTTGCAGGTGGCGCTCGAGGAGATGCAGGCGCTGCAGGAAGAGTTGGGGTCGGAGGGGTGAGCGGCGCTACCGAGAAGTGGCGAACAGCGCGACTCGGTGACGTTCTCGCCGAGCCACTCGCGAATGGTCGATCGGTACCCACCGCAGACGTAGGCTTCCCCGTCCTGCGGCTAACGGCCTTGAGCGGGGGCCGGATCAATCTCGCCGAGCGGAAGACGGGCGCGTGGACCGCCGAGGAGGCGCGCAACGTGCAGGTACGGCCCGGCGACATCTTCGTCTCGCGCGGCAATGGCTCCCTGCGACTGGTTGGCCTCGCGGGACTCGTGGAGACCGTCGATGAGCCGGTGGCCTTCCCTGATACGCTTATCCGTGTTCGGCCGAACCCAGAAGTATTCGACCCTCGGTTCTTCGTCGCAGCCTGGAATGGCCCCGATAGCAGAAGACAGATCGAGCGCGCGGCAAGAACCACGGCGGGCATCTTCAAGGTCAGCCAGGGTGACCTCGCCGACATAGAGCTCCCCGCCCCTCCCTTGGCGGACCAACAACGGATTGTCGCGAAGCTGGAAGCGCTCCAAAGCATCAGCGGGCGTGCGCGCGGGGCGCTCGAGGCAGTGCCACCGCTACTCGAGAAGCTGCGGCAGTCCATTCTGGCGGCGGCGTTTCGCGGGGACCTCACGAAGGAGTGGCGGGCGAAGCATCCGGATGTGGAGCCGGCGAGCGAGCTGTTGAAGCGGATCCGGGTGGAGCGACGGAAGAAGTGGGAGGAGGTGGAGCTCGCGAAGCTGACGGCGAAGGGGAAGGCGCCGACGGATGACCGGTGGAAGGCGAAGTACAAGGAGCCGGCACCGGTGAATGCGCCGGGGTTGCCGGAGTTGCCGCCGGGGTGGTGTTGGGCGAGCCTCGCAGAAGTAACGACGCGGATTGCCGACGGGACGCACCAGCCGCCACCTACTGTCGACGCCGGCGTGCCGTTCATCGGAATTCGCAACATTGTTCGCGACGAAGTAGCCTGGAACACGGTCGACAAATGGGTTAGTCTCGAGACTCATCGCGCGCTCACTGCGGCGTGCCCACCAGAGCCAGGCGACATCCTCTACACCGCCGTTGGCGCGACGTTTGGCAGAGCCGTCGAGCTCCGCAGCTCCGACCCATTCGTGTTTCAGCGACACATAGCGCTATTCCGACTACTTCGGTCGATAGTGCTCCCGCAGTACGTGCAGAAGCTGCTCAACAGCCCGCAGGTGTTCGCGCAAGCGGTCGCGTCCGCACGCGGCGCCGCGCAACCAACAGTCACGCTCGGCGAACTTGCCCAGTTCTCGCTCCCGATCGCGCCGATCGCCGAGCAGGAGGTGCTCGTGCAGCGCGCTTCGGAGGTCCTCGGCCGAGCCACGTTGCTAAATCGTCTGCACGAGGACGCCTCGCGGCGGTGCACGAAGCTAGACCAGGCGTTGCTCTCGTTCGCGTTTCGAGGGCAGCTCTTCGCCCGTACGGGAGAATCGTGATGCCAGTCCCGACCTACGACAAGTTCATCGAGCCGATCCTTCGGTTCCTGGCGCAGCACCCCGAGTCAGCGCGAGCCGCAGATGCGCACGACGCCGCAGCGGCGGCACTCAAGCTCACGCCGGAGGAGCTCGCGCTGCGGCTCCCGAGCGGGGTTCAGCCGGTCTACAAGAATCGCGCGGGATGGGCGCACGATCGCCTCAAGCGCGCGGGCCTCTCGACCAGCCCGAAGCTTGGAACCTGGCAACTCACGCCCGCCGGCATCGCCTACGCGAAGAAGCACAAGGTGCTGACCGACGAACAGATCGACGCCCTCGCGACGGTCGAAAAGGGATCGAAGGTCGCGAAGGGCGACGGCGAGGCCGAGGCAGCCGTGCTCGCGAAGGTGCCCGAGTTGCCGCTCACGGCGGGCAAGGCGAGCCCGGAGGACCGCATCGAACTGGCGTTGGCAGAGCTTCGCGATAGCGTCGCCCGCGATCTCCTCGAGAAGATCGGGCAGGGCACGCCGGAGTTCTTCGAGCGCCTCGTGCTCGATCTGCTCCACGCGATGGGCTACGGGCTGGACCGCGACGCGCTCCAACGGGTTGGCGGCTCCGGGGACGGCGGGATCGACGGGATCATCTCTCTCGATCGGCTCGGGCTCGAGAAGGTGTACGTGCAGGCGAAGCGGTGGAAGAACACCGTCGGCAGCCCGGAGATTCAGGGGTTCATGGGTGCGCTGCAGCTCCAGGGCGCAGCGAAGGGCGTGTTCATCACGACGAGCGGATTCACCAAGGACGCGAAGGCGGCGGCCGGGAAGGCGCGGGGGACGATCGTGCTGGTGGACGGGGGGATGCTGTCGGGGTTGATGATCGACCACGGGGTCGCGGTGAGCCACAAGGCGCTGAAGGTTCCGAAGGTCGACAACGACTACTTCGAGGAGGGGTAGCTCCCGCACGAGGGACGACAACCCGTCGACTCACTATTTGTCCCCGCGAACGAGTCCACCCTGACGCCGAAGCTCGAGCGCGACGAATGGCGCACACCGCTCCAGGTGCTTCAAGTCGATCTCGCCGCTCTCGTACCACTCCGCATACCTTCGCCGCTCGGCGCAGCAGTCTCTACGATTGAGGCCGAGCACTTCGATCGTCTCGGCAACCTTGGATCGGCCCGCGACGTCGAGCGCGGCAGCCGGCGTAACCTGGAACTCGACGAGCTCAAGCTCGAACCAATCACCTTCGATCGCGAACGGATCGAGCGCGAGGTCAAAGTCACTCTTCTTGCTGTTGATGAGCCCCGACGCCAGACGATAGTTCGACCACTCGTACACGCGATCCCATGCCTTCGACTTCGGGATCACGTGATCGACGGTTGCATTGCCGGTCGCCGGATGAATGTAGAGCGCGAGGTAGGCGCAAAGATGGTTGTAGGCCGCGAGCATGTCCGGCAGGACGTCGCGCCAGTACGGAGGAAACGCTTCCGCCGGAATGGCGTCGCGCGTCGGCCAAGTGTTCTTCCGCTTCGGACCGCGCCTCGACTTGGTCGGTTCGCCGACGAGCTCCGCGATCGCAGCAAGGCCCCTCTGGCGGACGCGAATGTCGAAGTCGGCGGGCGCGTCGACGGCCTTCACCGGGATCACTGGCTGCTCTCGAGCTTCTTGACGAAGAAGTCCCACCGCCCCCAGAAAGCGTCAATATCCTTCAGGCCAGCAGCCTCGAGCTCCGCGGTGATCTGTCGCGCCCGTTCGAGTGTGGGGCTCGGCTCCTGCAGCAAGGCACGGGCTTTCTCGAGCGCCTTCTCGGCGGGCACCGACCCTGCGGTCTTCAGATCGAACGCCTCACTCGTCAGCCAGTTCGACACGTCCCCGTGATTCACGAACGTGCGGCGCTGAACGTGGGGCCTCCCCGCGATCAGGTCGAAATCGAACCACGCGTCCTTCGTTGGGTCGAACCCTGGCTCGGCCGACGCCATGACGAGAGGCGAGTGGGTGGTGACGAACACCTGGATAGGCCTCCCCTGTTGCTCGCCATTGTGGGCTAGCGCAGGCAGGATCGTCCGCTGCCATTTGGGGTGGAGGTGCGACTCGATCTCGTCCACCATCAGCACCATGCCGGTCGCCGGCTCGACCTGCTGCAGCTGCGCCGCCTCCTTGTGCTCTCGCCAGGCCCACGTGATCACGTAAGACAGGCTCAGGATCCGTTTCACCGCCGCCGACGCGTGGACGATGGGAACACGTCCGGCTGCGGTCTCGAGGACCGGAACGTCCCGCGATTCATCGATCACGACACGCTCGGAGGCAGTGGTCAGACGCAGATTCTCGGAGCCACCGAACCGTTCCAAAGACGTGTTCAGCTCGTTGAAGAGGCCCTGTCCGGGCAACAACGGCCAGAGCGCGAGATCTCGCCACATGCCTTCGCAGACGCGTCTCCCACCGTCGATCGTCAGCCCCTCCCAGACCTCGACGGGCGAGAATTGAAACGACGAGGAGCTCCCCCACGACTCCCCTCCGAACGGACGTCGAAAGGCCTGGCCCTTCCGCGCGGCGTCCCAGACGGAGAACCCCCCGTCCACGCGAGCGAACACGACGAGCGGCGGGAGCCGGTCGTCGGCGGTGAGCTTCGCCGCCGTGTGCACTTCCCAGGCCTGTGACTTCGGATCGAAGCGAGCCGTCGCGCTGACGAGATTGTTGTCTACGAGATTCTCCCAGCGAATCGTCGCTTCCCCGCGAGTCTCTCGGTTGGGCTGCGCGCCATGTCCAGGCCACGTCGACGGCCACGTCCGGGTGAGGGCGAACCAGATGGCGTCGAGGAGGAAGCTCTTGCCGAGACCGTTGTCGCCGGTGACGAGATTCAGGCGGTCGCCGAACTCGAGGTCCACTTCGGATACGGGTCCGGCGTTCTTGAGCTGTAGCCGCTTCAGCACGAGCGGCGTCCCGATCGAGGGCTCATCGATGCGTTCCGGGTTGGCGCAGCGGTCGCAAGTTCGTCGCCCCTTCTTATCGTGCCGCGGTCTTGGTTGCACGTCCTCAGCGGGCCCCGCGCCGTGTCGGCGCCCGGACCTGTACCCTTTCCGACCTGATCGTGCCCTCGAAGCGCCCCCGCCCTCCCCGCCCCATCAAGCCCGAGGACATACCCCTCGACGACGGCCCTCGCGAAGGCACCAACGCGTGGCGCGACGTCGACGGCGTCCACTTCTGCCACTGGGACCGCTGGCTCCTACGCCTCGCCATTGCCGAGCCCGCCGGCCTCTCCGCGATCGCCACCAGGTTCCGCGAGCGCATCCGTGCCCGCCCCTCCAGCAACTCCACCGCCGAAGCACTCCTCGCGCAGGTCGTCGATCTCGAAGCACGCCTCAGCGCGACCGGCCGCACCCCGACGGACCTCCTCGACGACGTCGAGCGCTCGAGCAAGTGGCTCCTCTCCAAAGCATCCCGACGCGTCTGGGACTCCCACTCGGTCCGCCCCACGCCCGCGATGCTCCGCACACCGCGGAGGCTCTTCGCGGAGCGCGCGCGCACGGGCAACTGGGGCGCCTTCCCCGTCGCACCCGCCGCCGCGTTCTCCCACTTCGCCTCCGTCATTGCGACGCCCTCGTGCGACTGGCGCGCGACGGGCCTCGTCGTTCGCGTGCTCGAGATGAAGACCCTCGTCCTCCTGACCCGAGCGCGTACCGACGATGACCGGCTCGCGATCCAACGGGCCGTCCTCGGAGCCTGCGTCGACGCGATGGCGCTGGTGGACGACTCGGGCGACGAGCTCGGCACCTTCTTCCGCGAGCAGCAGGAGCTCTACTTCGCGCTCCTTCCTCGGTACGCGGGGCAGCCCGGCATTCTCCGGGACCTCCTGGAGTTCGCCACCTGGGAGAGCCACGGCTTGTTCACGCGCGTCGAGTCCTTCCTCAGCGCTCAGCCCCGCGCCGTCCGCGACGTCACCGACGCCCAGCTCGCCGCGCTGGCCGCGGAGCTCGACGCCGATGGACTCATCTACCCGCACGAGAAGGCCAGAAGGCTTCGCGCCGCCCTCGGCGCGAACTGATCTCAACGCCCAACCCGCGGCCTCCACCGCCCCTCATCCATCTCCCGCCGCATCCTCCCCATCGCCAGCGCCGCATCCCGCTCCACCGTCCCCACGCTGACCCCGAGCTCCGCCGCGATCTCCTCCGCGTCCGCCCCCGCCCAGAACCGCAGCCGCATCACAGCCCGCTCCCGCTCCGGCAACCTCCCGAGCAGCTCCGCCGCGATCGCACACACGTCGGGCGCCGCGACCTTCCCCGCGTCGTCCCAGAGCCCGCCGACCACCTCCATGTGATCCGGCAGCGCCCCGTGGAACTTCGCCCGCCGAAGCTCCCGCTTCGCCTCCGCCCATAGCGCATACGCCAGCTGCCGATGGAGGAACGCGCCCGGCCCTCCTCGCCGCGCCCATCCTCGCGAGCTGGCGCACCGGCGTCACGCTCGACATCGGCGCGTGGATGGAGCCCGTCGCCGCCGGCGACACGACCAAGACGCCCGTGACCATTCTGAGCGTCGCCCACCTGGACGACGAGGAGCGCGCCCTCGTCCTCGGCGTCGTCCTCGAGGAGGCCCTCTCCTGGGTGCGCACACTCCCGGGATCCCAGCGCCTCCGTGCCCTGATTGTCTTCGACGAAGTGTACGGCTTCCTCCCGCCCCACCCGGCCTCCCCGCCCACGAAGCGACCCATTGTCTCCCTCATGAAGCAGGCGCGCGCGTTCGGCGTCGGCGTCGTCCTCGCGACGCAGAACCCCATGGATCTCGACTACCGCGCCCTCTCGAACGCCGGCCTCTGGTGCCTCGGCCGCCTGCAGACCGACGCCGATCGCGCCCGCGTCGTCGATGGGCTCGCCGGCGCGAACGGCAGCGGCGAACGAGCCGACGAGCTCGAGCAGTGCCTCAAGCGCCTCGCCCCCCGCTGGTTCCTGATGCGGGACGCGCACGCGAAAGAAGGCAGCCTCCTCATGCAACCCCGCTGGGCCATGTCCTTCCTGCGCGGCCCCATGACGCGCGTCGAGATCCGCAGGGCCCGCGGGGCGACGGCGCCGATCGTCGGCGCGGAGCTCGCGGGGCCGCGCTCGTCGCGGCGTGCTGCGGCCATGCCCCGATAGGGTGCACGGTGGACATGAGACACCCGACGTCATTCCTTCTTCGAATCTCATCGAGCGTCGCCCGCAAGCTCGTCAGCGCCAAATCATTGAGCGCGATTCTGAATCAGTTTCAGAGGAGAGTCACAGGAAGGCCGTGGGGCTTCGCCCGCCACAAGTAAGTGAAAACGGGCGGGTTGAAGTGCGGGTCAGTTCCGATGATCCTCATCGGGCCGTGGGCCGTCAGTGGTCGTTTCAATACGTGGTGGGCTACCCCGTCAGGAAGACTGACCCGCGCTCTTTGAGGTACCACAAGCTTGTCGCGTTCCGCGAGGGACAGCACGTGTAGGAGATTCTCCCAGGCACCTTGAGCGTGGCGGCCTTCGGTTTTTTTCCGGAGGTTCGAGATGGAAGTCATCGTGGGTCGATGTTGTGGGCTCGATGTTCATCAGGCGACGATCGTCGCTTGTGCGCTCGTTGAGGTCGAAGGCCGACGGCCTCGGAAGGAGGTCAGGACCTTCCGGGCGATGCACAGCGAGCTGGAGGCGTTGCGCGGATGGCTGCTCTCGCAGCAGATCACGCACGTGACGATGGAGGGCACGGGTGTGTACTGGATACCGGTGTACACGGTGCTCGAAGGACACGTCGACCTGACCGTCGTCAACGCGCGCCACGTGAAGAAGGTGCCGGGTCGCAAGACCGATGTGAGCGATGCCGAATGGCTCGCGTCACTTCTGAGGCATGGGTTGCTGCGCAAGAGCTTCGTTCCGGCGAAGGAGATTCGAGTGATCCGCGATGTGTGTCGCTATCGACGGATGCTCGTGCAGAGCGAGACGACCGAGAAGAACCGGATCATCAAGTTGCTCGAGACGACCGGCATCAAGCTCGCCAGTGTCGCGACCGACGTCTTCGGCAAATCTGGGATGGCGATGGTGCGAGCCATCGCAGACGGCAACGTTTCGGTCGAGACGATGGTGCAGCTCGCCAAGTCTCACCTGCGTCGCAAGCTTCCAGACCTGCGCCTCGCTCTGGATGTCTTGGTCGCTGATCATCATCGGATCATGCTCCGCGATCAGCTGGCTCGGCTCGACCGAACGAGCGAGGAGATCGCTCGATATGACGCGCGACTCGATGAGCTCGTGAAGCCGTACGCGGCATCCATGGAGCTACTGCGCACCATCCCCGGGATGCAACGGATCGCAGCGATCGAGGTTTTCGCCGAGGTTGGGCCCGACCTGGCGAGCTTTCCGGACGCCGCCCACTTCGCGTCGTGGGCCGGTACATGCCCGGGCTCGAACGAGAGCGCCGGCAAGAGAGGCAGCACCCGGCGTCGGCGGGGAAACCCCTATCTACAGAGCATCCTCGTCGAGGCCGCCCTCGCCGCGACCAGGAAGAAGGACTCGTTCTTCAAGGACAAGTACCACCGGCTCAAGGCGCGCCGCGGCGCCATGCGTGCGATCTTCGCGATCGCGAACAAGCTCGCCGGTGCGGTCTACCGAGCGCTAGCTCAAGGCCAGATCTTCCGGGATCTCGGCGCGTCGTTCCTCGACGGTCGCGACGTGACGAAGACCGCGACAAAGCTCATCGAGCGGCTGCGCAACCTCCCGATTGATCCGCGTGAGCTGAGCGCACTCCTCAGCCAGACGCTCGCATCCTCGACTCCAGCACCATCTGCAGCGATATCAGCGACCTAGCTGGTCGTTTTCGTAGGAGACGGGAAGACGGGAAGCCCGGAGAAGCAGAACAAAATCATTCTGCTTCTCCGGTCTTCCCGTCTTCCCGTCTTCCTGTTGTTCTGCCTCTGCTGCCGACCGAGGATCACGCTCGCTGATTTAGCAAGTGCAATGCGCCTGTGATTGTCTCCGCCGTCCCAGTCGTGCTCAGAGCGTGCCCGCCACGCCGCTCAAACGGGGAGGAGGCTTCGGCGGGATGAAGGGCGGCGCGGACGGCTTGGCGCTGGACGCGGGTGTGGGCGACGACGCCGCCGGCCCTGCCGCACACGGAGGGCTCGGTGCTCCCGTGCGTGTCGGGGGCGACGCATCCTCCGACGCCGGTTCGATCGTCGGCGACATCGTCGGTAGACCCGGTCCACTCCGGCCAAGCTCGACGCGCGCCGCCTCCGGCTCGCACCCCGACGTCGCGAGGGCGAGCGCGGCCATCCCGGCGAGCGCCGCCGCCCTCGCGATCGCGGTCCCGTCGGCCTTCGCGACGGGGAGTACGTGACGCGCAGCGCCCCGAGGGCGCAGGTCGTCGCGAGGGCTGTCGTTCTTCCTCAACGTTCCCTCAAGGTAGAGCCATCGACGCTCGGTTCAATGCACCCGCGCACGATCCAAGCGGGCAACTCGCACTCCGGGGGTCCGACCGCCCCGGTGGGTGCCGCGTCGACGAGCCAGTGCGGTCGCGTGTGTACAACGACTGGCACGCTGTGCAGCCGGGCGGCATCTTGCCGCACGACAAGAGTGGCCGCTCAAATCGACGCGCCGTCGAACGTTTCGACGGGGAGCTTCGCCGCGTCCAGCCCGGCGAGGCAGCGAAGGTTCACGGCGACCGTCTCTTTCCCCTTGCCGTCCGTGCCGCGCGAGAACGCCCGGACGCCGCACGTGCGACAGAAGTAGTGATGGATGTGCTTCTTGCCGAACTGGTAGTCCGACAGGTCGCCCTCACCCGTCACGAGCTTGAACGCCGACAGGGAGGAGAACGCGAGCAGCCAGCCCGCGCGCGAGCACATCGAGCAGTTGCAGGCGAACGCCTTCTCGGGCGGCGTCAGCTCCACCTCGTAGCGGACGGCGCCGCAGTGACAGCTTCCTTCGTAGGTCTTCGGGGTCTTGTCCGGATCGCTCATGGCCGGGAGCATGTCGCGCCGAAGGCCTCCGGGTATTGTACAAACGCGATGTGAACGCGAAGCGATCGGCGGACGAACCGGGGCGGGACCGAGCGCCTCCGGCGCGCGCTCGAACCGGCACGGAGGGCCTGCTCGACCCGCTTCATGGGGCGGCGCACTTCCAGCACGCCCGGACCGCGCCCTCCCCAGCGATCGCGCGGTTCGTCGAGCTCTACTGGACCGTCACGTGGGATCTGCGCGGCCGAGCTCCCTACGCGCAGGAGACGCTGCCCTGGCCGTGCGTGAACCTCGTCGTCGGGAGCCATCGACCCGGACTGTTCGGTCCGGCGACGCTTCGATTCGTCGCAGAGCTCGAGGGTGAGGGTTGGGTCGTCGGCGCGAAGTTCCGGGCCGGCGCGTATCGACCGTTCCTCGGCGCGGCGGTCGCGACGCTCACCGATCAGGAGATCCCGCTCGATCACGCGTTCGGTTCGCGCGGCGCCGAGCTCGAGCGGGCGATGCACACGGCGCGTCCGGAGGATCGCGTGGGCGTCCTCGAGGCCTTCGTCACGACGCTCGACCGCGCGGAGGAGCCCGGCGTCGAGCTCGCCATCGCCGCCGCGGAGATCGCGCGGACGGATCGCGCGATCCTGCGGGTCGACGCGCTCGCCGAGCGCGCCGGATTGTCTGTCCGCGCCCTCCAGAGCCTCTTCCATCAGCACGTCGGCGTGAGCCCGAAATGGGTCATCCGCAGGTTTCGCGTGCAGGACGCCGCGGAGCGGATCGCGCGGGAGGGCGTGCTCGACGGCGCGGCGCTCGCGAGCGCGTGCGGCTACTTCGATCAGGCGCACTTCATCCGCGACTTCAAATCGCAGATCGGAAAGACGCCCGGACAATACGCGGCCGCGTGCGCACGGCCCTGACGCGCGTCACTTCGCGGAGCTCCCGGATCGCGTCGACGCGCTCGAACGCGCGGTCGACGTCGACGGCGAACGCCCCCCCGCCGACGCGCTCCGTCGACGGAGGTTTGTATCTCGTCAGCGGAGCAGCGCGATCATGAAGAAGATCGCGATCACGAACACGAAGACGGCGACCGCTCCGCCGATCTTCGCGACCTTGCGCCAGACGATCGCGTCCTGATGGGCGCCGGGGAACTGGTCGTGCGGGATCACCCCGTGCGTCGGGCAGTGATACTTGGTCATGAAGGCCGAGGCGATCAGCCAGCCGATGAGCCCGCCCGCCCAACGCGCGACGTGCGCGCCCTCTCCCGCGTTCGATTGGGTGGGTGCGCCGCAGTGAGGACACGGAAGGTTCCCGAAGAGGCCCACCTCGAGGACGGGACGGCTGTGCGCTTGCGAGTGCGCCAGGTGCGCAGGGTGCGCCGGAAATTCGGGGCGCCCATGGAAAGACCCGGGGGAGTGCACCGGGGGATGGGCGGGCGGCGGCGGGTACGCGTGGGGATAGGCGCGCGGCTGAGGGTAACCGGGCGGCGCGTAGACCTGGCCTTGTGGGTAGGCCTGGCCGTGCGACGGGCCGTGCGGCGCGGGCACTTGCGCCTGAGGCGACGGTCCGTGGGGCGCAGGCGCCTGCGACCACACGTGTTGCGGAGCTTGCCCGTACGGCGGGCGGCCCCCCGGGGGGTTGTTCGGTGGCTGCATGGTGGAGGAAGGTCGCAACGAGGGCGGCGGATGGACACCCCGCGAGCTGCCGAAACATCGGGTACGGAGTCGGCGTTGGCGCGCGGGAGCGGCTGTGCGCGTTACTCCACCGCGCCCGGAGGAGCGAGCGTGGACGAGCCCGGCTTGCCGAGAGCGCGTCCCGGCCGAGCTCTTCCCGTCGGGCGCGATGCGGAGCCTCCGCCAACAGTCGCGGCACGGTCGATGCTTCGCTTCGCGCCATGCGATTCCTGGTCGCGTCTCTCGTCCTCGCGGTCACTGGATGTGGCGCGGCAACCTTCCCCTCGTCGACGCAAACGCCTCCCATGACAGTCTGCGGGAGGACCTCGATCGATCGAGGGGACGGCTGCCTCTCCGTCGAGCGCCTCGAGGCGTGGCTTGGGAGCGGGTCGTACGCGATCCGCGACGCGAACTTCGACGCCGGCACATCGATGTACGAGCTGACGCTCGTTCTCCCGAACGGCGCGTCCACTCGGGTCAGCTTCAAGCGCGCACCGGACGGGCTCGACTCCGCCAACGACCATCCGCGACGGCAACTGGCGGCGTACGAGCTGCAGAAGCTCTTCTTGGACCCCGTCGACTACGTGATCGCACCAACGGTGTTCGCGTGCGTCCCCATCGAGACCGACGGCGCCGCGCTGCCGGGGCTCGTGCCGCACGACGGCGTGGATTGCGCCTTCGGCATTCTTTCCATGAAGGACCCGGCCTCGACGACTGGAGGGTTCGGCGAGCCGGGCCGAGGCGCGAGCGACCCGGCGGTTCGCGCCGACGCGCGCGAGATCGACCTCTTGAGCGCGCTGCTCGATTCACCCGGGCCCGCAGCGAATCCAAGCTTCACGCTCGAGCCGATGGGCGGCAACGCCATCCACGTCCGCGGACCAGCGAGCACGAACGCGCGCTCGACCAGCGCCGTTGTCGGGTGAGCCTCTCACAACCCAGTCGCTCGACCCTCAGACTGGCCGCATGAGCCTGCAAGACTCACGACTCCTGGCCGCATGACCCTGCAAAGCTCCTATCCGCCCGCCATCGACGGCGGGACATCTCCGCCCGCCACGGTCCGGGCAGCCGACTTCAGGACAGTAGGCGCGGACAGACAATAGGGATCGCAAGGGGTCGACAAAATGCCCATGTCGTGATTCGGCTTTGCGTGACATATCTTGGCTACGAAGCGGGTTGGAAGTCCATTCCCGCGCGACCGGGTCAGACAAGATCACCTCGGGGCTCGCACAGCCTGCGAGAGCGGAGAACTCCATGAATCGAACGATTCGATGGCTCGCCACGGGTGTGCTCGCCGGTGGCGCGACCGTCATCGCGGCGTGCGAAACCAGCCCACCCATGGACGGAACAGGCGGCGGAACCGGCTCCTCGACGAGCAAGACAGGAACGACGACGAGCACGACCTCCTCGACGACCACCTCCTCGACGGGGACCTCCTCCACTTCGAGCGGCGGTCTAGGGCCATGCGTCCTCGACAGCTCGAACCTCGACGAATGCACCCTTCAATAGGAAATGGACAACATGGAAATCGTTCTTCGAATCGATCTCGCTTCGGCCCGTTGGCTTCGGCGCGCCTTGCTACTTGGCATCCCATTGGGCGCCATGGCGGTAACCAGCGTCGCGGTGGGTGCGCCGCCGTTCGTGAGCGGCCAAGTCCTGAAGGCGACCGATCTCAACGACATGATCGCCCGAATCACCACCCTCGAAACGAGCGTGGCAGAGGACGAGATGGCGTTCAAGCCTGCGTCGCAAATCGCCCTCAAAGCCGGCAACAACGGTACTGTCAGCTGCGATGTCTATTGCGCGTCGAACGCCAACGGGCTGTCGACCGCAACTTGCGTTGGCGCGCTGGACACATCGACCATGGAGTACGTGTCGTGCACCGCCGTCACGCAGCACGCGATGAACTGCTGGTGCTCGCGGTTCAAGTGAGAGCCGAACGCCCAAGCCGCGACGCGGCTGGGCCAGCGCTCGTCACTGCACGCTAAGCCAGAGTCGATCGCGCCTCTTCCAGAGCGCGAGCGCCGACCTCGCCCGGGGCGACCCGCTGTCCGCGCTCCCTACGCGTTCCACGTGGACTGCCCAGGCGGAGTCGACGCGCGCGGTTGGCCCACCGAGTGGGAGCGTGAGATCTTCGGCCCCATGGTGAAGCGGAGACGAGAGCGCGCGGTCGAGCCGGAGAGTTCGGCGAACGACGAGCCCATGAGCATGCCCCCCCCGACGCAGAAGACGCTCGCGCGGTTCAAGTGGCTCGCGCGCCTGATCCCGACGCTCGACTTCCTCGCGGCGTTCGCCGTGCTCGTCGGCGTGGCCTCCCTGATCTACCTATCCGACAAGGTCTTCACGTCCGACCCGAAGACGGGCCTCGGCAGCCTCGGGATCCTCTACGTGTTCATCATCGTCGTCGGGACCGCCGTGCAGGTCATCCTCTATCGCGGCGCGGCCGACGCGCTGCGGGTGCTCGCCGAGATCCACGCGAAGTCGATCGAGGAGGGGTGAGCGTCTCGCCCCCAATCCCCGGAGCCACGGTGTAAGGGCGTCGAACGCGGGCCGTTCTCGCATCCCGCATGCAGAAGTCTCGATCGATCGCCCTCGCCGCCGTGGTCGTGACGGCCGTGGCCTCCGCCTGCGCGGCGCGCAACGACCCCGTGCTCCGGCAGACAAGCTCGGACGGGGAAGAGCAAAGCCCACCGCACCTCGACTCCACGGCGCGCGCGGAGCGACCGCCGCCGCTGATGCGAAACCCAGAAGGTGGGCCGCCGACGGAGGCGTGGTGCGACGCGCAGCCGCCGCGCGACGGGTGTCATTGGACGCTCGTCCCGACCTCCTACTGCGGGGGCCCGGCTCCTCCGCCCGAGATGACGTGGCCCCATTGCTCGTGTGAGCCGTGCGCGGCGGACGCCGATTGCGGCGACGGAGGGAAGTGCGACACGCTCGCGCCGGAGGGCGAATGCCCGGATCCCGTGCGCATCTGCGTCCAACCCTCGCGCACGTGCACCTCCGCGGGCGGGTGCAGCCCGGGCTCCGTCTGCAACGCGGTCGGCGACAAACCCGTGTGCCGCCCGATCGTCATGTATCCACCGCGTCCCTGACGACCGGGGCTCGGACGTCCCCGTGCGCTCGTTCGATGGGTGAGGGTCGACGTGAAGCGTCGGGAGCCCTCGCGCGCGGGTCATGCGAGCGCGGCGAGGACGAAGAGCGCGATCGAGGTGAGGAGGCCGAGCGCGAAGAAGAGAGTCCGCGCGGGGGGAACGTCTCCGATGTAGCAAGCGCCGTGCAGCACGCGCAGCACGATGAACGTGATGGCGAGGCGCGCGGACCAGGCCGCGCTCGCGCCCGCGAGGTGGGCCACGATCACGGCGGGGCCGAAATAGGTGAGGGCCTCCAAGCTGTTGGTATGTGCGCCCTGGGCGCGGGCCGCACGACCACGCAGCTCCGCGTCCTGCAGGCGGGGGGCGTGGGTGTCGAGTGAGGCCCCGAGCTGCTTTGCGCGCAGGGGCGCTGCGAACGTGAACCACACGTAAGGCATCACTGCGGCGGCGAACAAACACCAGAAGGGAGTGGTCATGAGCCCTCATCGATCGAGGCTTCGAGCGATCGACAACGCCGAACCGTTTTCGTCGCGTCGAGGCGACGCCGCTTGCCCGTCACTCGCTGTCGCAGACTCAAGCCGCGGGTGAGCCGGACGTTCGTAGGCTCATGCAGACACGAATGTGCAGGGTCATGCAGCACCGCAGCGAGAGGAGGTTCTCCAGGTTTTCAGGAGCGACGATGACGCACATCCCGCAAAGGAAGGGCTGCGTCGGTGGCGACTTCCTCCACCACGCGGGGATTGTGGAGAGGTACCCTTTCCATCTCAGGTGGACGTCTTTGCGCTCGTACGAAGCGAACGTTGGCGCGACGCGGTTCGCGGCGCGGTAGGGAGCACCGACGCCCTCCGCTTCTTCGACGATGTCGCGGCCGCCGTCGAAGCACACCGCGCCCAACCCGCAACGGCGATCGTCCTCGAGTGGGCTGCCTACGCGGACGTCGACCTCGCCCAGTTCGGGCGTGAGGAGGCGCCGGCGGTCATCGCCCTCGTCGAGAACACCGAGGCGCTCCGGCGCGCGCTCGACGCGGGCGCGTCCGACGGCGAGACCGAGCCCGACGCGATCCGCGTCGCGCACCGCATCGAGGTCGCGACGACGCAGAACGAGCGGCATCGTCGGATCCGCGCCGACGCCGGAATGCTCCGCATCATGACGGCGAGCGCCGACTCGGAGGCTCGACTCTGGGAGTACGACATCGTCGGTCAGCGCTTCACGCGCGTCCACCCGGCCGCGCCTTCGGCGAATCGACACTCGAGCGACCGACTCGCCGAGCTGTCGTGGACCGACCTTTACCCGCGGGCCTCCCGTCATCGCGTTCGAGACGCCGTCGCCGCATGCATCGAACGGTTTCGCGCCACCGGCGAGATCGGCGCGCGCAGCTTGGACCTCGAGATGCACAACGCGGATGGGACGACCGGCTTTCGGCGCGTGACGATCTCGATCGGGCTCGACCGCCGCGGCGAGCCGACGCTCGTGCGCGGCGTCACGTGGGACACGACCGAGCTCGTGCGCGCGAAGGCCTCCCTCGCGACGGTGGGCGCGAGCGTCGCGAGCCTGCTCGAATCCCTGCCCGTGCCGCTCCTCACGTTGAGCAGCGATGGCACGATCCTGAGCTGGAATCCCGCCGCCGAGCGCGTCTTCGGGTACACGTCCGAAGAGGTGGTGGGCGCGCCGTTCGCGCTCGACGACGGCGCGGACCCATCGTTCTTCGCGCGGGTCGTTCTCCCAGCCAGTAGCTGTCGAGCGCCGCTCGACGGCGTGGAGTCGGTGTGCCGACGGAAGGACGGCGAAGTCCTTCACGTCGCCATGTGGACGGGCCCGATGGGCCACGGGTTCGCGCTGCCCGACGACTCGATCTTCATGATCGTCGCGGACGTCGATCAGCGGAAACGCGCCGAGCTCGAGTACCGCCACTTGTTCGAGGCGGCCCACGACGCGATCCTCGTGTTCGACCCCGAGGACGAGACGATCCTCGACGTCAACGCCCGCGGCGGAGAGCTCTATGGCCGGACGCGCGAGGAGATGATCGGGAAGTCCCTCCGGTCGTTTTCGGCGGATCCGGACCGAGGACGCGAGAAGGTGCGCGAGACCATGCAGAGCGGCGCGTTGCTCCGCTTCGAGACCGTCCAATACCGGAAGACCGGCGAGAGGATGATCCTCGACGTGAACGCCTCGCGCATCACGTACCGCGGTCGCCCCGCGATTCTCAGCATCAACCGCGATGTGACGGCGCAGCGAGCGCACGCCGAGGAGCTGCGGAGACGAGATCGCGCGCTCGCCGAGGCGTCCAAGCTCGAGGCCGTGGGTCGGCTCGCCGGGGGCATCGCGCACGACTTCAACAACCTCCTCATGGTGATCGGCGGGTGCTCCGAAATCATCACGTCCACGCACGACGAGAGCTCGCCATACGCCGCCGAGATCTCGGATCTCGAAGGGGCGTTCACGCGCGCGAAGGCGCTCGTGCGACGGCTCCTCACGTTCGCTCGGCAGGGCCCGTCCGAGGTCCGGACGTTCCGCATCCTCGAGGTGCTCGATCCGCTGCGCAGCATCCTTCGGCGCTTGGTGGGCGAGGACATCGAGCTCGTGACGCACCTCGAGGGCTGCGCGGACATCTGCGTCCGCATGGACCCGTCACAGCTCGAGCAGGTCATCGTGAACCTCGTCGTGAACGCGAGGGACGCCATCTCCGGGGTCGGCGTGATCCGGATCGACGTGGGGCCCTCGGCGAGAGACGGCTTCGTCGAGCTCACCGTGAAGGACGATGGAATCGGGATGGACGAGGCGACGCGCTCACGCGTCTTCGAGCCGTTCTTCACGACCAAAGAGCTCGGCAAGGGGACGGGCCTGGGGCTCGCGACGACGCACGGCATCGTCTCCGCCGCCGGGGGAGAGATCTCGGTCGTGAGCGCCCTCGGCCGCGGCACGACGTTCCAGGTCCTGTTGCCCATCGAAGAGCGGCCACCCGAATCGCTCTCGTCCCGTCGTCGGCGCAGCCCGAGCCGGCCCGGTTCCGAGTCGATCCTCCTCGTGGAGGACGAGCCGGCGGTCCGGCGCATCCTCGCGCGCGAGCTCCGGCGGTTCGGCTACGACGTGCTCGAGAGCGAGAACGGGGCGGAGGCCCTCGAGCTCGCGGCGGACTTCGAGAGCGTGATCGATCTGCTCGTGACCGACGTCGTCATGCCGAAGATGTCGGGCGACGAGCTCGCGCGACGACTGCGGCTCGCCCGCCCCGAGATCAAGGTGCTGTTCATGACGGGCTACACGGAGCGCCACGTCGTCCGAGAGATCGCCGAGCGCGGACTCGGCCCCGTGCTGTCGAAGCCGTTCGGGCCGGCGAAGCTCATGGAGAACGTCCGCGCGCTCCTCGAAAACAGCGCCATGTGAGCGATCACGTGCTCCGCACGGTCGTTCGGCTTGCCCGGCCCGCTGACAATCGGAAGAGCACGCCGACGAGGCCGTGTGGGTCGCGCCTCAACGATCGCTTGAATACCCGGTGACTCAAACCGGTCGGTGCTCTAAGCCAGCGCCGATGCGACGCGAGATCTCCGTGGTCGTCCTGGGCATCCTGGTGAGTGGGTGCGCGGAGTCACCGCCCCCGATCGGCTCTCGGACAGCCGGCGCCTCCTCGTTCTCTCCCGCCGAGAGCGCCCAGGCGTCGAGCGTCGCGAGCCCGCGAATCGATCTCCAGCCGCTCACGATCTCGTTTCAAGGAAAGCCCATCGCGCGGCTCTTCGCGGACGGTCGCACCGAGTCGGCTGGGCAGGCCGCACCCGGGTCCACGCTCACACCGGGGCCGACCCTCCACGCCGACGGCACGATGGTGATGACCCGCGGCGGTGTCACGGCGCGCCTCGACGACAGCGGCGACATCCACGTCGTTCAGCCCCCAGGGGTGAGCCCGCGGGAGCGGCTGTTCGGTCGCATCACGGGTGACGAGCTCTCGTTCGCCGGCTCCGAGCGGCCGTGGAGCGTGCGCGTCCGGGGCAACGTGATCGAGTTCGGCGAGGACAACAGCAGCGTCATCGATGGGGACGTCACGCCCGGCATGCGCCGCGCAGCGCTCGTCATGGCCGCCGCATTCACCATCGACGGCGCGATCCCCTCACGCTGAGGTCCCCTCCGCGTTCGCGCGGCGTCGTCAGCGCGATAGCGCGTCACAGACAGTCGCCGGCGGACAGTCGCCGGCGGACGCGTCGATGAATCATGCATACGCCGTCCGCCGCGGATCGGATGCGCGCCTCGGGTCCCTTCGGCCGTCTGGCTTCGTTCTCCGTAGGGCAACGCGTCGTCCCGACGCCACCGACCAAGGGCCGCGCCGGAGTAAGCTCCCGCCCATGAGGACGGCGTAGATGGGACGACCGCGCGAGACGCCGAGCGCCGCGCGCGCCCGCGCGGCGGCGCGAGAGGCGCTGCGTCTGCACGCCGAGGCCGAGGTCGAGGCTCGCCCCGGGGTGTATCGCATGCTCGCGGCGGATGGCGCGGTCCTCTACGTCGGGAAGGCGAAGCTCCTCCGCGCGCGTCTCCAGTCCCATTTCCGCGCGAAGCCCCGGTCGAAGAGTGCGCTCATCCTGCGCGAGACGAGGGCGATCGATTGGACGTACACGCCGAGCGAATTCGCGGCGCTCCGAGAGGAGCTCCGGCTCATCAAGCTTCATCGCCCGCCGTTCAACCTCCAGCAAAAGCGCGACGCGGCGTTCTATTCGTTCATCCACGTCACCGGTGGGCGCGCGCCGCGCGTCGAGGTCGCGCGCGGCGCGACGGGCGACGGCACCTTCTATGGACCGTTCATCGGCCCGCGGCTCGTGGAGCGGGCTGCACGGGAGCTCACGGACGCGCTCCTGTTGCGCGATTGCTCGGACAAGGTGCGGCTCCACTTCGCACCTCCGGAGGCCCTCCCGGACCCCACCCGGGATGCGGCCGAGGGGGCCGTCCCGCCGCCGATGCCTGCGGGCCTGCGTCCGCCCGATTGTATTCGCCACGACGTCGGCAAGTGCCTTGGACCGTGCATCGCGGCGTGCACCCACGCCGAGTACGACGCACGGGTGGACGACGCCCGCGCGTTCCTCCGAGGCGAGAGCGACCGACCCATCCGAGCGCTCGGAGATCAGATGCACGCGGCCAAGCGCGACCTCGCGTTCGAGCACGCCGCCCTCCTTCGGGACCGCAGGTCGAGGCTCGAGCGACTGAGCGATCAGCTCGGAAAACTGCGCGTCCAGCTCGAGGATCTCTCCTTCGTCTATCCGGTCGACGGGCACGGCGGCGACGATCGCGTCTACCTCATCCGGCGCGGCACCGTGCGCCTCGAGCTCGCGAAGACGGCGGACGACTCCGCGCTCGGAGACGCGGTCTCCCGGGTGTTCGCGCCGGACGAGCCGAGCCGCGTGACCGCGCACGACGTCGAGGAGATCCTCCTCGTCTCCGCCTGGTTCCGGGCGCGCCCCCACGAGCTCGCCCGCGCGCGCGCCTATCGGATCCCGCAACGATGAACCCCAGCACTGCGCTCAGCGAGCACGTCGCCCCCATGACTCGGCGTTCGCGATCAGGCACCTCGACGCGGCCGCCGAGGCACGAGACGATGGCGCGATGAACGGGTCGAGCGCTCCCTCGGGGAGCCTGCGCGGGCTGATCCTCGCTCTCCTCGGCGTCCCCGCGGCGAGCCTCACGGCGCTGTCGTGCGGGCGCGGAACACCGCAGGTCCCTCTTCCCGACGACGAGGTCGTCCGCCAGGACATGCCGAACGCCATGTGGAGCGTAGAGCTCGCGCACCCGGAGCCGCAGGAGTATCCGAGCTGCCCCGGTGGAAGCTTCTGTCTCGTCGGCTCGGGCGGGAAGGCGACCGCCCCGGCGACCGCGCCGTTCGACAACTGCGAAGCGACCGTCGAATACCCGGGCGATCCCAGCTCGCCGATGGCCCAGCGCGGGCTCAGCGTGTCGTTCAGCGACTTCTGGACGCGCAACGAGCGGAAGGCGAAGAGCAGCGCGACGGTCTGCTGCTACAGCTGGTTCGAGCCCTGCCCGGGGGGGCGGCCGCTGCGCGCGTCAGGCGGCGCTCCGCTCTTCGCGCGCGTCGCGGCGACGCGCGCTCCCTCGTCGCTCGTGGACCCTGAACGAGCTCGCCACTGGGCGGACATGGCCCGATCCGAGCACGCCTCGATCGCGTCGTTCGCGCGCTTTGCCCTCGAGCTTCTCGCGCTCGGCGCACCGGCCTCTCTCGTGGCGCGCGCCCACCGCGCCGCGCTCGACGAGATCACCCACACGGAGCTCGCGGTTCGCCTCGTGGAGCGCTTCGGGGGCGGCCGCCTCGAGCTCGGCGCGCTCGACGTCGGGGCCGCGGGCGCCCTCTCGTCCAGCGCGCCCGCGGAGGTGCTGCGCGGCACGGTGCGCGACGGGTGCGTCGCGGAGACGCGCGCCGCGCTCGACGCCGCCGCTCGCGCGTCGGCCTCGACGGATCCAGCGGAGCGCGCAGCGTTCGAGCAAATAGCGGCGGACGAGTCCATGCACGCGAGCCTCGCGTTCGACGCGGTCGACTGGATCGTCGGACGATTCGGCCCCGACCTCGCGACGATCGCGATCGAGGCCGCGCGCGTCGCCTGAGCATTCGCACCCACCGAGAACGCGGGATCCGGCGCTCCAAGGGATCCCGCGACGGGAACGCTGCGGTCCCTCGTTGGACGGTGCGTCCCGCGAAGCAGACAATGGAAGGGCACGGGACGGCTCGTCCGCCCGTCCGCGTCGCGCGCCCACACGACGAGGGCGCGCGTGGCGCTCAGGGCGAGCGCGCCTCGACGACCCGCGGCGTGCGCGCGGTCCTCGCGATCAGCTGCTCCGACTCTTCGATGAGCGCCGCGACCCGCGTCGGCGTGAGCGCCTCCGTCGGCCGGATGGCGTGCGCCTTCTGATTGAACATCACGCCCGTCCGCCCCTCGAGCTCGGGCGCGAAGAGGAGCGGCACGATGCGTCCGGCGTACTTCTCGGGCGTCGGCGTGAAGAGCCCAATCAAGAACTCCACGGCGCGATGGCGGAGGCTGCCGTGGCCGCCGAGCACGTTCGCCCGAATCCCGGTCTTCACGAGCCCGGGGTTCAACCCGAAGAAGCTCGCGTGCGGGTAGCGCTCGACGGAGTCGAGGACGAGCGCCTCGTTGCCCGCGACGGTGTTCATGTGCACCTCCATCGACTTGTACGAGCGCTCGGCGTTGAGGTCGCCGAGCTTGCCGGCCTCGCCGGTGCCGGGGAACCCCATCACGAAGACGCGCGGCTTCGGAGCGCCCGGACCTAGGGAGGTGCCGAGGCGCGGCGCGAGCGCCCGGAGGAGCGCGAGGCGCGAGAGGTAGCTCACCGCCATATCGCGCTCGAGGCCCTCGCTCGTGACCTCCCGCTTGGGCGCGGCGATGATGCCCGTCGTCAGGAGCACGACGTCGGTCGACTCGACCGGCAGGGTCGCCCCGACGCGCGTAGCCTCCGCCATTCGGCTTAGGTCGGCCTTCACGAAGTCGATGTTCGGCGCGTCCGCGTCGCGGAATGTCTGTCCGACGACGGTCACCTTGGCGCCCCGCGCGGCCACGAGGCGCGCGATCGCACGGCCGAGGCCGTTGGTCCCACCCACCACGAGGACGTTCTTCCCCGTCAGGTCGAGCGACTCCGCCGGGTGGCGAATCCACTCGAGGCTCGGGTCGCGGACCCCGGAGAACCCGGGTTTGGAGGTCTTCTTCGACATGTGTAGCTCCTTCGTCTTCCCTTCCACGGAGTAGCGCTCGGGCGCTTCCTTGTCATGATCACAAGGCGTAGAGTCTGGTTTGCGGTTTTCGCAAACCAGCGATGGATACCTCCAAGCTCTCCGCGTTCATCGCCGCCACCGAAGCGGGCACGCTCTCGCTCGCGGCGCGCCGCCTCGGAGTGCAGCTCTCGACGATGAGCCGACAGATCGCGGATCTCGAGCGCGAGCTCGGGGCGCCGCTCCTCGTGCGGACGGGCCGCGGCGTCCGCGCGACGACCGAGGGCGAGCGCTTCCTCCCGCGGGCGCGGAATGTCCTCTACGAGCTGGAGGCCGGCGCGGTCGAGGTACGCGGTTCGACGGCGCCGGGATTCACGCGACTCCGGATCTCGTCGCCGCCGGACTTGTCGCTCCGGCTCCTCCCGGGACCGCTCGCGGAGCTCGCGCGCCGCCACCCGGCGCTCACGATCGAAGCGCGAACGGACTCGCGTCGCGTCTCGCTCACCGAGGAGGAGTACGACGCCGCGATCCGTCTCGGACCCCTTCAGGACTCCGAGCTCGTGGCGCGGCGACTGGGCAGCGTCTCACGCTGGATCTGCGCGGCGCCGGACGTGGCGAAGAGCGTCCGCACGTTGAGTGAGCTCGGACGACGCCCCTGGGTCCTCGTCTCGAACGTCCGCGGCGATCTCCGCGCCACCTTCCGCGGGCGATCGGTGAGCGTGAGTCACGAGGGCCGGCTCCACGTCGCGTCGTTCCTCGAGGCGGCGGAGGTCGCCGCGAGATCGGATCGGATCGCGGCGCTCCCGAGCTTCACGGCCGCGCCGTACCTCGAGAGCGGAGCGCTCTCACGCGTCCTCCCCGCGTTGACGCTGCCGGGGGTCGACGCCCAGCTGGTTCATCCGCAGCGCCATCGCGGGTCGCTCGTGCTCCGGGACTTGGGCGACCTCGTGGCCGCGTCGCTGGACGCAGCGGAGCGCGCTGGGAAGGCCCGAGGGGCGACGCGATGAGCCCGCCACTCGGGCGGCGAACACGGCCACGCTCTCGCGGCGGTGCGCGTACGCCCGAGCACCGCGCCGTGGAGAGCCTGCATGTGTGAGGCGCCGAGCGATCAGCCTCCGGGGCAGAACGTCACGTCCAAGCGGTCGGCCTTGCAGGCCCGGAAGCCGCTCTCGCCGGCGCCCGCTGGATAGTCGTCGTAGGCGAACGCGTAGATCCCCGGGCAAGTGTCGTGCACCCACTTCGAATAGGTGTTGAACGGCGCCGCCGAATAGAACTGCGAGGTGTCCGTGCTGTCGGGCGCGCTCAGCATCCCGCGGTTCAGCGCGGCGCACCATTTGTTGCCTTCCGCGTGGCAGGTCGTCGACGCGGGGGAGCAGTTGGGCGGTTGGCTGTCGAAGTATCCGGAGCAGCGGTACGCGTCCACGGTCGAGTTCCCGAGCTGGGCGGCCACGCCGCACGTCGACGGGTGCTGCATCGCGCACTGCGCGATCGCCTGGTCGAGAGCGTGGCAGTACGGCGCGCTCTGGTTCGCGCCGATCGAGCAGAACGCGCCCGCCGAGAGGCAGCGTTTGTCGTCGAGCAACCCGTTCGGACAACCCGTGAGCACGTCGCCCACCGGGACGTCGCACGAGACGCGCGGGTCGAACGTCGGCGTCTTCGCGCACTCCGGGCCGATCGCCTCCATCCGCGCAGGCAGGGCGAGGTAATCGACGTACGTGATGTTGTAGTTCATCACGCCGTTCACGAACGTGAGCTCGACCTTGTCGAACGCGTTCGGATCGGACGAAGCGCTCGCCGGGTCCATCCAGTGCGCGTTGATGCGGGCGGCCGGCCAAGCGCCGGGGAGATCGAGTTGCAAGACGCCGCCGGCATCCACCTTGGCGTTGTCCGGCGAGAGCGTCGGCCCGCCGTTGGCGGCCCCGTGGATCCAGAGCGGAAACGGGCATGCGTTGACGACGTTCACGCACGGCGGGTTCGCGCAAGCCTCGGCCGTCGGCAGGGTCACGCCGGTGCCCGAGGACGACGCATCGGACGCGCTCCCGGTCGTGGCGCCGGTCGAGCCCACGCTGGTCGAACCCTTCATCGTCGAGCCGGAGGACGCGGCCGCGCCTCCCGTCCCGGGTGTGACGTCGTCGCAGCCGGTGACGACCATCCACAGCGCGAGGGTGATCGCAGGGGTTCGCATGCGCGGACGCTTACTCCGAGAACGCCGAGAGGTCGACGGCGAGCCACCATGTGGGCGCTCGACCCGAGAGTGTCTGTCCCATGGCTCGTTTGCAGGGGTCGATCACGTGCGGCGGAGCGCCGCGGGCGTGACGCCGAGGACGCGGCGCATGTGGCGCGTGAGGTGGCCTTGGCTGTGGAAGCCTGCGCGGATCGCGGCGTCCGCGGGCCGCACGCCCTGGAGGAGGAGCCGACGCGCCTCGTCCACGCGGGCGCCGACGACGTACTGGTGCGGCGCGCGGCCCACCGCGTGGCGGAACGCGCGCGCGAAGTGGAACGGGCTGAGCCCCGCGACAGCGGCCATCTCGGCGAGCGTGAGCCCGTCGGCGAACCGCGCGCGGACGAGCTCGAGCACGCGGTCGAGTCTGCGCTTCGAGAGGGCGCGCGGATCGGGCGCGAAGCCTCGGTCGAGATCCACGAGGTGAGCTGCGATCTCGGTCGCAGCGATCTCCTCGACGAGCGGATCGAGCGCGGGCCTCCCTCCCGGTCCCGCCTCGACGGAGGAGAGCACATGGGCGATTCCCCGCAGCACGCGCTCGAGCGCGGGGTGTCGCCGGCTCGTCGTACCGCGCAATGTGGCTCGCGCACCCTCCATGGAGTCCGCCACGCCGCGCACGAAACGCGGGTCGAGCGTCACGCGGACGAACGACGTCGGTCGGCTCCAGCGCATCTGGCGCGGCTCGCCCGCGGCGATGACGACGATGTCCCTGGCGCGGTGCTGCGTCTCCCGCACGAGCCCATCGAAGCGCTCGTAGAGTGGATGCGCTGCGCCCACGTGGAGCGACACGTCGTGCATCGGCGAGCGCTCGATCTGGAAGCTGCCGGGAGCGAGGGTGTGGAGGCGCGCGCGGAGCGTCGTCATCGAGGTGGGAGCGCGCGCGGTCGTCGCTGCGCGGGGTCGTAGAAATAGCGCTCGCTCACGATGCGGTCTCCCCTCCACGCCTGCAAGGCGATCTCTTCGAGGCGCGTCGGCTGACCGTCCGCGGTCCTCATCTCGAAGATCCAATGGATCGCGACGGCGTCGCCGTCGAGCACGTACCGCACGGCCTCGGCGCGCTCGAAGCGAACGCGCTCGAGCACCGCGCGCTCGTTCGCGAGCTGAGCGTCCCGGCCGACGCGCGGCGGCTCTCCGTTCTCCTGGGCCGTCATGTCCTCCGCGTAGAACGCGGGGATGCTCTCGAGGAATTCGCCGCGGGAGACGGCGGCGATGAAGGCTTCGACACGTTCGCGGGTGGGCATGTGCTCGAGCGTGCGCCGCGGCGCCAGGACGGGCGATCACGTTCTTGCGCCGTTCTCGATCGTTCGACCTCGGCCGTCCAAGAGACGGCATCGTCGGCGCGGGCGAGCTCGACGGGCGAGACGCCGCGCCGGGTCGGGGGTGGACTCCGCCCTTTCACTCGACCGCGAGCGCGAGCGCCATCGCGTCCGCGAACGCGAGCCTCCGGCCCTCGGCGCGCAGGGTCGCCTGCTCCGCGTGCGACAGCGCGGCGTCGATCGCCCGGTTCGTCACGGCCACGTCCTCCGCGTAGACCGGCTCCCGCGGCGATCCGAGGCGCTCGCGCGCGCGATCCGCGGCGGCGAGCAGTCGAACGGCGTCGGCCGCGTTCCGCCGCGACGCGGCGACCTCCGCCATCCGCTCGCACATTGCGAGCTGGCCCTGCGCATCACCGACGGCGACGAAGACAGCGGCCGACTCGCGGAACAAGGGCAGCGCCTCGCCGTAGTGTCCGTCCCTTCGCGAGAGAGCGCTCCCGAGGCTCTCGAGGACGTTCGCGTGATACTGGCGGCCTCCGAACGTCTCCGTCCGCCGGCGACAGTCGCCGAGGAGCTCGATGGCGCGCGCGTGATCGTCGACCCGGGACGCGACGAGGCCCGTGATGTTCAGCGCAAAAATGAGCGCAAACGGCGCGTCCACCGCGCGTGCCAAGCGAAGCGCCTCCACGGAGAGCGCGTCGCCCTCCGCGTACCTCGCCATCAGGAAGTGGACGTAGACGAGGTGCGTCTGGAGGATCGACTCGCGGTATCGCTCCCCGAGCGAGCGCGCGAGCGCGAGCCCCTCCCGGACGTTGTCGAGCGCGACGTCGTAGGCGAACTGCAGCTGCGCGAACGTGTTGGAGGCCTCGAGCAGATCCAGCCGCGCGGGGGTTGGCGCCCCGCAGCGCGCGAGCATTGGCGCGAGGAACGCCCGCGCCTCCGTGTAGTGATTCCGGACGAGCCAGAACTTGCGCAGCGCGACGACGAAGCGATGGGACACGGGCTCGTCGGCGGACTCGTCGGCGCGCAGGCTCGCGCGGATCGCCTCGCGCAGGTTGTCGTGCTCGAGGTCGAGCCGGCGGAACCACTCCGCGTCCTCGGTCGAGTCCGCGTACTTCGCGCGGAGCTCCTCCGCGAGGCGCAAGTAGGTCGCGACGTGACGCCGACGCGCCTCCGCGGCGTCGCCCGACGCCTCGAGCCTCAGGGAGGCGTACTGTCGCATCGTCTCGAGGAGGCGATAGCGGGTCGTCGGTCCGCGCGTGTCGGCGACGACCATGGAGCGATCGACGAGCTGCGTGAGGAGCTCCGCGACGTCCGCTGCGTCGAGCGGCGCGTCGGACGCGACCGACTCCGCCTCCGCGAGCGCGAACGTCCCCGCGAAGACAGACAATCTCCGGAAGAGGACGCGCTGGGGCTCGTCGAGCAGATCGAAGCTCCAATCCACCAGCGCGCGCAAGGTCTGCTGCCGCGGGAGCGCCGCACGGCTCCCGCCGGTCAGGACGCGGAACGCGTCGGACAGTCGCGACTGGATCTCCTGCACCGACTGGCTGCGCGCGCGCGCCGCGGCGAGCTCGAGCGCGAGCGGGATACCATCCAGTCGGACGCAGATGCCCGCGATCGCGGACGCGTTCTCGTCCGTGACCCGGAACGACGGCGAGGCGGCCCGCGCCCGCTCGACGAAGAGCTCCACGGACGCGAACCCGCCGAGATCGCCCGCCGCGCCCGCCGCGTCCGGCAGGGCGAGCGGAGGGACGCGGTAGGTCGTCTCGCCGGCGACGCCGAGCGGCTCCCGGCTCGTCGCGAGGACACGGACGCGCGGGCACGCCCGGAGGAGGGCATCGACCACCGTCGCGCACGCGCCGACGAGGTGCTCGCAATTGTCGAGGACGACGAGCATGCGCCGGTCGCGGAGCGCCCGGACCAACAGCTCGGTCGCGCCGTCGGCCGCGCGCGTCTCGAACCCGAGGACACGGGCGACGGCGCCCGCGACGAGCGCGCCGTCGGAGAGCCCCGCGAGCTCGACCATCCACGCGCCGTCCGGGAACCCGACGAGCAGCTCGCTCGCGATCTCGATGGAGAGCCGCGTCTTGCCGACGCCCCCCGTGCCGAGAAGGGTCACGAGGCGCGCGTCGCGGAGGATCCCCGTGACGTCGCGGATCTCGTCGGGGCGACCGACGAATCGCGTCGGCTGGAGGGCGAGGTTGGTGGGTGGGGTCCCGGCGCGCGTCGCTGCGGCCTCCCTCTCCGAGGGGAGCGTGCGCGCGGGGCGCGTCGGCTCCGATCCGCTCGCGGTCGGGCGCGTCTTGTCCGCGCTCGAGAGCGGTGGGGGCGCGCTCGACAGGACGAGCGGCGCCTCCACGTCGGTCGGAAGCGCGGCGAGGAGGGCCGACGCGAGCTCGTCCGCCGACTGGAACCGATCCCTCGGCGACTTCGCGATCGACTTGAGGATCACCGCCTCCAGCGCCGAGGAGAGGTCCGGTCGCTTCTCGCTCGGGGGGCGCGGCGGCTCGCTCTGGTGCAGGTGGAGGACGAGGAGCTCGTTGTCCGCGGTGAACGGGACGGCCCCCGTGACCATCTCGTAGAGCATCACTCCGACGGCGTAGAGATCGCCGCGCGCGTCCACCTCCTCCCCGCGCGCTGCTTCCGGCGACATGTACACCGGCGTACCGACGACGCATCCCACGCGCGTGATCGGCGCGCCAGCCCCAGCTTCCCCACGCAACTTGGAGATGCCGAAGTCGAACAGCTTCACGAGGAGCCGCCCGTCGGAGCGACTCGAGAGGAAGACATTGTCGGGCTTGAGGTCCCGGTGGACGATGCCAGCGGCGTGCGCGGCGCCGATGCCCCGACAGATCTGCGTCGTGATGCGCACGGCCGCGTCGAGCGAGAGCCCGCCTCGCGAGAGCGTCTCGCGGAGCGTGGTGCCGCGGAGGTGTTCCATCACGAGGAACACCGTCCCGTCGTCCGCCCGACCGAAGTTCGCGACGTTCACGATGTTGTCGTGCTCGACGCGAGACGCGGCGATCGCCTCGATCTCGAAGCGGCGCAGCGCGTCCGGGTCGGATGCCCACACGCTCGACAGCACCTTCGCCGCGAACCGCTTCCGCAGGCGCACGTGCTCGACGAGGTAGACGGTTCCCATTCCGCCGGAGCCGATCTTCGAAAGGACCCGGTAGTCCCCGAGCATGAGCGCCGACATGGGCGCGACGTCCGCCGTCGGGAGCTCGATCTCGCTCGCCTCGTAGCGCCTCGCCTCCCTGGGAGCTGGACCCGGCGACGGGCCGCGGTCGCACACGTGCGGCACGTCGGGCGCGTGCAGCGACAGGCACCACGGACAAATGCGCATCCAATCGAGTGTAGCGTCGCCCGCGCTCGATGAGGAGCGGATCCCCATGCACACCGAAAGCGACCGTCCGACCGTCCCCCGAGCGGTACGACGACGGTCGCCGCTGTCGTCGGCTGAGCCAGCCATGCGTGCCCGCACAAGATGCTGCACGCACTCGGGACCCGCGCTCCGCGTCGACACGGACTGTCTGTCTCCCGTCGCCCTTCGTCATCGTTGTTCCTGCGCACGGTCCGATCTTCAGCCCGCGCGCGAATCGTGCGCTGGCCCGATTCTTTGGTGCGGAGCCGGAATGAAGGGTAGAACGCACCGGCGGATGAGGGCGCGAGCGCGGACGAGCACACCGAGCGAGGGTCATGCGCCAGCGGCAGGATCGCTCGTGCTGGCGCTCGTCGGCGCCGCGTGCAGCGCCGTTCCCCAGCACCCCCCGCCGGCGCGCGCTTCGACCGCAACGTCGGCTTCGGCCTCCGTGGCTCGGGTCCCGATCGTCGACGTGTCGGTCGAGCTCCCCGCGCGGCCGACGAAGCCCATCAAGCACGCGACATTCTCGGCCGACGCAAAGACACTCGATGTCGACCGCGAGGACTCCACCGAGATCGAGCGATACGACCTCGCGACGGGCGCGATCGTGGAGCGGCACGCTGCGCCTCCGCTCGCGCCGCTGGGCTCGACCATCTCACCGGAGAAGGCCGTCGACGTGGAGGGCGTCGCGCGGCAAAGGCTCCGCGCCGTCGCGCAGGAGGCCGGCACGACGACCCGCGAGGCGGACGGTGTGATCTTCCTGAAGACCTCGGCGAGCGTCGGCTCCGACGGGCGTTACTTCATCTGGTTCGAGAGCCCCGCCGGCACCACGCTCGTTCGCCTCGACACCGGTACGCGGTCCACGTTCAAGCCGTGGACGAACGGCATTTCCGGGATGGGCGGGCGGACGGGAGGCGAGCTCGCGCTCACGCTCGGTCCCTCTCCGGATCGGGTCGTCGTCTCGTCGATCAGCCGCATGGGCGCGGCTGCCGATATGGACGCACCGCAATTGCTCGACACACGGACGATGAAGTTCGTCGGCTCGTTGCCGGGCACTTGTCAGCCCTTCCGCCTCGCGTGGTCACCGGGCGGAGCATTCATCGCCAGGGTCATGTGCTGGGACGGTCGATTGACCGTCTCCGATGGGACGACCGGCGCGCTGCTGCGCACGGACGAGGCCCTCACCACCCTCGCGTTCTCGTCGGACGAATCCCTCATCGCGGGACGGACGCCCGAGGGAGGCCTGATCGTGGAGCGCACAGAGAGCGGAGAGCACGTGTTTCGCCTCGCGGGGGTGAAGCCGAGGGACGCGACCGACGTCGCGTTCAGCGGCGACGGCAAGCGGCTCATCGTCGGCCGAGGCGCGGAGATCGACGTCTGGGACCTGGAGGGCGGCATGCCTCGCATCGTCGACACCCGCACCAGCGGCCAGGGCAAGCTCGTGCTGGACGACGCCACGACCGCCGTGTGGATCGACGACAAGTGGGTCTCGCTCACCGGCCACGCGCCCCTCGAGCCGCGCGCGGAACTGGATGTGGGCGCCGTCGACGTCCAGAAGCTCGCGGACGAGGGCGAGACGTACCAGGTGAAGGCGACCCTCCCGCGCCCAGGGACGGACGAGATCCTGGTGACAGGGCACCGCACACACCGGGCCGAGCACCCCGGAGGCCCTGGCGACACGTACGTCGCCTCGCGAATGGCGATCGTCGACCGGGGGACTGGGGCGGTGCTCCACGTGCTCGAGGGAGGCTCCGCCGCGACCGGATTCTTCGAGGAGTCCGACTGGGCATGGACGCGCGACGGCGCCCATCTCCTCGCGCGGCGGAGCGACGGGCTCGTCATCCTCTCCCCGGAGCTGACCGTGGAGCGCGCCGACGCCGGCCCAATCCCCCTCCCTCCGTGGGAGCCCGTGTCGCGGCTTGCGTCAGCGTTCGCGGACCTCGACGCGCTCGTCCGGGGCGCCCAGCTCCTCGCCCGGAAGGATCTCGCGCCGGAGGACGCGCCGCGCGCGGTGCACCCATCAGACCGCTTCGTCGCCTACGTCGACGGATCGTCCGTGGTGGTCGTGGAGGTTCTGCGGGGCGTGAAGCTTCGGCTGACGTGCGCGGACGTCGACACGAGGCGCGGGTGCCTCGCGGCGACGCCGGATGGGCGGTTCACGGCGAGTCCGGAGATCGCTGCGTTGCTCGTGCGGAACGGGAATCCGCTGGAGGATGGAGCGCTGGTCAAGTCGTTCTTCGCGCCCATCCGCTGACGAAGCTCGCAGCGCGTCGACCAGGACGACGCTACTTCGGACTGGCCGCCGGCCGCGCGTCCGCTTTCGGCTCGAACGCCGCGACGATCGGGATCCCGACGGCGCCGGCGACGACGCCCGTGCCTCCAAACGCGAGCCCCACGACGAACGCAGGGGACTGCAGAGGGTCGTTGCCTTCGATGGGGGCGAGGAACAGCAAGGCGCTGGTCAACAGCGAGAGCGCGCCGGCGCCCACGATCACCGCGCCGACCGTCGCCGCGGTGGGAGTCCCGGGGCGATATGTGACGATCACGTCCTTCTCAGCGGGGAGCACGACGCGTGCGCCACCGGACTCCTCGCCGACCCAGAACAGGCGATAGGGGCCGATCGTGGCCGGGGTGGTGCACGGCGCGTCGCAGAGCTTCGTCGCGGTCGGCGGCGCCGAGGGCGTGGACGCGGAAGACGGCGTCGCGACGTAGGGCTGGTACGCGTGGGTGTAGAACCCGACCGGCACCGGGCTCTCGACCTTCACGTTGATCGTCGTGTCCTCCGTGAGCGGCGGTGCGCCACCGCACCCGGCGATCGCGGACGACAGGAGGACCGCTGCGACTTCGAGCCGGCGCATGAGGGGCGCGACGCTACCTCACTTCGCCGAGTTTGTCGTGGCGAGCCTCACGCGCCGCTCAATCCGCGGCGGCGCCGTCCCACGTCCCGGAGACGGTCGTGTCGACGCCATCGGAGGAGATCTCGAGCATCCCCTCGTGCGCCCCCGACACCTCGACCGACAATGTGAGCACGCGAGTCGCCGCGTCCCAACTACCGGCTCCGTCAACCAACACCTCCGAGACGAAGCTGCACTCGGAGACCGTCACCTGCGCCTGCTCGTCGATGCTCACCCCACCGGTCACGTCGCAGCTCCACTCCTCGTCGCCCGGGAAGAGCGGCAGCGCGAGGATCTCGGTGGTGAGCGCCGACGCGAACGCGCTCGCTCGGGTGTAGTCCGCGGCGTCGTCCGAGGTGAGGGGCGCGTAGCCGGAGACCAGCCCGGCATCGCACGCGACGTCGCCGGTGAGGCTCGATGGATTCAGCAGGAATCCGCTCGTGGCCGCGTTCACGCAATCGTCGCTCCCGTACATCACGTGGTGACCGCCCTTCACGGCGATCTCATGGACTGTCTGCTTCTGCGCCGCGAGGCTCGCGACGAGCGATCGGCCCTGCTCCACCGGCGTCGCAATGTCCGCGTCGGCGTTGATCACGAGCACAGGGATCCCGGTGGGCGCGAACGGGGCGGGTCGCGGCACGTCGGTCTTCGCCGTGGGCCAGGTGGCGCACGGGAGATCGCCATAGCACCCCTCGCTCGTCCATTCCCCGGAGGTCGCGTCGGCGCAGGCTTGGAGATAGCTGTCCTCCGCCACTTTGCCGTAGTCGTTGCAGGTGAACGTGTAATAGATGGCGTCGCTGAAGTCGTCCGCGGTGATGGATGGATCCTGGGGATCGATCCCGTCGTAGTGATCGAGGAGGCGGCGCAGCGGCACGACATCTCCGCGCCCCGCGTCGGCGAGCGCGCGAAGGAGGGCGCCGCGCCCCGTCTCGTCGTCCATCGTGAGCGACGCCAAATGGTCGAGATCGACGGCGGTGAACGTGCGCGCCATGGACGTTCCGTCGGGCAGCGGGAACGACAGATCGATCGGGGCGGCGTCGAGCTGGGTGAGGAGCGTCTCGTAGACCGCGGTCGCGTCGGGCAGATCGTTCGCGCACGCGGCGTCCGCGGCGCACCACGCGAACGAGCGCGCGAGGTCGTCGTTCACAGACTGGGCGACGCCGAGGTCTTTGTCTAGCATCGGGCGCGTGAGATCCAGCGCGCCGTCGCGCGCGACGGCGCGCACCGCGTCCGGGTGGGCCGCGACGTAGGTCTGCGCCAGCTGGGTTCCGTACGAGAGCCCATAGACGGTGATTGGGCCGTTCCCGAGCGCGACGCGCACCGCCTCGAGATCCTCCGCGGCTTGCGCCGTGTTCAAGAGCGCGATGTCGGCCTCGCTCCAGCCGGTCTCGTCCGGGCACGCTTGGCTGAAGGCGCGCGCGCGCGCCGCGACTGCGTCTCGGTCGGCGTCGCTCACTGCGTGGAAGCCCGCGCCGTACCACGCGTCGGAGGCGACGGCGCAGTCAATCCCCGCCGAACGGCCGACGCCCCGCAGATCGAAGTAGAGCAAGTCGAAGCGCGCCGAGAGCTGGGGCTCGAGCCAAAGCAGCGAATCGGTCCCATCGATACCCGCGTATCCGGGGCCGCCATCGATCAGCACCAGGAGCCCCTCCGAGACCCCGTCCGCGGGGCGCACCGCCACGGCGAGGTCGAGCGTCCGGCCATCCTCCGGGTGTGCATGATCGAGCGGCACCTTCACGAACCCGCACGTGAAGCTCGCGTCCTCCGGGCAAGGCTGTCCCCCCAGCGCTGCGAGCCAGTTCGTCGGCGCTGCGGGATGGACCGTCTCGTCCGTGCAGCCGATCGGCCCGGTTGCGCCCAGCGCGACGGTCAGGACGGCGATGGAAAGCGAGGGGAGCAGCGCGGTCGGGCGAGTGGACACGCACGCACTGTCGCAACGCGGACCGCCGGCGACAATCGGGATCGTTGCCATCGAGGCACGCGTCGACTGACGCTGCCATAGGCAAGGCGCATGGCAGCCATCATCCCTCGGAGCGTGCAACGCCGAGGCCTCTCGGCGATCCTCGGACAATGCGCACCACCGCCGGCTTCTTGCTTCTCTCCGTCCTCACCCTCAGCGCCGCGTCGTGCACCATCACCTTCGACGACGACAACGACAACGACGGCACGTCGTCGTCGACCGCCGCGACCACGACCACGACCGGCGCGGGTTCATCGTCGTCGGGCATGGACAGTCTCATCCCCGTCAACAACGACCCGGACAAGCACGGCTTCCCCGACGACGTGTACGCCATCCTCCAGGCGAACTGCACGTCGTGCCACTCGAGTCCGACGAAGAACAATGCGCCTGTGCCGTTCGAGTACTACGAGGACACACAGGCCGAGTACTACACCGCGGGCGTTCGCTGGTGGTCGCAGATCCGAGAGCACGCGATCGACAACAAACCCCCGTCGGAGCCCTTCCTGCTCCCGCCTCTCCCGCAAGCGCAAAAGGATGTGCTCAGCGCATGGATCGCCACCTGCGGTCCGGACGACACGGTCCCGGGTCTCTGCGCGAAGGGGACGGGCACGCTCGCCAATCCAAACCCCTGACGCTGAGTTCCTATCCCCCACGACGGTCGAGGGACTCGAAGGGCGTGGTCGCTGCGAGCTCGCGTTTCGACGCGGCGGCGCGCGGGGGATGCAATGCCCTGCTGCACAACCCAAAGACGTCGAGTGCACGCTCCACCCATCGGTCACCCTGGCGACGCTCCGCGTCCTTCACGAAGTGATTCACTTGGTGGATTGTCCGCCGATGTCCCTTACCGCGTCCTCTACGAGGCGATCTTCACCGCCGAAGAGAGCGGCTACGCCACGTTCGAGTTCAGCGTCGTCTTCGTGAAATGACGGGATGCCTCCGGCGCGCGGCGATCTTCAGCCGCGATCGAGGAACTCGGCGACCGGCCCGTGATCGAGGTGCACGAGATTGAAGTTCATCGGGTACGCGCCGCCGCTGTACTCGGATCAACGACGCGCCCGTGGCGCCACATCGACGAATACGCTCACGGATTGCAGGTCGCGGTTCGCGTGGTGCACGCGGGTGATCTCCGCGAGCGCCCTGCGTCCAAGCGCCTCGTACGCGCCGACGAGGAGCTCGAGGGCGATCGGGTTCGTCTCCTTCTGGTCGCGCCAGTGGAGCTCCCGACCGACGACGAGCGCGAACGCGGGCTTGCCGGCCGCGAGCTCCTGGCGGGCCTCGGCGACGATCGCCGCGGTCGCGCTCGCGTCCTCGCGATAGGCCGTCGCTCGGCGGTCGTAGGCGTCGTAGCCCCAGCGCGGATCTCCCGCGTTCGGAAGCAGCGCGGGCCCGAGGCCCCCGAGGATCGGCTGGCGCGCTGCGCGGGTCCATCGGCTCGCCTCGCGTTCGTCCGGCTCGAGTGTCTGTTCCAGGTCGAGGAACCACTCCACGGCGCGCTCCAGCGCGACGATGTCGGGCCCGACCGAGAGCTCGTCGTCGCGGTCGTCGAGTCGCCCCATGAGGGCGTGCAGCATGCAGTGGTCGTCTCCGTGCGTCTCGGCGGAGTCGCGCGCGAAGTTCGAGACCACGAACGACGGCAGCTCCGCGGGGTCGTCGTACCAGAGGCCGAAGTGTTCGCCGTCCGAGTTGCCACCGGCGACGGTGACGAACTCCGGCGGATCGGCGCGGAACCGACAATCCAGTCGCGGGTCGAGCCCGTCGATCGTCGCGCGGTCGAGCGCGCCGTCGGCGTACCACTCAGTGATCCCCCAGCCCGACACGCCCGAGCTCTCGAGGCCGCTCCGCTCGAGCGGGCTCAGCGACTCGAGGAACGCCGCGAACCGGGCGACGTGCATCGGCAAGCGCAGGCCATAGACCGCGGCGAACTTCTCGGCGACCGCGGCGTGCCGTGCGATGCACCTGTCGAGCGCCGCCTCCCGACGCGCGATCGTCTCGTCGTCGGGCGCGAAGAAGTCGGGATCCGCGTCATACGGTTCGAACCCGACGACATCCTCGAACGAACTCGCCTCCGTGTCGAGCGCGCCAGGCCGCGACCACGCGTCGCGCCGGGACGTGAATCGCGCCTCCAGCGCCCCCACGTCGCCGAGGTCGTCCGGCGACGCGACGACGAACGCGGCCTCCCAGTAGCCGCTCGGCTGCGTACTCGACAGGTAGATCGTCGCGATCCAGCCGAGTCCGTCGACGACGATAGGCGCGCTCGCGGCGATCGTCGCGGCCTCCGTCTTGACGGAGAGGATCTCGGGGACTCGACCCAGGAGGTTCTCGAGCGTGGACATCCGCGAGCCGTATCACGCCTCGCGGCGGTACACAGCGGAGGTCAGCACGTCCGCCGCAGTTCTCGCATGCGATCCAGACAGGCGCCCAGCCCGGCGCGGCCGTCGAGCTCACGCTTGCCGAGTGCCGACATGCTCGGATAGCGAACTGCTCCGCCCGATCGATCCCCTCCGCGCCCTGCTTCGAAGCGACGTGCACCGCTCGACGTCCACGTTCCGCCTCGGACCGCTATCTTACGCGGCACCAAGGAACCCTGTCAGGCGTGCGAGCATCGATCGCGGCGGCCAAGTCGGGCTCGGTTCGAGCTCTACCGCGTGCGCCGCCTACGGGGATTGAGCGCTTCCCGTGGGAGGAGCTGCGCGACTCGCGCCGATGGGACAACGAGTTGCTCCCTCGTCACTCGACCGTCCGACGCGCCTGCGCGTAGATCCCCGGTTTCAGTTCAGAGCCCGAGGTCCGATAGCCCCGGGTGATCGTCCGGGCGGCGACCGAGGGGCCAGCGGAAGAGCCTCGCGGACTCGGCGATGGGGACGTCGTTGATGCTCGCCTCGCGACGGCGCATCAGGCCCTGTTCGTCGAACTCCCATTGCTCGTTGCCGTGAGCACGGAACCAGTCGCCGCTCGCGTCGTGAAATTCGTAGGCGAATCGGACGGCGATTCGGTCGCCCGTGAACACCCACACCTCCTTGATGAGGCGATAGTCGAGCTCGCGCTGCCACTTCCGCGTCAGGAACGCGACGATGGCGTCGCGCCCCTGAAAGAACTCCGATCGGTTTCTCCATCGGCTGTCATCGGAGTAGGCGAGCGCGACGCGCGCGGGGTCGCGGCTGTTCCACGCGTCCTCCGCGAGGCGGGCTTTTCGGGGCGCCGATTCGGCATCGAACGGAGGAAGGGGAGGCCGGGACATGGATCACCTGGTTCTCGGAGGGGACGGTCGGCGTGCGAGAGGCGCACCCTCGCGCGTCGACGTCATGCGCCGCGGTGCCTCACCACCGGGAAGTCGATGTCCGTCGCCGCGACGCTGTTCACGTAGTTGGTGAGCGTGTTCAGCACGACGTGGAGCACGATCTCTATCACCTGGGCGTCGTCGAACCCAGCGGCTTTCACGGCCGCGAAATCGGCGTCCGTGACGTGCCCTCGCTCCTTCACGACGCGGCCGGCGAAGCGAAGCGCCGCCGCCGCCTTCGAGTCCGCGGAGCCTGCCTCACGATTGGCGGTGAGCTCCGCTTCGTCGAGCTTCGCGATGTTCTTGCCGAGGTAGGTGTGCGCCGAGAGACAATAGTCGCAAGCGTTCTGCTCGGCGACGAGCATCGCGATGCGATTTCGCGTCTTCACGTCGAGCCGCCCCTTGGCGAGCGCGCCGCTCAGCCCGAGGAACCCCTCGAGCCCCGCCGGGCTGTTGCCGACGACACGGAAGAGGTTCGGCACGGTGCCGAGCTGCTTCTGCACCCCCTCGAGGAGCGGCTGCGAAGCTGCGGGGGAAGAACCAATCGGTGCGCCTCCTCTCTGCCAAGGTCCGCGTGTTCGCGGAGCACGTGGGCGCGACGTGCGATTGGCGTTTCCTCGATCTGCGCGCCGCGCCCGAACCAGGGTCGACGCCGACCGCGACGCGCCGAGCTCGGAGACGCCAACACCACCGGGCGTGATCCTCGACCGGCGAGCGCCACGTGATGCTCCACGCGTGAAGACGGAAAGGTCGGAGAAGAAGGAGGACCGTTCTACCCACCCCTCGAATCGAGGCCCGAAGGAGCATCGGGGCGCCTCGGCGGCTCACCCTTCAGCGAGCGCTCGAATGTCGCGGACCTCGAGGACCTTCTTGTCGGAAGCTCCCTCCGCGAGACGCAACATCGCGCGCGCCACCTGATCCAGCCGGAGCCCGCCGACGATCAGATTGAGGAGCGGATAGAAGACGAGCGCGACGCGGAAGGCTGTCTTCACGTGCTTCTGGCCCGGGACCGGCTTCATGAGGCCCGGGCGGAGGTTGTGGACGGACTTGAACGGGAGCCGCGCCAGCGCGTTCTCGGCGCGGCCCTTCACGCGGGCCCACATGACCCTGCCCTGCTCGGTGCCGTCGGTGGCGGCACCGGACACGTGGACGAGCACCATGTTGGGGTTCGCGCGCGCGAGCGCTTCGGCGAACCGGAGGGGCGTCTCGTAGGTGATCTCCGTATAGTCGGCTTCCTTCATTCCGACCGAGCTGACGCCCGCGCAATAGAAGCAGGCGTCGTAGGCGGCGAGTCGGGCCTCGTGCTCGGACATCGACTTGAAGTCGCCCACGACGAGCTCCTCGAGCTTGGGGTGCGCGTGACCGCTCGTGCGTCGCGCCACGGCGAGGACCTTCTCGACGCGAGGATCCTCGAGGCACGCGAGGAGGACGCCCTCGCCGACCATCCCTGTCACACCCGTCACGATGATCTTCATCGTCGTCACACGCTCTCGCGACCGAGCGAAGCGGTCATCGACTCCGGATAGCGGAGGCCGGCCGCGCAGCCGACGGGGAACGCGGCGTCGAGCGCGGCGACGTCGGCGTCGTCGAGCGTCACTCGCAGCGCCTCCAGGTTGCGCTCGACGTTCTCCGGGCGACCCATTCCCACGAGCGGCACGAGGTCGTCGCCCTTGCGAAGAATCCACGCGAGCGCGACGGACGACGTGGCGACGCCCAACTTTACGGCCAACGCCTCGAGGGGAGCGAGCCGCGCGACGTTCGCGGCGAGGTTTTCCCCCTGAAAGCGCGGGACCTGGCCGCGCCAATCGCCAACGGGGATATCCTCGGGCTTGCGAATCCTGCCCGTGAGGAGCCCGCGATGAAGCGGCGAGTACGCGACGAACGTGATGCCGAGCTCGCGCGTCACTGGAAAGAGGTCGATCTCGGGGTCGCGCTGAAGGAGTGAATACTCGGTCTGGAGCGCCGCGATCGGGTGCGTCGCGTGCGCGCGCCGAATCGTGAGCGGGCCTGCTTCGGAGAGGCCGATGGCGCGCACTTTCCCAGCGCGAACCATCTCTGCCATCGCGCCGACCGACTCTTCGATGGGAACGTCCGCGTCGACCCGGTGCAGGTAATAGAGGTCGATGTGCTCGAGGCCGAGGTGCTTCAGGCTGCGGTCGACCGCCTCGCGGAGGTACGCGGGGCTGCCTTTGCTGGCCTTCGTGGCGACCACGGCCTGGTCGCGCCGATCGCGGACCGCGCGGCCGACGAGCGCCTCGCTCTTGCCGTTGCCGTAGACCTCCGCGGTGTCGATCAGCGTGATGCCCGCGTCGAGCGCGCGCTGGATGGCGAGGACGCCACCCTCGTCGTCGCGCGTGTCGTACCACCCCGCGAACGCCATCGCCCCGAGCGCGATCGCCCCGACGCGCAGCTCGCGCGGTTTGCCCTGCGAATCCGTCACCGCCGTCGCCCGGCCGAGCCTTCGAGTCTCGATCATCCGTACCTCCGTTCGACGCCGACCCTACAACCGTTCGGGCCGCGATCCACGCTCCGTCGACGGAGCGGCCGGGACGAGCAGCAGCTTGCCACCCGCCTTGCCGCGCGTGCCGATCTCCATCGCCTCGCGCCACCCCTCGAGCGGGAACGTGCGGGCGATCGGGACGGTGAACCTCCCGCGCGCCGCCGCCTCCGCCATCTCGCCGAACGCCGCGTAGCGCAGCGGGCGACCTCCGTCGTAGTTGCCGCGCACGCCGTGCTGCGCCGCCGAGCGGTCGGCGATCGAGACGACGCGCCAGCACGGCGACCTCGGACGCGCCAGCGCTCGGACAGGTCGCGAAGTCGGCGACCCCGAGCACCCGGTCCCCGATCTCGACGTCCGTGACCCCATCCCCGACGGCGTCGACGGTGCCCGACACGTCGATGCCGATCCCGCAGGGTAGCTCCATGTCGTAGAGCTTCCGGCACAGCGCCCAGTCCGCCGGGTTCAACCCGCACGCGTGGACGACGACCCGGACACGGTTCACCCCCGGCGCCGGGACGGGCGCGTCCTCGAGGCGGAGCACGTCACCGGGCTCCCCGAACGCGTGGAATCGGAGGGATCGCATCTTCGAGCGAGTGGCGGTCGAGTCGATATCCATAGCCGGCTATCTATATCAGATAGCCGGCTATGGAATGCACGTTCTTGCGCTCGAGCGAAGTCCGCCCCCGTGCCGAGCCCGGCCGCACCGGTCCCCGTCGACGCGACGGAAGAGCGGGAGACTCATCCACGACGGCCGCGGGGACGGGTGTGGGTTTCTGAGACATCGACCGCGCCGACGCGCGTGTTACGGTCTCTGGGCAGCGCCGACAGCGATCCGGGGCCGCACCGAGCTCACCTCGTCGGGTGGGCGAGGTCGAAAGAGACCGCTTCACGCGAGGACGGATCCGATGGGCGACAAATCTCCGAAGGCGAAAGACAAGAACAAGAAGCAGGGCGACAAGGTGAAGGACGACAAGAAGGCCGCCGCCGCCGAGAAGGCGAAGCCGAAGGATCCGAACGCCAACAAGAAGAAATAGTCGGCTCAGCCGCGGAGGCTGCGCTTGTCGGCTGTGCGCTTGTCGCCTCCAGAGCCGGCGAGGCTCGCACTCATCCGCTCGAGCAGCTCGAGGAGCTGCGCCCGCTCGGTGTCCGAGAAGTCGGCGAGCGCACGCTCCTCCACCTCCTGCATCGCGCGCGGGATTTTCGTCCGAAGCCGCGCGCCGGCCGGCGTCAGGTGGATGGCTACCTGGCGCCCGTCGTCCGGGTGCCGCGTGCGGGTCACCAGCCCAGCCGCCGCCATCCGCTGGAGCGCGCGGACCACCGTGGGCCCCTCGACGCCGATCGCCTCGGCGATCTCGCTCGGCGTCTGGCCATCACGCGCCCAGAGCCGCTCGAGGATGAAGTTCTGCCCGGCGTGGACGCCGTGGCGCTCGAGGGGCGCCTGGATGGACGACTTCAGCGCTCGAGAGGCGCGCGCCATCACGTCGAGCAGGGATGGCGCCGCGCTCGCTCCTCCGTTCGTCCTCCGCCCGGTCATCGCCGAGGTCTTACAACGTCGCGCGCCGCAGCGGGAAACGAGCTTCACCGTACGGAGAGGCCGCGACAGCGAGGTAAGATGCGCGGGTGGTTCGGGGCGCGTCGCTCGTCGTGTGCATCGCATCGGTCTCGGCTTGCAGCTCGTCGGCTGGCGGTCCGATCCAACCGCCGACGGCATGGACCTCCGCTCCGACCTCCAGCGTCAGCACGCCCGCCCCGGCCGCTGCGGCCGACCCGCTCGCGGTGCTCGCGCACGCCGCGGACATCGAGCCCGATCCCGCGTTCGCCGAGTTCGTCCAAACGCACAAGCAGGATCTCCCGGCGCCGCGGCACCTGCGCCAGCTGCTCCTTCGACTGGACGTGGTCCGCATGGACTTCTATTCCGGCTTCACCGATGACGGCGGCCGGATGCGCCTCGCTTGGGGTTCCACGGAGCTCGGGATGCGCGGCGCGCCCGACGCCGCGCTCGCGCGGTTCGCGGCGATCGTCGAGCCGCTCGGGCTCGCGCCGTCATCCAGTGAGGGGAGCAAGCACACGTGGACCGCGACGCGGGAGGGCGTGACCGAGCGCGTCACGATCGACCGACTCGCGCCCTGGATGGGCGGGCGAGAGTCCGCGTGTGGCGCGGAGCTCTCGTACGAGCTCGAGGTCGCTGCGCCGAGGCCCTCGAAGACGCTCCGCGAAGTGCTCACGACGTTTCCGCACCTTCGCCTCGCGGCCGCCGACGCGAGCATCTACGACGGCCTCGCCGACCAGGCGGTGTTCACCGTCGATGTCGGCGGCACCTGGACGCGGTTCTACGAGTTCTCCCTCACCGTCGAAGCCGCTTCGAATGGCCGTATCGCAGAGCTCCTCGGGCAAGCGGGCTACCAATCGCGCGGTCACGATCGGGACTACGAGACGCTCCACCGTGAGTCCACCGGGTCGTTCGCCTACCTCCACGATCCCGACGCGCGCGGACACGTCGAACTCAGCCTGCAGCCCTACTCGTCCTGAACGAACAGAGGCCGCGCCCGCCAACGGACAGTCTATCGAGAGGTCGGTCGTGGCGCGGGCTCGCTCTCACACGGTGCGGACTGGCGTGCTCGATCCCATGAACCGGAGCCATTTCTTCGCGGCGTCCGGCGTCTCGTCGTACCCGTGATCGTTCGGGGTGATCCACTCGATCAGCGCCTCGGCGAGCGGGATGCCCTCCTCGACGGCGCCGGGGACGCCCATGAGGCCCTTCACGAAGTCCGTCTTCGCCTTTGGATCGTTCTTGTCGTGCGCGTACTCGATCGCGGCTTCGCCGAGCGGGATGACGCCGCCGAACGCCTTCATGAGCTTGCCCATCTCCAGCATGAGACTGTCTTGTCCGGAGAGGACGCCCCGACACACGAAGTTGTACATCGCCGTCTGCAGCGCGCCGACCTCGGGCTCGTTCGACCACGGATCCGGCCCCGTCGGGCAGCTCGCGAAGTGGTCCCCGATGTGCGCGAAATCGATGTGCCAGCTCGGCGTCTGCCAGGGCGTCAGATCGTCCGGGCCCCCGACGCCGCCGGAGAGGTACCCGTCGAGATCCCCCGGCACGGCCATGGGAACCAATCCATTGCCGTTCGCGATGCCCGGGCACCGGATGGGATTGCCCCACGTGACGTGGGCGAAGATGTCGTCCTTGCGATCGTGGAGGCGCCCCGCCGGGTTCAGGATCTCGTCGCGCCAGACCTTGCATGTGACGATCGCACCCTGGCTGTAGCCGCTGATCGCGAACGTCCCCGGCGTCCCCGAGATCTTCTTCACGAGGCTCTCGATCCCCTCGTTGATCGAGGGCCACATCGGGAACGCTTGCGCGGGGTACTCCACGCCGACCCAATCGAAGTACTCCGCGACCTCGCCGGCGGTCGCGCAGTCGTACGGATACCCCACGTCCGTGCTCGTCGCGAACGTCCCCGCGACGGTGAAGATCTTGTGCTTCTTGGGGCCCTGCTGCATCTCGGGCGGATAGTCCATGTGCACGCCGTCCGGGGATTGGTCGACGACCGGTCCGTTCCCCGTCGCCGAGCCCTGGCCGGCGAGCGGCAGCTGGTTCGGGCCCACGAGGATCTTCCCGTTCCCCGTGAGCACGGGGACCCCGTTCACCGTCGACAGTCCGACCACCGCGACCGGTTGCGCCGACGAGCCGAGCAGGACTCCATAGTCCGGTCCGAGCAGCATGAGGCCGCCCGCCGCGTCCACGCC
>JAXLYP010000033.1:0-98876 GCA_046351395.1 Polyangiaceae bacterium
GCCGGGACGGCGTCCCCGCGCTTCCGACCCGCGCCGAGCGTCGGCGCGCGCCGTCAACGAAGGGCGATCGTCTCGCCGACCGCGGGGATGGCGAACCCGTCCGCGCCGAGGTCGCGCGCGGCGAGGACCTCGCGCAGCCGGATCGGTGGCTCGTCGAGGTGCTCGTCGGTGAGCTTGAACGTGCCCCAATGCATCGCGACGAACCGCTCCGCCCCGAGGTCCAGGAACGCCTGGACCGCATCGTCCGGGTTCATGTGTTGGGGCTTCATGAACCAGCGCGGCTCGTACGCCCCGATGGGAAGCATCGCGGCGTGGATGCGGCCGACGCGCGCCCCGATGTCGCGGAAGCCGGCGAAGTACGCGGTGTCGCCGGAGTGATAGACGCGCTGACCGTCCGCCTCGACGACGAACCCGCCCCAGAGCGTCTCATTGCGATCGAACGGCCCACGCTGCGACCAGTGCTCGGAGGGCACGAGCGTGACGCGCGCGTCCCCCACGTCGGCGTGGTCCCACCACCCGAGCTCCACGACCGGCCCGAGGCGCCGCGGCAGCTGCGCGCCGACGCCGAGCGGTACGATGAACGTCGGTGGCGCGTCGCCGCGCGCCCTCGCGCGTTCGGCGAGCGCGCGGAGGGATGGCGCGTCGAGGTGGTCGCGGTGATTGTGGGTCACGAGCACGGCGTCGATCACCGGCAGCGCGTCGAGCGTCAGCCCGGGGCGCGTCGCGCGCTTCTGGATGAACAACCCCTCGGCCCAGATGGGATCCACCACGAGCGATCGCCCACCGAGCTGCACGAGCCACGACGCGTGACCGATCCACGTGAGCGCGTGCCGGGGAGCGCCCTGGAGCGCCGCCCCATCGTTGGAAACCCAGGGCGTCGGCGCGACCGGGCGCCGCTTGGGGACGTACGCGCCGTCCCCGAACTTCCACCGGAGGAGCTCCGAGAATCCTTTGTCGATGCGACCGCCGTCGAGGTTCGAATACGCCACGGTCGGCGTTCTATCACTCCCCCGTGCCGGCCGCGGATCCCTGGTTCAAACGGTCCAGCTCGCGGCGATCCTCGCGTGCGTCTCCCCGGGATCCGCAGACCCACGACGGACGGCCGACCGCTCGTCTCGTGCAGCGCTACATTCGGAACGACGAGCCATTCCAGACATATGTCCACGCGAGCCCCGGACCGATGGGGTACGTGTACACACGCGCGCGCGGAGGGGCCCCTTCGCGCGCGTGACCTCCACCGATATCCGTCGAGCGCGCCGGCGTAGCGCAGACAATCGCCCTTTTGGAGGAACACGAAGTGGGTCCAGGCGTCGATCGAGGTGAGTCGGAACACCCGATCCGCACGCCCATCCCCGTCGATGTCGTCGGGCCCCCAATACCCTGGTCCGACATCGCCGAGGAACGTGCCCTCGGTGCGCGGCGACTCGGGCTCGAGGTCGGCGAGCGTCGCCCGCGCGTCGTCGCCGACGTCCCGGGCGTGTCGACCGACCGTGTCCTCGACGGGCGCGCGCGAGTCCGGACAAAGGGCATTCGGGCTCAGCGCGTCGGGCGCGGTCGCAGGGGGTGCTGTCGGCGTCGCCGTCGAGGACGACGACGCAGACAATACGAGGAGCTCGGTAGGCGGCTCGGTCGCGGGCGGCTCGGGCAGGCGGGCCGCCCGCGGCGGCGCGTGGTCGACGGGAGCGAGCTCCTTCCAATCGCCGTCCGACGCACGGCGCGGCTCGCGCGCGCCTCCGCAGGAGACGAGCGCGAGAGACACGAGCAGGGAGCGGACGCGGAGCCGCACGACCGGGCGCAGCATAGCGGTCGGCGCTCGTCGCGCACGCGACCAAGGCACTGCCGCTGATTCTGCGTAGCGATTGCATGAGCGCCACGAGGACATTCGGAGATTCTTTCCGCGACGCTTCGAAGAGGCGGGCTCGGAACCTCTGTCTTCTCCGACTTTCGCCAGCTCCGGGTGTCCCGTTTCTGCGCCTCGAGGCCCACCGAGCGTGGCGACGAGGCTGGATGCGCGTAGCATGGGTGCCTCGTGCGCGCGCGCCTCACCACGACCGAGCTCTCCACGACCTGAGCCTCCACGCGATCGATGCCCCACGAAGGAGCTCCGTTGCAGGACGAAGCGATCGGCGCGCTTCGAGCCCTCGCCGCGCGGGTCGACGGCGACAGAGATCCGGCGCAGGCCTATCGCGAGCTCGTCACGCGCGTGCTCCGCGTGGCGTTCGTCGGGTTCGCGGAGGCGCACGAGCTCGTCGAGCGCGTCGAGCCGGCCTCCCGCGCGCTCGCCGACGGCGAGCCAGCGCTCGATCGACTCCGGGGTGCGGCGCGGCGCGGGCGCGACGCAGAGCTCCTCGGAGGCGTGTACGAGGCGCTGATCGGCCTACGCCTCGAGCGCGAGGGGAACGCGCTCGTCCTCCGTCCGGGCGAGGGCCGCCGTCGATCGGGGAGCCACTACACGCCGCGCGAGCTCACCGCGCCCGTCGTCGAGGCGACGCTCGCGCCGCTCTTGGATGGCCCCGATCCCGCGCCGGTGGACGAGCGGATCCTCGCGCTCCGCGTGTGCGATCCCGCGATGGGGAGCGGCGCGTTCCTCCTCGAGGTGTGTCGGCAGCTCGCCGGTCGGCTGAGCGCCGCCACGGGGACGCCGGTCGCGAGCGCGCGCCGCGCCGTCGCGGCGACGTGCCTCCGCGGCGTCGATCTCGATCCGACCGCGGTCGAGCTCGCGCGCCTGTCGCTCTGGCTCGTCGCCGCACCGGACGCGGCTCCCTCGGCGTACGGCGAGGCGGAGCTTCGGTGCGGCGACGCGCTGGTCGACGCGTCGGACGAGCGCGTCCCCGAGCCGTCGGCGCGCGCGTTCTCGCTCCACGCCGCCTTCCCGGACGTGTTCGAGCGCGGCGGGTTCGACGCCGTGGTCGGCAACCCACCGTGGGTCTCCTACGCGGGCCGCGCCGCGCAGCCCCTCGAGCCGCGCCTCCGGGCCTATTATCTGCGCACGTTCGGCGCGTTCGCGGGGTACCGCAACCTCCAGGCCCTGTTCGTGGAGCGCGCCGTCCGCGCGTGGCTCGCGCCGGGAGGCCGGCTCGGGTTCGTGCTCCCGAGCTCGATGGCCGAGCTCGGCGGGTACCGGCCGTCACGAGCGGTCCACGATCGGTTCGCCGAGTGCGACACCGATCTGCCGAGCCTCGGGGAGGACGCGTTCCCCGGCGTGTTCCAGCCCTCGATGGTGCTTCGCTCGACGCGGCGATCGCACGAACGCGCGGACGCGCTCGGCGACCCTTGGCCGCTCGCGCGGCCCGACCTCGACGCGTCCGCGCGCGCGCTCCTCGCGCGCCTCGAGGGGCCGACGCTTCCGCCCGCCCTGTTCGGCGAGCGCGGGCTCCAGAGCTCGGGCGAGGACGTGCGGCACCTGCTCGACGCGCCGACGGGCGACACCGTGCCGATCCGCGCCGGCGCGGACATTCAGGCGTTCCTGCGGCTCGCGCCGAGCCGCCACGCCGAGCCCGCGTGGTTCGGGGCCCGCCTGCGGGACGCGGCGCAGTGGTCCAGCGTGAAGCTCCTCATCCGACAGACGGCGCGCGTCCCGATCGCCGTGCGCTCGGATGGCGCCGCGTTCCGGAACAGCCTCCTCGCGGGGTTCGACGACCCCGCCCACCCCGCGGATTTCCTCGTCGCGTGGTTGAACTCCACGCCGATCCGTTGGCACCACTTCCACCGTCACCGCGACGCGCGCCTCGGGATGCCGCAGGTGAAGATCGGTCACCTCCGCGCCATCCCGGCGCCCCGCGACGCGCGCGCGATCCCGAAGCTTGCCAAGCTCGGCGCCCTCTGGTCGCGCCGCAACGAGGGGGTGCGACCCGATGAGCAGCGCCACCTCGACGCCGTCGTCGGCACGGCGCTCGACCTCACGCGCCTCGATCTCGAGCGGATGAGCCGAGACGCGGCGCTTTGGTCGTCGAAAGAGAAGTAGTCGGGGCGAGAGGATTTGAACCTCCGACTCCCTGGTCCCGAACCAGGTGCGCTACCAGGCTGCGCTACGCCCCGATGTCCTTGGGTTGGACGCGGCGGACCATGGAGGGTTCGCGTCCGACTGTCAAGCACTCTCACCGACGGACGCGCTCCGAAGGCCTGACGTCGCGTCGCTCAATCTCAAGATCGCGGCCGATCTGCCGCATGGAGGGAGGGCGCTCCCACGGTACTACTCGGAGGGCGGCTGGCGGCGGGTGCGCGCGCGACGCGGGTCTAGGCAAAGCGGATGGGGGCAGGCATCATGACGGATCGCGTGAGAGTCACTCGAACCAACCTTGCAGAGGGCGCCAAAGAGAATCGATCGAGCCGCGGCGCCGTCCGCGGACTCGTCCAAGGGGGGACCGTGTTCATCGTCACGGTCGGCCTGATCGCCGCGACCACGGCGTTCCGCTGCCCCGGGCCCGAGCCCGCCGCGACGAGCGGGGATCTGGGCGGCGGCGGCGCGGGGGTCGGAGGAACCGGCGGCGCCGATCAGAGCTCTGGGAGCTGCGGTGACACGCTCGGCGACAAGAACAACTGCGGCGCGTGCGGGCACGTGTGCTCCGAGATCAACGCGGTGCCCGGATCGGCGACGTGCGTCGACGGGCTCTGCCAGGTCGAGTGCCAACCCCCGTGGGTGGACGGATCGGTGCCCCTCCCCCCCGACCAGGACGACGGCTGCGAGTCCCCGCCGAAGCTGATCTTCCTCTCCGACTACATGGGGCCGGGCGCTCTCATGGGCCTGTCCGGCGCCGATCTTCGCTGCGACATGGTCGGCAAGACCCTCGTGCCGACGAGCACCTTCAAGGCGTGGATGAGCGACTCCACGCTGTCGGCGGAGGCGCGGCTCTCGCATCACCTCGGTTGGTACTGGCTGCCCCCCGACCAGGAGATGCCGATGAACCCGCCCGTCCTCGTCGCGATCGGGTGGGACGATCTCACCGACGGCACGCTCCTCCACGGGATCGATCGCAACATCTTCGGCGCGACGATCCCGGGCGCTCGCGCGTGGACGGGGACGCAGGTGACGGGCGCCGCGACCACGAACACCTGCATGGATTGGAACGGCAGCACGAGCGCCCTCGGGACCGTGGGGAGCGCGGACGCCGTGGACGGGCAGTGGACGGACATGGGGACGCCCTCCGGGTGCGCCGACGACACCGTCCGCCTTTATTGCATCGAGCAGTGAGGAGCTGCGTATGGACTTCGCCGAGCTTACGACCAAGGTCAAACGCGATCACAACATCGACATCGCGCACGCCCTGAACCGGTACAAGGCGCTGGCGCCGAACCCGAGCATCGACAGCTTCCTCGTCTATCTCCGCGATCAGCGCGTCATCAACAACGACGTGATGACCGCGCTCCTCACCGCGGAGACCGTGGACACGACGGACGTCGACGGGAAGAAGCCCGCGCAGATGGGCCTCCGCGGCACCGTCTACACGCACGCGTCCGCGAGCGGAGACGCGAAGGTCACCGCGGTCGCGCCGACGGTGCGGAGCGCGGAGGACGACACGCACGTGGAGGCGAACGGCCACGCCCAAGCGCACGTGAGCGAGGCGCCGCCGGGGGAGCAAGCGCAGTACGCCGTGCTCGGTGAGCTCGGCAAGGGCGCGATGGGCGAGGTGCATGTCGCGCGCGACCTCGTGCTCCGACGGAAGGTGGCGCTGAAGAGCATCCTGCCCGCGATGCAGGAGAACCCCGCGCTGTTCTCGCGCTTCCTCGGCGAGATGCAGATCACCGCGCAGCTCGACCACCCGTTCATCGTGCCCGTGTACGGCGTCGAGAACGGGCCGAGCGGCGGGCTCGCGTACGCCATGAAGCTCGTGCAGGGCAAGGAGTTCGGCGTCCTGCTCGAGGAGACGAAGGAGCTGCTCCACCAGAACAAGCCGCTCGACGAGGCGCACAGCCTCGAGGGTCGGCTCGAGGCGTTCCTCAAGGTGTGCGACGCGATCGCGTACGCGCACGAGCGCGGCGTCGTGCACCGCGACCTCAAGCCCGCGAACATCATGATCGGGCGCTTCAACGAGGTCTACGTGATGGACTGGGGCATCGCGCGCCTCATCAAGAAGGGCGCGGAGAAGCTCACCCAGGCCGTCGAGATGTACGACGCGGACGGCGCGGACGCTCGCAGCACGACGCGCACGCGCGTGGGCTCGACGATCGGGACGCCGATCTACATGTCGCCCGGAGCAAGCGCTCGGGAAGAACGACGAGCTCGACGGGCGGAGCGACCTCTACTCGCTCGGTCTCATCCTGCAGGAGGTCGTCACGCTCACGGGCGCCGTCGGCGGCACCACGCTGGAGGAGGTGCTGACGACCGCGAAGGGGGGGCGCCGCATCGTCGTCCGCCCGCCGACGCCCGGCACCGAGGTGCCGACGCCGATCCGCGCGATCATCGACAAAGCGACGCGCCTCAACCCGGACGATCGCTACCCCTCGGTCACGCACTTCGCGGACGACATCCGCCGCTTCCTGCGCAACGAGGAGATCGTCGCGCGGCCCGACACGCCGTTCGAGAGGATCGGCCGGTGGGTCAGCAAGCACCGCGTGGCCGCGATATCCCTGTTCTTCGGCGCCGTCCTGCTCGGCGCGGGCGCCGCGGTCGCGCTCGTCCTCTACAACAAGTCCGTCGCCGCGGTTCAGCAGAACCGGGAGCTCCGGCTCGCGGAGCTGCAGGCCTCGTCCGCGCAGCACGCCGAGGAGCTCGACGCCGTCCTCCAGCACTACGAGAGCGAGCTCACGCGCATGGCGGGCGCCGCGACGATGGCGATCCAGATGCACGCGCAGTCGGGGCCGGATGACAAGCCGTCGCCCATCCACTTCTCCGACGACTTCAAGCCCGGCTCGACGGTCATCTCGGATCTGACGCCCTCGAAGTACTACGGCACGCCCGTGAGCTTCGACTGGCCCGTCGCGTCCATCGCGCCGGGTCTGACGAAGGAGCAAGCGGCCGAGGAGGTCGACGCCCTCGACGGGATGCGCATCCTCGCGCGCGCGGTGATGCTCGAGAGCCTGGATCCGGCGTTTCACCTGATGCCCGTCGAAGATCAGAAGAAGGCGCTCCTCGAGACGGGCGTGCCGATCTCACGCATCACGCTCACGCTCGAGAACGGGTTGCACCTCGAGTTCCCGGGGAAGGTCGGCCTCGCGCCCGACTACGACGGCCGCAAGGAGGCGTCGTACATGGACGCGGCCGACGGGTTCGACATCGTGTGGGGCGATCCGGTGAAGACGCCGGACGGCGGTGTCGCGGTGCCGTGCAGCATGCCCCTCCGCGACGAGACGGGGGCCTTCATCGGCGTGCTCACGTTCGACGTCGATCCCGATCACTCCGTCGCGAGCGCGCTCGATCCCGGCGCGTCCCAATACGTCGAGTCGTCCCTCCTCCTCGAGTCTTCGGGGCGGGTGCTCGCCCAGAAGAACGGCGGTGGCGTGGCACCCGAGGGCGAGACGCTCGCGATGAAGGACGTGCGGGACGCGATGGAGCGCGGGGAGCGCGGCTACATGCAGACGCAGCGCGCGGGCCGGGACGTGCTCGTCACCTATCAGCCGCTCAGCACCGTCGGCTGGTACCTCGTCACCGTCGCGAACCTCGACAAGCTGAAGACCGCCGAGACCAAGGAGGGGAGCCGCGCGGGCAGCGTGGTCGCCGCCGCCACCTCCGCGAAGCCCGTGGTCGCGCCTCCCCCCCCGCCGTCGTCACACCGCCGAAGCCCCCGCCCCGCCCGAGCCGAGCGCGTCCGCGAGCGCGTCCGCCGCGGCGAGCGAGGAGCCGCCGCCCCCACCCACCGCGAACGGGTACAGCCTGCCCCCGGTGAAGAAGAGCGCCGAGCCCGCGCCGCCTCCGCCGAATCCGTTCGAACCTTGGAAGGCGTACGACAAGGACAAGGAAAAGAAATGAGCGCCACCCCCTCGTCGCCGCGCATCGTGCGCGCTCGCGTCCTCGGTCGTTTGGCCGCGGCGCTCTTCGCAGGTGCGGTCGCGCTCGCGCCCCTCCAGGCGCTCGCGCAGGACGCGCCCGCGCCGAAGGAGGGGCACGCCGAGGACCAGCCGATCGATCCGGAGAAGCGCAAGGAGGCCCTGAGGCTCTTCGACGACGGCCGCGCGAAGATGCAGATCGCCGGCAAGCTGGACGAGGCGTGCGACGCGCTCACGAAGAGCTACGAGCTCCACAAGCGCGGTGACACGCTCCTCAACCTCGCCGAGTGCCACCGCCGGCAGAAGAAGACGGCGACGGCGTGGCGCGAGTTCGACGAGGCGATCCGGTACGCCGAGGAGGTCGAGTTCGCCGAGGCGATCGACGCCGCGAAGAAGCTCCGAGACGATCTCGCGAAGGACTTGTCGCAGCTCACGATCGAGGTCCCGAAGCCCCCGAAGGGGCTCTCCGTGATCCTCGACGGCAAGCCGCTCCCAGCGGAGCAGTGGGGCGTGCAGCTCTACGTCGATCCGGGCACGCACACCGTGCACGCGACCGCCGAGGGGTACGACCCGTTCGACGGATCGACGGAGGTCAAGGAGCAGTCGGGGCGCGCGACGATCGCGGTCGCGCTCGTCGCGATCCCGCCGAAGCCGGAGCCCAAGCCCGAGCCGAAGCCCGAACCGAAGCCCACGCCGAAGCCGCCTCCGCCGCCGCCCGCGCCGTCGAGCACGCCGGTGTGGGCGATCGTGACGGGCGTGGGCGGGCTCGCGCTGCTCGGCGTCTCGATCGGGTTCGGGGTGGACACGGTCGCGGCGGGCGGGGATCTCGACGACCAGTGTGGGGTCGACCGACAAGCGTGTCCGACGACGTTCGATTTCGAGAGCGCGCGCGGCCGTGAGCTCCGCGGGTTCGGCCTCTTCGTGGGCGCCGGGATCGCAGGGCTCGGCGCGACGACCGCCGGGGTCATCGGCATCGTCGTCGCCGCGACGAGCTCCAAGAAGTCGGACGTCGCGGTGACGCCTTGGATCTCGCCCACGTCGATGGGGGTGAGCGTGCGAGGCGCGCTTCGCTGACGGCGCGGGCGCGGTGTCAGAAGCCGCCTCCGAAGCCTCCCGACGTCGCGCCTCCCGACGTCACGCCGCTCGTCGTCCCCGTCGGCAGTCCCGTGATGCACGAGAGGGGATCCTGGAAGCACTCCTCGCGCGGAAGGCACACGGTGCGCGTCGCGTCGGACTCGTCCGGCTTGCACCCGAAGAACGACGTCCCGATCCCGCCGACGGCGGGCGGGTTGCACTGGCTGTCCGACGTGCAGAGGATCGTGCAGTCGCGGGTGCCCATCCAGGTCCCGCACACGGCGCCGGACGCGAGCGCGGCGCACTCGGCGTCACCCCCGCACGGGAGGTGAGGCTCCTCCTTCGGATCGGGCGGGTTGTCGGGCGTCGGCGCGGGCTTCTTCTCCTGGCAGACGTTCACGCCGACCGAGCCGACGCCCTCGCAGGAGGCCTCTCCGCCGCACGCGTCCGCGCGCACCGAGCAGTTCGTTGTGCACCTCGACTCCGAGCCGATGCGGATGCAGACCTCGCCGTCGACGCAGTCCGACGACACCGTGCACGCCGCGTTCGATCCCGTGTCTCCTCCGCCGCAGCCGGCGTACGCGATCGCCCCGACGCTCGCCGCGAGGAACGCCCTCGACACCCAGGCCCCGTAGCGGCGCCTCACGACCTTGCTCCCCCGCGACCTCGAGCCGTCTTGCTCCTTCATGTCGACCGTCTCCTTTCGTCGCGCCTTCCGTCGAGCGGCGCGATCGAGGCTCTGACGGGGCGGCGGGGCGCGACCATCCGAAGCATCGTCTGACTCGCGCTGACTCGCGCGCGCCGCGGTGCGGGAGCGACAGCCGGCGTACACGTCGCGCGCGCTCGCTCCCTGTCCGCTGATTCGCGCTGACTCGCCGGCGCGCGCGCTCGGTCGAGCACGGATCCGCGCGTTGCGGGCTCGACCGCTCCTTCGTCTACTCACGACGCGCCCCGGGCGCGGTGCCTATGGATCCGAGACCTCGGCCGCTGCCTCTCTCGTGTCGTCTCCCGAACCGCCCCGCGCTCTTCGTCGGGCGCGCCGCGGAGATCGCGTCGCTGCGTCAGGCGATCCCCAGCGCGCCGGTGACGGTCGTCGCGGGGACGGGTGGGCTCGGCAAGTCCGCGCTCACGCTGGTCGTGCTCCACGAGCTGTTCCGCGAGCGAGTGGGCTCGACCCTGTTCGTCTCGCTCCGGGGGAGCGATCCCGCAGAGCCGCTCGCGTTGGCGATCGTGCGCACGCTCGTGCGCGCGGGCGACGACGGCGGGCTCGACTGGTCCGAGCTGATCGGCTCACCGGACGCGCTCACGACCCTCGCGATCGATCTCGCGGACGCGCGGGGCGCGTGGGTCGTGCTGGACGACCTGCACCACGGTGATCCCAAGGAGGTCGGCCTGCTCCTCTCGCACCTCGCGCGCTACGCGCGCTCGAGTCGCTGGATCATCACCACCCGCACCGCGCCGCGCGCGGAGGAGCTCGCCGGTCAGGTCCTCGAGCTCGCCCCGATGCCCGACGCCGAGCTTGGAGAGCTCGCGCGCGCCCTCTCACCAGGCTCGACGGCGGAGGCCATCGCGCGGACGGTCGAGGGCGCCGCGGGCTCGCCCTGGGCGCTCCGCCAAGGCTCGGCGGCGCCGCGCGGCGTGGGCCCCCTGACGCCCGAGGATCTCGCGCGCGGCGTATCCCCCGAGACGCTCGCGTTCCTCTCGGCCCTCACGCTCGTCTCGGTGCCCGTCCCCGAGTCGCTCCTCACGAGCGCGGCGCCGCGCCCCACGGAGACGCTCGACGCGCTCGAGGCTCGCGCGCTCGTCGAGCGCACGGCGGAGGGCGTTCGGTTGCACGAGCTCACGCGGACCCTCGTCCCCTCGCCGGATCGATCCGCGGCCTCGCAGCGCCTGCTTGAGCGGCTCGGGATGGCGCTCGGGAGATCGCCGGAGGCGCCGCCGCGGCTCGAGGCGGTCCGCCTCCTCGTCGAGGCGGGCGCGGCCTCGTCCGCGGCCGAGCTCCTCGACGGCGCCGGCGCCGAGCTGCTCCGCGCGGGCTACGCGGCCGCCCTCTGGGCGATGCTCGAGCCCAGGGCTCCGTCCTCGGACGCATGGTGCGCGCGGACGCTCGAGCGCTGGCGCCTTCGCTGCGCGGCGCAGCTCGGCGACGCGCACGTCCTCGCGCGTGTGCGTCCCCCCGAGGGAGACGATCCCGAGCAGCAGTTCCTCTGGGCGAAGCTCCTCTTGATGAAGGGCGAGCTCGGGCGCGCGCTCGTGATCGCGGAGGGAGCGGAGCTCGCCGCGGCGCGCGCCGGGGACGAAGCGCTCGCCTGCGACGCGGGGGTTCTCCGCGCGCGCGCGGCCGGGAACCTCGGGGATCGACAGGGCGCGCTCGCGATCGTCGAGGCGCTCGCGCCCCCGGATCCGCTGCGGCGCGCCCAGACGGACGCGCTCCGGACCGTGCTGCTCGTCCACGTCGGCCGGCCGGACGACGCGCTCCGATGCGCCACCGCGCTCACGCCTACCCTGCCGAGGCTCCCGTGGCCCGCGCGCGCCGAAATCGGGCAGCGCCTCGTGATCTCGCTCTACCACCTCGGCCGCCTCCGCGAGGCGGCCGAGGCGTTCGACGTGACCGTCGCGGGAGAGCAGCGCGGCTCCGTGCGGTTCGACGTCGGCCGGATGCTGCGGCAGGCGCGCGGCTTCGTCGCGATCGACAGCGGAGATCTCGAGCGCGCGCGCCGCGAGCTCGACGCCGTCGAGCCCTACTTGGGCCACGGCTCGCTGCTCAGGGACTTCGTGCTCTGCGCGCGCGCCGTGATGGCGCTCGTCGCGGGGGATCTCGACGAGCTCGAGCGGCGGTGCGCGGACCTCGAGGGCCGCGCGATCCCACCGCAGGTCGCTCACGACATCGCGGCGACGCGCCCTCGCGGGGCTCGTGCTCGCGCGCGGCGCGCCGCCGGACGAGCGCGAGCTCCCGCGAGGGGATCACATCGGCGCGGCGAGCCCGCACCTCGCCCGCACGCAGCTCTCGCTCCGCGCCGGCGTCCTCGATCCACGGGCGGCGATCGCCGCCGTCCACGAGCCCGGCTGGGAGCCCGAGTCGCGCATCACCTCGCGCGTCATCACCTCCGAGGCGCGCCTCCTCGGGGGCGACGTGGAGGGCGCGATCCACGAGGCGACGCTCGCCATCGCGCTCGCGGTGGAGCACGGCTACCGGGTGCGCGAAGCGGAGGCGCGGCAGGCCCTCTGTGACGCGCTGCTCGTGGCGGGCCGCGTGAGCGCGCTCGCGTCCGCGGCGGCCGAGCTCACGAGCGTGGCCGCGCTGCTCGGGGTCGCTCGGTTCACGCGCGCGGCGGCGCTCTACCGCGCGCTCGCGGCGGACGGCGGACCCGATCCCGCGATCCTCGAGGCCATCGCGGCCGCGGAGCCCGCGCTCGACGCCGGCGTCCGCGCCCGCGCGTTGCTCGGCGCGCCCGGAGGAGACGCCCTCGATCGAGCGGTGCTGGACGCGTTCCGTGCGCGCTCGGGGTTCCACGCGCCCGAGCTCGTCACCTCGCACGCCCCGCCTTCGCGATGGGTCGCGGGCTGGGGCGTGGACGAGGCGCGCTCGCGCGTGTGGCTCTCGGACGGCGCGTCCGTCGATCTCTCGCGGCACCCGGTCCAGTGGGCGCTCCTCGGCCGGCTCGCCGCGCGAGGCGGCGCGGCGACGAAGGAGGAGCTCGTGGTCGACGTGTGGCGCGAGCGCGACTACCACCCGCTGCGCCACGACAACCGGCTCCAGGCCGCCGTGCGCAAGCTGCGGATCCAGATCGAAGACGATCCCGCGAACCCCACGCGCTTCGTGACGACGCCAGACGGCTACGCGCTCGCCGGTGCAGCGCGCCGCCTTCGCGCGCGCCAATTCTGACACCTCCAGAAGATCGACCGCCGAGACGCCAAGTGCGTCTGCGCTTTCGTCCTTGGCGGCGTGGCGGTCCGTCTCGTCGCTCGGGGGCCGCTACTTGGCGAGGAACTGCACGACCGACTCACACGCGGTCGGGACGCGGGTGCCGGGTGCATCCGTGAGATCGCTGCACGGGGACGTGCCCGCGTCCTTCAGGCACGTGGGGAAGGGCTCGGCGTTTGCGGTCTGATCGTTCGAGGGGCAGTACGCGTAGAGCTGGTCCTCGCACGATCCCTGGTTGCCGTAGTCGACGACCGAATAGCTCGACGCGTCTCCCTTCACGAACGCAGCGGTCCCTTTCCCGCTGCACGAGATGGCCCGCGAGCACAGCGCGACGACGGCGTCCTCGCATGCGGACGGATCCGAGCAGGACGGCGTCGCGACGGCGAGCAGGGCGAGCGCTCCGCCTCCGACGATCACGGCGAGCACGCGCGCGAGCGCTCCTCGCTCGGGGACTTGGGCGCGAGGGGAGGCGAGGGAGCGGTTCGGGGCGCGCATGCCCTTAGCGATATCTCACTTCAGCGTGCGCTCGAAGAACTTCAGCGTGTGCCCGAGCTGGAGCACCTGGTTGGCGCGCTTGCGCATGCCGTGGCCCTCGTCCGGGAAGATGATGAGGGGCGTGTCGGCGCCGGGCCGCGCCGCGAGCTTGTCGTGGAACTGCACCGCCTCGCCGACCGGCACGCGCGGATCCGTCGCGCCCTGGATGAGCATGAGGGGCGCCTTCACGCGATCGACGAAGTTGAACGGGGAGAGCTTCGCGAGCGCCTCCTTGTCCTTCTCCGGATCGCCGTACTCGCTGATGCGGAGCGCGCGCCGGTAGGGCGCGGTGTTGAGGAGGAACGTCTCGAGGTTCGAGATGCCGACCACGGAGACGCCCGCGTCGTAGTCTCCGGCGAAGAGCGTCATCCCGACGAGCGTCGAATATCCGCCGTAGCTGCCGCCGTAGATCCCGATCTTCGGCGCCTTGCCGTTCGCCGCCCACTTGGTGCGGATGAACTGCGCGACGTCGTCGATGTCCGTGATGACGTCGAGCCGCTTCGCGCCGTCGTCCGCGTGGATCCACTTCTTGCCGTACCCCGAGCTGCCGCGCACGTTCGGCTCCACGTAGACGAACCCCGCGTCCACGAAGAGCTGCGCGCGCGTGGAGAACCCGGGGAGCGCTTGCCCCTCCGGGCCGCCGTGGAACGACACGATGACGGGGCAGGGGTCGGCCGACGACGGCGAGGCGCACTTCGCGGGGCGCCTCACGAACATCGGCACGCTGGTGCCGTCGCGCGCGGGGAACGACTCGAGCGTCGCCTGCGCGAACGTGGACGTGTCGATCTCCGGCGACGACGGCTTGTGCCACTTCTTGAGCTCCGTCGTGTTCCAGTCGTAGACGAACGACTCGAGCGGAGACTTGCCCGGATCGATCGTGAACGTCGTGAAGCGGCCGTTCCGCGTGGTCGCTCCGAACGCGACGTGGTCCGCGGCGGGGAGCTTCGGCAGCGGCAGGTTGTTCTTCGAGGCCGCGTCGATGCCGAACGCCTTCGTGTAGCCGCTCTCGTTCACGCTGTAGAGGATGCGGCGACGCTGCCGATCGATGCTGAAGCTCTCGACGTCGTTCTTGATGTCCGGCGAGATGGGCTTGAGGTCACCCTTCTCGAGGGAGTAGAGGCGTTTGTAGTCGCCGAGCTTCGGCGTGAGGACGATGAACTCGCCGTCCTTCGCGCCGTACGCGACGACGTAGTCCTCGCGCTCGTCCTTGCCGATGACGGGCGTGAGCGCCTTCGTGGCCGGGTCGTACTCGTAGAACTCGGACTGGTTGCCGCCCACGGCCTTCTGAAGAAGGAGCTTGCCCTTCTGCTCGTCGGCGACGCTCCAGAGCCCCTCCTGATCGAACAGCGTCTCCTTCGTCCCGGACGCGAGGTCGTACTTGTAGATGACGAACTGATCGGCCTTCTTGTCGTTCGCGTGGAAGAGGAGCCACGTCGAGTCGTCGGAGACGAAGTCGAAGAACGTCTGCACCTTCGGCGTGTGCTGGATCACCTTGAGAGGGCCGCCGTCGGGGCTCAGCAAGTAGAGCCCGGGGTTCTCCTCGCCGTTCTGGTCGCGGCTCACGATGAGCTGCTTGCCGTCCGGGGTGACGCCGACGATCGAGGCGACGTCGTCCCCGCCGGTGAGCTGAGTCGGGAACCCCATCGGCCCGTCCACGCGCCAGATCTCGCTCGTGCCGGTGACGCTCCAGCTGAAGAACAGGCGCTTGCCGTCCGGAGACACGACGCCCGCCGTCGGTGCCCGGATGTCGAGCATGCTCTGGATCCGCTTCGTGTCCGCGGTCGCGAGGGGAGCGGGCGCGTACTTCGCCAAGATCTCGGGAGCGACGCTGGACGCGCCGAGCCCGGAGTACGTCGGCGCGGTGGAGGGCGCGGTCGGTACGAGCGGCGGGATCCACTGCGGACTGCCGACGGGTGCGGTGGGCACTGGGTCGGCGAACGACCCGTACCGGACGGGCTTCTTCGGCGTGCAAGCGACGAGTGCCCCGAGGAGCGTCACCGAACCGATCGCGAGCATGAAAGAGCGCGTCCGCATGGCCAAACGGTATAACGGGTCGAAGGGCCTTTGCTAAGGTAGGACGGTGGCGAGCGCGCCTCAGGACTCCATGCGACCCCTCGAGCCCGGAGCCGTGGTTCAAGGGGAGTACCGCATCGAGAAGCTGCTCGGTGAAGGGGGCTACGGGGCGGTCTATCTCGCTACGCAAACGAACCCGGCGTTCGGGGGCGGCGGGCGGCGCGTCGCGCTGAAGGTCCTCCACCCGGAGGTCGTCGCGCGCGGGGCCGCGCGCGAGCGCTTCCGCCGCGAGGCGCAGCTCGCCCAGAGCCTCTCGCACCCGAACACCGTCCGCCTCTTCGACTTCGGCGAGTGGGAGGGGCGGCCGTTCATCATCTACGAGTACCTCGATGGGCAGTCCCTCGACTCGGTCCTCGCGCGCGACGGCCCGTTCTCACCGCAGCGCGCGGCGCGCGTCGTCGGGCAGACCCTCAAGGCGCTCATGGAGGCGCACGCGAAGGGCATCGTCCACCGCGACATCAAGCCGGGGAACATCTTCATCTGCAACTTCGACGGCGAACCCGATTTCGTCAAGGTGCTTGACTTTGGCATCGCGAGCGCGGGCGAAGCGGTTCGCGGGCCGACGCTCACGGGCGAAGGCATGACCGTGGGCACGCCCGCGTACATGGCGCCCGAGCAGGCGCTCGCCGAGGATCTCGACGGGCGCGCGGATCTCTATTCCGTGGGGCTCGTCCTCGCCGAGCTCGTCTCCGGGCAGCAGGTCTTCGGGGGCGAGAGCCTCATGCGGATCGTCATGGCGCAGGCGTCCCCGGATCGCCCGCCCCTGCCGGACGCGGCGGTCCACTCGCCGCTCGGTCCCGTGATCCAGCGCGCGACCGCGAAGAAGCGCGACCTCCGCTTTCCGAACGGGCGCGCGATGCTCGAGATGCTCGAGAGCGTGGTCGCACGCCTCGGCGCGAACGGGCCCCCGCCCGCGTACGCCCCGGCGACGACGCCGTACCGGCCCGATCCGCGCCTCGCGCCCACGGGGTACGCGCTGCCCTCGGGACCGTCCGGCTCGCTCGGAAGCGCGGCGGGACCGGGGCCCTCGGGGTACGGGCCGCCGCCCGCGATCGCGGGTCAAGCGTACGCCACCGCGTTGCCGCCCCCGGCCGCACCCATCCTCCCCGCGCCCGTCGCGTTCGCCACGGTGCCCGCGGGAGCGCCGCCGACCACGCTCGGCGGCGCCTCCGCCCCCGTTCAAGCCGCGCCGCCTCACGTGGCTCCGCGAGGGCGCTCGCCGGTGGTCGTCTTCGCGGTCGGCTTCCTCGTGTGCGCGGCCGTCGCGGGCGGCGCGTTCGGGATTTGGTACGCGGTCACCCCGGCGGAGACCACCGCGACGAAGGGCGCGAAGAGCGCGGCTCCGCCGACCAAGAACGGGCCGGTGATCATCATCGAGAGGCGCACCCCGACCGGCCCCTCCGACGACTCGGACATCCCGGACGTGCCCGATATCCCGGACGTGCAGATCCCGGGCATCCCCGGCCTCGGAGGGGCTGGGGCGACGGAGGAGGCGGTCGCGTCGACCTCCTATTTCCGCTGGCACGGGAAGGACTCGAAGGCCGTCCTCGACAAGCTCCAAGCCGAGGGCGTCTCGTGCACGTTCAACGGGACGATGGACATCCTCGGCAAGGTCGCGACGTTCACGTGCATGGAGAAGGGCATCAAGGAGGCCTACATGATGCAGCTCACGAAGCGCGAGTCGCCGGGCTCGATGAAATTCAACGCCTGCAGCATGCCCGTCTGCGAGGGCGACGAGTCGACGAAGTGCGCGATCACGTTCCTCGTCAACGACGCCACCACGCCGCACGCGAACGAGCTCTTGAAGAAGCTCAAGAACTAGAGCACCGATCAGGTTCGGTGCTCCGGAGGGCGCCTCGGGTCAGGACGCGCTCGGGATCGTGAGCGCCTCGCGCGGATCGCCCTGGTGGGCGCGGAGCAGATCGATGGCCTTCGCGACGTCCGCGTGATCGTGGTCGGGGACCTTCACGAGGAAGTGGGCGTAGAGATCGCTCGCGACGCCGCCCTTCTTCGCGATGCCTTTCCCCTTGAGGCGCAGCACCTGGCCGCTCTGCGTGCGCGGCGGGACCTTGAGCGTCACGTCCCCGTCGAGCGTGGGGACACGGATCTTCGCGCCCTCGTAGGCCTCGGCGATCGTGAGGGGCACGTCCATGTGCAGGTCGTCCCCCTCGCGGCGGAGGAATGGGTGCGGCGTCACGTGGATCGCGAGGTGGAGATCTCCGGGCAAAGCGCCGGCGACCTGGGCCCCCTGTCCCTCGACCTTCAGGCGCGAGCCGTCCGCGGCGCCTGCGGGGATGCGCACGACGAGCGGCTCGCTCGTGCCCCCACGCGAGAGCTTCACCGTCGTCCCGCGGAGCGCCGCGAGGAAATCGATGGTGACGTTCGCCTCCATGTCGGGCGCCTTCGCGGGGCGCGCGCGGCCTCCACCGCGGCCGAAGAAATCGCCGAACACGTCCCCGAAATCGCCTCCGCCGACGAACACGTCCTGGAAGCCCTGCGCGCCGCCGCGACCCCCACCGCCGCGCCTGCCGCCGAAGTTGCGCAGCATGCGCGCACGCTCGGGATCGAACCCCTGCTGGAGGCTGTCCTCGCCGAACTCGTCGTAGAGCGCGCGCTTCTTGGGATCGCCGAGCACTTCGTGCGCGCGGTTGATCTCCTTGAACTTGTCTTCGCTCGCCTTCCCGGGCGCGCGGTCGGGGTGATACTGCACCGCGAGCTTTCGAAACGCCTTCTTGATGGCGTCTTCGTTCGCGTTCTTGGGTACCCCGAGGATCGAATAAAGGTCCCGTGCCATGGCCGAGGGTCAAGCTAAGGTCCTTTCCCCCACTTCGCAAACGCGAGAGATTGTCGGGGCGGCTCGTGGAACCCCGCCGGCCCACCCGATGTCCGACGCACCCATGGCTGATTCTTCCGGTGGGCCGAGCGCCCCCGCGGTCCCGGACATCCTGCACCCGGACGCTCGTCCGCGGATGGACCTCGAAGCCGTCGAGCGGGCGCTCGATTTCGCGTTTGCGAGCGGCGGAGGGGAGGCGGTCGAGGAGCGGCTCGAGGCAGCGAGCTTCGCGCCGTCCACCTGGGAGCCGCGCTCGTTCGCGCGCGATATTTTCCTCGACGAGCTGATCGAGCAGTGCTTCACCCGAGAGGCCCCCGAGCGCGCGCGCTCGGGCCGAGGGCCGCGGCGCGCGCGCGTGCTCCGCGAGCTCTTCGGTCGGCCGCCGAGCGATCCCGCCGTGATCGCGACGCGGCAGGCCGTCCTCGCCGAGCTCGACGGCAGCGACGCGCTCCGCGCTCAGCTCGGCGTGGTCCACCGCGAGCTCTCGGAGCTCGTCCGGGTCCTCTCCCCGTCGGACGTCTTCGAGGAGATCCGCCCGAGGCAGCTCGGCATCCTGCGCGCCGTGCACCGGACCGTGGTCGCGCTCGACGAGGGGTTCGAGACCTCGCGATCGGCGCTCGCTCGGCTGCGCGCGCTGGGATCCGAGATCCGCGCGAGCGCGGGCTGGAGGACGCTCGAGGGCCTGCTCGAGATCGAGGGGAACCTCGCGGGGCTCACGCTGCAGCTGCGCGTCGGGCTCGACGGGAAGATCCGCGCGCTCGAGCTCGCGCGCGTCACCGAGAACGTCGACAACCCGCACTACCGATCACCCGTGCGGCGGTTCCTCCGCAAGCTCCGGCAGTGGTTCCGCGGCTACCGGTTCACGGACGACGAGGTGCTCGAAGCGGTCATCGACGCGGCGTTCGACGCGATCAAGCCTGCGCTCGCGAGGGTCGTGTCGCTCTCGCCGCAGATCGAGTTCTACGTCGCGAACCTCACGTTCGCCGAGCTCGCGCGCTCGCGCGGCCTCGAGGTGTGCCTGCCCAAATTGCGGAGCGCGCCGACGGCGCTCGACGTGAAGGTGGGCGCAGACGCACCGAGGAGGAAGTTCCGCCGCCTCTTCAACCCGCTCTTGCTCCGGGGCGCGCTGCCGCGCTCCCCCGTGCCCTGCGATCTGGATCTCGGGGGCCCGAGCGGGATCGCCATCTTCACGGGGCCGAACTCGGGAGGAAAGACCCGCGTCCTCCAGGCGATCGCGATCGCTCAAATGCTGGGGCAGATGGGCGGCTTCGTGCCCGCGGAGCGCGCGGAGCTCGTGCTCGCCGAGAGCCTGTTCGTCTCGATCATCGAGGACGCGAGCGCGAACCAGCGCGAGGGCCGGCTCGGGATGGAGCTCCTGCGCATCCGCGAGCTGTTCGAGCGCGTGCGCCCGGGCGGGATGGTGATGCTCGACGAGCTCTGCTCCGGGACGAACCCGTCCGAGGGCGAGGAGATGTTCGAGCTCGTGACCTCCCTCCTCGAGGAGCTCGCGCCCCAGGCCCTCATCACGACGCACTTCCTCGACTTCGCGCGTCGACTCGGGGCCTCGGCGCCGCGCGGCGCGACGGACGCGCCGCTCTCGTTCTTCCGGGTCGAGCTCGATGCGGACGACGAGCCGACCTACGGGTTCTCGCCGGGAGTCGCGGAGAGCTCGCTCGCGTCGAAGACCGCCGCGCGCCTCGGCGTCACGAGGGACGAGCTCCAGCGCCTCATCAGGCGGCGCGCCGGCGCGTCGATCAACGACCCCAACCGGGGATCGAAGGGAGACACACCCCACCCATCGGAGGCGCCCCGCTCGGACAGGCGGCGACGCACTGGCGGGTCATCGGATCGTTGACCTGCCCCTCGGGGCAGCCGCCCGAGGGCTGGGGTTGGGGCTGTCCGCCCGGCACCGGGAAACCGCCCGGCAGACCGCAGACGCCGGCCGTGGGCGCCGATCCGTCCGCGCAGGCGTTCACGCAGCTCCCGAGGATCCGATCCTTGATCTGCCCGGACGCGCAGCCGCCCGTCTGCGGCGTCGGCACGGGGATGACGCCCCCGCCGCCCGCCTCCGTGACGCTGACTTTGTAGGCCGCTCGGCCCCAGCGGCGCAGCGTCCCCTCGTTGATCCAGGCGTAGCCGCTCTCACCCCACTTCGTGCTCCAGCTGTTGTGGATGAGAAACTGCCGGCCGTCGCCCCCCGCGCGGTAGCCGACGAGCACGAACGCGTGTCCCACGTCACCGGTGCTCGAGTAGTCCTGGATCACGCCGTCGACGAGGTTCCGCGACTTCCAGGCTTCGTCGTTCACCGACGCGCTCATCCAGATGGGATCGCCGCCCGCGAGGACGCTCGCGGCCTGGTTGGAATCGAACGGGCGGCTCAGCGCCTCGAGGCCGACGACTTTGTACCGGCCCTGCTCCTCGGCCACGCGGCGCTCGCTCTGGATCGTGGGGTCCGCGTCCGCGCTCGCGGGTCGAACGCCGTACGCCTCGCCGCAGGAGTCGGTCGCGTCCGTGGACATCTCGCACGCCTTCGCGGGGTCGTACGGCCACGTGGTCTCGAGCGCGATGGGCTCGTTCGCGGTCTTCTCCTTCGCGGTGTTCATGCTGGGCACGCCGTAGTGGGCCCAGATGTGGAGCGGCGAGAGGACATCCCCGCGACCGAGCTTCTTCGCTGCCACGTCCATCGTGGTCGACAGGGAGAACGCGGTGCAGGAGCCGACGGCGCCCTGGCTCTTGATGGGCCCGTCCACGCCCATCGCGCGGAGGTCGACGGACGGCGGGAGGGACCGGCCCGTGTCGAGGCCGAACGGGGTGAACGTCGTGGGCAGGAACGAGGGAAGGTTGAAGTCGAGCGAGGGGAGACCGCATTCGAACCGCACCCACGTCCCCGGCGCGACCTCGACCGGAGCGCACGGCACGTGCGCCGCGGCGAGGCGCATCAGCGCCGCGACGTCGACGGGGCGGTCATACGCGGGCTGCGGCGCGCCGAGCGGCTGCGGGGTCGTCGATCCCCAGGCCACGTTCGGGATGCCGTAGGTGTACGGCCGTGGACCGCCGTACCCGGGCGGCGCGTATCGCGCGTTGTTGCGAGACCCCGAGGAGCAGCCAGAGACCGTGAGGAGGACGACCGAGACCGCGACCAGGGACCGAGCCACACGTTTCATTCCCGAGCATGGACGGACGAGGACGGCTCAGGCCGAGCACTATTTTGAAGCCCAGCAGCTTTTTTTCGGCGCCAGGCGGTCAATCTCGGTGCGAGTCGTGACCCCGGGTTTTGTGAGCGACCCAGCACCTCGGACAGCGCCAGTGGAACGCGTACCCATCGCCCGTAGCGGCGCGCGACAGGCGCCAGCCGTGCTTGGACGAGATCAGCGTGTGCGCCGTCTGCGTCTTCGGCGCCTTCGCCCCGCAGTCGACGCAGCACCGTTCGGCCACCGAAGGCTCGTCGTCGTCGTGGTTGTCGTTCAAGAAAAGGCTCATCGTCCCCACCCTCCGAGGCTCTTCAGCGCGCGACGTGGCGCTGCGAACCACCCCCATGAAAGCGGATTTCGGGCCAGCTCGCGCCCGTCGCGGCGAGGCTTCGTCAAAGGGGAACGAAGTCGAGCGGATGGACGTCGACCGAGGTCCCGCTCATCGCCTCCACCCCTCGGGCCCGGATTGCAAACTTGCCTTTCATCGTTGCACGCCTGCACGATTCCCGGAGCGGGAACTCGGAGGAGCGTGGGGGGCCTCCTCTCTGCAATTCAATGAGCGCGCCTTCGGCGCGCCCATTTCAGTGGGGGCGCGTCGGGAGCAGGTTCCCGCGTGTCCCAAACCGTCGGCGCGGGTCTCTAGCCCCCCGACCGAGGCGAGCTCGACCGTGCCGCATCACGCCGCACGCCAAGGCCGCCTGGATTGAACGGAGCTTGAAATGGCGATGAATGTCTTTCGATCGGTGAACTTTTCTTGGGCTTTGGGGATCGTCGCGCTCGCGGGTCTGGCCGCCGCCGGGACGGGGTGCGCGCAGTCGAGCTGCTCGCTCCCTTTCGACCGGGACGACGGCACGAAGGCGAACGCGTGCATCGAGCTGCAGACGACCGCGGAGCTCGATGACGCCGAGTTCTCCAAGTACTGCTCCGATGGGCAAGGCACGTTCCGCAGCAACGCCTGTTCGCGCGACGACGTGATCGGGAGCTGCGTGTTCCCCGACCAGACCACCACGGACGCGAGCGGAAACAAGGTGATCTACAACTACGAGTACTTCTACTACGGGGCCGACGGCATCACGTCGGACGAGGCGAAGGGCTACTGCGACAAAGCGATGGGCACGTACTACGGCGGCGGGACCGGCTGAGCCATTTCCGCGCGGTCCTCGAACTGGCCGAGACTGCTATTTGCCGAGCGACGCCGGGGGATCCGCGCGGCCGACCAGGCCGAGCGTCGCGAGGATCGTGAGCGCGTAGGGGAGCATCGACAAGAACTGGCTCGGGATCACCTGAAGCTCCTGGAGCTGGATCTGGAGCGTCTCCATCGCCGCGAAGAACAGGCAGGCGAGCCCCGCGCGCGGCGCGCGCCACCCGCCGACGATGACCGCCGCGAGCGCGATGAAGCCGCGCCCGGCGGTCATCCGTGCGGTGAACTGGTGCTGCTCGAGCGCGAGGTACACGCCGCCGAGCGCGGCGAGGACGGACGAGCCGAGCACGGCGATCGTGCGCACGGCGACGACGTTCACGCCGACCGAAGCGGCCGCCTCGGGGTGCTCGCCGACGGCCCGGACGCGCAGGCCCCACGGCGTGCGCGCGATGAGCCACGCGAGCATCGGGGCGGAGAGCAAGCCCAACCAGAGGAGCGGGTTCGCCCAGGTCGACGCGCCGTCCCCGCCGAAGCCGACGACCCTCGGCGAGTTCGAAGAGCTGTCGTAGAGCAGCTTCAAGAACAGCGCCGTCCCGCCGAGCGCGAAGAGGTTGAGCGCGATCCCCATGATGATCTGGTGAGCCTTGAAGCGCAGGGATCCGAGCGCGTGCATGCCGCCGAGGAGCAGTCCGCCGAGGGCGCCCGCGACGAGCCCGCCCCATGCGCTGCCCGTGACCTGGGCGCCCACCACGGCCGTGAACGCCCCCGAGAGCATGTACCCCTCGAGCGCGAGGCTCACGACGCCCGCGCGCTCCGCGAGGACGCCTCCGCTCGCCGCGAACAGGAACGGCACGGCGATGCGGACGGTCTGCTCGACGATCGACAGAACGCTCACGACGGCCTCACGATCGGCGCGCGCAGCTTCGCGAGGAGCCGCCGCGCCTCCGGAGACGCGGACGCCATGGCGAGGATCACGATCGCCTGGAGCAGCTCGACGAGCTGCTTCGGGACCAGCACGTGGATCGCGAGGCCACCCTGCGAGAGCGTCGCGAAGAGGAGGGACGCGAGGAGGACGCCGATCGGGTGGTTCCGTCCCACGAGCGCGACCGCGATCCCCATGAACCCGATCCCGCCCGCGAACGCGTCTTCGTAGTAGCCCTTGTAGCCGAGCACGAAATTCGTGCCCCCAGCGCCCGCGAGCGCGCCCGCGAGCGTGAGCGCGCCGATCCACACCGCGCCGACGCGGATCCCGTTCGCGCGCGCCGCGTCCGGCGAGAGGCCCACGGCGCGCAGATCGAAGCCGAAGCGCCCGCGGAGCAGCACGACGAGCATGATCGCGATCACCCCGAGCGCGACGAACACGCCGACGTTCGCGGCCGACCCGTGGAGCGAGGGCACGAGCGTCGAGAGGCGCGGGAGCGCTCCCGCGCGGATCGCGGGGGTGTGCAGCGTCTCCGGATCGTGCAGCTTCGCGGCGACCACCCAGTTGAGCCCGGCGAGGACGATGAAGTTCATCATCACCGTGACGATGACCTCGTGCGCGCCGAACCAGGCGCGCAGCGCGCCCGGGATCGCGCCGATCAGCCCTCCGCAAACGGCCGCCCCGAGGAGGCAGAGCGGCGCTGCGACCGCTGCGGGCACGCCCGTCGGGAGCGCGATCCCGACGAGCGCCGCGCCGAACGCGCCCGCCGTGAGTTGCCCTTCGGCGCCGACGTTGAAGAGCCCCGCCTGAAGCGCGATCGCGACCGAGAGCCCCGTGAACGCGAGCGTCGTCGCCTTGTAGAGGACCTGACCGACGCCGTACGCGTTCCCCCACGTGCCCTCGAGGAGCAGGCGGAACACCTCGCCCGGGGACTGTCCGAAGCCGATGATCAGGAGGTCTCCGATCACGAACGAGATCGCGAGCGCGATGAGGGGCGGCAGCAGCGCCTCGGCGATCCGATCGGGCTTCATTCGTCCTCTTTGGGGTCGCGTCGCGACGGTTCGTTCGGCGAGCCCGCCCTCGCCCCGGTCATCAGCTCGCCGATGGCCTCCGCGTCGATCGCGTCGCGCTCCGCGAGGCGGACGATCTTCCCTCGGTACATCACGGCGATCCGATCCGACAGGGCGAGGATCTCGCTGAGCTCGGCGGAGACGAGGAGGATCGCGCGACCCGCGTCGCGCGCGCGCCGGAGCTCTGCGTGGATCGTCTCGATCGCGCCGACGTCCACGCCGCGCGTCGGCTGGGCGGCGAGCAAGAGCCGCCCGCCGCGCGCGAGCTCTCGGGCGATGACGATCTTCTGCTGGTTGCCGCCCGAGAGTGTGCGCGCCTCCGTGGTCGGATCGGTCGGGCGGATGTCGAGCGCGCGGATGCGCTGCTCCGCGTGCGCCCGCACTCGGCGCCGATCGAGGAGCCCGAAGCGCGAGAACGCCCGCGTGAGGCCGAGGATCAGGTTGTCCTCGATCGACCACTCGAGCACGAGCCCGCGTCGATGGCGATCCTCCGGGACGTGGGCCACGCCGCGCGCGACGCGGTCGTGGACGCCCTCGTTCCCGAGCACCTTCCCATCGAGCGACACCGCCCCGGCCGACGCGCGGCGCAGCCCGGCGATGACCTCCACCAGCTCGGATTGGCCGTTGCCCTCGACGCCCGCGAACCCGAGGACCTCCCCCGCGCGGATCTCGAAGCTCACGTCGTCGAGCGCGCGCGGGCGCTCGGGCGTCGACACCGAGAGTCCGCGCACGTCGAGGACGACGTCGCCGCGCGTGGAGGCGCGCGCCGGGCGCGCCTCGAGGTCGACTTCGCGCCCGACCATCGCGCGCGCGAGCTCCGCCGGCGTCGTCGTCGCGGTCTCGAGCTCGGCGACCGTCACGCCCCGGCGCATCACCGTCACGCGAGACGAGACGGCCATCACCTCCGCGAGTTTGTGCGTCACGAGCACGATGGTCGTCCCCGCGTCGCGGAGCTTCTCGAGCACGCCCAGGAACTCCTTCACTTCGGGCGGCGAGAGCACGGCGGTCGGCTCGTCGAGGATGAGCACCTTCGCGCCTCGATAGAGGACCTTGAGGATCTCGACGCGCTGGGCGAGCCCGATGGGGAGATCGGCGATCCGCGCGTCCGCCGGCACCTCGAGGCCGCTCTCCTTCGAGAGGCGCGCGACGGCCGCGCGCGCGGCGTGGAGGTCGAGCTGCCCGGCGCGCGTCGGCTCCGCGCCGAGCACGAGGTTCTCCGCGACGGTGAGCGTGTCGACCAGCATGAAATGCTGGTGCACCATGCCGACGCCGCGCGCGATCGCATGCTTCGTCGTCCACCCCGTGACGTCCGCGCCCCCGACCCGCACCTTCCCCGCGTCCGGTCGCACGAGCCCAGCGACGACGCGCATGAGCGTCGACTTGCCGGCGCCGTTCTCCCCGACGAGCGCGTGGATCTCGCCCTCTCGCACGGCGAGGCTCGCGCGCTCGATCGCGCGGCAGTCGCCGAACGTCTTCGCGATCCCCTCGAGCTCGATCACTTGCCGACCTCGACCTTCACGCGGCCCGCGACGATGTCGGCGCGGAGCGCCTCGACGCGCGCGCGCACCTCGTCCGGGATGAGGGCGCGGTTGTGCTCGTCGTACACGTATCCGACGCCGTCCTCCGCGAGGCCGAACGAGTAGATCCCACCCTCGAACGTGCCCTCTTTCACGCGACGGACGGCGTCGTAGACGGACGTGTCCACCCCCTTCGTCATCGACGTGAGGATGAAGCCCGGCGCCTCGTCGTATTGATCGGCGTCGACGCCGATCGCGAGCTTGTGTTCGTCCCGCGCGGCCTCGAACACGCCGAGACCGGTCGACCCGGACGCGTGGAAGATCACCTCGACCCCCGCGTGGTACTGCGCGAGCCCGAGCTCTTTGCCCTTGCTCGGGTTGCTGAACGCCTCGGGCGTCGCGCCCGCGTACTCCGCGATGACCTCGCAGTCGCCGCACACCGCGGCGACGCCCTGCCGGTAGCCCGCCTCGAACTTGTGGATGAGCGGGATGTCCATGCCGCCGACGAACCCGATCTTCTTCGAGCCTCCCGCGAGCGCGGCGAGCGCCCCCACGAGGTACGAGCCCTCCTCCTCGCGGAATTTCAGCGCGGCGAGGTTCTTCGGGAGCGGGACGGGGTTGCCGGATTCGTCCACGCGCACCGCGAAATCGACGCCGGCGAAGTGCACGTCCGGGTACTCGTTCGCGAGCGCGAGCAGGTCGTCCGTGAAGATGAACCCGACGCCGATCACGAGGTCCATCCCCTCGGCCGCGAGCATGCGGAGCCCCGCTTCGCGATCGGATCCGTCCCCGGGCTCCACGAAGCGCATCTCCGCGCCGAGCTCGCGCGCGGCGCGCTCGGCGCCGATCCACGCGCCGTCGTTGAACGACTTGTCCCCTCGACCACCGACGTCGAACACGACGCCGACGCGCAGCGCGGGCCGCCCCACGGTCGTCGGCGCGCCGGCCCGGCGCGCCGGCACGAAGAGCAGCGCGACGTGCACGAGCACCAGCGCTGCGAGGACGAGGGCGAGCCGCTTCACGCGCCGCGATGGTATCCGCGGAAGAAGCGCGGCGGAAAGCCGCGGCTTCGCGCTCGACGAAGCTCTAGGCGGTGGATCCGCCGGGGCTCACCACGACGCGGCTCCACCCCGAGTCATCTCGGGAGAAGACCTCGTCGTTCCAACCATCGAGGTTGTTCTCGTTCACGATCACGTCCGTCACGCCGTCGCCGTCCATGTCGAAGATCGACACGAGCTTGAAATGCGCGGGGGCGCCGTCCATGTTCGCGTCACGGGGCGGCTCCACGCTCGAGAGCTTCCACTCGGCGCCGACGAGGCGCGCGAACACGAGCATGGGCCCCGCGGCGACGGCCCACGTGTCGGTCGGGTGCGTGCCATCGTCGGCGCGCTTCGGTGCCGTGAAGTAGGCGATCTGGAACCCCTCCTTGCCCTTCGCGAGCTCCTTCGGATCCGTCGCGTAGAGCTTCAGCGCGCCCTCGAGGACCGCTCCGAACGCGGCCTTCTGCTCGTCCGTCGCGGCGAACGCGGCGCTCTTCGGCGACTTCCACGAGGCCGAGGAGACGAAGAGGGGACCCGTCGTCGCGCCGGGGGTCGTCGCTCCCTTCTCCTTCATCGTGGCTTCGCTGCACCCCGTGACGTCGTAGGGCTCGACGCTCGCGATCGAGAACTCTCCGCCCATCTGCCCCCACTCGTCGAGCGCCCGCCACGTGCTGCCGATCGTCGCCCACTTCTTCGGGTCGCCGCACCGGTTGCCGGGGGTCTCGATCGCGACGAACGCCGCCTTGTCGACGATCGCGAGGGGGACGTGCGGATCGGAGGCCATGAAGTACGTCGCGGTGTCCGCGGGCGTTGGCTTCTTCTTTTTGTTCTTCTTGCCCTTCGCGAGCGCGTCCCCCGCGAAGCCCGTCACGAGGAGCGCTGCGACCGAGAGACCGAGGAGGAGCCGTGCGGTTCGCATGCTCCGCGTCTACTCCGCGACCACGCACGGGGCAAAGAACTCCGCCGCGCTTCGATTCACCCGTCGTCGACGACGATCTCGGGCGCGCGTCGCTCGCGCACGGCGCGGTAGGCGTCCGCGAAGCGCTTCGCGGTGGGTGGATCGATCCGGCCGCCCGCCTTGCCGTCGGCGCGCAAGCAGCTGCCGACGATCACGCCGTACGCCGAGGCGACGGACTGGAGGTTCGACTCGGTGACGCCGCTCGCGACGTACACGGGCGTGCTGACGGCGCTGATCACCTCGTGCATGTCGCGGAGCGCGACGGTCTTGCCCGTGCCCCGGCCCGTGACGAGCAGCGCGTCGGCGCCGCCGCGGTAAGCGAGATCCTGCGCCTCGTCGGCGAGCGGGCGCGGCGCGATCGGCGCGGCGTGTTTCACGTCGACGTCGCAGAGGAGGCGCACGTGCGTTGCTCCGAGGTTCCTTCGGAGGCGGAGCGTCTCGTGGGCCATCCCCTCGATGATCCCCTGATCCGTGAGGCGCGCGCCGATGTGCACGTTGACGCGGATGAACGACGCGCCGACCGCTGCGGCGATCGCGAGCGCCGCCTCCGCGTCGTTCCGGAGCACGTTGATCCCGAGCGGGAGCATCGGCGCGGTGACGCGCGCGGCGAGCGCGCACCGGGTCATCGCCGCGACGGTGATCGCGGAGACCTTCTTGGGCTCGAACGGCGCGTCCCCGTAGTTCTCGATGATCATCCCGTCGAAGCCGGCCTCCGCGAGCGCCTGCGCGTCGCGCGCGCAGGAGGCCGCAATCGCGGCGATGTCGCTCTCTGCGTGGGGCGCGCCGGGAAGGGCGCGGAGGTGGATCACCCCGATGAGCGGTGGCAGCGGAGCGAGCGCCCCGGGGGGCACGGTCGGAGGCGGGAGTGGGGTCTGGTACACGGGTCAGGTCTCGGCGCTCAGCGGGGACTCGCCCATCGGTCCGTCCTCCCGAGCCTTCTTCTTTTTCTTCTTTTTGTTCGTCTTCGCCTCGGCGGCCTCGGCCGCCTTGTCGAACCCCTCGCGAAGCGACGGTCCGCCGTCCGCGCCGTACTCGGCGAAGAACACGTCCGCCACGTCGAGGAGCTTCATGGCGCGCGCTCGCTCGAACGGCCCGAAGACCGTGAGCGCCATCGCCTTGTCGTGGACGACGACGTGGATGTCCGCGTTCTCGAGCAGCTCCTCGCGGAGCTCGGGGATCATGAACGTGCGCACGCCCTTCGGGTCCTCGCCCTGGGTGACGTACGCGGCCGCGAACTCCTGATCCTTGAACCCGATCGTCCGCGCGGGCAGCGGATCGCCCGTCACGAGCGGGTGGAGTTCGAACGCGGGCGCCTTCGCCTCGAGGCGGAGGAGGATGGACGTGTAGTCGCTGATCGCCCCCTCGTCGCTCCCCACGATCGCGATGTACGCGTTTTTGGGGTGCACCTCGAGGAACGCGACGGGCTTGCCGCCGCCCACCTGGTCCAGGATGAAGCCGATGTCGCTCGGCGGGGCGGTGACGATCTTCGCGGTCGGCTGCGGGAGGATCTCCTTCGCGCCGGGCTTCTCGGGCGCGGGCAGCGCCGGCGTGCGGTCACCGAAGGCCGCGAAGTACGCGACCTCTCGATCCAGCATCGTCGGCTTCGGCCGCGTCCATACCCAGAGGAGGTACACGGCCGCCGGAACGGTCACGAACAGGCCCACCATCCCTGCGTTCGCGGGCAGCGCGAACATCGTCGGATCGTAGACGACCATCACGGACGCGATGGTCAGCACGACTGCGATGAAGGGGAACATCGCGGCGAACGCTAGTGCAGCGCTCGGAGGAGCGCCACCGGGGAGGCGTCAGCGGCGCTCGGCGCGCGCTCGCAGGGCGCGCGCCTGGCGCTCGAAGCCGTCCCGAACCGCGTCGAGCGGGACGAACGCGAGGAGCGCACCGCTGAACGGCTCGACAGACCGGTAGAGCGTCCCGTCCCCGGTGCGCTCGAGGGTCTGCGTCCGGGTGCCCCGCACGAGGCCGAGGGACGCGAGGGGGCCGCGGTAGGCGTACGACCATCGCGCCGCGCCGTTCGCGGGCGGCTCGCACGCCTCGATCCGCTCGAGGGACCGAGCAGTACCGCCCGTCGACCACCGAACGAGGAAGCGCATCGTGGTCCCGACGGCCGTCGGATCGCCGTCCGCGGACGCGCGGATCACGAACGGGTTCCACTCCGGGTACCCGCCGATGTCGACGAGGATGCTCCACACGCGCTCGATGGGCGCCGCGATCGAGATCGACGACTCGATGATCTTCACGCGCTCGCCTCCGCGGAGATCAGGCGCAGCGCCTCGCGCTTCGAGAGGCCGGAGAGCCGCGCGTCGTTCGCGCGCACGTAGCGCCTCACCGCGTCCGGGTTTCGCTTCGAGTACTCGCGGAGCGCCCAGCCGATCGCCTTGCGCAAGAAGAACTCCTTCGAGGCGATCGAGGGCTCGATGCACGCGAAGAGGAGCGCCTCGTCCATCGACGGCTTGAAGCGCCGAAAATCGGGCGAGTGAAACCGGAGCTGCGAGAGGATCGACGTGCGCGCCTTCCACATCTGGTCCGATCGGGACCATTCACGCATCGCGGGCTTCATCTCGCCGGGGAACGCAGCGAGGAGCGCGCCCACGTGGTGGGCGGCGACCTCGTCGACGATGTCCCACCAGGACGCGCCGACGACGAGGTGCTCGTGGAGCGCCAAGAGCTCCCTCCATCGCTCCTTGGTCGCGAACGCTCGGGCTCTCGGGTGCGAGAGGAGCGCGAGCGCCGCGTACCACTCCTCGCGGAACCGGGCGCCATCGAAGATCGCGCGCACGTCCGCGTCCCAGCGCTCGGGGCTCTCGAACGGGTAGTCGTCGAAGATGGGCTTGAGCTCGCGCGTGACGGTGGGCTTCGGTACCCCGTGGTAGGGCATCGACGACTTCATGTACGCCTGCATATCCGCCGCGCGCGCGGGATCTCCGTGCGCGGCGAACGCCTCGCGGACGCGCAGCAGCCAGCCGTTGCCTCGCGCCCGCATCAGACGTCGCGGCTGAGGAGGCGCCGGAGCAGCTCGAGCGGCTCGAACCCGACGCGGGACGGGCCGAGCCCGGGGCGCGACGGGTCGCTCACCTCGGGCGGGAAGAGATCCCGAACGAGTCCGAACGCCGGGTTCACGTACTTCCACGCGTCGACGCGATCGAGCACCGTCTTCACCGCCGAGAGCGCGGCGCGGCCCGCGTCGAGGCCGAGGGGGATCGCGAGGGCCGGGGGGACGGGGGAGAGGATCACGTCGCGCACGGCGACGGCCTTCGCCCACGCCCCCGGGGACGGATCGACCTCGAGCCGCCGGAATGTGGACGCCTCCGCGAAGCAGCCGAGGCTGAGCTTCCCCGTCCGTCGCTCGACGGTCCGCGCGAGGTGCCGGTAGTCGCGCCGGAAGTCGCCCGCGAGCAGGCCCATGTCGCGCCGCACGTCGTCGGGGCCGAGGATCCAGTCGAAGCCTCCGGAGGCGTGCCTTCGGAGCGCGATGCTCGTCCAGAGCTCGCCGTGATCGAAGAGCCCGAGAAGGAGCGTCGTCCCTCCGGGGCAGATCGCGTCGAGCGTGCCGTTCACGACGGCCGGGCTCGGCACCGGCATCCCGTGGAGTCGCTCGGGCCAGTACCGGATCCGCCCGGCGATCATGTGCTCCTGCACGAGCGACACGAACAGCAGCGACTGGGCGGTGAGATCGTCCGAGCGCCGCACCTTCGCGCCGAAGCGCTCCATGATCGCCTCGAGCGTGCCCCGCTCGATGACGATCGCGAGGCTCGCGTGGTTCCGGCGCGCGAGCTCCTCCGGCTTGAGCGGCCAGTCCGCCGCGACGTCGTCGAGGCGGACGCGCCCGGCGCGTGTGTGCACGAGCTTGCGGAGGCGTTCCGGCGCGCCCTCCGCCGCGCGCTCGACGATCGCGAAGATGGCGCCCCGCGGGCGATCCGGATCGCGCGCCTCGCCGGACGCCTTCTGCGGCGCGAACAGGCCGAGCACGCGCGACCAGTCCGTCGCCGTGAAGCCCTCGAAGCGCACGTCTCCCGTCAGCACGAGACGTCTATATCATCGCCGCCCATGTACGCGCTCTGCATCCGTGAGCCCGGTGACGTCGACGTCCTCGCGTGGGTGGAGGTGCCGGACCTCGTGCCCGACCGGCACCAGGTGCGCGTCCGGGTCGCGTATGCGGGGCTCAACCGCGCGGACGTGCTCCAGCGCCGCGGGATGTACCCGCCCCCGCCGGACGCCCCCGCGGACGTCCCCGGGCTCGAGTACGCGGGCGTGGTCGACGCGTGTGGGCCCGGCGTCACCCGCTTCCGCGTCGGTGACCGCGTCTACGGGCTCGTGCCCGGGGGCGCGCACGCGGAGGCGCTCGTCGCGCACGAGCGTGAGGTCGCGAGGGTGCCCGAGGGCGTGTCGCTCGAGGACGCCGCCGCGGTCCCAGAGGCGTTCGTCACGGCGTTCGACGCGCTCGTCGCGCGCGCCGCGCTCGTCCCGGGCGAGCGCGTGCTCGTCACCGCGGTCGGGAGCGGCGTCGGCACGGCGGCGGTCCAGATCGCGCGCGCGCTCGGCTCCTCCGTCGCGGGCACGTCACGCACCGCGGACAAAATCGAGCGCGCGGCCCGCCTCGGCCTCGAGCGCGGCGTCGTCGCGGGGGATCCGTCCGCGCTCGGCGACGCCCTCGAAGCGGCGTGCCCCGAGGGGTTCGACGTGATCGTGGAGCTCGTCGGCGGAGCCTACGTCGAGGCCGACCTGCGCGTGCTCCGGCCCCGCGGCCGCATCGTCGTGGTCGGGCTCACGGGGGGCCTCGTCGCGAACATCAACCTGGGCGCGCTGCTCCGCAAGCGCGCCTCCATCGTCGGCACGGTCCTCCGCTCGCGCCCGCTCGAGGAGAAGATAGCGGCCGCGCAGTCCCTCGAGACGTCCATCGGCGCGTGGCTCGTGCGGGGCACCGTCCGCCCCATCGTCGATCGAGTCTTCCCCGTCACGGACGCGGCCGAGGCCCACCGCGTGATGGAGAGGAACGAATCATTCGGTAAGTTGCTGTTGCATATAAAGTGAAATAGTGTCGCCGGCGCGCGCTCTCTCTCGCCGGCGTGTCCACGCGGATGGACCTCCGGGTCGCCCGCGAATCTACTCCGTGACCGAGGGTGGCGCGATACGTCGGTCGTTTGGCGTGAAGCCGCGGTCGATGGAGCACGCGCGCTCCTGCATCGAGCACTACACGGAGTCCCCGTGAGGGAGCCGATGAAACTCGAAACAGGGACCTTGGTGGGTGGGGCGCTCCTTTCGGCGCCCGAGAGTGGCCATGGCGAGCTCGTCTCGCGTCCGGTCGGGAGCGGCCGTGAGCTCGCGATCACGGGACTCCGTCGAGCTCGATCGAGCTACGCCGTCTACGACGCCGAGCAGCTCGGCACGCGGCGCCGGTGCGTGCTCACGGCGTTCCGGAGGTACGCGTCCGCCGCGGCACACGCGCGCCTCGATCTCGCCGACCCCGCGGTGATCGCGGCCGTGCGCGCGGCCTCCGTCCTCGACCACGAGAACCTCGAGCGCGTGCTCGCCGTCGGCGTCGACGAGTCGATGGGGTGCGTGTACGTCGCGACCCCGCACGTCGAGGCGGAGACGCTCGCGTCCTCCATCGCGAAGAGCGGCCCGCTCGGCGCGACGGACGCGCGCCCGCTCCTCGAGCGCGTCGCGTCGGCCCTCGGCGCGCTCCACGCGGCCGGCTTCGTCCACGGCGCGGTGCTCCCCGAACACGTGTTCGTGCCTTCGGACGGGGACGCCACGTCGATCACGCTCGCTGGGCAGACGTTCGTCGACGCGGAGCCCGACGCGACGGATCGCCCCTGGCTCGCGCCGGAGCGCCTCCCCGGTGCGTGGGTGGACGCGACGAGCGGCGCCGTGGCCGGTCCGGATCCCCGCTCGGACGTGTGGTCGCTCGGGCTCCTCGCGTTCTTCGCGCTCGCGGGGCGCCCCTACTGGCGCGAGTCGGAGGCGGGCGAGATCGCCCTCGCGCGCGAGATCCTGCTCGACCCGCTGGTCTCGGCGTCGCTCCGGGCCGTGGAGTTCGGGGTCGTCCTCCCGCTCTCGTTCGACGCTTGGTTCGCGCGCTGCGTCTCGCGCGACCCGTCGCTCCGCTTCTCCGACGCGAACGCCGCGGCCGCCGAGCTCGGGCGGGCCCTCGGCGAGAACGCGGTGCTCGCCGCGCCCACGGCCGGCTCGCTCGCGCCGCAGCTCCTGCCTCCGATGCCCGAGAGCGCCCCGCCTCCGCGCCCGCTCTACGTCGCGCAGTCGCCGGCGGCGCCGCCCCGCGCGGTCCTCTCGCGGTTCCTCGGCAAGCTGCCGTTCGCGCGCGGCAATCACCCCGCTTGGGTCGCGCCCGCGTTCGCGAGCGTCGGGCTCGTGTGCGTGACGGCCGTCGTCATCGCGTTCCTCGCGCGCTCGAGCAAGGCGCCGGAGGGGCGCGCGTCGGGCGAGCGCGTCGCCGCGCGCGAAGAGCCCGTCGCGTCGGCCGAGGCGCCGAAGGTGAAGCAGAAGGGGCCGTGGGCCGTCGACGCGGAGCCCGATCCTCGGACGAAGACCGTGCTCGTGAACGTCACGCCGTCGCCCGAGCTCGTCGACGGGTTCCGTACGATGGCCCTCACGCTGGAGTCCTCTCACCTGCGCAACGTGGTCAGTGGGCTCACGCTCGGCGGGAGCGGGAGCGGGTTCGTGCTCGTGCGGCAGCGCGACGCGAAGGACCGCGCCGATGGGGCTCGGGCGACCGCTCCCTCGGCGAGCGGTTCGGAGAAGGACGCGCAGTCGGCCGAGCCAGCGGTGTTCGTCCTCACCAACCGCCACGTCGTCGCCGAAGGCGAAGCGGTGGAGCTCACGCTCGACGACGGCGCGAAGCTCGGCGCGGACGTCGTCTACTCGGATCTGCGACACGACGTCGCCGTCCTCTCGTTCACGGGCAAGCGCCCGCCCTTCACGACCGGGCTCCGCCTCGCGCCTACGGACGTCGCGGATCTCGCGCCCGTGGTCGCGACGGGCTACCCGTTCCTCGCGGGCAAGCCGAGCTTCCAGATCTCGCGCGGCGAGGTGCGGAACCGCGCGTTCGAGCGGAGCTTCGACGAGGAGGGCACGAAGGAGACGTACATCCAGCACTCCGCGTCGATCGATCCGGGATCGAGCGGCGGCCCGCTGCTCGACGCGAACAACGACGTGGTCGGGATCAACACGGGCTTCTTGCCCGAGAAGCACGACGTCTACCTCGCGCTCCCGGGGGCGGTCATCGACGACGCGATCGCCCACGCGCTCGAGATCCAGGAGAAGCAGTCCTCGGCGGAGTGGCGCCTCGCGGGCGTCCAAAAGGCCTGCAAGGAGCTCGTCGGCGAGCTCGCGAGCGAGACGCCGCGCTTCCGCACGTTCCAGCAGCTCGTCTCGAACGGCCTCGTCGCGAGCGAGGGCCTCGCGAGCCTCCTCGTCGAGAGCGCGCTCACGTCGACCGCGCCGTCCGGGCGGGGGCCGAGCCCGATGGATCGCATGCGCCTGGCGGTGCTCCGCCGCCTCTACGTGACCGTGAAGGACCGAGGGGGCCTCGCCGCCGATCCGTGCGGAGACGTGAACCCGACGGACGCGGCCGACATCGTGCACACGCCCGTGGTGCGGATGACGCTGCGCCTCGCGGACGGCACGAGCGAGATCGCGTGGACGTTCGAGCACGGCCACTTCCGCATCGCCTCGGTGCCGAGCTCGCCGCGCCGCGCTTCGCGGCGCGGCTATTGAGCCGCGAGGGTCGCGAGCCCGTCCTCGACCCGGATCACAGGGGCGTAGCCGAGCTCGCGGCGCGCCCGGTCGGTCCGCACCGTGATCGAGGACGACATCATGTCGACGGCGAAGCGGGTGAGCGGGGGCGCCCGGCGCACGCGGAGGAGGCGATAGACGCCCTCGATGGCGCGCGCCAGCGGGCGCGCGATCGAGCTCGGCATGCTGCGGGTGCCGAGGTCGACGCCCTGCGTGCGCGCGAGCGCGCCGAGGAAGGATCGGAGCGTCCGTTCGTCGTCGTCCGCGACGAAGTAGGCGCGCCCGGACACGCCGCGGGAGAGCGCGAGCTCGAGCGCGTGCGTGAGGTTCGCGACGTGCGTCGTCGACGTGCGCGCACGACCTCCGTCGAGCCAAGCGAACTGGCCTGCCTTCGCCATCCGGACGATCGCGGGAAGGACGGAGGTGTCGCGCGGGCCCCACACGAGGCGCGGTCGGATCGACAGCGTCTCGAGGCCGTCGCGCGCCGCGGCGAGCACGCGCTTCTCCGCCTCCGCCTTCGTCTCCGAGTAGAGGTAGCGAGGCTTCGCCGGGTAGGGCGCGGCCTCGTCGACGTCCACGAGATCGTGTCCCTCGAAGAGCGCGGCCTCCGTGCCGACGTGGACGAAGCGCTTCACGCCCGCCGATCGCGCGGCCTCGAGCAGGCGGCTCGTCCCCTCGACGTTCGCTTCCCAGAACTGCGCGCGGGTGCCCCACTCCTCCACGAACGCGGCGGCGTGCACCACGGCGTCCACGCCGCGGAGCGCCTCGGTGCCGACGGATCCGAGGTCGCCCTGCGCGGGCGCCGCGCCGTACCCGCGCACGACCGCGGCGGCGCGGTCCGATCGCGCGAGCGCGCGCACCTCGTGCCCGCGCTCGACGAGACGCTCGATGAGGTGTCCGCCGACGAAGCCCGAACCACCGGTGACGAAGACGCGCATGACCCGACCAGCCTTTCCGCGGACACGGCCGCGTGCTCGCGAGCGCCCCCTCGAGCGCCCTTCGGAGAACGTGCGCCCGTTTCATTCATGCGTCGAATCGATGCTATGCAAGTCATCATGCATGGCGTCGATGGCACCCGGCTCGACCTGAATTTGCTCGTCGTGCTCGACGCGATCCTCCAGCGCGGGAGCGTCACGCAGGCGGCGGCGGCGCTCGGGCTCACGCAGCCCACGGTGAGCCACGCGCTCGGCCGCTTGCGCGCGGCGCTCGCGGACCCGCTGCTCGTGCGCTCGGGCCGCGCGATGGTGCGGACGCCCCGCGCCGAGCGGCTCGCGCCCGCGGTCCACCACGTCCTCGGGGAGATCGACCGCGCCCTCTCGAGCGGGTCGGCGTTCGATCCCGCGACGAGCGCGCGCGTGTTCACGATCGCGTGCCCGGATCTGTTGGCGGTCGTCCTGCCATCCCTCCTCGCGAGGCTCTCGCGCGAGGCGCCGAGCACGCGCATCGAGGCGAGGCCCGTCCCGCCGGATCTGGAGGCACGCCTCGGGGATCGCGCGATCGACCTCGCGGTGATCCACGCGCGGGATCGCGGGCCCGGGCTCTCGCAGCGCGTGCTCGGGCGTGCGCGCTGGTGCATCGTCGCGCGGCGTGGTCACGCCGCGATCTCGTCCGGTCGGCTCAGCCGGAAGGCGTGGCTCGCGCGGCCGCACGTGATCGTCCAGACCGCGGACGGTATGGGGATCGTGGGCCGGGAGCTCGCGCGCCTCGGGATCGAGAGGCGCGTCGGGTTCGTCGCGCCGAGCTCGCTCGCCGCGCTCCACGCGGCCGCGGCGACGGACTGGTTCTTCGCGGCGCCGCGTGAGCTCGTCGAGCCGTCGCTCGCGCACCTCGACCTCGTCGCGGTCGCGCCGCCGGTGCCGCTGCCCGAGGTGCGTGTCGCGCTCGTGTGGCACGAGTCGATGCGGGAGGACGAGGGCCACCGTTTCCTGCGGGAGCTGCTCGGCGCCGTCATCCGCGGGGCGCTGCGCCCAGCGGCCGATTCCGCGCGCGTTTCTTGACCTCTCCCGTGCCGGCGCGCGAACCTACGCGCTGCATGGATACGGAGCGTCCGCGTTTTCAGTGGGGACTCAAGCACTGGGCCTTGATCCTCGGAGCGATCATCGGGATCTCGCTCGCGTATCTTCCCGCCGCCTGCTTCACGCCGCCGGAAATCCCGACCGCGCCCGCCCCGCCGACGTTCACCGTCCCCGAGGCGCCGACGGTCGAGGCACCGAAGGTCGAAGCGCCCCAAGCCCCCGAAGCCCCGCAGACCCCGGCGATGCCCGGCGGCGGAGGCAACTGCTGCCTCCGCGCCGGTAACGCGAAGGCGAAGTCGAAGTGCGGAGGCGCCGAGTCCTGCTGCACCGCCGAGTACGACAGCTCCGGCGACTGCGAGGACGTGAAGGGCTTCTGGTTCTTCTCGAAGGAAGGCTGCGCCGGCGCCTGCTAACTCGAATTCACTTCGAATTCACGCGGTAGGGGCGCCAGCGAAGGCATGGCGTCGGTCGGCGTGCTCAGCGTGGGCAGACCACGCTTCCGCGCGCCTCCCATAGCCATGCCTCCGCTGACACCCCTACCGCGCGAATTCGGCGACATCGCGTAGGGGAGGGGAGAGAGGGGAGAGCTTCGCGCTTCGCGCGTCGCCGGAGGGGACGCGCTTCGCGCGTTGCGGAGGGGAGAGCTCCGCGCTTCGCGCGTCGCCGGAAGGGGAGAGCTCCGCGCTTCGCGCGTCGCCGGAAGGGGAGAGCTCCGCGCTTCGCGCGTTGCCGGAAGGGGAGAGCTCCGCGCTTCGCGCGTCGCCGGAAGGGGAGAGCTCCACGCTTCGCGCGTTGCCGGAAGGGGAGAGCTCCGCGCTTCGCGCGTCGCCGGAGGGACGCGCTTCGCGCGTTGCCGGAGGAGGCGGGCTCTGCGCTTCGCGCGCTGGGCCGCGCTTCGCGCGTTGCCGGAGGAGGCGGGCTCTGCGCTTCGCGCGTTGGGGAGAGCTCCGCGCTTCGCGCGTTGCCGGAGGAGGCGGGCTCGCGCTGGGGCTTTCTGGGCGATGCGGAGAGCTAGGCGCCCCAGAAGAAGGTCTCGTGGACCTCCTCTCCTAGGATGAATCTCAGGCGATCGCCTTCGATCTCTAGGCGCGGGGAGCGAGTGGGGGTCTCGTAGTAGTGCTGCTTGAGGAAGCCGGCTTTGGAGAGGAAGAGGGCGGCGACGCCGGTGCGGGTGGGGCCGTAGAGGAGGAGGACGCGGCCTCCGCCTACGAGGTGGGGTTCGATCCAGGCGAAGCCCATCTCTTCGAAGCGCTCGGGGGAGGGGAAGTCTCTCCCCACGTCCTTCATCTCGGGGAGATGGGCCTTCAGGTACTTGTAGAGGAGGTCGTAGCGGACCTTCTCGAGGCGCGGGAGGCGGCGATCTTCGGGGGCGATGACGGGGAGCGTGGACGGGTCGAACGTGGGGGTCTCGACGTGGGTGCGGTAGCGATCGAGGAGGGTCGCGCGGCCGATCTCTTCGTCCGAGAGGGCGCGCAGCCACCAGGCGAAGGGCGCGATGTGGGCGACGCCGGCGCGCGAGGTGAGCTCGACGAGGGTCTCCCAGAGCGGGCTCCTCACGAGCCACTTGCCGCCGTGGTTCTTCACGATGCACGCGCCCACGTAGACCGCGCCGTGGATGACGAAGTGCGCGAGCAGCGGCGGGCCCGCGGTCTTCGACGCGAGGAGGCGGGCGCGCCGTTCGAGCGTGAGGAGCGGCGCGAGGCGGTGAATGGACGCGTCGCTGAGGTCGAGCACGAGGTCGGGTACGCCGAGCGCCTCCGGCGCGAGGCGCGCGAAGAGGGTGGCCGTCTCGTCGAGACCGGCGAGGATTTGCGGGTTTTTCGAGGGGTTCGCGTCGGTCGCGCGGATCTTCGCGAGGTCCGCGTTCGGCGGGTAGAGGCCCTGAAAGACCTTCTTGAAGAGCCGCTCGGCCGTGAGCGGCTCGAGGACCTCGAGCGAGCGCTTCACGAGCGTCGCCTCGTCGCTCCTCCGCACTTCGCCTGCGCGCTGCACTGCGAGTGGGTGCGCTTCACCGCTGCGGTGCGATCTCCTCCCGCCCCCCGCATCGGGGGGAGGGCTGGTTCGGGGGGCCGCACGACTAGAACGAAGGGGTGTGGGGCCGCACGACTAGAGCACCGAACGAACGAATGCGCTCGAGTTCGAGGGAGAGGCGCACGCCCGAGGAGCGAGCACCGAGAAGACGACTCCTCGTCATCTGAGGAGCACAGCGACGAGGCCGTGTGGTTCCCTCCGAAATCGGGCGCATACGTCGGCGTTTCAACCTGTTCGGTGCTCTAGAACATCTTGCGCCGCTTCGACGACGACAGGATGCCGAGCATCTCGCGGTACTTCGCCACGGTGCGGCGGGCGATCTTGATGCCGTCCTGGTCCTCGAGCATCTTCACGATCGCCTGGTCGCTGAGCGGGTTGTCCTTGTCCTCTGCGCCGATGATCTTCTTGATCGCCTGCTTGACGCTCTCGCTCGCGATGTCCTCCTCGGAGACGCGTGCGATGGACGAGTTGAAGAAGTACTTCAGCTCGAACAAGCCCTGGGGCGTGTGGACGTACTTGTTGCTCGTGACGCGCGAGATCGTCGACTCGTGCATGCCGACCGCGCTCGCGATGTCCCGGAGGATCATCGGCTTCAGATAGGCCACGCCGTGCTCGAGGAACTCGCGCTGCTTCTCGACGATGCTCTCCGTCACGCGGATGATCGTCCGTCGGCGCTGCTCGATGGCGCGGATCAGCCACTGGGCGCTCTTCAGCTTGTCGCTGATGAACTCCTTCGCCTTCGGATCCTTGAGCATCTTCTGGGCGAGGTTCTCGTTGATGTAGAGCCGCTGGAGGCCCTTGTCGTTGTCGACGACGACGAAGCGATCCCCGTCCTTGATGACGTACACGTCCGGGGTGATGGCGATCTGCTTGTCGTCCACCTCCGCGAAGTTCCTCGCGGGGACGCTCTCGAGCTTCTGGATCTCCTGGACCGACTCGTACACCTCCTCGATCGGGACCTTGAGCGCCTTCGCGATCGCCTGGAAATTCCGGCGTTCCACGTTGTGCAGGTGCTCGTTGATGATGCGCATCTCGATCTCGTCGAACCCGAGCACCTCGGCCTGGATGCGGAGGCACTCCGCGAGATCCCGCGCCGCGATGCCCACCGGATCGAACCGCTGGATCATCGCGAGGACCTCGGGCGCGTCCTCCGGATCGAGCTCCGCCTCGCGCGCGAGATCGTCGAGCGTGATGTCCGGGCGCTTGTTGCCCTCCTCGTCGTCCCCGCCGGAGAGATCGAGGTAGCCGCGCTCGTCCAGGTTCCCGATCACGAGGAGCGCGAACTTCTTCTCGTTGTCGACGAAGTCGCTCATGTGGAGCTGCCACAGGAGGTGCTCGCGGATGCTCGCGGGCTTCGTGAGGCTCTGCTCGATCGGCGGGAGATCCTCGAACCCGCCGCGCGACGCGGAGAGGGGCTGCTGGAGCGTGCGGTTCTCGAGGAACTGCTCCCAGTCGACCTCCTTCGCCTGCTTCTCGGCGCCCCGCGCCGCCATGTCGGTGTTCGGATCGATGCGCTCGGTGATCCCGATGCGCTCCTCCGGCGGCAGCTCACCCACCTGCGGGGTCGCCATCGTGCGGTCGACGTCCCGGGCCCGCGGGTCCGTCGCGTCGTCCGCGAGGACGGGGTTGCCGTCGAGCTCCTTGCGGACCTCGTCGACCAGCTCCATCCGCGACAGCTGCAGCAACCGAATGGCCTGCACCAGCTGGGGGGTCATCACCAGCTGTTGCGTCAGCTTGTACTGGAGCTTCATCTCCATGCCCATCGAAGCTCCTCCTTCCGGTTCTTCAGCATTGGTCCGACGGCGTTGGCCCGCAGCATGCCGCTCGCGGGGAATGACGGATTCTCGAGTTCTGCAAGGACTCTACCACGCTCACGCGGGCTTGGGTGGAGCGGGCGCTTCCCCCACTTCCAAGCGGGACTCGCCGAACGTGACCACCATTTTCTTGTCAGACGACAGCTTCACTTCGAGCACCTTCGCACGGATGAGTGTGTCATCGCTCACCACCCCACTGAGGCGAACCGACTCAGCGTCGAACTCGCCCGAGAGCTGGCCCTGCGACTCGATCGCGCCCACCTTCGCGCGCCCCTGGACGACGCCCGAGGGCGCGACGGTGAGCGCGGGCGTCGTCAGATCGCCCTGCACGCGGCCGCGCACGACGACGGCGCACGAGGAGCTCATCGATCCTTTGAACTCCGTGCCCTCCTCGATCACCGTCGTCTTGGCGCCTCCGGTGAGGCCGTGGGCGGGATCGGGCGTAGACATCTCTCGCGTGTCGGGCATGGCTACTTCTTTCCCTTGCTGGTGATCGTCAATCGGAGGCGAGCGCCGGGCTCGAACGCGAAGATCGTCTTCTCTGGTGGCTGCACGACGGTGCCCGCGATCGCGCCCTTGGTGGACACGATGACCTGCGAAGCGCCCACGATCGCGGGCGCGCTGCCGTCGAACACGGAGCCGAAGATCGTCACGACGCCGGGGCCGGTGAGCACCGTGCCGGTCAGGAGGCCCGCTTCGCCGACGGTGAAGAGCGTCGCCTCGCCGAGCGTGATCGCGCAGTTGTCGAAATGGCTCTCGACCACGACCTTCGAGCCCGCGCTGAACTCGAGGGTCGCGTTCTTCAGCACGTCCCCGCGGCCGAAGTAGCGCTGGTTCGGCTCGGCCGCGGCCTCCGCGGGCCGCGTCTCGCCGCGAAGGAGCGCGAGCGCCTCCATCCCCGAGACGATGCGCTTCGAGTCTCCATCCGCACTCACGTCGACGCCGTCGAGCCGCGCGTTGTCGAGCACGGCCTTCGCCGTGATGAGGCCGTGCACCTTCGCGTTCGAGAGGTTCGCCCCGTCGAGCTGGCACTCGGAGAAGTTCGCGCGCCGAAGATCCGCGGAGACGAACTTCGCGTTCTTCAGGAGCACGCCCGTGAAGTTCGCCTGGACGAGGGACGCGCTCGTGAAGTCCGCCTGCGGCGCGCGCGCCCCCGTGAGATCCGCGCCATCGAGGTTCGCGCCGCCGAGGAGCGCCTCCTCCAAATTCGCGCCGGCGAGGTTCGCCCCGCGAAGGTCGGCGTTCCGGAGCTTCGCTCCGCCGAGGTAAGCCTCGTTCACGTCCGCGTGCGAGAGGAACGCGTCCGAGAGGTCGGCCTTGCCGAAGTTCGCGGAGTCGAGCTGCGCGTTGATGAGGCGGGCGCGCTCGAGCACGGCCTCGAGGAGGGAAGCTCCCTCGAGGTTCGCGCGCGCGAGGTTCGCGCCCGACAGGTTCGCCTTGTCCAGGTTCGCCGAGTCGAGCTCGGCCTTGTCGAGGTTCGCGTCGCGGAGATCGGCGCCCGAGAGGTAGGCCTCGCGGAGGGAGACGTTCCGCAGGTTCGCGCCGCGCAGCTTCGCGCCCGACAGGTTCGCGCCCGTGAGATCGGAGCGGCTCAGATCCGCGCCTTCGAGCACGAGGTTCGAGAGATCGAGCCCCGACAGATCCTTGCGCGCGAGCGCGTCCCCCTTCGCCGCCGCAGCGACGACCTCCTCACGAGTCAGCTGCGCCATGTCGCCCCCCTCGTACCGGCTGCGCCGGCCCCTCCGCGCCGCGTCGTTGCATCACGCATGCGTCGCTCCGCTCTTCTTGGGCTTCTGCTTGTCCTGGATGTACGCGCGCACGCTCGCGGCGCGCCCCGAGAACGGGAGCTTCTCGAGCTCGCGCAGGCGCTCCACCTCGCCGAGGCGCGCGAGCAGGAGGCCGATCTCGAGCATCAAATCCCCGCGCACGCGGCGCAGCTCCCTGCGCCGCGCGTCCCCCACGAGGCCGGGCGCCTGCTTGTCGTACTCGATGGATGCGCGCTCGAGCTTCTCCGCGAGGTCTCCGAGGAGCGAGAGCTCCGCGGCGCGGTCGTGCTCGGGGCTCAGGCTCTCGGTCTGCTTGCGGTACTCGCGGAAGCGGTTGACGACGCTCTGCGCGAGCTCGAGCGGGATCCCCGTGAGCTCCGCGATGTCGTTCGGCCGCGCGACGTAGAACAGCGCGAGGGACGTGAGGCCCGCGCTGTAGATGCGATCCGTCCCGACCTTGTTGAGGCCGTGCACCTGTTGCAAGAGCGTGTGCACGATGATCGACTCGCGCTTGTTCGACTCCTGCTCGAGCGCGAACGCGTCCGGCATGAACGCGATGAGATCGCTGTACGTGTCGATGATCGCCTGCCGCAGCTGCCCCCGGATCAGGCGGTCGGTCCCGCCCTGCGCGATCTCGAGCGCGCTCAGGTAGGCCGCGAGCTTCTCGCTGAAGTCCGCGAGGCCCATCCCCTGCGCGGAGCGGTGGACGACGCGCAGCGCGGGCATCGCGAACTCGACCCACGTGCGGGGCGGCTCCCCGAGGCGCACCTCGATCATGAAGTCGCGCACGGGCCGCGCGTGCTCCACGACCATCGCGTCGAAGAGCGAGCGCGCCATCGCGGAGTCCATGGGGATCTCGCCCGTTGGATCGCTCGGCTTCGGCCGGGGTGCCGTCGATCCCTCCGGCGGAGGGGGTGGCTCGGGCGCGACGATCGATTCGAACCCGTTCTCCACCTCGTCGAGGAGTCGCTGGAACTCGCTCCGCTTCGTCGAGTCGCTCCCGGGCGCGCTCGAGCGCGCGTTCGCGGGAGCCGCCGCGTCCGGCATGCGCTCGGTCGGCGCGGTGGCGACGGTCGGGATCGGCTGGGTGTGCTTGTTCGAGGAGGTGGGCTCCTCGCTCTTCGCCGCGTCCTGTACGGGCGGGGGCGGGGAGGACCGGGCGATCGGCTCCGTCTTCGTGGGCGTGGGCAGCTCGACCGAGACCGCGGGCGTCGAGACCGGCGGTCCCTTCACGGACTGCATGGTCACCGCGGGCGCGCGCGTGCTCGGCTTCGCGACGGGCTCCTTCGTGACTGGCGTGCCGCACATGCCGCAGAACCGGACCGTCGGTCCGAGCTCTTTGCCGCACTTCCGGCAGACGCTCTTCTCCGCCATGGAGGGCCCACCATAACACCCCGCCCCGCGCCGCAAGATTCAGAAATCGGCGCCCGTGGAACGAGTCTCGAAGCCCGGCCCGTGGGGTCTCTCGAGATCCTCGAACCCCAGCAGCGACTCACGGTGCGTCGAGTTTGCGTCGGGAGCGCCGGGGGACGGCGCCTCATGCGGTCGAAGTCGGAGGACCGCGCCGGTCATCGAGGGTGGGGTACGAGCGGAGCCCGCCCGCACGACGAACAAACGAGGGCCCTGCGCGGGGCCCCCGTCACAGTGCACGAGAAAGGACTTGAACCTTCACGCCTTGCGGCGCCGGAACCTAAACCCGGTGCGTCTGCCATTCCGCCACTCGTGCGCGCGGGGACCCGAACCTATCACGTGGAGCGCGGCGCGACGACCCGCGAGCGCGCGCGCCCCGCGGACATCGTGTAGATTGCGGGGCCATGCGGCGCGCGGGCTCCGTCTTTGGCTGGCTGTCGGCGCTCGTCCTCTCGGGCTGCGATGGGGGGGCGACGACCAGCTCGTCGGGCACGGGCGGAAGCGCGACGAGCGCGTCGTCCACGGGGGCGGGCACCGAGTGCGCGTCGCCGATGGACTGTCCCGGCACGGACGGGGACTGCCGCGTCCGGTCGTGCGAGAGCGGCGTCTGTGGCTTCGCGAACGTCCCCACCGGGACGATGACGCCCGACCAGGTCACGGCCGACTGTAAGAAGCTCGTGTGCGATGGTCAGGGCGGGATCACCGCGCTCCCGGAGCCGGCGGATCCCCCGGCGGACAGGACCGTATGCACGGCGGACGCGTGCGACGGGCTCGCTCCGACCCACACCCCGGTGATGGCGGGGAAGCCGTGCGCCGAGGGCGACGGGAAGGTCTGCGACGGAGGCGGTCACTGCGTCGAGTGCAACGAGAACGTGGACTGCGCGTCGGGCGTCTGCTCCATGCACTTCTGCGTGCCCCCGTCGTGCGCGGATGCGGTGAAGAACGGCACCGAGACGGATCTGAACTGCGGCGGGGCGGACTGCGCTCCGTGCGCCGCTGGGAAGGCGTGCGTCACCGCGACGGACTGCGCGGACGGCGTCTGTGACGCGATGACGTGTCAGGCCCCCTCGTGCACGGACGTGGTCAAGAACGGCCTCGAGACGGACATCGATTGCGGCGGTCCGTGCCCGGACTGCGCGACGGGCAAGCACTGCCTCTCGGGGCAGGACTGCGCGAGCGCCGTGTGCGGTGGGAACCCCCTCGCGTGCGTCGCGCCCTCGTGCACCGACGCGGTGATGAACGGCTTCGAGAGCGACGTCGACTGCGGCTCCGCGTGCCCGTCCAAGTGCGTGTTCGGCACGAAGTGCAACGCGAACGCCGACTGTCTCGGCGGCGTTTGCAACGGCGTCTCGAAGACGTGCGACGCGAGCTGCACCGACACGGCGAAGAACGGCTCCGAGACGGACGTGGACTGCGGCGGCACGTGCATGAGCTGCGCGCTCGGCAAGTTCTGCAACGTGAACGCCGACTGTCAGAGCTCCGAGTGCTTGGGCGGACTGTGCGTCGACGACAACGGGTGCACCCCCCAGAACGCGATGGATCTCACCTCCCAGACGGACGTGACGATCGAGTTCGGAGACCTGCTCGGCCTGGCCTACTCCCCCCGCTGCATCCGCGTGAACGTGGGAACGAAGGTGACGTTCGTCGGCGCATTCGCGAGTCACCCGTTCCAGGCGGGGCGCGTGGCGGTCAACGGATCCGAGATCCCAGCGGCGCCAGGAACGAGCCCCTTCCCCATCGCCCCGAGCTCGCTCGGCGCGGGGACCCAGGCGACCTACGTGATGACGACCCCTGGCGCGTACCCCTACTACTGCGTCCCGCACGGTGGCAGCGGCATGAACGGCGCCGTGCTCGCGCAGTGATGCGCGACGCGGCACTCTCCGCTCGGGGCGGGGCCGCTCACGCGTCGCGTGTCACTGGCAGATCGACGGGCAGTTCGAACACACGCACGCGTTGAAATCGAGGATGAGATCGAGCGCGTCGGGCTTCTTGTTGAAGCACGCGGTGAGGCACCCGAAGTCTCCCGCCTTGCAGGCCTGCGTGCAGGTCCGGAACCCGGTCTCACAGTACGCGTCGTCCCCGCACGCGACCCAGGGATCGCTGCAGAACTGCTCCGTCTGGTAGAAGCCGCACGCCTCGCAGTCCGGGTCGTGCGCCAGGCTGTCCGCGCACGTCAGCTCCTCGAGCTTCGGCTTGTAGGGCGTGGGTCCGCCGCCGCTGCTGCTCGACGTGCTCGCGGCGCCCGTCCCGGACGTCGCGCCGCCCCCGATCGGGATGGGCCCCGTCGTGGCCTCGTCCGGATCCGTGTTCGACGGTGGCAGGTGCTCCGTTTGGCAGGCCGAGAGTCCCGCGACGAGGAGCGTGAGGAGCACACGACGCATGCGCGTACTCTAGTGCAGCGCTTGGGAGAGCTCCAACTCGCCGCCTCCTTACGGAGAGAGCGACGGGCTCGCCCGAGATCGCCCTGGGCGGGGCCGGCCGGAGCTCAAACCCGGAGGTGCGCGTCCGGGCCGCGATCGATCGCGCCCAGACCGAGTTTGTCTTTGTACTTGAGGACGATGAACGTCACCGCGGCCGCGAGGACGAGGACGAGGACGCAGATGAGGATCAGCGAGCCATAGCTCCGGCCTTGCTTGAGCTTGATCGCAGGTCCCGACGTGGTCGGTTCGCCGGTCGGGAAGGGGCGGGGCTGCGCCGCGCCACCCGGATCACCGAACCCCTGCATGCCGGGTTGGAACTGGTTCTGCTGCGGCGCGCCCTGCCCGAACGCCGGGTTGAACCCGCCCTGCGGATAGCCAGCGCCAGGGTTGAACCCCTGCTGACCTTGCCCCTGCGGGAATCCTCCGCCGAAGCCGGGCTGCGCGCCGAAGCCTGCTTGCGCATTGTTCGGCGCGTTGTTCGGAGCAGGTGAAGCGTTGTTGGGTGGAGCGTTGTTCGGCTGACCGAAACCACCGAACCCGGGCTTCGGGTCCGCAGCTGGATCCTGGAACCCGCTCGGCCCCGGCGTGGCGGCGTTCGGAGAGTTGGGCGCGCTCGTCTCGAGGGCCTCTGCGATGAGCGCCGAGACTCCCGCTCCCGTGGGCGCGTTCGACCCTTGAAAGTGGCTCTGTTGCGGTGCTCCCGCTTGCTGCCAACCTCCGGGGTTCGCTGGCGGAGCGGCGCCCGAGAACGAGTTCTCGACGATGAACGAAGGCTCCGCGAGAAACTCGCCCTCCGTCTGCGTCGGCTCGTCTTGCGACGCTCGCCGCGGTGGGCTCGCGAGGGGGGAAGGGGGTGGCGCCCCCGCGGCGGGTCGCGGCGCCATCTGAAGCGGGCTCAGGATCGGCGACTCACGCATCACCGTGCGCGCGCCGTCGTCCTCGTCTTCCTCCTCGAGGGAGGAACTAGCGGACGGCACGACGGGGGGGGCGAGCTGCGGCGCCGGAGCGCCGATTCCCATGACGGTGGAGCGCACGTTGGGGGTCGGCGGCACCGGTCGAGCGGTGTTCCCGGGACCGAGAGGCGCTTGCATCGCGCCCGGCTGCAACGTGCCCGACGGCCCCACGGGAGGCGCCGGTGGCAGAGGCGCTTGCGGTCGGCCAGGGGGCTGGGGGGGCTGAGGCCGCGGCGGGGAGGCGGGGCCGAACGGCGACGTCCCGGGCGGCGTCGGCTGCGGGGGCTTCGGCGGGTCGAGGAGGCTTCGAATGTCTCCAGCGTGCATCACCGTGCGCACGTCGTCCGGGTCGCGCGGCGCTGTGTCCGCCGTAGCCGGTGGCGGCGCAAAGCCAGGCCGAGGTCCGATCGGCGCGACGGGAGCGACCGGGGCGACGGGCGCCTGCGGACGCGGTGGGGCGGGGACCGCGACGGTCGCCGCCGCGGAGATCGGGTTGGGTTGAGCGCCGGGGCCGAACTGCGGCACGCGCGGCGCGGCCATGGGCCGAGGCGCGGACGGCGGCGTGCCCGCCGCGGGCTTGGGTGCGGACGGCGGCTGCTCCTGCGGCTTGTCTGCGGCGGGCGGGCTCGACTCCCTTCCGCTCGCTGCGCGCGCGGCCATCGCCATGATGTGCGCAGGAGCTCCCGCATCACAGTTGCATCTCCCGCGGCGGGTGGCGGCGGGTTCGTGTCGAAGTCGCCGGAGCTCGGCTTCGGCGCGTCCGTGCCGCCAAAGCTCGCGCCCCCGAGCGCCCGAGAGCGGTCGCGGAGTCCGCCTGGAAGCTCGGGGGCGCGAAGAGCGCCTTCATCGACGCAGACCCCGCGGAGTCGGCGCCCTTCCCGAGCGGGAGCATCGCGGTCGCGGCCTGGTCCTCGTCTCCGACCTCCTCGTCTTCGAGCGCTTCGAGGCCCGCGGGCGCGGGGTGGACGCGCTCGAGCTCACGGCGGAACAGCGCGACGTTCGAGAGTCGGCGCCCGGCGTCCGCGGCGAACGACATCCCCATCAATCGCTCGAGTCGTTCGTCGTCCACGCCGTACACCGAGAGCGGCGCGGGTGACCCCTTCAACACCTGTTGCTTGAGCTCGACCACGGACGCGCCCACGAACGGGGGCGCCGCGGTCAGCGCGGTGTACAGCGTCGCCGCTACGGCCCACACGTCGTCGGACGGGGAGATCTGCCCGCCGCGCATCCGCTCGGGCGAGTGGTACGGGAGGCTCTCGGTCGTCCTCCGGACGTCCGACATGAAGCCGGGCGTGCGCGGATCCGCGGACGTCAGGAGGACGCACGCGGGCGAGACATTGCCGTGCGCCACCCCATGTTCATGGAGGGCTTCGACGTGTTTCGCGAGTCGGATGATCCACCCTACGGCTTCGTTCGGGGGGAGCGGACCTCTCCTCTGAATCCAATCGGCAAGAGTTTCCAAGGGCGCCCGTCGTGGGTGAATCGGGCCCAGCGTAGTCCGGCTCCGACCAAGAGTGTAGGGTCTTCCGCTGCTCGGCCGTGTGGCCGCACGCCTCAGGGGGCGTGTCCGGCGTTCTTTCGGTGCGCGGACGTGAGGAAAACGCTGTCGAACCGGCTCGACCAGTCGGAGCCAGGGCCCGACGCGGCGATGAGCCGATCCGCCGGACACTCCGCCTTCTCGACGAGCTGCGCGATCGTGTCGAGGTAAATGCCCTCGTTGACCCCGTCGCGGAGCTCGGCGCGGCGCGCGAGGCCCCCGCGCGCGATGGCGATCATGCGAGCGGCGACGTCCGCGGCGCGGGCGAGCTCCGTTCCCGGTCGGAACGGCGCGCGCGGCCCGTGCTGGGGGATCAGCGCGCGCAGGCGCTCGAGCTCGTCCAGCGTGAAGGACGCCGAGAGCGCCTCGGCCTCGTCGAGCGCGCGCCCCTCGTAGAGGAGGCCCGTCCAGAGCGCCGCAGGCGCTTCGACGAGATCCGGCGGCGTGGAGTCCGCGCCGCGCACCTCGATCGTCCGCTTCAGGCGCACCTCGGGGAAGAGCGTGTTGAGGTGCGTGAGCCAATCGCCCATCGTCGCGCGCTCGCCGTCGAAGCCGTCCTTCATGAACGCGCGGAACGGCTGGCCCGTGTTCGGGACGATGCGCGTCGCTCCCCCGGGCTCACTCGGATCCGCGTCGCGCAGGACGAGGAACATCGGCGCGTCGAGCGCCCACTCCACGTAGTCGCGGAACCGCGCGCCCTCGCGGATCGCCGCGGGTACGAGCCCCTGTCGATCGGGATCGACGCTCAACCACACCTTCGCCCGGTAGCTCGCCCCGCCCCAGAGCTCGCCCTCGTAGTACGGCGCGTTCGCGAACATGGCCGTGAAGAACGGGGTGAGACGGAGCGCGACGCGGAGGACGCGCATCGCGTTCTCCTCCGACGAGTAGTCGAAGTTCGCCTGCACGGTCGCCGTCCTCCGCATCATGTCGAGGCCGTGCTGTCCGCGCGTCGGCAGGTACTGCTTCATCACGCCGTAGCGAGCCTTCGGCACCCACCCGAGATCGGCCTGCGCCGCGGTGGGGTGGAACCCGATGCCGAGCCAGCGAAGATCGACGCGATCCGAGAGCCCGCGCGAGATCGCGTCCAGCTCGGCGAGGTGCGCGCGCGCCTCGTCGTGAATGTCGTGGATCGTGCGGAGCGGCGCTCCCGAGAGCTCGAGCTGCGCGCCGGGCTCGAGCGTGACGGACGCGGAGCCCTTCACGAGGGCGATCAAGGGGCCGGTGCCCTCGACGCGCCACCCGTGCGACGCGGCGAGCTCGCGCAGCACGCCCGCGACCGAGGGCGCCGTGGCGTCGGCCTCGTAGGGGATCGCGCGCGGGCGCGCGCTGCCTCCGCCGACCTCGTAGAGCAGGCCGATCTTCTCCTGCTCCGCGCCGATTCGAAACTCGGACTCGGGCTTACAGGCGGTGAAGAAGGGCTCGAGCAGATCGTCGTGGGACTTGATCGGGCGGGTGTCGCTCGGGGGCGGCGCCATCGGCGCACCGTCCCACGAGCGTCACGGTGGAAGCAACCCGAACTTCATGAAGAAGTGAGTGGCTCGCTCAGGCGCGGCGTGCCTTCGCGGCGACGAACTTGCGATCGAAGATGCGCACGCGCCGCAGCAACAGATCGACGAGGAACACCGCGATCGCCGCGAGGATGAACCTCGACCAGAGCTCCTCGTGCGACGTGACCTTCTCGTCGAGCGGGTCGAACACCGTGGCCACGCTCGCCGGGCGCATCGAAGCGTGCGTCGCGGCGGCGGTGCGCGCGAGGACGTCCTCGTTCGGGGCGAAGCTCGCGTACTCCTTCGGGTAGGGGTTCGACACGTGGCCGTAGCTCACGGCGGAGACCTTCTTCCCGCCCTCTTCGTCCGTCCGCACGTGCTCGGCCTTGAGCAGGAAGCTCCCGTAGTGATCGAGGGGGACGTCCGCCTCGTATCGGCCCGGCGCCACCTGCCTCATGATGACCTTCTCGCAGCCCTTCTCCTTGCCCTCCGGCTCTCGCGGGCAGCACCCCTTGAGCTTCGCCTTCTCGGCGGGGTTCTCGGGGCACTCTTGGTCGAGCGCGTCGGGCTCGGGGCCGAGGATCTTGAGCGTCGAGACGAGCCCGTTCTCGAACCGCTCGTCGGGCGTGAACGCGTCGATCGAAGCGCGCACGTGGCCGTCCACCACCTCGCACTTCATGTCGAGTTCGCGCTGGTGCTTCTGCCGCATGTGCTCGCGTACGAGCTGACCCCAAAAGAGCTCGAACCCCTGCCACTTGAGCCAGTCGACGGCCCACTTCGCCTTCACGTCGCTCGTCCAGGCGAGCGACCACCCGAGGCCCACGTGCCACCGCGCGAGGATGGGCTCGCCGGTCTCGCTCGCGAGGATCTGCTCGGCGGGCGGCTCCTTCATCTCCGTCGAGACGTACCCATGGAGGAACGGCGCGGACCGGACGTCGAGGTTCGCGAGGAACTGCGCCGGGCCCGTCTGGACGACCTGGAACCACTCCTCGACGGCCGCGTCGCGGGTGATCATCTCGGTCTCCTTCGTGAAGATCTTCGGGAGCGCGTTCGGATCCGTGACCGGATAGAAGCGGCCGCCGCCCGTGTCCGAGATCATGCGCAGGAGCTGCTCGTCCACGTCGCCCAGGCCGACGGTGCTGACGGTGATCTGCTCCGCGGCCATCTGCGTGACGAGCTCGCGGATGCCGTCCGTCGGCGCGCGCCCGTCCGTCAGCAGGATGACGTGCTTCTTGCGCGCGGACGTCACGGTCATCACCTGGAGCGCGGAGTCGAGCGCGGGGAAGATCTCGGTGCCGCCGCCCGGCTGGATGCGCCCGATGTCCGTCGCGATGCGCGAGCGGTTCCGCGCGGGCTGCATGCGCACGTACACGTTCGGGGAGGAGTCGAACGCGATGACGCCAATCATGTCGTCCGGCGAGAGCGTCTCCGCCGTCGCCTTCGCGGCCGCCTTCGCCATGTCGAGCGGGAGGCCCGTCATCGAGCCCGATCGATCGAGCACGAGGAGCATCGCGACGCTCGGGTCCTCCTCCTTCGCCTTGTTCTCCATCCTCACGGGGAGGATTTTCTCGATCGTGCTGTTGTACCAATTGCCGAGCCCGTAGCTCGCCTCACCGCCGGCGAAGAGGAAGCCGCCGCCCTCGGTCACGTACTGCTTGATGAGCTCCTGCGATTGCAGGCTCATCTGATCCTTCGAGACGTCCGAGACGATCACGAAGTCGTAGTGGGACATCTCCTGGAGCGATCCCGGGAACCCGACGGGCGGGCGCACCTCGACGTCGAACTGTTGGGCGGTGAGCGCGCTCGAGAGGGGCTGCGCGAACTCGGGGGTCCCCTCGACGTAGAGGACGACGGGTCGACCCGGCACGTCGATCGTCGCGGCGACTTGGTTGTTCTCCGCGAACGTGTCCGCGCCGATGTCGAGGAGCTGCAGGTTGTACGTGAGGGGGCCGGCGATCCGGACGACGCTCTTGAACGTGACGTCGTTGTCCCCGCCCTTGAGCGTGACCTCCTTCACGCCCTCGAGGCCGTTCAGCACCTCGCCCTGGTAGAGCTTGGCCTTCGCGGTCGTCGCGCGGCTCGCGTAGATCTTGGCGTGGATCTCGAACGTCTCGCCGACCTTCACCTTGTCCGGCATGGTCAGCGTCTGCAGCGCGACCTCGCCGGGGGGCGGGCGGCTGTACGGGATCGTGTACACGCGCACGCCGAGCTCCGCAGCGCGGTTCGCCTCGGCGAGGAGATCTCCGTCGGTCTCGACGCCGTCCGAGATGACGACGGCGCGCTTCAAGAACCCTGGGGCGTAGAGGCCATACGCGAGCTGGAGCGCCGCCTGCACGTTCGAGCCCGCACCCTCCTCGCTGAGCTTCCCGTCCGCGCTCGTGCCGTGCCGCGCGAGGTCGACCGACCCGTCCTCCTTCGGGGTGAGGACGCGCGGGCGCCGCGCGAACGTGATCGTTCGGATCTCGCTGCCCTCGGGCTTCTCCTTCGTCGCGGTCGCGATGATTTGCCGCGCGTCCTCGATCGCCTCGTCCGGCACGGAGTTCGAGACGTCCACCAAATAGACCGTGAACACGTGCTGCGTCGTGGTCGTCCGCGCGAGCCGAGAGAGGCCGAGCGCGATGAGCGCGACGAACGCGAACCGCATGAGGAGGCTCAGCACGCGCTGGGGCCACGGCAGATCCGCGAGGGACTTCGCCATCGCCGCGACGAACCACGGGAGGATCAGCGCGGCGCCGAGGAGCTTCGGGTTGAGGAGCTCGTACTCCCGGCCCTTGTAGTGCCACGAGAACGTGGGATCCGGGTGGAGCAAGACGTAGCGGCGGTACGCCCAGAAGAGGAGACCCGCGAACGCGAGGACGGAGATCACCCAAGCGACGATCTGGAGCACCTTCTGGAGGAGCCTCCGGCGCGGCGTGCGCACGACCGTGGGGCCGCCCCTGCGCGATGTGGGCGCGCGCGAGCTCGGAGGCGCCGGGGTGTCGCTCATACGGTGATCCTCCGATGGTACGTGAGCCACTCGATCGCGGACACGAGGAGCACGACGGCGAGCAGGTAGACCCAGATCTCGCGGCGTACGCCGATGATGAACGACGACGGCTTCACGCTCTTCTTGCCCCCGACGTAGAGCGCTTCCGCGGGCTTGATCGTGCTCTCCGCGACGTCGACCATGTTCGCTGCGAACATCGTCTTCTGGTCCCCCGTCTCGAGCGTGTACGTCCCCGCCTTCTGGCCGAGGTAGACGGCGCGCCCATCGTCCACGGGCACCGTGCGCTTCGGGGGCGCGCACGACGGGTCCGCGCGCGGAGGAAGCTCCGCGGACGCGCTCGGTGCGGGCGCCGCGGACGGCGCGGCGCTCGGACTCCCGCTCGCGACGACGCGGAGCTTCGTGTCCGCTGGCAGCTCCTCGGCGGGAGGGCACGCCTCCTCGGGACCCTCGAGCGCGGCGTTGTCCACGAGCGCGCTCGGCGAAGGAACGCGCCACACGCTGCCCGTGAGGAAGCTCGAGATGTAGTTCGTGTCCTCGTCGACGAAGTCGTTGATCGTGTTCAGCAGGAAGAGCGGCCAGGCCATGCGGAGCGGGAGGTCGCTCTCGCGGACGTCGAAGCCGAGCGCGACGTACTTGCTCCCTTGGTGGCGACCCGCGATGAGGAGCGCCCCTCGGAAGCTCGCGCCGATGATCTTGTCCTCCTTCGGGGGCTTGAGGACGTGCGCGCGGGAGATGTTCACGTCCGCGAGGTGCACGTGCTTCACGACCGGGTGCTCCGCCTCGAGCTGATCGAACCCGAGCGCGACCTGGGGATCGTCGTCGAGGATCTCCTTGCCGACCTCGAACGGCACGTTCTCGTTCTTCGGGTTCAGCCAGAGGATGTTCCCGCTCTTCGGCGCGACGGGCGGGTTCACGCCGTCGAAGATCGTGACGTCGAACGTGCCCTCCGCGGGGTACTCGCTCGGTGAGATCGTCGTCACGTCGAGGTACTCGTCGAGGAGGAGCGCGGCCTCGAGGTACATGTTGCCGCTCGTGACGGCCTGGATGCGCGCGCGCCGGCGCTCGGGGAGGATCGCGTACGCGCGATCGTCGATCGGCAGCGCGTCGTGCTCGCCGTTCTCGAGCTGGATGCGCGCCTCGAGGGTGCGCGACGCGCCCGAGAGGTTCGGAAAGAACCGGGGCAGGCGCTCCCCGGGCTGCACCGTGAGGCGGCTCACGTCGTTGAGGACGCCGTCGCCGTAGAGCGAGAGCTCGAGGTTCATCGGCACCGCGCTCGTGTTCGTGACCTCGAGCATCACCTCGTAGCGGCTCTTGTCGAGCGGGTACCGGCGCACCGTGAACTGCGTGATCGCCGCGTTGTAGTTGCTCTCGCCGACGGGCAGGTACGACAGCTTGATGTCTCCGAGATCGATCTCGCCATGGCCGTCTCGCGCCTCGCCGAGCACGCCGTCCGAGACGACGATGATCTCGGGGTGCGGTAGCCCTTGCAGCGTGTCGACCGCGAACCGGAGCGCGCGCGGCCAGTCGGCGCGCGCGTCCGTCGCCTCGAGCTTGCCGATCGCCGCCTCGAGGTCCGAGATTTCCCCCGTCAGCGTGCTGAGGGGCGTGATGGTCGCGTCCATCTGCGCGAGCAGCATCCGATCGTTGCCGCCGAGGCCGCGGAGCATCTCCTTGACCTTCGCTCGACCCTCCTCGAGCCGGTTCTTGCCCACGTCCGTCGCCTGCATGCTCGCGCTCGCGTCGAGCAGGACCACGACGTTCCGCCCGTCGACCAGGTTCCGCTCGGTGCGGGGATCGCTGAGGACGATGAGGAGGAGCGCCAAGAGCGCGAGCTGCAAGAGGAGCGAGAGGAGCCGCTTCAGCTGGGAGAACAGGCTCGTCGCCTCTTTGTCCCGAAGGAACTTCGTCCAGATGATCGAGAACGGCACCGGCACGGGGCGGCGCTTCAGCTTGAGGATGTAGAAGACGACGATCAGCCCGGCCGCGACGCCGCCGACGAGGAGGAGCTGGTTCGCGGGCAGGCCGTTGAACGTCACCGGAGGAAACCGCCCCGCCGAAACACCCGGAGGATGAGCTCGTCGAACGGGATCTCGACGTCCGCGCGGAAGTAGCTGACCTGCTTCTTCGTGCAGAAGCGCTGCACCTCGTACATGTACTCGTCCACGGCGCGCGCGTACTTCTCGAGGACGCCCGCGGTGATCGTCACCTCGCGCTCGTCGCCGGTCTCGCAGTCGTACACGCGCACGTCCCCGCGGACGTCGAGCGCGCGCTCCGCGCTGTCGACGATGTGGAGGACGAACGGCTCGAACCGGTTGTAGCGGAGGACGTTGATCCCCTTCTCGAAGCCCTTCGCGTCGTAGAGATCCGTGAGGAGCACGGCGAGGCCGCGCCGCTTGTGCTGCGCGACGAACGTCCGCAAGCTGTCCTCGAGATCGGTGTGCCCCTTCGCCTGGAGGGCCGAGAGGAACCGGAAGATCCGAAAGATGCGCGCCTTGCCGCGCGTCTCGGGCATGCGCCCGCTGATCTCGTCCGTCGCGCTCACGATCGTGACGCGATCGAGGTTCGCGAGGCCGACGTACGCGAGCGCGGCGCAGAGGCGCTTCGCGTGCCGGAGCTTCTCACCGTCCCCGAACCCCATCGACGAGGAGGAGTCGATGATGAAGTAGATGGAGAGATCCTCCTCCTCTTCGTAGAGGCGGATGAGGAGCCGGTTGAAGCGCTGGTAGGCGTGCCAGTCGATCGCGCGGATGTCGTCCCCCGCGGCGTAGTCGCGGTGATCCGCGAACTCGACGCCGGAGCCCGTCTTCTTCGTGCGCCGCTCGGCGCGCATCGCGCCCGAGAAGACGCGCTTCGAGACGACGGCGAGGTAGTCGAGCTTCCGCTGGAACTCGTCGTCGAACAGATCGTCGTCGACCGCCTTGATCGCGGCGCCGCGCAGCGACCGCGGCCCCTTCGAACGGAAGAAGTCCAGGATGCCCATCGCGGTCCGACGCTACTTCGCGGTCTCGGGCAGGCCCTTCAGGATCGTGCGCAGCACGTCGTCCGTTCGAACGCCCTCGGCCTCGCCCTCGAAGTTGAGCAGGACGCGGTGCCGGAGCGCGGGGAGCGCGGACTCGCGCACGTCGTCCACCCCGGGGGCGAAGCGGCCCTCGAAGAGCGCGCGGATCTTCGCGGCGAGGAGGAGCGCCTGCGCGCCGCGCGGGGACGCGCCGAACTTCACGAACCGCCGCACCATGTCGAGCGTCGAGGTCTGCGGGTGCGTCGACTGGAGGAGGCGCACGGCGTAATCCTGGACGTGGTGCGCGACGGGCACCTCGCGAACGAGCGCTTGCATGCCGAGGATGCGCTCCTTGTCGAGCACGCGCTCGACCTTCGGCGTCTGCGTCCCCGTCGTCCGGTTGAGGATGCCGTGGAGCTCCTCGCGCCCCGGAAAGCCCACGTGGAGCTTGAAGAAGAAGCGATCGAGCTGCGCCTCGGGGAGCGGGTACGTCCCTTCGCTCTCGAGCGGGTTCTGCGTCGCGAGCACGAAGAAGGGCTTGTCGAGCTCGTACGTCGTCGTCGAGATCGTGACCCGCTGCTCCTGCATCGCCTCGAGGAGCGCGCTCTGCGTCTTCGGGGTGGCGCGGTTGATCTCGTCCGCAAGCACGATGTTCGCGAAGATCGGCCCCTTCCTGAAGGTCAGACCCTTCTGACCGTTCGGCGTGTCCTCGATGACCGTGGTGCCGAGGATGTCCGCCGGCATCATGTCGGGTGTGAACTGGATGCGGGAGAACTCGAGCGAGAGCGCGTCCGCCATCGTCCGGACGAGCATCGTCTTGCCGAGGCCCGGCACGCCTTCGAGCAGCGCGTGCGAGCCGGCGAGCATGCAGGTGACGACCCCGTCGATGACCTCACGGTTGCCGACGATCACCTTCGCGACCTCTTCGCGCAGCTCACCGAGCGACCGCTGGAACCGGAGCACCTCCTCCTTGAAGTTCTGCGGCGCCTCGCGCGCGCTCGTCTCGACGTCTTCGCTCTCGGCCTTCGCCCGCTCGCTCTTCTCGCTCTCGGCCTTCGTCCTGTCGCTCTTCTTCGGCTTGTCCGCCATCTCTCGTCTTTCTGGGCGGCCGTGTGTCAGTCGCGCGGCCGGATGAGCTGGAAGTACCTCTTCACGTAGAACCGGTAGCCGTCAGGCACTTCTTCCTGGTTCATGTCGTCCTCGGCGCGCGTGCGATAGTCGGTGAAGACCCTCTTGTAGTCGTCGCCTTGGAAGCCCTTCTCCGCGGCGACCATGATCGACTTGCTGTTCGACGAGCCCTGGCCCGTGTCGAACCCGTCCTGGTGGACCTCGGTCGTGTCGCTCTTGATCTCGGTCGACTTGTCCCCGGCGATCTTCGGCCCCGCGCCGTGGCCCCAGCTCTTGCCGCCCCCGGGCTCGCTGCCGTCCCCGCCGGGCTGATCGCCACCCGGCTGCCCGTTGCCCCCGGGCTGTCCAGCGCCGGGGATGGGGATGCCGCCGCTCCCGTTTCCGCGCTTCAGCTCGAGCCCGCCCATGCCGCCGGGCTGGTCGCCTTCGCCCTCTTGGCCCTCGCCCTCCTCGCCCTCGCCCTCTTCGCCTTCGCCCTCTTGGCCCGGCTGATCCCGCTTCAGATCGCCGCCGCCGCTCTTCTTCCCGGAGCCCTTCTTGCCGTGCGCGCGCTTCGAAAAGTTCTTCATGCGGCTCAGGCGCTTCTTCCCACCTTGGCCCTGCTGCCGGAGGATCTCTCGGAGCTCTTCGAGGCGCTGCTTCAGCTCCTCTTTGTCCTTGTCGGACATCTGCTCCTCCTGCATCCGGTTGATGTCCTCCGCGGCTTGCTCGAGGTCCTGCGAGGCGAGGTCGAGGTCCTTCATGAGATCCGCCGCGGCCTTCGCGAGGTCCTGGTCGAGCTTCGAGAGCTCGCGCTGGATCCGCTGGTCCCGCTCGGCTTGGTCGTCGAGGCGCTTGAGCTCGCGTTTGTCCTGATCGAGGAGGCGCTGCTTCTCCGCCTTCGACTGGGGGTTCGTCTCCGCGGCGACCTCGGACTCACGGCGCAGGAGGGACTGCTTGAGGGACGCTCGCTTCTCGTCGAGCTTCTCCATCGCCTCCTTGCGGCGCTCGCCCGCGGCCTTCAGGGCCGCCGCGAGGCGCTCCTTCGCGGCCTTGTCGAGCGGCTTCTTCGAGCGCTTGAGCTCCTCCGAGAGCGCCTTCATCTTCTCGATCGCCTTCGCGAGATCGTTCTTCTTGAGCGCCTCGGCGAGCTCCTTCGTCAGATCGTTCTGCGAGAGGTCCTTGCCCGTCTCGTTGAGCTCTTTCTTGAGGAGGTCCTGGTCCGCGTCGAGGTTCTTGTTGAGGTCGCGCTCGATGTCCTCCATCTGGCGGAACGCCTCGGCGCGGTCGAGGCGCTTGGCGGCGAGGTCCTCGATGAGCCGGTTGAACCGCTCGATCGCCGCCTTCATCTCGGGGCTCTGGTTCGGTCGGTCGAGCGCCTTCGCCGCGTCCTTGAAGAGGTCCAGATCGTCCTTCTCCATCGCGAGCCCGGCCTTCAGCTCGGGCGGCGCGACGACGGCCTCCTCGCGCGGGGTGCCGATCTCGAGTAGCGCGACGGCGGCGAGCCCCCCGATCGCGAGCGCAGCGACGACGGTCTCCGGGGAGGCGAGGGTCGCCCCGACGACGGTGTAGAGCGGCGCGACCTTGCGCGGCTTCACGAGCTTCGCGTGCGCCTGCGCGTCGTCGATCGCGGCCTGCATCAGCTCGGTGCGCTGCGCCGGCGGGATCTGCGAGAACGCGACCGCGTTCGTCAGTCGATCGTGCAGGCGGTAGTGCCGATCGAGCGCGATGGTCCCCGCCTTGGGGGCGAGCGGCCAGAGGAGCCGGAGAAGGAGACCCACGCCGAGGAGCGCTCCCTCGGCGACGAAAATCACGATGGTTCGCTCTTTCGTGAACAACTCGGGCCAGATCTTGTGCGCCCCCAGGGCAAGGATCGTCGGGAGGACGACGAGGGCGATGGCGATCGGGAGGATTCGCACGACCCTCGCGAGGCGGAGACGAACCTCGACGAAGAAGGCCGCTCTCTGGATTCGCGCTTGCGTGTCGTTCATGGCGGGCGTCGATCGTAGGGGTCTGCGGTAAGGCGGCTTCGAGCGGGGCCGACCCGGGAGGGATAGTAGCGTGAGACGGAACGCGCGCCCGAAAGTTCCTGCCCGCGCCCGCGCCCACCGCGACCGCGAGCTCCGTTGGATCCCGCGAGATTTCGTACCACCCGATCGCTGAGCCTCGAACGCGAGGCTCGACCGCCGCCTTCCCGCGCCGGCGTTCCCGGCGGGGCCTGACTTCCGCCCGCGCCGCTCTTCCGACCCTCCCTCCAGCGGCCAGGCCCCAATTCTCTGCGCGCGCTGCGCGCGCTCGATCTGCCGCGGCTCCGACCGCGGAATTCTGCCCCTCCGACCCCGCCTCTTCCGGGGCTCGCGGGGAGAAGCCCCCGTCTCTGGGTTGACGGCGCGGAGCCCGGTCTGTTCTATGTCGCACCCATGACCGACCGCTTGCGAATCCTCGTCGCGGACGACGAGCCCGCCATGCTCAGCCTGAACGCGAACTACCTTCGGCAGAAGGGCTACGACGTGGTCGAGGCGTCCGACGGCGTCTCCGCTTGGGAGACCGCGCAGGACGGCAACTTCGACCTCCTTCTCCTCGACGTGATGATGCCGGGGATGAGCGGCTGGGAGGTTTGCAAGAAGGTGAAGGCCGCGCGCCAGGACACCGCGGTGGTCATGCTCACGGGCATCGGTGAGAACCTCAACGACATGACCTCGCCGCTCTATTCGGCGGATGGTTGGCTCGACAAGCCCTTCGACTTCCTCGAGCTCGAGCGCAAGATCCGCGAGACGCTCGAGAAGTACGGGAAGTCCGCGCCGAGCGGGCCGCCGCCCAAGTCGAAGCGCCCCGCGAGCGTACGCAAGCCGTCCGTCAAGAAGACGACTCCGAAGCCCGCAGCGAAGAAGCCCGCAGCGAAGAAGCCCGCCGCAAAGAAGCCCGCAGCGAAGAAGCCCGCCGCAAAGAAGCCCGCAGCGAAGAAGCCCGCAGCGAAGAAGCCCGCAGCGAAGAAGCCCGCAGCGAAGAAGCCCGCAGCGAAGAAGCCCGCAGCGAAGAAGCGATAGGAAGCGGGCAAGCCGCCAAGTGCGCCGGGCAAGCGGGAGAAGTTTCTTCTCCTCTTGGCGCGCTTGGCGGTGTTCTGCCTCTCTTGGCGTTCTTGGTGGGTTCTGCCTCTGCTGCTCCGCGCTCAAGCACCCGCGCTCAAGCAGCGAGCGCGAGCTCGATCTTCTCGCGCTGACCCGCGTCGAAGAACGCCTTCAAGCGGGCGCGCAACCGGCGCGTCATGCCTCGCCGCTGGAGCGCGTCCATGAGGCTCGTGGTGAAGCGCGCCGCGATCGCGTTCGCGAGGCGGTACCGCTCGCCCGAGGGCGTTCCGCGCGGATGGAGATAGCGCACGGACGCGAACAGCTTGTGGCGCACGTGCCCGAGCCGCGCCGGATCGATGGGCTGGTCCGCGAGCGCGCCGACGACGAGGAGGTACTTGTCCACCTCGGCTTGGATCTCGAGCTCGAGCTGCGTGGATGGGAGCTCCCGTCGACCGCGCTCCGCGAGGTAGAGGAAGTGGCTGACACCTTCTGCGGCCTGGCAGAGGCGATCGAGCGAGAGCGCGCCCGTCGGCCGGATGCACTCCGAGGGCAAGTGGAGCGCCATCTCCACCGCGCCCCTCCGCCGCCGCACCCGGAGCACCTCCCGGGGCTCGTCGTTCGCGGACGTCGACGCGGCCTCGACGAGGAACGCGTCCACGGAGGGCGCGTCCACGTCGTAGAGCGCCGCGAGGCGTTCTTGGATGCGAGCGGGGAGGGATGGGCCGGGTCGTGGATGCGCGCTCACGCCGAGCCGCGCGCCCCCGTCGGCGCCATGATCCCGCGCTCGGCGAGCCCGCTCGCGAGCGCGGGGGAGCTCCGCTTGAGCCACCGCTCATAGAGCTTCACCACGCCTTGTTGGCCGCGCACGCCCTGGGCCATCACCCAGTCGCTCACGTCGTTCAGCACCTCGACGAAGCTCCCGAACCCCGCCGCGAGCTCGTCGAGCACGCCGGGCCCCTGCGCGCCCTTCCGGAGCATCTCCGCGGCGTGGCCGTACGCGGACGAGCCGACGTGGACGAAGTACTTCTTGTCCGCCCGGTCGAGGCCCTCGCCGAAGAACCCGACGCCGTAGAGGACGCCGTCCCCGAGGTTCTGCAGGCGCTTGAACCGCTCCGATCCCGTCGCCTCCATCGCGTCGCGAAGGAGGAACGTCACGGGCTCGCTCAGCGCCGAGCCCGCCTTGGGATCGGGCTTGGCGAACGCGGCGAGGAGCTCGACCACGTACGTGTGTGCGGCGGGCGAGGCGTCCACCTTCTGGTGCTTCATCGCCTCGACCACGACCCCGTCGAAGTAACCCCCCACGCTCGTTGCGATCTCGATCCCCTTCGGCTTCACGGACACCTCGACCTCCTTGTTCGGGGTGGCGCTCCGTAGACGTCGGAGAGGTTCGCTCGCGGTCGGCCCACGACGCGCCAACTCTAAAAAACCTAGCATTCAGCGCATATGCGCCGAAGTTTTGAGCCGGTTTCTCCCGCTTTTGTCAGCACCCGAGGACCAGAAGCGCCAGCCCCTGTTGACAGGGGTCGGCCGGTGGCTATTGTCGCCGCGTTTTCAGCCTGGCAGTCCGGTGGGGCGAGTGCCAAACCCGGCGCCGAGGCACAAGGACCTACGGGAGAGCCAGCCATGAAGATCAGGCCGCTTCAAGACCGAGTCATCGTTCGCCGCGTGAAGGAAGAAGAGAAGACCAAGGGCGGGATCATCATCCCCGATACGGCGAAAGAGAAGCCGATCGAGGGCCTCGTGGTCGCCGTCGGCAACGGCAAGGTCCTCGACGACGGGTCGGTCCGCAAGCTCGACATCAAGGAGGGGGACAAGGTCCTCTTCGGCAAGTACTCGGGCACCGAGGTGAAGATCGACGGTGAGGAGCACCTCATCCTCCGCGAAGACGACATCCTCGGCGTCCTCGAGAAGTGATTCGGGCTGGATCGAAAGACTTTTAGGGAGATACGAAAATGGCTGCAAAAGAGATCATCTACAACGAGTCCGCCCGCAACCTCATCCTCTGTGGCGTGAACGCCCTCGCCGACGCGGTGAAGGTCACGCTCGGGCCTAAGGGCCGCAACGTCGTCATCGAGAAGAGCTTCGGCTCGCCGACGGTCACCAAGGACGGCGTCACCGTCGCGAAGGAGATCGAGCTCGAGAACCGGTTCGAGAACATGGGCGCGCAGATGGTGCGTGAGGTCGCGTCGAAGACGAGCGACCTCGCCGGCGACGGCACGACGACCGCGACCGTGCTCGCGCAGGCGATCTACCGCGAGGGCTCGAAGCTCGTCGCGGCGGGCCACAACCCGATGGAGATCAAGCGCGGCATCGACAAGGCGGTCGAGGCCGTCGTCGCGCACCTGAAGGAGATCGGCAAGTCCACGAAGGACTCGAAGGAGATCGCCCAGGTCGGCACGATCAGCGCGAACGGCGACTCCGAGATCGGCAAGCTCCTCGCGGACGCGATGGAGAAGGTCGGCAAGGAGGGCGTCATCACGGTCGAGGAGGCGAAGAGCGCCGAGACCGTCCTCGACGTGGTCGAGGGTATGCAGTTCGACCGCGGGTACCTCTCGCCGTACTTCGTGACGGATCCGGAGAGCATGAAGTGCCAGATGGAGGACTGCTACATCCTCATCGCGGAGCGAAAGATCTCCAACATGAAGGACCTGCTCCCGGTCCTCGAGGCGATCGCGAAGGCGCAGAAGCAGCTCCTCATCATCGCGGAGGACGTCGAGGGCGAGGCGCTCGCGACGCTCGTCGTGAACAAGCTCCGCGGCACGCTCCACTGCGCCGCCGTGAAGGCCCCCGGCTTCGGTGATCGGCGCAAGGAGATGCTGAAGGACATCGCCATCCTGACGGACGGCCAGGTCATCGCGGAGGAGCTCGGCCTCAAGCTCGAGAACGTGACGATCTCGGACCTCGGCAAGGCGAAGACCGTCATCATCGACAAGGACAACACGACGATCGTCAACGGCGGCGGCAAGAAGGACAAGATCAAGGCTCGCACTGCCGAGATCCGCGCCCAGATCGAGAACACCACGAGCGACTACGATCGTGAGAAGCTCCAGGAGCGCCTCGCGAAGCTCGCGGGCGGTGTCGCGGTCGTCAAGGTCGGCGCGGCCACCGAGACGGAGATGAAGGAGAAGAAGGCGCGCGTCGAGGACGCGCTCCACGCGACGCGCGCGGCCGTGGAGGAGGGCATCGTCGCCGGCGGCGGCGTGGCGCTCATCCGCTCGCAGAAGTCGCTCGAGAAGCTCAAGGTGAACGACGAGCAGCAGTTCGGCGTGAACATCATCCGCCGCTCGATCGAGGAGCCCCTCCGTCAGATCGTGGCGAACGCGGGCGAGGAAGGCTCGATCGTCGTGCAGAAGGTGCGCGAGGGCAAGGGCGCCTTCGGGTACAACGCGGCGACCGGCGAGTACGGCGACCTCATCGAGATGGGCGTCATCGACCCGGTGAAGGTCGTCCGCTCGGCCCTCCAGAACGCCGCCAGCGTCGCGAGCCTCATGCTCACGACCGAGGCGATGATCGCGGAGCGCCCGAAGGACAAGGAAGAGAAGGCGGCGGGCGGCGGCGGTCACCACGGCCACGACCACTTCTGATCCGATCCTGACTGACCGACTGAGCGTTCAGCCGATCGAGAAACGGAGCCGAGCATCGAAAGGGTGCTCGGCTCCTTTTTTTGGGTGCGCGCGGCTCCTGCGCCGAGTTCAGAACGACCAACCGAGCACGACGCTCCCGTGTCTCGGGGTCAGGCTGAACGCGACGCGCGGCATTGGATCGAACGTCGAGGCGTCGTACTCGGGGTGGGGGGTGACCCCGTGCTTGACCGCGAGCGCCACGATCGTGGTCGCGAGCCCCGCACCGGTGACGACGCCGCTCGCGATGAACCAGGGTTCCAAGGTCTCGATGTCGACCCCGCCCAAACCCGCCGCGAGCCCGAAGAACGCCATGTTCGCGCCGACGCCCCCGACGATGAGCCCTCCCAAAATGAACCCGTCCGCGATCGCGGCACGGCGTTGCCAGCGTGGCTTCAGCGGGCCCGTGGTCGGCGCCTTCCACTCCTCCGCGTGAGCGGAAGACGGGCTGATCGCGACAGCGGTCGTGAGGATTGCGGTGAGGAGCCCCACGGCCAACGCGCGAGGGAAGAACGTAGAGGAGAGCGGTTGCGGTTGCATGCTCCCGAGTCGCCCCGGGCGCGCCCGGATGGACAGACGGCGAGCGCGTCAGGCTCGAGACGTCAATGCGCGCGCCTTGCTCGATCCAGCCTTCGTCGGCGTAGCTCGAGAGCTCGTCGAACGTAGGAAGGTGCAGACACTCGCCGATCGCAAGCTGTTTGCGGAGGTCCGTTGCCTTCCATTTCGAGAGCTTCCTGAAGCCATGGGGCACTACAGAGTCGCCTGCAGATCGGGCGCCGGCCGACCGTCACGATCGATGACTGCAGACCACGGTGGGCTGCCAGGGGCCTGATGAACTGCCACGGCACGTCGCCGTTCGAGGCCGATCTAGATCTGCGCCCGGGGTACTCGCTGGCCTCGCTCGTCGATCAGCCGGCGGCGCCAGGCCCTTGGAAAGACGCGCGTCATCCCCGGCCATAGCGGGACCGAGCTTCCTATGGCAGAAGCTCACGAACACGATATTCCGGCGGACGAGTCGGAGGGGAAGCCGATGGCCCAGGGGGAAGCGATCATGTGGAGCCTCCAGCCGCAGGAGCGGTTCGATCTGATCCCCGCCTGGATCGAGCAAGGCGCGCACTGACGTCTCGAGCCTGACGCGCTCGCCTGTCCATCCAGGGGCGGCCGTGGCGACTGGGGAGCATGAACACGCTGACGCTCTCCTCCCAAGTCGCCTCCGCAACGATCGGCGCGGCCCTCGCCCTCTCCTTCGCGCGCGCGCCCTCGGCCGCGCGAGCCGCGTAATGCTGCAGCTCGAGAGACCTCCCGTAAGCCGTGTGCGGGAAAGCCGGACGCACGGTTTGAACGGGGGTTTTTGCTCACAGCCACCTCGCTGGCGGAAAGTGGGATCTACCGATGACGGCCCCGCAGGCGTTACACGTTGACGGCATGGGCTCACTCCAGGTCCATGCGATCGAGGGCGAAGAGGCGCTCTCCGAGGCTTGGGCGTTCGACGTCCACGTGACCACGAGCGACACAGAGGAACTCCTCCACGCCGCGCTCGGAAAACGCGCGGCGGTGATCCTGAGCACGGGGCGCGAGGCCGAGTCACGTGCTCTGTATGGGGTCGTCGCCGCGACGCGCACCGAGCGTGGCAGTCGAGCCGCAGCCGACGGCGCACGGGTTCGCTATGTGCTTCGCGTCGTCCCGCGCTTCTGGGAGCTCAAGCGGCGCAAGCGCTCACGCGTCTTTCAACGCCGGTCCATTCCCGAGATCGTCGCCTCCGTCCTCGCGGAGGCGGGCATCGGAGCGGTGTGGCAGCTGCTCAGGGCCTATCCCCAGCGCGAGTTCTGCACGCAGTACGAGGAGACAGACGAGCGGTTCGTGCGCCGCTTGCTCGCGGAGGCGGGTATCTACTTCTCCTTCTTCAGCGGCCCCCCTTCGAAGAGCGCCAAGGCCCTCGAGGTCCTCGCGGAGGCCGCCAGTTCAGCCGCAAAGGCGGGCGCCATTCCAGAGGTGTCGCTCTCCGTGCAGGTGTACAACGTCCTCCCGCGTCTCCAAACCGTTTGGGCCTACGAGCACCGCTCGCCGATGGCCGGCGACCCGGGGAAACTCGCCAAGACGACGAGCAACTGGGCCATCCTCAAGTGGGAGGAAGCGTCACGACCTCGCGACGCGGCGAACGCGATTGTCGCGGCGAGCTGGAAGATTCGAAAGGGCATCTACGCCGACGCCTCATTTTCTGATTCCGAAGGGATGTCGATCATCCGGTTCTCCGACCGTTGGCAGAAGAAACCGGACGACGTGAAGGGCTGACCAAGTGCCATGCGCCAAGTGATTGTCTCCGCCATCCTCGGTTGTGCGCTCGTAGCGTGCGGGACGGGAAGCGTCGCGCCGAAGGATCCTCCTCAGCGAACACCCACCCAAAAGGGCACCAACGGCAATGGGACGTTCCCTTGCCAACCGTTCGAAACTTCCCACCCCAACGACTGCTTGGTGGGCCAGACGTGCTGCATCGAAGGGATGGATGGCGACTTCAAGATCGCCTGTCGCGACGCGAGACCCGTCGCCGAAGGCACGGTCGACCCGAGCATGATCGCGCGGACCGAGTGCTACGACGATGAACGCATGGATTACTGGGCCGTCATGCGATGTGCTTCGTCGGCAGATTGCGCCGACGACGAAATCTGCTGCGGCGTCGTCACGCCGCACTGGGAGTGGACGAGCAACCAATGCGCCTCCACTCGTGGTCGCGCCGGGGTGGCTGCGGGGCTCCTCCCAGGCCCTTGCCCGGGCGATGAAGCGTGCCTCACGAGCGCGACTTGCAAGACCCCGGGGACGGTGTGCGTCGTGACCGCTCCGACCCAGATGGGCCACTGCAAGCTCCCTTCGGACGGGGGGAAAGGCGCCTGCAAGTCGGTCGCAGACTGTCTGCCTGGCGAACGGTGCGAGGACTACGCTGCTTCCGGACACCCGCTCTGCACCGGAGGCCTGGAGCCCCACCCGTTCTGCAAGGCCGACGACGACTGTACGAAGTATTGCCTCGTACCGTCGACATGCGCGAGCAACGCGGCCGATCCAGATCTCGGTGAGTGCCAGTGCCCACGCGAGCCGTAGCTCTTCCTCGCCGCCGCTCGGCGCACCCAGGGAGCGCCGCGCACGTTCTCGTGCAAGGGGCCTTCCCGTGGCAGCTCATCGGGCCGTGCCCCTGACAGCCGCCCAACGTGACCCATCAGCGACGCCGGAATGCCGATAACCACGGTCCCATGCAGCCTCGGTCGCAAGGAGGCTACGAATGGTTGGACGGACGATCGTGTGTACCTCTCTTTCTTTCAGGTCGGTTTGGCTGCTCGCGGTGCAGCCCGTGTCGGCGACCACCTCCTCGCCGCGCGCGACGACGAGAGATCGAGCCCCTCGAGCAGCATCGCGAGTTCGTGCGCGTCGATCTCCGCGCGCTCCACCGACGCGTCGATCCGCTCGGGAAAGGCGAAGCTCCCGCGCTCCAAACGCTTGTACACGATCATGAGCCCACCTCGCGTCCAGACCAGCATCTTCACCTGATTGCGTCGTCGGTTCAGGAAGAGGAAGACGTGCCCCGAGAGAGGATCGCTCTTCAAGACGGAGCGCACCTCCTTCGACAGCCCCTCGAACGATTTCCGCAAGCTCGTGGACGCGGTCGATGCGTAGACCTTCACGCTGCTCGGCAGGACGCGCCGACGATCGCAGCGAGGGCGAGCGCTGCGCTGCAAGACAAAGAAGAAAAAGGCGCGAGGAGAGGTCGGGCGCGCCGCAAGCGGGCGTATCTCCGGCCTGGATGCGAGGCCTCAGCGGCCGAGCAGCTTCGCGCCGAGGGCGCGGCTCGCCTTGAGGACGTCCTCGCTGAGGGAGGTGCCCTTCGTCGCGCGCGCGATCGAGAGCGCGCCCACCATCATCGCGGCGAGGCCGAGCGCGAGCTGCCGGCGCGGCAATCCCGCGTCCGGCAGGTGGGGGGCGAGCTCGGCGCCGAGCGCCTCGAGCTGCTCGGCGACGACCTCGGCGTGCTCGGGCTTCGTCGTCCCGACCTCGCCCAGCACGGCCGGCATCGGGCAGCCGTGGACGTACTCGTCGCGGTGGGCCACGGAGAGGTAGCGCTTCAGGAGCACGATCGCGCGATCCTCCTTCGGCTTCTCCTCGATGCCCTTGAAGAGGTGTACCCGGAGCTTCGCGCTCGTGCGCCGGAGGGCCTCGTCGACGAGCGCCTCCTTGGACGCGAAGTGCGCGTAGAAGCCGCCGACCGTGAGGCCCGCTCCCTCCATCACCTCGGCGACCTTGGCGCCCGAGATGCCCCGCTCGCGCACGAGGCGCGCGGCGGAGTCGAGGATGTTCTCGTGCGTCCGCGCCTTCTTCCCGGCCTTCGTCGTGGGCGCGTCCGTCTTCATGGGGATCAGGATCGATCGAACACGAGCAGCGTGGAAGTCGCGGTCGCGTAGAGCTTGCCCTCCGCGTCCACGAGCTTGGCCTCTGCGTACGCCGCGCGCCGGCCGAACGAGAGGCACTTCGACTCCGCGCGCAGCCGCCCAGTCGCCTTCGTGATGGGTTTGTGGAACGCGACCTTCAGCTCGAGCGTGGTGTACGCCTGCGTCGCCGAGAGCTTCGAGTGCGCCGCGCAGCCGCACGCGGAGTCGAGGAGCGTGGCCGCCCAGCCGCCGTGCACCGTACCGATCGGGTTGTAGACGCGCTCGTCCGGCGAGCCCTCCAACGGCGCGCCCGGGCTCCACGCCGGTGAACTCGAACCCGAGCGTGGTCATGATCCCCAGGGCGCGGCCGCTCGCCATGAAGGCGCCTTCAGCACGCAGGCCCATCAGGCCAGCGCCCACCTCGTCGACCAGGCGGACGTCGCCACGCGTGGGGGTGGAGGGCTTCGCGGGACCGGGCGTGTTCGTCTCCATGCAGCGGGCTCCTCGTCAGAACGTATTACCGACAGCCAATATGACGAGCATCCTTTGAATGTCAGCCCGGCGACGTAGAACCCCGGGGATGGAGTGCGCCTCGGGGTGTGCTCGAGCGCCGTCAGCGCCCGTCCCAGCCGCTGACGGGCCGGGGAGTCTCCTCCGCCGTGAACGCGTCGCCCCCCTTCGCGACCAGCGCGTCGAACGCCGGCACGAGGCGCAACGCGAGACGACGGCGCGCGATCTCGTCCGCGCGGTAGGCGGCGTCCTTCCGCCGCTTCGGCGCAGGACCTCCGCGTACCAGTTCGTGTCGGGGCTCAGGTTCCGGGTCGTACTCGAACACGGGGTGCTCGACGCCGGTCTCCCCAGGAAGACCTCGTTGAGCTTCATCCGCGCGACGATCGGCTCCGCGCTCCGCATCTCGGCGCGGAACTCCGCCGGGTCGTAAGGGCGCGGGTGCGCGACGCCCCCGTCGCCGACGTGCGGCCGATGCGCCTTCGGAGCGCGCGCGCACGGGGCGTCGATCGCGGGGCGTTCGCCGGCGCGCACGACGGTGGAGCGCGCGCCCTCGGGGCAGTTCTGGTAGCAGCTCGAGGGGATCGCCTCGAGTTCGCGCGTGATGCGGGCCGGGGTGTCGATGACGTGCAGCACGAGGTGGCCGTCCTCATCGACGTGGCCCGCGAGCGAGGGCAGTCCTTCGCGGTGCACGCGGATGCCCCATCGCGCCGCGTCCCGCTCCGCCGCGGGCCCGGCGCGTCTCGCCGAGGGAGAACGCGCAGCCGAAGTCGCTCTGGTATCGTGGATCCGTCGCGCCCTCCATGCGCTGCGCGAGTCGGTCGAACGAGCTCTCCCGGCCGCGCGTCTCGAAGCCCGCGACACCTTCCTCGAGCCACTCCACGAGGTACGCTCCATCTCGGTCACGGGCACCCAGCGCGGAATCTCCGCTCTGGGGTGCCCGTCGCTCCACGTCAACAACGTGGGGTGCGGCGCGACGGAGAAGAGCCGGCGCTTGCCGCCCGCGCAGAAGACCGAGCGAGCGAAGGGCCCTCCGCGGCGCGAGCGTCCTGCCGCGCCACTCAGCGCGACGTCCGCAGCGTAGTCTTCGGAGCTCGAAGAGCTCTGCGCGATGCTCGTGAAGGGACAATCGACGTGCCGCCAGATCTCCTCGCTCCGAGGCGGATCACGAGGCTCCCCGGCGTGTAGTCGCTGAGGATCGCGCGGATCGAGACCGAGCCCTCGGAGGACGTCGCTTCGAACAGCTCGACCTTCGGGGGTGTCGGCGCGATCGGCGCAGCGGGCGGCGACGGATCGCACGCGGAGAGGAGGGTGCCGAGCAAGAGCGGAGTGGAGAGAGAGCGCATCGTAGAGTCCTCGCGGCCGCCGCATGGCAACGCGGATGCCACGCACCAGCACGCCGATCCGCGGGGAGAACTCGCTCGCGCAATCCGACGAACATCGTCGCGACGACGAGCGTCGTCGCGCTATCGTCTCGGCACCATGGAGATGCCTAAGGTCACCGACGAACACCGGAAGCTCTACGTCTTCGCGGGCGAGTGGTCCGGCCCCGAGAAGATGATGCCGGGCCCGATGGGGCCCGGTGGAGACGCGACGGGGGAAACGAAGGCGCGCGTCGACATCGACGGGTTCTTCGTCATCTCCGACTACGTGCAGAAGAAAGCGGACGGTTCGATCGGCTATCGCGGCCACGGCGTGTACGGGTTCGACCCGGGCACGGGCGAGCACACCTGGTACTGGGTCGACTCGATGGGCTTCCCGTCGGTCCCCTCACGCGGGACGTGGGACGGCGACACGCTGACCTTCCGCGCCAAGCACGGCGAGCACGCGCAGTCGCGCTACGTGTACCGCTTCGAGGGGCGCGACACGCACCACTTCAAGATCGAGAACTGCTTCGACGGTCAGAACTGGGTCACCTTCATGGAAGCGACCTACCACCGGAAGGCCTGATCCATGCGCGACGCGTTCTGCTCGTTCTGCGGTACGGCGTTCGACGCCGAGGCGAAGAAGGCCTATCCCCGGTCGTGCGAAGGCTGCAAGACGACGGTTTGGGCGAACCCGATCCCCGTGTCCGTGGTGCTCGTGCCCATCGAGCACGACGCGGGCACCGGCCTCCTCGTCGTGCGCCGCGCGATCGAGCCCGGGAAGGACAAGCTCGCGATCGTCGGCGGTTTCCTCGAGGAGCACGAGACCTGGCAGCACGGGGGCGCGCGAGAGGTCCGCGAAGAGACGGGCGTCGTGATCGACCCGGCGTCGCTCGAGCCGTTCTACTTCGTGTCGACCGATCCGAGGCCGAATCGCGTGCTGCTCTTCTCGATCGCAGGAGCCGTCCGCGCCGACGCGCTCGCCGCGTTCACGCCGAACGCGGAGACACGAGAGCGCGGCGTGATCTTCGGATCCGAGGGGCTCGACGAGGTCTTCGCGTTCCCGCTGCACGCGCGCGCCGCCACGCGCTTCTTCGAGTCGCGCGGCGTGTCCGGGCCGCACCGCTTCACGGCCGTTTGACGCCGTGACGATCTACCGGCTGTCGAAGGAGATCGTCTTCCCACCGGCGTCGCACGCCGAGCCCTCGGGCCTGCTCGCGGTCGGGGGTGACCTGCGGCCGGAGCGGCTGCTCCTCGGGTACGCGAGCGGGATCTTCCCCTGGTACAGCGAGGGTCGGCCCATCCTCTGGCATAGCCCCGATCCGAGATACGTCCTCGAGGCGTCCGCCCTGCACGTCCCGCGGAGCCTCGAGAAGCAGATCCGTCGGGGCCGCTACGAGGTGCGGCTCGATCAGCGCTTCCGAGACGTGATCGTCCGCTGTGGAAAGGCGGAGCGCCCGTTCCAGAAGGGGACGTGGATCACGCGCGACATGATCGAGGCGTACGTTCGGTTGTTCGAACTCGGCTTCGCCCACTCGGCGGAGGCGTACCTCGATGGAGAGCTCGTGGGAGGGCTCTACGGGGTGTCTCTCGGGTCCGTGTACTTCGGGGAGTCGATGTTCGCGGACGCGCCCGACGCCTCGAAAGTCGCGTTCGTGACGCTCGTTCGGCAGCTCCTCGCGTGGGGCATCGACCTCGTGGACTGCCAGGTGCACACGGAGCACCTCGAGCGGTTCGGCGCCGTCCATTGGCCCCGGGACCGGTACGTCGAGGAGGTGGCGGAGCGCACCGCCGCGCCGACGCGCCGCGGGCGTTGGGTGTTGGATGAGACAGGAGACGACGTCGAAAAGGCGTAATGCTAAGGTCGCGAACCTTTCGGAGGATCGACCGATGCGCCTTTCGATGAAGCCCTTTGCGACGCTCTCCCTCCTCGCGATCACGGCGGCGTCCGCCGCCGCGTGTGACGACACGTCGGGCTCGGCGTCGACCGCCACGGGGGGCTCGGGAAGCACGTCCTCCGCGAACGCGTCGTCCACGGTCACGGGGTCGGGCTCGACGTCGACGGGAATGGAGATGACCTGCGAGGCCCCGACCGGGACGCCCTCCGCCCCCAAGAAGTTGGGCGTCATGTCCGCCTCGGGCACCATTCGGGACGACAAGGACATGCCCGTCCCGAACCTGTTCCTCCAGCTCTGCGGCACGAACATTTGCCTGAGCGGGCAGACGGGCGCGAACGGTGCGTACAGCATCGCGAACGGACAGGGAGATCTGAACCGGCCGTTCTTGAAGGCGGGCGACGGATCGGCGTTCGCGAAGATTGGGTACGAGGTCAGCGTTCCCACGGCGATGATCGACGGTGTCACGGCCGCGCTGACCGACAGCAAGACGGAGCTCAAAGCAGGGACGAAAGCGACCGCGGCGAGCATCACCGTCGATCTGGATCCCATGGCGATCCTCTCGTTCGACATCACCGTCGAAGAGACCCCGGAGGCGCACTCGTTCCGCGCCGCCGTCATCGACGTCGCGAAGAACGACGTCGTCGCGCCGGGCCAGGCGTTCGACGAAATCGTCGCGCTCGGCCCCGAGGAGACGCTCGTGTGTCCGAACGCCAAGCTGAGCGTGCCGAACGTCTCCGGCCTCGCCGCCGGAACCGCGGTCGACTTCTATTTCCAGGAGGTCAGCATCGAGGAGAGCTTCGGGACCTACGGGGACTGGGCGCCGATCGCGTCGGGCGCTGTGTCGGCGGATGGCATGACGATCGCGACGGACACGAAGGGCATCCCGGTCCTCGGGGTGTACGGGATCAAGGCGAAGTAGCGGCATGAGGGGGAGGGCGCGGCTCTCGGTTCTCGCGTACGCCTCGGCTACGCTCCTCGCCTGCAACCGCGGCGCGCTCCCGCCGGTGCCCACGGGCTCCGCGCTCCCGCCCGAGACGCCGCAGGAGGTCGCGCCGGTCGAGGTCCCGCTCCCCGTGCCCACGTTCGTCGCGGACGACCCGGAGCCCGCGTACCCGTACCTCGATGACGAACCGACCGACAAATCCCGCTCCGTCGGCGACACGTCCCACGGGCGCGTCGTCCACGCGGCGGAGGTGATCGAGTCCGAGTCCCTCGCGATCCTCGCGAAGCAGAAGGAGCGGAACCTCCGCTACGGCTCGAGCGAGATGGTGGGCCTGCTCGCGTTCGCCGCGAAGGGCCTCTTCGAGGCGACGCACACGAAGCTTTGGCTCGGGAACGTGGGCAAGAAGGGCGGGGGAGACATCGTCTACAGCGTCAGCCACAACGCGGGCCGGGACGCGGACGTGGCGTTCTCCTACCTCGACGCGGCCGGCAAGCCGATCGACGCGCCCGATCTCGTCCCGCTCGACAAGGATGGGAAGTCCAAAGACGGCTCGGTGCGCCTCGACGCGGGCCGCACGTGGATCACCGTCCGCGGCCTCGCCACCGCGCCGGACGTCGAAGTGGAGTACGTGTTCATCAGCGAGCCGCTGAAGAAGAAGGTCCTCGCGTGGGCGCGGGATCACAAAGAGCCCCCAGAGGTGATCCAGCGCGCGGCGGACATCATGCGGCAGCCTGGCGGATCGGCGCCGCACGACGATCACCTCCACGTCCGGATCTACTGCTCGTCCCTCGACATCGCGTCGGGGTGCGTGGACACCGGGCAGATCTCCCCGACCAAGAAGAACTTCAGCGCCGCGCGCGACGAGCGCGTCTCGCACGCCGTGCAGCAGCTCGCGTCGAAGGACCCCGTGCGCCGCGCGAACGCGGTGATGCGGCTCGGCGTCATGCGCGCGACCGAGGCGATGGAGAAGGTCGTCGGCGCGCTGAACGACGACGCGCTCGAGGTCCGCTACGCCGCCGCATCGGTCATCGGAGCGCTCGGCGGTCCGCCCGAGGCCGCGCCGCTCGCGGTTCGCTTTCCGATCGAGCCGGAGCCGCGCGTCCGAAGGCGCATCCTCGAGGCCGCCGTGGCGATCGGCGGCAACGAGGCCGGAGATCTCCTGCGGCAGTCGATCAACGCGGCCCGCACGGCCACGGGCGTCGAGGTGCCCGAGATCGCGTCGCTGAAGCTCGATCTGCTCGACGGTGGCCCGTTCCGCGCGGACGGCGGCACGGACGACGCGTTCCTGCGGACGTTCGCGGTGCGTATCGCGGGGCGCTCGGGTCGTATGGAGTCCGTGCCCGCTCTCATCGCGCTGCTCGACTCGAGCGATCACTGGCTCCGCACGACGGCGGTCGACAGCCTCGCGCTCCTCACGAACCTGTCGATCGGTGAGCGCTGGCTCGACGACGCCGCGACGGAGGACCACCAGAAGGGGCGGCTCGCGTTCGAGGAGGTCTACCGCAAGCTCTCCGAGAGCCCACGCGACTCCTGGCTCGCGGAGGGCTTCCGCCGCGCGGGGTACAAGGTCAAAGCGTTCGACCGAACCGGCGTCTGGGAGCTCGTGCGCGCGTCCGCGTCGGAGGGCTTCATCGGTCGCAACGCGAGGAGCATCCTCGCGCGCATCGCCAACGAGGCGGAGGTGCCATGGGCGCTCCCGGCCTCCGAGGCGTGCACCTACTACCTCGACTACTTCACCGCGCGAAAGAAGCGCTTCCGCCTCGAGGGCGCCCCCGCGAACGTGCGCGCCGCTTGCCCCGCGGGCAAGAAGACCTGAGCCGCGACGCTCGGAGTCGCGGGCTCCCCGACCGGCGCCGAAGGCGCTCGATTCTGCCGCGGTCCTCCGCGGACCGGAGAGCGCGCCGAAGGCGCTCGATTCTGCCGCGGTCCTCCGCGAACCGGAGAGCGCGCCGAAGGCGCTCGATTCTGCCGCGGTCCTCCGCGGAAGGAGTAGAGTCCTCGCGTGGTCGCGCGCGGACTGCTCCTCGGTGTCGTCGCAGGCGTTCTCATGGCGTGCTCCTCCGCGCCGTCGAAGCAGGAGCTCGGCAAGCTTCCGAACGTGGTGACGACCGCGGAGCCCGAGTGGCTCCCGTTCGCGATCCGCGCGGGCGCGCGCGCGACCGAGGACCCCCGGGAGCTCCGGCTCGAGGCGCTGCGGGAGATCCCGAGCGCGGGCGAAGTGTCTCGCGTGTCCTGGGCCGCGGACGGCCGGTCGCTCGTGCTCGACAACGAGCTCGGCGTCGTCGTGCTGGATCTGTCGACAGGGAAGATCGTGCGCGTCTCCGCGCCCGAGGAAGAGGCGCATCACGGCGTGTCCGCGGGCCCGCACGGCGAGTTCGTGGTCTACGCGACGAGCGCGCGCGGGGGTCAGATCGTGAGCGTCCGCCGAGACGGCACGGAGCGAGCGGTGGTTCGCGCCGGGAGCCACCCCGTCCTCGTGGGGGATGGAACGCGGCCGCTCGACGCGCTCTTCTGCCTGAGCCGCGGCAGCAGCGCCGAGGTGCTCTCGATGCAGCCCGTGCGCGCGGACGCGACGACGATCTCGTTCGACGGAGCGGCGTCCCTCGACCCGCTCCCGGCCGTCGCGGACTACGCGATCTCGGCGGACCGCGCGCGGACCGCGTGGCTCACGCCCGAAGGGGCGATGAACGTCGCGAGCCTGGGTGCCGCGGGCGGAGTGAGCGCGCCGAAGGCGCTCGCGGATCACGGCGTGAGCGCGCCTGCCTTCCACCCGGACGGGCGGCACGTCGTCGTCGCGACGACGCTCGACGATCCTCAGCCTCAGCTCGCGCTCGTCGACGCGGAGGGGGCGAGCGCCCGCGCGGAGGTCGCGCGCGAGCGCCTCACGTTCGCGGAGGGGGGCTCCACCGCCCCCGCTTTCTCTCGAGACGGCAGGTACCTCGCGTTCGTCTCGGGACGCGGTAGTAGAACCTCGGAGAAGCCGAGCCGGCTCCTCCACATCGCGCGCTTTCGGAACGAACCTTGAGAAGAGCCCTCCTCACCGCCGCCGTCGGGGTCCTCGCGCTCGGCAGCGCCTGCAGCGGACCGCCCCCCCCGCGACCGATCCTCACTCCGCCGTCCCCCGACGTCGACGTGCCGCCCGCGTTCACGTCGCCGGCGCGCTGGGTCTACTTCCCGCGCGACGTGAGCGTCCCCTCCGCGACGCTCGTCCTCCCGGACAAGTCGTGCCTCGTGACGACGCTCACCGGCGATCGCTGGCTGCTGCACGGCCCCGAGGACCGGCCGTGCACGGGCCAGGGCGTCGCGAGCGCGAGCCCGATCTACGAAGCGCTCTCCGGCATCGTCGCGTCGCCCGCGCCCGACGGACAGTCCGCCGAATATCGGTTCGTGTCCGCCTCGGGGAGGATCTTCACGGCGACCGAGCCGCTCGGCCCGTTCGTGAAGTTCACCAAGGTGGACAAGCCGTTCGTGCAGGTCGCGTCCGCGAAGGGGGAGATCGTCGGCGTGGACGGAGGCGGCGCGATCTCGTTCTTCGACGCGGCGACGTCCACGTGGAAGCGCGCGCAGCAGCCCGCGGGGAGCCGCGCGCTGCGCGTCGGCCTCGACGAGGACGGTCGGGCGCTCGCCATCACGATGCCCGAGGGCGTCCTCACGTCGAGCGACGCGGGCAAGACCTTCAGCGCGTTCGGCGCGTCCGACATGGCGGCGCCGCCACACATCGGCGCGACGGACGTGATGCGGACGAGCGCGGGAGAGCTCGCGCTCGACGGCGCGGTCGGGCGCCTCGTATGGCTCAAATCGGGGGCGTTCCAGCGATCGACCGAGGAGCTCACGGCGGGGACCGTGGAGGCGACCATCGAGCGGAGCTCGAACCCCATCGCGGGCTCGCTGCGCGAGCAGCGCGGCTCCGTGTCGGGCGATCGCTACCACGACCTTCGGTACCCGGACGCGTGGATGAAGCTCAAGGAGGACGCGGGAGAGGACACGTCGCCGTACGTGCTCACGCGCGGACCTCTCGGGGGGCCGCTCGACTTCGTGCAGCTCCACGGCATGACGGGCTGCATCGACCTCCGGCTCGGCGCGAACGGCAAGAACGTGGTCATCGCGTGCAGCCACACGACGGAGTCGAGCAACCTGGGTGTGAGCTTGTTCGCGTCCGCGGACGACGGCGACACCCTGCACCTCGCGGCAGAGTTCACCGCGCAGAACTTCGCGGACGTCTTCCTCGACGTCGGGCCGGACGGCTCCGTCCTCGTCACGAACGTCTGTCGGACGGACGTGCAGAGGAAAAAGAAGACCGAGGACGAGACGGTCGAGGAGCAGTGCAAGCCGCGAGCGCCCGTCTACGTGCGCATCAAGGGCGAGGAGTCGACGATCGTCCAGGGCACCACGCCGCGCCACAGCCGGCCGAGCTTCTCGCCGCTCGTCGGAGTCGACAACCACCTTTACTATATCGGCCACCGCATCAAGGACGAGCGCGCGGTGATCATGGTCTCGACGGACGCGGGGAAGACCTGGACGGAGCGCCCCGTCGAGCTGCCCGAGGCCGCGGACGAGTCCACCGATCCGCTCGCGTACGCGTACTCGAGCCTGGATCTCAGCCCCGAGTACGGCCGCCTCACGATGGATGAGTCCGGCACGATCGGCGTCGTCGGGCAGACGCAGGCGGGGCTCGTCTGGGTCACCGCGGACACCGAAGGCCGCGTGGGGAGCGTCGCCGCACCCCCGGAGAACGGGACCCTCGGCGGGTTCGGTCGCCGCTTGATCGCCGTCAGCTACGGCAACGGCGACGGCGTGACGCGCGCGTGGGAGTCGATCGACGGCGGCGCCTCGTTCAGCGAGATCGCGACGACGGGCGCGATCTCCAATCTCTTCAACAGCGGGGACGGGAGCATCGTGTGCGGCGCGAGCGGGTGCGTCCTCGGGGACTCGCTCGCGCGCGTGGGCTGGGACGGGCAGGCCGAGTCGCAGCTCAACATCGTCGACGCGGGAGTCCCCATGATCGACGCGAAGCCCGGCCCCGGCATGACCTGCGAGCTCGTGCCGAAGTCGGAGTGGACGCCGGTGAAGAACATCGCCGTGGGCACGATCCACCCGCGCCTCAGGGAGATCATGCGCGGCAAGTCCGCGTGGAGCGTCCTCACGCAGGATCCGACGACGCACGAGCTCGATGCCACGAGCGCGACGCTGCCGGACAAGGAGTCCGAGGCCTCGCAGGTGCAGCAGCGCGCGCTCCTCGGGCCCTTCGGCAACGGGAAGATCGGCTACGCCGCGAACTGGCAGACGGAGGGATACGTCTCGGCGCGCGCGGCCTACAACGAGAAAGACGGCGTCATCGACTCGAAGCCGTTGAGCGTCGAGGTGGCCTGGGTGAACTACTACCTGGGCACCTTCGGGCACCGCACCATCCCCGACGTGCAGAACACGTCGGGCTCGTTGCTCCAGCTGACGGGCGGTCCGCTCGCGAACCTGTCCCCCGCCCTCATGAGCATCGCGGGGAGCGGCGTCGCGCTCCGGCCCGAGTGGTCCTCGCAGGAGACGATCTTCGTGGACGCGGGCGCGCGGACGACGAAGTTCGACTACGTCGACTGGAACGACGTCGGCATCAACGGCGGCATCGACGGGGACGTCGCGATGGTCGGGGGCGATCTGTTCTCCGTGGGCTTCGTGAGCCGCGCGACGGGCAACGCGTTCGCGATCGGCCGCAAGCCCTCGAGCGCCCCCGCGATGGTGGAGGCGACGACGCTCTCGGACTCGTTCGCTCAGGCGGACTGGACGTACTTCGACGGGCAGAGCGGCATCTCGGTCATCCTTCCTGGCACCGAGGCCGACAAGCCGACCGCGTTCTTCCTCCCGCTCCGAGCGGATGGATCGCTCGCCGATCCCATCGCCATGCCGACGCTCGACGACCTCGCGGATCGTCCGCGCGCCTGCAGCGCCGACGACCGCAAGAACACGCCTCGGGCCTACATGCCCGTCTTCAACCGGAGCACGCGGACGGCCCTCTTTCCGAACGGTCGTCGGCCCGTCCTCGTCACGGAGGGCGCGAAAGACGCGAAATCCCTCGGGCTGTCGGGCCCGATGTGGTTCCTCACGGATGGCGCGATCCTCCACGGCACACCGAAGGATCCGTGCGTCGCGGGGTTCCGCGGCTCCGCCGTGGGGCAAAACCGAGTCGTCGTGATCGCGGGGGATCTCCAGCACGCGTGGCTCTTCCGGCCCGCGCCGCCGACGAGCGGCTGCCTGTGTGACCCGAACGACGAGTCGTGCGACTGCAGCGATCCCGCGAACCAGATCAAGCACGACAAGAACCAGGTCATCGCGAGCGTCGAGTGGCGCCCCATGACGTGCACCTACAAGCCCGAGCTCGTGGCGCCCGTGGAGGTCGCCTCGGAGATCACCTACCCCGCGCCCGAGGACGTGCCCTAGCTCGCCCGCCGAATCGGATCGCCCCCCAGACGCCGCCCACCTGGCCCGCGTGGGGGGCGGGGGAGAAGCTCGGCTCGGCCGTGTCGCCGGATAGCGGATGGCTCAGGGGGGAGAGCTCGTGTACGTTTCCCGGGTCGATGTTCAAACGGTCAGCTCCTCCGGGCGGTAGGCGGCGGATCAACCTCCGCAAGACGCTGTTCATCCTGCCGAACCTGGTCACCCTCTCGTCGGTGTTCTGCGGGTTCGACTCGATCCGCCTGTCGACCGGGGCGAACAACCCGACGAGCGGGGGCGGGGACGACGATTTCCACCGGGCGGCGATCCTCATCGTGTTCGCGATGATCTTCGACATGCTCGACGGCCGCGTCGCGCGCATGACGAAGACGCAGTCCGCGTTCGGCCTGCAGATCGACTCCCTCGCGGACGTCATCTCGTTCGGTGTCGCACCCGCGATGCTGGTGTATCAGTGGAGCCTTCAGAAGCTCGGGACCGTCGTCGGGCTCATCGCGTCGTTCGTCTACGTGGCGTGCGCGGCGATCCGGCTCGCGCGGTTCAACGTCATCGCCACGGGGGACGACGGCAAGCCGGGGAAGCCTTCGAAGTTCTTCCTCGGGCTGCCGTCGCCGGGAGCGGCCGGGCTCCTCGTCTCCATCGTCGTCGCGAACCACGCCGCTTCGGGCCTCCTCGGGCGGTCGGAGTACTCGTGGATCATCCTCGTGATCACGGTCCTCACCGCGTTCCTGATGGTCTCGAACGTCCAGTTCCGCACCTTCAAGGACGTGCGGCCGAACCTCCGGACGTCCCTCTTCGTGGCGTTCGCGGTGGGCTCGAGCATCGTGATCCTGCTGAAGATGAAGCCGTCGTACGTGCTCGTGTGGCTCCTCGGGTTCTACGTGCTGCTCGGCATCTTCGAGACCCTGTGGCGCCTGCCGGCGCGTATCCGCGAGCGCCGCGCCGCGGCCTCGTCGACGAACGTCCCCCCGAACCCTCCACCCGCCGACTGACCCGCGCACCCGCGGCTCGGATCACGGCATTTGGCTGAGCGTCCACCCTCCTTCCTCCCGCACCCCCTGTCATGCGCAACCGCGTCTTCTTCCCCCAGACCTCCCTCGACGAGTGGATCGCCGACGATCGCGTGGAGCTCGCGGCGGACGAGCTTCAGATCCGGCCCGACGGCACCTCCGCAGACCCGAACACGGCGCGGCGCTATCGCATCGTCGAGGCGGTGCGCGTGCTCCGCGAGGTCACGGACACCCCCGACCCGAACGACCTCGTCGGCAAGGTGAAGTCGAAGGCGTACCTGGCCGAGCTCGGCGCCGAGATCCTCGAGAGCTCGATGATCATCGGCGACAACGCGTACGACATCGTGCCGGGGTTCGCCGGCGCGCCCATCGGGTCGTTCGCGGAGCACCGCCAAACGCAGGCCGACAAGTCCGTGGCGACGGACGAGGAGCTCCTCGCTGCCTTCCTGATGCAAACGATGTAGTCGGTCTCCGCCGCCCGCAGCGAAGAAGGAGCGGGCCGCCCTCGAGGCCGACTTGTGTGACGATCGGAGCTCGGCGGCGTAAAGTCATCCGGGAAGTGCCTGCTTCATGCTGAACGTCGTCCTGATGTACTCGTCCCTCGTGGGCGGCGTGCTGCTCTACGCGGCCGCGTCGGTCTTCTTTTTCGTGGGCGTCGCGCGATCGAGCGCGCGCCCCGTGGGCCAAGCTGCGGCGCTCGGTGGCCCCGAGTCGCGGCGCGTGGTGACGCCTGCGCAGCGGCTCCCGCCGTTCCTCCTCGCCGCGGGCGCCTCGCTGCACGCGGTCTACGTGTGCGCCGCGAGCTTCGTCCTTCACGTGTGCCCGGTCGGCTCCGTGCACTTCATCCTGAGCCTGATCGGCGTCCTCGCGACGTTCATCTACCTCGCCGCGCGGATGGCCCTCGTGCGCGCGCGCGCGAAATCCGGAGACGTGGGTGCGAAGAGCGCGACGAGTCGCGAGAACCTGGACGCGCTCGGGCTCATCCTCGGGCCGCTCGGGCTCGCGTTCCTCCTCGGGACGTACTTCTTGGTCGCGCACCCCGTGTCCGGGCCGATCCTCGGCGCGCCGTTCATCACGCTGCACGTGCTCGTGAACCTGCTCGGGATCGCGCTCTTCGTGCTCGCCGGCGCGTCCGCGACGCTCTACCTCGTGCAGGAGGGGCGCCTCAAGAACAAGCGCCTCGGCAAGATGAAGAACCTGCCCGCGCTCGACACGCTCGATCGCGCCGAGCATCGGTTCCTCATCGGCGGCTTCCCGCTGCTCACGGTCGGGATCCTCACGGGCACGTTCTGGTCGCATCAGCTCGAGTTCGGGAACGCGACGCAGGTCATGCGCCTCGTGTTCGGCTACGCGACCTGGCTGCTCATCGCCGCGGTGCTCGTGCTCCGCGCCGCGGCCGGATGGCGCGGCCGGCGCTCCGCGTATGGGACGATCGCCGGGGTCTGCTGCGCGCTCAGCGTGCTCGTCATCTACCTGACGAGGCCCGCCCCGCCGGACGCGTCGAGCGCGGACGCGTCCGCCGCCCGCGCGGCGCGTGGAGAGAGCGCGCACCCGTGATCGTCTACGTCGGTCTCTCGCACAAGAACGCGCCCATCGAGGTCCGCGAGCGGCTCGCGCTGGACGCCGAGGCGACGAGCGCCCTCCTCACGGAGCTCCTCGGCTCACCGCCGATCGGGGAGGTCGCGGTGCTCTCGACGTGCAACCGCGTCGAGGTGTACGCGAGCCCGCCTCGCGGTACCGAGCCATCGACCGGCACGCTCGACGAGATCGCGACGAGGATCGCGCGCGCGCTCGAGCTCCGCGGGGGCCGGGCGGTGCACGGCGCGCTCCGCAGAGAAGCGGGGCTCCCCGCGCTCCAGCACCTGTTTCGCGTCGCGAGCTCGCTCGACTCGCTCGTCGTCGGGGAACCCCAAATCCTCGGCCAACTGAAGGACGCGATCGCGTTCGCGACGGAGCGCCGCGCGCTCGGTCCCCTGCTCGGCCGCGCCATGCACCGCGCGCTCCACGTCGGCAAGCGGGCGCGCACGGAGACGGGCATCGGCGCCGGTCAGGTGAGCGTCGCGAGCGTGGCGGTCGACCTCGCGTGTCAGATCTTCGGTGATCTGCGCGGCAAGCAGGCGCTCCTCGTCGGCGCCGGGGAGATGGCGGAGGGCGCGGCGAAGCTCGCCGTGAAGGAGGGCGCGGAGCTCGCGATCGTGAACCGGAGCCTGGAGCGCGCGGAGCGGCTCGCGCTCGAGGTCGGCGGGACCCCGAGGGAGTGGGGGGCGCTCGCGGCGAGCCTCGTCGAGGCGGACATCGTCATCACGTCGACCTCCAGCCCGACGCACGTCATCACGCGCGACGCGATGAAGGCCGCGCGGAAGGCTCGCAAAGGTCGGAGCATCTTCATCATCGACATCGCCGTCCCGCGCGACGTCGACCCCGAGGTGAACGACCTCGACGGCGTTTACCTGTACGACGTCGACGACCTCTCGCAGATCGTCGCCGAGTCGCTCCAGGGGCGCGCGGCCGAGGCCGAGAAGGCGGAGCGGATCGTCGTCGACGAGGTGCGCTCGTTCGACGCGTGGCGCGCGGAGCAGGCGATGGCGCCCACGATCGTCGGCCTGCGCTCGCGCGTGCGGGCGATCCTCGCGGCCGAGCTCGAGCGGAGCTTCGCCGGGAAGCTGAAGCACCTCTCGGACGCGGACCGGCAGTCGCTCGGCGTGATGGTGGACGCCGCGACCAACAAAATCTGCCACCGGCCCTCCGCGCGGCTCAAGGAGCTCGCGGCCGATCCGCGCGGCGCCGACACCGCCGAGGTGCTCCGCGATCTGTTCGATCTCCCGCTCGTCGCCGAGGTGCCGGAGCAGTCCTCGGCGCCCGCGCAGCGGGAGGTCGAGGCGGCGCGATCACGTGATAGAGAGGCGGGGTGATCCGCTTCGCCACGCGCCGCTCGGCGCTCGCCCTCGCCCAGTCCCGCGCGTTCGTCGCGTCCCTCGTCGCGCGTCACGCGCCGCTCGAGGTGGAGGAGGTGCAGATCGTCACGAGCGGCGACAAGTTCACGGAGAAGCCGCTCCAGGATCTCGGGGGCAAGGGACTCTTCATCAAGGAGCTCGAGGAGGCCCTCTACGACGGCCGGGCCGATCTCGCCGTCCACTCGTTCAAGGACGTCCCCGCGGAGCTCGCCCCCGGGCTTCGCATCGCGTGCGTGCCCGAGCGCGAAGACCCTCGTGACGCGCTCGTTTCGAAGAGCGGTGTGGGCCTCGCCGCGCTACCCGACGGCGCCCGCGTCGGGACGTCGAGTCTGCGCCGCGCCGTGTGCCTCAAGGCGGCCCGACCGGATCTCCGGATCGAGCCCCTTCGAGGGAACGTCGACACGCGGCTCAGGCGCGTGAAGGAGGGGGATCTCGACGCGGCGGTGTTGGCGGTCGCCGGGCTCAAGCGCCTCGGCCTCGCGCACGAAATCAGCGAGACGCTCAACCCCTCCGTGTGCCTGCCGGCGATCGCGCAGGGCGCGCTCGCCATCGAGATCCGCACGGAGAACGCCGATCGGATCGCCGAGCTCCTCGCCCCGCTCGAGCACGCCGAGACCGCGATCGCGGTCTCCGCGGAGCGGGCGCTCATGGCCGCGGTCGGCGGAAACTGCCGCATGCCCATCGCCGCGCACGCGACGCGCGCCGGGGACGCGATCCGCATCGAGGGGCTCATCGCGTCCGTCGATGGGACGAACCTACGGAGGGCGACGCGCGAAGCCCGGTGGCCTTCCTCCATCGAGGAGGCGAGCGCGATCGGCCTCGAGCTCGCCGCCGCGCTGCGGTGAGGTTGAGGCTGGGGCTGAGCTACTGCGGCTTCTTGCAGATCTTCGCGGTGAAGCGGCCCTCGACGAGGACGCGCGCGCGTCCCGCCGCGGCGTCCCGCGAGGCGTGGATCCAACCGAAGATCGACCCCGCCTCGTCCTTGGCGGGGTCGATCTTGTAGTCGACCTCGCCGAAGTGGACGTGGCCGAGCACCGTGGGCACCGTGAGAAACTCCTGCGAGAACGCCCCGCGTCCGGCGCTCACGTCCGTCACGTCGAGGCTGACGGGTTGGGTGAAGCCCCAGGTGACCTTGGACGCGGGGATCGCGATCGGGCCGACCTCGACCTGGAGCCCGTTGATGCCGCCGCCGTTGTCGTGGAGCGGCCTCGTCGCGTTGTCGCAGCGCGCGTTCTCTGCCTCGTAGAACCCCATCCCGACGATCGACGCGCCGTTCTTCGGGTCGTCCGCGGAGAACGCGAGCACGGTCTTCACTTCGAAGCTGCGCTCGCCGATCTCCACGCGTGCCCACTCCGAGGGGACTTCGTGGGCCTTGCGTGAGGCCTTCGCGAGGAGCTCGGCCGCGGACGGGCAGACGAACGCCGTCACCGTCCCGGACACTGCGAACGCGTTCGCCGGCTGGTTCCCGGGTTGTGCGAGCGTCCGGCGAGCGTCGAGGCTGACGGCGAGCTCGTGCGGCACCGCCCCCGTCGCCGCCCATGCAGCAGCTTGCTCCGGAGATCCGATCTGGAGGCGCACGGCGGACGGGTGGATGTCGCGCGCGCTCTGCGTGTCGTACGGGATGCGCGCGATGAGCGCCGCGTTGACCGGGTCCCCGAACCACCAGTCGTCCCGGGGGCCCGCGTCGATCGCCGCCGACACGTAGTGGACGCCCCACGCCGGCTCGAGCGCGTCACACGCGAGCTGATTCTTCGCGGAGGCGGCGAAACGGAGGGCGCCGCCGTCGTCGTAGAGGATCGCGTTGACGAGCGGGGTCTTCGCTGCGTCGACGGACATCGTGAGCGGACCCTGCACCTTCATGGGGGCTTGGGCGGTGCTCGTTCGGACCGCCCTCATCGCCGCGGCGCTGTCGCGCGGGGGAGGGGGCAGTTCGGGCGGGCCGTCGTTCGATGCCTCGCCGCAGCCCGTGGCGGCCGCCGCCGCGATCATCGCACCCGCCGTAAACAGCGTCGTCCTCTGCACCACTTGCCCTCGGTCTCTCGGGGCTCGTATTAACAGAACCGGCCGAACGTGCACATCGCCCTCGTCCTCCACGCGCACCTCCCTTATGTGCGGCACCCCGAGCACGGGCGGTCGATCGAGGAGGCTTGGCTGTTCGACGCGATGTGGGGCGCCTATCTCCCGCTCCTTCGCGTCCTCGGTGACGCGCCCAGGCACCCCGACCGCGGGGACGCGCCGCTCGTGACGCTGTCCCTGTCCCCGACGCTTCTCGAGATGCTCGCGGATCGCGGGCTCCGGCGCCGGTTCGTGGAGCACGTCGAGGGCCTCGCGCGGCTCGCGTCACGCGTGGATCCCGCGTGGGCGCCGCGCTTCCGCGAGGCGCTCGAAGCCTACGAGCGGTTCGATCGAGATCTCACGCGCGCGTTCGTCAAGCTCGGCGACGAGCGGCGCGTGGAGCTCATCACCACCTCGGCGACGCACGCGTTCCTCCCCGCCCTCAAGACCAGCGCGGCGCTCCGCGCGCAGCTCCGGTTGGGGCTGCGCGCGTTCGAGGCCCACACGCGCGCGGCCCCCGCCGGACTCTGGCTCCCCGAGTGCGGCTTCGACCCGCGCTTCGACGCGGATCTCGCGTGCGCCGGCGCGCGGTACACCGTGCTCGACGCACACGGCCTCGCGTTCGGCGCACCGAGGCCGCCGTTCGGTGTCTACCGGCCCGTCCTCAGCCCGAGCGGTGTCGCGTACTTCGGGCGGGAGCTCGAGGCGAGCGCCGCCGTGTGGTCGAGGACGCGCGGGTACCCAGGGGATCCCGTGTACCGCGAGTTCCACCGGGACGTCGGGCACGAGGCCGAGCCGGCCCTGCTCGAGGAGTGGACGCTGCCCGGCGGGGCGCGCCGCTCGACGGGCCTCAAGATCCACGCGATCTCGGGCGACCGATACGACGCCGCGCGCGCCGCGGATCGCGCGCGCGCGCACGCCGCGGATTTCGTCGCCTCGTGCGGCGATCGGCTGGGCCGCGCCGCGCGCGCGTCCGTCGACAAGCCCGTCATCGTCGCCCCCTTCGACGCGGAGCTCTTCGGGCACTGGTGGTACGAGGGGCCGACCTTCCTCGCCGAGGTGCTCCGGTTGCTCGCGCGGCCGACGTCGTCCGTGCGGGCGTCCTCCCTGGGGGCGATCCTCGACGAGGCGGATCCGCTCGCGATCTCGACGCCCGCTCCGTCGACGTGGGGGGAGGGTGGGTTCGCACAGACCTGGCTCGGTCCGACGTCGAAGCCCGCCTCCATGCTGCGCCACGTCCACCGCGCGGAGGCGCGGCTCCTCGAGGCCGACGCGATCGTCCGCGACACGCTCGCGAGCCTGAAGCGCAGGCGCTCGCGCATCCAGGCGATCCGCGAGCTCGCGCTGCTCGAGGCTTCGGACTGGGCGTTCATGCTGCACGTCGGCAGGAACGCGGAGTACGGCGAGCGCCGTGTCCGCCTGCACGCGGGCCGCGTCGAGCGGCTCGCGCACCTCACGACCACCGAGGAGTGGTCCCCCGAGGACGAGGCGTGGCTTCGCGAGGTCGAGCAGAGCTCCCCGCTCTTCTCCGTGCTCGACGAGGATGCGTTCGCGAACGTCTTCGATCCGTGGTGAGCCGCGGGCGCTCGCGCGCCGTCGCGGGTCGACACGCGACAGCGCAGCGAGATCGCGCGGTCAGCGCACCGTCGCTTTGCGGATGACGTCGCCCTCGGAGACGCGGTCCCACGGGCCCTCGGCCGCGCCGATGAGGCCGTACTGACCGTCGAGGTGCGGCGCGTGAGAGCGCGTCACGAAGAACTGGCTCGACCCGGTGTCTCGGCCCGAGAGGGCGACACCCACCTTGAAGCGCTCGAAGGGCAGGGGCGTCGTCTCGCACCGGAGCGGCTGACGACCCGGCGGACCTCCGGTGCTGTCGGCCCACGGTGAACCCCACTGCACGACGAACGCGGGATCCACGCGGTGGAGGACGTTCCCGTCGTAGTAGCCGGACCTCACGAGGTCCGCGAACCGCGCGACCGTCACGGGCGCGAGCTCCCCGTCGAGCACGAGCTTGAGCTCTCCCGCGTCCGTGTCGAAGACGATCGTCACGCTCGACTCGGGGGCCTCGAGCTCCGGTGGGTCGGGGCCTGCGACGTCCGGCGCGGGGCAGGGGTGCTTCGCGCCCGTGATCGAGCCGAGCGCCGTCGCGGCGTGCTCTCGGATCGCGGGGTACGTCGACGCGCAGAGGCCGAGCAGCTTGGGCTCGAACGAGCGCCGCTGGAGCGCGCCCAGCGCGTCGATGACGCCGATCTCGAGCTCCTCGTCGAGGTCCTTCTCCGAGCGCTCGAGCGCCTTCTCGAGCGCGTCCACGATCCGCTTCTGGGGCTCGAGCGGAGGAACGCCCGCCTTGGGCTTCGGCCGGTCCCGCTCCTTCCCCTTCTCCTTCTCCTTGTCGCCCTCCTTCGGAGCCTTCTTCTTCATCTTCTTGGGCGCGGGCGCGCCCTCGTCCGGGAACGCGGTGAGCACCTCGGCGGCCGCCTCGACGACGCCCGACTCTGGAGCCTCGAGCGCTTCGGCGAGCAGCTCCCACGTATTGGAGAGCTCGCCATGGGATGGGATGAGGCCGATCGCGGCCTCGCGCGTGCGCGGATCCTTCGAGCGCGCGAGCGTGGTCCACAGGGTGAGGCGCGGGCCCTCGATGTCCGCTTTCCCTAGGACCCCCACGAGCGCGCGCGTGCCGGCGGAGCCCTTGTCGAGGTCGCACGCGAGCAGCGCGGGATCGGTCACGTTGGAGCCCGCGAGGATCGACGCAGCGGCGCACCGAATCGCGGTCGTCCGCCGCCGCCCCGACGCGGTCGCACCCGCGGGCGTCAGCGCCGCGAGTGTGCCGAGCGCCGCCTTGGCGTCTCCCGCCTCGATCAGCGCCCCGAGCTCCGTGAGGAGGACGTCGTACGCGGGACCCCCATCCGCGATCGCCTCGGCCGTCGGCGGACCGGCGGCGATCGCGCGCGTGATCGCGGCGAGGCCCGACGGGCCGATGCGCTGGAGCGCGCGGACGGCCTCCACTCGCTCCTCCGCGGAGTACCCGTCGGCGCCTCCGCTCGAGGCGGTCGCGACGACCTTCTCGAGGGCGCTCACCGCGGCCTCCGAGCGCGTGCGGCCGAGCGCGCGAACCGCGAGGATGCGCAGAGTCGAAGGTGCGGCGAGGAGCATCACGCCCACCTCGACCGCGCGCGTGACCACGCTGTTCGGCAACGATTCGATGCGCGAAATCGGAAAGATCGCCTCGACCATCGCGGGGGAGGAGGGGGACCCCGCGGCGAGGTTCAAGAGCGTCGCGATGGTGTCCTCGCGCAGGCGCTTCTTCAGCCCGACGAAATCGCCGAGTCCGAGCGCAGCGGCGCGCGCGCGGGCGCGCGACCCGCCGAGCCACGCGTGGAGCGTCGCCTCGGTGGTCGTGTCCGACGCGCAGCGGCCGATCGCCCGCGCGATGTTCTCGAGCGCCCCCAGCCGAGCGGTGCTCGATTCGGGGACGGTGAGGCTTCGAGCCGCGAGGACGCTCACCGTCTCTTCCCGATCGTCCGCGCAGCTCATCCCGAGCCCGTAAGCCGCCCACGCGATGGTCTCTTCGTCCGCGTCGGACAGGGCGCGCAGCAAGCCGGGCCGCGCCGCGGGCGTCGCGATGCGCGCGAGCGCGCGCGCCGCCCTCCGACGAACCACGGGATCGCGATCATTTTGCGCGTCCGCGGAGACGCCCCGAGCGGATCGCCGCTGCTCCGCGCGCCGCAGCTCGAGGAGCTTGTTCGGGTCGGTGGAAGGCGCGGCGGCGGCTCCGCTCGCGCTCGCGCCGGGCGCGCCCGAGGTGGAGACGGCCTCCGAGGCGCAGCCGACCAGGGAGAGCGCGAGGACGGCCAGCCGAAAGCGCCTCGGCGCGCGTCGCCTCACGAATCGTCCCCGCCCAGGTGGCCCGCGCCCTGGAACGATCCGAGGGCGGCGCGGCCGCGGTCGAGGCGTGTGCTCAGCAACTCGTGCGCGATCAGGGCTGCGCGCTGCACGAGCGACGTGTGCGCTCCCGCCGGCAGCCCGGTCGGGTCGAAGCCCGCTCGTCGAAACGCTTCGAGCGCGCGCGGAAGGTGCCATGCGCACGTCGCCACGAACACCCGCGCGTGGGGCGCTCGGTCGCCCGTGATCCGCTGCAGGAGCGCACGCGTGTAGATCGCGTTCTCGGCGGTGTTCATCGACGCGAGCTCCCGAAAGAGCGCGCTCTCGGGAGCTCCTTCGGCGACCAGGTACCGCGACATCGCGGACGCCTCGGCGACGGACCGCGGGGCCCCGCCGTCGCGGAGGGCGCCGCGCAGCGGCCAACGGCGGCCTCCGGACGCGACGATCCGCGGGGCGAGCCCCGCTCGGAACGCGCGGAGCGCAGCGTCCGCCCGACGGGTCGCTGCGGCACCGGGCCGACCGCTCGGGTCGATCCGGCAGCCGAGCACGACGATCGCCAGCGGAGCGCGCATCGCGCGCGTTATACACCGAGCGTGTGGGCGGCGCCCACGCGCTCGCGGCGGCCTCGACGCTCGTGGGTCTACGCGGCGCGCGGGACCCGGGCCCGCGCCGTCCCCTCGGCCGTCCCGAGCGACTCGATGCGGTCCCGCACGCGGCGCTTGGCGCGGTCCTCGATCTGACGGACGCGCTCTTTGCTGATCCCGAAGCGACCGCCGATCTGCTCGAGGGTCTCGGGCGCCTCCGTGAGCCAGCGCGCCTTCATGATCTCGCGCTCGCGCGGCGGGAGCTCGTCCACCGCGGCCTCGAGCACGGTGACGAGGTCACGCTGCCCCTCGGCCTCCGCCAGGATCTCCTCCGGCGAGGGCGCGGACGACGGGAGCCGGTCGACGGGCGCGGTCCCCTCTGCGCCTCGATCGTCGAGGCTCACGTCGCGCGCGGACAAGAGGGGTAGGAGCGCTTCCACCTTGGCGACGCTCATCCCGCTCTCGGCGGCGAGCACCTGGGGATCGCGCTCGCGCGTCTTGCGGTAGAACCGCAGCGCGCGGCGCTCGTTCTTGGATGCGCCGAGGCGGACGATGCGATAGCCGCGGACGACGTGATCGCGAATCTCCGCGCGGATCCAGTACGCGGCGTAGGTCACGAGCCGGCAGCCGCGATCCGGATCGAAGCGATCCGCCGCCTTGAGGAGTCCGATGTTCCCCTCTTGGACGACGTCCTCGAGCGGCAGACCCCAGCGGCGATACTCGAGCGCGATGGTCATCACGAACGGTAGGCACGCCTCGATGAGCTTCGTGCCCGCGCGCTTGTCCCCCGCGCGCCAGCGGAGCACGAGATCTCGCTCGACCTCGGGCGCGAGCGCCTTTCGTGTCGCGAGCTCACCTCGATAGGCCGACAGCGCCCCGTGTTCCCAACCCGCATGGCGTGCTCGCTCCGACATGTCTCGCTCTCCTCTCGACCGCCGCGCGCCGCCTCGAGCGCGCGCATGGCTCCCAATGCACGGTCGATGCCGAGCACGAAGCAGCGCGTCGCGTGCGTCGCGCGACGGGAAGCGCGCAACGATTGCCGATCGGCTGAGGGCCAAGAAAACGTTTCGCGGTTCGGGTCTCTCGGCGTCCTCTCGGACGACGTGGTAGAACTCCCGCGCTGTGGGCGACGCGCGACGAACAAGGGCGCTCTGGATCGCGGTCGCGCTGGTCCCCGTCGCGTCCTTCGGGGTCGTGCGCGCCGTCCCCGATCCGGCCGCGCTCCCCGCGCGCGCGGCGATCGCACCCGCGCTCGTGGGATTCCCCGTCGAGGCCGAACCGGGCGTCCCGTTCGAGGACGCCGAGGAGGGAGACGATCCGCGCGCGCTCGTGTTGCCCACGGGCAAGCTCCCGAGCTTGAGCTGCCGAGAAGCGCGGAAGGTCGTGAAGCAAGCGCGCGACCTCCTCGCCGTGGAGCCCGGACCGATCGACGTGAAGCGCTTCGCCGCCGCCACGTCCGAGTGGCTCGACCCGCACGGCCTCTGGTCCGTCGCCCCGGACGCTCCGGTCGCGACCGCGATTTCGAAGCGCGCGAAGGATTTGCTGGCAGACCTCGAGGCCGATCCGGCGCGGGCGGATTCGCCCGGGTGCGCTTCGGCAGAGGCCGTCGGAGAGACGCTCGCCGCGTGGGTCGGTGGGCTTCGGAAGACAGCGCGGGAGGCGCGCGATCTCGCGCGGGAGGCGCGCCCCCTCCCCACGGATCCGCGTGTTCGGTGGGACGCGCTCGCGGCGACCCCTTTCCAGGACGGTGTCGTCACCCGAGACGGACACGATCTCGCCCGTCTCATCGGGTTCGGAGCGGGTATGGCGGAGGCGATCTACGGCGAGCCGCTCCGCGCGTATGCGGACACGGCGATCGACCGGACCGTCCCCGACCTCTCCGCCAAGGGGTGGTCCGAGGTCCTCCTCGCGGCGAGCGTCCGCGCGTACGTGCCCGAGATCGATCCGCACGGCGCCTGGGCCCCCGTCGACGAGGAGACGAGCATCTACGACCTCGCGCTGGAGGTCGATCCGCCCCCCCGTCTCTGGACGGAGATGACGAGGACGATCGCCGGGGTGCGCGTGGATCAGGGCGCGTACGCCCCGCTCCGCGACGGGGATGTCGTGCTCGAGGCCGCGGGCGTGACGCTCGCGGGGCTCAGCGTGGAGCAGGCGAACCAGCTCGCGTACGTGAAGTCGGGGGGCGCGGAGCAGGTCGTCGTCATGCGCCGTGGTGAGGTGTCGCCGCTCTCCCTCGAGATCGTGTCCGCGCCCGGGGTTCCGACGGGCGACAGCGGTGGGGAGCTCGTGCCGCGATGGGTTTCGTTCGGGGACGGCGTCGTCGCCGTGATCCCGATCGCGGACGTCCCGGACGACCTCGGCGAGCGCCTCGGCGAGGCGCGCAAGGCCGCGCGTGAACCGAAGGGCCCCACCCCCGCGCGCCTCGTGGGCGTGCTCCTCGATCTTCGAGGCAACGGAGGAGGCTCGACCGACGGCGCGATGGCCGCGATCGGGGAGTTCCTCCCGGGCGCCCCCACGTTCCCGATGAAGCGCCGAGACGGGACCATCGAGGTGGATCGCGCGCCGTTTCCGCGCTCCGATCAGGTCTGGGCGGGACCCCTCGCCGTGCTCGTCGACGGTGAGTCCGCGAGCGCCGCGGAGATGATCGCCGGCGGGCTCGCGAGCTATCGCCGAGCCGCGCTCCTCGGGTCGAAGACGTACGGAAAGGGGTGCGCGCAGGAGTACCTCGACGACGACTCGCAGCGCGGGGTCCTGCGCTTGACCACGCTGATGTTCTCCCTGCCCGATGGGTCTCCGCTCCAGCGCGTGGGGCTCGCGCCCTCGATCGCGCTCGGTCTCGGCCCGGGCCCGGAGCGGGAGGCGTTCCTTCCGCACTCGCTACCGCCGTGGCGCGGGCCGGACGTGCGCGATCCCGAGCTCATCCGAGACGTGGATTGGCCCGACAGCGCGGGTCGCGTGGGCCCGTGCGAGGACGAGCAGATCTGCGCGGCGCTCCGTTCGTTGGGCTCGTGCCCGCGCGCCGCGGCCCGCTGAAGCGCGCGGCGCCGCTCACTTCTTGAAGATCTTGCCGAGCAGGCCCTCGCCCGCCTTCGCCTTCTCTTTTCGCATCTGGAACAGGCGGAGCTCGCGAACGGCGTCGATGTTCTTGGGGTTGAGCGTCGCCACTTGGCGGAAGTCGCGGAGCGACTTGTCGAAGTGCCCCGTCCGCTTGAGGAGCTGCGCGCGGTAGAAGATCGGGCGCTCCGCGTTCGGCAGCTCGCGGATCACCGTGTCGAGCTGCGCGATGAGGTCGTCGTAGAACGTGCTCGTCTTGCCCTCTGGGACGACGGGCGCGTCGCCGCGGCGGAGCGCTTGGATCCACACGTAGAGCGCGAGGTACTCCTTCTGATCGGGATCGGCGTCGCGCGCGCTCTTCGCGGACAGCTCGGCCTGGATCAGATCGTTCTTCTTCAGGAAGATCTCGGCCTTCTGGAACTCGAACGCGGCGTCGACGACGCGGCGCACCTGCTCTTCCTCACCCGCGTTGCCGCCCCCGGCTTGGAGCGTGTTGACGTAGTCGGTGCGCTTCGCCGGGTCGTTGAGGATGTTGTACGCCTCACTGAACTTCGTGAAGACCTTCGAGACCACGCCCTTCATGGACGCGAGCTCGGGCGGGAGCCGATCGGGGTGCCACGCCTTCGCGAGCTTGAAGTACGCCGTCTGGAGCTCGGCGGGCTGGACCTTCCGATCGACGCCGAGGATCTGGAAGTAGTCCTCCGTCTCGATCCGGTTCGCCTTCGCCTCGATCTCCTGCTTTCGGTAGAGGTGCTCCTCGGACAAGGTCGACTCGTCCACCGACGAGCTCGACTTCGCCGCCGCCGGGGCGGGGGGCGCGATCGCGGCAGCGGGTGGCGGCGCGGGCGGTCGAGCGACGGCGGGAGCGGGGGGTGAATACGAGGGTTGCGCGTACGGCGTCGGCGCCGCGGGAGCCGCGACGGCCGGCTTGGGGGGTGCGTACGATCCGCCGGCCGGCGCGGCGGGATAGGCCCCTTGGGGTTCGGGCGCGAACGACGCTTGGGGGTAGCTCGCCTGGCCGGAGTACCCCTGGCCTTGTGGCGCCGCGGGATACGGTTGCTGCGCGTACGCCTGCTGCTGCGCGAACGCTTGCTGCTGCGCGACGGCCTGCTGCTGCGCGAACGCCTGCTGCTGCGCGAACGCTTGTTGCTGCGCGAACGCCTGCTGCTGCGCGAACGCCTGCTGCTGCGCGTACGCTTGCTGCTCCGCGAGCGCCTGCTGCTCCGCCAGCCGCTGCTGCTCGAGGGCCTGCTCCTCCGCGAAGCGTTGCTGCTCGAGCGCTTGCTGCTCGGCGGCCGCGCGCTGTTGGTCGTACGCCGCTTGCTCCGCGGCGTACGCGGCCTGTTGCTGCTCGTACGCGGCCTGTTGTTGTTCGTACGCCGCCTTCTGCTGCTCGTAGGCGGCCTGCTGTTGCGCGTACGCGAGCTCCTCTGCCGAGGGCTGCGGGGGCGGCGCGGGCGCGGCCTCCACGGGTGCGGGGGTTGGGGCTGCGACGGGAGCGGGCGCCGCAGCGGGCGCGGGCGCCGCGGCGGGTGCGGGCGCCGCAGCGGGAGCCGCGCGCTCGACGACGCCGGACTTCGCGGCGACGCCGATCGGTGGACGACCCGCGGCGCCGATGTCGAGGTGCCGCGTGATCGCGAGGGCGTATAGCGTGAGCCGGACGACGCGCTCCTGGCCGACCCCGGAGTTCAGGATTTCGTCGAGGCTCATCTTCTTCACGCGGAGGACGTCCACCACTTGGGCTTCGTCCTTGCGGAACTCGAACCGCTTGAACTCCGAGTCGAGGTGCAGACCGAGCGGGCGCGTCTTCAACCGCGCGAGCGTTTGGTCGACGAGCGGATCGTCGCCTCGGAGGCGCACGCCCACCATGATCAACGCGAGGGGCTCGACGGGCGTGAGCTCGGGCCCGCCGTAGGTGTCGAGCATGTTCACGTCCGCGTAGAACGCGTACCGCGTCGCGGGCGGCATCTCGAACAGGTACATCAGCTTGCGGACGAGCTGCAGCTTGAGCGCCTTCAGGAGCGTCGTCGCGTCGACGAGACCCTTCGAGACGAGGAACCTCCCGTGCAGGATGTTCTTCTTCGAGATCTCCATCAGGCTGTCGCGCAGCTTGAGCTCGTCGAGGATGCCCATCTCGAGGAGGACGCGGTCGAGCGGGTACACCATCGCGCCCGTGCGCGCCTTCGAGGGGACACCTTTGTCGAAATACACCGCGTGCGTCTGACCCGTCGGCGTCTGGAACTCGGTCGTGCCGGTGAGGCGCTGATCGAGCATGTAGACGAGCAGGTGGACGAGCGGCGTCTTCGTGAGGTTGCCCTCGGCCGTCGGCGCGAGCGCGGGCTTCGCCTCCACCTTCGGAGCCTCGGCCTTTCCGGGCGCGGGCGTCGCCGACGCGGTGGGCGCTTTCGCTGCCGGCGTCGGGCCGAGGGCGATCGGCGCGGGGGTCGGCGCTTTGTTCGCTGGCGCCGGGGTGGGCGCCTTGTTCGGCGTCGGGCCGAGGGCGATCGGCGCGGGCGTCGGCGCCTTCGGCGCCCCATCCCGTCCGAGCGCTGGTGTCGGCCCGAGCGCGATCGCGCCGCCGACCTTGGGCTCCGGCGTGGAGACCATCGCGTTCATTTGGGCGGCGAGCTGCGCCTGATCGGTCCACGCGACCGCGCGCGTCGCCGCACCACCGTCGTCCTGCGAGGGGTCGGACGCGAACTCCGCCTCGCTGAGCTCTTCGATCTCCTGCGGCGCCGGCGCGGGCGCCGCAGCGGGGGGCGCGGCCTCGGCGGCTTGCTGCGCTTGGAAGGCCGCGAGCTGCTTGTGGTACTCCTCGAGCTGCTGCTGGTACTCGATCAGCCGCTGCTGATACGCGCGCTGCTCGGCCTCGTAGGCGACCTGCTCCTCGTATCCCGGGTCGCCCGGACGCAGACCGCCCGCCTCCTGCTCGACCGGCGGAGGCGTTCGCTGGATCGTCCCTGGGCGCGGGGTGTGCTGCGGAGGTTGCTGCGCCGCCTGCATCGCTCCGGGACGCGGAGTGTGCTGCGGCGCCTGCTGCGGGACCTGCATCCCGCCGGGGCGCGGCGTGTGTTGGGGGACGTGCTGCGCGACCTGCATGACGCCGGGGCGCGGGGTGTGCTGCGGCGCCTGCGCCGCGGGCGCGATCTGGATCGGCTGCGAGGGCGTGTGCATCGGCCGCGCCTGCGCGGGGGACGCGTGCTGCACGGCCACGTTCAGCCCCGAGGGCGTGAACGGTGACGACTGCCCGGAGGGGTACGACTGCTGGGAAGGGTAGGAGTCGACGTTCGTCGGCGTGTGCATCGGCTGCAGCGGGCCGCGCGGCGGCTGCTGGATGGCGGGCTGAGCCGGCGGCTGCCCGCGCGCGGCCTTCGCCTGTGCGCGCGAGTTCTCGTCCGCCGCCGCGACGATCCGGACGATCTGCTTGCGCGGATCGCCCGCTTGGAGCGTCGCGAGATCCACGTCGTTGTGCTGCGGGTACCGCGCGCCGTTCGCGTCGTAGAGGACGCGCACGATGGGCATCGAGTAGTGGGACGGGTGCGCGGGCGTCGTGATGACGAGGCCCATGTCGCCCGTGGCGAGCTGCACGATCGTGCCGACCGGGAAGATGCCGAGGGCGCTCACCAGGAGCCGGATCACCGTGAGATCCGTGGGATCGACCGCGTCCGCCTCGATCTTCGCGATGGCCTCGTCCGCGGGGATCGGATCGGCGCCCGGCGCGGGCGTGAGCAGGTCGTTGAAGCGCTTCGTGACGGAGATGATGCGCGCCTGCAGCGTCGTCACGCGCATGCCGCGGTAGATGGGCCCGAGCTCGCGCTGCTTCGTGTGCCAATGCGCCTCGTACGCGATGACCGTGCGCATCACGCTCGGCTCGTTCACGCGCCCGAGCGCGGTGAGGACGGCCGCGCTCGCCGCGGGGAGCTCGAGCTCCTGCGCGTCCGACAGGCGCGGGACGATCGCGGGCGGGTTCGGCCCCACGGTCCCCGTGAGGCGCGGCTTCGCGACGTCGAAGAGGAGCGCCGCCATCGCCACGCGGACCAACCCGACGATGTCGTCGTTCACTTGCCGCGCGACGCTGACCGCGAGGATCGCCGTGTTGACGGCCTTGCCCGCCTCGTCGTGGTTCGCGTTGCGCGCCGCCGTCACGCCGAGGAACGCGGGCGTCTCGCCCGCGGAGAGATCCACGAGCGACTGGCTGATGCGCTTCACGCGCTGAGGGAGCTCGTACCGCCCCTTCTTCAGCGCCTCGAAGAAGCGCCGCATGATCACGATCGCGGACGCGTACGCCCGCACGACCGCCTGGTTCTCGTCGAGGTGCTCGACCGTCGCGCCGCGCTTCAGCGCCGCCTCGCCGACGGCGCGCATCCGGATCCGCGGCGACGGCTTCTCGAGCCCCTGGCCGCGGCTCGAGCGGAGCGCCTCGCTCACCGCGGAGACGAGCGAGAAGAGGTCCTGCGCGGTGACGTTCTTCGCGATCGCGAGCTCCGAGTAGCCGAACTTCTTCAGGAACTCACCGAGCTCCGAGGCGCCCTCGTACGTCTGCCGGTTCGCCTTGAGGAGCTGCCCACCCACGAAGATCGACCCGTAGG
>JAXLYP010000034.1:0-90798 GCA_046351395.1 Polyangiaceae bacterium
CCCTCGGGGGACGACGCGCTCCGCGCGCGGATCATCCGCAAGCGGCGCCGCGGGTTCCTCTACCACCTCATCTCGTACATCGGGGTGAACCTCATCATCATCAGCCCGATGTTCATGAAGGACCTACAAGGGACGGTGTGGGCGCTCTTCATCCCGGCGATCGGCTGGGGCATCGGCCTCGCGATCCACGCGCTGAAGGCCTATTCGAGCGAGGTCGAGGACGAGGAGCTCCGGCACCAAATCGCGCGGGACGAGCGCAACATCGCGCGGGACGCCGCGCGGCGTGCGGCGCTCGCGAGCCGCCTCGAGCGGCACGCGCGGCGGGGGAAGATGAAGAAGGACGCGCAGGCGATCGGCGCCGCGCTCGAGGACGGCGTCGCCTCCGTGCTCGACGCTGCGGCCGCCCGCATCCGCGCGGGCGGTGGCGGCGAGCGCCGCGTGCGCGTCGAGCCGAAGCCGGTGACGGAGCGCACCTCCCGCGACGTCGCCGCCGAGCGCGAGGCCGAGCTCGAGGCGGAGGCCGAGGAGTCCGCGGCGGTCGCTCGCAACCGCCGCAGGTGAAGCTTCGGGGTCGCGTCCGATCGCCACGCGCGTCCGCGCGCTTCAGGAGGGGTCGGCGAGGCGCCCCATGAAGAGGACGAGGCCGCTCTTCTTGTCGCGCAGGACGAAGAGGAACGGGTGATCGGCGACGAACACGGTGTTCGAGGGGACGTCGGCCGTCTCTCGGGACATCACGATCGCGCTCGCCGCCGCTGCCTCCGTGCCGAGCTCGTCGACCGCGACGAACGCCTTGTGGAAGACCTTCGAGATGAAGAGCGCCTCCTCCCCGGGCTTCCGCATCCCGCTGAAATCCGCGGCGCCCTCGGAGAAAGCGAGGGGCATGCCCAACTTCGAGAGCGTGCCGGCGAGCCCGAGTGGAGCTTGGGGATCGATCTTGAACTTCGGGAGCGCGAGGTCGACCTTCGTCGCCTGGAGGCCCGCGACCATCGCGTCGAGGCCACCGCCCGTGATCTTCGCCTCGAGCTCGCCCATGCGCGACGCGTCCTTCGGCAGCAGGATCGTCATGGAGAGGTCACCGCCTCGGTAGGGCAGGTCGATCATCTGCACCCCGTCGACCTCGCCCATGGGCGCGTAGACCTCGCCGTGCATCGTGTCGACGTCGACGCTGGAGGTCGGCGTCAGGTGGAAGGGTTGCTTCGTCGTCGCCGCCTTGTCGAACGGCGTCGCCCAGTCGGCGTGCATGTAGATCGCGTTCACGAGCACGAGCCGCACGTCCTCGTCGATCGCGCCCGACGGGATGAGGTTCTTGATCTTGTCGTGCGTCGAGGTCGCGACGTAGTCGTTGATCTGTCCGCGTACGGGCTCGAACGCGTGCTTGAAATCGACGGCCGCGAGCTCGGCGCCGAACTGCTTCTTCGTCACGTCCAAGAAGCCGGCGTCGAAGCCGTAGGTCTGCTCGCCGAAGAGACGGTTCACGATCGAGAGCGTGTAGTCGGTGCGCGCGGGGTCGTTCATCGCGACGATGAGCCGCGCGGCCGACGACGTGAGCGCGTTCGCATCGGCCCCCTTCACGTCGCCGAAATGGAGCACGCTCGTCATCTGGTCGCGGGTCGCGCCGCGCGCGCCGATCCACGTCATCGCGAGCGCGGTCGAGAGGCTCGCGGGCGAGTAGAAGAGGTTGCCGGGGGTCACGCTGAGCTCGCGGTAGAGATCCGCGGAGAACGCGTTCGAGGCCTGCGCGAAGAGGGATCGCTCGGCGGCCGTCGCGGGCGGGACCTCCGCCTTCGAATCGACGATCGGCGCGCCCGTCCGGACCTTGGTCGACGAGGTGGGAGCCCCTCCGGTCGTCTCGTCGGGCACGAGAGTGCCCGAGCAGCCAGCGAGGAGAGCAGCGGCGACGACCGCGGACCATCGTGAAAGTGTCTGACGCATGGCCGCCTCTGACGGGCGCGCTGGCGCGAGGATCTATTCGAAATTGCGCGGGGGGACCGCCATCGAGCGCCTTCGGCGAGGTCCTCTCCAGATTGCGCGGGGGACCGCGCCGCATCTGAAAAAGCAGGAGCCCACCGGCCGTTCGGCGGCTTGGTGGGCTCCATCGCGCTTCGACGCTTCTGCGAAAGCAGGAGCCCACCGGCCGTTCGCCGGCCTGGTGGGCTCCATCGCGCTTCGACGCTTCTGCGAACCTCGACCGCTACTGGAGATCGCAGGGCGCGTAGTAGATGTCGGTCGCCGTGATCTCGTTGTGGTCTGCGAGCGGGCCGTGGAACCGCGCGATGATCCCCATCCCGCCGACGCTCTTCACCTCGAGGCTCCCCTCCCAGAAGCTGCCGCCGCCGCCTGCGCAGCCTCCTCCGGCGGGCTCCCATTCACCGAAGGTCGCGTTCAGGTTCGGATCGTTCAACTGGTAGGTGCCGGGCTGCTGGTACATCTGCGGGAGCGTCACCGAGATCTCCCATCCGCCGACCATGGTGTTCTCGCAGGCCGCCTCTTCACCGTAGGGATCCGCACAGACCGCGGCGGTGTCGACCGGGTCGTGGTCGTGCAGGACGAGGACGAGATCCGTCGAGCTCGGGGGCGCACCGCCGGCGCCGACGCTCGTGCCATTGGGTGGCGGCGGGATGTCCGAAGGGTGAATCGCGATGCCGCGCGTCGGCGGAGCCTCGGTCGGCTCGCACCGCGGGATCACGTAGAGCCCGTTCGGATCGTTCCCGTCGACGTGCATGGCCCCGACGATCTGGACCGTGATCGTCGTCGACGTGACGCTGATGACGCGCACCTCGTCGAAGAAGTTCGAGTAGCCGCCCCCGCACGAGTCCATCGAGAGCTCGGTGAAGACGTTCACGCCGCTCCCGTCGTTGAACGTGTACGTGCCGATCGTCTGCGCCGCGGGCGGGAGCTCGACGTGAATGTGCGACGACTGGTTGCACGGAGGCGTGCTCCCGATGACGACGGTGCTGCTCGGATCGGCGCAGCTGATCGGATTCGAATCGATCTCGAGGTAGAGCGTGTCCGGATTGAACGACGGCGCGCCTCCGGCGCCCGAGGTCATTCCGCCTCCGACACCCGCGGTCATCGAGCCGCCGACGCCCGCGGTCATCGAACCGCCGACGCCCGCGGTCATCGAACCACCGACGCCCGCGGTCATCGAGCCGCCGGCGCCCGAGGTCATTCCGCCTCCGACACCCGAGCCGACGGTCGCGACCGACATCCCACCCCCCGATCCGCCGACCCCGACCGTCGTCGACATCCCGCCACCCGTCCCGGACATGCTGCCCGCGCGGATCGCGACCGCGTGGCTCGTCGGCGGCGAGCCTCCCACGCTCGAAGTCATCGAGCTCGACGTCGTGTCCGACGAGGAGGACGACGTGTCGTCGTTTCCACCGACGACGGTCGGCGCGATGCAACCCGACGTGGGCATCGCCGCGAAGAGTCCAAGGAGCATCGAAGTTTTGAGGAAGCGGTTCGTCGTTCGCATGTCCCTGGATGTCCGCTCCGCGCCGCGCCTTCAAAAAAAAGAGCGGCCGCGACCGCCCACGGAGCCAGTGCTCGGCGGAGCTCCGAGCGCGTCGTCCGGGTGGAGCGCCGCCCGCGAAATCGGAGACGGACCTTTGTCGGTCTTTGCGCCCGCTGCTAAGTGTGCTCGCTCGAGAGACCGTGATCCGCTTCGTGCTCGCACTCGCCGTCGTCACGCTCGCGTCGCGCTCCGCGCGCGCCGAGCCCGCGACGCGGCCCATCGGCGAGGCGATCACGCTCGGCCCGTCGACGTGCCTCGAGCGGAAACCCGTCGCCGAGCAGATCGCCATGTGGCTCGGCCGGCCGGACATCGACGCGCGACTCGACATCACGATCGAAGACGCGTCGAGCGGGGTGCGCTTCACCGTGAAGCGAGATGGCGTGATGCTGGGCGAGCGCACGCTCGACGTGAAGCGCGTGCCCTGCGAGCAAATCCACGCGGCGCTGGGGCTCGGCGTCGCCGCCGCGATCGACGCGACGGTCCTCACGAGCCTCGGGATCCCGCACGCGCCCGCGGAGCCCCCCCTGAAGACCCCGGCCCCACCGACCGACGTCGCTCCGCCGCCCGCGTCGTTGACGCCGTACACGCCGACCCTCGGGACCGATCGCGGACCGGTCGCCTACCCTCCGCCCACCGCGCTCCCGCCCCCCACCCCCACGCCGCCCGGGCCTCGGAAGGCGCCGATCTTCAGCGCGACGCTCGAGGGCATCGTCCTCATCGAGGTGCTCCCCAAGGTCACGCTCGGCGTCGTCCCGGCCGCCGAGCTCACCGTCGTTCGAGGCTTCGATCTCCGGCTCTCCGCGCTCGCGACGGGGCAAACCACCGTCGACATCGGCGGGGGCACCGCGGACACCGGGCTCATCGCGGGCCGGCTGGATGCGTGCGCGGTGCTCTATCTCAAGGACGATATCGGCCGACTGAGGGGCTGCGCCGGCGTCGTCGCGGGCGGCGTGACCGCGGAGGGGTTCGGGTTCGACCACCCCCAAGCGGTGGTCTCCCCGTGGGTCGCGCCCTCCGTCCGGGCGGACGTGAAGTGGTCGATCATCCCGATGTTCGGCCTCGTCGTGGGGGTCGAGGGCTTCTTTCCCGGGCTCAAGCCGGAGCTCCAGGTCGTCGACGGCGAAGGCGTGGTCTCCCACGTGGTGGACTTCCCCCTCGCGGGCGTCGGGATCTCGTTCGGCCCGACCCTCACGTTCTGAGCGGCCGGGCACCCCGAACAACGGCCGCGTTCGACACCGATAGAAAGCTTGAAGCCGAGCCCCACCTCCGGCCATGAAGGGCAAGTGGAGATCCACGCCGACGCGTCCGTCCTCGATGGATCGCGCCCCCTCGACGGGGGCGACGAGCGGGCGTCGCCCGCCCCGGCCGTGAAGGCCCGCGTCTCTGCGGAGGCGCTCTTCCGAGCGCACGCGCGGTTCGTCGCGAGCTTCGTCTTCCGGTTGGGGGTCGATCGCGAATCGGTCGACGACGTGGTCCAGGAGGTGTTCCTCACCGCTCACCGCCGCGGCGGCTTCGAGGAGGGCCCCGCGAGGCCGACGACGTGGCTCGCGGAGATCGCGCTCCGCGTCGTCTCGACGCATCGCCGCTCCGACCGGAGGCGGCGCGTGCACCCGGACGAGGCCGCGTTGAACGCCGCCATCTCGGACGCGGATCGCCCGGACGAGACGGCCGAGCACAGGAGCTCGCTGCGCGTCGTCGAGCGCGCGCTCGGCGCCATCGACGTCGACAAACGAGCCGTCTTCATCCTCTTCGAAATCGAGGGCGCCTCCACGGAGGACATCGCGGCGGGCCTCGGCATTCCGCTCGGCACCGTCTATTCGCGCCTCCACACGGCGCGCAAAGAGTTTCAGAAGGCCTACGAGCGCCTCACCGGCGCGACGGCCAAGAGCAAGGGGATCCCCCGATGAAGCAGCCACCGATCCGATTCATCGACGACGAGCGGTTCTCCGCGAGCCTGCGCGCCGATCTCCGAGACGCGAAGGACACCCCGCCCATCGACTACGACGAACGCGCCGGGCTCGAGCGCTTCTCCGCGCTCATCGCCGTGCCCGCCGTCGGCGTGGCTGCGGTCGCCGCGACGAAGGCAGCCGCCGCGAGCGCCGCGGGCGCGACGAGCGCCGCGACCACCGTGAGCGCGGCGGCCGTGACGGGCGTGAAAGCGGGCATCGGCGTGAAGCTCGCGATCGGTTTCATCGCAGCGACCTCGCTCGTGACGGGCTCCGTGTACCTCGCGACGCGGCCCGCGGAGCCGGCCCCGCCGCCCGCGCAGACGGCGGTCGCGCTCGGGAAGGCGCCGCCGCGCGAGGCGCCGCGCCCGGCGAAGGTCGAGCCGACGGCGGCGCCGCGCCCCGATCCCGAGGTCGCGCCGACGGCGTCCGCGGCCGCGCCCAAGGCTGCGCCACAGGCGAGCGCGAGCGCCGATCCCAAGGCCGCGGTCACGGCGGAGATGGCGCAGTACGCCGAGATCCGCAGCGCTTCCGGGGATCCCGCCCGCGCCCTCCAGCTCGCGAACGAGGGGCACGCGAAGTTTCCGCGCGGCGTGTTCTGGCAGGAGCGCGAGATCATCGCGATCCAATCGCTCCAGCGGCTCGGGCGCGCGGACGAGGCGAAGCGCCGGTCGGACGCGTTCGTCGCGGCGCACCCCGAGAGCATGTACGCCGAGAGCCTGCGCACCAAGGCGCCCTAGAGCACCGAACAGGTGGAAACGCCGACGTATGCGCCCGAGTTCGAGGGAGAGGCGCACGCCCGAGGAGCGAGCGCCGAGAGGAGACTCGTCGTCATCTGAGGAGCACAGCGACGAGGCCGTGTGGTTCTCTCCGAAAATCGGGCGCATTCGTCGGCGTTTCAACCTGTTCGGTGCTCTAGACGCTATCTTCGCTCCATGAAGCGGATCGGCCGATATCGCGTCCTCCTCGGCGGGTTTACGGCTTGGGGCGCGTCGCTTGCGAACTGCTCGTCGACCCCGGAGAAGGGTGCGGTCGTGGCGACCCCGAACGGCACGCACGCGCCGGATCCCGTGGGCGCCGGCGCGCGGCCCCGGCCCACGGGCAGCGCCGCCGCGGATCCGGGGATGGATGTCCGCGCCGAGATCACGCGGCGCGTGGTCCTCGACAATCCGCTCCCGTTCAAGCACCTCTACACCTGGACGACGGAGGAGCAGCTCGCGGAGCTCGCGAACGGCGCGGCGCTCCTCTCGCGCTCGGTGTCGGGCAAGCACGGCGTCAGCGCGTTCGACGATCTCGTGGCGGCGGACGCGCTCGTCGGCAAGCGCGAAGCGAAGCTCCTCTGGCACGAGGGCTACGCCAAGAAGCGGTTCGCGTGGCCCGTGCTCTACGCCGCGCTTCGAGGGAGCCCCGAGCCCGTCTACGGGAACGTCCTCATCGACGTCGTGATGAAGAACGAGGCGTGGGCCCTCGACTATAGGACGGGCGTGATCCACGCGCTCGACGGGTCGCACCCGACCCCGTCGGACCTGGAGGCGCACCCGGAGCGTCTCGCGGTCGTCTACCACGTCGGTCAGGGCTTTCGAGAGATGGTGATCGTCAACGAGTCGATGATCGAGCGCTGGTCTGCGGGCGGCTCGCGCCTCGTGAACGACGAGCTCCGAGCGGAGGCGGACTACCTGATCGCGCTCGCGGGGTTCCTCGACACCGGCGATCCCAACGCGAACGGACAGTACGCGGCGTCCCTCATCTTCTCCGATCCGTTCTCGGCCACGGCGCTCCGCGAGCGGGCGAAGCTGCTCGACGCGCTCCGCGGACTCCCCCTCCCCGCCGTCGAGCGCGTCGGCGCGAGCGTGTTCACGCTCGGCGCGGCGCGCGCCGCCCTCCCGCCGATCTGCAAGCTCGTTCGCCGCGACTCCCGGAAGATCAACTACTCGAGCTACCGCGGGGCGAGCCAGACGCAGTACGTCGCTGTCTGCGACGCGGGCGATCGCGCCGCGGATCGTTGCGTGGGGGGCTACGGCGCGACCGCGAGCGAGGCGAACTGCACGCCATCCGTGGACTTCGGCGAGTGACGCCGATTCACGGAGGCAGGGGCTCTCCGCTCGCGCGGACGAGCGTCCCCACGCCTTTCCACGGGCTCGTCATCCACACGCGGAGCGACCCGTCGGGCTCGAAGTCGCAGTACGAGAGCTGGGGTGTATTGGTGTCGTCGTACGCGACGATCTGGAAGCGATCGCCCATCGCGTTCTGGACCTGATAGCGCCGATCGAAGCTTATCCCCGGCGAGTCGGCCCACATCCGCCCGCTCCCGAAGTGGATGATCATCTGCTGCTGGTGGTACGCGAGCATGTCGTCGAGCACGGGGCCGAGCGGCTGGTCGGGCTTGAACTCTCCGATCCGCCAGGATCCCTGGAGGCGGGCGTCGACGTTTCGGTTCTCGAGCTCGATCTCGTCGGCGGTCCGCGGCCCGCCGCCGCTGCAGCCGCCGAGGCCGACCGATCCCACCGCGAGACCCACGAGGAGGAGCGCACGCGCGACGCTTCGAGCGCGGAGCGGAGCCGAGGACATGCCGAGAGCATGCATCGGCTCCGTCCGGTTGTCGCGGGTGCTTTCTGGCTCTGTGGTGTAACGTCGAGGTGCGCGCATGGCCGAGCCTCTCTTCGCTGTTGCCTCCGCGCGCGACCGCGAAGCGTCGGCCGCGGAGCGGATGACCCGGGCGATGGGGTACCTCTGGCTGAGCGCCGCGTACGCGGCCGCCGGCGCGATGGGGTGCGGGCTCGGGGCGCTCGCCGCGTCCGCGGCCACGTGGCTCGGCATCGTCGTCGGCTCGGTGACGAGCGCGCTCGTCCTCTTCGGGTTCGATTGGTTCCACAGGAGCACGCGCTTCGTCGAGCTCATGTGGAGCCTCGGACCGCTCGTGATCGCCGTCGCCGTGCTCCGCTTCGCGCCCTCGGAGGGGTCGTCCCCCGTGCGTCGCGTGCTCGTGCTCGTCGTGATCCTGCTCTGGTCGCTCCGCGCCGCCGCCCTCTGGGTGCGGCGCTTCCGCGGCCCGCGCGAGGAGTCGTCGATCCACGCGCGCCTGCGCGAGCGCTACGGTGATCGGTTCGCCTGGGTCAGCCTCGGCGCGCTCCACGTCGCGCCCGCGCTCGTCCTCGCGCTCGGCGCGATGTCGTTCCTCCCGATCTTCTCGACCGGACGATCGGGCCTCAACATCCTCGACATCGCCGCGTCCACGGTGACGCTCGCGGGCCTCGTGATCGGCGCGGTCGCGGAGCATCAACTGCGGCGCTTCACGCGCACGTCTCGAATCCCGACGCGCGTCTGCGACGAGGGGTTGTTCTCCGTGTGCCGCCACCCGCGCTACCTCGGGGACATGATGTTCTGGTGGGGCATCGCCCTCTTCGCCCTCGCGGCGGAGGCGAGCGCGCTCTGGGCGGTCCTCGGTCCCCTCGCCCTCTCGCTCGTGCTGGTCTTCTACGCGGCGCCCCGACGCGAGCGCCGCGAGCTCGAGCGGCGCCCCGACTACGCCCACTACCGGACGCGCGTCCCCGCGTTCCTGCCGCGCGTCTTCAGGTAGCGCCCTCCCCTCCGGGCGGTCCGCCGCCGAGCTTCCGCCAGTCGACGATCGTGGAGCCGCGCGCGTCCGGCTGACAGCTCGGACAGAAGAACGCGTCGTGGCCGTGGACGCCGGCCTTTCGGATCCGCGTCTGGCACCGCGGGCACGGCTCGCCCGCGTGGAGGCGCACGCTCAAGAAGTCCCGGAGCTTCTCGTCGAGCGGCGGCTTGCGCTCGTGGATGATCCGGCGCGCGTCGCCCAGCGTCTTGACGATCGCGGCGTGCAGCGCGGTGAGCGCCGCCTCGTCGAGGGAGCGCACGAAGGCCTTCGGGTGGATCCGCGCCTCGAAGAGCGCCTCGTCCGCGTACGCGTTGCCGAAGAAATCGAGCGCGGATTTGTCCATCAGGAACACCTTGGCCTGATCCCGACGGGTCTTCGCGAGCGCGAGGAACGCCTTCAGCGTGAAGCGCTTCGGATCCAAGCAGTCGATCCCAATCTTCGCGAGGCCCGGGACGGAGTCGTACGCGCCGCGCTCGAGCACGTACACCTTCCCCATTTGCACGTCGTCCCGATAGACGAGGATCCGCCCGTCCTCGAGGTGGAACGAGACCGCGCGGTCTCCCGGGAGCTTCGGCTTCGCTTTGCCCTCGGCGGGCGGCACGATCCGGAAGCGACCCGCGAGCATGCACGACACGGCGACGTCGATCGGCGGGCGATCCGCGAGCGCGCCGAGCCCGAAGAGCACGAAGTTTCCGCGCCTGCCGACGCTCTCGATCACGCGTCCGGTGACGAGCTCGTCGAACGCGCCGCGGACGACGACACGCAGGACGACGGGCTTGTCGACCTCGACGCGCGCGACGCGGGCGCCCGGGAGATCCTTCGCGAGCCAGGGGACCCAGTAGTCGAGATCGGGGCGCTCCGCCATCCGCCGTGAGCCGCGGTGAGCGCCTGTCGCGCTCCCTGTCCCCGCGGTTCCTTCGCGGAGAGCTTCCCAGGATCAGGCGCCTTTGGAAAGTGTCACTTGCGGCGGATCCGGGCTTCTCGCAAAGCGATCTCGTGCACTCCATCGCCGCCTCGTTCCGCCGCGCCGCCGGTTGCTGTCGCCTGAGCCACGACCACGACCACGACCGTCACGAACACGAGAGCGAGCTCGGCGGCGCGCTCGTCGCGGACGCGCGACCGGCGCACAAACGCTTCCCGTTCCCGGGGACGAAGCGCGTCTACGAGCGCGACCGCCCGTTCACGATCCGGCACATCGCGCTCGACCTCACGATCCGGCTCGCGGAGCGCGACATCGCGGGCAGCGCGACGATCGACGTGGAGCGCGTCCGGGAGGACGCGAAGACCCTGATCCTGGACGCGGTCGAGATGCGCATCGCGCGCGTGCTCGTCGACGGCGCGCCGGTGAGCTTCGACTACGACGACCGGGAGCTCTCCGTCCCGATCCCTCGCGCCTCGACGGTCGACGGTCGGCCGGCGCGCCTCCGCGCGCGGGTGACGGTCGAGTACAGCGCGAAGCCGCGCCGAGGGCTCTACTTCCTCGCGCCGGACGAGCACGTCCAAAGCCGCCCGACGCAAGCGTGGACGCAGTTCGAGGACGAGGACGCTCGCTTCGTGTTCCCGTGCCACGACAAGCCCCACATCAAGCAGACGACGGAGCTCCGCGCGCGCGTCCCGGCGGGCCTCTACTGCCTGTCCAACGGCACCCTCGTCGAGCGCTCGGACGACGGCGCGACGAGCTTCTTCCACTACTCGCAAGCGGAGCCACACGCGTCCTACCTCGTGTCGATCGTCGTCGGCGACTTCGCGATCCTCGAGGCTCCGGAGGAGACGCGCGTACCCGTGACCTACGTCGTGCCGAAGGGGCGCGAGGCGGACGGGCGCCGCGCGTTCGCGCGCACGCCGGACATGATCGCGCTCTTCGAGAAGAAGACGGGCGTGCCCTTCCCGTACGCGAAATACGCGCAGGTCGTCGTGTCCGACTTCATCTTCGGCGGCATGGAGAACACGGGCGCGACGACGATGTTCGAGCACATCCTGCTCGACGAGCGCGCCGACCTGGACAGCGACATGGACGGCCTCGTCGCGCACGAGCTCGCGCACCAATGGTTCGGTGACCTCGTGACGTGCCGCGATTTCAGCGAGGCGTGGCTCAACGAGGGGTTCGCGACCTTCATGGAGCTCGTCTGGAAGGAGGAGGGCACGGAGCCCCACGACCGGTTCGCGCCCGCGCGACCGCACGCGGGGCGAGAGGAGTACGAGTACGCGCTCAAGGGCGAGCTCGACGTCTATTTCGACGAGGACGGCGCGCGCTATCGGCGCCCGATCGTGTGCCGGGACTTCGACCAGCCCATCGACCTGTTCGATCGCCACCTCTACCAGAAGGGCGCGGCGGTGCTCGCGGCGCTCCGCCACAAGGTGGGGGACGATTGCTTCTGGCGCGGCGTGCGCGCGTACCTCGAGGCGCACGCGCACGGCGTGGTGGAGACGCGGGATCTCCAGCGAGCGCTCGAGGCCGCGAGCGGGCTCTCGCTCGACGCGACGTTCGACGCCTACGTCTACGGCGCGGGGCACCCCGCGTTCGAGGTGACGATCGAGGTGGATCGCGACCCGGAGCGCACGGAGATCTCCGTCGCGGTCAAGCAGACTCAGGTCGTGGACGAGCTCACGAAGCTCTACCGCGGCCCCCTCGAGATCGACGTCGCGAGCGGCGGAGTCGTCAAGCGGGAGACCGTCGAGCTCCGCTCCCCGCACGACGTGTTCGTCCTCCACCGCGCGGAGCGGCCCGACTACGTCGTCATCGACCCGGACGGCGCGCTCCTCGCGAGCTTCGACGTGGACGCGCCCGCCGATCTGGCGCGCGCGCAGCTCTCGAGCGCGCGGTCGGCGCGCGCTCGCTGGTGCGCCGCCGCGATCCTCAAGAAGCGCGCGGACGACGCGACCGTGGAGGCGCTCGGCAAGGCGCTCCGCGACGAGGGCGCGTTCTGGGGGGTCCGCGCCGAGTGCGCCGACGCGCTCTCCACCATCCGCTCGGACGGCGCGCTGGACCAGCTCGTCGCCGCGATCTCGGCGCGGCACCCGAAGGTGAGGCGCGCGGTCGCCCGCGCGCTCGGCAAGTTCAAGCACGAGCGCGCGTGCGCGGCGCTGCGGCCCGTCTCGCTCGGAGACCCGAGCTACCTCGTGGCGGGCGAGGCCGCGCGCGCGATGGGCGCGACCCGCCGGACGGAGGCGTTCGACACGCTCGTCGAGCTCCTCGGCCGGCCTTCGCACATGGACGCGATCGCGTGTGGCGCGATCGACGGGCTCGCCGCGCTCCGCGAGGAGCGCGCGGTGCCGCACCTCGCCGCGCTCACGCACTACGGCCGCAACAGCTACGTGCGTCGAGCCGCGATGATCGCCCTCGCGCGGCTCGACACCTCCCGGAGGACGCGCGAGCTCCTCGAGGAGCGCCTCGACGACCGGGATCCGTTCGTGAGGCTGAGCGCGGTGCGCGCGCTGGACCTCCTCGGGGACGTGAAGGCGAGGGGGGCGCTCGGTCGGCGGCTCGAGCGCGAGGATGCAGGGAACGTGAAGCGGCGAATCCGAGAGGCGCTGCGCGACCTCCGCGCCCCGCGCGAGGGCGAGCTCCGCGCGCTTCGGGACGAGCTCGAGAAGGTGCGCGACGAGTCCAAGCAGCTCGCGCTCAGGCTCGTGCGCCTCGAAGCCCGCGTCGGCTCGCCCACCCGGGGCGCGCGCACCAAGAAGGCCGCGAAGGGCAGCCCTGCGCCGAAGAAGAAGCGCTGATGCCGCCCCGGTTCGTCGTGCGCGCGGACGGCGCGGCCTGGGAGGCCATTCGGCGGTCCGCGTCGGACCTCGCGGAGCTCGTCTCGCGTGAGGAGGTCGACATGAACGCCCTCGGTCACGCGCTCGGCGGGCTCGTCGGCGCCGCCCGCGACGCCTTCGAGGCCGCCGCGCTCCCGAGCATGCGCCTCGCAGCGGCCGCTCGGCCGCTGGATCTCAAGACGTCAAAGAGCGCACTGTCCGCCTTTTTGGGCCGCTGAGCTCCGCCATTCCCAGCGAAAACGTGCGCACATACACGTCGGCAGCCGAATGAACGGCGGAAAGATGAGCGACGGGCGGTGTCACCTCGCATCTCGTCCTAATGGATGCGAGTTTCCACGGCCGACCGTCTTCGTCAGGGGAGGCTCGCGGCGCCTAACCACTCGGAACCATTCGAACAAAATTCCTCAAGGCTCTTGACATGTGAGCCGTTTCACCGAACACTCATAACCTCGGCAGCGCACTCGACTCAGGTCTATCCAGAGCGGTCTAGCGAGGTTGGTAGGCGGGTCTCTCGACACGGGGAACGAGCTCCCTTTGTCGCGTGGGGGCGAGCTGAGTTTCGTTTGTCTGTGATGAAAAGAGGTCACGCGCGGCTGCCGCGGACCTCCACTCGTCTACTCGTAGGAAAGGCGGAGCTCACGTCAGTCGGGTGGTAGCGGCGCGATCGCCTGCTCGCCCGAGAGGACCGTCGTGCGCCCGCCGAGCGGAGGGGGCGTGCGTGTCATGAAGAGGCTCCATCTTTTCGAGATCATGGATCAGCCGTGGTGTCCGGACGTCGTGCGCCGACTCGCCACGGATTTCATGGGCACATTCTTGCCCAAAATGAAGGTGCATTCGCCCGCGCTCCCAGCGCTCATCGAGGGCCTCCGGGCAACGAACGCGACGAGCGTCGTGGATCTGTGCGCGGGCACGGGCGGAGCGCTCAGGGCGTACAAACGCCAGCTCGAGGAGGCTGTCGGCAGGCCCCTCCAGGTCACCCTCACCGATCTCTTTCCCAATCCCCGGACCCGAGCCGAGCTCGACGCCGGGACCGATGCATCCATCCGATACCGCGAGGAGTCGATCGACGCACTCGCGGTGCCGGCCGATTTGAAGGGCTTTCGCACGCTGTTCGAGGCGTTTCACCACTTCCGCCCAGACGAGGCGAGGCGGATCCTCCAGGACGCGGTCGACCACGAGGAGGGCATCGCGATCATCGAGATCACCGAGCGGTCCGTCGTCGGCGTGTTGTTCCTCCTCCTCGTTTCACCGCTCTCGGTCTATCTCCTCACGCCGCTCGCCAAGCCGTTCACGTGGTGGCGACTCGCCCTCACCTACGCCCTGCCGGTCGCTCCCGTGCTCTCGGTCTGGGAATCGGTGGTGTCCTGCCTCCGTTCCTATACCGAAGAGGAGCTGCGCGAGATGACCGGGTCGCTGTCGGGCCGCAAGTATCACTGGGTCTACGGTCGCGAGTTCGACAAGGGGCCGGTCTGCTGGTTGGTGGGGTGGCCAGCGTGACCCAGTGCTCGCGCCCGGTCAGGCTACTTGAAGCCCTCCACGATACCGCTCTTGACGAGCTCGCTTCGCAGCGTCGAGGCGTGCCCGTCCACCTTTTGAATCTCGGAGATCGCCTCGTCGAGCGACTTGTGGACGTGGACCAGGCCGCGCCGGCGCGAAGCCAGCGCGAACGCGGACACGATGCTGCGAAAGACCGCTTGCTTGAACCCCGTGCCCCCCACGACGACGTGGATCCCCTCGCAGAGTTCCATCCAAATCTGATTGAACTCCTCCATCTCCTTGCGGACGGCGCCTTCGGGCGGCGAAATCTCCTCCGAAATGAGTGAAATGTTGAGGAGCTGCTCGCCGACGCTCCGGCGGAGCTCCGTCATCTCTCGTCCGAGCTTCTTCAGATCGCCCGACTGCGGCGGCGTGAGCCAACGAAGCACGAACACTCGACCGACTGATACCGATGTGTAAGCCATCCCTGCGCCGCTCGCCTCCGACCCGTCAATGGATAGTGGGACTCTACCACAATCCGCTCATCTACCTGGTCGAATTTCGACCCCGGTGCGGGACGAACGGACCCATCGCGAGCTTTTGTCGGCCCGATCCCTCTTCGCGGAGAGAGTCGTGGAGGTCACGGCGACGCGGCGCGAGGACTCCATCGGACGAATCGCGGCGCACCTGACGAGACCCGCGCCCGCTGAGGAATCCCACAGCTTCCGACATGGGCCGACCGCCAGTCACTCAGTCGTTCGATTTTCGACGCAAAGAACCTGAGCGACCACTTCATCGAACCAGCATCAATCCAAATGTCCTCGATCGTCCAGACGGCGATCCGTGGGGCAACATTGTCCGTTCCAAGCCATGAGCACGAAAACCACAAGACAGTCTCCGATCCGTCTGACACCGTACGCGAGGCTCGGGGATGCGCGCGGCGCGCCGCAAAGTGTCTGCTCGAATGAGCACCTGACGGCGTCGCGAACCTCGAGCCGGGGGGCAACATGACAGCTAGTCCATCCAGCATTCCACCCAAACGCACATACGACAACACCTCGCTGGATACAGCACTCCGAACGACACCGTCCACGGCGGCCGAGATGATCGTCGACCGACTCTGCCAAAGCGGTCTCGACACGTTCTTCGGCGTGCCCGGCGGCCCAGTCATTCCGATCTTCGACGCGATCCTCACGAACCCTCGGGCGCGCCTCGTCGAATCCCGGCACGAGACCCACGGCACCTTCGCGGCGATGGGGTTCCATCGCGCGAGCGGCGCCGCTCCCGTCATCGTGGTCACCGCGGGGCCGGGCGCGACGAACGTGGTGACCGGGGTCGTCGCGGCGCACCTCGAGCGCATTCCCATGGTGATCCTTTCCGGGGATGTGGCCTGGGCCGCGACTGGACAAAAGCTACTTCAGGACGTCGGCCCGGCGGGCATCGGGATCGAGTCCATGCTCTCGCACGTCTGTCGCTGCGTCGTGCGCGTGTCCCACGCCGAGAGCGCCGCCGCGCAGGTGCAGCTCGCCATTCAGGCGGCGACGGATCCCGCGAACCCCGGCCCCGCGCTCGTCGTCGTCTCGATCGATCGATCCGGCAGTCGCGGCGTCGGGACCGAGGTCGTCGTCGCCCCGTCGAGGCGAACGCACACTGCGCCGAGCAAGGCCCTCCTCACACGCATCGAGCGACAACTCCGCGCGGCGGCCCGACCACTCCTCGTGTTGGGAGCGGGCTGCCGGAACGGCGCGGAGGCCGTGACCGAGCTGGTCGACGCCCTGGGGGTGCCCTTCATGACCACGCCCCAAGCGAAGGGCGTCGTCTCGGAGGAGCACCCCCTCAGCCTGCGCAATGGCGGGATGGGCGCGTCCTTTTGGGCGCGGGCCTACACGAAGGCGCTGCCCGATCTCGCGCTCGTGCTGGGGACGGATCTCGACGACGTCTCTACCGCGGGCACCCCGCCGATTGGCCCCAACGGACAAATCATCCACGTCGACGTCGACCCATCGGTCTTTGCTCGCAACCACCGCACGCCGATGGGGGTGGTCTGCGACGTCGGGACATTCGCCTCCGCGCTCTCACGCGTCGTGCGCGCGGCCGGTCCGATCGCGAACGGCGCCGCCCTCGCCGCGGCCACGAAGGCGGGGCCAGCGTTCGACGCACCCGCGTTCGCGACGGACGAGGCCGTCCCGATCGCGCCCCACCGCGTCGTCGCCGACCTGGCGCGCGCGGCGCCGCCCACCGCCACCTTCGTGACGGACATCGGCGAACACATGCTGTTCGCGCTCCACTATTTCACCGCGCGCTCGAAAGACGCGTTCGTGATTCACCTCGGGCTCGGTTCCATGGGATCGGGCATCGGCTCGGCCATTGGACTCGCGCTCGCGGATCGGTCGCGCCCGGTGGTGTGCATCTGCGGGGACGGCGGCATGCAGATGGCCGGGATGGAGCTCCTCATCGCCATCCACCTGCGCCTTCCCGTCGTGTTCGCGGTGTTCAACGACGGTCGATACAACATGGTCTATCACGGGTACCGGATGACGTTCGGGCGATCCGCGCCGTTCGACGCGCCCATCGTCGACTTCGTGAAGTGGGCCGAATCGCTCGGCGCGCGGGGCGTGAGAATCGACGGCCCCAACGAGATCGACGCGCGCCTCTTCTCCAACTGGAAGGACGCGGGCCCGGTCGTGCTCGACGTGCGCCAGGACGCCGCGGTCCGCATCAAGGGCGACGGTCGGCTCGAGGCGATTCGCCAGATGTCCCTCATCCATGTCAACGACGCCGCGAACGATCCGGCCCCCGCCGCCGGGAACGGACGGAGCTCCGGGGTCGTGTTGGCGGTGCGCCCCGAGCCGCAGGCGGCGGGATTGGACGGTGACTCGTGGGAGCGCTGACGGACATTGGCATCCTCGGGACGGGTGTGTGGGACGCCGAGCCCGTCGGGAACGAGCGCTTCGAGCGCTTCGCGACCGCGGCGGGGGCGGTGCGGGATCCATTCAAGGGCCGGCGCGGCGAGGACGGGTCGATCTCGATCGCGGGCCTCGAGCTGACGAAAGCTCGCTACCCGAGGACGCTCTCCGCCGTGGAGCGCGCGTTCGCAGACCCCTACCGGGGCGCCCGGCGCCGGAGGATCCTGCCGGAGGACATGCGCGTCTCGGACGCGGAGGTCTCGGCGGCGCGGGCGGCGATCGCCGGGGCGGGTCTCACCGCGGCGGACATCGATCTCGTCCTGACGCACTCGTTCCTCCCGGACGAGTTCACCCCGAAGAACGCCGCACGCGTCGCCTATGCGCTCGGAATTGGCGGCGCGGGAGCCTGGGAGCTCGACAGCGTGTGCAACTCTGCGCTCTCCCAATTGACGGCGGGCGCGGCCCTGATCTCTTCGGGGATCGCGCGGCACGTCCTCTGCGTCCAGTCGTGCGTCTACTCCCGAGTGACCGACCCCAACACGGCGTCGACTGTCCAAGAGGCGGATCTCGCCGCCGCCTACGTCCTCGGCCGCCGCCCAGGCGGTCAGCTCGCCTTCTCATGGCGGACGGACGGGAGGCTGCACGACGCGACGCTCTTGCAGTGGGACGCGCCCACTGGCGCGCCGAAGCGCAAATACTGGGAGCGCGCGAAGGAGCAGCTCCTGATCCGATTCGACCCGGAGCTCCAGCCGCAGGTGATGGGCGATCTCCAGCGCTACGCGCCAGTGGTCGTGGAGGAGGCGCTCGGTCGCGCCGGGATGACGATCGACGACGTGGACGTTTTCATCTCACACCAACCCATGGCCTGGTATCCCGAGTTCATCGAGGAGACATTGGGCCTCAGGGCAGGCGCCATGTTCCACACGTTCGAGGAGTACGCGAACGTCAATTCGCCTTCGCTCACGGCGTCCCTTCACCACGCGCTCCTCGCCGGCAGAGTTGCGCCCGGCACGCGTGTCCTCTTCTTTGGACCCGCGGCCGGCTACACCTATGGGGCGGTGGCGCTCCGATGGTGATCGCGGCCGAGGTCGATCACGTGACGGTGATCGTGGAGGATGTGGAGGCCACGCGGCGGGCGCTCGCCGCGCTCCTCGGCACGGAGCCCACCCACGAGGTCTCGTTGCCCGGGATGGCGATTCGCACCTTTCGGATCGGCGACGTCGAGCTGCACGTGAATGCACCCACGGGCGCCGGCCCCGTGCGCGACTTCCTGGAGCGGTCCGGCGGGCCCGCCTATCACCACCTCGCGCTGCGCGTCGCGGATCTCGACGCGGCGCTCGCCTCGGCGCGCGCCGCCGGTTTTGTCGCGCTCGGAGATCCGGTGGAGACGGCGCCAGGGCTGCGTGAGGTCTTCCTCGATCCGAGGACGACGGGTGGCGTGATGATCCAGCTCGTGGCGCGAACCGCCAAAGCCGACGCTGCGCTCGACGGGGGAGCCATCGCTCATCTCGCGTCCCAATTGTCGCAAAAGGACACAGTCTAGAGCAGTGCATGTCATACATTCCGCGGCGTACAGTGGGACGAACGCGCACCAAATTTCTTCCAATGCGGACAAATAGCCTCGTCAGGACTGGCGCTTAGCGCAACCGAGGCTAACTCAATGAGGTTGGTCGTGGGGACTGAGCACTGCTCAGGGGAGGAGCTTCGATGAAACGATTTGGCGTGGTTCTCGTTGCCGCGGTGGGTGTTGCATCGTTCGCGCTCGGCGGCTGCGCCGTCGATCCGGGCGACGCCTCGGTCGACGAGAGCGACGCGCAGGGAGAGGCGGAGCAGCTCGGCTCCACCGCCGAGGCCCTGTCCAATCCAATCATTCCCCCCGAGGTCCTCTACGCGCTCACGCACCCCGGCTCCGTCACCCAGGCCGACCTCGATCTCGTCCGGCACGCGGAGCACAGAGTCAATATCGGTGGCGGAAAGAAGATCGCCATGACGGAGACCTACACTCTCCGGTCCTGGCTCCGGTTCCCCCACCGGGCGATGCTGATGATCACGGCTCAAGGCTCCAATCGCGCCGTCTACAACGCGCCGTTCGAGGGGTATGATGGCGGCGCCATCCTCGCGAGCGACGGCTTCTTCGCGTTCAGCGCCGATCCCCAGGGGACGAGCGACAGCTCCCAGCCCGCGGACGGCCTCACGGTCACCTATGACAGCGAGACGCAGGACTTCCTCAAGGCCCTGGACTACATCCGGCTCACGCGTCTCGTCCCGAAGGTCGACGTCCTCGGCGAGGAGATCGGCGGCGGGGTAGCGATGCAGCTCGCCGCAGACAATTCGCGGGTCCGCTCGTGTGTCGCGGCCTCCATGATTTACAAGACCGGCTCCGACTTCTTCAACGCCGTGTTCAACAGCCCTGAGTTCAAGGGCTTCCTGTTCGGCTCACCGGACGGCTACTTCCAAACCTTCCCCGGTGCCTATTTCAACGTCGTCGCGGGCGCGTCTCCCGAGGTCGCGAACTGGTTCATCAACACGCAGGTCGGCCGCTACGCGGCGGGCACCTACAAGGAGGACTACGAGCGGCTCTTCGAGGGGGGCGACTCCTACGACCCCACTCACGCGCGGGTCCCCGGGCTGCTCATCCGCGGGGAGCTCGATCCCAACAACTCCATCGACGACGTCGTCGCGCTCGCGAACGCGTACGGCTCCGCTGTCCACCACCACGGGCCCGGGCCAGCGGAGGTCGCCGTGATCGAGCGCGGCAGCCACATCGTTCGGATCGACGCAGCGCCTCGCGGCCCCCAGTTCTGGGACCTCGTCCTGGACTTCGTGGACTGAGACCGGCGCTCCAATGACCTACAGAACAGCGCTGATCACGGGCGCCTCCAGCGGTATCGGTCGGAGCCTGGCGGAGCGTCTCGCGCGGGACGGCACGGAGGTCGTACTCGTCGCGCGCCGCGCGGAGCGCCTCGAGGCGATCGTCGCGGAGATCGCCGGCGCCGGGGGCCGCGCCCACGCGGCGCCGTTCGACGTCGCGGACACGGATGGGCTCGTCGAGGTGATTCGCCGGGCGGACGACTCCGTCGGCGGGCTCGACCTCGTCGTCGCGAACGCCGGGATCGGGCTCGCGATCGACGCGAAGCGCCTCTCCTGGGAGCGCATCCGCGCGCTGTGCAAGGTGAACTTCGACGGCGCGATCGCGACGCTGACCGCGGTGCTCCCGAGGATGGTGGAGCGCCGCTCGGGCCACGTGGTGGGAATGAGCTCCCTCGCCGCGCTCGCGCCGTTCCCGATGGGCGGCGCATACGGAGCCAGCAAGGCAGGCCTCCAGAGCTTCCTCGCCTCGGTGCGCATCGATCTTCGCGAGGCCGGCGTCGCCGCGACGTGCGTGCTCCCTGGGTTCGTCCACACCGAGATGACCGCCCGAGTCAAAAAGAAGGTCCCGATGTCACTGACCTCCGAGCAGGCCGCCGATCTGATCGTCCGGAAGCTGAAAAAGAGGGGCGCGACGATCGCGGTGCCGGGCGGTGCGGTCACGCCCGTGAAGATGATTGCATCGCTCCCCGGCCCCTTGCGCGACGCGATCATCTCGCGGATGCCGCTCCCCGACGAAGACCTCGAGTCCTCCTGACGACCTCCAGGGGGCGCTCGTCGGGCGGGTGGAAGCACTACGCGCGGGCTCGTCGCGGAGCAGACATTTGCGACGCTACTTCCACCCGAGCAGCCGGCGCGTCATGCCGGTCTTCGCGTCCGCGACGTCGATGTAGTCGCGGCCCACCAGGATCCAACCGTCCGTGCCGGGTGCGAGGAAGCTCACGGGCTCGTCGAGGGCCACGTTGAAGTCGGGGATGCCGTACTCGATGCTCGCGGAGAACAGGTGCGGCTTGCCGTCCACGGAGTAGATGCCCGCGAAGTGGTCGTTCAGGATCGCGAGCGGCTCGAGCGTCGACTCGCCCGTCTTCGGGGCGGCCGAGATCGTGTTGTTCCAGACGACCCGGTTCTTGTCGATCCGCGCAGCCACCGGGATCTTGAGGCCCTTCGCCTTCTGTCCGAGGACGAGGAAGCCGAAGCGCGTCGTGACGAGGAGCGCCGGATCGAAGTCCCCAAGCGACTTCATTTGCGGGCCGCCCTTCGGTCCGCACGGATCCGGGAGCACGTAGTTGTACGTGCCCGTCACGTTCGTGCCGCCGCAGGACACCGCGTCCACGGAAGCAGACACGGCGTCCGGTGGGAGATACTTGCGCGCGACCAAGTTGGGTCGGCGCGCGAGGTCGCTCTCCGCCTCGCGGCACGCGCCCTTCCGCTCGATCGTGACCCGGTGGGAGCCGAGGTCGATCTTCGCGACGTCGTCGTCGGCGAGCAGCACGCCCGCGAACGCGGGCCCCAGATCGCAGGGCATCTGGGCCTTGTCCTCGAGCGTCACCTCGCCCTCGAGCGCGCCCTTGCCGAGGTCGAACAGCGCCACGGACACGCCGCTCACTTCGACGAGCTGGTGCCCACTGATGAACGCGAACGCCTGGTGGCGCGCGCCCTTCGACGGCGCGCTCCAGAGCTCCGCGCCGTCCTTGCCGTTCAGCGCGACGAACGACCCGTTCATCCAAACGATCACGTCGCGCGTTCCGTCCCCGTTCACGTCGGCGACGAGCGGTCGGCCGGTCTCTGAGAGGTTCGGCTTCGCGCGCGCGACCGTGGGGACCGGCGCCGGTGGCTCGACGACCGTCGGCGAAGGTCGCCGGGGGACCTTCGACGGCGCGGCGGTGCTGAAATACACGCCCGCGCCCAGCCCGACCGCGGCGAACGCGATCCCCGCGACCAGCAGCCCCGCCGTCGTCCCGCTCCCGTTGGGCCGCACGGGCTGGGCGACCACCGGCACGGGCTCCCGGATGACGAACACCCGCGGACCGTGGGGATCCGCGGGTGGCGCGTGGGGCGCTCGCTGCTCGACCCGCGACGTGGTGCCACAGAATCGACAGACGGCCTGCGTCGCGCTCGGGTCGAGATCGACCGACGCTCCGCAGTTCGGGCATTGAGCAGGTACGAGCGCGGCCACCCTTCGGGATGAATATCAGGCCCCGTCGGTGCCTGCGACCTCTCCCGTCTTGCTCACGTCGAACTCGAAGTCCCGCTTCGCGCCCGTGAGGGTGACGTGGATGGTGTCCTCGTCGACGCGCTCGAAATCGAGCGTGAGCTCCTTGTTCTCGGGGTTCGTGAGCGCGTACGTGCCCTTCTCCGGCACCGGATCCTGCCAGCGCCAGTCGACGCCCTCGATCGCGAGGCTCCAGTGACCGCTCTTGCCGTCCCACGTGCGCTGCCCCTCGATCGACACGCCCGCCTTCCAGTCACCGCCGAGCGCGGTCTGCGTGCGGTCACCGGTGCCCTTGCCCGTCCGCCCGTCGCTGAGGCGCGTCCAGTCGAGCTCGTGCACGATGTGGCGTGACTTCGCGGTGGCGTCCCAGGTGACGTCCGCGGAGCCGCTCACCGAGACTCGGCCGTTCGAGAGATCGGTCCACTCGTGGTGCACGAGCACCGCGTTCATGTCGTCCTTCTGGACGGTGATCGAGTGCGTGCCCGTGATCGTCTGCCCGTGCCACGTGCACCCCACCGCTTGGGTTCCGTAGGACACCGTGAGCGTCGCGTCCGCCACGGTGACGGTCGCGCACGGCAGCTCGGCGCCGATGAACGACTTGATTTGGAGCGCCGCGTCCTTGAGCGCGCCTCCCAACGTGAAGTCGGTCGCGATCTCGATCGTTCCTTCGGCGAGGCCCGCCGCTTGGCTCGCCGTGGCGGACTCGTCGACGGCGGTGAGCGCCTCCGAGTTCGACACGGTCGCCTCCGTGGCAGGGCAACCCGAGAGGGCGAGGACGAGGGCGGGAGCAGCGAGGAGGAGAAGCGAGGTCCGGTTCATACCCCTTGGACCCCGCCGCCGCCGCGTTCGTAAAAGACTACTCCGCCTCCTCGACGTGACCGTCCGCGTACTGGGCGAAGCGGCCCCTCTCCGGGGGGTGGACGGGGCCGTCCTTGGGCCACGGCCAGCCCCCGAATTTCGTGCGTTGGTAGTCGTCGAACGCCTGTTGGATCTGGGCGCGCGTGTTCATCACGAACGGCCCGTACTGCGCGACCGCCTGACCGATGGGCTTGCCCTGGAGGAGCAGGATCTCCACCTCGTCCGGGCCCGCGACGAGCTCGAGCTCCCGGTCGGCCTTCACGCCCACCGCCGCGGGATGGTCGACCTCACGTCCGGCGACGGTGAGGCGGCTCCCCGCGAAGAAGTAAAGCGTGCGCTTCGTCGCGCTCGAGCGCGCCCTCGGCAGCGTGACGCGGGCGCCGGCGGCGAGCTTCAGCGTCCAGATCGCGACCTCGTTCTCCGGGCGCGCGGCCCAGGAGCTCGGGGGCGGAGACGGCGGAGTCAGGTCGTCGAGGGCTCCCGCGACGACGTGGATCTCCGCGGTCTTTCCTTCGGCGTCCACGAACGACCGAGACGGGATGTCGTTCGCCCACAGCATCTTGAACGCGGGCTCCGCGAACTTCTCCGTGCTCGGGAGGTTCAGCCAAATCTGGAAGAGCTCGAGGGGGTTCTCGCGCTCGCGCTCCACGAGCGGGAACATCTCCGCGTGGACGATCCCGCGCCCGGCGGTGAGCCACTGCGTATCCCCCCGGCCGTAGCGAGCGGTCGCGCCGAGCGAGTCCGCGTGATCGACGAGCCCGCGCCGGACCACGGTCACGGTCTCGAACCCGCGGTGCGGGTGCTGAGGGAACCCGGGGACGCGGTCGCCGTGGTACATGCGCCATCCGTCCTTCACGACGAAGTCGTTCCCGATGGTCCTTCCGCGGAGCGAGGCGTCCGGCCCGAGCTCGGCGTTGCCGCGCGGGTACTTGTCGTCGTGGTACACGCAGAACAGGAACGGATCCTCGGTCTCCCACGGGAAGCCGAGCTTGCGCACGAAGGTGATGGTGTCGTCTTGGCTCATGGCGATCTGTCGAGCAGCTTAGTCACGCCGCGCGCGACCTCTAGGCGATCCGCGCCGCACCAGATTGTTGCGCGAAGGAGGCCGAGCGCTCAGCGAGCCCCAGCGCACGAGAGGATCTCGTCGGCTCGTTTCACGCCCTGCTCGAGCCACGAGCGCGCGAACTGCGCGAGGGGCTCCTCGAGCTTCTGCGGAAGCGTCGGCCCTGCGAGGTCCGGGAACGACTCCGCGGCGTGGGTGTTTCCGCGGAGCGCCGCGAGGCGGATGTTCTTGAACGCGCGGACGTAGAGATCGCGCTCGTCCGGCCGCGGCGCGTGATCCCCGAACCGCGTGGAGAACACGACGCTCCCGAAATCCCACTCGGCGTCGCGGACGCCGCCGTCCGCCGCGGCCTCGAGATCCTTCATGCCGTGCTGGAGCTCCTGATCGCTCGGGTGCCCCTCCGCGCCGAGGATGTCGAGGAGCTTCTTCGAGCGCGCGTACGCCTCTTCGGCCCCCGGGGCGACCGCGCGACCACAGAAGCCGTCCTTCGCGATCTCCTTCCCCGCCGCGCTCGGCTTCGCGCTCGCGGATGGGGCGACGACGGCGGCGGACGAGGCGGTGGGCAACGCGGTGGGCGTCACGTCCACGGCGTCGACGCGATCGCTCGTCGCCGCGGGCGTCGCGGATCCGCAGGCGGCGACGCAGAGCCAGACCAGACAGACGAGGGCGCGCATCGCGACGTTCTACTCCAACTTCAGCCGGCGAGGACTGGGCTCGCCGCGTGCTCGTCGTCGACGACGAGCCCGAGCGGACCGAGAGGGTCTCGCAACAGGTGCGGCAGCGCCTCGGCGCCCCGCGCGCCGGCCTCGCGTTCGAGGTTCTCGAGGCGCACGAACGCGCGCGAAAGCTCGCGCTTCGCCGCGCTCCGCCGCGCCCCCGCGTCCGCGTCGCCGCCTGGAAACGCACGCTCGAACAGTCGGTCGGCGAGCGCGCGCACCCGGAAGTAGAGGCGCGGGCGCTTCCGGAGCCAGAGGAGAGGCGGGATGACCTCGAGCGTCGAGACGTGGTTCCACGCGACCGCGCGCACGAGCGCGACCGTCTCGAGGATGAACGCGGCGAGCGGGGAGTGCGGATCGATCGCCGCCGTCCCGGTGAGGTCCAGCGCGGCGACGGCGGAGAGCGCGGGGAGGGCATCGTCACGCGACTCGTCGCCCCCCGCGGCGACGACGCGAGGCCGCGCGATCCACGCGCCGATCTCGGAGACGAGATCGGACGCGACGGACCAGCGGAGCCAAGCCTCCGCGGGCGCCTCATCGCGCGAATCCATCGGGAGATACCCGAACGGCTCGTGAACCGGTCGATCGACCGACGCCGCGATCGCGTCCGGCGGATCGTCGCCGGCATCGCGCGAAGGGCCCTCGGCCGCGGCGAGGAGGAGCGGCACGCTCCTCGGGAGCTTCGTGCGGAGGACCGCGAGCCGCTCGGCGAGCGGGAGGTGGAAGGCGAGCGCGAGCGGACCGATCCTCGATTCGACGAGGGGTCCGTCGTGGACGTCGGCGTCTGCGGCGGCGACTCGGCTCGACGGACGCGCCGGGAGATCGAGGGTCCGATGAACGTCGATAAGGCCGAGGCGCGTCCGCTTGATCAGTCCGGGGTCGAGCACGTCGCCGGAAAATCGATGCACGACCACGTGGCGTCGCCCCGGCAACGTGCGGTCGAGGGTGCGCGCGAGGCGCTCCGCGCGCCGCTGCAAGTCCGCCTCGGTCGACGCGAAGAACACGTGGCGTGTCTCGATGACGAACCTCGCGCCGCCCCATGCAGGTAGCCCCGACACGATCTCGATGGCGCCATCGAGGCCCGCGTGTTCGGCGAGCGGATCCGAGGAGATCGGGAGCGCGGTGGCGCCCGAGACCGCGCTCTCCGGCGCTCCGATGAGCGCCAGGGCCCCTCCGCGCTCGGCGAAGGCGCGCGCGTCCGCGGGATCCAGCGCGGCGTGCGCGCGGCGCTCCCCCGCCCGCGTGTCGTACGGCGCGTCGAGGATCAGAATCGCCTTGCCCGCGAACTGCGCCGCGAGCGCGCCCCCGGCGACGTTCGCGCCGAGGTCGAGATGGCCCTCGAGCGAGAGATCCCAGGTCGCGATCTCGACGCCGAGCGCGGCGGCGGCGGCGCGCCAGCCGTCCAACTCTTGGCGTGTGGTCCGGTTCTCGACGACGAGCAGCGCCGCGGCGCGCGAGTTGGGGCGGTAGCGCTCGGCGACGCGCACGACGAGCTCCTGCACCTGGACGTCGCGCGCGTCCTCGACGAGCTGGAGCCGGCCGAGCCCGAGCGTCACCCAGAGACGCGCCGCTTCGTACGACGTCGCGCTCGACGCGAACTCGAGCGTGCCCTCGACGACGCGCTCGGCGCCCGGCCCGAGCCGATCGAGGGTGCCACGGAGGCCCTCGTCGAGCGACACCTCCGCTCCGTCCGCGTCGCGGAACGTGATCCGCTCCGACGCGATCACGCTGTTGTGGAGACGCAGCCAGAAGGAGAGCACTCGGCGCGTCGTCGAGTCGGCGCCGAGCGCCAGCTTCGAGACGTTCTGGACGCGGAACGCGACGCGCGCTCGCTCCCCTGCGGCGAGCGAGAAGGCGCCTTCGATCCTCGAGAGCGTCGCCGGGAACGTGACCTTGAACGCGCATTGCTCGCGCGGCACGCGCGTCGCGAAGTCTCCGAAGGTGCGGTTCGCGGCGGGGATCCATGCGCCGAGCTCGATCGCCGCGTCGCTCGCGAGCGGATCGCTCGGCCCGCTCGGCGCGTGGTGCGCGATGTGAAAGCCGAGCTGCCCGTCGAGCTCGATCGACTCGCCGGGGGCGAGCGGTCGAGGCAGGACGAGCGTCCTCTCGTCCGGGAGGATCCACGAGCTCGGCCGCAGGTAGATCACGGGTGCCCTCAGCGGTGTGGGCATCCCGCCGACGTTCTGGACGACGATGCGCGAGATCGTCACGTGCTCGTCGGGCTCGAAGACGCCGTCCGCGTTGTCGTTGTCGAACACGAACCCGACGAGGACGAGGTCGTATCGCGACTTGTACCGCACGGCTCCAGCAGCGCTCTCTACGATGATCCGGAACGCGCCGTCGCGGCCGGCGGCGCCGTGGAAGAGGCGCGCGGAGCCGCTCGGACCGCCGCGCCCGGGGGGGCCGTCGCTCCCCCCGGCGCGGCGGTGGTGATGCGTGCGCGTGTGCGACCTCCCCTGGGAGTCGTGGTAGTGCTCGGTCGTGGTCCACGAGTGCCCGGAGCCGCCCGAGCCTCCGGGGCCGCCCGAGCCGCCAGCGCCGTTCGCCCCCGCGTGGCCGCCGGGACCGCCCTCGACGGCGTGCGTCACCAGCATGAGCAGGTGAGTTTCCGCCTCGTCGACGCTCACCGTGACCCGACCGCCCGAACCGCCGGGCGCGCCGCTCGATCCATCCCCACCCGCACCACCGTCGCCACCGGGCCCGCCGTCCGAGCCGGAGCTGTACCGGGTCGCGTCGGTGCCGCGATACCCGCGCGCTCCGTCGCCGCCCTGACCGCCGCGCCCACCGTGGCCCCCGCGCCCACCGCGCGCGATCAGTTGGACGCTCCCGTCGTGGTGCGTGTTGAACCGCTCCTCGCAGCCGTTTGCGACGCCGTTCGCGAGCGTGACGACGCCGACGATCGACACCTCGGCCTCACCCCTGGCCGCGATCGTCACGTCGATGTGGCCGCTCGACACACCCTGGGACGCGGGACCCGCGTCCGAGCCGTTCCCTCCATGCCCTCCGCTGCCCGGGCCCGGGTAGCCGCTCGCGCCGTGAGCACCATTGCGGCCAGGCCCACCCGATACGTCGATCGTGGGAAGGCGTGGTCGCTGCGTGGGGTCGCCTGGGTCGAGGGCGCCAGCGGTTCGATAAGGGATCACGGAGAGCGATGTATCCTGAGTCCCGGTAAGGCGCAGGCCCCTCGTGCGTCCTCGGGTGGAACTCCTCTCGTGGTACGGATCCCACCGATGTCCGCACGATCGACGCAGCCGTCCGAGATCGGCGAGCCGGGCGTGGCGTTCGCATACGGAGACACGGAGCCCGACGCCGCATGAGCCCATCGCCCGTCCTGCCGACTTCCGCCTTCGAGGAGCTCTCTCCGTTCCCCGACTTCGCGACCGCCGCGCTCGGGACGCTCACGTTCCTCCAGGCTCACCTCGGCATGGGGCTCTGGATGCTCACGCGCGTGTCTGGTGACGACTGGATCGTCCTCGAGACGGCGAAGTCGAACCCCGCCTACGACGTGCGCCCTGGGGACGTGCTTCGCTGGAGCGACTCGATCTGCGCGCGCATGGTCGCCGGGGTTGGCCCCGCGATCGCGCCCGATATCGCCCACGTAGAGGTGTATCGCGACGCGCCGATCGTCGCGGACATCCCGATCAACGCGTACGTCGGCTTCCCCATCTGCGACCGCGAGGGAGGTCTGCTCGGGACGCTGTGCGCGGTGGACCCCGCCGCGCAGGCCCACCTCGGCGAGATCGAGCCCCTCCTCAGGATCGCGGGCAAGCTCCTCGCGACCGTGCTGAACCTCGAGCTCCAGGCCACGACGGAGGCGCGCCGGCGCGAGATCGCCGAGGCGGAGGCGATGCTCGACGACATGACGGGGCTCTGGAACCACCGCGCGTGGTCGCGCTTCCTCGCGGCCGAGGAGGAACGGTGCCGGCGGTACGGCCACCCCGCGTGCGTGCTGTCGATCGATCTCGACGGCCTGAAGGTCGCGAACGACACGCGCGGTCACGCCGCGGGCGACGCGCTCATCCGCGGCGTCGCCGATGCCCTGAGGGAGAGCATGCGCGCGCACGACGTGGCCGCGCGGCTCGGCGGGGACGAGTTCGGCGCCCTGCTCATCGAGTGCGTCGAGGAGCAGGCGCGCGCGGTGGTCCAGCGCGTCCGCGCGGCGCTCACGGCGCGCGGCATCTCCGCGTCGATCGGGCTCGCGAAGCGCGATCCACGCGCCGATCTCGCGGACGCTCAGCGCCGCGCGGACACGGCGATGTACGCGGACAAGGCGGCGCGGAAAGCCGGCCGAGCCTGAGCGCGTCCGAAAGGGTCACGTGGACCTCTCGGTTCGCCCCGAGGTACGCTTGCGCCGAGAATGAAGCTGGCCCGCCTCCTGTCGCCGCTCGCCCGCGGCGGAATCGCCGCCGCGATGGCCGCGCTCGGTGGGTGCGGACTGTTCCCGGATCTGTCGAGCTACGGGGAGTGCGCCTCCGGCGCCGCGTGCGGCGGCGGAGGCGGCGCGACGCAGTCGTCGAGCGTGACGAGCGGCGCCTCCACCTCGACGGCCGGAACCACCGCGGCGTCGTCGACCTCGGCCGCGTCGAGCTCGGCCTCGGGGATGATGGATCCATGCGCGCTGACGCCCACCATGCATGGGAGTGAGGGCGTGCACGTCGTCAGCGCATTCCCCGCGTTCTGCATCGATCGCACGGAGGTGAGCGTCGGCCAGTACCGGGACTTCCTCGAGAACCACGTCGGCAACGATCTCCTCCCGTCGGAGTTCCCGCTGAGCTGCACGTGGAAGACGAACGCCTTCGCGGCGTTCGAGCCGAAGGGCGCGGGCGGCATGAACGACTACTTGTGGACGCACTACGACGCGAAGACGAAGGAGGATCGGCCAGTCCAAGGCGTCGACTGGTGCGACGCGCAGATCTACTGTCTGTGGGCGGGCAAGCACCTTTGCCGAGACAACTCCGGCATGGGCGCGATCGACTCGACCGGCGGGCCGAACGTCGCGTGGCTCAAATCCGGACAGTGGTACCGCGCGTGCTCGGGTGCTGCCCAGACGAACTACGGCTACGGCAACACCTACGATCCGACCCAGTGCAACACCGAGAGCATGGGGGACGCGACGGAGAACAACCCGTTCAAGACGACCGCCGTGACGCTCCCCGCGACCTGCAAGGCCGCGTGGCCCGACGGGGACGTGTTCGACATGAACGGCAACGTCATGGAATGGGAGGACAACTGCGAGGCGACCGGGACGCCCGGCCCCGAGGACGACACGTGTTACCCGCGCGGCGGGAGCTACAACCTCCAGCAGTACACGTCGTGTGACTTCGTCGACGACAACAGCCCCCACCGGCGCGATCTGAAGGGCGAATATCTCGGGTTCAGGTGCTGCTGGTGAGCGCGCCCGTGAAGACCGTCGGGCGCTACGCCCTGTTCGACGAGATCGCGCGCGGCGGGATGGCGACGGTCCACCTCGGCCGCCTCCTCGGGCCGGCGGGGTTCTCGCGCACGGTCGCGATCAAGCGGCTCCACCCCCACCTAGCGAAGGACCCCGAGTTCGTGACGATGCTCCTCGACGAGGCTCGCCTCGCCGGTCGCATCCAGCACCCGAAGGTCGTCGCGACGCTCGACATCGTCGCGAGCGAGGGCGAGCTCTTCATCGTCATGGACTATCTGCATGGCGAGACGCTGGCGCGGCTCCTCCGCGAGGCCTCCAAAGAGAAGGACAACGCGAAACGCCCCCTGCCGCCCGGCGTCGCCTGCGCGATCTTGATCGACACGCTGCACGGCCTCCACGCCGCGCACGAGGTGAAGGGCGAGCGCGGCGAGCTCCTCGGGCTCGTGCACCGCGATTTCACGCCCCAGAACATCATGGTCCGGCGGGACGGCACCGCGCTCGTCGTGGACTTCGGCGTGGCGAAGGCCGCGGGTCGCTACCAAACGACCGAGGAGGGGAAGATCAAGGGCAAGCTCCCCTACATGGCTCCCGAGCAGATCCGCGCGGAGACCGTCACGCGGCGGACAGACATTTACGCGGCCGGCGCCGTGCTCTGGGAGACGCTCACGACGAAGCGTCTCTTCTCCGCAGACAATGACGGTGCCATGCTCCAGCAGATCCTCTTCAACAAAGTCGCGCCGCCGAGCACCTACGCCCCGGACGTGCCCCCCGAGCTCGACGCCGTCGTGATGCGCGCCCTCGATCGCGACCCCGCGGCGAGGTTCGCGACGGCCGAGGAGATGGCGAACGCGATCGAGGCCGCGATCGAGCCCGTGCGGCCCGCGAAGGTCGCCGCTTGGCTCGAGTCGCTCGCCTCCGCCACCCTCGCGAAGCAAGCCGCGCGGCTCGCGGAGCTCGAGACGATCGACTCGGGCGTCGAGCTCACCCTGCCCCGCGCCCTCGAAGAGGTGAACCAGGCCCAGGCGACGCGGCTCGACGTCGCGCGGCCCGGCCCCACCCTGACGGAGTCGGAGATCCGCCGGTCGAAGGCCGAAATCACGACGCCCAAGGCGACGCCCCCGTCCGAGGGGGGCGCCCCGCCGCCGCCCCCGCCGGCCGAGCCGACGACGCGCCTCGAGTCGAGCTCCGCCGTGCTCGTGCTCGCCGGCCCCAAGCCGACGCGCAAGCTCTGGCCCCTGCTCCTCGTCGCGGGCGCGGCGGCCGCGGTGGTCGTCGCGTTTCTCGTCTTGCGCAAGGGACCGCCGCGCGACATCGAGGCCCCGACGGACGGCGCGAGGTCGACCAGCGCGCTGGGCGTCGCCTCGGCGCCATTGTCTGCTTCCAACGCCGCGCCGTCGATCGCGCCGTCCGCCCACCTCGACGTGGGCGCCGCCTCGAGTGCTTCGCCCGCGGCGTCCTCCCCCGTCGCCGTCGCGCCCACCTCCGAGACGAGCGCGCCGCAGGCGCTCCTACCAGGCGCGACCCCTCCGCGCGACTTCAAGCCCCAACCCCCGAAGCCCCCCGCGGAGGACTGCAGCGTGCCGACGTACATCGACGCCGACGGTCGCAAGAAATACAAGCGAGGGTGCCTCAAATGAGCGGGCGAATCGCGCGCGCCATCGTGCTCGGGGCCCTCTCGCTCGGGGCCCTCGCGCGCGCGTCCGAGGCGCGCGCGGACGAAGCGGACGAGTGCGCCTCGAAGGCCGAGGAAGGACAAACGCTCCGGGATCAATCGAAGTTCATCGAGGCGCGGGAGGACTTCGCGCGCTGCGCCCGGGATACGTGTCCCTCCGTGGTTCGCAAGGACTGCAACGGATGGGTCGCGGACATGGACGCGAAGATCCCAACGGTCGTGTTCGCCGTGAAGGACCCCCACGGGAACGACGTCGCGGACGTCAGCGCGACGATCGGCGGCGCGACGATCGCGCTGAGCGGAAAGGCCGTCCCCATGAACCCGGGATCGGCGCACGTGACGTTCGACGCGAAGGGCATCGGCACGGGCGAGGTGGACGTCGTCGTCCGTGAGGGCGAGAAGGCGCGCATCGTCGAGGTCACTGTCGGCAAGGCGGATCGACCGAAGAGCGGAGATGGCGCCCCGGGTGCGAAGCCGGCGGACGCCGTGGAGACCCGGACCCCCACGGCGTTCGTGGTGACGCCTTGGGTGATGGCTGGGCTCAGCGCGGCGTCGCTCGCGACGTTCGGCGCGCTCCAGGGCATCGCGCGGGGCGAGCTCTCCGACATCGAGGCCGGGTGCGGCGCGACGCGGACCTGCGCCCCGGAGGTGATCGATCCGGTGCAGACGAAATTCACGGCGTCCGCCGTCCTGTTCGGCGTGTCGATCGCGACGCTCGCCACCGCCGTCGGCCTCTGGGTCTTCGCCCCCAAGGTGCCGGTCGATCGGGCTCGCTCCGCGTCGAGCGCGCTCTCGTTGGACGTGTTCGCGGATCCGAGCGGCGCTGGCATCGGCCTTCGATGGTCGCCGAGGTGACGCGTCCGCCTTTGGTGTAGCGTGCGGCGATGAGCCCCGATTCCCCCTCCCGAACCTCCCGGACCTACGCGGTCGTCACCGGCGCCTCCGCCGGGCTCGGGCGTGAGTTCGCGAAGCTGTTCGCGGCCGACGGTCACGGCGTCATCCTCGTCGCTCGCCGGAAGGACGCGCTCGATGCGCTCGCTCGCGAGCTCACGGAGTCCCACCAAGTCGAGTGCGTCGTCCTTCCCTGCGACCTCGGGCGTCCCGGCGCTGCGACCGAGCTCGCGGCGGACATCGAGGCGCGGGGCCTCGACGTGGAGTTCCTGGTGAACAACGCGGGGTTCGGGTCGAACGGAAAGTTCTGGGAGCTCGACGCCGCGCGAGAGATCGGGATGATCGACCTGAACGTCACCGCGCTGGTCGCGCTGACGCGCGCGCTGCTCCCGGCCATGATCGCGAGGGGCCGTGGTCGACTCCTCCACATCGGGTCCACCGCGGGGTTTCAGCCCGGCCCGTTCATGGCGACTTACTACGCGTCGAAGGCGTTCGTGAACTCGTTCGCCGAGGGGTTGGCGTACGAGCTCAAGGGCACGGGGGTGACGTCCACGCTGAGCTGCCCGGGCGCGACGGCGACGGAGTTCGCCGGCGCTGCGGGGAACGACAAGTCGGCGCTCTTCCAATCGGGCGGCGTCATGGACGCGGCGACGGTCGCGGGGCAGGCGTACCGCGCGATGCACGCGGGCAAGACGCGCGTCGTCCATGGCTTCAAGAACAAGGCAGGCGTCGCGGCCCTCCGGGTGAGTCCGCGCGCCGCCGTCGTGGCGATCGCCGCGAAGCTGAACAAGCCGACCGCCTGACCCGGGGAGTGCCACCCACTCGGCGTCGCGATGAACGAGGACGACGACACCCGCGCCATCGCGGACGAAGCGACGGTCTCCGTGCGACCCGGCGCGGACTCGTCCCCCGCGCTGGTGGGACGCGTGATCGCGTCGAAGTACGTGGTGAAGGAGATCATCGGGCGCGGGGGGATGGGCGTCGTCGTGCGCGCCCACCACCTCGCGCTGGACCAGCCCGTCGCGCTGAAGTTCCTCCTCGGCGCGACGCCGACCGCGAGCGTCCGCTTCCAGCGTGAAGCGAAGATCGTGTTTCAGCTCACGAGCGAGCACATCGTGCGCCTCTTCGACATCGGAACCTTCGACGATGGTGCGCCGTTTCTCGTGATGGAGCTCGTGAGCGGCGAGACCCTCTCGGAGCGCCTCGCGCGATCGGGGCCGCTGCCACCCCGCGAGGCGATCGACGCCGTGCTCCAGGCGTGCGTGGGCGTCGCGGAGGCGCACCGCGTGGGCGTGGTCCACCGCGATCTCAAGCCGTCGAACCTCATGGTCACCACGCGCACCGACGGGACGGCGCTCGTGAAAGTCCTCGACTTCGGGATCGCGAAGATCCTCGCGCCCAAGGTGTCCGCCGCCTGGCCCGCGCCGTCCGAGCCGGTGGAGGCGGTCGAGGCGCTCTCCGTCGCGGACACGGTGGAGGCGAGCCCGCCGCCGAGGGCTCCCGACTCCCGCCGCGCCGCCGAGACGACCGCGATCGTCGGCTCGCCGCTCTACATGTCCCCGGAGCAGCTCGAGCGCCCCATGGCCGTCGACGCGCGCACCGACGTCTGGTCGCTCGGGGTCGTGCTCCACGAGCTCGTGACCGGAAAGCCCCCGTTCGACGGCGACTCGCTCGACGACGTGCGCGCGGCGATCACGGGAGGCGCGCCCCACCTCGCGTTCGACGACGACGACCGAGGGCGCGCGCTCGATCGCGTGGTGCGCCGCTGCCTCGCGCGGGACCCCGCGCAGCGCTTCGAAGACGTCGGCGAGCTCGCGTCCGCGCTCGCCTCGATCGGGGACGAGCCGTCGCTCTACGGCCTCGCCGAGCGCGCGAGCCGCGTGCTCGCCCATTCGGCGCCGAGCTCGTCGAGCTCCGCGCCCGCGAGCGGCGAAGCGCGCGAGCCGAGCGCCGCGCCATCGGTGGAGCCGGGCTCGGGGCGCGTTCGCGCGCTCGTCGGCGGATCGGTCGCGCTCGCGGCGATCGCAGCGATGGCCTGGGCCGCGAGCCGTCCCCTCGAAGAAGGTGCGCAGCCCGTGACCTCGATGACCGAGGCGCCCAGCGAGAGCGCCGGGGCTGCGGTCGCGGGAAGCCCGAGCGCGAGCGCGGTCCGGCCCACCGCGCTCGAGACGTGTCCGGCGGGCATGATCTTCGTGCCGGCGGGCGCCTTCACCATGGGGACCGCGAAGGGCCATGGCCACGACAAGGAGTCGCCTCAGCGCATCGTCCGCTTGAGCGCCTATTGCATCGATCGCACCGAGGTGACCGTCGAGGCGTACGTGCGGTGCGCGGACACCGGCGCTTGCCCACGCGCCACGACCACGGAGGAGTGGCGCGCGACGGCTTCGGACAAACAAAAACCGTTCGACCAATGCAACTCGGGGATCGCAGAGCGCGCCAAGCACCCCATCAACTGCGTCGATTGGAACGCCGCGTTCCGCTATTGTCGCTGGGTGGCCAAGGGCGACGGGGATCTCCCGACGGAGGCCCAATGGGAGCGCGCGGCGCGCGGCACGGACGGGCGGACGTACCCCTGGGGGGAGCAGAAGCCGACGACCGCGCTCGTGAACGGCAACGACGACGATTTCCGCGCGTGGCGCGCTTCCGCTGGGCTCACGCCCGTGTCGACGTTCTACCCCGGGAGCGACGGATATGCGGGGACTGCACCGGTCGGCTCCTTTCCTGCTGGCGCGAGCCCCATTGGAGCGCTCGACATGGCGGGGAATGTCTGGGAGTGGACGGCCGACTTCTACGCCCCGTACGACGCGAGCGCGCTCGAGGATCCCCTGAGAGCCTTGGACCAGGGCGCGAAGGAGCTCCACCCCGTGCGAGGGGGCGGCTGGCCCGACAACATGAACAGGACGTCCGAGCGGAGCGCCTATTCTCCCACGTTCAAGTTCCCCGACCTCGGGTTCCGGTGCGCGGCGAAGCCGGGGGCGACCGCGCGCGATTGACGGGACAGCGCAGCCGACGCCGACGAAGGACCTCGGCGAGGTCCGATAGCAGCTCGACGTTGGCCGGCCGCCGTCGCACGGCGAAGCCTCTCCGCGACGAGCACATGCGACGCGAGATCCGCGTCGCGCTCCGACGGCGTCCGGTCGCCGCGCATGCAGCTGCGCGCGCAGCGCGTTCGGGCGCGCGCCTCCCACCCAAACTCCCGCGAATGCACCGCTGATTCAAACCGGTCGGTGCTCTCGCACGCCGTCCGGACCTGGCCGCGACGCGGCTCCATCTCGAGGCAGCGAGCGCGACGAGCGCTCCGCTCTCACGCGAGCGGAGCGATCGTGCACGGAGCTGCGTGAGCGGATCGGTTCCGCATCCGCGGCGAAGCGAGGCGCTACCGCGCGCGATGGGCGGGCCGCGCCTCGAAGCGCTGAACCTGCCCGCGGAAGCGCGCGTCGTCCCACGCTTGGTCGATGAAGTCGCCGGCCGTATAGCCGTCGATGACGCTCCGCCAGAACGCGATCGCGGGAGCGTTCTCGGGCGCCTCGCGCACCTCCCACGTCCCGGGGAACCGGTCGAACGTCGTGATCGCCGCGGCGCGCCCGACCCCTTTTCGCCGGTACCGCTTGAGCACGAAGAACTGGCTCATGTCGTTCACCGGTTCGCCGGACAATCGGCTCACGCCATCGACCACCACGAACCCGCTGAGCCGGCCGCCGACGCGCAGCAGGAATGGCTGGTAGCGAGCCTCCGACCAATAGCGCTGCTCCGGCGCGAACGGGAAGAGGCCGTCCTCCCCGATGTCCATGCCGACCCGATCGGACAGATCGTGCACGTAGAGCTGCATCAGGCGCGAGACGACCGGCTCGTCCTCGGCGCGCGCCGCGACGAGCTCTACCGCGACGCTCACGCGAGGAGCGCCCCCTGCGCGCGGACGAGGCCGTGGCCGAGTTGGGCGAGGAGATCCCCTTTGCCGAGGAGCTGCTCGGCGCCCGGCTCGTCGAGGATGATGCGCGAGTTGACGACGTCTCGAACGGCGAGCGCGATCCGCCCCGTGAGGTTCGCCTTGATCGTCCCCGAGACGACCTTCGCGTCGGGCCGCTGCGTCGCGAGCAAGAGGTGAATGCCGGCTGCGCGCGCCTTCGCGCCGAGCCGCGCGATCGCGCCCTCGAACGCCTTCGCCGTCCCCTTGTCTGCCGTGAGATCGCTGAACTCATCCACCACGAGCACGCGGCGCTCGAGCCGCCGCCCCCCGTCGAGATCGGCGTTGTACTCGTCGACGTCGATCACCCCGGCCCGCTCGAAGAGCGCGTAGCGCTCCTCCATCATCGCCACGAGCGACTCGGCGGCCGTCACGGCGTCCGCCGCGTCGAATCGGATCGGCCCGTCGAGGTGGCGCGAGATGGACGCGCGGAACGCGGCGGACGCGAACGTCACGCGCTTCGGATCGACGAGCGTGAACCGGATCGCGTCCGGCCCGTGCCCATAGACGAGGCTCGCGAGGACGGACTGGACGAACACGGATTTGCCGCTCCCGGTCTGGCCCGCGACGAGGACGTGCGGTGTCCCGGCGTCGGAGAAGTCACCGGTCACCACCTCCCCGCTCGGCGTGACGCCGACGATGAAGCGGCCCGGGCGCGCGCGCAGCCAATCGCGCTTCGACTGGAGCAGCGGCGCGAGCGTCACTCGGCGCGGCTTGGCGCGGACGATCTCGAAGCGCCGGAGGCTCCCGACCTTCCGGTAGCGCGCGTCCGTGCCGTCCGCCGAGGCGAGCCGGTGAGACACGTCCTCCGCGGCGCGATCGAGCTGGCTCACGGCGCCCCGGAGCTTCGACACCTCGATGAGGTACAGCGTCGGTCCCACGATGGGGGGCTTCGGCGCGCTCACGGAGACGCCCTCGCGCTTCAGCTCTGCGAGGATGCGCGCCTTCGCGGCGCTCGCCTCGGCCTCCCCCTCGAGATCCGGCGCGGGCGCGCGCGGCGGCGCGAGGTCGGCGTGCGGCGCGGGCGGATCGTCGCGCGCCGGGAGCCTCGCCGGATAGATCGCCGCGCAATCGGCGCCGACGGGGCAGCCCGCGCAGAGGTCGGAGCGGGACGTCGCGGGCGCGGCGCCCGGCTCGCGCGCCCACCTCGATCATCATCCCGCCGAGCAGCGGCGAGCGTCGCGCCGAAGAACGCGTCCGCCGACGCGGCATCCATGGAGGTCTCGCGCAGCATCGGCGTGAACCGGGCGACGGGCCGGGCGTCGAGGCCCTCGGACGCGCGGAGGATCTGTCGATAGAGCGCGACCTGCGCGCGATCGAGCAGATCGTTCGCCTCGTCCGTGAGCTTGTACTCCACGACCTCGAGCGACCCTCGCGCCGTGCCGAACAACGCGTCGAGCCTGCCCTCGACGACGATCGACTCGCCGCCCGCGACGGAGAGCTCGGCGCCGAGCGCTCGCTCGCTCTCCCGCAGCACTTCGCGGAGCGCGTCCGCGGGGCGCGCGTCGAACGTGACCACCCGGGCGGCGAGGTGACCGGCGAGCTGGCGCAGCGCCTCCGCGAGGTCGTCGATCTCCTGAGGCATCGACGCGCTCGCCGGCTCTCTCTCCAGCCAGTCGACGAGCCCCTCGAGGAGCCAGCGCACGAGCGCCGCGTCGACCTCGTCGCGCGCGCACTTCGCCGGGAGCGCGGCGAACGCCGGGGGCGGGTCGGACACGGCGCGCGCGAAGCGATCCACGATCGCGTGGAACGCGCCCCCGAGGAGCGACGAGCCCACCGGGAACGCGACGGCGCGGCCGTTCCGCCGCCCGAGCGCGAAGATGCGCGGGCAGCGCAGCGCGTTCCGCACCTCGGTCACGCTGATCCGCTCGCTCACGGCTCCGCCTCTCCGAGCGCCACGACGGAGCTCCCGAACCAGCGCGCGCCGCTCTCCGTGAGCGCGCGCTTCACGTCCTCGAGCGAGAGGCGCTCGTCCAGGCGCCGGACCTCGCGGCACACGCGGTCGAGGGACGCGACCCGGAGGCGCGCGAGGACCCCGCGCACCAGCACGGCCTCGGGGCTCGCGCCTCCCGCCGCGGGGATGGGGGCCTTGGAGGAGGGACGCGGCCTCGAAGAAGCGCTCGCGTCGTCGCTCGGGCGCGGCTCCGACTCGGGGCGGGCGGCCGCGGACGCGTCGCCGAGGAGGGCGCCCGCGAGCTGTCCGCGCGGCAACGACAGCGCAGCGAGCGCCCAAGCGCGCACGACGGGCTCGGCGACCGGGCGCCCCTCGTGATCGGCGACGTCCCCGGAGCGCGCGGCGCGGAGGAGCGCGTCGAGCGCGAGGACGCGCGCGCACTCGTCCCGATCGAGCAGCAGCCAGCGCGCCGTCGGTCGCTGGAGGAACGCGTCGCGCCGCGCGATGGTGTCGCGCCAGGTCGGCGAGAAATCGCTCGATCGCTCGCGGATCGCGAGCACGGGATCGACGGCCGCGATCGTGTCGAGGCGCGCGAGCGCAGCGCCGATCGTCTTCGGGTGGACGTGCTGCACGAGCGCGACGCGGAGCTTCCCGCGCGCCGTCGTCAGCGTGAGCTGCGCGGGCTCGCCCGGGAGCGTCTTCAGCACGGACGCGCCCGGGAGGAACCCGACGAGGCAGGCGACCGCGTCGAGCAGGGTCGGGAGCTCGACGGGCTGCCCGCGCTCGACGTTCCGATCGAGCAACGCGCGGGCGTCCTCGAGGCGCGCGGTCCAGGCATTCGCGAGCGCCTCGTCGCGGCGATCCGCGTCGAGCTCGGGGAAGCCGAGCGTGGTGTGCCGCGACGCCGGGCCGGGGTCGTCGATCGCCTCGCCGAGCGCGGGCGCGGGCGCCGGCCCCGCCTCGAGCGCGGAGAGGAGCGCGGTCATGAGCATGCGCGGGGTCATCCCCGGCGCCCGCATGAGCTCGTCGAATCCGTCCGCGCCGACGACGTCCACCACGCGCGTCCCCGGGGACGCGACCTCGAGCCAGCGCCCGAGGAGCGCCGCCCGCTCCTCGCGCACGGGCAGCGCGAGCGCGAGGCGCCGCATCCCGAGGCGAGCCTTGTGCGGCATCCCGAGCACGGGCTCGATCGCGCGCGCCCACTCGGAGTCGATCGCCATGTGCACCGTGACGACGCCCGGGACGGTGTCGACGAGCTCCATTACGAGGTTCGCGTACGCGAGGACACGGTCGCGGCTGTCCTCGCGCGTCGCGAGGTTCTCGAGCTGATCGAAGACGAGCACGAGCGGCGCACTCACGGACGCGACCGCGGAGACCGTCTTGAGCGCGGGCATCACGAGGTCCTCCCCGAGCGAGGCGGATCGCCCGAGGCGCGCGAGCTGCGTGGCGTCGCAGTCGTCGCCGCTCAGCCACGCGAGCATCGCGCGCTTGTCGAGCCGCGACGCGAACGCAGCGTGGAGGAGCGTCCGGAGCCACCCGTCGTCGATCTCGGGGTGGACCTCGAGCGCGCGCTCAATCGTCGCCTCGATGTGCTCGCGTCGATCGTCCGCGGAGAGGCGCTCCACGTCGTCGAGCGCCGCGCGCGGGAACTGGGACGCGCCTTCGCCGAAGTGCGCGAAGAGCGATCCCACGAGCACGTGGAGCTGCTCGACGTGCCCGGTGCGCTGCGCGAGCTGCTGCACGATTTGGCGCAGGAGGGAGCGCGGGGTGAGATCCGAGCTCACATAGGGCCGCAGATAGACGAACACCGCCTTGGGACCGAGCTTCCTCCTCAGGCGCTCGAAGAGGTGCGTCTTTCCGGCGCCAGGGGGTCCGAGCACCAGGATCGAGCGCGCGCGGAGGCGCTCGGGCTCCGTCGCGGCGAGCCCGAGGACGTGGCGCGCCGAGGACTCGATCTCGTCGCTCACGGCCGCGTTGAGGGACGGGAGATCGACGAAGTCCTCGCGCCACGCGCTCTCGATCGAGTGGAGGGTCATGCCCGCTGCCGGACCTCTCGGGCGGGGACCAGCCTCGCCCACGAGAGCACCGATCCGGCGGGGCCCGGCACGCACGCGTCACGCTCCGCGGCGCTGAGGCGCGCGAGCCCTCCTTCGGGCCGGAGCTCCACCCGCCCTTCCCTCTCGGCCTCGAGCAGCGCCGCGTGCGCCGCGGCGAGGCGCATGGGCGCGAGCGCGTCGACCACGCGCGGCACGAACGCGAGGCCCGTCGTCGGATCGGCGAGGCGCGCGATCGCCGCGTCGACCCCGCCCGGAGCCTCCCCCGCGGCGCGCCGGATGCGCTCCAGCGCGGACTCGACGTCCACGCGGAGGAGCCCCGCTCTCTTCTTCGATGCGGCCGCGCACGTCCTCGCGAGGGCGGTGAGCGCAGCGCCGAGCGCCGCGACCTCCTCCTCGTCCAGCGCGGGCTCGCGCGCCGGGACGAGGGTCTCCGTCGTCGTCCGGAGCACCCGCTTCGCCTCCCCGCGCGCGACGAGCTCCGCCGCGAGGGCCTTGGCGCGCGACGCGCCGAGCCCCTTCACGCGCGTCCCTAGCGCGGCGACGGGGAGGAACGCGCCCTCCGCGAGGAGCGCGCGCACGCGGTCCCGCGCGGGCCGCTCGACCCGCGTCTTGCCGACCTCGAACCCCCGGGACGCGAGCGCCCTCGCGACGTCCGCGCGGACGGCCTTCGGGCCGAGCTTCGCGAGCGCGATCGATCCGACCGACGCGATCTCGCGCTCCGCGTTCGCGACCAGAGCGTCGATATCGGGACCCGCCACGGGCGGCGAGGCTAGATCAGTCGCGCCGGGCCTGCACGTCGACGTGCGCCCGGACTTCGTGTAGGTGAAAGCAGGAGCTTCCACAATGCACGTGACGCGAGCCCGTCGATTCCTCATCGCAGCGAACCTTGGACTCTTGCTCGGCGCCTCCACGCTGACGTCGGCGTGCGGCTACTCGGAGGACGAGTGGCAAGCACAGCTCGCGAAATACCGCGGATTGCAGGACTCGAGCGCGAAGAAGCAGAAGGAGCTCGAGGGCGAGCTCGCGGACGCGCGGACCACCATCGGTGATCTCACGAAGAAGCTCCAGGACATGGGCGTCGACGTGAGCAACCTCAAGGCGAGCCTGGACGCGAAGGGGAGCCAGCTCGACCAGATGCAGCTCACGCTCGAGCAGCAGCAGAAGGCCCTCGCGGACTACAAGGCGAAGGCCGCGCAGCTCGAGGCGATCAAGGCGCGCTTCGAGACGCTGAAGAAGAAGCTCGACGAGCTCACGAAGCTCGGCCTCGCGGTCACCATCCGCAACAACCGCATGGTGATCTCCCTCCCCGGGGACGTGCTGTTCGACTCCGGCGCGGAGACGCTCAAGCGCGAGGGCAAGGACATCCTCACGAAGGTCGCGACGGTCATCAAGAACGACTCGGCCCTCGTCCAGCGGCAGTATCAGGTCGCCGGCCACACCGACAGCAAGCCCTACGCGGGCACGTTCCGCGACAACTGGGGACTCTCGCTGATGCGCGCGCGCGAGGTGCTCCTCTACCTCGTGGACGACGAGGGCCTCCCGGCCGCGAAATGGAGCGCCGCGGGCTTCGGCGCCACGGATCCCGTCGCGGACAACAGCTCGACGGACGGGCGGCAGAAGAACCGCCGCTGCGACCTCATCGTGGTGCCGAGCGTCGAGGAGATGCTGGATTTGAAGTCGATCGCGAACTGAGGCACACCATGTTCACGATGCGGAACCGTCTGACGCTGTGCCTGGCCGCGCTGCTCTCCCTCCCGATCGCGACGCTCGGCTGCGGAGCCAGCGCCAACACGTACGACTACACGAAGGAGTACGACCCCCGCGCGCACGAGTACGTCATCGGCGCGGGGGATCAGCTCCGCATCAACGTTTGGCAGAACAACGACCTGTCGACGGAGGTCCTCGTCCGGCCGGACGGGACGATCACCCTCCCGCTCGTCGGTGACATCCAGGTCGCGGGCAAGACCCCGACGGACGTGAAGACCGACATCACCCAGAAGCTCAGCACGTTCATCAAGACGGAGTCGTCCGTCGTCACGGTCGCCGTCGCGCAGGTCCAGAGCTACCGGTTCACGGTCGCGGGGCAGGTACAGAACCCCGGCACGTTCCAGTCCGCGTATTACGTCACCGTGGCGGAGGCGATCGCGATGGCCGGCGGGCCGACGCGGTTCGCGTCGACGAGCGACATGGAGCTCATCCGCATCGCGAGCGACGGCAAGACCCGCCGGATCCCGATCAACTACGACGAGATCCAGAGCCGGAAGCTCCCCGAAGAGAACCTGACGCTCGTCGCCGGCGACACCGTCTTCGTCCCCTGAGCGAGTCGGAGGGCGAGTCCGCACGCGCCCTCCGCGCCCGGGCTCCTCACGCGCGTTGCGCGCGCGCGCGGATCAGCGCGCATCGCTTCGCGCCCGTTCCGCGATCGCTCCGGGGGGGTGTCCATCGTCGAACGCCCGTGAGGACTGGAGGGCGTGTCCACCTCCCCTCGACCTCACGACAAGCTCGCCGAAGGCCCTCCGGTGTCGCGCGCGCTCTCCGCGCCGCCGCGGCTCGTCTTCCGGGAATACCAAGAGGCAAGCCTCGCGGTCCACCGCTTCACCGGCAAAGAAGGGATCTCGAAGCTCTTCAAGTTCGACGTCGAATTCGAGGTCCGAGAGCCGGCGAGCGCCGTCGCCGCGCGACTCGCGCACGACGCGGCCTCCCAGCCCAACGATGTCGGCGATCCGAACGACGTGGACGGGCGCGTCGTGGGGCGACCCGCCATCTTCACCTTCGGGGACGACGCGGCGTCGCTCCGGAGTGTCCACGGCGTCGTCTCACGGGTGAGGCGCGTCGAGCGGACGGGCGCGAACGGCCCCGTGTTCGCCGTCCGCCTCGTCCCGCACCTCGCGATGAGGCGGCACGAGCTCGCGAGTCGCGTGTTCCAACACTTGTCGGTCCCGGAGATCGTGGCGGAGCTCCTGACGAAGGTCCCCCACGGCGGGTACGTGCAGGAGCTCGAGACGGAGCTCGTGGGCACGTACACGCCGCGCGAGTACGTCGTCCAGTATCGGGAGACCGACTATGACTTCGTGAAGCGGATCCTCGCGGAGGAGGGCATCTATTGGTACTTCCGCCGGGAGACGGATCCCACGCCTCCCGGCGGGACGTCGACCCGAGCCGATCCGGTGCACTCCGATCCGCTCGACGTGATGGTCCTCGCGGACGGGGCGGGGTACGCCGCCATCCAATCGCCCGCCCCGCGGCTCGAGCGGCCGTCGAGAGACAATCGGTCCCGCGCTCGCCTCGACGCGTTCGAGCCGGCCGGTCGAACGAGTCCACAGTCCGTGCTCCTGCGAGAGTACGACTTCGAACGGCCCGCGCGCTCCATGGAGGCGTTCGCGAAGCGACCGAGCGCTCGCGTCGATCGCGTGGACGCCGTGGGCCCCGGCGATCCACACGTCGACAGCCCCCGCGTGTACGAGCACGAGAGCGACGGGCTCGTTCCCGAGGCGACGTTCGAGCGCGCCGCGAGGCGACTCGAGCAGCACCAGCGCGGCGTCTACCGGGCGCGCGGCCGGAGCGGAGCCCGTCACCTCATGCCGGGCTACCGCTTCCAGGCGTCCGCGCTCGAGCCGACCGTGGGGGACGCGCCGGAGGAGTTCGTCGCGACGCGCGTCGAGCATCGCGGGGTCACTCCGGAGTTCGGCGGTGGCGACGAGAGCTACTCGAACGAGTTCGAGGCGGTCCCGGCGGTGGTCCCGTTCCGACCGAAGCGCCCGGAGCGGCGGATCGCGCAGGTCCTCGAGTCCGCGGTCGTGACGGGCCGGGACGACGGTTCGGTCTACGCGGACGAGTTCGGGCGGATCCGCGTCCAGTTCCATTGGGACCTCGACGGCCCCATGAACGAGCACTCGACCGCATGGCTCCGGGTCATGCAAGGCTGGTCGGGCGCCGCGTTCGGGCTCCAGTTCATCCCGCGCGTCGGGATGGAGGTGATGGTCTCGTTCCTCGGGGGTGACCCGAATTGTCCGGTCGTCCTCGGCGCCGTCTACAACCGGACGCACCCGCTGCCGTTCGCGGCCGGCGCGTCTCCCGACGGCTCGGCCCTGGGGTCGAACCTGCGGAGCGGCATCCGCACGGCGAGCTACCCGGGAGGCAATGGGTTCAACGAGCTCTCGTTCGAGGATCTGGCGGGCAACGAGCAGGTCTATCTCCACGCGCAGCGCGACTTCGACGCCGTCGTGCGGCGCAACCAATCCCTCTCCGTCGAGCGGTGCCAGCACGTGGAGATCGGGGAGAGCCAGACGTGCCACGTCAAGGACCGGCGGGCCGAGCGGATCGACGGCAGCGCGGAGCGGTGCGTCGGGGGCGACGAACGGGACGAGATCAAGGGCGGCCGCGCCACCACGGTGGACGGCTCGGACGTGCTCGCCGTGGGGAAGGAGCGCCGCGTGCGCGTCGGCGTGGACGACCGGCTCGAGGTCGAAGGCAGACAGTCGTCGTGGGTGAAAGGCGATAGGTTCATTCGTACCAATGGGAACGCCGTGGTGGTGGTCGGCTCGGCGGACGCACCGCGAGGCTGCGCCGCGCGGATCGAGGGCACGGCGGACATCTCGGCGTCGCGTCTGATCGACCTCTCGTCGGAGACGGGGATCCGCCTGAGGTGCGGGCAAAGCGTGATCGAGATCATGCCGTCGTCGATCGACATCCTCTCGCCCGCGGTGCGCGTGCGCTCCGCGAACGCGGAGATCGAGACCAAGGAGGGACAGGTGTCCGTGTATGCGAAGTCCCAGGTGACCGCGTCGTCGGGGCAGCGGATCGAGCTCGCGTCGGAGCTCGGGGGGCGGCTCGCGCTCGACGCGGGGTACGCCGCGGAGGGGGAGCGGGTGAGCTTCGACCGCCCCGCGCCCAAGGCCGCGACGACCGAAGACGGCGAGGAGCCGGTGACGACGATCGTGCTCAAGGACGCTGGAGGCCAGCCGCTCCCGACGCGCCGCTTCGTCCTCGTGCTGGAGGGCGGGGCGGAGCGGAGCTTCGTGACGGACGAGCGTGGGGAGTGCGAGGTCCGGGGCCTCTCCGGGGAGGCTCACATCCACGTGCCGGATCTCGTCGGACTGTCGCAAGGAGGCGGCCTGTGAAGATGCGCGTCGGGCCCGTCACAAGCCCACGGGGGTGACCAGGCTCAGGCGACGAAGTTCTTCCACTGCCGCATCGACTCGGCGAACGCCGGGGACAGCCCGCGCTCGACGAGCTCGTCGATCGTGAGCGGCGGGCGCTTCGGCTCCTTGCCGTCCCGCGCGACCTCCTCGGGCCAGCGCGGGTTCGCGATCCCCGAGCGTCCGAGCGCGACCGCGTCCGCTCCGAGCTCGAGCGCGCGCTGCGCGTCCTCCCGGCTCCAGATCTTTCCGGCGACGAACAACGGGAGCTCCGGGGGCACCACCTTGCGCACCTCCGTCAACACATGGCTGTCCGGCCGCTTCGTCGAGTTCCGGGCCACGTCCCAAAGGGAGAGGTGGAGGAAATCGATCCCGTCGTCGACGAGGCCGCGCGCGAGCTCGAGGTTCTCGTCGAGGTCGAGTCCGCTCGCGTTCCCGAAGTCCTCCATCGAGACGCGGATCCCGACGAGGAACTTCTTCGTCGTGTTCGCGCGCACGGCACGCACCACGTCGCGCATGAGGCGGGACCGGTTCGCGAGGCTCTCGCCGCCCCAGCGATCCGTGCGCGTGTTCGACCGGCTCAGGAACTGGGTGAGGAGGTACCCGTGCGCGCCGTGGATCTCGACGCCCTCGAACCCCGCCGCCTCGACGCGGGTCGCCGCGTCGACGAACTTCGTGATGACCGCCTCCACCTCGACGCTGGTCGCGGCGACGGCGTGCCCCTCGATGTCCACGGGCCCGATGGGGACCTGCCCCGTGACGGACTGGTCCGCGCGGATCCCGCCGTGGAAGATCTGCACGAGCGCCATCGCTCCGTCCGCATGGAGCGCCTGCGCGAGGCGCCGCAGCCCGAAGATGTGCGCGTCGCTCCACACGCCGAGCTCGCCCTTCCAGCCCTGCCCGCGGGGATCCACGTGCGCGGCGCACGTGGTCACGATGCCGAAGCCACCCTTCGAGCGAGCGCGCAGCCACTCGAGCTCGGCCTCGCCGAGGGTGCCATCGTCGTGGCTCTGGGAGTTGGTCATCGCGGCGAGGACGACGCGGTTCTTGGCGGTCGCGCCGCGCGCGAACGTGATGGGATCGAGGACGGAGGTCACGGACGGGTCATAGCCCATCCTTCGGGGGGAGCGGCAAGAGCCTCGAGGTCCTCCGCTGGTACTCGGCGTACGCTGGGTACTTCGCGAGCGTCAGCTTCTCGGTGAAGTTCGTCGAGCCCTGGAAGAGGGCGGTCAGGACCGCGGCGCCCACGATGGTGACGTTGAGCGCGCCGGCGCCCGCGCCCACCGAGAACAGGTAGAACGCCCACCACATCGCCTGCTCCGCGAAGAAGTTCGGGTGCCGCGAGAACCGAAAGAGCCCGGTCGTCACGAACTCGGAGGAGATCTCCTCTCCCCTCGCCTTCCGCGCGGCTTTGTCGGATTGGAACTTCCACTGCTGCTCGTCGGCGACCGTCTCCATCACGAGGAACCCCGCGAACGCGGCGGCCGCGACGAGGTCGAGCGCGCCGAGCGGCGCCGAGCTGCGCGCGGCGGCCCACGCGGGCAGCGTCATGCCGAGGAGGAGCGCGTTCTGGAAGGCCGCGATGAAGCAGACATTGAAGACCTGAAAGAGCGCCGGGTGCATGCGCTCCCGGAGCGCCTTCCACCGGTAGTCCTCGCCGCCGCGCGCGTACCCCCCCTTGCGCGCGTAGTTGAACGTGAGCCGCGCGCCCCAGGCGACCGCGAGGATCACCATCACCACGTTGCGCGGGCTCCACCCGGACGCGTAGGCGAAGGCGATGACATACCCGGGCGGAGCGAGCGACCAGAGCCGATCGACCCAAGAGTACTCGCGCGTGATCAGGGAGAGCACCCAGACGAGCGCCGCGAGGACGGCGCAAGCGAGCACCGCAGTGTGGAGAGTCGGATCCCAGTCGAGCGTCAAGGGGCCCCAGTCTAAGTCAGCGAGCGCAGTTCTGACAGCTGCGGAAGATCGACCGCCCAGGACGCCAAGACGAAGAGAGCGCAGAGAAGAAGAGATGTGGCCTCTCCGCTCTTGTGTCGCCTGGCGGTTGACAAGTCGCCTCGGGGGCGACAACCGAGCGCGCTCCACAGCCGCTTTCCAGGCATTTCCGAGCGCGCCCCGCCGGGCACGACGGCTGCAGTGGGGGGTCGCATGACCACGACGAACTCCACTCGCTGGGCCCTCTCCTCCCTCCTCGCGGCGCTCCTCTCCGCCGGGTGTGCCGTCGACGGCGCCCCGAGCGACGAGGGCGATGAAGCCGTCTCGACGCTCGACGCGGAGCTCGCCGCGCAGCTCGTCTGGCCGATCAGCGGGACGGTCACGCAGAACTCGGCGCCGGCGCCGGGTCACCCGGGGATCGACATCGGCGCGGGCGTGGGCACGCCCATCTTCGCGGCCGCGAGCGGGGACGTGGTCACGCCGTACTACGATCCGGGCGGGTACGGCTGCAACGTCGTCATCAACCACTCGGGCGGAGGGGGGCTCGGCGCCGGCACGATCAGCGTGTACGGGCACATGAGCCAAACGCTCGTGACCGCGGGGACGCACGTCGAACAAGGCGCTCTGCTCGGGTACTCGGGCGGCGCCGCGGGAGCGCCGTGCTCGGGCAACTCGTCGGGTCCGCACCTCCACTTCGAGATCCGCACGGACGGGATCCCCGTTCGCGGCTGGGACGCGAGCGTCGGCGTCGGCCAAATCGTGACGGCGCTCGAGGGCATCTCGACCCACGTCGACGGGATCCCCGAGGGCGGCAGCTGCGAGGAGGCGTGCGCGAACTTCGGCTGCCACTGCGTCGACGGACAATGCAGCGGCGGCTTCTGCCCGGGCTCGGGATGCACGCAACAGGAGACGGACGACTGCGCCGCGTTCGGCGTGAACTGCGTCGATCACCAGTGCAACGGGGGCTTCGGTCCGGGGACGGGGTGCACGGCGCGCGAGACGATCGACTGCGGGAACTTCGGGGCGAACTGCGTGGATCACCAGTGCTCGGGGGGCTTCGGCGCGGGCTCCGGGTGCACGGGCGCGGAGATCGTCGCGTGCGGCAACTACGGGGTGAACTGCGTCGACCACCAGTGCTCGGGGGGCTTCGGCGAGGGGTCGGGCTGCACCGCGGGCGAGGCGCTCGCGTGCAGCCAGTTCGGGTGCGGCTGCGCGGACCACGCGTGCGGCGGGGGCTTCTGCGAGGGGACGGGCTGCACCGCGCACCAAGCGATTGTCTGCGAGCAGCAGGGAAAGAGCTGCAACGCCGGGACCTGCTACTGACCCGAGGCGCGGGACGCCGCGCGCTCGCGTCGGCGCAGCGCTCGGGGCTGAACACGCCGAATCCGGCCACCGAGCCGAAACCGGCGCTCCTTCGGCGGCTTTTGGTATCCTCCGCAGCGAGGTGTTCTGCCCGAGCTGCGCGCGCCGTTTTCCGGACGAGGAACTTTGTCCGTTCCACGACGTGCCGCTCGTCGCGAAGATCACCGAGTTCGTCCCGACGCGCCCGTGGACGCACGAGGGCGCGGTGCTCGAGGGGAGGTACCTCGTGTTCGGCCTCCTCGGGCGCGGCGGCCAGGCGGACGTGCTGCTCGCGGAGGATCTCGACACGGGCCAAACCGTGGCCGTGAAGCTCCTCCTCAAGAAGTTCCTCCGCGACGACGACGCGCGGGCCCGCTTCAGCCGGGAGATCGAGGTCTCGCGGGTCATCGATCACCCGGTCATCCCGCGTGTGCTCCAGGTGGGCGAGCGCCAAGACGGGACCCCTTGGTTCGCGATGGAGTTCCTGTTCGGGGAGTCCCTCGGGGATCTGCTCGAGCGGGTCCACCAGATCGACGGGGACGCGGCGCTCCGGGTGCTACGCGACGTGACGAGCGGTCTCGGGGCGGCGCACGCGGCGGGCGTGATCCACCGGGACGTCAAGCCCGACAATGTCTTCCTCGTCGGGAAGCTCGGCGATCATCACGCCGTCCGCCTGCTCGACTTCGGCCTCGCGCGCCCCAAGGGCTCCGTGCTGACGCGGACGGGTACGGTGGTCGGGACCATCGAGTACATGGCCCCCGAACAATGTCTGTCCGATCCGGTGGACGCCCAGACGGACGTCTACGCGTGCGGCGCCGTGCTCTTCCGCGCCACGACGGGCTACGCGATCATCACCGAACGGGACGGTCGAGAAGCGCCTCGCTCAGCAGATCTTCAAGGGGGTGACGCCCGTGCGAGCGTACCGCCCCGAGCTCTCCGTCCCCCTCGAGCGGATCGTCGCGAAGTGTCTGCAGAAGGCACGCACGCGGCGCTACGAGTCCGCCGCCGAGCTCAGGGACGCGATCGTCCGCGCGCTCGAGGGCGGCGCCCCGTCTCCGCACGAGCCCAGCGACGAAGACGTCTATCGGCCGACCACCCCGTACGCCGAGACCGTCGCAGCCATCCTCAAGACCCACCTCTGAGGCGCGCACGCGCGAGGGCGATCGGCCGCGGCCTGTCGAGGGAGCGCACCCCGGGGAGCCTCTCCCGGAGCTCGTCGACTCCCCGGTCACGGGTTGGGACAAGGGAACGCGCAGACGCCGAACGTCACGTCGACCGTGTTCGCGCTCGGGAGGGTGAACTTGCCGGCGTCGCTGAAGGCCTGGCTGCCGCTCGCGCCTCCGGTGCAAACGCCGGTGGCGGGGTCGCAGGTACAGGTCGCCCCGTCCCCGCACTCGGCGTAGCCCGTCGCGAGCGCGAGGTAGTCTCCGGCCGGCGCGACGACGACCTGGCTGCACGTCGAATCGGGCGAGCCGGCGTAGCACCCGGCGGGCATCGTCACGCTCTTCAGTCCGGTTCGGTTCCACTCGAACTCGCGGACCTTGCCCGGCTCGAGGAGGATCGATGTGGGGGCGCATGGGGCGCAATCGATGGGCTGTTGGGTTTGGCGGTCCTCGCAGGTCTGGAGGCAGAAGGGCGAATAGATATACGTCACGCCGGAGCCGCCCGGCGCGTCGATCTGGAACTGGGGCGCGGAGCAGACAGTTGGGAGATAGATCGGCACGCCCGAGTCGTTGTGGAACCGCACCGTGAGCTTTTGTTGGTCAGGCGCGTCCTCGAAACCCGCGCACGCCCCGCCCGTCGAGCTCGAGCTGGTCGTCGCCCCGGTCGTCGCGCCGGTCGTCGCGCTCGTCGAGGTGCCCCCGCCGGTGCCATCCTGGATGACGATGTCCGCCTGACAGGCGGTGAGCGCGACCGCGAGCGCGACCACGAGACCCGGAGAGACCGAGGAAGGCTGATCCATCGCCCCCAGCCTACACCGGCGCGCCCCTCGTCAGTCGTCGTCCATCGCGGCGCGGAGGCGCCTCGCCATCGCAGCGTGGACTCCGGAGTCCTCGCTGGGCTCCGCGGGGCGGAGGCGAACCGGGCCCGAATCCTCGGGGGGACGCGGCCCTCCACGGGCGGGCCGGGCTCGTCCTCCAGGAGGGCCCGGCTCTCGGCGACGACGTGGGCGAACTCGCGCTCGCCCATCGGTTCGTCCTCGTCCTCGAGGAGCATCCCCTCGAGCTCCGCGATCCGCGCCCGTACACGGCGCGCGGCGCGCGGGTTGTGAAGGCTCGGATCCGTCTCGCGGCGCGCAGCCCACGCCGAGAGCTCCCGCATCAACGAGCGCAGCGCGGCGCGCTCCTCGTCGCTCATTGGTAGATCTTACTTTCCCGCCGGGTTCGCCGGCGTTTCCGGAAGACCCCCGTTCAAACCGTGCATGCGAATTTCCCGCACACGGCTTACCGATGGTCTCTCGTGTCGTCGCATTACGCAGCCTCCGGGTATCGGATCGTGCCGCGCAGGCGATGAAGTCCGTGGGCCTCGAAGAAGTCGCGCGTCCACCCCAGTACTTCGCCAGGCCGGAGGTTCCGTCCTTTGCGCATCACGAGGAGTGTCCGCAAACGATCGACCACGAAGCGGTCGACCGAGACGAACTTGTTCGAGGCGTTGCCGGTCGCGAAGTGCTTCCCCAACCGCGCAACACCGGGTTCAGCTCGTCGATGATGACTCGCATGTCCTGATGCTGCCGGCTGTTGCGGGCGATCTCCTTCACGCGTTGCCGCACCCGCTTCATGCTCCTGCTGCGACGGGTACTGCTGCAGAAAGAACACTCGCTTGCGTGAGCGTTCCCAGATCGGCCCCGACATGCGCTTGCGCAGGTGACAGCCGAGGAAGTCGAAGCCTTGCAGACCTCTGCTCAGATCGACTCGCCTCGTCTTCCGGGTGTAGCCCCAGGCCGAGCCGAGTGAGGATCGCGCGGACCTTCTCCTCGGCCTCGACCGACTCGTCGTGTTGCACATCACGACGAAGTCATCGGCGTAGCGCACCAGCGTACCGAGCTCGGCATGCCGCTTGTCCACACCGCATCGAGCACGTGCAAGAAGATGTTCGACAGCAGCGGCGAGATCACGCCGCCCTGCGGGGTGCCCGAGACCATCTTCGTCTCGTGGCCATCCTCCATGACGCCAGCTTCGAGCCACTGCCGCAGCAACTTGAGCACTCGCCGATCCGAGACGCGTCGCTCGACCAGCTTCATCAGCTTGTCGTGATCGATGCTGCCGAAGTAGTCGCGGATGTCCGCGTCGAGCACGTGGTTGCCTCCGCGAGCACCGAGCTTGCGGAGCGTCTCCAGCGCGTTCGTTGCGCTGCGACGAGGTCGAAAGCCGTACGAGCACGGAAGAAAATCCGCCTCGAAGATCGGCTCCAACACGATCTTTGTCGCAGCCTGCACCACTCGATCTCGGACCGTCGGAATCCCCAGCGGCCGCTTCTTCCATCGGTCTTCGGGATGTACCGACGCAGGACCGCTGGCGGTCGGTACGGCCTGCTCGCAACTCTCGCTCGATCCCTTCGATGAAGGTGTCGACCCCGAGCTGCTCGATGTCGACGAGCGTCACCTTGTCGACGCCCGCTGCACCGCGATTCCTCCGCACTCGTCTCCACGCCTCCTGGAGGACGTCACGCCTCCAGACTCGGTCCATCAGCGCGTGGAAACGCCTACCCGGCGACCGCTTGGCGGCGCCACACAGCACGCGTTGGAGTCGTCGCACTTTGTCGATCGACTCGCGCCGATCGGGGGATCGGGTCCGGTCTCGCCGGCCATGCCCTCGCGCTTACCTCCGTCTCGTGCACGACCATCCCAGGGACCCTTCCCTCCCGACGCGTTCTTCTTCACGTCGATCGCCGGTACTACGATCCCCTCGGACTCCCGCTCCGCAGTGGCCGGCTTGGCGCTCGGCCTGTTCCTTCCACCTCGCCCTGACGTGGGCTGCCGAGACGGGCCTCTCGTGTTCCGTGCTTCTCCTTCAACGCGTGCTGCGCCCCATACCCCGCGGGAATCTTCGACCCGATCCGAATCGAGGGTCGCCGATGTTGCCTTCGCCGTGACATGAGCGGCTCGGCTTCCCGACTGTAAATGTTTCGAGGCTGCAGGCTTCACTTCATGTTGCGGCCCGCGTTGTTGCTCCCTCCGTAGAGGCTCTCGACGTCCGGCTTGGGAACCGCGGATCTCTCCGCGTACCCCGGACCTGCTACCCGGCGCTTCGGCGCTTACCGGGACGGGATTCTCACCCGCTGGAGAAGCGCAGCAAGCCTCCGAGCGCCAGCGCGGCGAGCCGCTCCGTTGCTCCTTGGCGTCACGACGCACCATGGTTCCACTTTAGGGCGCGGCGCGCGGGCGTGGAAGGAGATCACACGGGCTCGAGCGAAGACGCGGCCGCGCGCGAGCCCGGCAGTGAGGCAAAAGATCACACCCCCGAGCGGTCCCCTCCCCGCAGACGACCGTGGGCGCGTCGTGCCGCGCCACTCCAGACGTTCGCGCTCCCGGAGGCGCGTGGTTCAGTCCGCCGGGCGCGTCGGGATGGAGTGCTTCCGAAGGAGGCGATAGAAGTGGACGCGGTCGACGCCCGCGGCCTCGGCGGCGCGAGGGACGTTCCCGCTCGTCTTCGCGAGGACGCGCTCCAAATAGTCTTTCTCGAAGGCGTTGAGGACGCGCTCCCGCTCCTCCTTGAGGGGCCGGGAGACGTCGATCAGCGCGGCACCGACGTCTCCGTCGGGCGCGAGGGGCTCGATCTCCGCGCCATCCCCGAGGACGAGGGCGCGCTCGAGGTAGTTCCGGAGCTCGCGGACGTTCCCGGGCCAGCTGTGGTTCGCGAGCTCCGCGAGGAACGTCGGATCTGCGAGGCGCTCGGCGGACACGCGCGCGCGCTTCGCGATGGACGCGGAGAGCGCGCGCACGATGAGCGGGAGATCCTCGGGGCGCTCACGGAGCGAGGGGAGGCGGACGGGGACGACGGCGAGGCGATAGTAGAGATCGCTCCGGAAGCGCTTCGCGTTCACCTCGGATCGGAGATCGCGGTGCGTCGCGGCGATGACGCGCACGTCGACGGGGACGGTCTTGGATCCGCCGACCCGCTTCACCTCGCGGCGCTCGAGGACGCGCAGCAGCTTCGGCTGGAGATCGGCGCCGAGCTCGCCGATCTCGTCGATGAAGAGCGTCCCACCGTCCGCCATCTCGAACGCGCCCTCGCGCGCGACGACCGCGCCCGTGAACGCGCCTCGGTCGTGACCGAAGAGCTCGGCCTCGAAGAGGTTCGAGGGCACGGACGCGCAGTCGACGACGACGAACGGCCCGGACCGACGCGGGCTCGCCTCGTGGAGCGCGTGCGCCGCGGCCTCCTTGCCCGTCCCGGTCTCTCCGGTGAGGAGCACCGTGGCGTCGCTCGCGGCGGCGCGCGAGAGGAGCGCGAACGCTTGGCGCATGGGCACGCTCTCACCGACGAGCTGCCCGAACCGTTGCTCCCTCGAGAGGGGGACGCGCTGGAGCTCCGCGTCGCTGGAGAGGGTGATCTGATTGCGCCCGATGTGGAGGGTCGTCCCGAACGGGACGATGGCCTCCCGGACGGTGACGCCCCCGACGAGGACGCCGTTGCGGCTCCCGAGATCGCGGAGGAGCAACCCGCCTTGCGTGGGGGAGAGCTCGCAGTGGAAGCGGGAGACCGCCGTGTCCTTGAGTCGGAGGTGGGCGACGTCCGCGGTGCCGATGACGACGCGCGCGTCGGTGGAGGCGATGGAAGCGCCGAGATCCGGCCCATCGGTGACGGTCGCGACGAACCGCTGGAACGTCCCTGCCTCTTCACGCCCAAGCGCCTCGGTCGCCTCGCCTCCGCTCATCGACCGGCAGCGTAGCGCGTCGCGCGTCGGGTAGCGCCGGAGGCTACACCCCGGCTCCGCGCATCCCTCGAATCCGCTGGGTTTCGCGCGGGGGCGGCCGTCCTCAGGCCGCCACGGCGCGTGGCACGAGGGTTGAGTAGGCGTCCGCTCGATGAGACCTCACGCCTCCCTCCTCCTCTGCTTCTCCCTTCTCTCCGCGTGCGCCTCCGACGCGACGAAGGCGACGTCGTCGTCGTCCGCCGGAACGTCCGGCGCGGCGAGCGCCGCGCCCTCGGCTCCGCCGACGGGGAGCGCCCTCGCACGACCGAGCGCGGCGCCCGCGCCCGCGTTCAAAGCGGATCCCGAGGTCGTGAGGCTCGTGAAGGCGATCGCGACGGGGTGCACGATCTCGAACGACGGGTACGCGCGCGACTGCAAGGCCGGCGAAGAGGAGGCGCTGTTCGCCTACGTGCGGAAGAACAAGCCCGAGAACTACTTCGGCACGCTCGCCGACCTCGCGCTCGGCGAGGGGAAGTCGGACAAGGCGCTGTTCACCGTCGCGACGCACGAGATCGGGTTCTTGCCGTCGGACATGGGCGAGGGCTGGTACGCGAAGAACGGCACACCGGAGGCCGTGGACCGCCTGCTCCAGGCGGTCGCCGCGGTCGAGCCGAGCCGCCTGAGCCGCGTCGGCCCGGGCGTCTCGGCGGTCGTGCTCGCGGCCGGCAAGCGGGCGGAGTTCATGCGGTTCCTCGACGCGCGCCCCGCGACCGATGACCTCCGGAGATCCGCGGTCCTCTATTGGATCAAGTACGGCGGGGTCGAGGCGCTCGCCGATCTGGATCACTTCGCGTCCGCGGGGGACGAGACCGTCCGGTACGACGCGGGCTGGTCCCCGGGCGTCGCCCTCCCCGGGCCGTTCGGGGGCACCCCCGTCCCCGACGCGACGAAGCAGACAATCTGCGACGCCGCGAAGAAGCTGCTCGACCACGAGGATCGGAGCGTGTTCCACGGCGCTGCGGAGTCCCTGAGCCGCTGCAAGGGACCGTACCTGGACGCGGCGCTCGACGCGCTCGAGAAGCGCGTGAGCGGCTCCGGCCCGACGAAGGGCGACGCCAACAGCCTCTATCACATGTGCTGGGCGGAGGGCGTCGTCGGCGCGGCGCCGAACGGCACCAAAGAGCAGTGCGAGCGCGCGCTCGCGGCGCTCGAGAAGCTCGCGGAGCGGGAGGGAGCAGACAGTGACGACGTCTTCATGGCGGTGTTCGCCGCCCGCACGTTCGCGAGGGACGTCCCGGATCTCAAGCCCCGCGCCCGAGCGCTGCGGGATCGGTTCAAGAGCCACAAAGAGAAGCGGATCGCGGAGGAGGCGAAGCAGCCTATCCAATAGTCGAAGCGGTGCATGCACGCCGAAGTCGGCGAAGACGAGCGCGCCGGGGTCGAGGCGCGACGACAGGGTCAACTTGGGGCGACGCGCCCCATCGTGAAGGAGAACGAAGATGGGATTGTTCGATGTGTTCGGTAAGGGCGGCGGGACGTTGACGTTCGAGCTCGAGAGCGACACCGCAACTTGCAAGCAGGCGTTCCGGGGCGCGCTCGTGTTCACTGGAGGGAAGCGCAAACAGACCATCGAGGGGATGCAGATTTGGTTCGTCGAGGTGCAGAGCGATGGTGAGACCTCGCTCTGGGCGCCGACGAAGTTGCCCCTCAAGGACACGATCGAGCCCGGCGAGGTGAAGCGCTACCCCTTCGAGGTCGAGGTGCCGAGGGCGTCCCAGACGCGCGTGAACGGCCGCGCGCTGAAGACATTCGGCATCCGAGGATCCCTCGACATCCCGAAGGAGATCGACCCCCAGGCGAAGGCCGAGATCCGGCTGGAGGGGACGCTCGACGCGGAGGTGACCGTGGGGTGAGCGGCTCGCGCGGGGAGCGGGAGCGTCGGGCTTGCTCTCGTCGCGGTGGCACGCGACCCGCGCAATGCCGGTCCTGGGGTGGGGAGATGCAGCGTCAGGGGAGTGCGGAGGGCGCTGGCGATCGACCTCTTGGGGCGGCGGTGGCGACCGTCTCCACGTTTCGCCGCGGGCCTAGCGCTGATAGGGAATTCGCGTGCGTCCAGTCTGCTCGATGCTCGTGCTCACCGCCGCTGTTGCGTGCGCCGCATGCAGCGGCGCGAACGTCGAGCGCGCGCCCGCGCCCGTCGCGGCCGACGTCGAGCCGAGTGTGGCCCCGCGGATCGTTCGGCGTGGGAACGAGCCGCCGTCGGTCGCCGTCGGGCGGGGCGCGCTCTGCAGCTTCACCCTCGCGATGACGGACGGCGGTCCTCCCGCCCCGCCGGACGCAGCGCGGACAGTCGCGACCGTCCGCGCGAAGTGCGCAGCGGAACGGGCCGCCGTGGAGAGCTCGTTCTCGTTCCCGACGGACGCCGACGTCGACATGATCCGCGGCGCGTCCTTCCTCGCGGATCTGGACTTCGACGGGTTCCTCGATATCGCGTTGCTCCGTGAGTTCGGCGCGAGCTGGGCGACGTTCGAGGTGCGGCGCTACGATGCCCCGTCGCAGCGCTACCTCGCCGACGCCTTCACGGTCGAGGTCGGCGCGCTCCCGAACCTCGTCGTCGACGAGGCCGCGCGCCGCCTCCTCAGCTACGACATCTCACCGTCGACCCCCCGCGAGCTGATCTATCGCGTCGATCGCGGGCACCTGGTCGCCGAGGAGATGTGCGCCATCGACGAGGTCGGGACCTTCGTCCACACGCTCGCGGGGAAGGTCGTCGAGACTCGACCCGCGCCGAGCGACGGGGCGAGGATGCCTTGCCTTCAGCGCCACGTCGCCCTCGAGGAGGTCGACCGCCCGTCCCCATTCACCGCGCCGTGACGGCGGCGCTCGCTCGAACCTGCACTTGGCTGAACCCCGCCGCCCCATCGGGCCGCTGGCGCTCGACTTCGGCTCGGAGCCGACTTCGGGCCGGCCCCAACGGTTCCAATCGCTCTCCCAGATCACTGCGCTCGTCGGGTCCGTCGACGCGACGACCGACGCCATCGGATCAGCGACGGCGCCTGGCGAGCTCGCGCGTGAGGGCCTCGACGAAGTCGAGGCTCTCGACGATCTCGGCGGGGTCCATCGCCTCGAGCGTGTCGCTCGGGAGGTGATAGTTGCGGGGCGTGTGGAGCTCCGGATCCACGCGCCCGATGCTGATGCCGTCGAAGCCGAGCTTCGCGAAGGGGACGACGTCCGTCCCTCCGACGGGGATAGTGTAGGGCGTCACGTCCGCGAAGCGAGGGTCCGACGCGCGGACGTGATCGACGGCCTCGACGAGCTCACTCGGGACGTCGATCGGAAACACCTCGCCTTCGCGGAACGTGTGGAGCTTGCCTCCGCTCAGGCCGTCGATCGTGATGACGATCGTGTTCGCGCGCGACCACGCGCTGTCGCGGCTCTCTGCGAGCGCCTGCGCGCCACCGAGGCCCGCCTCTTCACAGCCGGTCGTGACGAACACGAGCTCCACGCCCGAGAGCGGCTTCGCGAGGAAGCGCTTCGCGAGCAGCACCCCGCCGGCGACGCCGGAGAGGTTGTCGCTCGCGCCGGGGACGATGCGATCGCGCGCCGTGACGTCCGCGTTGAGGGCGAACGCGACGAGCGGCGGGATCGTGAGGACGCGCCTCGCCCAGTCGACCACGCGCCCCGAGGCGCCGGCGATCGACAGCGCGTCGAGCCCCGCGAGCAGCGCCGTCGCCGCGACGGAAGCCTGCATCGGCTTCGCGAGCGGCCCGCCCCTCGAGCCGAACCGGCGCACGAACTCGGGGTGGAAGACGAGCCCCGTGAACGCCGCGTCCCCGTGCGAGACGAACACGATTCGAAGCCGCATCGGCCCCGTCGACGGCAACGTCGCGACGACGTTCTGGGATGGCTTGAACGGAAAGATGCGCCGCAGGAGGAACGCCTTCCTCGTCGAGTCGAGCGCGTACGACAGCGCCGAGGCGGCGTGCAGCGCGAAGCCGAGGCGCGGGAAGCGCTTGGCGACGAGCGATCCGAGGACCGCGGTCCCCATGTGGAGCGCGATCGTCGCGTAGAGGTTCTCGTTGAACGTGAACGGCTCGAGATCGGCCTTCAAGCCGAGCTCGAGGTACGCGTCGCGCGTGAGCTCATGGCCGCGCCTCTCGTCCGCGCTCGTCGGCCTCCGGAGCGGCGCCTCCGCGAGGATCCGAGCGACGAATGCGCGCGCGAAGCTTGCCTCGTCCGACGCGTGGTGGGGATCTTCGAGGAGCGTCTTCGTCGCGTGGGAGGAGGACATGGCCGCGCGCAAAAAGTAGCGGCTGCCGTCGTCGCGAGGAAGCGGTCTCCGCGGACGGAGACCACCTGGGCGCGGAGCTTTCCTGCCCGAGAGCACTGCGCGATCCGCCGGCTCGCGGCGATCGACGTTGGCACGTGGGCACCGAGTAGCGCCGCTCGCCGATCCGCGCTGCGCTCTCAGGCGCGCTATTGTGGATCGAATGGCCGACCAAAGACCGTCCGAGGTGCGCCCCAAGCCCACGCCTCGGGGTGGGCCGGGAGGCTATCGCACAGCGGCGGAGTCCCTCGAGCCGACCGCCGTCATCGCGGTGCCGAGGCTCGTAGGCCGGATGTACCTCCTGTTGGGCATCCCCGCGACGTGCTTCGCGATGCTGCCCGTCGCGATGCTCGGGGGTGGGAGGGGCCTCGCCATCCTTGCGGGAGTCTTCTTGTTCCTCCTGGCGCTGTTCGTCATCTGGGTTCGAAGCCTTGTCGCGAACGCTCGCGGGGCGACGATGACAGCGACAGCGGGCGCGCTCGTCGTCGGGCGGACGGGAATCTTCGGCGGGCGACTCTCGCCGCTCGAGATCCCGTGGAGCGACGTGCGCAAGCTCGTGCCCGCCTACATGGGCTCGTCCTCGGAGGCGCCGCGACGCGACCCCGTTTCAGGCCTGATTCTGCGGCACACCGACAGCGAGGAAGGCCGTCCCGCTCGCCTCCTCTTCATCGAGCTCGAGGAGGGTTCGCACCGCGTCGTCACGAGCTTCTTCCAGCCTCGGCCCGAGGTCCTCGCGCGTCGCATCCGTCGCTTTCGAGACGGGGGACCGGCAGGACTCCGCGCAACGGAGGGCGAGATCGAGGCGCAGCGCGCTCGATTCAGCGAGGAGCACGACCTCTCGGCCGGTTGGCTCGCGGAGGCCAGCGTGCTGCGCGTGTCGCGCGACGGGATCCGGGTCGGGCGCACGCAGAGGACCGCGACGCTCATTCCCTGGGAGAACGTGGTCGCGGCGCACGTGCTCCAAACCGTGGCGGAGGTCCCGGACGTTTTGCAGATCGAGCTCGCCGACGGACGTGCGATCGACGTGAAGCCGAGGAAAGAGCTGTCGCGAGCGCAGCTCGCCGCGCTCCTCGCCCCTCGTTGGGTCGACGTAGATGGAGCGGAGCACTCCGTCCTCGACGTGCCGAAGAAGCGTGTCGCGGAGCCCGATGAACCGAGCGACGTGGAGCATGGAGAGGATTTGGAGGTCGACGCCCAAGGCTCGAAGTACATGTGAGCACTCGGGGAGTCTCGCGCGTCACCTGCCAGGGTTGCGAGGGCGTTGGGCCCAGTCTCGCTTCCAGGGCCGGCTCCGCGTCGAGCAGCCCCCCGAGACGCACGAATGCCAACGCCCCAGATCGAGCTGCAGCGGAAGTCCGGGAAGGAGAAGCACGCGACGAACGGTCGTCCATGCGTTCGCCTCCGGCCGCGGGCAAGCGCGCGGCCGCGCGCGCTCCACGCGGACGATAACGGGGCCCGAGCGCGCGCCTCGCTCGGCCGTGCTCCGCGTGATCAGCGCGCCTCGAGCGCGGCGATGGCCCGATCCACGAGCTCGCGGTCGTACCGCGCGTGGTTCTCCCAGGTCCTCGGGACGGGGACATCCACGTGCACGGGCTTCCCCTCGATGGACTCGTCAACGCCCGCCGGCGTGTCGTACGAGACCGCCACCGTCAGCTTGCCGAGCTCCTCGCCCTTCTCTCCGAGGCGGACCGGAAAGTGGGCGCGGTGCGTGGTGTACCCGGCCATCGCGGGGCGACCGACGAGCGGACCGAGGTCGGCGGCGTCGAACTGGTAGACGAACGCGTCGCACGAGCTTCCGCAGCCGGGGCCGACGAGCACCGCGACCGGGGCGTTCGTGAGGCGGTGCGAAGGCGTGTAGCGATTGTCCCAGTCGCAGGTCGTCGCCGTGCACTGGAACGGGCGGGGAGGCGCGAACGACTGTCCGTAGGCGCGCGTCCTCCACGCCTCGAGATAGGTCTCGATCACGGGGGGAGGGACGTTGTCGACGAGCTCGGTGAGCGCCTGCTTCGTGCTGAACGTCTCGTCCAGTCGGAGCCGCGTGAAGGTGTCGGTGTAGGGTTTGTCTGCCCACCAGTCGAGGAACAGGTTGGGGTTGATGCCACCTCCATTGTCGGTGACGTCGACGATCACGCCCTTCGGCTGGCTCCCCGAGAGCGCGTGCTGGATGAGCTCGTAGTCGGCGAGAGGCTCCTGGGGCAGGGAGTCGTAGCGGAACGAGGTCTGACGCACGATTGGATAATCGCGATAGCGCCGCTCCGACGACAGATAGACGCACGTCTTCACGCCCCGGAACGCGAGGCGATACGGGCCGTAGTCCTTCGGATCGCCGTCGGCACAATCCCCCGATCCGAACGGGAGCGAGAGGTCGTCCGACGCCTCTTCTGGCGGGAGCGTCCACGTCGGAGTCACGGTGTACGGGGCGCCGCCGTCGCGCGGGCGGAGCACGAGCGTGGACCGATCGCCGGCGTGGACGAGCGTGCGCACGGTGCGGCGGCGCGTGAGGAACCGGGCGACGTCGATCGCGATGTTCGGCCACGCGTTCTGCTCCGACTCGGTCTCGTGGACGAGCAGGAGATCGCTCGCGGGCACGCCGTCGGCGGAGACCAGGATGTCGCCCTCGTGGACCTGCTCCTTCAGGTCGGGCGATCTCACGCTCTCGACGGAGAACGACGCCGCGCTGCCGTCCATCTCGACGCCGAACCGCAGCCCGAGCGACAGCGGCTTGCCTCTGTCGGTCGTGCGGAAGCGCGAGTGCATGTCGTGGAGGCTCGCGTTGAAGTGGTAGAGCGCCACGACGAGCTTCTCGTTCGAGTCCGCCGCAAGGACCTCGGCCTCGAGCCGCGGGAGGAGGGTGTCCCAGGCGTGACCCAGGTTCGCCTCCGTGTGCGGCGAGAACACGTGGTAGCGCCGGACCTTGGCGACGAGGTCGTCGAACAGCGCGCGTCGAGCGGCCCGCTCGTCGGGCGAGGACGGCCCGATCGCGGACGACGCCGACGGCGCCACGGCGTCGACGCACGTCCGGTCGACGTGGGCGGGCGCCGTCTGCGCTCCGCAAGCCGTCGTGAGGATCGTCGAGAGAACAAGCCCGAGGCGCGTGAGGTTCTTCATCGGGGCCCGAGCTTAAGGCGGCATCGCCGCGTGTCCCGCGCGGTGACGAAGCGGTGACACGGGAGTTACCGAGCGGTTATTGCCCGCGCGACGCGGTCCGCGCAGGGACGCCGATCCTCGCTCTCACGGCTGTACGCAGTGGCCGCTCTTGCAGACGGTGCCGCCGTTGCTGCAAGGCGTGCCGTCGGGCAGGGTCGCGAGCCCACATTGGGTGCTCGTGCACGTCGGCTCGACGCAGTCCTGATTGGGTGGCGGACAGTCGGCCGCGGATCCGCAGACGGTCGTGCAGTGGCCCGCGCTGTCGCACTGACACACTCCATACGGCGTGTCTCCCACGGGGTACGTCGGGATGCAGAGCCCGCCGTCGGGGCACGGCGCCGCGCCGTCCGTCGTGCAGATGCGGTGGCAACTCTGCTTGCTCGTGTAGTAGGCCTCATTGTCCGCGCAGAGGAGCCCCGGCAGGCAGGGGATCTCCGCGGTCTCGCCGCCGCCGGGCGCGCAGAAGCTGGACTCCTTCACGCCTTGGGGAGGCGGCCGCTCGCACCTCGTGAAATATCTCGCGGAGCTCGCGTGGTAGCCGCGGACACAGAACGTGCCCGGGGTGGGGCAGCCCTCGGAGGTCGCCAGGTTGCACGGCTGCGTGCACGTCTGGAGGGCTGGCGGGCCGCACTCGGACTTCAGCGGCAGACAGATCGCGCCGGCCGCGCAGTCGGCGTCGCTCGTGCAGAGCGCCTCGCACATGCGGATGTCGTGATCGTAGGTGCCGTGGTTCACGCACACGGCCCCCGCGACGCACGCCGCGATCGAGCAGTCTTCCGACGGCTTCGCCGGGCCCGCGCCATCGCACGCGTGGACGTTCGAGAGCGGGCTGCAGTACGCGTCGGGGAGCGGCTCGCAGGGCGCGTTGCCCCCGCTCCCGTCGCCTCCGCTAGACGTGCAGCTCGCGACAGCGAGCGCCGCGAGCGATAGCAGGCCCACAGCAGCGGCGAACGTCCCCACCGCGCGAGACTATCTCGGCGAGGGTGAAGCGCAAGCGCGCGGCACAAAGCCGTGCGACGATTCAGTCATGTTCGAGCGGGTGATCGCGTCGCTCCAAGGGGCGCTCTGTGGGGCCGTCTGCATCCTCTCCGCGGCGTGCACCTCGGACGGCGGTGACGCCGTCGATGGAAGCGCGGGATCGACGGGCAGCGCGGGTGAGAACGGGACCGCGTTCGACGCGCCCTACCCCGATCCGCGGTGCGGCCAAGTGGAGCAGGGGCACGTCGAGCCGACGACCGAGGCCGAGCTCGAGAAGCTCGTCGTCGGACGCTGGATCGCGTGCGTCGGGGCTGGCGCGCCGGGCCTCGAGATCGCCGGGAACCATGAGTGGTACTGGCTGCGGCAAGTGAGCGTCGGCCGCTTCGACCGGGACCTCTCCATGGAGCACGGCACGTGGGAGCCAGGAGGGCCGACGGTGATCACCTTCCATTTCGAGGTCCCCGATCCGCCGGGCTCTTCGGGCACCGGCGGGACATTCACGAGGTTCGGCGACGCGTCGTTCAGCGCCGAGCCCCGGAAGATGACGCTGGGCAGCGGGGCGAACCTCGTCCCCGTCTACGTGCTGCACGAGTAGCTCGCGCGGAACGCGGCGTTGGCGCGAACATCACGGTGTCGCGCACGCGCCGTGCGGGGGAACGGTGCCGCCGCTCTCATTTCGTCGCACGGCTCGGCGTCCGCGACGGGCGTGGTAGTGCAGACTGTCTCGTCGAATGCGTGCCGTCCGCGACGGACCTGGTGGTGCATACCGTCGCTGAGGTCCTCTACAACGAGGCCAAGTGTCTGGAGCCGAACTCGGGCCTCGGCGGTGCCAGCGATTCAGAAGAGCGGTGGCGGCCGACACCCGATGCCGCCCATCCGCCAGGGTCCGCCTTCGGCTCGGCATGCATCCTGAAGCCGTTTTGAGCCACTTCGTGAAGCCTTCGCGCGCGGCACGCCGTTCGCGATCACGCGCGCCTCATGACGCTCCCTCGTCCGATCCTCCCCGGTCGCACCTACTTCTTCACGCGCCGCTGCACGCAGCGCGAGTTCATCCTCCGCCCGGACGCCAAGATCAACGAGGCGCTCACGTACTGCCTCGGCCGCGCCGCCCAAGAGACGGGGATGGACATCCTCTCGTTCCTCGCGATGAGCAACCACCTCCACGGCACCCTTCACGATCGCTACGGCGTCATGCCCGACTTCACCAGGTGCCTCTACAGCCTCGGTGCTCGCACGATCAACTCCGCCCGCGGCCGCTGGGAGAATCTCTGGGTCCCCGGCGACAACAACTTCGTCCACTGCGTCGAGCTCCAGGACACGATCGACAAGACGGTCTACACGCTCTCCAACCCCGTGACGGACAACCTCGTCGACAAGGCCATCCACTGGCCCGGCGTGAGCTCGTTCTCCTGGCTCGACGGCCGCACCGTCGTCGCGCGCCGCCCCGTCCACTTCGCCGACCGGACGCGCACGCAGCTGCCCGAGGAGGTGAAGATCAAGCTCGTCGCGCCGCCCGAGTGGACCGGGACGTTCGAGGCGTGGGCCACGCGGATCCGCGAAGGCGTCGCCGACGAAGAGCGCAAGGCCGCCGACAAGCGCGCCGCCTCGGGCGAGCGAGTCCTCGGTCGCAAGGCGATCCTCGCTGCGTCCCCCACGCAGCGCCCGAAGACGATCGCGCCGCGGCGCCGCCGCAAACCGACCATCGCGGCGAAGAATCTCTTCGCTCGCCTCGCGGCGATCGAGGCGCTCGAGGACTTCAGAGCGGCGTACAGGCGCGCGAGGGAAGCGTTCGTAGGCGGCCGTCGCGACGTCGCGTTCCCACCCGGCACCTGGTGGATGGTCGAAGGCTGGGGCGCCGAGCTCGCGCCGTCGTAGCGCGAAGCGCTGCTGCCGGCCGAGGTCGGCTCGTCGACATCCCTCCGGGCGTCGATCTCGGGACAGATCCGTCTGGCGGTCGAAACCGAGCCAATCGAGGCGCCTCCAGAGCCGTTTTGGGCCTCAGGAGGCGCCTCTTTTCATGAGCGCAGCGTCCGCTTCTCGTCACTTCGCCCTGGCACGCGGCCCGACAAAAACGGGACCCCGGGGCAGGATTTGCCGGGCTGGGATCTGCCGCGTGGGCTGGGTCGGGATCTGCCGCGTGGGCTGGGCTGATCGCCTGGGCTGTCCATCGGCCTGCGCCTGTCGCGACTGGACGTCGTGACCACCAGCCAAGGACTCCAGCTCGTCTTCCGCGAAACCTCCGGCGACCTCGTCAGGGTGCACCGCTTCACCCGGAAGGAGGGCATCTCGAAATGGTCCACGTTCGACGTCGGGATCGCGCGGGTGCTGGAGCCCGCCGTGGTGATCGGCTGCGGCGACGGCGCCATCTACGCGGACGAGCGCGGGCGGATCATGCGGAGGTCGATCGACATCGCGTCGCGGAGCGCGCACGTCCGGTCGGCGAACGCAGAGATCGCGACGGAGCAGCACACCGTCTCGGTGTTGCTCGGGCGTGAAGGGGAGGCCCGTACTCGCGTCCCAGACCGGGTCGGATGGTCTGCGGGAGGTGGGCGGTGAAGCCGCGCGTCGCCCCACCCGCCACGCCCACGAGCGTCGTGCGCTATTGCTGGACCGCGCTCGATCGCACCATGGCTGGCCTGCACTCGACGGTGACGCCATACGCGATCCCCGCGGATCAGCTGAACCAAGCGTGGCGATACGAGCCAGGTACGTTCGTACCCATCCCGCTCGGCCTCTCGCTCGAGCCCGCGACAGTGTCGCGGTTCTTTCGGGACGGCTACGAGTGGGTCACGCCTCCCGAGGACGTGCCGACCGGCGGGCTCATGATCGAGTACTTCGGCCGCCTCCACGCGCACGACCCGATACGGTTCGCGCACCTCGATCCGGCGCTCGTCCTCGCCACGAACGCCCGGCGTGCTGCGGCTCGGGTGGAGCGCATGCAACACGCCAGCCTCGATCTCTCGTCTCCGGGCAACATCGCGGATCTCCCCGCGGGCAAGGGTCTGGATCCTGGCATGCCGCGCTTGCAGGCCGCAGCGGCGGTCCTCGACGTCGGCCCGGGGATCCCGGAGATGATGCCCTTCGAGGACCTCGTGCGCCTCCACATCGAATACTGGGGCAACTCGCCGTTCCGCGGCGAGTTCCTGCGCCAGCGGGCGTTCGCGTTCACGGCGGAGCCCGTCGACGTTCTGCGGCTCATCCCGATGTTCGTCCCGTTCTTCCAGGTCATCATGAAGACGCTCTTTGGCGTCGCAGACTTTCTGCCCGCAGCAGCGATGACGCAGGCGGAGATGCACGGCAAGCGCCTTGAGTGGGTGCTCGCGCGGAAGCCAAACGAGGGCGTGCCCATCCTGACCGCGGGCACGCCGACGACCGAGCGTCGGCCCACGCGCGTCGTCACGACGATGCGGCAACCGAGGATCGAGCTCGACGGGTTCGGCACGCAAGAGCTCCTCCCGTTCCACCTCAAGCAGTGGGACACGACGCGGTCTCGCCTTGCGTTCCGGGTGACGCTCCCAGATGCCGTCGCGCGGACGCGCATCGAGATTCGGGCCCGCCAACGGATTGTCTTCGCCGAGGACCTCGAGAGCGTGTCGTGGTGCTCGCCCGGCGTGCACATCTGGACGTGGGACGGGTTCGATGCTGAGGGCGTGTTCGACACGCGCCTTCTCAAGCGTGAGCGGCTCGAGGTTCGCGTCACCACTGTGGACCTCGAGGGCCGAACGGCGCTCGCTCGGACGCACGTCTCTTCCCAGCCGGGCACCGTGCGCTGGGTGGACGCGCGCCTGGATCGCAAGACGAGGACCGCCGAGGTGACCACCTATCTGCGGTTTCGAAGCCCCTCCGAGCTCGAGGCGACTGGCTTCCAGTTCACGCTACCCAAGCCGCTCGGGGAGGTGGTGCACGCCATGACGACCGCGATGGGCGGCCTCGAGACGAGCCTCGCGCCGCTCCACCCGGTGGATCTCGAGCCCGACCACGGAGCGACGCTGGACGAGCTGCTGGATCACAAGCCGCTCGTCGACATGGTCCGGCCGCCATCGATCGCTCCGTTGTTGAACAAGCATCTCTGCAACGTCTCGATCACCTGCCCGAAGATGTTCGACCTTCCCCGGACGTCTTCGCGACCACGCGGGAAAACACCCTTCGCGGGGGTCGGCATCCATTGGAGTCGGGACGTGAGGCTCGACGGGGAGCCGTGGGTGCTCTCCACCACCGCGTCGGAGCGCTCGGTCGACGCGATGACGTTCTTCCAGTCGAGGGAAATCAGCGACGTTGCGGTAGGCGAATTCGGCTGGAAACAGCCCATGGATGCGAACGGTAGTCCGGTACCCCTCCTCCCCGATGGGCTCTTGGATCGCTCCGTCAACCTCGCGACCTTCCTCGAGGGGCTGCCGATCCTCAACGCCGTGAAGGCGGTCGAAGCCCCGATCTCCTCCCAGTACGTCGGCGCGCACGAACTCGGCCACTCGGTCCTTCGCGAGGCCTACGATCCCATCACCTCGGCGACGCACAAGGGCACGTCGAGCGTCTTCGGCAACAAGAGGAAGGCGACCTACCTCGATCCGAGCGCCGCCGAGCTCGACGTGATGCACTACCTCGACGTAGTCGACTTGGCGCCGAGGGCGCGCGCACGGGCCTGCGAAGACGACGCGCGCGCGTTGATCTGGATGGCGCGTGTGATCGTGGGTTGACACGGAGAGAAGGAGACGATCATGTCCGACACAGCACGTCCGCACGTCATCCGGCGCGGAGACACGCCGCTCCGATTGTCTGCCATGTACGGCGTCGAGCTCGCCGACATCGAGCGGCACCCCGACAACGCCCCGGTGCTCTTGTCGCTGCAACAACACTGTCTGCCTGTCGGCGAGACGGTCTACATCCCGCGGCCGGGGCCGAGGCCGGGTGTCCTTTCGAACGCGAAGAACGTGTTCGTCGCCTCGGTGCCGGTGCACCGGGTGTCCCTCGTGTTCCAGGACGGTGCGGGTCCGCTCGCGAACGAGCGCTGGATCCTCCACGGGCTCGAGGCGGAGCCGATGGAGGGCAAGCTGGACGCGGGGGGAAAGTTCGAGAAGGACGTGCCGATCCAGATCGAGCGCCTCCGGCTCGAGTTCCCTGCGCGCGGCGTGGAGCACACCATCTGGGTCGGCCACCTGGAGCCGCCCGCCGAGGAGCCGGGCTGGGAGGCGCGCCTCCGCGAGGCCGGGTACGCGCCGATCGGGGACGCGCTCAGCGATGGGTTCACCTTCGTGGACAAAGAGGCCCGGGCCCGAGCGCTCGCGGGGTTCCAGGAGGCGCACGGCCTCGCGCCGAGCGGGTGCGCGGATCCGCCGACGATCTTCGCGCTCTGCGACCACCGCGGCGAGCTCGGCTGGTGGTGACGAGCGGACTTCGCCCGCCTGGTGAAGCACGTCGCCCAATGGGATGGTCGAAGAGGCACGCGCTCGCTCGCGCGACGCGCCCGCGTCACCTCGTGAACGTCAGCGGCGGCTCCCAATCGGTCATCGAGCTCGACGCCTCGAACCTGCGCGACCAGGTCGGAAGTTTGTTCGTCGCGACGGTCGAGGCGCTCGGGCTCCCGTTGCCGGACCACCCGCTGCCCAAGTCCGCTGCGGATCCCGTCCATCCCCATTCGATCGAGGACAGTGTCACCCAGACCGTGTCCTTCGAGTCCCCATCGGGGCGGTACATGAGGAACATCTTGAAGCGCTCGTCCGCGTTGAGCGTGGTCCACCCGGGGTCGAGCGGGAAGCCGGGGCTGTCGAAGTTGTCCGCGTACGTGCCGAGCCCATTGTCGTACGAGCCTTCGGGGTGGACCCAGGGCTGCCACGTCCCGCTCTTCGTCGCGACGGCGGTGCTCGGCTGCGCGTAAGGGAGGATGGTGTCGAGCGCGTAGTCGTCGAATCGGTGTTTGTGCGCGACCCCAGCATTGTCGCCAACCGTGGTCGCGTTCTTGATGAGCTGGATGCCGCAGATCTTGCCGTCCCCGCCCTGCGGAGGCTGAATCGCGTACTCGAACCGGATCCCGGGCCACTCGCCCGGGACGCGATCGCCGCGGCGCGGGCTCACGTCGCCGAGACCGAACTGCATCCGCGTCGTCGTTCCATACCGGCGGACGGCGACGGAGGACGTCGCACCGCGGGCGCGGACAGTCGGGGCGTTGACCGTGATGGTGCGGTTGACCGTCGCGGCGCCGTGGCCGGTCGCAGTGAAGACGATCACCTTCTTGCCAGGCTTCACCCAGAAGAGGCGGATGTTGCTCGAGTTGAAGTCGTGATCTTCGAGCAAATGGACGTCCGGCGAGCTCGACGGGTATCGGTCCGAGAACTCGCAGTCCCAACCCTTGATCGCGTCGTAGTCGCCCGGATCGGAGGGCGCGGTCGCGTTCGGGATGTACCAGCGCCCCGTGACGAGGTTGTTGTTCGCGTCGTAGACCGCGAGGGTCACCCGCTTGCCCACCAGCGTCGAGTAGTTCCCCCCCACGCAGCCGCTCGCGATCACGATCTGGAGGTCTGCACTCACCTGCGCGTGACCGTCTCCGCCCGGCGCCACGGAGACGGTCTTGCCGACGCGAGGTTCGGTCGCTTCGTCCGACATGCGCGGAGCCTAGCAGACAAGGCGCCGAGCGCTCTCGCGACGTCGAGCGCGACTGTGGGCCTTCAATCCCATCCGAGAGGACGCGTCGAGGCTCGAGAGAGGGGCGGCTGCGCTTCGGCTCACCCAGAGCACCTGCGAGGAGGGCTATGGCGTGACGCAAGGGCAGAGCGCGGCGGAGACCGTGGGCGCTTGCGATCGATTGGACCGACAGCGCGGCCGCCGATGCGCGCGCATGTCTCTGCTCTTCGGTCGGGGGCGACGCATCGCATTTACATCCAGTCGTTGTAAATCCGAATCCCCTGGAGAGAGGAGGTGCGAGCTGACATGTTCCCGGGGTGGGGCGCGTCGTCGCGTCCTCACATCCATTCAGCGGGCGGCTCGAAGCCCTCGGGGGGGCGCGCGCGGCAGGTTCGCTCGCGCTCACGGTCGGTCGCGGCCCCGCAGAGGAGCCATCTCTCGATCATGGCAACCCAGGTGAAGTGCATCGTCGACAACCAGAGCGAGTTCGATCTCGTGAGCACCGGTGTCCACGCCGACGACCCGCTGAACTTCAGGGTCACGAACGGGACGATTCACCCCGCAACGCCCGCGCTGCCCATCGCGAAGGGCGCGACCGCCGAGTTCACCACAACGGCGCGCGAAGGCGCTGCCTCTGGCTGGGCTTGCTACTATCTGCAGCCCGCTGGAGTCGTGGTCCAGATCATTTGGGGCGATCCGAGGTGGGGATACACGCTCGTCGCCAACCGCCTCGAGAGCGCTACGCGCGATCTCGAGGTCGTGCCCGTCGTGTTGACGGACGCGTCGGGAGCCAGGCTCACCGACGAGCAAGCCGCCAAGGCGAACAGCGTGATCGCGAGGTACGTGGTGAAGCTCCAGCCCGCCGGGGACGCTCCGACGGTGGCCCAAGCGATCTCCATTCAGCCGAACGCGGACACTCAGGTCGGCCAGCCCCCGCCGCCGAAGCGCGACAAGCGAGCGGACATCCTCGCGCTCGTCGACCACTGGATGGACACGTCTCTCTACGCGCCGATGGTGCCGAAGGGCGAGACCTCCGATCTCCTTGCGAGGGCAGGCTGGAGCAAAACGACGGGCCGCCAGTACGCGAGCATCCGCGACGCGAACGAGGTGGCGCGGAGAGAACATCGGCCCACGACTCCCGTGGTGACGAGCTGCGGTGACGTCCTCCAGGCGCTGCTGGTGATGTGGGGCGCAGAGTGGGTCGGCGCGTTCAACATCCGCGACTCCGACTCCAACGGACGGACGCCGGGGGCAAAGGGCTTGGGCTACTACGTCGAGGCCACGGGGCAGAACGAGCCGCAGCTCGGGGATATCGTCGTCCTGCGGTCCGGCATCGGCGATACCGGAGGGCAGGTCGGTCACGTTGGGATCCTCTACGCCAAGACTGCGACCGAATGGACGACCGCCGACGGCGGTGGCGGCCGGCTTCCCGATCAGACGGCCGCGAGGAACAAGCGAGCGCTCACCCGCACGAAGGACAACATCCCCATCCTCGAGTCGCCCACCGATAGGCTGCCCAAGCAGCTCGACGGGTGGATCGATCTCGACAAACTCCCCCGAAAGTCCAGCTGAACGTGGCCACGGCGAATCCCTACACGCTGACCGTCGATGGGTTCGACGAGGACACCTTCACCGTCCAGAGCTTCGAGGGCCAGGAGGCGATGTCCGACGCGTACTCGTTCCGCGTCGTGGCGCTCGCGAGCGGCGCCGAAGAGCTCGAGCGCACCACGCTCGGCGCGAGCGCCGTCTTCACCTGGTCGATCGAGGGAAGGGTCCGCGCCTTCTACGGCGTGATCGCGTCCATTCGCTCTTCGGGGACGCGAGACGATCGCGCCGTCGAGTATCGTCTCCATTTCGTCCCTCGGCTGTGGCTCCTCAAGCGCAAGCGGCGGTCGAGGATCTTCCAGAGGGTGCGCGTCGTCGACGTCGTGACGCAGGTCCTCCTCGAGGCGGGCATCGCCGCGCGCTGGCAGCTGACGAAGAGCTACTCCGTCCGCGACTACTGCACCCAGTACGAGGAGACGGACTACGCGTTCGTGAAGCGGCTCCTCGCCGAGGCCGGGATCTACTTCTACTTCGCGGAGGGAGGCCCGGTCACCTCGGGGCTTCGGACGATGTCGACCGTCGCCGGTGCGGTCGGCGGCCTCGGAGGCACCGCGGTCGGGAAGCTCGCTGGACCGGCCGCGGGCGCCGCGGTCACTTCGGTGGCGTCGGCCGCCTCCCCGCTGCTGCCCGGCGACTCCGTGATCTGCGGAGACGACACCGCGTTCTATCCGCCTCTCGGCCCCGACGATCCGGCCGCGCTCGAAGTGGCGAGCGCCGCAGCCTTCGTGCCCGAGGTGAGCGGAGAGGCGTCCGCCGTCGCAGGATCCGTCGTCGCGGCCCTCGCGTCGCATCCGGCCCCGCCGCTCGAGTACCTCACGATGCTGGGCGCGACGATCTCCCGAGCGGACAAAGTCACCCAGTTCGACGTCGGCACGAGCGTCCGGCCAAGCGCGGCCGAGTTCCGCGACTACGACCCGGAGCGACCGATGACCAAGCTCGCGAGCCGCGCTGTCTCGGTGGCGCCGTTCCCGGAGTCGGGGCTCGAGGTGCTCGCCGACGCAGCGTCCCAAGCGGGCAAGGTCGCGGGGTCGGCGGCCACGGGCATCGGAGGCGACGTCGCGTCGGCCGTCGCGGACGACGCAGGCGCCGTCGTCAACGCCCTCGAGGGCGTGATGGGCGAGCACGCGCCGCCCTACCTCGAGATCTACGATCACCACGGGCCATTCCTGTTCCCCAAGTGGACGACCCCGAGCGACGAGGCCCCGCGAATGCTCCGGCAGGCACGCCGACGCGCTTCCCTCGCGCGCGGGACGAGCGGCTGCCCCGAGCTCGCTCCGGGCCACAAGTTCGCGCTGACGGGCCACCCGATCGCGCGCCTCGATCAGCCCTACGTGGTGACGTGGGCGGAGCATCGCGGGCGCTCGCACCCCGAGCACGAAGGGAGCGAGCGCTTCGTCGTCTACGAAAACGCCTTCGCCTGCGCACCGGCGACGATGCCGTTCGTCCCTGCCAAGCCGAAGCGCCGGAGCGTGCAGGTCGCGCTCACCGCCGTCGTCGTCGGCCCGAGCGGGACCGAGATCCACGTCGATCCGATGGGCCAGATCAAGGTCCAGTTCCACTGGGATCGGGAAGGGAAGAACGACGAGAACAGCTCCTGTTGGATCCGAACCATGCACCCGTGGGGTGGAGCGGGCTGGGGCGTCCAATTCATCCCGCGCGTCGGAATGGAGGTCGTCGTGGTGTTCGAAGGCGGCGACCCCGACAAGCCGCTCGTCATCGGGTCCGTCTACAACGCCATTCACCCCTCGCCGTTCCCTCTCCCGCAGGACAAGACGCGGAGCGGCTGGCGCACGCAGAGCTCACCGGGCGGCGTGGGCTTCAACGAGCTCTCGTTCGAGGACGCCTCGGGCAACGAGCAGATCTATGTCCACGCCCAGAAGGACTTCGACGAGGTGGTCCGCCACAACCACACGCTGCGCGTCGAGAACGACGAACTCATCCGCGTGCTTGGAAAGCGGCTCGATACGATCGAGAAGAACCTCGAAGAGCGGGTGATGGGAGATCGAACGAGCGCCGTCGACGGCAACCGGCTCGACGTCGTCTCCGGCAACGCGGACCTGCGGGTCACGGGGATGCGAGCGACGCGGATCGAGGGGCGCGAGCAGCGCGACGTCCATGGGGCGTCCGAGTCGGTCTACGCGTCCGACCTCACGGTGCGAGTCCTCGGGTGCTCGACGACCATCGTCGGGACGAACGACAAGAGGCGGAGCTGGACCACGCACGCCGAAGGCAGCGCGGCGCTCTCGGGGCTCGACAAGGTCGAGATCTCCAGCGACTCGGAGATCGTCCTCCGCGTGGGCGACAGCTCCGTCCGGATCTCCAAGAAGGGGATCGAGCTCTCCTCGTCCTCGATCACGACCCAGGGCGAGAGCGGCAAGCTCGCCGTCGACAAGGACGGCGTCGCCCTCGCGTCGAGCGACGCGAAGATGACGATGGGCGACAAGCTCGTCATGAAGAGCACGAGCGCCTCCGTGGTCCTCGACAAGGACATGCAGCTCGATGGTGAAAAGATCCTGCTGAATTCTCCGGAGATGGCGAGCGACGCTCCGCCGAAGGAGCCCGCGCCGCCGACGAAGATCTCGCTCAGCGATCAAGACGGGAGGGCCATCGCGTTCCAGCGCTTCGTCGCGAAGCTCGACGATGGCAGCGAGGTCAGCGGAAAGACGGACGCAGACGGCAAGGCGGAGCTCGAGCTCTCGACCGGCGGCAAGATCGTGTTCGCGGACCTCACGTTCGCGGACGAGCCCGCCGGGGGCGATCTGCAGCCGTACGTCGTCCGGCAAGGCGACTACCTCGACAAGCTCGCCTTCGTGTACGGCTTCGACGCCGACAAAGTCTGGAGCGACGGCAAGAACTCCGACCTCAAAGAGAAGCGAAAGGTGCCGAACCTCCTCCACCCGGGGGACGTCGTGTACTTCCCGAGGGGACCGCGAAAAGGCCTCGATCTCCAGAAGGGGACGTCGAACGACTACACCGCGACCGTCCCGAAGACCAAGGTGCGGATCAAGTTCGTCGAGTTGACGAACGCGCCGTACGTGGTGGAGGGGCTCGGGGCGAAGATCGAGGGGACGACGGATCAGGAAGGAATGGCCGCGTTCGAGGTTCCGGTCCACGTCCGCGAGGTGCAAGTGCTCTTCCCGAAGGCCAATCTCAAGTTCCCGGTGATGATCGGGGACATGGATCCCGTCGACGAGGCGTCGGGGGCGCGCAAGCGGCTCCAGCACCTCGGGCACCAGGGGTATCCGGCGGCCGACGCGAGCGAGTCGGACGTCGAAGCCGCGGATCGCGAAGCGTTGCTCGCCTTCCAGAAGGCGCGCGGGCTCGAACAGACCGGGGAGCTAGACGACGCGACGAAGGCCGCGATCGTGCGCGAGCACGGCTCCTGATCGATCGCCGCCACCGCGTCGCGACTGTCTGGCAGAGGGCCCCCCCTCGGGTCGGCGCCGACGATGGCCTTCGCCCGCATGGGCGACTCTCACGGAACAATCCGATGGGTATGGGCGCGCTCGTGCATATGCACACCGATGCAATTGGACACTCTTCAGCGTGGATTTTCGCGAGACCTTCGGGAGGGCGGGGGCGGGAGCGGGGGCGGGGGCGGGGGCGGGAGCGGGAGCGGGAGCGGGGGCGAGGGCGAGGGGATTCGCCTGGCCACCGTCGAGCCCTCGGATGATCGTCGCTTCGAGGTACAGCCCCAGCTCGGCGCGCAGGCTCAGCGCTCCTCGATGCCCTCCAGCACTCGCCCGTCCCCCGAGTGCAGACAGAAGGGCCGATGCGCCAGGTACACCCGGCCAGAGTTGCTGCGCGCGAGCACCGAGACGTGGCAATTCCAGGGCGGTGGTGGACCGACGTGGTGCTCGGCCTTGCGCCGGGCGCGCAGCACCCACTCGGCGCGAACTTGCGAGCCCGTCGGGGCGTTGGCCACACCGATCCCGTCAACGACGTGAGCGGCCGAACGAACTCGAAGGTGGTGATCGTGGCGGTCCCGTCGAGCGTGTAGGTCCCGTCTGCCTGCGCCTCGATGTGGAACTCCCAGCCGTACTCGTCTGCGTCGCGGCGGTTCTGCGCCTCGTTCGCATCCGGCTTCCCGGCGGTCTCGATGAACATCAGGTCGAGCAACGCCGAGTCCGACCGCTGGTTGCCTTCGTCGTCGTAGAGCTGCGCCATCGTCAAGTTCTCCCTCGGGATCAGGTCTCGACCACTCCCGATGCGCTTTCGATGGCTGTCGTCGGCCTCCTGCTCCGACGTGATCTCGTCGAGGATGTCGCTGAGGTATGGGTTGGCGCTGAGCGATGGTCTTGGATCGCAGACCCGTACTGGTTCGCGCACCTCCGCATAGTCTTTTGCGCCGCCAGCGTACTCGTTGCCCGTGGCCGCAATGTAGACGAGCTCCGCTCGCTTCAGACTTCGGGACGCGGATGAAGCAAGGCTTCGTCGACGCGGGCATCGAACTTCGGGAGGACACGAAGCGCGCGTGGTTTCACTTCATCGATACCGAGAGAGGCAGCGGTTGAAGGGGATCCCCACGGGTGAGGCGATCCCGCGAGCGCGACGGATCTCCTGGCGCGTCATGGGGCCGCGCATGAACGACATCGCCCAGCGCGGCTGAAGGAACTGCGTGCCGCGCTTGTCGTGCACGTCTCGGAGGAGGAACCACCTGGGAGCGAGGCGCTTGAGGGTCGCGCCGAGCGCGGCGGCCTCGTCGCCTGCGCTCCCGACGAGGCCGTCGAGCACGCGCTTGCGATCCGCGTCTGTCTGCAAGCGGCCGAGCGCCCAGACGCCCGCGTTGGAGAGCGCGCGATAGTCGAGATCCATCGGGTTCTGGGTCGCGATGAGGACGCCCACGCCGAACGCACGCGCTTCATCAGCGCGACCAGAGGGCGCTTCGTGGGCGGATTGGCGGGGTGGGGCGGGAGGAAGCCGTACACCTCGTCGAACACGACGAGTGCTCGACGCGAAGACGAACTAGCAGGCCGAGGCGCGCGCGGCCCCGTGGTCGCCGTGGCGCGCGTACTCCGTCCTCCACCTCTGGTCCCTCGCGTAGGACGCTGCGTCTCGAAAGGCTTCGTCATGACCTCGCTCGTCGCACGCACGATTCCCTCCCCCGTCGGTCCGGCCAGGCGGCGAAGGAGCTCGCCGCGTGCTTCGCCAAGAAGCGGACGACGTTCGACGTCCCGCTCGGCGTCGGCGGTACGCCGTTCCAGCGGACCGTCTACAAGGCGCTCCTCGACGTGAAGTTCGGCGAGACGCGGTCCTGCGCGGACATCGCCGCCGCCATCGGCAAGGGCAAGGCGTTCCGCGCGGTCGGCGGCGCGAACAACGAGAACCCGATCGGGATCATCGTCCCGTGTCACCGCATCATCGGGGCGGGCGGATCGCTCACTGGATACGGCGGCGGGTTGCCGGTGCAGGAGTGGCTCCTCGCACACGAGCGGAACAAGGACTGATCCGCGGCCGAAGTTGACGTTGCGGGAGGGCCCACCTACGCTCCGACGATGCGCAAGTTGTTCGCTCTGGGGGGAATCGGTGTGCTCTTTGGCTTGTACGCGGCGCCGCTCGGCTGCGACGCGGGAGGGATGGAGATCACACCGATCCATTCGGGCCAGACGAACTCAGTCTCGATTCAGGGGGCGATGGGGGCGCCGCTTGGTGGAAACCTGTTCATCGTCACGGAGCTCCAGCTCGCCAACACGTCGTCTCGATCCTTCAGCCTCACGCCGGATACGTTCGCGATCACCACGACCGCGGGTGTGCAGGTCAAAGGGGACATTCGGAGCGCGTTCATCGAGGGCGGTTGCAAGGCCGACAGTCTGCTCGCACCGGAAGGAACGACGACCTGCACGCTCCTCTTCGAGGCGGCCGCCGACGCGCAGACGAAGACCATCGCGTACCACGATCCGGAAGACTTCAACGTCACCATCGCCGAGGTGCCGCTCGAGACGACGGCGTGCACGTTGTGCGGTGGTACGTGCGTCGACCTCGGCAGCGATCCAAAGAACTGCGGCGGGTGCGGGCAGGACGTCGGGCAAGGGACCTGCGCAAACGGAGCGCCGGCATGCACCGAGAACGCCGCCGCCTGCGATGGCATCCACTGCATCTCCCTCCTCAGCGATGAAGCGAACTGCGGAGCGTGCGCCACACCCGTGCCTACGGGCCACACTTGTGTCGACGGAAAACCGAGTGAAACACCTACGGAGAGCTGCCTGACTGTCGCGGGCAACGCCTGTCACAACGGCAACGGATCTGGCTGCTTCGAGTGTGTGACGGGGAGCGCGGTCGAGGCCACCGACGGAGGCTCGTGCAAGCAGGCTTACGAGACCGCGTACGGAACCGCAGGCGACTGCAAGTCTGGAGGCAACCCCAAATGGTGTTTCTTGCGCGACTGTTGGAGGGGGTGTGACTCGGACGGAGACGGCAGGCTGATGCTCTCTTCCGAGGCCGAGTGCTTCTGCGACGCCTTCACAATCACGAACAGCTGCCTGTTTGACGAGACGGGTGACAGCTGTGTCGCGAAAGCGTTCGCCATGTTCGGCGGTGGAGCCTTCACCGACTTCACGAACGTCTTCATGTGCGTGGACCCGCTCTGCGGCGGTCAGGGATCGAACTGCCTGTGATCGCCGCTCGGACGCGAGCGTCGGGACGGGCAAGGTCGGGTTTGCGCCGCGTGCGATCGATCCTCTGGCTTCGCCCCACGGGGGGTGCACACATGGATGTGTCGCTCGGGACGCTGATCGATTTCTATCAGTTCACGACGGGTCGTTCTTTGTTCGCGCTGGACCATGTCCTGGCGGCGGCGAAGGACCAGAAGAAACTCGACGACGTCGTCGACCACGTGAAGCTCGCCATCGCGCACGCGAAGTCGCTGCGGTCGCTCGAGAACGAGTACGCCGTCGCGCAGAGCGCGCCGAAGGGCAACGCGAAGCTCGTCGCGATCGACGTGAAGGTGGACCGCGCGGTCGTCGCGCTGCGCGACGCGGTGCAGGCGCACGTCGACGCGTCGAACGACGACGATCCGGACGCCGCGCTCGCGCGCAAGCTGCTCTCGGCGGCGTTCCCGAAGGGCGTGCAGGCGATCACGCAGCTCTCGTTCGTCGACGAACGGTCTGCCGTGGAGAACGTCCTCGGTCCCCTCAAGACGACGCACGCCGAGGCGGTGAAGTCGCTCGGCCTCGGCCGGCTCCTGAAGCGCCTCGCGACCGTGACGGACGACTACCGCGCGGCGATGCAGGCGACGCCGCCGAGCGCGCCGGACAACGACAAAGGCGGATAGGATATCCGAACAGCTTTTCCGTCCGGCGGATAGGATATCCGAACAGGCTTTTGCGTCCGGCGGCAAGCGAGGAGCGGCGGAACGCGGTGCCGAACGTCGGCTTCGCTCCGACGAACGTGCGCATCGGGCGGGCTTGGGCAGCACCTGAGCCGTGGAATGGCGACGGAGAGGGCGGCGAGTCCGAGCGAGGACGGATTGGTGCCGCCGCGTGAATGCCCGCAGCGGTGGCGTCCCGGTGCCGTGGAGAAGTCAGGCCCGCGTCGACGCCCGGCGCGCTCGAGGCCGGCTGTGCGCCGGCGCTCGTCCTTTGAGCGCGGCCGTGATCAGAGCCTTCACGGCGGCGTTCTTCGCGTAGCTCAGCGCCGTCCGGCGCTTCTTGTTGGCGAGCGTGGGATCTGCGCCACGCTTCAAAAGCAGCGCGACGGTCGTCGCGTGTCCGCCAAATGCAGCGTCGATGAGCGGCGTGTCGCCATCGTCGGCGCGGAGGTTCGGGTCTTGTCCCTCGTCCAGGAGCTTGCGAGTGAGCCGAACGAGCCCGCCTTGTGCGGCGTGGTGCAGGAGGGGGTAGCCGCCAGACCGCTCGCTTCGTTTCGCGCCCGCTTCGAGTAGCAGGTCGACAATGGCCGCGTGCCCCTCGCGCGCAGCCACTGCGAGCGGCGTGTCCCCGTTTTCGTCCCGCGTATTGGGGTCGAGCCCGAGCGCGAGCAGAGAGGCGACATCGCCGGGGCGACCTTCGCACACGGCCTCGTGCAAGAGCTCGGCGACGCGGGCGCGATCCTGCTTGCGGATTGGCAGGAGCGTCGCCGACCAAACAGAGTCCTCATCCTCAGCCTCCAGCAAGTCGAGCTGCTTCGTCACAGCGTGGGCCAAGATCTCCAAGGCCATGCCCGGGAGGGTGCTCCCGGCGCGGGCCCGCAGGCGTGCTCGAACCGCCGCGGGATCACGGAGGTCCGTGGCGCGGAGCGGCGGCCCGCCTCCCACGAAACGGCCAATCCAGGCTGCGAGCTTGGACCAATCGCGGCGACGGAGGCTGAATGTACCTTTGGCCTCGACAGCGACGGACCTGGAGGAGAAGCGCTTCGCAATGGCTGCCGCCTTGAGCCAACCCGCGTCCATCGCGGCACCGAAGGCGGCGTGCGGAACGAGCTCGAGATCGAGGTGCGGGTCGGGAACCAGCGCCGTCTCGAACGAACCGCGCGAGCCCGGGCCCAGCCCCTTCGCGCGCCGAGCAGTCGCGTCGAGGTCGTCCGAGTCGAGCGCGTACGACAGCGCCAGGGCGCCCGTCCCCGCGCCGGACCGAAGCGCGAGCCACGCGAGATCGGATTTCTGCACCCCGAACGCGTACTTCACTCGCAGCCCGCTCGTTCCGACGACGTACCGACCCACGCGTTCACGTTAACAGGTCCGGTCGTGCTTCTGGAGCGCGCCCAAGATTCGGCGTCCGTGGGGAGCGCAACGCCAAGCGCCCACCGGCAGAGTCATGCAGGCCCCATCGCGCTCGGACCCTCCAAACTCGAGGGGGGCCGCTCTGGGCGTGGGTCCTCCCGGTGTTGCTCGAGCTCCGTGCACGTGACCAGAAGACCGCGAAGGATCCGTTTCGCCAGGAGGTGATCGCCGCGCTTCTCCTCGCCGAGCGTGCGGACAGGCGGACAGGCGGACAGGACATCCGACCTGGCTTTTCCGTCCGGCGGCGAGCCAGGCGCGGCGGAACGCGGTGGCGCACGTCGACTTCGCTCCGACGAACGTGCGCATCGGGCGGCCTTGGGCAGCACCTGAGCCGTGGACTGGCGACGGAGTGGGCGGCGAGTCCGAGCGAGGACGGATCGGTGCCGCGGCGTCGTTCTACGAAGGCGCGCGTTCCAGTCAGCCGAAGCGAAGCCTGAGCTGACCCGGCGAGGAGGGCTTCTCGTGTGGAGGTGGGGCGGCGAGTCCGTGCTTCGCGAAGAGCCTCGCGATCGCGCCTGGCGTCGTGGCAACCTCGACCCAGCGCATCTCCGCGTTGCACCGAGGACACGAGGTCACGTCGATCTGGAACACGTGGCGCAGCAGCCTGGCCCACGGCCTCCTGCTCGGCTCGGCGCTCTCGGCGCCGAAGAGCGAGAGCTGCACCTCGCGACTCCTCACGCCGCTCGCGGGCGGAGGCTCGGGCACCACCCGCGAGCGCAGCGAGCAGTGTGACGACAGCACGCCAGGGAAACGGATCATGTGCATCCGCGGCGGCGGCACCATCGCGGCCAGGCGCGACAAGAGATCGAGCGGCTCCACACGGGGCTCCGCCCCGTGGACCCCGCAGAAGCAGAGGCAGAGGCAGAGGCAGAATCTCACCTCGCTCCGCAGGCTCGAGCGATCGCGTGAATTTGCCCATCTCCGCCAGGGCTTCTTCATGTCATAGCGCAGACGCCCATCGTCCTGTTGCGTGAGGCGCTTCCGCGATCGGCGGCCGCGCGGTGTCTGCAGAGCCTCTCGAGGCGGGCGCGATCGCCGGCGGGGATGGCCACCTTCGCGTGGATGTTGAACCCCGCGATGACGGCGGCGGGCTCGTCCGGCGCGCGCGTCCTCGGGCCGGACGAGACGCGCCGTCCGTTGACCCGCGCGATCGCCGAGCAGCACCTTGCCCTCGGCCGCGGCGGCGCTGGTGCGGGACGCAGTACTGGCGCTCTCGGCGAGCCTCAGCGAGGCATCGTCACCGCCGCCCTCGAGCGAGCGGCCGCGCTACTCGAGCAGCGCCGCGACTCGCTTCGCGGTGCGCTCCGCGACGTCGAGCACCTCGGCCGCGGTCGGCTCAGGGAGCAGCTCAGACGTGGGCGCGCGCTTCGTCCTCGACGTACACGCCGTCGAGCGAGATCACGTGCGAGTGCACGTTCGGCCTCAAGGCGAAGTCGAATCTGCACAGGGAGCAACAGATCAGCGCCCGTGTGCACGTCCTCCACGCTCTTCAGCTTCGAGCCCGCTTCGCTCGCCAGCGCAGCGAGCGCGTGAGCTCCTCGACGAACGCGCCGAGCACCTCTGCACACAAGTTGCGCTCATGCAAGGAGCATCCGGAGGCGCCACGGGAACGAGCACACCCACTGTCTGGTTGGTACGTGCGGGATGACCTTCTCGACGAGGTGCGCCACCGTGTCGGCCATCCGTCGCCCAAGCACGACGGACAGAATCCGCGCCGCTTGCACGAGAAGGCGACGAGGCGCTCGAACCCGCAGCGCGCGCATGCAATTGCCAGACAGCCGTACTCGAGGATCCCGCACCGCAGATACTCGTCGAACTCGCGAGCGACGAACTTGGGCAGACCGCCGTGCTCGTCCGCGCGCTCGCGAAACTCGGGCCAGTGGGTCGCGACCGTCTGATAGAGGACTGTCTCCTCGGGGTGATGCCGTCGATAGCGTTCGCCGGCAGGCCGTGCGTGCGCTGCGTGCCCCACAGAGCGCGCCGATGGCGAGCGGCGTGCCCGGGCGCACGACCTTCACGATGTGGCTCAGAAGGGCTTCGGGATGCACGTCCTCGAAAGGGCGACCCCTGACGGATTGGCGGAATCGGGTGGCGGCCGACAGCAGCGGGCGCGCTCCAGGTGGACGCGTTCCTCGGCAAGCGTGCCCGGAAGGATCTCGCGGCCGCGCTCAACACACTCCTCGCCGCCCCAACGCTCACGAGCTGGCGGAGCGGCGCGACGCTCAACATCGGCGCGTAGATGCAGCCCGTCCCCGCCGGCAACACGACCAAGACGCCCGCGACGATCCTGAGCGTCGCCCACCTCGACGACGAGGAGCGCGTGCTCGTCCTCGGCGTCGTCCTCGAAGAGGCGCTCTCCTGGGTGCGAAGGCTCCCCGGGTCCCAGCGGCTCCGGGCGCTGATTGTCTTCGACGAGGTGTACGGCTTCCTCCCGCCGCACCCGGCCGCTCCGCCGACGAAGCGCCCGATTGTCTCCCTCATGAAGCAGGCGAGAGCGTTCGGCGTCGGCGTCGTGATCGCGACGCAGAACCCGATGGACCTCGACTACCGCGCCCTCTCGAACGCCGGCCTCTGGTGCCTCGGCCGGCTGCAGACCGACGCGGATCGCGCCCGCGTCATCGACGGCCTCGCCGACGTGAACGGCAGCGGAGAGGAGGCCGACGAGCTCGAGCAGTGCCTGAAGCGCCTCGCCCCGCGGTGGTTCCTGATGCGCGACGCACACGCGAAGGAAGGGAGCTTCTTGATGCAGCCGCGCTGGGCGATGTCGTTCAGGCGTGGGCCGATGACGCGGGTCGAGATCCGGAGAGCGCGCGGCGCGACGGCGCCGATCGTCGGCGTCGACAGCGGCGGGCCGAGGTCGTCTCGCCGTCGCTCCGGCCCCAGCGACCGCCTGTGACGGTGCGGCGCCCAGATTCTGTATGCTGCGCGCTGCATGCACCGGTGGATGTGGCGCTTCGGTCTGCCCGGCTCCGCGGAGCGGGTATGGGTCCTCCCGGAGGGCGTCCCGCATGACGATCCCTCGCTCGAGGCCTGGGATCCTGCGTTCGCAGGGAGTTGGCTCGTGCACTGGGAGGAGAGTCCGGACGCGCGCCGGACGCTCGAGGAGCTGGGCTCCGAGTGGTTCGGGCGGGCCCTGTCCCTCGACCCAGACATGGCGCTCGAGCCTCAGACAGGCGAGATCATCGAGGAGATTCGTCGAGGGCGGCTCGTGGTTTGGGGCTATCGAAGGGCCTTCGTCAGCTTCCCGGCCAGGCTCCCGCTGCAGGTCGACCCGCGCATTCCGCTCCCGCTTCCAACGCCAGCAACGACGCCGACGTGGAAGCTCATTTCGCTCGCCTACGTCGAGTACCTCGCGCCGGCCGCCGAATCGCCCCTCCCCCGCATCAGCTGGTCGTACAGCGATCCGGACGGACAAGTCGTCGGTGCGCGAATCGATGTGCTCCGTGGCGGAGCGCCTCCAGACGACACGCCAATCGGCACCCTCTCGCTCAACCTCGATCAGGTGACGGCGGGCTCGATCCCCTGGCACGGCAAGATCTCGATGAGCGCGCTCTTTCCGAGCAGCTTCGTTTCCTGCGAGTTCTCGCCGTACCGGCTCGTGATGACGATGACAGGCGCGGGCCCGGCGCAGACGGCGTCGACCTCGTTTCGTGTGTTCGTCGAGTCCGTCGAGCTGCTGGGCGGGCCGCGTGTGTACGTCCAGGGCCAGGATGTCCAGGTCTACAACGAGCTCTTCCAGGTCGCAGACGACGACGAGGACGACAAGGCGATTCGACCCCTACCGTCCGTGAGCAAGGCGAAGGTCTACCTGCGCAGCAACGTGTTCGGCGTCGAAGGCGGGGAGTCGGAGAGCTCGGCGCAGAGTCCCGTGCCCTTCCAGGCCTACGCCAGCGCGTGGGGTGACGGCCCCCGCATCCCGCTCGTCGTGGACGTTCAGTTCCGAGACTCGACGGGCGGCACGCGGCGCGCGCCGCGCGGGTGGGGTCGTCGCAAGGTGATCCTCCGCTGGGAGGAGGGCCCGGACGGAGATGTCGACGCCTACCTCGCGTCCCTCCCGCCTGCGTGCGGCGCGACGCTGGCGCGGTACCTCGACTACGAACGATCCGAGTCCACGCCGAACGGGAGGAACTGTCACGCCCGCCGCGGCGGGAAGCGCTCGACCAAAGCTCTCCCATGCATGTTCGAGCGCAGCACGCATTTTCGGTTCGACGTGCTGCCGACGCGGCCTGACCACGTGACCGCAGAGCCGCTGACGGGAGGGATCGCGAACGGGTACGCCGGCGCCATGCTCCGACTCCCGCGACAGGCCGGCGACACGATCAAGGTGACGGCGCTGTTCGACCCTGTCGTGATCGAGGGCATTGAAACGCCCAGCAAGTACGGCGTCATCGCCGCGTTTCGCAGGCACACCCCCGTCTTCGAGGTGTGGCGCCGCGTCGACGTCGCGCGCTACTACAAGAAGCAGCCGACGCTCACCGACATCGACTTCTCGCGCCTGACCGCGCCCTACGAACAGACGTTCGTGGAGATGCGGCTCTCGCCCAAGCTGGGTCCGCACCTGCTCGACACCTCTGCCTACGAGGCCGCCATTCGCGCCGCGATCGACGGCTCCGACTACGCGTTCACCGACTGGGAGAAGCTCGCGGACTTCCGGACGAGAGAGCTCTTTCACCGAGATTTGAAGCACGGGGACGGTGAGGACGGCATCATCGGGCGATCGTTCGAAGCGCTGAACGCGTATATTCGCCACCACCTCAAGTACGGAGGAGACGACACAGAGTACACCCAGGAGGAGCTGAACCTCCATGTCTGGAAGACCGCGGACCCGAAGCTCGCTCGGATCCGCCACTCCAACGCGACGAACGATGAAGCCCACCGACTCATCCGCGCGGCGCTGGCGAAGCTGCTCTTCCCGTTCGACGGCCTGCACTACGTGCAGTTCAAGGACGCGTGCAGCTTCGTCCCGTCGACCGCCGCAGGAGTGTCTGTCGCGTACAAGCGCGAGATGGCCATCCTCTCGATCTTCGAAAGCACGCTGTCGCCGACGAGCCGGACCCTCGCCCATGAGGCGGGGCACGCGCTCTTCCTCCCGCACCGCGTCAACTCGCCCGACGAGCACGCCACGGCCGAGCACGGTGGGGACCCGGGCGAACACGACATGAACGACCCAGGGTGTCTCATGGGGTACTCCGACATCATGTCTTCGGTCGCCCTCGATCACTTCTGTGCTCGCTGCATGATTCGACTGAGGGGCTGGGACCAGGCCGCCGTCCCCTGGGATCCGAATGAGATCTGACGGCTGGGCGATCCTCGCGTTGGCGACCAGCTGCGCGCCGGCCCAGGCCCCGGCCCCCGATGCATGCATCGGAGGGCAGCGGATCGCGCTCGGCTGGCGCTCGGCGGCCGACGACCGGCGCTTCGACGAGGCGTTCCACCTCGTCGACGTCGTGGGCGCCCCGGGCCACGCGACGTACCTCCACCACGGCCGAGGGTGGGATGCGTTCTCTGTCGGCTTCGGCCGCTACAAGGCCGTGTCCGTCGATGCCGAGGAGATCGTGTCAGGCGCCACCGAGGGGTGGTCGAACTTCTGGCACGGCCGCGACGGCGCCGGTCGCGACCACCCGATCCCGCATTCAATGGCGCAGATGGATGGGCCCGTGAGCATCAATTACTCGCCCGGCGAGCGCTTCGTCTGGACGGAGGGGAGTCCCCCGATGCTCAGGCTCGTGAGCGCGGTGGAGACCAGCCCCTGCGTGCGCTGGGAGCGGGCGCTGCCGGGCGCCCCGCTGCTCGCGGTATCGAGGCGGGTGGGGCGCGAGGATCACGCCGCGCTGCTCGCGCTCGTCGATGGCCGGTACGTGGCGCACCACGTCGTCGCCACCTGGCTCGATGGCGTGCTCCGCGAAGAGTCCGTCGAGATACCGCTCGATCACCTCGTGCCGCGCGCCGATCGCTTGCCGACGCAGCCGCCGACTACGTCGAGCGCCGGCTTCAAGTCCGACGAGAGAGGCATCGCGCACTATGCGTTCCTGGGGTATCCCAAGGACGCGCCTGGAACGCTCAGCCTGTTCGAGATCACGTTCGGGGGAGCGCCGCGCGTCGACGTGGTGCCCATCGCCGAGGGCGCCTTCGTCGTCGCGCGCGCGGCGTATTGGGTCGGCGAGCGCGCCGAGTACGCGCGTGACCCGTACCTCACATGGCTCGCACTGGACGCCTCCGGGGCGCTCCGCGCGCACCTGCATCCAGCCGAATCCCCGATCGCCTGCCGCGTCGAAGGCCTCGTCGAGGGCGCGCCGTTCCTCTCGGCCGACGGCGCCCTCGCTCTACAGCGCGAGGGCGCCGGCGTCGCCGTGCAATGCGCCGCGCCCAGCCCGACCCCGGACGCGGTGAGGCTCGGCCCTGAGCCACCCCTCGGCGATTGTGTGATTGGCCCGACCTACGAAATGGACCGCTATCCAATCATGAACGACGCCTTCGTGAGTCGCGGGTCCCTGCGACCTGGCTCGACAGGACCTCGCACCAACTGACGAGCAACGCGCAGATGAGCGCGCGCGCCGCGCAACTGGGGCGCGGATCCGCGCAAAGACTCGCCTGGTCGAACAACCGCCGCCATGGAGCGGGTTGGCGCGACATCTGCAGGTCCCCGCCGCATGAGCAACGCAAGCAAGCGCGGGGAAGGCGCCGCCGAAGAGCTCGGCGGCAAGATCAAGAAGACCGTCGGCAAGGTCATCGGCAACGAGCAGATGGAAGCCGAAGGGAAGGCGAAGGAGCTGAAGGGCGAGGCCAAGCAAGAGGCCGCCAAGGCAGCCGAGCGTACGAAGGGCAAGGTCGAGGAGGTCGTCGGCGCGGTGAAGAACCGGGTCGGCGCCGTCCTCGACAACGAGCAGATGCAGGCCGAGGGCAAAGCCAAGGAGCTGAAGGGCGAAGCCCGACAAGCCGCGAACAAGTGAGCGGGTAGGACATCCGATCTGGCTTTTCCGTCCGGCGGCAAGCAGGCGCGGCGGAACGCGGTGCCGAACGTCGACTTCGCTCCGACGAACGTGCGGATCGGGCGGCCTTGGGCCGCACCTGAAGGCGACGGAGAGGGCGGCGAGTCCGAGCGAGGACGGATCGGTGCCGCGGCGTCGTTCGTCGAGACGCGCGTTCCAGTCAGCCGAAGCGAAGCCGGAGCTGACCTGGCGGGGAGGGCTTCTCGTGTGGAGGTGGGCGGGCGGCGAGGCCGTGCTTCGCGAGGAGCCTCGCGATCGCGCCAGGCGTCGTGGCGACCTCGACCCAGCGCATCTCCGCGTTGCACTGAGGACAGGAGGTCACGTCGATCTGGAACACGTGCCGCAGCAGCCAGGCCCACGGCCTCCTGTTCGGCTCGGCGCTCTCGTCGCCGAAGAGCGAGAGCTGCACCTCGCGGCTCTGGACGCCGCTCACCGGGGCAGGAGGCTCGGGCACCACCCGCGCCCGCAGCGAGCAGTGGGACGACAGCACGCCATGGAAGCGGATCATGTGCATCCGCGGCGGCGGCACCATCGCGGCCAGGCGCGACAGAAGCTCGAGCGGCTCCACACGGGGCTCCGCCCCGTGGACCCCGCAGAAGCAGAGGCAGAGTCAGAATCTCACCTCGCTCCGCGAGGCTCGAGCACGATCGCGTAGGTCCCGTCACGCCAGGGCTTCTTCATGTCGTAGCGCAGACGCCCATCGTCCTGTTGCGTGAGCCGCTCCTGCGCGATCGGCGGCCGCGCGAGGTATCTGCAGAGCCTCTCGAGGCGGGCGCGATCGCCGGCGGGGATGGCCACCTTCGCGTGGATGTTGAACCCCGCGATGACGGCGGCGGGCTCGTCGGCGCGCGCGTCCTCGGGCCGGACGAGACGCGTCGTCCGTTGACCCGCGCGATCGCCGAGCAGCACCTTGCCCTCGGCCGCGGCGCTGGTGCAGGACGCGAGTACTGGCTGCTCCTCGGCGAGCCTCGGCGAGGCATCGTCACCGCCGCCCTCGAGCGAGCGGCCGCGCTTCTCGAGCAGCGCCGCGACTCGCTTCGCGGTGCGCTCCGCGACGTCGAGCACCTCGGCCGCGGTCGGCTCGGGGAGCGGCTCGAACGTGAGCGCGCCCGCTTCGTCCTCGACGTACACGCCGTCGAGCGAGATCACGTGCGAGTGCACGTTCAGCCTCAAGGCGGAGTCGAATCTCTGCACGAACGTGATCGCGCCCGTGTGCGCGTCCTCCACGCTCTTCAGCCCCAAGAGCCGCTTCGCTCGCCAGCGGAGCGAGCGCGTGAGCTCCTCGACGAACGCGCCGAGCACCTCTGCACACAAGTTGCGCTCGTAGCCAAGGAGCACGCGGAGGCGCCACGGGAACGAGCACACCCACTGTCTGGTTGGTACGTGCGGGATGACCTTCTCGACGAGGTGCGCCGCCGTGTCGGCCATCCGTCGCCCCAAGCACGACGGACAGAATCCGCGCCGCTTGCACGAGAAGGCGACGAGGCGCTCGAACCCGCAGCGCGCGCATGCAATCGCCAGACAGCCGTACTCGAGGATCCCGCACCGCAGAACCTCGTCGAACTCGCGAGCGACGAACTTGGGCAGACCGCCGTGCTCGTCCGCGCGCTCGCGAAACTCGGGCCAGTGGGTCGCGACCGTCTGATACTGTTTCCAACCGCCGCGGAGGTCGTATGAGGAGGGAGGCTGGGTGAGCGAGAGGAGACGGACGACCATGACATTGCGAAGACAATGGGGGCTCGCCAGCCTGCTGCTCGCGGGGTGCGCCGCGGAGCCGCCGAAGTCGACCGCTCTGGAGGTGGGGCGCTCGCCACCCGCGGAGGTGCTGCGCTGCAGCCATGACGTCGGCCCGCTCGCTGCGCCCGCCGGCTGGCCCGCGTGGTGGCCGCAGCTCCCTGGCTACGAGGTGGCGCTCGACATGGATGGCCGCAAGCGCATGCTGGCGACCTGGCAGAAAGCGCAGGACCTCGCCACCGCCGGACACTGTCGCGAGGCGTGCGAGGGATTTCGCGCCATCTGGCGCGGCGCGATCGCCGAGGGCTACTGGCCGAAGCTCATCCCGCTCGCCCAGATCGGCGAGGAGTGCTGCGCAGCTGGCTTCTCGGAGTTCCTGCCGTACCACGCTCCGAAGATCTGCGGGAGCGCGAGCGACTATCCGTACGCCGACGGGAAGGATCCTGCGAGCGGGATCTTCTGGATCGGCCACTACCTGACGGGCTTGGTCTACTTTCGCTACGGCCAATACGAGGAGGCCAAGACGTGCTTTCGTTGGGTTCCGTCCACCCATGGATGGGCGGGCGCCGCGGCGGATTGCCTGGCGCTCATCGACGAGCTCGAGCGACCGAAAGACGCAAAGCCCGCGGTCCCGATGACCGACGACTGAACTGAACGGAGACGAACAGGGGGGTACACGTGCTCGACATCCAACCATTTATCACCGCCGATGACCCGACCGACTTGCCCGGCGGCAGCGTCGATCCGCTCGGGTTCGACCGGGGTTCGAGCTCCTCGCGGACAAGATCCTCCCCGGGCTGACGAACGTCGCGAACCGGCCGCGGTATCTGTCTGCGTACTGCGCGGCGCTCGTCGTCCTGGAGGAAGACGCCGACGGGATTGACCGAGAGGTGCGCTCGCGCAAGCGAGAGCGCATCCAGCTGCTCGAGCGGCTCTGGACGCTCGCGTGCGTGCTCGCCGGGGACGAGCCCACGCTGTCACCCGGCGGCATCCGTGGGGTGCGCTGCGTGCAGGCCTACGTCCGGCGGATGCGCGAGAAGAGTGACGGGGACTTTCGGCTCCTCTCGCAGCAGGCCCGCTACGGGGATGCTCGCGCTCTACGGGTCGGCGGCCGACAAGCTGCGGATCGCGTCGAGCGACGACCTCCAGCTCACCGAGATGGGTCGCAAGCTGGGAGACGCGTTCATTCGGGAGACCGGGATGCCGAGCGAGGTCCGCGACGCCGTGATCAAGTCACGCACGATCGACCGCGCCGTCCTCGCAGCCTGGGGGCGACGCGCGCACATCAACGCGGGCTATGGCGACGAGGAGGCGACGTCCCTCGTCGATATCGTCGAGCACGATCCCACGCGCCTCAGGATGTGTCGGCATCTCCGCGCGCATGCGCGCCACGAGGGGGAGTCCGAGCTCCAGCGGTTCGGCCGACTCCTCGGGCCGCTCGAGGACTCCACCGATCGGGATCTCGCCGCGCTTGGTTTCACTTCATCGATTCCGAGGGAGACAGCGGTTGAGGCAGCGGCGCAGGCGCGGGTGACGCGAGGCCGCGGGCACGACGGATCTCCTGGCGCGTCATCGGCCCGCGCATGAACGACATCGTCCAGCGC
>JAXLYP010000035.1:0-88477 GCA_046351395.1 Polyangiaceae bacterium
CGCGCGCGCGAGCCGGAGCAGCACGATGCCGCGCGCGTGGCCGAGCTTCGACGCGGCCTGCGCGTCCTTGGCGTAGAAGAGGGCCTCGACCGCGGCCGCCGCCGGAGCGTACGTCGAGAGGATCGTGGAGAGCGCGTCGTCGATCTGCACGAGGCGGTGCGCGAGGGGCGCGGACTCGTCCGTGTCGATCACGCCGTGCGCGACGTGCTCGATGCGAGTCCCTTCGCGGTGGAGGACACCCCAGCCGAGGTGCCTCGTGCCCGGGTCGATCCCGATGACGCGCACGCTCAGCAGCTCCCGTGGGCGCGCGCCCCCGCGAAGATTTTGTCCGGGTTGAGGAGGCCCTTGGGGTCGAACACGCCCTTGATCTGCCGCTGGAGCTCGATGAGCTCCGCGCTCTGCTCGAGCCCGAGGTAGGGCGCCTTGGAGAGCCCGACGCCGTGCTCCCCGGTGAGCGTGCCCGAGCGCGCGACGACCGCGCGGAAGAGCTTCTCGAGCGCGCGCCGGATGCGCGGCTCCTCGTCCACGTCGTTCCAGAGGAGGTTCACGTGCAGGTTCCCGTCCCCGGCGTGGCCGTAGGTCAGCATCCGAACGGACTCCTCCGACGCGATGCGATCGACGTCGCCGAGGAGGGCGGGCACGGAGCCCCGCGGCACGACGACGTCCTCGGACACCTTGTGCTTCGCCATCGCCCGCGTCGCGTACGACAGCGTCCGACGCGCCTCCCATAGCCGCTCGCGCTGCGCCTCGTCCTTCGCGACGAGCACGTCGAGCGCGCCCGCCTCGACGCACGCCTCACCGAGCCGCTCCATCGCGCGATCGCACTCGGGCTCGCTCCCGTCCGCCTCGATGATCAGCATCGCGCCTGCCGACGGGTCGACGGCGACGCCGCGCGATCGAACCGCCGCGAGCGTCGACGCGTCGAGCAGCTCGATGCACCTCGGGACGATCCCCGAGGCGACGAGCTCCGCGGTCGCTCGACCCGAGGCGTGCACGTCGTGGAAGAGCGCGAGCATCGTGACGATCGCGTCGGGCTTCGGGAGGAGGGCGAGCGTCGCGCGCGTCGTCACAGCGAGCGTCCCCTCGCTGCCCACGAGGAGCGCCGTCACGTCGTACCCGGTGACGCCCTTCTTCGTGCGCCGCCCGGCGACGATGCGCTGCCCCCCCATCAGGACGACCTCCATCCCGCGCAGGTAGTCGCGTGTGACCCCGTACTTGAACGCGCGCGGGCCCCCCGCGTTCTCCGCGAGGTTGCCGCCGAGGGCGCACATCTTCAGGGAGTTCGCGTCGGGCGGGTAGAAGAGGCCCTCGCGCTCGACGGCCTCGTGGAGGTCGGCGAGGATCACGCCCGGCTCCACGACGGCCACGAGCTCGCCGCGATCGATCTCGACGATCGAGCGCAGCCCGAGCGTGGTGAGGACGATCCCTCCGCGCGTCGGGATCGCGCCTCCGCTCTTGCCCGAGCCCGCCGCGCGCGGGGTCACGGGCACGTCGCACGCGCTCGCGATCCGGAGCGTGGCTTCGATGTCCCCGGACGTCTCCGCGCGCACCACGAGGTCGGGCGCCATCGGATCGTTCTCCGATTCGTCGCGGCCGTAGTCGAGGAGCGCGTCCGGCTCGACGACGAGCTTCGAATCGCCGAGCGCGCGGGAGAGCTCGCGCTTCACGCGCTCGATCGCGCTCGCGGGCGTGCGCTCTCGGGGCTCGAAGGTCCGCATCGAGCGGGACCCTACCATCGCCGGGAACGGGAGGCGAAGCGCGCGGCCTCGACGGTGCCAGTTCGTCAGCGCGGAGCACGCGACGTCGCGCGCGCCCTGACATCGCGGCAATCGCTCGATCGCGCGGAATCACGCGCGGCGCGCGCCGGTCTACCTCGGCGACGAGGAGGTGACACGAAGCGCCGAGGGGTGGGCCATGCGGGCTCGCCGCGCGCCGTCGCGAGCTCCTCCGTCGATCCGGAGGAACATGCACTATCGGAGACTCGCCTCGCCCCGTGGGCGCTCGAGCCGCGCCATCGCCGCGCTCGCTTGGCTATCGTCCCTGACCGCCCTCGGCCTCGTGAAGGCCCGTGTCGCGCTCGCCGAGCCGGCGCCCGCCCCAGCGGAGAGCGCGCCAGCGCCTCCCGCGGCGCCGTGGAGCTTCGCGGTCGGGCTCGCGTACGTGGGCGCGATCGGAGGCCTCGGCGGGATGCCCCTCCCCGTGACCGGATTCGTCACGCTCGAGCGCAGGCTCGCGGGTCCGCTCTCCCTCATGGGTCGCGTCGCGGCGAGCTTCGGGAGCACGACCGCGTCCGCGGATTCAGTCGTGGTCGACGCCACGTCGACCGGAGCCTCCGTGATGGACGCGCTCGGCCTCAAGGTCTCGTTCGGGTCGAGGGACACGCTCGAGGTCTCGCCGTTCGCGCTGTTGGACGGGGCCTATGGATGGGCGGGCGGCGCCGCAGCACACGCCCATTCTTCCTCGATCGGCGGCGCGCTCGGCCTCGCGCTCGATCGCGACATCGTGACGAACTTCGGGATCCGCCTCTCCGCCGTCCTCGCGACCGTCGAACACGACGAGATGGTGATCGCCTACAAAGATCATCCGAGCGACACCGAGCACCGAACCGAGAGCTCGAGCCTCAGCGTCGCGCTCAAGTTCTACCCGGCGGCGGAGCTTCGATGGAGCTTCTGACGTACGACGCGACGTCGCGAGGTTCGGAGCTCGAGCGAGCGGGGTCGGAGAGAGCAGCGGCGAGAGGCGCGGTGTCGCGCTCAGCCCAGCGCCGCGGCGAGCGCCGCGTCGTCCGCGCGCGCCCGGCCCGCGCGTTCGCGCGCCACCCGCCGACGAAGCGCGGCCGTCGCCTTGTCGAGCCACGCGAGCCACGCCTCGGCGGCCGCGGTCCGACGCCCGATGTTCGCCGCGAGACCGAGCATCGTGAGCGCGACGGCGGCGACCTCTCCCGCGAGGAGCCACACGGGCTCTCCGAGGGCGCGGCCGTCGAGGGTTCGGACCGCGCCGATCACGACGACCCACGCGCTCAGCGCCACGATCGTGAGCCCGCCCGCGCCGCGCGCCGCGTTGGATCGGAGGAAGCCCACGCTCTCGAGATCCGCGACGAGGCTCGGCTCGAGCTGCTTCGCGGTCGCGGTCGCGGCCTGTTCGAGCGCCGCGTCCGTGATGGTGCCCACCGAGAGCGGCCGGGTGAGCGTCGTCGCCCAGGGAGGAGCCCCGCGCGGCAGGCGTTTCAGGATCCAGCGCTGCCCCTCGGCGTGCACGAGCCACCCCGCGGCGATGGCCGTGGCGCGGATCGTCTCGGCGACCTTCGGCGCTCCCCCGCGTAGATAGGCGAGTCCGAGGATCTCCTCCTCGAGCGGGACGAACCCGATCGCGTAGCGTCGGTGATCGAGATCGTCCGAGCGGGACGAGCCTCGACGCGTGGTCGGTCCGAGGGCGCGCGCGGTGCGCTCGAACCACGCGAGGACGATGACGGCCGCGAAGTTCGCGACCGCGAGCACCATCGCCGCGAGGACCGCGTAAAGGACGATGAACTCGAACGTCGAGCCCGGCCCGACGGGCAGCGCGTCATGTCGAGGCGGCACGGTCTGCCTCATCCCCAGCGCCGCCGCGCACGTCGAGGTGATCCACCACCTCGATGGCTCGGCCGAGGAGCGCGGTCAGCGCGTCGTGCGCCTCGCTCGGCTTCTTCTCGGGCCGGAGGAGGTGCGCCGCGGAGGTCTTGAAGCGCTTGCACGCCTTCTGCAGCACGATCTCGAGCGCGTGGCTCTCGCACGGAACGCCCAGCATCTCGAGGAGCGCGCGCATCGGGAACCGAATCTGTCGGAGCTTCCGCGCAACGGCGAGCGCGATCGCGTGATCGTCGCCGCGCGCGCGCGAGACCTCCGCCCTGAGCCGGATCTGCGCCTCGCGGAGCTCCTGCTCGATGCGGAGGCGGCGGTGCACGTCCCGGATCTCGAGGTCCGCGAACGGGTCGGAGCCGAACACGACGACGTGGGCCTTCTTGATGTCCTCGTAGAACAGAGGAAAGACGTCCGCGGCGCGCGCGATCTCCTCCCGGGTCACGATCATCGGCTCGACCCCGCCCTCCGCTCGGGCGAGCGTCAGCACGCTGGAGATGCGCGTCAGCGTCGCGCGCGTGGGATCGGCGAGGACGAGCACGACGTCGATGTCGCTCTCGCCCGGCCGAAAGTCTCCGCGCACGGCGCTCCCGTGCACCACGACGCTGACGAGCCCGTCGCCCAGCGCGCGCTTGAGCTCCTTCACGAGCGCGTCGACGGGAGCGCGCGCCTCGCGCGGGATCCCGTCGTAGTGCCTCCGTCCCGGCGTCGCCCCCATCGGCTCCCTGCTGCTACGGCGCGACGATCGTCGTCGTGATCACGCCCGCGCGGCCCTGGATCGTGTGCTCGCGCAGATCGTTGGTGCCCGCCATCGCGTCCACGACGACGGGACCGGCCGGGACGTTGAACACGTAGGCGAGGCCGTCCGCGCCAGTGCTCGTGGCCGAGTTGCTCGGCAGCATGCCCATCCCGTACTTCACCGTGCCCGGGGGGTTCGTCGAGACGGTCGCGCCCTCGACGGGGTTCCCGTCGCAGTCGACGACCAGGATCCCCACGAACGCGTTTTGCGGGTTCTGCGCGGGGAGGCCGATCATCGAGAGGAGCGTGATCGTCGATGGGCTCACGAGCAGCACCGCCGCGTTCGGCGTGTCCTTCGCGAGCGGGTACGGCGGGTACACGTACGTGTCGAGGAACTTGGGGTCGCTCGCTCGGAGGTAGCCGTCGACGGGCATTCCGTTCGTCGCGACGTCCAGGAAACTGAACACCCCCATCGCGCCGCTCGTCGTCGTCGAGGCAAGCACGTCGTTCTTGAAGAGCTCGACCTTCGCTCCCATCACCTTCGAAGTGCTCGCGCCGTCGATGCCGCTCACGTCCCCGCCGAGGTCGATCACGGCGGGCGCCGTCGTCGGGAGGGGGTCTCCCAGGCAGTCGAAGGCGCCCATGATCATCCCGGACGACGAGCTTCCCACGGTCGAGCCGCTCGTCGTTCCGGTGGTGGTCGAGGTCGTCGACGTCGAGCTGCCGGTCGTGGTTCCTTTCGATCCGGTGGAGGCGGAGGTCCCCGTGCCGCCCGCGCCGCCCGTTCCCCCTCCGTCGTCGCACGCTGCGCTCGCGAGGAGCGCGCACGCGGTCGCGACCCCGACGAGGTAGCGCGCGGATGCGCGGCGCAGGGTGGGAGCGCCCTCGGCGCGCACGTGGAACCGCTTCGAAACTGCCATCATCCTACCCTCCGGCGGAGCTCCGCCCCGTGATCCCCGTCTCTTTTACGTCCTCCGACGACCGACGTGAAGCGTGATATTCCTGAGCCCGAAGCTCCCCTCCGCCGCGGCCCGTCCGCGGTCTCCCATGCGCGCTGAAAGCGCGCGATCGCCGCGGACCCGCCGCGGAACTCCACGAGCCGCGTCCCCGTGATCCTTCGCGACCCTGTCCACGGCCTGGTTTCGTTCGAGAGCGAGGAGGACGCGATCGTGCCGCGCTTGCTCGCGGCGGCGGAGGTCCAGCGGCTGCGCCGCATCCGGCAGCTCGGGCTCACGTCCCTCGCGTTCCCGGGCGCGGAGCACACGCGGTTCGCGCACGCGGTCGGCGCGGCGCACGTGATGCAGCGGTTCCTCGCGCGGCTCCGGCAGATCGACGGCGCGCTCCCGTTTTGGCAGCGACCGACGAGCGAGCGCGGCCGGGACGCACTGGCGGCTGCGCTGCTCCACGACTTGGGCCACGGCCCCCTCTCCCACCTCTTCGAGGAGGCGCTCCCCGGCGCCGTGAAGCACGAGAAGTGGACGCGGGAGATCCTCCTCGACCCCGCGTCGGACGTGCATCGGATCCTCCGCACGGACGACCCGTCCATGCCCGCGCGGGTCGCGGATCTCGTCGTCGGCAAGTGCGAGCTCCCCTACCTCGGCAACGCGGTGAGCGGCGTGTTCGACGTGGACCGCTGCGACTACCTGCTGCGCGACGCGCAGGCGACGGGCGTGATCTACGGCGACTTCGACCTCCCGTGGATGCTCCGCAGCCTCCGCTTCCGCCCGGCGAAGGGCGGCGAGGCCCCGGGCCTCGCGATCGACGGCCTGAAGGGGATCACCGCGATCGAGTCGTTCCTGCTCGCGCGCCTCTTCATGTTCCAGCAGGTGTACTTCCACAAGTCCACGCGCGCGGCGGAGTTCATGATCGGCGCGATCCTGCGCCGCGCGATCCACCTGCTCTCGGATGGCATCGTCCTGCCGGCGCGCGTCGACGCGCTCGATCGGATCGCAGCGGGCGACGAGCCGACGCTCGGCGAGTACCTCGCGCTCGACGACGTCGTCCTGCTGTCCGCGATGCGCGCGTGGGAGGCCTCGTCCGACGCGGTCCTCGCGGGGCTCTGTCAGCGGCTTCGCGCGCGCGAGCTCTGGAAGACGCTCGAGCTCGGGAACGTCGAGAGCGCGAAGGAGCCCGCGGAGGCGCACGCGATCGCCGAGGACATCGCGCGCGCCCGCGGGATGGATCCGGCGTACTTCGTCGGCGTGGATCGGGCGAGCGACATGCCCGTGACCGACACCGCGGATCTCGAGGTCGTCTTTCCCGACGGCCGTACGCGCGAGCTCACCGAGGTGTCGTTCCTCCTCCGTAACCTGCGGGGCCAGCGCCTCTCTCGCACTCGGCTGATCTTTGCCCCCGAGCTCCGAGACGAAATCCGCGCGGCGCTCGTGGGATGAGCTGGATGCGCCGATCGAGATCGGCCCGCGCCGCCGCTGCCGCGGCGATCCTGGTGACGCTGCCGGCGCGCGCCGAGGAGACGGACGGGGCGTACGGGCGCCTCGACGGGGATCTGCTGCTCCAGTTCGGCGCGGGGGTCGCGCTCGCGCTCGAGGCGCCCCTCCTCGACCTCGAGGCGCATGCCGTCTACCTCTCCACCGCGGGCGTGTACTTCCGCTACGGCGAATCGTTCGGGCAAGAGCGCGCCCGGTTCACGCGCGCGTTCTCCACGGGCCTCGAGGTCCGCCCGCTCTTCCTCGCGCGCTACGCCAAAAACTGGGCGCAGGGCCCCGCCCGGCTCGATCTGTTCGTGGACTCCTTCACCATCGCGTTCGGCGCGGCCTGGCAGGAGGACCGCAAGCTCGGCTTTCGCGAGATCCCCGCGTTCGAGATCGGACTCGGCCTCGAGTTCCCCTTCCTCGAGACAGCGAGCGGCCCGTTCCTCGGCGCGCACGGGATCTTTCGCTTCGACGATCTGGAGGGCAAGGACCACCGCGACATCCTCGAGCAAGGCTCGACGATCCTCTTCACCCTCTCGTGGCACCAGATCGTGAAGACCGGCCTCGTGGACTTCAACGACAAGCGCTGACGAGCGGCGGCCGGGCCCGGTTTTGCCTCTGCGGCCGGCGGCCCGCCGCCCGCGCTCCTACTTCTCCGCGGGGAGCTTCGCCTTCACTTCGTTTCCGAGCTCGCAGCCGCGCGCCTGTCGAAGGATCCCCGCTTGCGACTTCGGGTCGTTCAGCGTGGGCGCGCCGAGGAGCTGCCCGGAAGGGTCGCGCTTGATGTGGAGCATCAGCTTGCTGTCTTCGAGGCGATAGATGAAGACGCGCGACGGGTAGTGCTTGCCCGCGGCGAGCTCGAGATCCTCGGCGCTCGCGCCCGCGTCGGCGGGCTCGTCCTTCGGAGGAGGCGGGCGCTCGTCCAGCACGAGCACGAACGACTTCGCGGACGTGACGAGCTCCACGGCGATCGGCATGTCCGTCTTGATCGCGTCGTCGAACGTGGCGCGCAGCGCGCGGAGGCGAAGGTCGTCTCCGTCTTGGACCTCACGGACCCAATCGGGGCTGAGGATGCGCATGGTGCGATAGGCCATGCGGAGGTTGATCGGCTGCGTGGGCTTCGCGCAGTGATCGAACTCGTTGCAGATCTGGCCCTCCTCGCACTCACGCGCGGTCGTGCACACCTTGCCCGCGAGCGGGTCGTCGCCCACCGTCTGCATCAGGCAGGAGGTGAAGCCGTCGTGGAGCGAGCGGTCGGACGCGGCGCGGATCGACTCCGCGCTCGCCGCCTGATCGACGCGCAGTCGCAGATAGACGCCCGCCTTCTTGCGGAACGCGAAATCGCCGATGTCCGGCGCGACGAAGTCGTCCGTGGGGAGGCTCGGCGCCTCCACCGTGAGCTTCTCGATGGCGTCCCGCATGGGGTACCAGCTCTTGCCGACGGTGCCGTCCACCGCGCGCTGGTCCGCCATCAGCTTCTGGCGCTCCTTCTCCGTGTTCGCGGACATCCGGTACCAATAGAGGACCGTCGCCACCGAGACGAAGAGCAGGAACCAGAAGGCCACCTTCGCAGGCGGCCACTTGCGCTTCTTCCGCGCTTCCCGCGCGCCTTGGATCGCCTGTAGACCCCGAGGCGCGTCAGGTGATCGCGTCTTCTCGGGCTTCTTCGGCTCGGGGCTGGATCCGTCCGGCGACGCGCCCGTCGGATCCCCCGTCACGTCTTCGGCCACGGATCACTCCGGCGCGGCGCCGGAGCTCTTCCCTTCGCCGTACTTCTGAACCATGAAGCTCACGTTCGGATAACCCGCGAACGCGGCCGTCTGGAACACGCACTTCACCACGATCGCGGGGACGTTCTCGTCCACCTGGAGGATGACGACGCCCGGGAACTCCTTGCCCGGCTCGTTCTGTCGGAACTGCTCGCGGCGCTGCTTCAGCACGTTGTAGAGCTCGTCGACCTTGTGCATCTCGTTGCGGTCGCGGATGGAGGCCGTGTCGCCCGCGAGCTGCCCGTTCACGAGCACCTTGACGCCGTTCACGACGACGATGGGCGCCTCGATGACGTCGTCGACGTTCTCGGCCTTCGGGAGCTTCACGTTCTTGTCGACCGTGATCTCGCCCGACGCGCTGAACGTCGTGAGGAGGAAGATGACGGTCACCAGGAGGAAGTCGATGTACGAGGTCAGGTTCAGGTTCGCGCTCGTCGCCCGCGCGCCGTGACCTTGGACCTTGCGCCACACGAACTCGAGCGGCACGCCGTGCATGAGCCGCTTGCCCGGCGTGTGCATCGCGTGGGCGTGAGGGTTCTTGTGGTGGTGGGGGTGCAGTTCTTTCAGCATGGAGTTCTTTCAGGAGCAGAGCTCGGGGTTGGGCCGAGACGACGCGGAGCTTCCGCTCTCACCGCACCGAGAAGGTCATGTTGAACGCGGGGACCTGCTTCACCGTGCCGTGGTCATCGATGACCATCGGACGGGGGGCCGAGTAGATGGCGTCGAGCACGCCGACGATCTCGCGGAACGGGGTCGCGTTGTCGGTGTGGAGGATCGCCTGATCGAGCTTGGGGTCGGCCGCCTCCTTGTGGCTGCCGTTGTTCTCCCACTCCTTGACGATCGCGTGGCCGAGGCACTTGTAGGGGCCGGCCGGCACCGGGTTCTCACGCTGCTCGGCGCACGTGTATTTCACGATCTCGCCAGGACCGCCCACGTCGTGGGGGCGGTCGACGTCGAGGGTGCTCACCACGTCGTTCCCGGTCTTCCAGGCGAGCGTGAACTTGTCCTGCTCGACGGTGATGTTCAGCACCTTCTCTTGAGGTACCTGCGTCGGAGTCTCGGTGGGGTTCGGCGGTCCGGGGACCTGCGCGTTCGCGTTGATGCGCGAGTTCGTGACCCACACTGCGGTGATCAGAAGAAACGCGACGGTGACCATCAAGAGGTCGATGAACGGGATCATGTTGATGTCCGCGTTCATGCTCCGCTTGTGTTTGCCTCCGCCTTCGCCGACGTCTACGCCACCCATGCTCGCTCCTTCGATTCGTCCGACAGACCCTGCACGCGCCTACGAAGCGCGATTGCTCCGGCGGATCTTCCGTCGGGCGGGTGAGGAGTCGGGCCCGGTCGCCGCGCGTTCGCTGCGGCGACCGAACCCTTCCCAATCACGAGACCCTGACATCCGCTCTGGAGGGAAGTTTCAACGAAAGATCAGCCTGCCGGCTGGACGTTCACCTTCTGGCGGTTCGCGACGACGAGGTTCAGCACGCGGACCGACGCCTCGTTGATGTCGTCCTCGAGGCCCTGCGTCTGGCCGTTGAGGATCGCGAAGCCGATGAGACCGAAGACGGCGACCGCGAGGCCGAACGCCGTGCAGTGCATGGCCTCCGAGATACCGAACGCGAGGAGGCGCGCCTTCTGGCTGGGGTCGATGCCCTCACCGGACACCGAGTTGAACGACTTGATGAGACCCATGACGGTCCCGAACAGGGCCGAGAGCATCGAGATGTTCGAGAGGAGCGCGAGGTACGGCGTGCGCGCCGCGATGCGTGGGATCTCCCGAAGCGCCGCCTCGTCCATCGCGGCCTGGACCTCCTCGTCCGGTCGGTTGACCTTCACGAGCCCAGCCTGGACGATGCGCGCGAGCGGGACGTTCGCCGCCGAGCACATCTTGACGGCCTTGGGAATATCCCCGGCCAAGATGCACTTCTGCATCGTCGCGAGGAACACGTCTCGGTTGATCGACGCGCCGTAGAGATAGATCGCGCGCTCGATGACGATGCCTAGGATGAGGACCGAGCAGATGGCGATCGGGATCATCCACCAGCTGCCGGCCTTAAACCACTCCCACATGTCTTTCCTCCAGATTTGCGCCGACGTTGGGGGCGCGAGGTGAACCGTGCTGCGTGAGCTCTCGCTCGAAGCCTTTCGATCCTCCCCGCTCGCCGAGACCAGCTCTCGAGTGGTGGTGTTGATCGATCGTGCGGCGAAGAGAGGACGATTCGACGCGCTCCTGGTTTTTCAAATGGAGGTCGCGTGAATCAAAAAACGATCGCCCGCCGGGACTGACAACGAGCGGCGCGCGACGTTTCAGGGGACGGCGCGCGGATCGAAGAAGAAGCGAGGGACAGAGCGCTTTGCTTCGTCCCAAGTCAAAGCGCGCGTATCTTCGCGGGTCGGACGAGGAGCCGTCAACAAAGATCTTCCTCGCAAGTTTCCGATCCCGCGCGGATCTTCTTCGGCCGCGATCCGCGCAGGATCGATCGCGCTCGCGCGCCTCGTGCGCGCCGCGGAGCTCAAACCCGTTCGCGCGTGTTCTCGCTTCCATCGGCGCGCTTGCGCATCCGATCGCGTGGCCGGTATAGTCTGTCGCGCGATCGCTGGCGCGGCGAAGGCGCTCGATCCTGGTGCGGCCCACCTTCTTACTTGGCGTTCGGGCTCGCGCAGTCGCGGTAGAGGAGAAAGGGTCTCAGGATGCGTCATCTCATGATGTTGGCGGCGGGTAGCGGCGGTGAGAACTCGGCGAGCTTGTCCGAGGCGTTCAAGAACAACCCGGTCTTCCTTTGCATCAACATCGCGGTCTCGGCGGTGGTGATCACGATCATCGTGGAGCGGGCGTACTTCCAGCTCCGGCGCTACAGCGTGAACTCGCGGGAGTTCTTCTCGCAGGTGAAGAAGCTCGTCGTCGCGGGCAACATCGACCGCGCGATCAAGCTCTGCGAGGCGAGCGACTACCCGGTCCTCCAGCTCGTGAAGAGCGGGCTCACGCACGCGAACAAGGGCGCGGACGAGATCGACGCGGCGCTCTCCGAGCGGCTCGCCGAGCTCAAGCCGGCGATCGAGAAGCGCGTCGGCGCGCTCTGGTCGCTCGCGAACATCGCGACCCTCGTCGGCCTCGTCGGCACCGTGTTCGGCCTCATCCGGACCTTCTCCGCCATCTCGGGCAAGGGCATGTCGCAGGATCAGAAGACGGCGTACCTCTCGAACGGCATCGCCGAAGCCATGTACAACACGGCGTTCGGTCTCCTCATCGCCGTCATCTGCATGGTCGCGCACGTCGTCCTCCACACGCGCGCGAAGGGCTTCGCCCACGACCTCGAGACCGTGACGGAGCGCGTCTTCAACCTCCTGACGATCAGCAACAAGCCGACCTTCTGAGCTCCTCGGAAGGAGAGGCCAGCGCATGAGCTCCGAGACCCAAGACGCGCCGCTGAGCCCCGCTCAGCGGTCCAAGATCCGGCGGCTTTCCCAGCCCGTCGAGCCCGCGCCGGGCGATGAGGCGGGCGAGCTCAACATCGTCCCCTACCTCGACATCATCACCAACATCCTCGTCTTCGTCCTCGCGACGATCTCCGTCGTGTTCATGACCAACGTCGACGTCACGCCGCCCGCGCAGGGTGGCAAGACGCAGTCGGGGTCGCAGAGCAAGGCGATGAACTTGGTCCTCTTCATCGTGGGGGACGGCATCGGCGTGAAGACGTCGCGCGGAGGCATCGCCCCCGGCTGCGACAACGGCGGCCCAGCGACGTACGGCGAAGGCCACGCGGTGCGGGCCATCACGCCGGGCCAGGAGTACGACTACCAGGGCCTGAAGAAGTGCGTGAAGGCCGCGCGCGATCTCGAGGCGGACTGGGCGTCGGAGCTCAACGTGGCGATCGTTGCGAACGGCGGGATCGAGTTCCACACGATCATCGACGTGGCGGACGCGATCCGCACGGATGACGACGGCAACCCTCTTTTCCCGAACATGCGCTTCGCGGGTGTGAAATGAGCGTTGCAGCCAAAGCCTCGGTCGTGAAGTTCAAGGCCGAACTTCGCAAGGCCCGCCGCCGCAACGCGCGCGAGCCCGAGATCGACTTCCTCAACATCACGGCGATGCTCGACCTCATGACGATCATCCTCGTGTTCGTCCTGAACAGCCTCGCGAGCTCCACTCAGCAGATGCCGCAGAACGCGGATCTGACGCTGCCGATCTCGATCCTCGAGACGGCGCCCAGCCAAGAGGGCGTCGTCGTGCGCGTCTCGAAGACGCAGCTCCTCGTCGGGGACGAGCGCATCGCGGACTTCCCGAACCACGAGCAGCTCTCCGTGACGGGCATCGACCAGAAGGATCTCAAGATCCTCGCGGACAAGCTGCGGGACTACCGCGAGAGCGACAAGATCATGAAGAAGGCAGCGAACCCGGCGGCTCCGGAGGAGACGTCCGAGGCCATCCTCGTCGTCGACCGCACGACGCCGTACCGGCTGCTGCTCCAGATCGTGACGACGCTCGGCAACGAAGAGTTCGGCAAGTACCACCTGATGGCCCTGAAGGGGAACATCGGGCAGTAGCCCTCTCATCGGATCCGAACGAGAAGAGCCGCGTTCCCGAGGGAACGCGGCTCTTTCTTTTTCGCGCGGCATGCGCCGCCGCGCCGCTACTTCGAGTAGAGCTGCGCGACCGCGACGCCCGAACCGCGCGTCGCCTTCACGACGATTTGGAACGGAACGCCCTGCGGGAGCGTCAGCGTCACGCACTTGCCGTTGCCGCCGATGGTCGCCATTTGACCGGACGCCTCGCTGCTCTGGAAGAACGTGATCGCGGGGATCGGACCCGTCGGAACGTTGGTCGCGAACGCGTCCAGCTGGACGATGCCGCTCGGCGACGCGGCGATGAGCGTGTAGCACTTGCCGGGGACCGCGTTGTACGTCTGCGTGAGGATCTGTCCCTCCTGGAACTGAGCGGCGAACGCGCTGCCCTCCGGCTTCATCCCCGGCGCGAGCTGCTTGCCAAGGACCTCCATCGGCGTGGTGAGGATGACGCCCGCCGCGGCGGTCTGTGAGGCGGGCGGGCCCGTCGGCGTCGCCGCGGCGGGGCCGGTCGGCGTGGGGGCCGGGGTCGGCGTCGGCGTGGGGGTCGGCGTCGGCGTGGGGGTCGGCGTCGGCGACGCGCTCGGGGTCACCGTCTCCGGCGTGCTGCTGCAGCCGGTCGCGCCCGCTGTGAGGATCCCGCCGGCCACGAGTCCTGCTGCGACGAGGCTCGTGAGGGCGGACTTCATGATCGAAGCCATGGGAGAGTCTCCGTTCTGTGTGGTGGCGCTCACCGCGCCCGAGACGATTGTCATGCCGTCGCGCGCCCGCATCGTGCCGCGCGCGACGGAAAAACCGAGACGTTACTTCGAGAAGACCTGAGCGACCGCGAGGCCCGCGCCCAGGCCGCCTTCAGGACGACCTTGAACTGCGTGGGGATCGGCCCGCATGCAGTTGCCCCCACCACCACCGGGGCGTTCGGGCCCTGGGTGTTGCTCTGCGCGACCGGCACCGCGGGTATTCGAGGCGGCGCGGACGTGTTCACGACGATGTCGAGCTGTGTGACGTGCCGACGCCCGCGGCGACGACAAGGTAGCAACGACCCGCTTCGGCTCCAGGACGATCTGCTCGAGCGCCTGTCCCTGCTGGAATTGACCCGCGAACGCGGGGCTGTCCGGCGACATGCCCTGCGCGTCGCGACCCGCGAGGACCTGGAGCGCGGGGTGGCCGCCATCGCCGCGGCGGGGGGATCGCCGTCGCCGAGCCGCTCGCGCCCGTGTCGCCGTCGGGGTGGTGGCGGGCGTGGTGGGCGTGGTGTTCGGGTTGTACTGCCTGTTGTTGCCGGCTCCACCGCTCGGCGCGGTACTGGCCATTGTAGCCCCCCGACGGCTGCATCTGCGACGGGTCGTTCGATCCGGACCGCTCGAACAGGCCGCCGCGAGGAGCGCGGCGCCGACGAGCAAGTAGCGGCCTTCGAGGACGCGCCCGGTGGAGGGCGGGGACGGTGAGCTCTAGAGGATCCGAGGAACCGAGGGCAGGTAAACGCATGACGATCTCCTTGATGAGGCAATACGACTCGAGCTTCCAGGCTCTACGAGATAAGCGGAGCCAGTCGCTCGCGTCTTATCAGAAGCCCGACGGTGTGTGTGGGCTTCTACTCCCAGACAGACGGTTGTAAGAGTCCTGGACCCTCCAACCGGCTCAGCCGAGCACCGAATGGTGCCGCCGGCGTGCGCGACCCTCACCGAGCAGCATCCCCGCGACGATGATCCATCACGGTGGCAGCCAGCACGCGGTCGAACTTGGCGCCGCTCCTCAGCCAATCGTGCGGTCGCTCCTTCGTGGGCCGCTCGTTCGACGGGAAGGTCCAACGATGTCGAGGTGGTCCGCGCGCCCCACCCAGACGAGGTCCCCAGACCTGCGCAGGCGTAGAGCGTGAACGATCCCGTCGTTCGCGGTGAGATCCGGGAGCTCTCCCAGCATCCCGAGCACGCGCGCGCGCACCGCGCTGTCCGGACGCGTGCGCCGGGTAGCGCTCGTCCTGTCGTCTTCGTGATGCCCTGGAGCAGCGTGAAGATCGCCGCGGACACCATCGCCCACGGCGAGAGGATCACCGCATCCAGTCCGGACGCGTGCCCCGGCGCGAAGCTCGCCACCGACTGGTACCGCAGGCCCGGGCGATCCTCGACGGCCGCTTGGAAGAGATCCATCGCCTCCGGCATGAGCTGGACGTGATGGCGGCCCTGATCGTCCCGACGAGACGCAAGAACGAGCGCAGATCTCGGCTCGACGCCCTCGTCGAGCACGTGACGACGTTCTCCGTCGTCCGCTCGATGAGCTCGAGGAGCTCGACCGCGCCCGAGACGCGGCCGAATCCGCCGCCATGAGCGCGCTCGCGGCCGCGAGCGGGGGCGCCGAGCTTCAGCGATCACGGTGAGCGTGCCTACCGCGTAGAGCAGGCGCTGTCCGTCACGGTCGCGAAGAACGCGGCGATGGGCGTGCCGTGGTGCGGTGTGTTGATCGTCGTCACCGACGCGAGCCTCGACATCCACGCGAGGTCCTTCGCGCTCACGCCGGGGAGGCGCACCGTCGGCGACGCGACGAGCCGCGCGTCGAGGCCGCCCGCCTGCGCGCCCTCGACGATGATGGGGGCTCCGTCCCCTCCCCGCTGCGTCCGTCACGGTCCGCGCGGCGCAACTCGCGCGCCGGCGGATTCGAGGCGGTCGGGTGCATTTCGACGACGTGCACCGCGACGGGCCGGTCCCGCCGCGAACCGATCGCCCGGCGGCGCGCACGTGCTCGAAGTAGTCGAACGAGGCGAGCTCGCCGAAGCCGAACATCCCCGGGGAGAGGAAGATGGAGTGGTCGCGCGCCCCGTCTGGGGAGGCCGAGATCGCGGGCTTCATCGCCGGTCCGAGCGCCTCCACGGCGCGCGCGAAGAGCCCGCGACGGTGTGGACGGTGCCGGGGGTCGACGCGAGGAGTTGGCTCTGGGGGTGCGAGTCCGTCCCCACGATGTGGCCGAACGCGCCGCTCGCGCAGGCGCTCGAGGGATCCCGTCGGGAGCATCGAGGTGGCTCGCGACCGCGTGGATCTTGGAGGCGGCCTCGCGCGCGGCACGCCTGCGCGGCCCGCGCGGAGGAGCCGCCCGTGCGGATCGGCGTCGTCGTAGAGGACGACCTCGACGCCCTTCACGTCCGCGTTGACGCCCGTGAGGCCGATGGCGCCCGTCGTCGCGTCCCGGCGCTTGTAGATCGAACGCGGGGTCGACCTGGAGGCTCCGCGCGAGGCTCTCGACCCACTTCGTGCCCCGTCGCTGGTCGCCCTGGAGGACGAAGACGATCGCCCATGAGCTCCTCGGATCGCCTTCGTAATGGACAGGCGCGCTGTGGATGCATGCGTCGTGTGCGCGTCGCCGAAATAGAACTCGATGCCGTCGGTGCAGACGAAGAGGAACATCCGCGCGCCCGCTCGCACGGCGGATCGAGGAGAGCAGGCGCGCGCGTCTTCGCCGCGACGATTCCCGCCCGGCTTCACGGCACGCTCCATCGTCGCGTACCCGGAAATACGGCATCACGATGGAGAGCGAACGCGCGCTGCTCCGCGAGATCGCGCAGCCGAGGTCGTACACCCCGAGGGTGTCGAGATCGCCTTGGCGTCCCCCGACGACGTCCCGCCCCCACGTCTCGGCGTCGAGGCGGAGGTAGCGCTCGCCGTCCGGGAAGGCGCTGCTCGACGCCCCCGCGCCTCGAACGGTCCCGACGCCAGGAAACGCTCCGCGAAGTACGCGTACGTCGAGGTGTTGAAGACGAGGAACGATCGCATGTCAGGGGGTCTCCTGGTCCGAAGAAGCTCCGGCCCGCGCGACGAGATCCTTGGCGCCTGCGCTGCGCGCCGCGGCGTCGGGCTCGTACCACGACTGATCGAGCGTGAGCTGGGTGACGCCCACGACGCCCTCGTCGTATGCCTCGGTGTCCGAGCCTGGCGCCTCGCCGTGGGCGGGTCGGGTGCGCGCCTCCGATCCACAGGTACTCGCCTCCCCGCTGGTCCTCCCGGAACTCCACCTCCGCCTCGTAGAACCGCACGCCGAGCGACGTCGGGCGCATCGTCCAGCCGCTGCCCGGAGGGAAGCGACGCTGAAGAGCCCGTGACGCTCCGGCGTTGGGCGCGCCTCGCGAGGAGAGCGCGAGCCAGGGACGCGCCGATCTCCGAGGCCTTCAGCAGGCTCGCGCGCGTGTCGGCGGAGAGCGCGAGCGACGATTCCTCGGAGCGGCCTCGCGCGCGGCCGCCACGGTCCCGGAGAACGGTGTCGACGCCGAGTTCAGGCCGTAGTTCAGGCCCGACACGCAGAGGTCCGGCACGCGCGGGAGGACGCGCCCTTCGCCCCGAGCGCGACGTACACACAGTCCGCGTGGGCGTGCCGTCGACCGCGCCGCGCCGTTCGAGTCGAGAGCGCAACAGCCCAGGCGCAGGGCGTCGCCGCGCTCACCGTGGGCGCTGGGTGACGATCGCCGTCCTGGGCGGGCGATGCGCCGAACGCCGGCGACCGGGCGGAGTACTGCTCGCGCCGATGTAGGAGTGTGATCAGTGGCAGTTCATTCTGTGTCTTCAGCAACAAAGACAATGGAGGTCAGCTGATGAGGCGGTGTTTAATGGAGCTGATTGCAGCAAGCTGGAATAAAAGGATTGATCTGCCTGGGGAGCGGCGCCCTCGGCAGTTACTGAGCCTGCAGAGCAGAATGTGAGCTCTTCGAAGAAGGGCATTGAACAGACCTGCCCGGTGGCTCTGCTCCCATGGCTGGCTGGTCGCAGGAAGCCCACGCATCTGCTCGGCCGGTTCCGGAACTGATCGCCGCCTCCCAGATACCGACAAGGCCGCGCATCGCGCCAGCCGGGGCCGCCGTGCGTGCTGAACGTACGACGGTGGGCAGGTGGTGCCGACGGGCCTGGCTTCGCCGATGGGCGCGCCGAGCGACGAGAAGAAGCGCATCGACGGCGCTCGCCCTGCTCTCCGGACGAGCACATCAGCGCCGCCTCGATCACCGCTACCTGCTCGACGTCCTCGGCCCCGACCTGAGCACCACCGGCGAGAGCGCGCGCTCGTCGTTCGCCTCCGCGGGCTCGGGCGTGAGGCGCGCTGCTCCTCTATGAGGGCTCCGCGATCTGCGCGCGCGGACGTGCTTCGCCTGCGCCAGCGTGGTGAGCGGGCCCACGTCGATATGGGCGTGAGCATGGACGGCGCGGGCGACCACCGCGTCGATGAAGGCTCTGCGATCGCCTCGACGACGTGCCACGCGCTCGATGGACGCGGCAGTTCGGCCTGCGTTCGTGAGCGCGCCCAAACGACACCCGCCGCTGCGCGCCGATCCGCGCGTCCGCGAGGACGACCGCCGCGTCCTTTCCGCCGAGCTCGACGGACGCCGGGGTCACGCGCTCCGCGCACGCGTGGAGCACAGCGCTTGCCCGTCGCCGTGCCGCCCGTGAACACGACCGCGTCGACCCGGCTCTCGATCACGCGCTGACCGTGCTCCCGCGCCGAGGACCAGCGAGAGCACGTGCTCCGGAGGCGAGCGCGGCCGCGACGACCTTCGCGACGCGCGACGTGTATTCGTCGGCTTCCACACGATCGCCCCACGAGCAGCGCGGGAACGATCGTGCGAAGCGGGATCGCGACCGGGTAGTTCCAGGGCGCATCAAGGCGACGACGCCCCGCGCGCCTCGATACGTGCGCGGTCTTGCTGGGATACGCGATCCGCGAGAGCTCGATCTCCGCGGCGCGAGGAGCTCCTCGATGATCCGAGCCACCAATCGAACACGTCCGCGCTCGGTACATCTCCAGGTATCAGCGCCTCCGCGACGGGCTTGCCGGCCTCGTCATGGAGGAGTCGGCGAGCGCTTCGTGCGCGCCGAGGAAGCTCGCCTTCGCGCGCGCCACCGCTCGGCGATCTCGATCGGTGATCGAGGTCTCGCCCACGCACGCTGCGCGACCCGCGCGCGCTCGACGATCGGCGTAGCGATCTCGTCGAGCTGCGTCTCCGAGATCGTCGAGGGGCGCACCCCTCGACGGCGCGCACCTTCTTCACGGAACACCGCGCGCGGTCTCCTCGACCAGACCTGGTCGATGCGCGGTCGCCGGCCTTCTCGAGCAGGGAGAGCCGACCGCCCGTGACGCGCGGCTCAAGGGATGGACACGACGAGTTTGTCTTGGCAGGGAACCGTGACGGTCTTCGGCGGTGCAGCCCACTGCCCCATCACCTTGCCCACGGTGAGGTACGCGGCCTTGCACGGCGTAATGACCCACTGGTTGACGGGGCCGACCTTCACGCCACCGGTGTACACATCGCCCTCGAGGGTCGTCTGCACGAAGATGTAGCCCTGCGTTGGACCGAGCTGCTTGGGGTTCTTGGGAGGCTCGCCCACGTCCCCGACCGTGGAAGGGGCCGCGCTCGAGCTCGGCGCGGGCGCTCCCGACGACGCGGGATCCGCCGACCCCGGCGGGACGGTGAGCGGCGCGGTCGACGCCGAGAGCGTCGGTGAAGGCGTGGGCTTCGGCGTGCTCTCCGCCGTGGGGGGCGGCTGCGTGGAGTCCGCGGTCTTCGCGCCTCCGCCGAAGAACTCGTCCTTCCGCATGTAGACGAACACGCCCGCCGCGGCCGCGACGAGGACGACCGCGACGATCAACGTCTTGACGAAGAACCCGCTCGAGCGGGGCTGCGGGGTGAGCTCCTGCGCGAACTTGCTCGGCGCGTCGTTCGTCGACCCGGCGGAGAACGCGCTGTCGGCGGGTTTGCTGGCGGGCTTCTCCGCCGGCGGCTCCGCGGCCTTTTCGACGGGTTTCTCGGCCGGCTTCGCGCTGGGCTTGTCGATGGGATCCGCGGCGATCGGCTCGGGCTCCGGCCGAGGCGCGGGCTCCGCGGGCTTCTCCGCCGGCTTCGCGATCTCGATGAGCTGCGGCTTGCGCTCGAGGGGCAGCGTCACGTTCTCCGAGATCGCGACGTCGACGTCCGGCGCATCCATCGCCATCGGGATCGTGTGTCCGATCCCCTTCTTCGGCTCTTCGCGCGGCGGCTCGACCCCCGCGGGGCCGCTGCTCGACTGGAGCTCGATCGCGGGCGGCGAGGGGATGTCGAGCGCCGCGTCGACCGCCGAGGGTTCGATCGCCTTCGGCTGCTCGAGCTTGGCCTTCGGCGGGTCCTTCGCCTGGGACGCGGCGCGCGACATCTCGAGGATGTGCGTCGGGATGGGGCCCGACACGGTCGCCTCCACCTCCTCGTCCGGCGTGTCCGAGAAGTTCGGGAGTACGCGCGCGCCCCCTTTCTCCTCCATGTGCGTGGGCTCGTCGATGTCGAGCTCGACATCCGGAGGTGGGGCGACGGGTTTCGGCGCCTCGACCTTCGGCGCTTCGACCTTGGGCGCCTCGACGGGCTTCGCGGGCTCCGCCTTGGGCTCCTGCTTCTTCGCCTCGATCTGTCGCCCGAACCCACCGAGGCCGAGCCCGACACGGCCGCCCTCGGCGCGCGGTGAGGGCTTCGCCTCGGGGATCGACTGCCGCTTCACCTCCACCGGAGGCTTCGCCTCGATGGGCTTCGCCTCGACGGGCTTCGTCACGGCGGGCTTCGGCGTGACCTGCGCGGGCTTCGGCGACGGCTCCCCCGTCCCCATGTCGTCCAGCGTCCACTTCGCGGGATCCTGATCCGCCGACGTCACCGGATCGATCAGGCGCGGCGTCACCTTCGGCGCGCCTGTGTGCGAGGGCACCACGTCCGCGGCGACGGGCTTCTTCGGCTCCGGTGTCTTCGCGACGGGAGGCGCCGCCGCCTTCGGAGGCTCACTCACCTTCGCCGCCTGAGGCGGCACCGTGCGGATCTCCGCCGCAGGCTTCGCTGTGGCCGCCCCGCGCGTCTCCGCGCCCACCGGCGCGTCCGCCCGGGGCCGCGCCCGCTCTGGCCGAGGCTCTCCAGCGTTCTTCTTGATGCGGGTGAGCAGCGCCTCGAGCGTCTGGACTCTCTGATTGTTCACTCTGTCCGCTCCAACCGGTGGTCCGGAGCATACCCCCGGACCACGAGCCACTCGAACTTTTGTGGGGGCGAGCGCGTCCGCGCGAGCACGTGGGGCCGGAGGCCCCGCCGAATAAATAATCAAGACCTTGAAGAAACATGAAGACCCCCCTGCCCAAGTGCGGCCTTCGCCTTTATGTGGCACTCGCTTGCCGAGCTCTCCATTGACCGGGCCTCCGTGGCTCGCTCTCCGAAAGGATCCTCCATGCTGAGGCGTGTTCGCCCCACCCCTGTCGCGCTGATCGCTGCGTTCGCTGGCCTCGGAATGACTGCGCACCTCGCGGTCGCGCAGCCCGCTCCGCAGACTCCCCCGAACGGCCAGCCCGCGGCGCAGCCCACGCCGTCCGATCCGAAGGGAACTCCCGCGAAGCCTGGGGACGAGCTCGGACCGGGAGACTCGACCGAGGAGACGCGCGATCGCTTGCGCGAGGCGCTCGCGCCTCAGCCCGGTGGTCTGACGCCCGACTCGGTCGCGCGAGCTGCGTCGTCGACGAGCCCGTCCGTGCGGTCCAAGCAGGCGGAGCTCGAGGGAGCGGAGGGTCAGTCGGAGCAGGCCCTCGTGCAGTTCTTCCCGAGGCTCTCGTTCGCGGCGAGCTACACCCGCCTCTCGGAGGTGGAGCAAGGGAGCTTCGGAGGTGGCGGCAGCATCCTCGGCTCGCTCAACGCAGGGCCGGTGACCGTCGGCCCGTGCCCGCAGGATCCGGCGACCCAGTGCGTGATCGACTCGGGCGGCCTCCCCGTGCAGGCGACGAAGTTCTCCATCTCGTTCCCCGTGATCCTCGACAACATCTCCTTCACGGCGGGGCTCGTCGTGCCGATCTCGGACTACTTCCTCCGCTCGGTGCAGGGCTACAGCGCCGCCCAACACAACGAGGAGGCGCTCAAGCTCCAAGTCGAGGCGCAGGAGCTCCAGGCCGCGGCGGACTCGAAGATCGTCTTCCTCCAGTGGATCCAGGCGAAGGGGCAGACCGTGGTCGCGCGCATGGCCGTCGAGGACGCCGAGAAGCAGGTCGCGGACGCGAAGGTCGGGATCACCGTCCAGACGGCGTCGAACGCGGATCTCATGCGCGTCGAGGCGCGCCTCGCGCAGGCGCAGTTCCAAGCGGCCGAGGCGAGCAGCGTCGAGACGACGGCGGAGCAGCGCCTGCGGATCGTCATGCACATCCCGGACGGCCAGCCCGTCGCGATCGGCATCGACGTCTTCACCGCTCCCCCGCCGCCGACCCTCGAGGCGCTCGACGCGCTCGTCGCCGAGGGCATCCGCAACCGCACCGAGATCCGCGCGCTCGAAGAGCAGCGCGCGTCGCTCGACGACGTGAGCTCCGCGACGACGGCGTCGTACCTGCCTCGCCTCGACGCGTTCGCCGACGCGACGCTCGCGCGGCCGAACCAGCGCATCACGCCCGCGACCGAGGAGTTCAACTTCACCTGGGATCTCGGGCTCCGCCTCACGTGGACCGTGAACGACACGTTCAGCACGATCGGCTCGAAGAAGCTGGCGAACAGCCGCACCGCGCAGGTCTCCGCGCAGCGGGACGCCCTGATCGACGCGGTGCGGGTCGAGGTCACCGCCGCGTACGCGGATCTCGCGAAGGCGCAGCCGAGCATCGAGGCCGCGGACAAGGGCGTGATCGCCGCGGAGGAGACGCTCCGCGTGACGAAGAAGCTCTTCGCGTTCGGCAAGGCGACCGGCACGCAGGTCGTCGACGCCGAGACCGAGGTGACGAGCGCCCGCCTCCGGATGCTCGCCGCGCACGTCAACCTGCTCGCGGCCGCGATTCGCCTCGAGCACGCGACGGGTCGGGACAAGGCGAAGAGCGCGCCCGCCGCTCCGCCTCCGTCGCCGTAGGGCTCAGGGCGAGGCGTGCCCTCGCCCGCGCGATCGCGCTCGCCCCGTAGGCGTCACGGCGGGGGAGGCGCGGTCGCGCTCGCGTCCCCGCCGAGCGCGCACACCGCACCGGGCGTGCTCATCGAGCCCACCCAAGAGCCAGCGAGCGCGATCGGCACCGCCGCGGCGTCCACCTTCGCGGTCCCCGAGATCGCGACGTCCAACGCGCCGAGCCCGTCGTCCGCGGCGAGGCCGTGCGCCCAGAGCGCGTCGATCGCGGCCTTGCAGAGCGTCGTCGCGCAGGCCTCGTCGCAGCTCGCGGCCGCCGAGAAGCTCGCCGCCTGACCGATGGCCGCGCAATCGACCACGTTCGCGAGCGCCTCGGCGCCCGTCGTCGCGGTCGGATCGGACAGCACGGACTCGGCCGCGACGAGCGCACCCGCGAAGCGCGTGGGGCTGAAGTAGATCGTCCCGCCCGCGACGATCGTGTCCGACGGCTCGCTCTTCCACGAGAGCTCGACGCTCGGCGCCGTCCCCGCGAGCGCGCCGGGGACGGGGCCGAGCGCGTCGATCGAGAACGTGGGCGCGAGCGGGTTCTCCGCGCTCCCGACGAGCTGGCCGGTGATCGCGAGATCCTTCATGCCGGCGCTCGTCGCCCCGAGCGCGAGCTCCGTCCACCCCGCGATCGCGTCGCGCGCCGAGTGGCCGACGAGGAGCGTCTCGATCGTCGCGTCGAGCTGCGTCGTCACGCGGTGCTCGTCGAAGTCGGCGACGGCGTCGCTCGCGAGCAGATCCCGCATCGTGTCGAGGATCGTCGACGCCTCCGACGCGCTCGGGAACGCGGCCGCGGCGAGGTGCGCGCCGCCCTGCTGTACCAGGCTCTTGAACTCGCCCGTCGATGGCGTGAACGCGAGCTCGAGGTCGAGCTTCGCGGTGCCGAGGGCGAGCGGGACGTCCGTCACCTCGAGGGGCATCTCGAACTCCACGTTGGGCTGCGTGAGCTTCCCCTCGACGCAGCCCCAGATCACGGCGCCCGAGCGCGCGACGATCGCGAGGTCGGGGCCGACCGGGACCGACGCGACGACGGGCTCGCCGTCCTTCGAGGACTTCGCCTTCAACGATCCGTCGAGATCTCCGGGATAGGCCTTCAGCGCAGCGGCGCAGTCCACGCCCACCGACACGCTCGCCGACCACTCGTCCACAGATCGGATGCCGCCGTACTTCGGTTGCACGCGCACCTTGGCGAACCCGAGCTCGCTCACGGCGATCGCGAGATCGGCGGACGCGTTGTCCCCCACCTTCGCGACGATGTGGAACGCAGCCGGCTTGCTCGGCGCCTTGAGCGTGACGGTCGCGCCGCCGTTCTCGTCGGCGATCACCGCTCCTCGGTCCGGCAGGCCGTCCCCGCTGTCCCCGATGAGGAGGAGCCGGATCGACGCGCCCGCCTTCGTCTCGTCATGGAGGGGTTCGGAGCTCGCTCGGCGCGAGCTCCGGCGCTCCCCTTCTCGTCGAGCGTGCTCTCCTTCTGCGGGACGGTACCGTCGTCGTCGACCTTCCCGCTCGCTACGGAGCAGCCGCCCACGGCGCGCGCGAGCGCGAATGCGAGCGCCGCACTCCACCGTGATCCAACGTCGATTGTCCAAGTACTACCAAGAAAGCGCACGATCCGTAGTGTAGCGCGACTCGCGCGCCGCGCCCTACATCTCGTGCGCTCGCGTTGGCGCCCGGACCCGCGCCCGCCGCCGTCAGAGGCTGAACAGCTCCTCGATATCGGCCTTTGTGAGCTTCTTCGCGCCGCCCGCGTCCTCGGAGAGCACGCTCGCGACGAGCTCCCGCTTCTTCGCCTTGAGCTGGAGGATCTTCTCCTCGATCGTCCCCGCGGCGACCAGGCGGTACACGCTCACGACCTTGCTCTGACCGATGCGGTGCGCCCGGTCCGTCGCCTGCTGCTCCACCGCGGGGTTCCACCACGGATCGAAGTGGATGACCGTGTCCGCCGCGGTGAGGTTCAGGCCCGTGCCGCCCGCCTTCAAGCTGATGAGGAACACGCCGCAGCCCGGGTCGGATTGGAAGCGGTCGACCCTCTCCTGCCGATCCTTCGTGGACCCATCCAGGTATTCGTAGACGACGCCGTCCTCCTTCATCGCCTTCTCGATGATCCGGAGCATGCTCACGAACTGGCTGAACACGAGGACCTTGTGGCCGCCCTCGACCGCGTTCGCGACGAGCTCGCGGAGCGCCACGAGCTTGCCCGAGTCGTCGTCCGTGAACTCGCGGGGCAAGCCGAGGAGGCGCGGATCGCACGCGGCCTGGCGGAGCTTCGTGAGGCCCGCGAGGATCTGGAGCTGGCTCTTCGCGATCCCGTTCTTCTCCACCTCGCCCATGACCTGCGCGCGGACCTCGCGCATGACGTCGACGTACACGTTGCGCTGCTCGCCGGAGAGATCGCAGACCTGATCCTGCTCGAGCTTCTCCGGGAGATCCTTCGCGACCTCCTGCTTCGTTCGCCGCAGGATGAAGGGGTGGATCGTGGTGCGGAGGCGCTGCGCGACCTTGTAGTCCCCCGCCTCGATCGGCCGCGCGAAGCGCGCCTCGAACTTGTCGAGCGCGCCGAGGAGCCCCGGCGAGACGAAGTCGAAGATCGACCAGATCTCCGAGAGCCGGTTCTCGATCGGGGTGCCGGTGAGCGCGAGGCGCCGCTTCGCCTTCAGGCGCTTCGCGGCCGCCGCGGTCGCCGACATGGGGTTCTCGATGTGCTGCGCCTCGTCGAGGATCGCGTACGTCAGGTCGAGGCTCGCGAGGAACTCCTCGTCGCGGCGGAGCAGCGCGTGGTATCGACGACGACCTCCGCCTCCTTCACTTGGTCCGCTTGATCACGCCGGTTCTGACCATGCCAGAGCGCGACGGAGAGCGTGGGCGCGAACCGCCCGAGCTCGCGCTCCCAGTTCGTCACGACGCTCGTCGGCGCGACGATCAGCGTGCGGATCTCTTTGTCCTCCTGCTTCACGGCGAGGAGCATCGCGATCGTTTGGATCGTCTTGCCGAGGCCCATGTCGTCCGCGAGGACGCCGCCCGAGCCGATGTCGTGGATGAACTTGAGCCACGAGAGGCCCGCTTCCTGGTAGGGGCGGAGCGTCGCCTTGAGCGCGCGCGGCTTCTTCGCGCTCGATCTCTTCGATGTTCGAGAGCTTGTGGAAGAGCGCCTTCGCGCTCGGGGCGATCGTCGCGCCCTCCGTCATCCCGAGCAGCTCCTGCACGCGGCCCGCCTGCGCGAGCGGATGCGGCCCGTCTTGCCCGCCGCCGCGAGGAGCTCGATCTCGCGGGTCCATCATCGCGCGCATCGCGTCCGCGTCGACCGCGGCGAACGATCCGTCCTCGAGGCGCACGAACTTGCGCCCCTCGGCGAGGCAGCGCCGGAGCTCGTTCCGGTCGACCCCGATGCCCTCGCTCTCATACGTGAGCTTCACGTTCAGCCAGTCCATCCCCGAGCTGACCTTCGCGAACACCCCGATCGGCTTCGAGCGGACCTGGGTGTCGACGAGGTCCTCGGGCACGAACAGATCCCAGTCGTCCGGGAGCTGGGCGAGGCCCTCGCTCCAGAACTGAATCGCGCGATCGCCGCGCGCGACGAACGCCTCGCCCGTCTCGTCCGGAGTCAGGCCCAGGCTCGCGAGCTTCTCCGCGGCGGCTTGCTGCGCCGCGATGTCCACGCGGATGCACCGCGGCTTTCGCTGCCCCTCCTCCGGGGGCTGGATGAGCACCGGGAGCGAGATCCCGTCCGCGCGCACCGGGATCTCCTGCGTCCCGTACGAGGCGTACAGCGACACCTTCGCCTCGACGAGGCCGCCCCCCGCGCGCATGCGGAACGTCGGCTCGAGATCGATGACGTCCGCGATCTGGGAGAGCTCCGGGAGCTCGGCGCCGACCTCGAGCGCGACCTTGGGCAGGCCTTGCATGATCACCCGCGCGAGCTCGCTCATCGGCTCCGCGATCGTCGGCGAGCGCGTGAGTCTGCGGATCGCGCCCACGGACACGCGCTTGTCGATGCGCCGCGCGATGCCCTCCTGCGTGTCGATGTGCCAGCCCGGCCAGCCCTCGAACCAACCGCCCGAGACGAGGTTGAACCGCCGCTTGTCGCTCGGCTTCTCGAAGCTCGCCTTGACGAAGATCGTCTCCCGATCCGTCTCGAGATCGAAGCGCGGGCGCAGCGGCTCGTCCCCGAAGCGGAGCTGCATCAGCGCGGGCTCGAGCAGCACGCGCTGCCCCTCGAGCGCCGGCAGCAGATCCGCCACGTCCTCGCCCGTGACGCTCACCGCGGGGTGACGCGGGTTGCCGCTCTCGAGGCGCGCGAGGATGCGGAGCGCGGCGCGATCGTTCGTCGGGTGCATGGCCTGCCACGTGAGCGCCGTCGAGGGCAGGATCGGCATGCGCGCCTCGGCGTCCAACACCGTCACCGTCAGCGCGCCCGGTCGGACGTGCACCCGGAACTCGATCTTGCGCGGGCGGCCGGCGCCGTCCGGCGGGAGCCACGCGCCGATGCCCGTCTGCTTCGCCGAGGCGTCGATCGCGACGGCGGGCGTCGCCGCCCCGTTCTCGAGGCGAGGCGCCGGAGTCACCGCGGATCCGGGCGGACCAAGCGCCGCCATCGGCGTCCCCTGCCCCGGCTGGATCGTGGAGGCGGTGCGCCGCCGCTCACGTCGCCGCGCTCGCTTCGTCGAGTCCCCGCCCGCGTGCGCGGTCTGCGGCACGAGCGCGGGCGGAGGGGCCTCGCGTCGCGGCTCGCGGCCGCGCGCTTGGTCGCGCACGCTGATGAGGAGGGCCGCCACGTGTTTGCAGTGCTGGTTCGCCTTCGCGAACGCGGGGCACGGGCAGTTCGACTGGATGCCGTCCGGCGTGATCTCGACCGAGACGTGGAACGGCTCCGCGTCCGCGGCGCGGACGACCCCGGTCGCCACCATTTCGCCGACCTGGACGTCCTCCACGACCCGTCGCCGGAAGTATTCGAGGCCGCGAAGGAACGTCCGCGCGCCCAGGAGCCGTCTGAGGCCGCGGTCGCTCAGCGTGGAGAGTGCATCGGATATCGGCGTGCCCACGAAGTTCCTTGGGAGGGGTCGCGCTCCACGTATGCGAGGCGGAGACGGAGCGCAGGGATCCGCAGCGAAGACGTCGAGGGAAGAGGGCCGCTACTCGACGGGGCTGCGTCCGCTCCAGGGCTCCCCAGATACTGGGCACCCTCGAGATGGACCGCGCCCCCGAGGACGTCTCTACCCCAGGCGTTCCCGGTCATATCCGCACACGGGAACCGGCGCAAGACCTTCGGTCAACGCTTCGGCTTCTTCTTTTTCTGCGCCGGTGCCCGGACCTCCGCGACGACGGGGGTCGCTTGCGCCGGGGGATCCGCCTCCGCGCCCTCACGCGACGGCGAGGCAGCGGCCGTCGAGGACTCCGTGGGTGCGGGCTCCGTCGGCGCCGAAGCGTCCGGATCCGCCTCGGCTGGCGGCTTCGCATCGGCGGCCGCGTCCGTCGGCGCTGCGGGCGCCGGGGCCGGCGTCCCCGCGAGCGCTTGGAGCAGCTCGGGAGACGGGTCGGTCGGAGCGGACGGATCCACGGACGACGCGGGCGCTTCGGGGGCCTGCGACGCGCGCGGGGCAGCGCCCGGGCTGCGGACGCTCCACGGCTCCTCCTCGTCCTCGATGCGGATGAGGACCGCCGTGATGTTGTCCTTCCCACCGTTCCGGTTCGCGGCCTCGATGAGGCGCGAGCACGCCTCCGTGAGGATCTGGTGCTCGCGCACGATCGCGCGGATCGTGGAGTCGTCGACGAGGCCGTGCAGCCCGTCCGAACAGAGGAGGAACACGTCCCCCGGCTCGGCGGGACAACTCGCTGCGTCCACGTCCACCGTGGGGGCGATCCCGAGCGCGCGCGTGATCACGTTCCGCGGGAGGTACGCGAGATCCGCCTCCGTGAGCTCCGGGCGCTCGAGCAGCGCGTCCGAGAGGAGGGAGTGGTCCCGCGTGAGCTGTTTCATCGAGTCGCCGCGGATGTGGTACGCGCGGCTGTCTCCCGCGTGGACGACGTGCATGCTCGCGTCCGACGGGCGGTACGCGGCCGCCACGACCGTGGTTCCCATGCCTCGGTGAGCGCGCGAATCATCCGCGCGCGCGAAGATCTTCGCGTTTGCGTCGCACACGGCGGCCTTCAGCGTGTCCGCCACGTCCCCCGCGCCGTCTCCGTTCTTCGCGCCCGCCGCCGGAGGGTGGTGGTTGCCCGCCTTCGGACCGTTGAGCACGGTCCGGAAGTACGTGGCGATGGTCGCGGCGGCCATGCGGCTCGCGACCTCGCCCGACTGGTGCCCGCCCATGCCGTCCGCGACGACGAACACGTTGAACTCGGGCAGCAGAATGAAGCGATCCTCGTTGTGGTTGCGCTCTCGTCCGATGTCGGTGAGGCCCGCAGCAATCGCCCGCATTGCGCCGCATGCTACGAAAAAGGGTTCTCCCTGACTACTCTTTTGGGGTGAACTGGTAGCGCGCGGGTTCTTCGCCCCCAACGTCGACGTTCACGCGCTTCGGGGAGACGCGGACCACCGCGAACGCGCGCGCGGGCCGACCCGGAGCGTCCTCGTCGAGGTTCTCGATCATGCTCTGCACGGTCACATACGGAATGCCCCGGATCACGTCCACGTGGTTCCAGTGGAGATGCCCGTTGAACACCGCGAGCACGCCGCGCTCCGAGCGCGCGTGGTGCCGCTCGAGGAGGGCGCGGATCTCTTTGCGCTCCTGGACGAGGCAGACGTGCGCGCGCCCCTCGAACCAGCGGCTGCCCGCGAGGTTCTGGTCGGCGAGGCTGTGGTGGACGAGCACGATCACGGGCAGCGACGTGCGATCGAGCTCCTCCGCGAGCCACGCTTGCTGCGCTTCGTGGATCGAGATGCTCCGGTCGGGGGACTCGACGCTGTGCAGGACGATGAAGCGGATCCCTCCGCGCTCGAACGCGTAATACAGGCGGTCGCTCGGGAGCCGATCGCCCAGCCACGCGGACGAGCGGCGCCACGCGGAGAGCACCTCGCCCGTCGAGAGGTGGATGGTGTCGTGGTTCCCCGCGACGTGGACGAGGTCGATGTTCGCGGTCTCGAGCGCGGCGAGGCACTCCCCGTAGCGAGTGAGATCCGCGTCGTGATCCTCGTCCTCGATGTCGTCCCCGAGGTTCACGATGAAGTCGGGCTTCACGCGGGACGCCATGTCCTTCGCGAACGCGGTGACGAGCTCGCCCGCGTGCGCGGTGAGCTTCCTGAGCTTCCCCTTGTAGAGCGCCTCCGGGCCGAAGTGCAGGTCGGTGCACACGCCGAACGTGAGGTTCACGCGTCCGCCTTCGATCCGCCGAGGCACTTCGGCGCGGGCGCCGTCACCGGCGCGGCCGCGAACTCGGTGGGGGTCGCCGCGCGGATCCGGAGCGCGTGCAGGCCCTCGGCGAACAGCGGCTCGAGCGCAGCGTTCACCTTGCGGTGCCGCGCGACGAGCCCCGCCCCCGCGAACGCGTCGCTCACGACGACGACCGCGAAGTGCGTCTCCGATCCGGGCGCGACGCTGTGCTGGTGGCTCTCGTTCTCGACCGTGAGATGGGTCGGCGTGAACGCGGCGCGGAGTCGCTCCTCGATGGCTTGCTGACGGCTCACCCAGGTTTCTTACTCGATCCCGGGGTCCGGCGCGCCCCGCGGCGACGCGTTTCGGCGAAACCGGAAGGAGGCCCTTCGCCGCGCTCGCCGAGTTTCAGGCTTGAAGCGCGCGAGCAGCCAAGCCTTGCAGGTGTGAGAGGAGTGGGGAGGTCAAGTTCGGATCCGGAGGGGCCGTAGAGATCCATGATCCGACGCGGTCCACCGAGCCCACCAGTGACGCCAATGCCCCATGAAAACAACGCTGTTCCGGCCGCGCGGCGCGCCCTCGCTCGCTCGATTCTTGGCCCTCGAGCCGACCTTGGGGTAGCCGAGGTCGAGTTGGCCCACCGCGTGCTTGGCGGCGGGCGCACGACGCGATCGCGTCCTCGGCGAACCAGGAAGTCTCTCCCTATGAAGCTCGGCGTACTCACCCTCTGGACCAACGGCATGAGCCCGACCCCGGCGCTCGCCCCCCGCGCCTCCCTCAAGCGCGACGGCGTGGCGGCGCTGCCGAAGGTCGCTCGCCGCGATGACGTCCGGGGCGATGACGTCCGGGGGGACGACGTCCTCGCGCTCGACGCGAAGCCCCTCTTCGCCGTCGACGATCTCGCGTACGCGATGCCCGCCGCGCCCCCGTCGAAGCCGTCGCGTCGGAAGCCCAAGGCGGCGCGTTCGTCGGCCGGCTCGCGCAAGCGCTCGGCTCCTCCACGGAGCGGTGCTCAGGGGCGCACGCACGCCTGATCAGCCGGTCGGCCGCGCCGACCACGCGATCCCGATCCAGACGAGCTCCACGTCGCCGCGCTTCGGCAACATGCGCTCGGTCGCCGTCGCTCGCGCCGCGCGCAGCGCTTCGTCCCGCGCCTTCTGGACCGTGACGCGCTGCTCGGTGATCTCCGCCGCGAGCGCGGCCTCCGCCTTCTGGACCGCGACGGTGGCCTTCTCCACCGCGGCCTCCGCGCGCGTCCGCGCGCGGCGCGCGTCCGTCGCCGCGCCCTTCACGACGATGCCGAGGAACGCCGCGCCCACGCCCGAGGGCGCGCTCTCGAGCGCCTGCCGCGCGACCGCGAGGTCCCGGTTCGCGTGCGCGAGCTTGTTTTGGAGCTTCGCGATCGAGGCGCCGAACTCCGCGCCCGCCGCGTACTCCGCCGCGGACGCACGCTCCCCCGCGATCTGCGTGACGCGCGCGGCGAACGCCTCCGGCGCCTCTCCCTCGCCGCGGAACAGACCGAGCTCGCGGTTGACCTCCACCTCCACCGGGTACGCGGCGCTCGCGTGCTCGCGCACCACGCGCTCGAGCTCCTTCGCTCCCTTCTTCGTGTCGAGGAGGCTCGTGAGCGGGGCGTACGACGCGCCCTCGCGCGGGGTGTTCGCGAGGTTCGCGGGGTCGACGAGCGCCGCCTTCGCGAGCTCGACGCGTCCGTCCGCGTTGAGCGGGGCGACGAAGCACGCGACGCGCTCACGCACGAGCGCGAGCTTCGCGTCGCGCGCGCGGACGCGCACCGACGCGGCGAGGAACGGCGCGTACGTCACGCGCGCGCCGCTCGCGTAGCCGTGGAGCGTGCGCCATCCCTCCGGGAGGATCGGTGGCCCGCTCGGCGACGCGACCCCCGGCGGATCGACCGCGGCGAGCGCGGCGGTCGTGACCGGTGGGGCTTGCGCGATGGGCGTCGCTTGCACGGTGGGCGTGGCGGCGGGCGCGCTCGGTTCCGGCGCCGGACCGACGGGGGCGGCCCCCATGTGCGCGGGCGCGGCCCCCATGTGCGCGGGCGCTGCCGGCGCGAGGCTCCTCGCAAGATCGGCGAGCTCGCGCCTCGTCACCGGCCCGCGGAGGAACGACATCGCGTAGCGCGTCTCCACCAGCGCGACCGAGGGCGACGCGTGCACGTCACGGAGGAAGAACGTGCGCTTCGGGAGCGCCTTGATGACGCCGCCGATCGCCTGCGCGTCGAGCCCCCCTGCCCCGCCGTCCGCGCCGACCAAGCCCTCGACGACGCGCTCCCGATCCGCGTCCGTCTGGAGGCGCCCGACGAACCAGGTGCCCGCGTTCGAGAGCGCCTTGTAGTCCACATCCATCGGGTTCTGCGTCGCGAGGACGAGCCCGACGCCGAACGCGCGAGCCTGCTTCAGGAGCGCGAGGAGCGGGCGCTTCGTGGGCGGGTTCGCGGTGCGGCAGGAAGAGCCGAACACCTCGTCGAACACGACGAGCGAGCGGAGCTCGCTCGTTCCACTGGGCGCGCACGTGCGCGGGATCTCCTCGAGGAGGAGGCCGAGGACAGGCTCGCGCTCCTCGTCGTCAAGTGCGCGACGCTGACGATCACGAGCGGCGTCCGCGGCGCGCCGATCGGCCCCGGTCGGGGCTCGAGCCACGCGCCGACGTCGAGCGACGCGCCGCGCATCCACGGCGAGGCTCAGCTTCGGGGACGCGAGGAGCATGTTGAGGTCTGCGCAGGCGCGCGCTGCTCCTTCGGCGGGAGGAACTCCTCGTACGCGAGCGCGCCGATCCGCGGCGTGGGCGGCTCGAGCACGTCGCGCAGCAGATCCGCGACGCCCGAGGGCCGCCGCGCCGCGAGCCGCGCCTCCGCGAACGTCGAGAGGACGACGTGCTCCTTGCTGCAGGTCCCCGTCCTTGCCGATGAGCGGAGCACGGGCGAGATGCTCGCGGACACGGCCTCGCGCGCGGCCTCTTCATCCTCGTCCCGAGGCGTGAGCGCCGCTCGAGCGAAGGCGTGGAGGCAGCTCGCCCGTGCTCGCGCCCGGCGTGATGATCCGCGGCGCGATGGACGCGCGGAGCGCCGCGACGTCCGCCGGGGAGAGCCCGCTCGCAGCGAGGCCCGCCCCGATGCGCCTCCGCCTGCGCCTCCGCGACCGCGAGCGGATCGCCGCGCCGCTTCGCGGCGTCCCGTCGACCCACGGGGCGAACTCCGCCGCGCTCGCTCCGGGAACAGCAAGGAAACGGAGTTCGCGAGGTCGCCCTTCACGTCGATGAGCAACGTCGGCACGCAGGACGCGGCGCCTCCCTCAGCGAGCACGGCGACGAGCCCGTCACCGCTCCGGTCATGCCGAGGACCGCGGCGTGCGTGACGAGGTGATGGCTCGGGGCTCCGCGCGTTAGAGACACCGCGGTCTGGCGTCCCGAGGCGCTCTTTCGTCCGAGGAAGAGGGCCGGAGCATGCGCTCTACTCGCGTCCCGCGTTGGCCGCGAGAAAAACCCGCCCCGCCCGGGCCATCCCACGGGCGCCCGCGGGTCGGGACCATGCGTCGCTCCGGCCGCGCGCCTCTCCGCGCGGTTCCTCCGCGGACGGCTTTCGCCTAACGTCGTGCGCTCGTGGCGAGCCCCATCGTCTTCTCGTACGAGTTCACGACGCGTGCACCGATCGACGCCGCGTGGCGCGAGGTGTCCGACACGGATCGCTTCAACCGCGCCATCGGCACCGGCTTCCATTTCGAGCGCCAGCCCGACGGGCGCACGCGCGGGATATTCAGCAAGCTCGGATGTTCGAGGTGCGCTGGAGGAAGATACCCTTCTCCTGCCGCGCGCCCAGTGGTTCACATCGGCGCGTTCAGTCGGGGCCCGCCGAGCGTCGTCGCGCGCTGCGATCTCCGCCCTCAAGGCGGACGGCTCCGTCGGGGCACGCAGATCGTCTACCGCGTGGAGGCCACGCCGAGGGCCTGATCTCCGAGCGCCCTCCTGCGCATGGATTTCCGGGCAGGCCTCAAGCCCCGCATCGGCAAGGCGCTGCGCGAGATCGTCGCGAACCTCGACAGCGACGCGTCCCTCCACGAACCTCGGGGGCCCGCCCCCGCAGCTCACGCCGCGGGCGAGGAGAACTGCGCCGCGCGTGCAGAAGCTCACGCCCTCGAGCTCCGTCGATCGCCTCGCGGCGTTCCTCCGCGCGGGCCGCTCCGCGAGCAGGCGCGGATGTCCCCGCAACTCCTCGCGCAGGCGTGGGGCGAGCAGCTCGACGACACGCTCGTGCTGCTCTTCCGCGCTGTCGAGGCGGGCATGCTCGCGGTGCGCCTCGATATCCTCTGCCCCCGCGTCGTGCCCCGGCAGGTCTTGCGGGCGAGGTGTCCCTCGTGCACTGCGAGGCCTGCAACATCGAGTACGACGCGAACTTCCCCGAGAACCTCGCGGTGCACTTCCGGCCGAGCCCGCAGGTGCGCGAGTTCGACGTGCGCGTCGAGTGCATCGGCAGCCCCGGAGAGACGCGCCACATCGTCGTGCAGGAGCGCCTCGAGCCCGGCCAGGAGTGCGACCTCACCACCGACTTCAAGGCGGGCATGCACCGGCTGCGGACGCTCCCCGCGTACGGCCCTCCCGCGCTGCTCGAGGTGCACGACGGCGGCGGGAGCCGCGAGCTCGCGTTCCGCTGCTCGACGATGATCCACCCGCAGTACGCGCGCCTCTCGGCGCCCAAATCGATGAGCTTTCGAAACGAGACCGCCGCGCCGCTCGTCGTCGTCCTCGAGCGCCTCGAGCGGCCCCCGCAGATCGTCACCGCGGGCCGCCTCGTCGCCGAGTTCCCCCAGTTCCGCAGCCTCGCGCCCGTGCTCCCGTTCTTCTCGAGCGTGGAGCTCTACCGCGCCGTCGCGGTCTCCATCACGTTCCTCGACGACCTCGAGGGAGCGCTCGCGAAGCTCGGGCGCGCGCGCATCACGTACGCCGCCGAGGCGTGCGTCCTCGCCGTCTACTCCACGTTCCGGGACGCCCTCGAGGATCTGCGCTCCACCGGACTCCTCCAAGGCCGGAGCGACGTCCGGGCGTTCGCGGGGATCAGCTTCGGCACCACGTTCGAACAGCTCCGCGGCACGCGGCGCATCCCCATGGGGACCTCGATCGACGACGCGTACGCCGCGATGACCGCCTCGGGCCTCGGGGTCGTGACGTGCACCGCGTCGCTCGCCGAGACGCGAGAGTCCAAACGCGATCTCCAGTTCGCTTCGCTCGTCGCGACCCCCTACCCGCTCCGAACCGCGATGGGCGTCGAGCTCGTTCGCATCGACGCCTGAGCTTCGGCGAAGGATCGAGCGCCGCCGCCTCAGTCCCCGGGCTCGTGGGGGTTGTACGGCAGCTTCCAGGAGTGGTTCGCGATGTCCTCGACCTTCGAGAACGGCCAGTCGCGCTTGATCTGCTTCGGCGCGCGCGGGTCGGTGGGCTGCCCGTCCGGCTCGGCGCAGCAGCGCCACGACAGGTAGTAGTACGCGAACGCCTCGTCGTGCGTGTAGATCTTCGGGCGACACGCGTTGCGCACGTGCGTGTACCAAGGCCCGCCCGTCGTCACGTTGTCGAAGTCCTGGCCGAACTCCTTCGTCTTCTTGCCGATGTGGGTCGGGGGCTTGCTCGTCTCGCTCGCCGCGAGCTCGTCCGCGTTCCCGGGGAGATCGTAGACCCCGTAGTCGCTCACGCACCCCGGCGACGCGCCCGAGACGCGGCCCTGCCAGAGGCGCTCGAGCTCGACCGGATCGCTGTTCAGGACCTTGTCCCCATCCGGCCGATCCCACGGCCGGTCGCCGAGGCACACGTTCGTGTCCCGCTTGTACCCGTACGGGAACGGCTTGTTCTCCGGGCCCTCACACGCCTTCGTCCACTCCGACTCCGTGCACACGCGCTTGCCGCGCTTCGCGCAGTGGACCTGCGCCTGATAGAAATTCTGCATCACCATCGGGCGCTGCCCCTCGCGGTTCGGGAACTCGTACTTGTCGATGCAGTAGCGCATGTGCCTCGTGTCCCCGACGCACTTCGTGGGGAACGCGAACTCGAGGCACACGTCGAGGTGGTTCTCCTCCGAGTGGTAGGAGTCGAGGCAGCGCGACTCGAGGTTCAGGCAGTAGTCGCCGTCGACGAGGAGCATGTCCGCCGGGCAGGCGGCGGGCCCCGCCGCCACCGACGACGCCGACGCGGCCGGCACGGACGCCGACGCGCTCGGTCCCGGCTCGGGCGCGCTCGCCGTGGACGCCGCGATCCGTCCGGGCGCGGTCGCGCTGCCCCCACAAGCCGCGCCGACGGCGATGGCGACCGCCGGGATCGCGAGCGCGAGCACCCGCGGCGCGATCCGGTGCACGAACTCGCTCGTCCGCCGCGCGCCCTTCCCGTGCTCCATCCGCTCAACTCGATGATCCATGGTCACCCGCCCCGACGATCTGGAGAACGGTTAGCATCTCGCCATGCATTCCACCTCTACACCGTGGACCCCGCGATGGGGTGTCGGCGTCGGCGCCGTCGCCGCGGGCGCGCTCCTGGTGGTCCTCACGTCGACGCCGCTCGGGTGTGAGAACACCGTCGAGAAGGTCGACGGCTCCTCCTCCGGATCGTCGAGCGCACACACGGGGAGCAGCGCCGCGACCGACATGTGCACGGGCGCCGCGTCCATCCAAGGGGACGGCGCCGGGTGCCCGTGCGGCGTGGACATGTGCGGGTTCTGCGTCGCGTGTGACCCGTGCGGGACGAGCGCAGACTGCTCGTCCCCGGCCGCCCATTGCATCCACTCCGACCACCAGTGCGGCAAGGGCGCGGCCGGCGAGTGCATCGAGATCCCTCCCGGGGAGTGTGCGGGCATCGGGCCGCGCGTGTGCCTCTGTGACGGCGGCGTCGAGACGCTCGACTGCGCGAGCGCGTTCGGGCTCGACGTGTCGGACGACCTCGCGCCCTGCGTCGGCGGGACGTTCGCGTGCGGCGACAAGATCCGCAACGACTACGTCGAGTACTGCCGCACGTTCTCGGGCGGGCCCGCCCCGGGGACGACGACGTACACCTGCGTGCCCGCGCCCGCCGCCTGCTCGACGGGCATCGCCGACTGCAAGTGCGTAGACGAGCCCGGCGGGGCGTGCTCCATCGACATGGACGGCCAGGTCCAGGTCCAGATCCTGACGCCCTGAGCCCCGTGGACGACCGAGAGGCCGCGCGCGCGGTTCGACCCGCGGACCTCACGCGGCCACTACGAGCTGGTTCATCCGCGCGAACCACCCCGCCGAGCCGCTCGCGTTTTGGTTTCGCTACACGATCTTCGCCCCGCGCGACGGTGCTCATGCGACGGCCGAGCTCTGGGGAGCCTGGTTCGACGGCACGACCGGCGCGCACGTCGCGAGGCCGCGTGGATGTCGCGCTCGACGCGAGCCGCTTCGACGCCCCGCTCGACGTGCAGATCGGCGGCGCGCGCCTCACGCTCGCGGAGGCGCGCGGCGAGCTCCCGACCTCCTTTGGAACCTCCGCTCGGAGGGCGGCTCGGGCCCGCACTCGTTCCTCCCGAAGCTCCTCTACCGCGGCCCGTTCCCGCGCGCGAAGTCGGTCATCCTCCGGTCGAACGCGCGCTACGACGGAGAGATCGTGGGGCCGCGCGGGGCGGCGCACGCGATCGACGGATGGATCGGGAGCGCGAGCCACAACTGGGGCTCCGCCCACACCGACGCGTACGCGTGGGGGCAGGTGATGGGCTTCGACGGGGCGCCGGGGAGCTTCCTCGAGTGCATCACGGGGGACGTGAAGGTCGCGGGCCTCGCCGTCCCCCGCTCCACCCTCGCCGTGCTGCATCACGAGGGCCGCTCCTTCGCGTTCACGAACCCCGTCGTCGGCATGCTCGCCCGAGCTCGTTACGAAGTCGGCGCGTGGACGTTCCGCTGCGAGGGGCGCGACGCCGTGATCGACGCGCGCTTCCACGCTCCCCCGAGCGCGTTCCTCGGGCTCCGCTACCGCAACCCGCCGGGCGGAACGAAGATCTGCCACAACTCGAAGATCGCTCGCGCCGACGTGACGCTCATCGAGCGCGGCGGGCGCGTCACGACGCTCACGAGCGATCGAGCGGCGTTCGAGATCCTCCTCGACGAGCCGCGCGTCCCCCTCGCGGTCTGACGCGCGTCACGGTTTGGGTGGGGTGTACGGGCGGAGCGAGCATCGGCTGTCCACCGTGCCGTCGGCGTTGACCGTCACGCACTGCGCCTCGCGGCACGTGACCTTGTTCGTGTTCCAGCCGCAGCCGTCGTCGCACGTGTCCGCGTTGGGGTGTGCCTTCAACCAGCCCGCGGCGACGGCGCCGAGCGCGCACGTCTGGAGGCAGTCGGAGGGCTTCTCGCACGCCCACTGCGACGGGTCGACGGCGCCGCTCGGTGCGGGCGCGGGCGCGACCGACGCGCGCGGCGGCGGACGCGGAGCGCTGTGCGTCGAGGCCGGGCTGGAGTCGAGCGTGACCTCGACCGGCGTGGAGGTCGGGGAGGTGCACCCTCCGAGGACGAGCCCGAGAGCAGGGCCGAGGTGCGAGCGCTTCACCTGGCGCACGATACACCCCCGCTCCCGCCCCCGAGCGATCCGTCGCGTCCGCCCGCTACATCGCGCGCGGACGCGGCGCGAGTGCCGGATCGATCGCCTCGAGGCGGTCGAACATCCCGCGCCACGTGACGAGGTCCTCGTACGCCTTCTCGCGCCCTCGCCTCCGGTGCTGCCGCACGGCCACGAGCCGCGCGGACGGATACACGGCGACGCGCTGGCCGAGTCCACCGACCGCGAAGTACCCCGTCTGCGGGCCCTTCGGCGGATCGAGGTAGCCGAGGCGCGTCGTCGTGCCCCGGTAGAGCAGCCAGTAGAGCAAGCCGTAGTACGGGTTCGTCGCGCTCGGCGCGGTCGCCTCCCCGACGAGCTCCACGGGGAGGAGCGTGCGTTCGCCGATGCGCCCGCCGTCCAAGAGGAAGAGCCCGATGCGCGCGAGGTCGCGGGCGCGCATCGCGAGACCGTAGTACATCTGTACCTTGCCTGACGCGTCGCGCGCCCACGTGAAGTCGCGGACGCCGAGCGGATCGAAGAGCCGCCGCTGCATGAACGTCTCCACGGGCTCGCCCGCCGCGCCTTCGATGATCCCGGAGAGGAGCTGGGTCGCCTCGTTGCTGTACGAAAAGCGTGTGCCCGGCGTCGTCACGACGCGCAGCCGGCGCGCGTAGGCGAGGCGATCGGGGGCCGCGTTCAGCGCGTCCGCGTCGTCCCCGTGGAGGAGCCCCGAGGTGTGCGTGAGCACGTGGCGGAGGGTGATGCGCGCCTTCTCCCCGCTCGAGAACTCCGGGTAGTACGTCGAGAGCGGGACATCGAGCGACGCGATTTTTCCGTCCGCGACGAGCGCGAGGATCCCGAGCGCGACGATGCTCTTCGTCGCCGAGCGCGTCTCGATGGGGTCCTTCACGCCCGAGAACGCGCGCTCGATCACGACGACGCCGTCCTTCACCACGAGGAGAGAGTCGGACTGCGTCCGCATCGCGTCCGCGATCAACGCGTCCACGGCCGGTCCGTCGAGCCCCGCGTCCACCGTCGAGCCGCGCGGCAGCCAGTCGCCCGCCGCGGAGCCCGGGTCGAAGCACGCCGCACGCGGAGCAGCCGGGCGCGGGCCGGGCGCCGGGGTGGGCGCGGCGCGGACGCTCGATGCGGACGCGGTCTCCGTCGCGATCGCCGTCAGATCCGGGGCGGAGCTCCTCGAGGCGGCGCGGGCGCGATCCGCGCCCGGCGAGCACGCCGCGAGGATCAGAGCGAGCAGGCCGCTCGTCGCCCTCATCGGAGGGGGACCTGATCGAGCCGGACGAACTCGACGGCGCGCGCGCGGATCCGCGGGAGCGCGTCGCGCAGGCCTTCGCGCGTGGAGCCGCGCGGCTTGTTCATGTGGACGAGGATCACCGCGCCGCTCGGCGCCGAGCCGATTTGCCGCGCGATCTCCGCGCGCCCGAAGCCGCCGCCCGCGTCCCCCACGACGGAGTAGCCCATCGGGCGCGCGCCGAGGCCCTGGACGGCGTCGAGGCACACGTCGTCGAAATACGCGGTGCCGGGCCGGTAGTACCGCGGCCACGCGCCCGTGAGCGACTCGATGGCGCGCGCGCCCTCGGTGATCTCGTCGATGGCCTCGGCCAAGCTGCGCGTGCCGCGGATGGAGTAGGCGGATCGGCCGTTGACCGAGCACGGGCGGTGGTGGTCGCCGTGGTTCTCGAGTTCGAAGAGCGGCTCCGCCGCGAGCGCCTCCGCGGCGCCCCGGTTCTCGGCGATCCACCGCGCCGTGAGAAAGAGCGTCGCCGGGATTTGCTCGGCGCGGAGGAGATCGATGAGCTCCTCGTCGTACTCGTCCCCTCCCCGACCTCCGCACGCGTCGAGCGTGAGCGCGACGCGCGGCGAGTCCGTCTCGAACGTCGTCAGCACGCCGTCGAGCGTCTGGCCCCACGCGCGCGGGGCGCGCCCCTCGAGCGCGTCCATGACCTGCTTTCGCCGCGTCTCGGGATCGGGCGCCGCGTCCTTCGGAGCCCCGACGGAGGTGCGTTCGGCGGGCGTGGACGATGGCGGCGGCGGAGTCGCGGATCGCACCACGAAGCTCCCTCGCTCGCCGGTGTCCCTCGCGTGCGGCGGCGCGGTGCAACCCGCCACGACGAGGAGAGAGGCCACGCACCAGCGCACGGCGAGAGGTTAGCGGTTCGCCGCGTCTGCGCGCGAGTTCCCCGCCGTTTTCGGCTGCGGCGTGCGCCTTGCTTGGACGAGCCACGAAACCGAGAGGTACCCATGAACCAGCCCAACCACGTTCCGAGCGACGCACCCCCCAAGACCGAGAGCCCGTCCGCCCCGCGCGGTCGATTCGACACGGAGCCCATCGAGCTCGAGTTCGACGATCTCGTGCCCGACGAGGACGACGATCTCGACGAGCGCTCCTGCGCCTGATCCGCCGCTCAGAACGCGAACGTCAGGCCGACGCGCGTCGGCCCGACGTCCACCGCGGCCTTCGGCAGGAACGTCGACTCGATCGGGACGCGCACGGTGAGGCCCACGATCGCCATCACGATCCCGCCGGTGAACACCGTCCCTCCGACGACCGTGACGGCGATCCCGGGCCCCTTGTCCTCCGACGCGTTGAGCGTGATCGCGCCCGCGATCATCGTCGCCGCGCCGAGGACGCCGAGGACGAACCCCACGGGGACGAGCGCCGGATAGGCGCGGCGCGTGGGCGCCTCCTCCGCGGGAGCGGCCTCCGCTGGCGCCGCCGAGGACGACGCCGCGGCCGCGGGCTCCGCGATCGCGAACCGCGCCGGCGTCGCCGCGAGGACAGCGGTCGCGACGACGAGCGCGGAGGCGCGCCGGGACCACGTCGTCACGCTACTCGGCTCCCTCGCCGTAGAGCTCTTGGTTCTGCGCGCGGAACTTCGCGGCGCGCTCCTCGAGGCCCTTCTCGAGCGCGTGGTCCACCGCGACGTGGTTCTTCTCCGCGTACTCCCGCACGTCCTGCGTGATCTTCATCGAGCAGAAGTGGGGCCCGCACATCGAGCAGAAGTGCGCGCCCTTGGCCGCGGGCGCGGGGAGCGTCTCGTCGTGGAACTCGCGCGCCTTCTCCGGGTCGAGCGAGAGGTTGAACTGATCCTCCCAGCGGAACTCGAACCGCGCGCGGCTGAGCGCGTCGTCCCGCTGCTGCGCGCCGGGGTGGCCCTTCGCGAGATCCGCCGCGTGCGCGGCGATCTTGTACGCGACGACGCCGTCCCGCACGTCCTCGCGGTTCGGCAGGCCGAGGTGCTCCTTCGGCGTGACGTAGCAGAGCATCGCCGTCCCGAACCAGCCGATCATCGCCGCGCCGATCGCGCTCGTGATGTGGTCGTACCCGGGCGCGATGTCCGTCACGAGCGGGCCGAGCGTGTAGAACGGGGCGTCGTGGCAGAGGGCCATCTGCTTCTCCACGTTCGCCTTGATCTTGTGCATCGGCACGTGGCCCGGGCCCTCGATCATGACCTGCACGTCGTGCTTCCAGGCTACCCGAGTGAGCTCCCCGAGCGTCTCGAGCTCGGCGAACTGCGCGTCGTCGTTCGCGTCCGCGATGCAGCCCGGGCGGAGGCCATCCCCGAGGGAGAAGCTCACGTCGTACTTCTTCATGAGCTCGCAGATGCGCTCGAACTCCGTGTAGAGGAAGTTCTCCTTGTGGTGCGCGAGGCACCACTTCGCCATGATCGAGCCGCCGCGCGACACGATCCCCGTCACGCGCTTCGCCGTGAGCGGCACGTACCGGAGGAGCACGCCCGCGTGGATCGTGAAGTAGTCCACGCCCTGCTCCGCTTGCTCCGCGAGCGTCTCGAGGAAGATGTCGATCGTGAGGTCCTCCGCCTTCCCCTTCACCTTCTCGAGCGCCTGGTAGATCGGCACCGTGCCGATCGGCACGGGCGAGTTCCGCAGGATCCACTCGCGCGTCTCGTGGATGTCCTTGCCCGTCGAGAGGTCCATCACCGTGTCCGCGCCCCACCGCGTCGCCCAGCGGAGCTTGTCGACCTCCTCCGCGATCGAGCTCGAGACGGCCGAGTTGCCGATGTTCGCGTTGATCTTCACGAGGAAGTTCCTCCCGATGATCATCGGCTCGCTCTCGGGGTGCTTGCGGTTCGCCGGGATGATGGCGCGCCCCGAAGCGACCTCGTCGCGCACGAACTCGGGCGTGACGCCCTCGCGGATCGCGATGAAGCCCATCTCCTCCGTGATCTTGCCGAGGCGGGCGAAGTGCATCTGGGAGACGTTGTCGTCGCCCGTCGCGCGCGCCTCCGCCGCGCGGCGATCGATCCACGCCTGCCGGAGCTTCGGCAGGCCCTTCGTGGGATCGCCGCCGCCCTCGCCGTCCCGCGGCCCGAACGTGTCGTACACGCGCACGCGCTCCTTCCCGCCGGCGACGGACACTTCGCGGAACGGGACGCGGAGATCCCCGTCCTCGACGTACACGCGCGTCGACGCCGCGAAATCTCCGAGCGGTTCGAGCACCCCCGCGTTCGCGTCGGTCGTGAGGGGGAGCGTGCGGTTCGGGGATCCGTTGCCCGGCTTCGAAGCGGTCATGCGGGCTCTCTACCGTCGCTCGCGCGGCGCGGCCAGGGGAGTCATCAGCCCGTGAGCTTCCGCGAGTCGAGCAGCTCGTTCAGGGTCGCGGCGTCCGCGACGCTCTCGGCGAGCGCGACCTCGCGCACGGTGCGCCCCGATCGCGCCGCCTCGCGACCGAGCTCGGACGCGCGATCGTAGCCGAGGCGCGGCGCGAGGGCGGTGACCATCGCCGCGCTCCGCTCCACGAACCCGCGCACGCGCGCCTCGTTCGCCGCGATGCCACGGACGCGCCGCTCCACCTGGCGGAGCGCGCTCGCCGCGACGTGGGTCGCGAAGAGCACGTTGTGCGCGATGACGGGCATCATCACGTTCAGCTCGAAGTCGCCGCGCGCGCCCGCCCAGGCCACGGTGGCGTCCGTGCCGACGATCTGCGCGCCCACCATCAGCGCCATCTCGAGCGCGACGGGGTTCACCTTGCCCGGCATGATCGAGCTGCCCGGCTGGAGATCCGGGACGCGGCGTCTGCGCGCCGTAGAGGGCGCACTTCACCCAGGAAATCCTTCTCGATGCGGGTCGCGTCGGCCATGGCGAAGTCTACGCCCACGAGCCCGATCGGTCCCGACTCCGCGCCGCTCGGCCGGACGAACGCGCGTGCTTCCCGTCGATCCGTGCTCTACCCTGCCAAGCCCGATGACGGATCGGATCCGCCGGCGACAGACGTTCTCGAACCTCGCCGAGGGGTCGACGTTTGCCCAGGATTTCCGCGTCGTGCGGCCCCTCTCGACGGGGGGGATGGGGGCGCTCTACGTCGTCGATCAGCTGTCCACGAAGAAGCGGCGCGCGCTCAAGGTGATGCGCCCCGAGTTCGTCGCCAACGAGGTCCTCCGCCGCCGGTTCCTCCAAGAGGCGCGCGTCAGCGCGGACATCGAGAGCGATCACGTGGTCGAGGTGATCGCCGCTGGCGTCGACGAGGCGTCCGGCATCCCGTGGCTCGCGATGGAGCTCCTCACGGGCTACGACCTCGAGGCGTTCGCGCGTCGCCACGCGCCCCTCTCCCCCGCCGTCCTCACGACGCTGTTCGAGCAGCTCTGTCATGCGCTCGGCAACGCGCACGATCGGCGCATCATCCACCGGGATCTGAAGCCCGAGAACGTGTTCCTCGCGCGCCCGCGCCGCGCGGACGCGCCGTTCACGGTGAAGGTGCTCGACTTCGGGATCGCGAAGGTGCTCGCGGAGGCGAAGACGCACACGACGGACGCAGTGGGCACGCCGCTCTGGATGTCGCCGGAGCAGACCTCGCCCACGGCCACGATCGCGCCCTCGAGCGACGTGTGGGCGCTCGGGCTCATCGCGTTCAGGCTCGTGACGGGCAAGATCTACTGGCTCGCGGCGCACCACCCGGAGATCTCCGCCGTGATGGCGATGCGCGAGACGCTGATTGACCCGCTCGTCAGCGCGTCCGAGCGCGCCCGCGCGCTCGACTGCGTCGCCCCTCCGCCCGGGTTCGACGCGTGGTTCGCCCGGTGCGTCGTGCGCGATCCCGCGCTCCGCTTCGCCGACGCGCGCGCGGCGTTCGAGGGGCTGCGGGCGGCGCTCGGCCCCGCGGCGGACGGGCCGCGGCCCGCGTTCTCGTTCCCGCCCCAGTCCGCGATCGACGATCCCATGTCGAACGCGCCGACGGAGGTCGACCCGATCCGCGTCGCGAGCGGCGAGGCGAAGAGCTCCACGCTCGAGGGCTCCGCATCCCTGAAGACCGGCCTCGCGACGCTCGGCTCGGGCCGCGGCCGCTTCTGGGTGAGCGTGGGTCTCGTGGCCGGGGTGGGGATCGCGGCCGTCACGGCGCTCCTCGTCGGCCTCGGCGCGCGCCGGAAGCCGACCCCGAGCGCCGCGCGCGTCCAGCCGTTTCACGAGCGCGTCATGCTCGATCGGCCGACCGCGTATTTCCGCTTCGCCGACGGGACGGCGACCGATCTCGTGGGCGGCGTCGAGGGCACGTTCGTCGGCCCCCACGCCGAGGGACCGAGCGTGTTCCCGGCCGATCGCGGCGCGCTCTTCTCTGGCGGGCACCTCGAGATCCCTGCCGAGGGGCTCGCGGTGAGCGCGGGGCCGTTCTCGATCGAGGCGTGGATCCGCGCCGACAAGCTGGACGACCAGCACCGCGGCGTCATCGACGTCGAGTCGGTCGAGGCGAAGGTGTACGAGGGCTACCGGATGTACCTGACGCGCGACGTCGGGCGGCCCGGGCTGAAGTTCGGTCGCGTCGAGGGGCCCAACAAATACGACGTCCTCGCCGACTACCCCGACGACGGCGCGTTCCACCACGTCGTCGCGACGTACGACGGCGCGTCGCGGACGTGCATCCACGTGGACGCGAAGGCCACGTGCGCCGATCGCGGAGCGCGCGTCGAGCTCCGGCCGCCGCCGACGATCTACGTCGCAGATCGCGCGCCGGGGCTCGGGCGCGGAGACATCCGGCCCGCCGCCGGGGAGAGCTCGCCCGGCGCGTTCTTCGGGGTCATCGACGATCTCGCGCTCTACGACCGGGCGCTCGACGCGCGCGAGGTCCGGGCGCACTTCGACGCGCGCGACGGCCGCTGACTCGTGGTAAGAGCCGCTCATGCGGCGCGGGCGTCACAGGGCGGCTTTCATCGCGGCGATCAGCGCGCTCACCGTGATCGTCGCCGCGTGCGACTCCCACGTCGAGGAGCCCGTTCCGGGGCGCGATCGAGGGCCCGCCGGCCGCTGCATGAAGACCACGCCCGAGAAGCCGGACCGCGTGCTGAAGTCCCCGGGCCCGGATCCCGCGTGCCCTCCCGATCCGGGCCCCGTCCCCCAGCTCAAGCTCGGCGTCGTCCGCTTCCCGGACGCGGCGGTGGACGGCGGCGCGCCCCCGGAGGTGGCCGTCGAGATCGCTCAGCTCGAGGAGGAGCGCATGCGCGGGCTGATGTACCGGCACAACATGGCCCCCGACAACGGGATGTGGTTCGTGTTCGACGCGGAGTCCGTCCAGAAATTCTGGATGAAGAACACCTGCATCCCGCTCGACATGGTCTTCGTGGGGGCGGACGGGGTCATCGTCGGCATCGAGGAGAACGTGCCGACCCTCAACGAGAACACGTACACGGCCGGATGCATGGCCCAGTACGTCCTCGAGACGAACGCGGGCTGGACGCGGAAGCACGGCGTGAAGGCGGGCCAAAAGGTCACCTGGGCGCGCGCCGGCGTCGACCACTGAACGCGGCCGCGAACTCTCCGCGGCTGGGGGCCGCGCGAACCACGCGCTGAAGAAACACGGCGCTGAAAAACACGGCGGTTGTGCGCTGAAGAACACGGCGTTGCTGCGCTGAAAACACGGCGTTGCCGCGCCGAGGAACACGGCGTCGATGCGCCGAAGAACACGGCGTCGGCTCGCGAACCCTGACATCCCTTCCGGGTTGCTGATAACCTCACCTGCGATGGGCCGATCCGACCCACCGAGAGAGCTCGGCGGTTACGAGCTCCTGGGCCTCCTCGCCACGGGAGGGATGGCGGAGGTCTTCCTCGCGCGGAAGCGCGGCGCTCCGCCCGAGGCGGGCACCGTCGTGGTCAAGCGCGTGCTGCCGCATCTCGCGCGGCAGAAGGCGTTCCACGACATGTTCCTCGACGAGGCGCGCATCGTGTCGCGCATCGCGCACCCGAACGTCGTCGCGATGCGCGAGCTCTGCGAGGCCCCGGGGGACGGCGCGGACGACGAGCTCTTCCTCGTCATGGAGCACCTCGAGGGCGAGAGCCTGTCGACGCTCCTCCGCCAGCTCCGCAAGACGGGCACGCTCGCGCCGATCGACGTCGCGATCCACATCGCGATGGCCGCCGCCGCGGGCCTCCACGCCGCGCACGAGCTGAAGAACGAGGCGGGCAAGAGCCTCGACATCGTTCACCGCGACGTCTCCCCGCAAAACCTTTTCGTCCTCTACTCGGGCGCGGTGAAGGTCATCGACTTCGGCATCGCGAAGGCGGCGGAGCGGCAGGCGGGCCACACGCAGACGGGCCACGTGAAGGGCAAGTTCGCGTACATGCCGCCCGAGCAGATCGGCGCCGGGTCGGTCGATCGACGGGTGGACGTGTTCGCCCTCGGCGTCGTGCTCCACGAGCTCCTCACCGGGCAGAAGCTCTTCGAGCGCGACCACGATCTGCTCGTCTTGAAGGCGATTTGCGAGGACCCGATCCCACCCCCGAGCGCGAAGCGCCCCGAGGTTCCGCCCGAGGTGGACGCGGTCGTGATGACCGCGCTCGCGCGGGTCCGCGAGAAGCGCTTCCCCAGCGCAGAGGCGATGCGCGCCGCGCTCGAGGCGTCGCTCGGCTCGCTCCCGCGGCCCGAGACCCCGCCCGACCGGAGGCTCTCGGATCTGATGCGGACGCTCTTCGCCGATCGGATCGCGCGCCAGCAGGAGCTCGTGGGTCGAGGCGCGTCTGCGCCGAGCAGCGGCGTCGTGATCCCCGCCCCGCGCGCCTCGAGCCCGCACAGCGATCCGAGCTTGTCGAACCCCCTGCCGCGTACCCCGCCGGCCATGCCGGCCCCCGCCTCGAGCGACGCGACGAGCCTCGAGTCGTCCCCGCCTTCGCACGTCGAGCGCTCGGACGTCGGGCAGGCGATATCGATCGCGGGCGCGGCGCCCATCGGAGGCGCGCCGAAGCGCGGGCGCTGGATCGCGATCGGCGCGAGCGCCGCCGCCCTCGCGGCGCTCGGCGTGGTGCTCGCGACGCGCGGCTCGTCCGCGACGGATGGCGGCGTGGCGTCGGCGCCCGCGAGCCCCCCACCCTCCGCGTCGACGACGACGGTCGCCACGCCGCCCGCGCAGCCTGCGACGAGCGTCGCGCCCGCGGCCGTGAGCGCCTCGGCGTCGACCGCCGCGCCCTCGACCACGGCCTCGACCGCGGCCTCCGCGCCCGCGAGGCCCACGCAGATCGCCGGGCCTCCGACGAACGCGACGCCGCCCCCCGTCGTCCCGAAGCCCACCGCGAAGCCGACCTCCGCCCCCACCGGGTTCACGCGCTTCGAATGAGGCGCTGGGCCGTCGCGGGTTCGGTGGGCGCGGCGTTCCTCGCGGCGGGTGGCTGCTTCCTCGACGACCTCGACCTCGCGAACCGCCCGTGCCCGTGCACCGACGGCTACGTCTGCGTGGCCGACGTCTGCATCCCCGGAGACGGGAGCTCGTCGAGCTCCACGGCCTCCGGAACGGGCGGCATGACGACGTCCTCCTCCGCGACGGGGACCTCGTCCACCTCGATGAGCGACGTCGCGTCCTCGTCGTCGTCCTCCTCCACGGGTGGGATGACGCTGCCGCTCGCGTCGGCGCTCGTCTACGAGTCGACGCCGCAATCCGGCACGCTCAGCCTCGCGACGGCCGGCGCGTTCCGGATCCAGAGCAACGCGCAGAACCGGTGGCAGTGGAGCCGCTACTTCGACCTCGGGAACGCCGATCCGGACAACCTCTCGAGCACGCTCCCACCCACCGACTACCAGAACACGGAGCTCCTCTTCGAGCCGGGGTGGTTCACGACCGACGGGAGCAACTGGGCGAGCTCGCAGAGCGCGACCGTGCTGGACATCACCGTCACGGACGAGACGCCGCTGCGCGTCCTCGTCGAGACGACGCTCGCCTACCCGTTCACGGGTGCGGAGCTCTACTCCGCGTCCTACACCTATGCGTCCGGTCGCGTCGCCACGTACGTCGAGCTCGACAACACGGGCGCCGCCGATCTGACGTTCGCCCAGGTCGAGTACAACTACGTCGCAGTGAACGCGAACCTCGCGGGCGGCGGCCTCGGTTGGACGGAGTCGTCGTACAAGGATTTGGGCGTCGCCTTCGTGCACGAAATGGGACCCTCGCCGAAGTCAGCGGTGTTCTTCGTGAACGTGTTCGGGGACACCAACCTCCACAAGGACTCCCCGCACACGAGCTACTACTGGGGCGATTTCGGCGCCGTGACGATCCCGTCGGGCGGCAACATCGCGGCGGACGGAGAGCTGCAGCTCGGGCCTGCCGGCGCGCCGCTGAGCGAGCTGGTCGCCCGGACGGACGACGTCCTCAATCCCGAGCTCGAGATCATGAGCGGCGCGACGCCGGTGAACGGGGGCTACGACGCGTACCTCGGCGCGTACGTCCTCGCGGCGAACACGGGCGCGCCCCAAATCGTGTTCGGCGCGTCGAGCGCGTTCGCGCGCCACGCCCCGGTGTTCGAGGTGCGCGGACTCTCCGCGACGAAGTGGCGCGCGCTCTTCCGGGGCCAAGAGGTGTGTTCGAGCAGCGAGCTCGTCGGCCACGGCTGCGTCGCGTGGCGCGGACCGGATCGCCTCGCGCTCGAGCTCATGGTGGACATCCCCGCCGCAGCGCCGGCGGAGGATCGGATGATCACGCTGGAGTTCCCGCCATGAAGTCCTCCCTCGTCGTCGGCGCGCTCGCGCTCGGTTTGTGGGTCCCCTCGGTCGCCTTCGCTGTGGACCCCGCGGCGCACGATCGCGCGCTCGAGCTGTTTCAGAAGGGCCGCGAGGCGTTCAAGGCGAGCCAGTTCCAGGCGTCGATCGATCTCATCAAGGAGGCGTACGCGCTCGAGCCCGCGCCCGTGCTGCTCTACAACCTCGCGAAGGCCTACGAGGGCCTCGGGGACATCGAACACGCCGCGGCGACCTACGAGCAGTACCTCGACGAGGAGAAGGAGATCCCCGACCGCGCAGCGATCGAGGCGAAGCTCAAGAACTTCAAGGCCGCGATCGCGGAGAAGGAGCGGCTCGCGAAGGAGCGCGACGAAGCGCGCGCCGCGCTCGAGAAGAAGGAGCGCGAGTCGAAGGCGGGCGATCCGAAGGCGAAGCCGCCGGCCGATGCGGGCAAGCGCGCGCCGAGCCCCGTGCCCTGGGCGTTCGTGGGCGTCGGCGCGGCGGGCCTCGTCGTGGGCGGTGTCCTCGGCGGGCTCGCGGTCGGCAAGGACGACGACGCGAAGGCCGCGCCCTCTCAGAAGGACGCCGCGGATCTCCACGAGAGCGCGAAGGGCCTGGCGCTCGGGTCGACCGTCGGGTTCATCGCCGGCGGCGTTCTCACCGGCGGCGGCCTCCTCTGGGGCATCATCGACCTCGCGACGCGCGGACCCGCGAAGCCCGCCGCGGACGCTGCGCACGTCCGCGTCGGCCCAGGGTTCGTCGGCGTCGATGTCGCGTTCTAGAGTGGCTGCGGCGGCCCGCCTAGATCAGAAGGAGTTCGCCATCGTCTGGCAGTTCTTGTCGCTGCCGTGGATGATGCAGTACGGGATCACGCAGTTTCGGTAGGCGGCCTCCGTCGACTGGCAGCTCTGGTCGCAGACGGGGCCCTGATCGAGGCACGCCTGGTAGGCGTCCTGCTCGTCGCCGCAGCCCGAATCCACGCGGATGGCCTCCGCGGCGTCGCAGAACGCCGTGCAGTCCCCCTTGATCGCGGTGCAGTTGCCGGCCTGCCCCTCCTTGCAGTCCGCGACGCACGTCGCCTCGCTGCCGCACGCGGGGGCGAACGACACCGCGGCTCCGATCGCGAGGATCCCGAGGGCGGCTCCGATCTTCATGGTGCGCGGCGGAACCGCGCCAAAGGTCTGGTTCATTCGCGCACGGTACACCGGTCGCGTCTCGACGCGAAGCAGGTGGGACCCTACGAGGACGGGCCGTGAGCGACCAAAAAGTGCCTACGAGCCGTCTCGTCCGCCTCGGCAAGCTCGCGGCGCTGGGCGCGCGAACGGGCGCGAGCCTCCTCGCCTCGAAGGACGGCGCGGGCGCCGCGGCGCGCTCCGCCGAGGTGCTCGGGAGCATGCGCGGTCTCGCCGCGAAGATCGGGCAGGTCGCGAGCTACGTGGACGGGTTCGTGCCCGAGAACCACCGCGAGGCGTACACCGCCGCGCTTCGGATGCTCCGCGACAACACGCCGACCTCGAGCTACGCGGCCGTCCGCTCGACCCTGGAGGAGGAGCTCGGCGCCCCGATCGACGCGCTGTTCTCGCGCTTCGAGGAGGCGCCGTTCGCGAGCGCGTCGATCGGGCAGGTGCACCGCGCGTGGCTCCCAGGGGGCGAGGAGGTCGCGGTGAAGGTCCAGCACGCGGGGATCCGCGAGGCCGTGGAGGCGGATCTCGCGAACGCGTCCATCCTCGAGAGCTTCGCGCGGTTCGGGGGCGGCACGCGCCTCAACACGAAGGGCATCCTCGCCCGCGTGAAGCTCCGTTTCCGCGAGGAGCTCGACTACGCGCTCGAGGCCGATCGCCAGGAGGCGTTCCGCGCGTTCCACGCGGGCGACCCGACGATCCGCGTGCCGCGCGTCGTCCGCTCGCACAGCGCGGGGCGCGTGCTCACGAGCGAGTTCGTCCACGGCGCGACGCTCGACGAAGCGGCGACGCGCGGAGAGGCGTCGCGGCGCGCGCACGCCGAGACGCTGTGGCGCTTCGTGTTCCGCGGCAACCTGGTGTTCGGCACGTTCAACGCCGATCCGCAGCCCGGGAACTACCTGTTCGGGGACGACGGGGTCGTCACGTTCCTCGACTTCGGGTGCTGCGAGCCGCTCGAGCCCGAGCGGCAGCTCGCCGCGTGCATGCTCCACTGCGCCGCGATCCGGAGGGACGACGACGCGTTCGCGCGCCACGCGATCGATCTCCTCCAGACGGTGCCGGGGAAGTACCAGGACTTCACGCTCGACTACACGCGCCGGTGCTTCGAGCCCCTCTTCCGCGCGCCCTTCAAGATTTCGCGGCCCTATGTCGCGGGGCTCGTCGCCGCCGTGCGCGACGTGAAGTCGATCGTGCTCGAGAAGAAGTCGAACTTCACTCCCCTGCCGGACGGCATGGTGTTCATCAACCGCCTCCAGTTCGGGTTCTACTCCGTGCTGTCGACGCTCGACGTCGAGGTCGACTACCGGGCGGTGGAGCGCGCGTTCCTGGCGGAGACCGAGCACGCGCGCCACCTCGGCTGATCGCCCGACGGGACGCGCGCGGATCAGCGCGGGCGACGGTTGTACTTCTGCATGTAGAGCGCAAACGCGTCCTCGATGGCGCTGCTGAGCTCCACGCGTTGCTCGGGGGATCGCAGGAGCTCGCGCGCAAGGAGGACGAAGTGGTCGCGGATCTCGAGCGCGGCCTTGGCCCGCTCCTTCGGCGTGCGCCGCGTCACGTCCGCGGCGCGCCGCCCGTTCGCGATCTGCCAGCCGCGCACGGCGCGCAGCCAGAGGCCGCGGCACGGGATGGGATCGAGCCCGACCGCTGGGCTCGTGAGCTCGGTGAGCTCGCGGATGAGCTGCTCCTGCGCCGCGTCGAGCGACACCTCGTCCACAGGCGCCGAAAGCTCCTTGGTCTTCTCCGTGTTGAAACGAAACACGCGCTCCTCCGGCCCCGTGCGGAATGGGCCCGCGACCCCCGTCGCGCGGACACGATAGCGCGGCGCACTCTCTCGACGCTACGGGCATCGAACGAACGGGCGCGACCTCGCGTGATTCCGAGGCGCGATCGCCCCGCGGGCCTGCGCGCCGGGCGCGTGCTACGCGATATCGACGATCGCGCGAGTGAAAACGGTGAGGTTCGCGCAAGACGCAGGGCGGAGGAGAGGGGCGAGCGCTGGCGCGCGGGGGCTCGTGTTGGCGCTCGCCGGCGCGGTGCTCCTCGCGTGCGACGCGCGCGGTCGCGTGGGCACCGCGCCCGCGGCCCCCGAGCTCTCCGCGATCGCGGATCCGCCGCGCGTCCCGCCGTCCGCGCTCGACGTCGAGCTCATCACGCGCGACGAAGAAGGCGAAGCGCGCATGCGCGCGGACATCGAGGTGCTCGCGTCGGAGCGGTTCGCCGGGCGCGCGACGGGAGAGGAGGGGGCGCGGCTCACCACGGAGATGATCGCGGAGCGCTTCCGCTCCCTCGGGCTCGCGCCCCGTGGCGACGCGACGGACGACAAGGGCGCGCCGCTCGCCACGCCGAGCTACCTCTACCGCTTCTCGGCGCAGCCGAACGCCGACGTCGACGAGCCCTCGCTCACGCTCGTGAGCGACGCGTCCACCACGGCGCCCAAGGTGCCGCCCCGCTCGATCCAGGTCGTCGACGGGAGCGGCTCGGGCGAGGTCACTGCGCCGCTCGTCGAGGTCGGGTTCGGCGTGTCGACCGAGGGGTGGGACGACTACGCGGGCGCGAACGTCGAGGGGCGCATCGTGGTCGTCCGGCGAGGCGCTCCGCCCATCCCCGGTCGAACGGAGTCCGAGCTCTACGAGCTCTCGAAGTTCCGGCGGAAGATCCGGATCGCGAAGGCGCACAAAGCGGTGGGATTGATCGTCGTCTCGTCCACGAACGAGATCCCCCCACCCCCGATCGATCCGAGGAACGCGGGGCTCCCCGCGATCGTGATGGAGCGCTCTGTCGCGCCCCGGATCTTCGGCGACACCGCGCTCGACGACGCGGCCACGTGGAAGCCGAAGGCGCCGACGAAGGCGCAGCCCATCGCGCACGTCCGCGCGACCCTGCGGACGCACACCGAGGATCTCGGGCACTGGGCGAACGACGTCGTCGGGTGGATCCCCGCGGCCGAGGGGTCCCCGTCGGCGAGCGAGTGGGTCGTGCTCGGCGCCCACCACGATCACCTCGGGATGGGTGGCGCGAACAGCATGGCGCCGGGCGTGCACCGGGTGCACCCGGGCGCGGACGACAACGCCTCCGGCACGGCGACGCTGCTCGAGGTCGCGCGCACGCTCTCGCGGCTCCCGCACCGGCCCGCGCGCAACCTGCTCTTCATCGCGTTCGGCGCGGAGGAGCTAGGGCTCATCGGTTCGCGCGAGTGGTGCGACGAGCCGACGGTGCCCATCGATCACGTGGTCGCGATGGTGAACGCGGACATGGTCGGCCGGCTGCGCCAAGGCAAGCTCACCATCGAGGGGACGGGCGCGGAGGACGGGTGGGTCCCGTTCTTCGCGCCCGCGCGCGCGGGACTCCCGCTCGACCTCGACCGCGTCGTCGCCGACAAGTTCGGCAGCCGCAGCGACCACGCCTCGTTCCGGGACGTGGGCGTCCCCGCTGCGTTCCTCTTCACGGGCCTTCACCCCGACTACCACCGACCGACCGACACCGCGGACAAGATCAACTACGTCGGCCTCGAGGACATCGCGACGTTCACCGCGAGGCTCGTGCTCGGCGTGAGCGAGCGCGGGTTCGAGCGGAAGAAAGCCCAACCGTAGGCACGGTCGAGCTCGCGCGCCGCCTGGCGCGGGCGGTCCGCGTTGCTACGGTGGTCGGCGCAGCATGATCGAGAAGAGAACGTTCGCCGGGCCCGCCTCGTTCGTCGGTCGCATGGATCCGATCCGCGTCGCGCACCTCACGGATCTCCACGTCGGTCGCGTGACGCCGATGAAGGTGCAGCGCGCCGCCGTCGCCGCGACGAACGACGCCCGCCCCGACGTCGTCGCGATCACGGGAGACTTCGTGTGCCACTCGCAGGCGTACCTCGACGATCTCACGGAGATCGTGCGCCGCTTCGAGGCCCCCGTGGTCGCGGTGCTCGGCAACCACGATCACTGGTCGGGCGGCGCGGAGGTGCGCCGCGCGCTCGAGCGCGCGGGCGCGGCGGTCCTCTCGAACGCGTTCACGACGCTCACCGTGCGCGGCCAGCGGCTGCAGCTCGTGGGGCTCGACGACGCGTACACGGGCCACGCGGATCCCGATCGCGCGACGCGCGGCCTCGATCCCCACGTGCCGAGCCTCGGCCTCTCGCACATCGGCGAGGAGGCAGACGGGCTCTGGGCGCGGGGCGTGCCGTTCGTGCTGAGCGGCCACACCCACGCGGGGCAGATCACGGTGGCGCGCCTCCACGAGATCGCGCTCGGGCGCCTCGCGGGCCACAAGTACATGCACGGCCTCTACGGGTCGCGCGCGACGGGAGGCGCGGTCTACGTGGGCGCCGGGATCGGCGCGTCCGTCATCCCGTTCCGCGTCGGTGAGCGCGCGCGCCGCGAAGTGGCGACGTTCGAGCTCGGGGTGGCGAACGGAGCGTTCGTCGAGCACCACGCGGAGCAGCCGCCGCTCCCGGGGCGCAAGCCCACGGCGCGCGCGACGATGAAGCGGTACGCGAAGGTCGTGAAGAACCAAGCGAAGCGCGACCGTCGCGCCCCCTCCGCGTAGGCGCGACCTCGATCGGGGCGCCGACGTCGATGTAGGGCGATCTCGATGTAGGCGCGGCTCGATGTAGGGCGATCTCGATGTAGGCGCGGCTCGATGTAGGCGCGACGGATCGCGCGTGGGACACGCGGCGATCGCACGATTGGTTCATTTTGCCTCTTCGCGGAATGGCCCTCCGCGCTCGATGATGATCACCATGGCCAAGCTCGCGACCGCTCTGACGGATGGTGTGCAGTCCTCGATTCGAGCCGCGCGTGCGGGAGTGACGGACGCGAAGCTCGTGATGCTGTTCGCGTCTCCGAAGCACGTGCTCGCGGACGCGGTGCGCGCGGCGCGCGAGTCGTTTCCCGGCGCGGCCGTCCTCGGCGCGAGCTCCGCGGGCGAGTTCATCGAGTCGGGGGACGCGAAGGGCGCGGTCTCGATCGCCGCGCTCGAGGCCGACGTGCGGGTGCACACGGGCTTCTCGGACGGCCTCCGACAGGATCCCGAGGCCGCGGTGGCGCGCGCGCTCGCGGGCCTCCCGCGCGCAATATCGGGCTACCCGCACTGCACCGCCATCCTGCTCCTCGACGCGCTCTCGGGCGTGGGCGAGGAGGCCGCGCTCCTCGTCGCGACGGAGCTCGGGCCGCACGTGAAGCTCGCGGGTGGCGCGGCGGGGGACGACCTCGCGATGACGAAGACGATCGTCGCGGCGGACGGGAACGCGTCCGCGGACGCGATCGCGCTCGCCCTGGTGTTCTCGAAGGAGCCGCTCGGGGTGGGCGTGAGCCACGGCCACTTGCCGGTGAGCGAGCCCATGACGGTCACGGAGGCGACGGGCGCCGAGGTGCGCACGATCGACGGGCGGCCCGCGTGGGACGTGTGGAAGGAGCGGACGCGGGCGACCGCGAAGGCCGCCGGGATCGACGTGGACGCGCTCGGCCCGAGCGAGATCGGCGCCTACTTGCTGCGCTACGAGGCCGGCCTCGCGCTCGGCTCGGCGCCGAGCGCAGGCTACAAGATCCGCGCGCCCCTCGGCGTGGGCGCGGACGGATCCCTCTCGTTCGCGTGCGGCATCCCGACGGGCGCGGTCATCCGCATCACGGAGAGCCAACCCGAGCGACAGGTCGAGAGCGCGGTGCGCGCCGCAGCCGCCGCGCACGAGAGCGTGGGCCACCAGCCCGTCGCGGGCGCGATCATCTTCGACTGCATTTGTCGCAACCTGATCCTCGGAGGCACGTTCGGCGACGCGGTCCGGGGCATGGCGAAGACGCTCGGGGACGTGCCGCTCGCCGGGTTCGAGACGTACGGCGAGATCGCGCTGAACGCGGGCGACTTCTCGGGGTTCCACAACACGACGACGGTCGCGCTCGTCTTCCCGAAGGGGCTCTGATCCCGTCTTGGCGTCCCGCACGTACTCCGCGGCCGAGCTCGTCGGCCTCCTCTCGACCGCGCTCGGCGCGGTGCAAGCCAAGACCGTCGTCGACGAGGCGCTCCGCCGCGCGGGCGTGACGGGCGCGACGTTCGACGCGGACGCAGCGCGGCGCACCCTCTCGGACGTCGCGGCGCAGAGCGGCCTCATCGGGATCACGGGCCGCATCGCGCTCTCGCGGCTCGACCTCGGGAGCGCGGCCTCGGGTCAGATCCCCTCCCCCGCGCTCCAGCGGCGACCGCTCTCGGTCGTCACGAAGCTCCTCGCGGCCGCGCTCGGGGAGGAGCGCGCGACGACCGTGGTCTTGGACGCGGCGGCGCGCCTCTCGATCGCCCCGGCGTCGGACGTGGACCTCGGCCAGGCGCTCGCGATCCTCGAGCTCCTCGCGAACACGTCGGGTGTGACGAGCGCGGCCGCGCGGTTCGCGAAGTCGCGCATCCATCTCAACTGGTAGGGCCCTTCGCGCCTCCGCCCCCACGACGGGCGGACCGCGGCTACTTGCGCTGCTTCGCGCTCGCGACCGGGAAGAGGAGCGGGACGAGCGCGCCCGGGCCGCTCTCGCGCATCATCACGTCGCAGCTCTCGAGGGGGATGCGGCGCGGGCCGAACGCGGTGGAGCTCGCGCTGTCCGAGTCCATGAGGAGCGAGGGCGTGTCGGTCGCGTAGTCGTCCGGGTGCCCCGGGTCGTCGAGCAGGACGTGGCCGAGCTCGTGCCCGAGCGTGAAGGAGGCCGAGTCCGCGCGGAAGCCCGCGCGATCCTCGATCACCACGTTTTGGATCGCGCCGCGCTCGGACGCGATGAAGCTCTCGCCGATGCGGTTCGCGCCGCGGAAGCTCGGCACGACGTACACGTCGAGCGTCCCGGGATCGCCGTCGTCGAACGCGCGCACGAGCGCGCGCTCCTCGAGCGCGCCCTGCGTCGCGCTCGCGTCGTCGAAGTGGACGAGGCCGTCGTCGAGCGTCACGCGGCCGACGCACACGTCGAGCGTGGGATCGCTCGAGAGCGCGTCGGAGCCGGGCGCGCGCACGGTCGCGAGCGAGCCGTCGGCGTAGCGGATCGACACGTCGCTCGGGGCGTACGTCCCAGCGAGCCCCGCCTCGGTGTCGGAGACGATGGCCACGAACCCCGCCTTGCGCACGGCGCGCGCGACGAGGCGCGCGGCGCCCGCGGGCGTCGTCCCGGGAGCGACGTCCACCGCGATCCCCACGAGCTCCGCCTTCGCGCCGGGCTTGTGGGGCCGCTCGACGTTGAACGCGATGGATCCGCCGCTCGCGGGCATCGCGTTGTCGCAGCCCACCGCGACCAGGTGGGGCGGCGGCGGGTCGACGACGTCGATCGCGACGGGCGGCGCGTCGAAGCGCGCCCCGCACTGCGCCCAGACGCGGTTCGCTTGATCGATCTCGTGGCGGACGCGCTCGATGGCGTCCTCGTCGGACGACCCCACCGCCGGCGCGCCGCCGGGCGCGAGGCGCAGGACGCGGACGTGGAGCGTGGCCGCGACCGTGGGGCCGCCGCGGGGCGCCCGCACGGCGACCTCACGCGGAGCGACGCCGCGGCCGTCGATGTAGAGCGAGCCGTCGAGCTCTCCGACGAGGCTGCGATCGCGGACGAGGGGATGCTCGCGATCCACCGCGTCCATCGCGACGCGGATCCGCGGGGTGCTCGCGCACGCGAGCTCCGGAGCCGAGCCCGCAGGGCACGCGACGCTCTCGAGCCGCACGCTCCCGAGGACGTCGAGCTGCGCGCCGCGCGCGTGGTTCTCGGCGCGCGCGAACGACTGGATCGAGACGAACGAGGGGAGCGCCGACGCGGGCCCCCGCACGACGAACCGGAGCGCGTCCGGATCCGGATCGATCGCCGGCGCCGGCGGCGTCCGACCCACCGCCGCGTGCGCCGTGTCGCCGTCGAGCACGTTGCCCGCGTCGTCGAGGACGAGGATCTCGCAGGGCGGCGCGGGATCCGCCGACGCGCTGCGGCCGAGGGCGAGCGCCGGCGCGAAGACGAGCATCGCGGCTCCCCCTCCCAGGCCGCCCTTGCGCGGAGCACGAACAAGGCCGGGAACTCGCGGCGTGCCCTTGGTCATTTCACGACCCGCGTGAGCTCTTCGACGAAGAGGTTCAGGCTGGGGTTCTTCGGCGCGGCGGCCTTCAGATGCTTCTCGTCCTCGCCGTCGAACTGCTGCATGAACCCGATGAGCACGCTCCTCAGGACGCGCTGGTCCGACACCCCATCGGTGAGCAGAGCGAACGTCTTCATCGCTCAGAAGTTCGTGGGCAGGCCACCGAGGTACCCGCGGAGGAACGCCTGGGACGTCGTTCTCACATCGAGATGCAAGCCTGGGCGTCCGAGCTCTCGTCCTTGCACGCGGAGAACTCCAGCCACGGAGCGCACGAACAGTCGCTCGCCGTCAATGTCGAGTAGCAGGCGTAGGCAACATCGAACTTCGCGGTGCAGGAGGGGTACGCCACGTAGACATCCATGCAGTTCGTTAGGCACTCCTGCTCCGTGGGCTCGCTGCACTTCAGCTCCGCGGTAAGGGCACCGAGGACCGCGCATCCAGCCTCGCACCCCGAGCCAGGTGGCGGAAGCGGGGCCGGGATGGTCGCCGAGGCCGTCACCATCTCGATCGGATCCCTGTAGCGGACGGTCGTCGGGTTCTCGGTCTTGGGGAGCTCGAAGGCGACCGAGCAGGTGGCCATGCCGCCTGGGTTGACCCGAAGCGCGGCGTCGCAATAGTCCGGCAACGCGGCGCTCGCGCCCGACGCCTGCAGCGACGTGTTGGACGCGAGGTCGACGCTATAGAAGAGGACGTCTTCCGGGATCCCCGCGCTGACGTCGACGTTCGTGAGGGTCACCTGGAGGACCAGGTATTCCTTGTTCGGCGCGGCAGTGAGGACGCCGATGGTGTGAACGCGCTTCGCGCTCCCGACGCTCAAGCCGATCTGCTTTCCAGGCGTCATCGAGGATCCGGTCGACATGGAGCCCGTCGACCCGTCGTCGGTGCCCACGGCGTCGTCGCACGCGCACAGCGCGATGGACGAGAGAACCACCCAGACGTGCTTCATCTGCCACCTCTAGCACAGGCGCCGGCCGCGCCGCTGGTGCACGTACCAAGCTTCTGCAGTTCCACCCTCGGAGAGCGCCCTACTCGAACCAGCCGTGGTGCACGCGCCGGAACGAGCAATCGTCGACGAGCGCGTGGCCGTCGCCGTTCGCGGTCCCGATCATCGCGGCCCACGTGCTCGCTTCGATGGACGCGGAGGAGGCGACGGCGCGCGCGGTGGAGGCGGCGGCGCGGCTCTCTCCGAGATCCCACAGCGCGGCGCCCGCGAAGGCGCGGAGCTCGTCGCTCGGGGCCTCGCGGGCGGCGGCGTGGATCGACTCGACGGCGTCGTGGCAGCCGTAGCAGCGCGCGAGCGCGAGCGCGGACCGGAGCGACACGGCGCTGAACGCGCCGGCGGGCGCTCCGTCCAACTTCGACTTCGCGAGCGCCTCGAGCATCGGGACGGCGACGTCCTCCTTGTCGCGCGCGAGCCGGAAGAGGAACGCGGTGTCCTTGTCGGCGCTCGGGCGGTACGAGAGGCGCGCGACGAGCTCGAGCGTCGCGCGCGTCGCCGGGCGCATGCACGGCGCGCCCGCCCCGGGCCGCTTCCCCGCTGCCGGGCCAGAGGGCGCGTGATCGAGCGCCCACACGACGTACGACCACGCGCCGCGCGAGCTCGCGGGGCCGGACTTCGCGCGCTCCGACGCCTCGTCGAGCGCCGATCCGTCGCCCGCGCGCTGCGCCACCTCCGCCATCACGAGCCAGCGACCGAGGTGGCGCTCCGCGCCCCGCAGGATGCGGAGCGCCCCCGCGAGCGCCGCGACGGCCGCCGGCTGAGGGTTGAGCGCGCGCGGCTCCCGGCCGTCCGTCGACGCCGCGCACGCGGTCGAGAGCGGGAGGAGCATTTCCATGGAGAGACCGATCCGGTGCGCCTCCTTCACCTTCGTCGCGAGCGCGAGCATGCGCGCGCCCGCGGGCTCTCCGCGGCACACGCGCGCGATCTCCGCGGCGAACGCCGTCTGCGTCTTCGGGGACATCGCCGCGCGCGCGAGCGCCGCGCCGATGGAGGGATCCTGGCAGAAGCACGCGGCCGACAGCGCGGGCAGCCCGCCCGCGTCGTCCGTCCCGAGCGCGACCTTCAGCAGGCTCACGAGGCGCTTGTCGTCCAGATCGGCGAGCGTTCGGAGGCTCACCGCGTAGAGCTCGTTCTCGAACCGCGCCCCCTTCACGAGGACGCGCGCGGCCTCCGCGAGGACGTGGCGCACCGCTGTGGATCGCGGCGCGAGGGCGCGCGCGCACCCGAGCGTCTTCGGATCGACGTGCCCGCCGTTCTCTAGCGCCGCGCCGACCTCGTCTGCGATGCGCCGCTCGACGCCCTCGACGAGCGCCGCGTCCCTGCCCTTCGCCATCCCAACCCCGTGCGAACCCAAGAAGGGCTCGCACGGAGAATGCTACGCCTCCGAAACTCGGATGACGAGGGGCTCTCCGTCCACGGAGATCTCGCGCTCCGTCGCGCCGGCCTGAGCGGGAAGCTCTCCAGTCGTCACATCGAGGCGCGCCACGAGCGCCTCCGACTCGAAGAGCGCGCGCGTCGCGAGCGCGACGCGCGTCGCCCGCTCGCTCCCCTTCAGCGCGAGCGCGATGCGCGCGGTGAACTCGAGGCCGAGATCCTTCCGGATGCCTTGGACGCGCGCGAGGATCTCGCGCCCGAGGCCCTCGTCCTTCAGGGCATCGGTGAGCTGGCAGTCGAGCGCGACCACGCCGAGCTTGCCGCCCGCCGCGGCGAACCCGGGCTTCGCCTCGACGCTCACCTGCACCTCCTCCGGGCCGAGCTCGACGGGTTCACCCTCGAGATCGATCTTCACGACGCCCGTCGACGTGAGCTCGCCGAAGAGCTTCGCCGCGTCGGCCTTCGCGAGGACGCCCTTCGCGACCTGGACCTTCTTGCCGAGCTTCGGGCCGAGCGCCTTGAAGTTCGGCTTGAGGACGTACGAGACGACGTCGCCCTCTTGGCCCGGCTCGAGGAGGCGCACCTCGTGCACGTTGAGCTCCTCGGCGATGAGCCCCACGTGGCTCGCGAGCGCGTCGCGCGCCGCGCGATCGTTCACGACGACGTCCGCGCGCGAAAGCGGCTGACGCACCTTCAACCGGTGGTTCGCCCGCACCTTCTGTCCGAGGCTCACCGCCTCGCGCACCGCCGCCATGTCGCGCGCGAGCGCCGGCGCGATCCGCGCCTCGTCCCACGTCGGGTACGCGACGAGGTGCACGCTCTCGGGCACCGTCCCCCCGTGGCGGAGCCACGGACCTCGCCCGAGGTTCTGCCAGAGCTCCTCGGCGAAGAACGGCGTGAACGGCGCGATGAGTCGCGCCATCGTGACGAGCACTTCGTAGAGCGTGAAGTACGCGTCCGCCTTGTCGGGTTGGACGGTGCCGTCGGCGAACGATCCGTGCGCCCAGAACCGCGCGCGGCTCCGGCGGACGTACCAGTTCGAAAGGCTCTCGGTGAGATCCGTGAGGACGCGCGCGGCGTCGTAGAGGTGGTAGCTGTCGAGCTCCTTGGTCACCTCGCGGCTCGCGCGCGCGAGCTCGGAGAGCATCCACCGATCGAGCTCGGAGCGCTGCGCGACCGGCCGGTACCCGTCGCTCTTCGCGAGGCTCGCGGCGTCGACGCCCGTCGCGGACGCGTTGCCGCGCGATGGGTCGAACCCGTCGATGCGCGCGTAGATCGTGAAGAACGAGAACACGTTCCGGAGCTTGACGAGGAACTCCTTCTGCTCGAGCCGCACGTTCGTGAGCGCGTGGCGCGTGTTCGTCCAGCTCGGGGAGGACGCGTAGAAGAACCAGCGGAACGCGTCCGCGCCCGGCGCGGTGCTCGACGGATCCTCGACCCACACGCGGTGCGCAGCCTCGAGCCGCGGCACCTCGACCGGCGCGACGTCGATGCCCTTCGGGCCTTCGGCGACGCCGAGCGCCGCGACGTCGCCGGCGCACATCGCGAGGATGCGGCGCGGGAGCGTCTTCGTCGGTCGGAGCTCGAGCTCCACGGTCTTCGATCCGTCCGCCGACGCGAGCCCCCGCGGCTCAGGAGCGGAGACACGGAGCCGGACGCGCGCGGCCTCACCCGTGAAGTCGAGGCCTTCGTAGTCCTCGCGCGCGACGTACGCGACGCCGCTCGCCGGCTCCGGTTCGTTCGCCCGGCCGACGGCACCGGCCGCGGCCTTCGCGAACGCGGTGCGGTTCACGGCGAACTCCATCCGCACCCGCTCGAGGATGATGTCCGGAGGGGTGTAGTTGCCCTTCGACTTGGACTCTTTCTTCCCTTCCTTGTCGCAGACGTGCCCGAGGACGACGCACGTCTTGTAGGGGTGCGGGAACGGCCGCGGGAACGAGAGCCCCATCCGCTTCTGCGTCTCGGCGTCGAACACGAGCGTCGAGATCATGAGCAGCGAGTAGAACCACCCGCGCGTTTGATCGATCGCCTCGCTGATGAAGTCGGCGGGGAACGCCTTCTCGAAGAGCGCCTTCGATCCGGGCGCGTGGGGGTAGCCCCACTGCGCGAACGGCATGCAGCCCGAGTCGTACCAACAGTCGATGACGTCCGGCACGCGGCGGTAGACGCCCTCTTCGCCCGCCTTCGTCCACGTGACCTGATCGATCCACGGCTTGTGGACGCGGAGGTGCGGCGAGAGCGACCGATCCTTCGCGAGCGCCGCGTCGAACGCTTCGAACGCCTTCGGGTTCCGCTCGAGGATCTCGGCGACGCTCGCCGGCGCGTCGAGCGCGCCCGTCACGTCGTTCACCCACACGTTGAGCGGCGTGCCCCAGTAGCGCTCGCGCGAGAGTGCCCAGTCGACGTTGTTCCGGAGGAAGTCGCCGAACCGGCCGTCCTTGATGTGGTCGGGGAGCCAGTTGATGGCCTGGTTGTTCTCGAGCGCTGCCTTGTTCTCCGCGGTGGTCCGGATGTACCAAGCGGGGCGCGCGTACTGGATGAGCGGATCCTGATCCGACCGCCAGCAGAACGGGTACTCGTGGCGGTAGATCTCCGCGTGGACGAGGAGGCCGCGCTCCTTGAGCTCGGCTTGGAGATCCTTGTCGCAGTCCTTGACCCAGCGGCCCTCGTGCTTCGGCACGGCGCTCGTGAACTTCCCGTCCGGGCCGACGGCGCAGAACAGCGGCAGCGCGGGGTCGTCCTTCTTCAGCTTCGCGTGCGCGTTCGCGTCGTCCTCGCCGAACGCGGGGGCGACGTGCACGATGCCGCTCGCGTCCATCACGACGAAGTCGGCGGCGATCACCGCGTGCGTCTCTTTGTGGGCTCGGCCCTCGGCGCGGTACGTGTCGAACGGCGGGACGTACTTCTTGCCGACGAGGTCCGTCCCCTTCACCGTTCGAAGGATCTCCGGCGGCCCCGCGAGCTTCAGCTTCTTCGCGACGGCATCGACGAGCTTGCTCGCGAGGACGAGCGTGCGTTCGCCGCCGTCCGCGAAGACGAAGCGCGCATACGCGTACTCGAACTCGGGGTGCACCGCCGCGTACATGTTCGACGGCAGCGTCCACGGGGTCGTCGTCCAAACGAGGAGCTCGGGCATCTTGTCGTGCATCACGTGGTGGGCGACGTCGACGTCGTCGGCGCTCCCGTCCTCGAGCGGGAACGCGACGAACACCGACGGGTCGTCGACGGTCTTGTACCCCTGCCCGACCTCACCGCTCGAGAGCGCCGTTCCGCCTTGCGCCCACCACCAGACGACCTTGTGCCCCTTGTAGAGCAGGCCTTTCTTGAAGAGCTCGCTCAGGCTCCACCACACGCTCTCGACGTAGCTCTGGTGGTAGGTGACGTACGCGCTCGGGAGATCGACCCAGAACCCGATCTTGTCGGTGAGCTTCTCCCACGCCTCCGTGTAACGGAACACGCTCTCGATGCAGCGGTGGGTGAACGGCTCGACGCCGTACTTCTCGATGTCCGCCTTGCCGTGGATGCGGAGCTCCTTCTCCACCTCGACTTCCACGGGGAGGCCGTGCGTGTCCCACCCGGCCTTCCGCGGGACGTCGTACCCCTGCATGGTCTTATAGCGGGGGAACACGTCCTTCACCGCGCGCGTGAGGACGTGGCCGTTGTGGGGCATCCCGTTCGCGGTCGGCGGGCCCTCGTAGAACACGAACGTCCCCTTGCTCGGCCCGGTCGCGCGCGTCTCCGCGGTCAGCGTCTTCTCGAAGATCCGGTTCGCCTTCCAGAACGCGAGGATCTCGGCCTCGCTCTTCGGGAAGTCGAGCTCGGTCGGGACGGCGGCGAAAGCGGGCTTGGGGTCCATGGTCGACGCGACGGCGGGGCCCTTCTCGGCTGACATGGGGGCGCGTTTACCACGGCGGCGCAGCCGACAGAAAACGACCCGTGGCCGGGGGCGTTCACCGGTGGCCCATCAGCTCCTCGAGGAGCTCTTTGCGCAGGGCCATGTCGCGGCTCCGGACGGAGAACGCGCGCCCGCTCTCGATGGCGAAGGCGACGTCGTCCTCGGGGCGCTGCACGGCGTGCTCGAAGTAGAACGTCGAGAGCGTGACGTCGGCGCCGTCCTTCTTGCCGTCGATCGAGCCCTCCGAGACGCCCCAGATCTCGAGGATGTCCGCCAACGAACGGTCCGTGATCGGGACGCCCCCCCCGCGCATCGCCGCCTCGAGATCCGCTTGCGTCTGCATCGGCTTCTTGGAGGCGACCTCGAGGAGGGCGCGCGCCGTCTTCTCGTTGTCCGGCCCGTGGAGCGCGGTCACGCACACGCCCCATTTCGCCGGGTCGAACTTGCAGACCTTCGCGCGTCCCGGCGCGACGTCGTCGCGCGTGAAGTCGTTGACCTCGAGCGAGAACGAGTTCCCGGTCGCGTCCTTCCCGCTCACCATCGCGAAGGCGATCCCCGGTCCGTGCGGGCCTTCGAACGCGTGGTCCTTGTCCCAGGTGAGCGCGTGCTTCTTGAGGTACGGCCCGATCGCGGCGAGCGTCAGCGCGGGCGGGTGCGCGAGCGCGGGCGCGGCGCTGGCCGAGGGGCGCGCCGAGCCGTTCGAGGTGGCCGCGCCCGGCGCGGTGGCGACGGGCTTCACGGGGCGGCTCGCGGCGTCGTCGTCGAACCCTTTCCGCTTGTAGACGAACGCGCCGACGATCGCGGCGGTCGTGATCGCGCCGAAGAGCCCGAGCGGCAGCGCGGGCGAGGCGGCTTGTCCGCGCGCCTTCTTCGCTTTCGTCCGCGAGAGCGTGCCGAGCGTGAAGAGCAGACCACCGACCGCGACGAGGAAGAGGGCGAACGACGTCCCGAGCGAACCGAGGAACACGTTCAACCCGAGGCGCGAGACGGCGAGCCCAAGGAGCCCGTAGAACGTGAGGAGCGCGCCCATCAGCGTGAGCCCGACGCCGGGCACCGCCGCGGGCTGCGACGTGAGGAACCGAAGATCGTACGTGGGCATCTGCGGCCCGAGGTTCCCGAGGAACACGTGCGCGACGGGCAGCGCGAGCTGCTCGCCCTCCTGGCCGAGATCGACCGACACGCGGCGCCCCGAGTGCTCGGTGAAGTTCAGCGCGATGGTCCGCGTCCAGTACGTGGGCTGGAGTTTGTGCTGGTTCGCGAGGCGCGCGTCCGCGGCGGCCGTGACGGCCGCCGAGATGAGCCCGCCGATGAGCCCGCCCCCGCCGACGTTCAGATCGCGCCGCGTCGGCTCGAGATCCCGATACGCCTGGAACCAGTACGAGGTCTCGCGCCCATTGCCGTCGATCAACACGAGCCGGTGCGTCGTGACGGCGAAGAGCTTCCCTTGGCTCTTCTCCTGCGTGATCGCGACGATCAGCAGGATGAACCCGATCCCCATCAACCAGGAGAGCAGCGCGCCCGCGATGTAGAGGCCGGTGAGCGCGCTCTTCGGGCGCTTCGCGAAGAGGATGCGCTCGCCCGGCTGCAACATGAAGCCAAGGCCCGAGGGCGTGCCCTGCGGGACGGCGGGAGGTAGAGCCACTTGCATGGTGAGGCGCTAGTCAACTCTCGTGCCCTCGCGATCTCCCCTCGTTTCCAAGCCTCTCCAGCGCGGTGCTGGCTCACGACGACGACCGTCGTCGCCCTTCCCTGCCGTGCGTCGGTCGGCTACGTGCCGCCTCCATGAAGAGCGTCGCTGTGTTCTGCGGATCCAACCGAGGTCGATCTCCCGCGTTCGCGGAGGGCGCCGCCGCGCTCGGCGGGGCGATCGCGAGGCGCGGCGCGCGCGTCGTCTACGGGGGTGGGAACGTGGGGCTCATGGGCGTCCTCGCGGACGCGGCGCTCGCCGCGGGCGGGCAGGTGATCGGCGTGATCCCGGAGGCCCTCGTCGCACGCGAGCTCGCCCACAAGGGATGCACCGAGCTCCACGTCGTGACGTCGATGCACGACCGAAAGGCGCTCATGGCCGACCTCGCGGACGGGTTCGTGATGCTCCCGGGCGGGTTCGGGACGTACGACGAGTTCTGCGAGATCGTCACGTGGGCGCAGCTCGGGATCCACGCCAAGCCCTGCGGCGTCCTGGACCTCGCGATGGAGAGCGGAGTCGGCTTCTTCCGCGCGCTCCTCGAGCACTTCGACGTCGCGACGCGCGAGGGCTTCGTCCACGAGTCCCATCGCCGCATGATCCTCGAGGCGGCGACGCCGGACGCGCTGCTCGACGCGATGGACGCGTACGAGCCGACCTTCGCGGCGAAGTGGATCGATCGCTGAGCGTCAACCCGCCGAGGACGCGAAGAAAGAGCGAGAGAGGAGAACGGATCTCCTCGGCGTCTTCTGCGTCCTTTCGCGGTTCTACTTCTTCGCCTGAGGAGCGGTGGATCGCAGCAGGGCGAGCGCCTTGTCCGCGAGCACGGGATCGATCGCGCCGAGCGCGATGGAGCCGCCCTTCCGAGGCTGGAAGTAGATCTCGCAGCGGTTCTTCGCGAGCGACGGGAGACGCGCGAGCATGTAATCGAGGACGAGCGCGCCGACGAGGATCGCGGTGCCGATCCCGAGGAACTCGGGGGCTCCGGAGCGCGCCCCGTCGATCACGAGGCGGAGGCCGATGTAGCTTCCCACGAGGAGCGTCGCGATGCCGACGTACGTCCCGAGCTTGGGGTAGCGGATCTGGCGCGCCGCGCGCGACAGGGCGACGCGCGGGATGTGGACCTCGAACTCGCGGAGCGGCTTGCCGAGGAGCTCGTAGCGCGCCTGCACCGTCACGCCGCTCTCGTTCACGCGGAGCTCCGCGGGCCTGCGGACGTGGAGCGCGTAGCGCCCGAGGAGCTTCAGGAGCGCGAGGATTGGGAGGATCAGCGTGATGGTGAGGAAGAACGTGGCGATCCCCGAGCGCGGCGCCGCGGTCACCTCCCCAGCCATGACGATGGGCCGCTCGCTCCCGCCCCCCTTCAAGACCCCGAAGAGGAGGGGATCTCGGATCGCGGTCGAGAGCGCGACGCGCACGTCCGCGGCGTCCGCGTCGTCGCTCACGGAGAGCGCGGTGAGGAACACGAGCGCGCTCGCCCGCCCGAACGTGCGCGTCGGCCCCGTAGACTCGAGGGCCTCGACCAAGCGGCCGCCCGCTCGCCAGAGCGGGCCCGCGGCGATCTCCGCGGAGCGGAGCGCGGCGTCGAGGCGCGAGAGCCCGTCGACGACGGTGTTGGCGGCGAGCCACGCGAGCGCGGACACCGTGGCCTCGTCGTTCTTCTCGACCGCGCCCTTCTGGGCCGCGCGCGCGATGCCGACGCCCTTCGCGAGGAGGGCGCCGAGGAGCGTTCTTTCCACGGCGGTGGCCGAGCCGCCCTTCTTCAGCGCGCGCAGCACGTTCCCATAGGACGTCTCGGCGTTCGCCTCGTCCACCCCGACGCGCTCCGCGGCGTCCCGCAGGCCCTCCTCGAGGTCGGTGCGCTTCTCGTCGAACGCGGAGAACGCGAGCGCGTGCACGAGTTTGCCGAGCCCCTCACCGTGGGGATGCCCCTTCAGCTCCTCGATGAGCCCATCCACGTTGTCCACGCGGCCGCCCTGCTCCTCTGCGATCGCCATCTCGAAAACGGGGCCGTACAACCGCGCGGCAACGAGTGCAACGTCCGCGGAGACTTCCGCGCCTCGTCTGCGCCAAGCGGTGCGCCCGCGCCTCGCTGAACGCGGTCAGTGCTTCTTCGCTTCCTTGTCGATCATCTCCTGACCGATTTCGAAGATCCGATCGAGGAAGTCCTTGTCGACCTCCAGCTCCGCGCGAACGAGCGACCCGTCGGCCTTGAACGTGGCGTTCGGGATGTCGAGGCCCTTGAGCAATGCGCCGAGCTGGACCTCGCCCCACTTCACGTTGATGTCGGGCACGTCGGCCTCGGCGGTCGCGGGGTCCTTGTCCCAGAGCTCGATGTGGAGGCGCGCGCGGCCCTCGGTCATCGCGTCGACCTGGAACACGAGGCGGGTCATCGTCTTCGGGATGAGCTGTCCGAACACGGGCACGCGCGCGAACTTCCCCGGGTCGGTGACCATCATCTTGATCGCGAATGGCGGCGTCGCCGTGGGGGCCGGGAGGTCGGCGAACTTCTTGATCTTCGCCTTCTCCTCCTCGAGGAGCTTCGCGTCGTCCCAGGTCTCGCCGTTCGGGGGCGCGGGCGGGTGCGTCACGTAGAGGACCTTCTTCGTCTTGTCGAGCATGAAGATCCGCTCGTGCTTGTCGGCCTTCGCGAGCGCCGCCGGCACCGCGGTGTCCTCGAGCCATTGGCCCTTCAGCCGCTCGATGATCGTGTGGACCGCCTTGTCGATCTCCTCCATCGGCTTGTTGAAGAGGAGCACCGTGTCCACGCGCTCGCTCATCGTGAGCTGGGGCCCCTGGAGGACCATGAGGTCGACGTCGCGCACGGCGTCGATGCCCGTGCCCTCGAAGAAGTCGCGCCACTGGCCGATGCCCGGGAGCATCTTCCCCATGCGATCGCCCACCGGGTGCTCGCGCAGCGTCTTGCCGACGAGGATGATGACGACGTTGTTCGGGTTGCCCGACGGGTTCGCGGCGATGTTCACCTCGCGCCCCGGGTCGACGTACTTCGGCGTGGTGTCGACCTTGGGGGGCGGCGGAGGCGCGGTCGGGGCGGGCGGGGCGGTCGGCTTCGGAGGCGCAGCGGTGGGCGGTGGGGGCTTCGGGACGACGAACTCCTCCGGGGAGGGCTTCGTGACGACTTCGGGCTCCGCGGGCGCGGGCGCGGGGAGCGACGCGGGCTCGGGATCCGTGGGCTTCGCGGGCTCCTGATCCTCGTCGAGATCGAGCTCCACCGAGACCTCGGTCTCGCTGCGGTCGATGGGCGCCTGCCGCTGGAAGAGGCGGCCGATCCATTTCGCGACGCCCGGGATCATGGGCGTCGTGTGGAGGCCCAGGGCGAGAACGAGGGCGACGAGGTGCGCGAGGAGCGGAGTGCGCAGACGATCCGCGCGCACGCGGCCCGCAGGGCGGATCGCAGCGGCCCCGCGAATGGGAAGAGAGGCTTGAGCGTTCATCCGCGCCGCTCGGTCGATCCGTCAGGTTCTCGCTGCATCCCGACCATCTGCTGGGTTCATGGTGACAGAGGTCCGACGTGCGGAGAACTGGATCGACACACCCGGAAGAAGTAGTAGACCTGCTCTCCCCTCACCGCTGGGCTCGCTCGGCGGCCGTGTGACATGATGCCTCGCGCACGCAACGACTCCCCCACCCCCGCCGCCCGCTCCGGCCGACCGAGAGGGCGCGGCTGGGCCAGCGCGGTGATCGCGTTCCTCGTGGCGGCGGGCGCCGGCGGGGCCGTGCTCGTGTGGGCGCAGGGCTGTCACAAGAACGACGGCGGGGACTCCGCGGCCCCCGCGGAGACGGGCCGCACGGACGTCGTGGCGGTGAACCCGTCGGGAGAACCCGCGGCCCCGACGGCGACGTCGAGCACACCCGCCCCGACGGCGACCACCGGCGACTCGCCAGCACCCGCGACGAACGAGCCGTGGACCGGACCGGTCCTCGGGGCGATGGCGTTCCAGACCCCCATCTATCCCGAGATGCGGTTCGGAGACGAGCGCATCGGGTACATCCGCCAGGGGGGCAAGGTCCCGGTGGATCCGAAGCCCATCAAGAAGCCGAACTGCAAGGAGGGTTGGTACCACCTCATCGACGGCGGCTACGTGTGCGGGAAGTACGCGACGCTCGACATGGAGCAGCCGCGCGTGAAGCTCGGCGTGAAAGCCCCCGACCTCGAGGGGATCGTCCCGTACAAGTACGCCTACAACCGGTTCAACGGCACGCCCCTCTACAAGGAGCTGCCGACGCGCGAGGAGATGAACAAGTACGAGCCCTACCTCCTCGAGAAGAAAGAGAAGGACAAGCCCGCGCCCGTCGCCTCGACGGAGAGCGCGGACGCGGGGCCCCCGGACGAGCACAAGAGCGCGAAGCACGTCCCCGCGTCGGGCGACACGTCCGAGGGCGGAGCGACGCCGAGCGGAGACGACAAGAGCGCGCCGGATCAGATCGCCGCGATGAACCCGCTCGACGCGGGCGTCCCCGAGTCGCCCGAGGAGGCGCAGAACCCGCCGCCCAAGCCCTGGTGGCAGTCGGACGAGAAGAACCCGAGCGTCACGCTGAAGGATCTCGAGGCGGACTCGGACGGCAACCTCGCCAAGCGGATGGTGAAGGGGTTCTTCGTCGCGATCGACAAGACGTTCGGCTGGAACGATCGCCTCTGGTACCGAACGACGAACGGGCTCGTCGCGCCAACGGATCGGATGTGGATCAACAAGCCGCCGGAGAGCCACGGGCTCGACGTCCCCGACGGCGTCACCTCGGTCGGCTTCGCCGTGACGGAGAAGGCGGGCAAGTTCGAGCTCACCAAGGACGGCAAGAAGATGAAGGAGAACGGCAAGCTCGCGCTGCTCTCCGGCCTCGGCCTCACCGGCAAGTCGATGGACGTCGACAAAGTGAACTACGTCGAGACGACGGAGTCCGGGGTCTGGCTGAAGACGTCCCAGATCGTAATCGCGAAGCCGGGCGCGCGCCCGAGCGACGTCGGCGACACGGAGAAATGGGTCGACGTCGACCTCGGGACGAAGACGCTCTTCTTGATGGTCGGCGACAAGCCCGTCTACTCGACGCTCGTCTCTCCCGGGAAGCGCTCGCGCAACAAGAAGAAGGACCACGCGACGCCCACGGGCCAGTGGCGCATCCGTGAGAAGCACGTCGCGGTGACGATGGACGGCGACGGCGCGGGCGGCGACCTCCCCTACAGCATCGACGACGTGCCGTACGTCGAATATTTCAAGGGCTCGTACGCGCTCCACGGGGCGTTTTGGCACTCGAACTTCGGGCGCGAGAAGAGCCACGGCTGCGTGAACCTCTCCCCCGCGGACGCGAAGAAGGTCTTCGGGTGGACGGAGCCGTCCCTCCCGCGCGGCTGGCACGCGGTGTTCGCGACGAAGGATCACCCGGGGTCGATGGTCGTGATCCACGCGCCCGCGCCGAAGGAAGAGGACACGAAGTAGTCGTCGCGCGCGGGGTCGGCTGCTCGAACCGCGTGTTCCTGGGTTGACTCCACCTGCTCCTTCGATAAGGAGTGCCTCGATGGACCAGTTCTCTGCGCACCTCGACCGCGGGTGGGATCTCGTCCAGCGTGGCGACACGCGCGGCGCGGAAGCGTCCGCTCGGCGCGCGCTGGAGCTGGATCCGAACTCGCCGGAGGCGCACAACCTGCTCGGGTTCGTGGCGGCCCTCGAGGGCGAAGGCGAGGAGGCGATCGAGGCGTACCAGCAGGCGATCGCGCTCGACGACACGTACCTCGAGGCGATGCTCAACGCGGCGGAGGTCTACATCGCGCCACTCGGTGACTACGAGCAGGCGATCAAGATGTGCGACCAGGCGCTCGACCTCGCCGAGATCGACGAGGAGATCATCGATGCCCTGCTCCTCAAGTTCGACGCGATGCTCGGAAAGGGCGACCGTGACGCGGCGCTCGCGGTCCTCTCGCGCATCCCGGACGGGCCGTACGAGAACCCGAGCCACACGTTCCTCGTCGGGCGCGCGCACTACGAGCTCGGGGACGCCGAGAAGGCGGCCGCGCTCATCGCGCAGGCGGTGGAGAAGGATCCGCGGCACGGCGAGGCGCACTACTACCTCGGCCTCGTGCGCGACGAGCAGGGCGATCCGCGCGGCGCGACGGTCGCGTTCCTCCGCTCGCGCGAGCTCGATCTCGCCGTCGGCATGCCGCCCTGGGTCCCGCCGAGGGAGTCGTGGGAGAAGCTCGCGACGGGCGTGTTCGAGCAGCTCAACCCCGTGCTCGCGAAGTACGTGAACGGCGCGGACGTCTTCATCTCGGACGTGCCGGGCGTGGAGCTCGTCGCGGACGGCGTGGACCCGCGCGCGCTCATCCTCCTCGACGGGTTCGAGGGGGACGAGGATCGCATCTCGTTCAACCCCGGCGACCCCCCGCTGCCGACGCGTGCGGGGCGCGTGTTCATCTACGCGGTCAACATCGCGAGGCTCGCGGGCCAGGCGGACGCGCTCGAGGCCGAGACCCTCGAGGCGCTCGAGCGCGAGATCACGGCGACGTTCCTCGAGCCCGAGCAGCGCGATCGCCCCGCGCGCGATCTGAACTAGCGAGCGACGGAGCCCCGAGGCGCGTCGGCTAGTGCCACACGCCGATGGAGACCGAAGCCGACTGGTAGCGCGGGGCGATGTCGAGTCCGGCGGAGGCGCAGTAGGTCACCTTCGGGACGAGGTCCCAGAACGTGGTCGAGAAGAGCTTCAGATCGGCGCCGAACGTGAAGTGCTGCCGGCCCACGTCGCCGAAGCGGTTCGGCTCGTAGTACGTGCCGAGGCGCGTCTCGAGCAGATCCAGGATCGGCTCGGCCTCGATCCCGATGCGGGGTGAGAAGTTCACGCTCGCGCCCGCGCTGCCGATCGGCGCATCGTTCGTCTCGACGTCCGCGTTCTGCCCGAGGAAGCGCTCGATGCTGACGCCGTGGTCGACCGCGCCGTAGACGACGAGCGACGCGGTGAAGAGGATGTGGTCGCGCGGGAACGACTCCCAGCGCTCGCGCCGCGCTGCGCGCATCGCCTTGATCTCCTCGTCGAGGTACGCGCTCTCCTGCGCGCGGAGCCGAGCCTCGCGACCGCGATCGGTCTCCCCGAGGGAGCGGCCGCCGCGCGCGGCCTCACGCACCTGGCGCGCGAGCTCGACGCGGTGTCGGACGAGGGACTCCTGCTCGCGTGGGTTCATCCACGCGGGGTTCAACGGGCGCCCGCCGAGCTGGAGCGAAGCGCCTATCTCGAGCTCCCAGGGCAGCTCCACGGAGCGGGGGAGCACGAACGGGCCCGCGCGACGGAGGCCGTCCGGGCCGAGCGTTCCTTCGGCGCCGAGCGCGCTGCCGACCACGGGGAACCGAAACGTCGCCCCGATGCGGAACGGATACCAGTCGGGCCGCACGAGCAGGCCGAGCTCCGGGGCGACGCCTGCGATCGAGAGGTTCACGTCCGGCGCGTCGAACCCCACGGTGAGCGCGCGAGCGCCCGCCCCCACGGAGAGCTGCCCGCGCAGGGCGCTCACGGCCGTGAGCGCGTGATACTTCCCGACGAGCACGTTCGTGGACGCGCCGTCTGCTGCGGTGATCGAGTAGTTCTGGAGCTCCCCCAGGACGCCCACCCCCACCGGCCCGACCTGGAGGCCCAGGCTCCCGGTGATGTAGACGAAGTTCGAGTAGTCGTAGTCCTCGTCGCCGCTGTCGTCGAAGTCGTTGTTGCTGAACAGCTTGATGGGGAAGCTGAGAGACCCGCTCGCGTCCGGCGACACCCAGTCATAGCTCCACGGCGAACGCACCGCGGGCGCCGCGGCGTTCGACACCATCGCCGCGAGGCCCTCCGCGTAGCCCGCATACGCGCCCGCGAGCCCCACGATCCGAAGCGGCGCGAGCAGCGGCCCCTGGAACAAGTCGATCGTGTAGTCGTTCGACGGCAGCGGATCCGCCGCCGCCCGCGCGGCGATCCCCATCATCAGCGCTCCAAGCACTGCCGCCGCGCGACGCACGCGGCCACCTTACTTTCGCCTCGGAGAGAAGTCTGTGCTCAAGCCTTTCTCCCACGCATCCGTCCCCATGCGGTCCGCCGCCGGGGGATTGAGTCGTCGCGGCGGGCGCGTCAGCGCCGACTCAGGAGCGAACACAGCGCCCGAACACGACACCCTTCCAAGGGACAAGGGGAGGTGTCGGAGGGGGCGACAGCCCTCTGACCCCGCGAGGAGCGAACGGAGCGCCAGCGGAGGAGCGGCCCGGAGGGCGGAGCCCTCCGAACCGAGCGCCCCGAACACGACGACCTCCCAAGGGACAAGGGGAGGTGTCGGAGGGGGCGACAGCCCCCTCTGACCCCAGGAGGAGCGAACGGAGCGCCAGCGGAGGAGCGGCCCGAGGGCGGAGCCCTCCGGAACCGAGCGAGCCTGCGAGCGAGGCCAATAGGAGAGCCCTCCGGAACCGAGCGCCCCGAACACGACACCCTTCCAAGGAACAAGGGGAGGTGTCGGAGGGGCGACAGCCCCCTCTGACCCCGGGAGGAGCGAACGGAGCGCCAGCGGAGAGAGCGGCCCCGAGGGCGGAGCCTCCGGAACCGAGCGAGCCTGCGAGCGAGGCCCAAATAGGAGAGCCCTCCGGAACCGAGCGAGCTTGCGAGCGAGGCTACGCAGCGCGAAAATGCGATAGAAGCATCGGCGTATGGCAGCGGGAGGAGTGGGCGGGTCGTCGGGGTCAGCCTCGGGACCTTCGGGGTCGCCGGGGCGGACGGGCCGCCGCGTCGCGATCTTTCTGCTGTTCGCGTTCCTCGCCGCGTTCGTGGGCGGAGTCACGCTGCAGCTCACGCTCCAGGTGTTCTTCAAGCCGATCCCGGACGCGAAGGCGTTCCCGACCTGTCGCGTGGGAACGAAGGCGCTCTACGCGGCGGTCGAGCGCGCCGTCACGGAGGCGCAGGGCGAGCCGGACGTCCCGAAGGCCCTGGCGCTCTTCCGGTCGGCGCTCGCGCCGGACTGGGACCACATCGAGCTCGTGCGAAAGCTGTGTGCGGCGCCGGAAGCGGCGACCGATCGAGCGAGTCTCGACGCGGTTGAGCGGCTCCGCTATGCGGAGGAGCACGCTGTCCGGAGAGAAGCCGCGAGCCTCGAGCACCTGCGGAAGCAAGTCGAGCGCGATCTCGGCGCTCCATCGCCTGGGCGGACTCCGCCCCCGCCGCCCTCGAGCGGCGCCCCTGATTCGACCGACTGAGCAAACATGACTCAAACCGACCTCTCCGCCGCCCTCCCCGCCCAGTCACCCCCCGCCACCGAAGCGCACGCGCGGCCCACGTTCGACGCGCTGCCGCTCTCTCCCGAGCTCCGCGAAGGCTTGCGCGAGATGGGGTACGAGCACCCGACGCCGGTGCAGCTCGCCGTGTGGGAGCCGGTGACGCGCGGCCGTGACGCCGTCGTTCAAGCGCGCACCGGAACGGGCAAGACCGCGAGCTTCGGGATGCCGATCGTCGACCAGATCGTGAAGCGCTCCGTCTCCGAGGTGCAGGCGCTCGTCCTCTGCCCGACGCGCGAGCTCGCGCTCCAAGTCTCGGGTGAGGTCTCCCGCCTCGCCGCGAAGAAGGACACGAAGGTCCTGCCGATCTACGGCGGCGCGGGGATGGAGCGGCAGGTGCGCGGCATCGAAGAGGGCGCGCAGGTCGTCGTCGGGACACCCGGCCGCGTGCTCGACCACATCCGCCGCGGGACGCTCTCGACGCGCAGCATCCGACTCCTCGTGCTCGACGAGGCGGACGAGATGCTCTCCATGGGCTTCGAGCGGGAGCTCACGGCGATCCTCGAGGCTCTCCCGGCGACGCGCCAGACCCTGCTCTTCTCGGCGACGCTCCCGCCCGACATCGATCGGATGGCGCGCAACAGGCTCAAGAACCCCGAGTTCCTGACGCTGTCCGGCGACCACATCGGCGCGCTCGAGATCCTGCACTTCGTCTACATGGTCGCGAGCGACAAAGTCGCGACGCTCCAGCGCATCATCGAGGTGGAGAACCCCGAGAGCGCGGTCGTGTTCTGCAACACGCGGGACGAGACGGAGGTCGTCGCGACGGCGCTCCAGAACCGCGGGTACGACGCGGACTGGCTCAACGGGGACCTCCCGCAGAACGACCGAGAGCGCGTGATGCAGAAGACGCGCGAGGGGCGGCTCCGCTTCCTCGTCGCGACGGACGTCGCGGCGCGAGGGATCGACATCTCGCACCTCACGCACGTCATCAACTACGACTTCCCGCAGGACGCGGAGGCCTACGTTCATCGCACCGGTCGAACGGGCCGCGCGGGCCGCACGGGGACCGCGATTTCGCTCATCACCCCGAGGGACATCGGGGGGCTCTATCTCCTCCGGCTCACCTACCGCATCCGCCCCGTGGAGCGGCAGATCCCGACGAGCGGCGAGCTGAAGACGCGCGCGGAGGCGGATCTCGTGGCGATGCTGGCCGAGGCGTACGCGCCGAACGGGCGGTCCGCGGAGGATCGCGCGCTCGCGCGCCGGCTCCTCTCCCACGATCACGCCGAGGAGATCGTCGCCGGCCTCCTCCGCGAGCACCTCGCCGCGCGCCCGAACGCCCAGGAGGACGCTTCGCACGCGCGCCGCTCGGAGCCGAAGGTCCCCGCTCAGCCGGTCGCGGAGCCCGAGGCCCAGGTCCCGAGCGCGGAGGCCGCCGAGCGCCCTGCGCCGCGCGAGGAGCGACGGGACCGAGACCGCCCGCCGCGCGAGCGGCGCGAGGGTCGACGGGAGCCGCGGGACGGCGGCCGCCCCGATCGCCCGCGTGACGGGGCACGCCCCGATCGGCCTCGCGAGCCCGTTGCCCGGGACGCGCGGCGCCCACGCCGGCGGGACGAAGCCTTCGCGCCCGTGCGGGCGGACGAGGTCGCGGATCGCTGGAACTCCGAGGCGCGCGTGGACGGAGAGGATCGCGCGGGCGACGCCGAGCGACCCGTGTACGTCGCCCAGCCCGGGGACGTGATGCCCGCCGCGGAGTTCACGAACTGGCAGCCCCCTGCCGAGGAGAACGACGACGAGCCGCTGCTCGGACACAAGTCGTCCCCTCCCGTCGTGGAGGCTCCAGCCGCTCCCACCACCGCGGACGATCCGAGCGCAGCTTCGGTGGACACCGCTGAGCTGTTCCTCTCCGTGGGCCGCCGCGACGGCGTCCGCGCGAAGGACATCCTCGCCGCGTTCGTGGACGTCGCTGGCCTGGATCCTGCGAGCGTGCAGCGCGTGCGCGTACGGGAGCGCAACACGTTCGCGAGCGTGCAGCGGAGCGACGTGGACGCGGCGCTCGCGAAGCTCGAGGGGACTCAGCTCGGCGGCCGCGCGCTGCACATCGAGCTCGCGCGCGAGCGTTCGGCCTAGTTTTTGTCGGCGTCCGAGTTCGCTTCGGGCGCACGATCCCGCTTGCAGAACACGGCGCCGACTGCTTCAAAGGATCGATGGCGGAGAATGAGCCCATCGCCCTCGAGGCCCTGAGGCACGAAGTCGATCGGATGCTCTACGCCGGCGAGAGCCGCGCGCACGTGCTCTCCCGCCTCGCGGCCGTCGCGCGGCGTGCGGCCGAGGGCTCGGACGACTGGCTCTTCGCCGTGCGGATGCTCGCCGTGCTGGGCGCGGGCGAGAACCCCTGGAAAGCGAGCTTGCTCGCGCGGCGCGTCCTCGCGCACGTCCCCCACGCGGGGGACGTGTGGGGCGCGCTCGGGCTCGCGCAGTCCATCCTCGGCAACTTCGCGTACGCCGCGCGCTGCTACGAGCGCGCGCTCACGGTCCACGCGACGAGCGGGTCGAAGCCGCTCGACTCCCTCCGCGCGACCCTCCACCACAACCTCGGTCACCTCTACGACGTCGCGCTCGACCGTCCGGGGGACGCCGTCCCACACCTCTCGTCCGCGCTCTCGATCGCGACCCGCGCGCGCCTCGCCCGCACGGCGCGAGAGGAGATCGCGGCGAGCCTCGCCCACGCGCTCGCCCGTTCGGGGGACGCGACGCGCGCTCGCGAGGTGTTGGGGCGCGCCATCCGCCCGTCCCGCCGATCGGCCCACGCCGAGCTCATGGCGTTCATCGAGCGTTCCTAGATCCGAGGAGCCGATTCTGAAGTTGTCGCGAGAAGCCGTGAGAGTTGTGGAAGAGGGTTGAAAGCGGGCGGGTGCGCTGGATAGCTACCCGCATGAACAACCGCCCTCCCCGCTCTCTTGCTGGCGCGAACGTCGCCGGGTCGATGCTCCTTCGGTCCGGCCGGATCGGCGTCGTCGCCCTGTGTCTCGCGGGCTTCGCGCAGGCTGCGCTGGCGGAGCAGCCTCAGCCCCCTCCCAAGGATGCTCCTCGGGCCGGCTACCGCGGCCGCCGAAACCCGCCCGGCGATCCGGATCGACGATCCGATGCGCGAAGAACCGCCGCGCCGCCCACTTCGCACACGCTCACGGGCTGGGACGAGGCGCTCGCGTTCATCAACTCTCGCGCGACGCCGATCTGGCGGCGCTGCTCGAGATCGAGCGAGCGAAGGGCCAGCGGCGCGAGACGCTCGCGGGCACCCTCGAGCCTTACCGCGGCGAGCTCCGCTGCGCACCATCAAGTCCTCCCGAACTGGACGTGACGACGACGAGCAGCTCGACAGCGTCCATCACGCGGACATTGCCCCCTCGCCCACGGCGAACGCTGAGCATCACCCTCCTGGCCATCCTCGCGCCGCGCGTGGTACCTGGGCACGGCGGACAAGGGGCGATCGATCTCGCCGAGATCAACGTCGAGGACGCGCGCCGACTACTCCTCGCGAACGTCGCGGGAACGCGATCGTCGCCGTCGTCAACGCGGAGCAGGTCGCCGAGGTGGATCGCGTCTCGCTCCTCGCCCTCACCCGGCTCGTCCTCCAGCAGAAGACGGATCTCGGCGGCGGGGCGAACCTCGATCTCGTCCGCTTCCGGACGGACGTGAACGCCGCGCGCGCGGCCCTCATCGCGGGGCGACGAGCGGTTTCATGCTCGCCCGCGAGCAGCTCGGCCTCTCGCTCGGATCCGCCGAGCCCTACGGTGTGCCGGGGACATCAAGCTGGACGACATCGCCGCAGGCTTCTGCGGCCTGCAAGCCGAGGAGGCTCGAGGAGCGCGCCGACATCCGCGCGCTCTACGCCCGGAAGAATATTACGAGCGCGGCGTCGCCGACGTCGATCGAGGTACGTCCACGGCGAGCGTCTCGACGACCATCACCGAAACCGAGCGAGGAGATCGTGGGGGACGATCACGTCTCCTGGAACACGTCATGGGCGTCATCACCATCCCCATCTGGGACGGCGGCGCGCGCTACGGCGCGCACCGCACAACGAAGGCGGAGGTCGAGCAGTCGGGGCATCAAACCCAGATCGCGAGGCACGGTGAAATCTCCCAGTCCGCCGCGGTCGTGGTCGCGTCGGACGCGCGCGACCTCGCCGAGGCGCGACCTCGCGCTCGAGAACAGCGCCTCGCCGACCTCGCGTGACAGCGGCGTGGGCGCGGCTTCGACATCATCGACGCGAGCTCGCGCACCTTCGGCAGGCCGAGCTCAACCTCGCGGCGCGCGAGCTCGAGGTCACGAAGGCGAAGATCACCGCGCTCGGCATCGACTGCTGCAGGCGGCGGCGAGAACTCGGTTTCTCGCTGCTTCCGGCATCCTCCAGTCGATCTTCGGGATGGCGAGGAACGCCTCCTGCGGGATCTCCACGGAACCCGACCATCTTCATACGCTTCTTGCCCTCCTTCTGCTTCTCGGGGAGCTTGCGCTTGCGGCGATGTCGCCGCCGTAGCATCGCCGTCGTCCTTGCGCATCGCTCGGACGGTCGTTCGCGGCGATGATCTTCCCCCGAGCGCCGCCTGGATCGCGACCTCGTACTGCTGCCTCGGGACGATGTCCTTCAGCTACACCGCGAGGTCGCGGCCGCGGTTGTACGCCTTGTCCTTGTGGACATTGACGCTGAGCGCGTCGAGGAGCTCGCCGTTCACGAGCATGTCGAGCTTCACGAAAGTTGTCCGTGCGATAGCCGACAGGCTCGTAGTCCATCGACGCGTAGCCCCAGGACACGCTCTTCAGCCGGCGATCTTGCGTGGAAGTCGAACAGGACCTCGCTGAGCGGCATGTCGTACGCGATGATCACGCGGTCCTTCAGGCGTACGACGGCGACTTCTGCTCACCGCGCCTTCCACGACGGGGAGCGCGAGGACAGCGCCGACGTACTCCGGGCGTGCCGTGAGCCGGTAGATCGGCTCCTCGATGTGATCGATGCTCTGCCCAGGGGGCGGCAGAGCGCGCCGGACCTGAGCAGGCGCATCGTCCCGTCCCGGAGGTACGCGCGTTGTAGACGACGCTCGGCGCCGTCATGATGAGGTCCAGCGGGTTGGTATAAGCTCGGTACTTCACGGACGATCTCCATGTGGAGCAGGCGAGGAACCCGCACCGGTAGCCGAACCCGAGCGCCTCGGACGTGTCCGGCTCGAAGACGAACGCGGCGTCGTTCATTTGGAGCTTCGAGCGCGTCCTGAAGTCCTCGTACTGGGGCCGGGAAGTCCGTCGGGGTACCGGCGAAGACCATCGGCTTCCTCTTTGAACCCTGGCGGGGCCTCGGTCGCGGGGTGCACCGCGTCCGTGACGGTGTCGCCGATCTTCGTGTCGCTGACCGTCTTGATGTTGCCCGCGATGAACCCGACCTCCCGGGTCGATCTCGCTGATCGCGGTCGTGCGGCGTGAACACGCCCGCTCTCGGTGATCTCGTAGTCGCCCCGTCGCGAACCAGACCTTCTGCATGCCCTTCTTCAGCGTCCCGTCGACGCGCACCATGACGACCGCCCCGGAGAGCGGCGCTCGGCGCGAGCTGTCGAAGATCAGCGCGCGCACGGGCCCGTCGCCTTCCCCTTCGGCGGCGGGACTGACCAGCGACCGCCTCGAGGATGTCCTTGATGCCCGCGCCGGTCAGCAGCGCTCGCCGCGATCGCCCCGGAGCAGTCGAGGCCGACGACCTCCCTCGACCTCCTGCTTGGTTGCGCTCCACGTCGCGCTCCAGGGAGATCGATCTTGTTGAGGACGGGGATGATCTCGAGGTTGTTGTCGAGCGCGAGGAACACGTTCGCGAGCGTCTGCGCCTCCACGCCCTGGTTTCGCGTCGACGACGAGGGCGCGCCACTCTTCACGCCTGGAGGCTCGCGCAGAGACCTCGTAGTTGGGAAGTCGGCGAAAGTGTCCGGGCGTGTCGATCAGGTGGAGCGTGTACGTCTCGCCGTCCGTCGCCCAGGTGTGCGTCTGATCGAACGGTCTGCGCGGCTGATGGTGATCCCGCATCACTCCAGAATATCCATCTTGTCGAGGAACTGGGCCTGCTTCTCCCGATCCGAGCGCGCCCGTCGCCTCGAGGATGCGATCGGCGAGCGTGGATTTGCCGTGATCGATGTGCGCGATGATCGAGAAGTTACGGAGAAGCTTGGGATCGGCGGGCATGCGTCGGCTGCGCTTCTAGCCCCAAAGCCCTCCGAGAGCACCAGAAAGACCAGGGCAGGCGCGAGAAAGACGCGGCGCGGCCCGCGGGATGGAAGACTTCGTCGCGCATCGCCGAGCAGCCGGGCCTCGGCGTCGCACGTCGGCCGCGACGGGCACGTGGACGAGGCGGTCGGCGATGGGGCGCGGGCGCGCTACTTCTTGGGGGAGGACGGCGTCCCCGTGGAGTCCGTCGGCGAACGGAACTGACCCGTCGGGTTCGTCTCGAACGTCATCTGTCCGGGCAGCATGTGCTCGTAGTGCTTGAGCACCATGTCGATGCCCTCGCGGATGTAGACCGCGATGGGGACCTTGGTCCGGTCGTGCAAGAGCTTCAGACGGTCGGCCTGCTCCGGGGTGATGTAGATGGTCGTCGAAACTTTTTTTCGAGACATACCCAGGTCGGCCCATCTCTCTCGGGGGGCGGGCGCTCCTCGGGAGACTTCGTTCAAGGATCGCAAAGCGGTCGCACTGACCAGATGTGACCCTAGATGCTGCTACGTATGTTGTCAATCGCGAATGAAGCGCCGATCGCCACAACCGGTCCTTTTGGCCTCACTTGAGTGCGAACCGCGGCTCGGCGCCGCGGCGCGCTCCCCGCTCGAAACCGGGTGGAGTCGCGCGCCGAGGCGGTTCTCGGTGCATCGTGAACCCCGAAACGCGCCAATGCACCGAGGAGTGAGGTGAACGAGTTGCGACAGCGGGCCGTCCGGAGAAGCGAGTGCTCCTCGCGGTTCAGCGAGCGCCGTCGTCGATCGGAGAGCGTCGGCCCTCCGGCCCGCGCGGCGTTCGCGTGTTCTCTGGGGTGGCGAGGGGTGGTTTTCGCTCGTGCAGAGCGAAGGCACCGAAGTAGTATGCTTCCGCTTTCGGCGGCGGAGCCGCGCCGATCGACCGCGCCTGTCGCGCGCCGACCCCTCTTCTCTTCCCAAACGTTTCTGAAAGGCCACCTATGATCCGCCTCCGAAAGGAGTCGTTGGCTGTCCCGGTGCTTCTCGGCGGGGTCCTGCTCGCTTGCTCAAGCACCCCAGACGAAGCGTCGGACGCGAACAAGGCGAAGCACGAGATCGAGCTCGTCCACGAGACGTGCGACACCGGCTCTTCGTCCGCCCAAAAGGTCGACGCGAACGGGGATGGCCGCCCGGACATCATCCACGTGATGAGCGGAGGCAAAGAGGTCTGCCGCGTGGCCGACCTCAACATGGATGGCCGCAACGACGTCTTCATCTACTACGACGAAGCCGGGAACGAGCGCCGCCGCGAGTACGACTTCGACCGGGACGGTCGGCCGGACGAGATCGACATCCTGAAGGGCGGCGTGATCCAAGAGAAGGATCGCGAGATGAACTTCGACGCGAAGCTCGACACCTGGGACTTCTACGAGGGTGGGAAGCTGAGGCGGCGCGAGCGCGACACGAACGCGGACGGGATCGTCGACCAGTGGTGGGACTTCTACGACGCGAACAACCCGAAGTGCGCGACGGTCTCGAACGACATGAACCAGGACGGCGAACCGGATCCGTCGACGACGGTGGATCTGTGCAAAGAGGACACGGCGATCGCGCCCCCTCCGGTCACGGCGTACACTGGGGCATCGGCTTCGGCGTCCGCGTCGGCGCCGCCGCCCCCCACCGCGCCGCCCCCGCCTCCGTCGGCGCCGCCCGCGCCCTCGGCGAGCAGCACCGCCTCCCTCCCGCCTCCCCCCAAGGCCACACCATGAAGAAGCACCTCCTCGGGTTGATCGGGCTCCTCCCTCTCGCCGCCGCCTGCAGCTCGCCGCCCGAGTCGAAGTTCGCCCCGACGACGCCGCCCCTCCAGGTGAAGCACTTCGCGGACGGATCCGTGGACGACGGATCGCTCTGCGACTGGCGCAACCGGAAGGACCGAGAGGTGCTCGAGACGGCGGGGCCGGGCGCGATCATCCCGAACGCGCGCCGCGTGTTCGCGGTCCTCGGGCAGGGCGCGGATCGGCAGCGCATCCTGGTCTGTCGCGAGATCGACACGAACCTCGACGGCACGAAGGACGTCGTCCGCAAATACAACGACAAGGGAGAGTCCCTCTTCGAGCAGGCCGATTCGAACTACGACGGGCGCATCGACACCTGGCTCGTGTTCTCGAAGGGCCACATGTCGGAGGCGAAGTTCGACAAGGACTACGACGGGAACCCGGACGAGTGGGACTTCTACGTCGGGGGGCACTTGAGCCGCGTGAAGCGGGACACGAACCGCGACGGCAAGCCGGATCGCTGGGAGGTCTACGCGTCGAACGGTCAGCTCGAGCGCATCGGCGTCGACCTCGACAACGACGAGCGCGTCGATCGCTGGGACTACGACACGGACATCCGCCGCGCGCGCGACGAGAAGAACCGCAAGGAGGACCAGGAGGCCGTCGAGAAGGCGAACAAGGAAGCGCAGAGCGGCGAGTACAACACCGCCGATCCCTCGAACATGGGCAGCGCGGGCCCCGAGCAGCCCTCCGAAGAAGAGAAGAAGGACGAGAAGAAGACCCCCGGCAAGGCGACGCCGAAGAAGAAGGTCCCTCCGACGGACGGCAAGCCCGCCGACGACGGCAAGACGCCTCCCGCGAAGTAGGCCGCGCGGCCGTTCGCGAGCAGCGTCGAGCGGCTAGAGCGCCGAAAGGTCGAAGCCCGAACGAACGCGCTCGAGTTCGAGGGAGAGGCGCACGCCCGAGGATCGAGCACCGCAAGCCGACTCCTCGTCATCCGAGGAGCACAGCGACGAGGCCGTGGGGTTCTCTCTGAAAGCGACGAGGCCGTGCGGTTCTCTCCGAAATCGGGCGCATACGTCGGCGTTGCAACCTGTTCGGTGCTCTAGGCCTTCGAAGTCCCCTCGCGGCCGTACGCGTCCTCGAGGCGGACGACGTCATCGAGCTCCGGGGTCGAGACCTCCATCACGTCCACGTCCGTCTCGGCGATCATCCGGTGGATCGTGCGCGGCGCGACGTGAAAGCCCTCACCCGGCCCGACGCGGCGGATCTCGAGCGAGTCGACCGGTCCGAGCTCGAGGATCATCGTCCCCGAGGTGACGTAGAGCGTCTCCTCCTTGATCTCGTGGTACTGCCGCGAGAGTCGGTGGCCCGCCTTGATGTGGAGCTGCTTGCCGACATAGCGCGCGGTCTCCGCCCAGATGATCTCGTGCCCCCAAGGTTTGTCGACGCGGCGCATCGGGCATGTCTAGCATCCGCCCGCGCATGCAGGAACGCCTTCAGAAAATCATCGCGAAGGCCGGGCTCTCCTCGCGCCGGGCCGCCGAGGAGCTCGTCACCGCGGGGCGCGTGCGGGTGAACGGTCGAGTCGTCACCGAGCTCGGCGCGAAGGCGGACGCTCGCGTCGATCGCATCGAGGTAGACGGTAAGCGCCTCGTCGCCGAGGACCTCGTCTACGTCGTGATGCACAAGCCGAAGAACGTCGTGTCGACGATGAGCGATCCCGAGGGGCGCCCGACCGTCGCCGAGTACCTGAGGGACGTCCCGGGTCGGGCGTACCCCGTCGGGAGGCTCGATTTCGCGACGAGCGGGGTCCTCCTCGCGACGAACGACGGAGAGTTCGCGAACGGCCTCCTCCACCCGAAGACCGCGGTGCCGAAGACGTACGTCGTCAAGGTCCAGGGCGTGATGACGGACGACACGTTCCTCGCCTGGAAGAAGGGCGTGATGCTCGAGGACGGCAAGACCCTCCCCGCGGACGTGAAGCTCATCCGCTACGAGGCCGACAAGACCTGGTTCGAGGTGACCCTCCGCGAAGGCCGCAACCAGCAGGTCCGCCGCATGGGCGAGGCGACGGGGCACCGGGTGATGCGCCTCGCGCGCGTCTCCTTCGCGGGGATCACCGCGGAGAACCTCCGGCCCGGGGAGAAGCGCGCGCTCACGCGGGACGAGCTCCTCAAACTCCGCGAGACGTACGGCGTGCCGCGCAAGGTCCGAGGGCCGACGGATCTCGCGGGACCGCCGCGACGCCGGAACGAGCGCGTCGCGAAGAACACGCTCGATCCGGCGCCCGAGACCCCTCGCGGGCGCTCGGGCTCCGGGCGGCGCCCCGCCGCCGCTAGATCTGAGCGAACCGGCCGGACCGGAACGAGGCCTCGAGGAGCTGGTTGACCCGCCCCTCGAGCTCGCGCGCCTTCGGATCCGAGAGCGTCGCGAGCGCGGACTTGATCTCCCCGAGCGCCTTGAGCTGGCTGAAGAGCTGCACGTCCCCGAGGGCCGAGCCGCCCGTCAGGATCTGACGGATGCGGTCGATCTCTCCCGCGAGCGCCTCGACGCCGATGCCCATCGCCCCCACGCGCCGACGATCCGGGTGCTCCCGGTAGAACGCTTCGAGGACCGGCTGCACCACACCCTCGAGGATGTCCGCTTGGTCCTCGTTGTTCCAGATGTGCTTCAGCACGAAGAAGTCGCTCGCGTCCGCGTTCGGCCGGCCGTCGATGAACGCGCTCGCCGCGAAGAGCTTGAGCATCTTCACGACGCGGCGGTCCGAGAGGCTGATCCCCTCCGCGCGGATCTGGAAGACGAGTCCCTTGTACGACGAGAGGAACGCGTCCGTGAAGTTCATGCGCTGGCCGAACGTGCGCGCCATGTCCGTGAGCTCGCGCGCGGCGAGCACGGGCTGCGAGCGCTGGCCCATCATCTGGCGGACCTCGAACTGGATACCGCGCTGGAGGAGGTCGCTGAAGTGGTAGGCGTCGAGATTGTCCGACCGCACCCGGAGGAGGAAGCGATCGAAGATCGCGGTGAGCGTCTCGTCCCCCGGGACCTCGTTCGAGGCCGCGAACACGCTGATGAGCGGGCATTTCAGGATCTGCGCGCCGCTCGTGTACTTGCGCTCGTTGAGGAGCGTGAGGAGCGCGTTCAGGATCGCGCTGTTCGACTTGAACACCTCGTCGAGGAACACGATCTCCGCCTCGGGGAGCATGCCCGCGGTGTTGCGCCGGTATTGCCCCTCGCGGAACGCGGCGATGTCCACCGGGCCGAAGATCTCGTTCGGCTCGGTGAACCGCGTGAGCAGGTACTCGAAGTAGCGCGCCTGCATCAGCTCCGCGAGGGAGCGGATCAAGGCGCTCTTCGCGGTCCCGGGCGGTCCGAGGAGCACGCAGTGCTCCCCGGCCACCACCGCGATCATCAGGAGGCGGATGATCTCGTCCTTCCCGAGGAACTGGCGCTCGAGCGTGCCAGCCAAGGTGCGGAGGCGATCGTTGATCGGGGGCAAGTTGGGCTGCGCGGTCATGAGCGCCGGAGGAAGTATCACGTCCCCACGAGTGCGCGAAGGCCGAGCTTGCCGTGGGAATCAGAGCCCGGTAGACGGGGAGTCGCAGCTTCCATCGGGCGCCGTCGGCGTCCCATCGGAAGAGCTGGGGAGGACGCGTGAACCTTCGAGCACACCCGACCGTGCGACCCTTCGCCCTCGCGATCGGCGCCTTTCCGCGCGCCGGCGTCGCGGAGCGGCTCTCGTTCCTCGGGACCGCCGCGGAGGACCTCGCTCAGGCGATGTTCCTCGACACCCTCGGCGTCCTCTCCACGTTCCCCGTGCGCCACCGCGTCGTCTTCCGCGCGCCGGACTCGCGCGCGACGGACGCGAAGCTCCCGGCGACCTGGCGGGAGCTGCCTCAGAAGGGCATCACGCCCATGGAGAAGATCCTGTCGGCGTTCACCGACCTGTTCACGCTCGGCGCGGAGGCCGCGGTGCTCCTCGCCGCCGACAACCCGGTGATGCCGTTCGGCCCGCTCTTCGACGGGATGATGTGGCTCCTGCCGAAGAAGCGCCTCCTCATCGGCCCGAACGAGGAGGGCGGGCTCTTCGCGCTCGGCGCGGCGGAGCGGTTCGACTGGCTGTCGAAGTTCGACTCCGGCCTCGGGATCGCCTCGTCGGTCGCGGAGGTGCGCGGGAGCCAGCAGAACGTGCGCGACATGCTGGACGCCGCGGCCGCGAGCGCGGGCGTGGACCGGCAGGTGATCGACGCCGCGTATCACGTGACC